>NZ_AOFT01000004.1 GCF_000348905.1 Bhargavaea cecembensis DSE10
GTTTCATCGTTTCTTCTGTTTTTGTGCGCGGCGCACGGCCTTGGTCAGGTCCTTGCGCTGCTTTGCGCTTGCCATCCTGGCACGGGCATCGGATTTCTGTTCGATATAGGCGATTTCCCGCTGGAGTTTAAAATAGCTTGTGAGCCTTTCTTCCGGCAGCCGGCCCTCTTCAACCGCTTCGCGGACCGCGCAGCCCGGTTCTTTTTTGTGTCCGCAATCGCGGTACCGGCAAGAATCTGCCAATTCATCAATATCACTGAAACCGGATTCCAATCCCTCGCTCTGATCCATCAGCTGGAGTTCCCGCATTCCCGGTGTATCGATCAGGCAGGCCCCGCCCGGCAGCGGGATCAGTTCGCGGTGGGTCGTCGTATGTCGTCCCTTTGCGTCATCTTCCCGGATGTCCTGCACGGCCATCATTTCCTTGCCCGACAGCGCATTCGTGAGTGTGGACTTGCCTGCCCCGGAAGAGCCGAGAAGCGCGGCCGTCACCCCTTCACCGAGAAAGGCGCGGACTTCGTCGAGCCCTTCCCCGGTCACAGCACTCACGAGCACCGTATCCACGCCGAACGCGACACCTCCGAGCTCATCCAGATAGTCGGACGGATTCTCGCACAGATCCTTTTTCGTCAGCACGATCACCGGCCTCGCCCCGGAATCCCAGGCTGCAACCAGATACCGCTCCAGCCTGCGGGCGTTAAAGTCGGCATTCAGGCTCATGACGAGAAAGACGATGTCCACATTCGCCGCGACGATCTGTTCCTCCACCCGCTGCCCCGCTTCCTTGCGTGTAAAGACCGAAGTCCGGTCAAGCAGCGCATGGATAATTCCTTTCTCCTCGCCGGGCATCTGCTCCACGAGCACCCAGTCCCCGACTGACGGGAAATCCATCCTTCCGGCTGAATGGAACGCAAAACTGCCCGAAACCGCCGAGAGCCATTCCCCATGCTCCGTCACCACGCGGTACATCCGTTTGTGTTCAAGGACCACCCGGCCCGGAATGCACCGTGAAAACTCGGGTGTCGCCATCAGGCTCTCCGCCTGCGTCTTGAACGGATCTTTAAAACCATATTGGGTCGTATTCAAATTCATTTCCTCCTGTTATGTCCGTGACCATAAGAAAAACCTCCGACAGCACCGTCAATCCGGCGGCTGTGGAGGTTCTCAGGCACGCGAAACAGGAGAACGCGTCAAAACGCGCCCCGCAGGCGTGTGATTCCAGGCCGACCGGATTGTTTCACTGCAATCTCTACTTTAGCCATCTCACATCACCTGCTTTCCGTTGTCTGTTAAATTTAGAATACCAAGTTGGGGCTTGTCCCGTCAATCGGGTTCTGAAAAATATTAGTCCGAATCACTTAAACAACTGAGGGATTCCATTGATCAGGGAATAACCGCCCATCAAAGCCATTGCGATGACCGTGATGATACCGAGTACTGTCAGCCACGCCGGATGCTTGTAATCACCGACAATCCGCGTCTTGTAGGCGGCAATCAGCATGACGCCGAGCGCGAGCGGCAGGATGAGGCCGTTGAGCGAGCCGACGAGCACGAGAATCTTTACGGGCTGCCCCACGATAACAAAGACGAGAGTGGAGATCAAAATGAATCCGATGATGAACTTTTTCGCATGCCGGTCGATCCATGTGCTGAACGACCGGATAAAGGAGACGGATGTGTAGGCCGCTCCTACCACCGACGTGACCGCGGCCGACCACATGACAACGCCGAAGATCTTATAGCCGATGTCCCCTGCCGCCAGCTGGAAGACGGATGCCGGCGGGTTGCCCGGATCCAGCTTCAGCCCCTGGGATACGACACCGAGAACGGCAAGAAACAGAAGGATCCGCATAAGCGAGGCGACCCCGATCGCGGTGACCGCACTTTTCGAGACAACGGGCAGATACTCCTTCCCCTTGATGCCGGCGTCAATAAGCCGGTGACCGCCCGCGAAGGTGATATAACCGCCGACTGTCCCCCCGACAAGCGTGACTATGGCCAGGACATCCAGCTCAAGCGGGGCCACCGTACGCAGCGCTGCTTCCCCGTATGGCGGCTGTGCGGTGAACATGACATAAAGTGTCAGCGCAATCATGACAAAGCCCAAAATCTGTGTGAACCGGTCCATGGCACGGCCCGCTTCCTTCACGATAAAGATGCCGATGGCAAGAAGGCAGCTGATGATGGCGCCTGTTTTCGGATCGAGGCCGAACAGCACATTGGCGCCCAGGCCCGCACCCCCGATGTTGCCGATGTTAAAAGCCAGGCCGCCCATAACGACAAGCAGCGCGAGCACATACCCCAGGCCCGGCAGCACATCGTTTGCGATGTCCTGCGCCCGTTTGCCGGAAACGGCGATGATCCGCCAGATGTTCAGCTGCGCGGCAATGTCAATCAGAATTGAAATCAGGATGACGAACGCAAAGCTCGCCAGGAGCTGTTCGGTAAATACTGTCGTCTGCGTAAGAAAACCCGGTCCGATGGCCGAGGTGGCCATCAGGAACGCGGCACCGAGCATGACGCTGCGGATTTGTTTTTGGTCCACTGTCTGATTCATTGGTCTCCCCCTACATTTCCCCTATTCTCTAGCGAATGTTTTACCGGACAGTCATGAAAACCGGCTGCCGATCTTCTCCACTTTTACCCCTTCCTCGGGCAGCAGGGCTTTGAGCCGGCGGGCAAACTCCAGTGCGGTGACGCCGTCGCCATGGATGCAGACGGTGTCCGCGCGCAGTTTGAAATCAGTCTGGTCGACTGTCTTCACTTTGCCCTCTTTGACCATCCGGACCACCTGTGCTCCTGCAGTTTCCGGATCCGTGATGAGCGCGTTCGGTTCCCGGCGGTTCGTGAGTGATCCGTTCGGCTGATACGTCCGGTCCGAAAAGACTTCGCTCGCAGTCCGGAGCCCGATTTTTTCTCCGGCCCTGATCAGTTCGCTGCCCGACAGTCCGAAAAGGATGAGTTCGGGGTTCACGGCATACACCGCTTCCGCAACCGCATCGGAAAGCAAAGCATCCTTTGCCGCCATGTTGTAGAGCGCACCGTGCGGCTTGACGTGCTGCATCACGCCCCCTTCCGAGCGGATAAACGCATCAAGGGCACCGATCTGGTACATCGTGAGGTCATACGCCTCTTCCGCTGAAATGGCCATGGCGCGCCGGCCGAATCCGGCCAGGTCAGGCGTTCCGGGATGGGCACCGATTCCGACGCCTTTTTCCATTGCCATCCGCACCGTTTTCTTCATGACGGACGGATCACCCGCGTGAAAGCCGCAGGCGACGTTTGCACTTGTGATCAGGTCAAGGATTTGTTCGTCATTTCCCATCGTATAGGCACCAAATGATTCTCCCATATCGCAGTTCAGGTCCACTTGATAATCCATGTTTATACCCCTTTCATTTTCAGCTCTACGGCCAGTTTCAGTTCCGCAAGCCGTTTTTTCCGTTGAATCAGAAGCTGTTGCGCTTCATCCACGGATACTTCCTTGAATCGGAGTTGGGCCCCCGGCTGCAGCTGGGCGACAAGCGGAAGGTCGACCGATGCCGCCTGGCCGATCTTCGGGTAGCCCCCGGTTGTCTGCCGGTCCGCCATGAGAAGGATCGGACTGCCGCCGGACGGCACCTGGACCGCCCCGGCCACGACACCTTCCGAAAGAAGCTCTCGCGGCTCGGACAAACGGAGCGCATCCCCTTTCAGCCGGTAGCCCATCCGGTCGGATTCCGAGGAGACGGTGAAGGTCCCACTGAAGAACAGTGACCTGCTTTCTTCGTCAAACCAGCGATGCTGCGGCCCTTTCATCATCCGTATTTCCGCCTGATTTCCGTAACGCGGAACGAGTTCATCCGAGACGGACCAGTCCGCGGCACAGAATTGCCTCTCTCCGGCTTTGGAAAGGGCTGTCGCGGCCCAATGCTTTGCGAGAATGGACGGCTTCCCGGCCTGAAGCATGTCGCCCTTCTTAAGGCACCGGCCTTCCACTCCGCCTATACGGGCTTTTGTATAAGTCGACCGGCTGCCCATCACTTCCGGCACATCGATTCCGCCGGCGACCGCGATATAGACCCGGCAGCCCGAGACCGGCTTTCCGAATGTAAGGACCGCTCCTGCCTTTACGGCAACCGGCCTCCACATCGGGACTGGTTCCCCATCAATACCCGGCGACAGGTCCCCGCCTGCAAGGGCAATCAGGCTGTCCATTTCAAAGCGGATGGACGGTCCGGCAAGAGCCGCTTCAATTGTGGCGCAAGTCTCGCTGTTGCCGGCAAGAAGATTTGCCACCCGGTGTGAATACGGATCCATCGCGCCGCCCGCAACCACCCCATACTGCTGGAAGCCCGGCCGGCCCAGGTCCTGGACAGACGTCTGGAGGCCCGACTTCTCAATGATGAGCATGGCGGTCCACCTCCATCTTTTTATATTCTTCGGTGGTGATCGGCCTGAACCTGACTTGGTCCCCCGGCCGCAGAAGGCTCGGAATCTCCTGATCCGGCAAAAACAGTTCGACCGGCGTCCTGCCGATCAGCTGCCAGCCTCCCGGCGTCCCAATCGGATACACACCGGTCTGCGCGCCTGCGATCCCAACCGTTCTTGCCGGAATTTCCAATCGCGGCGACGGCCTTCTCGGGGCCGCAATCCGTTCATCCATTCCTCCCAGGAACGGGAACCCGGGGGCAAAACCGATCATCTTCACGTCATAAGTAGTTCCGGAGTGGATCCGGATCACTTCTTCCTCGGTCAGACCGTTATGGTCCGCGACAAACGCCAGGTCAGGCCCGAACTCACCTCCATAGCAAACCGGAATCTCGACGGTGCGTCCTTCGCCTTTTCCGGCCGGCCTGACATCCGAAAGAATCTCGCGCAGCCTTTTCTCCATTGTTCTATACGTCATTCCTCCCTCTGCGTCATAGCAGACGGTCACGGTGACATAAGCCTGGATCACATCAGACACGCCGTGAATCTCTGCACGTGTGATTGCTTCTGCAATCGCCCGCACTAGCGCCGTGGTTTCGTCACTGATCGACTCACCGGCCGTCACAACAATGGCCCCGTCCCCCAGCGGGTGGTAGTTCAGCTCCATAGACATCCCTTCTTTCTACCCTGACTGTTTTGACAATTCGTGTCGAAACTCCTTCTCTGAGAAAGAATCTTGCCGATTGCCTTCTTTTGGAATGCCTTTAGGTATACAAAAAGAAATACGCCCCGCCGAGGCGGAGCGCATTCGTTCAGTTGCTTTTTTGCTGGTGGAGCGGCGGTGTGACAAGCCAGCCCTTTTGCTTCGTAAGGCGTAGCAGCTTTGCCCCTGCAGTGGCGCGGTCTGCATGGAACCGTGCAAAGTGCGCGGCCACATCTTCCCGGCTGCACTGGCCCATCACCTGGCTGCAGGACACGAGGCCCTGGCCTGCATTGACGCCGAGAATTGCGGCGATTTCCTGGTCAGAGAACTTGGCGCCTGTCGGAATGTCCTCGGAGGAAGCTTTTCCTCGGGACGGCATGGCCGGAGGCGGCGTAACGCCATTTTCCTTCAGGATTTTCTCGACGGATGTGTTCTCCGACTTCATCATCTTAATGGCGTCTTCGAGCACGCCGATCAGTTCCTTGTCGCCTGCATGATTCACAAACGCTTCGTACATGCTAATCAGACCATTGTTCGCAGCGACGTAAGCCCAAATACCGACGACCTCACCGTAATGCAGCGGTTCATTTTTCGGATTGTCATTCATGACACCCATTGGCGAATCCCCCATCCTTTTCGTAATCACATTCAGTATGGGGAGAATCCGTTTCCTTTATGCACAGAAATCAGCCGTAATTTTTCTGGTGTTCTTTTTTGCGGCCCAGATAGTCATCATCTTCCCGGATGCGGTCCCAGTATTCTTTGAAGATGGCGGCTGATTTCGCCTTTACCGGATCCTCGACCCGCTCGTGGGTCGTTCCGTCTTCTTTGTACTTCCGGCCGCCTTTGTAATTCGTGTAGCGTCTGGCCCTCGTATAGCCCATCTGGATGAATTTGCGTGCCATGTCCATGCCGACAAAGTCATCGTTCTTCCGATAGTCCTCGAACATCTCATAAAGCGTTTCTGCAGACTGCCTGGCAATGTCCGGCGTACGGAACCGCCAGTGCGGAAGGAGTTCACTCTTGTACGGTTCGACGAGGAGAACGCCCTGCTCGCCCCTGCCGACCCGGTACAGATCTGGACGTTCCCTGAAATCAATGTTGTCAAAATCCAGGTCATAGTCAAATGCCATCTTCATTCCCGCCTTTCTCCAGGAAATCCGTCCGCCCTTCCTCAAGCGGCTCAGCACCGCCTTTGTCGGCTTCGAGATGCAGGACACCATCAACCATTTTATAGACCTTGTCCACATAGTCAGTGAGTCGGGTATCATGCGTGACGACGATGGTTGCAGCATTTTTCTTCACTGCAGCGCTTTTCAGGAGCTTCATTACCTCGAACGCCCGGTCCGAGTCGAGCGATGCAGTCGGCTCATCTGCCAGCAGAAGAGACGGGTTGCTGTAGAGCGCCTTTGCAATGGCGACACGCTGCCGCTCCCCGCCCGACAGGTCGTTCGGATATTTTTTGGCGAGCTTTGTAATTCCGAGCTCTTCCAGCAGACCGTCCCGCTCATCCTTTTTCATGTTGCCCTTTTTGACTTTGTCCAGCAGCTTCAGCTGATCGGAAACCGTCAGGAACGGGACAAGGTTCGAGGACTGGAGGATGAACCCGACATGTTCCAGCCGGACTTTGGAGCGGTCCTTTTCTCCGAGTTCGGTGATCCGCTCGCCCGCAATCCGCACTTCTCCCCCGGTCGGCCCCTGCAGTCCGCCCGCAATCGTCAGCAATGTAGACTTGCCGGAACCCGATGGTCCGATGATTGCAATCACCTCTCCGCGGTTTACATCCAGTGAAGTCTTTTTCAGCGCCCGGACTTCCGTCCTTCCGGAACCGAATGTTTTCGTCACATCGTCCATCTGCAATACATGTTCCGTCATCCCGAAATCGCCTCCAGCGGGTCAATTTTCACAATCGTCCAGACCGACACGAGCGCCCCAAGGATTGCCACCACGATCAGGACGGCTCCATAGATCGCCATCATGCCATAGTCAAACGACACCGGTACGGCGGCCGGCAGGAACTGCCCGGTCAGCACCGTCAGGCCGAACCCGATCAGTACGCCGATCACCGCGAGGATGAAAGTCTGTGCGATGACCGAACGGGACAGATATGCGCTGGAGATGCCCTGCGCCTTCATGACACCGAACATGCTGATCTTCTGAACGGTGAGCACATAAAGGAAGATCGCCACGACCGCCGCCGATATGGCGAACAGGAAGTAGATCATGAACGTCAGTGTCAGGTTCTGCTCGGTGTAGCCCGGAAGGTTTTCGATGAACGTTTCGGACTCCATATACTCCAGGTCTTCCGGTACATCACCGGGCTGAGCGCCTCTGACGACGATTGCGTTCACCATGCCAGACTGCTCTTCCTGTCCCGCAATTTCATCCTGCTGCGCCAGTGCGGCGGCACCCGGACGCACCTTTTCAAAATCGTCCAGATTCATATACAAAACCGGTGCGGCGTTAAAACGGGCTTCGTCCGTGAATCCCGTGATTGTCAGTGTCTCTTCGGACCCGGAAAGGTCCAGTTCATCCCCGATGGAGAACCCTTCCTCCTTCAGGCTGTCCGAGGCGATCACTTCGAACTCCTCCGAGAACCCGTTGCCTTCGGTCGGCTCCGGCATGATGAACTCATCCGGACGGATGCCGAACAGCGCGACACCGCTCTTTACATCACCGTTGTCGGCGATCAGGTTCGTCTGGGCAAGCACCGCCGCTTCATCCGCCTCGACCTCATCGGCCAGGTCAGCCTCCATCATTGACTGCGTCAGACTCTTATCGGACTCATCGGTCAGGTAGATGCCGTCCGCCTGCCACTTGTCGACCGCCTCCCGGTTCAGCCCGGCTAGGCCGGATGCCAGCCCGGACAGGAAGAATACGAGATACGACACAAGCAGCAGCACGGCCGTCACAAGCGCAAACCGGAGTTTATTTTGTCTGATTTCTCGCCACGCCAAAAACATGTCCCCAACTCCTCTGATTCTTTGGAAAAACTTTCAACTCAGTACTTTTTACTTCTACCCCTGCCTGTGAAACGGAAACCGGAAAAGATGGAGAGTTTGTGTCGAAAATGGCGGGAATGCTTTGGACTCGGTACGGAACCTGATAAAATCAGGGCAACCCCATAAACTGTACGGAAAAGAAGGTGCACACATGTCAAAACGGACAGACGGCGCCCGGCGTGCGGCGCGGATCGAGCATGCGCTGAAATGCCCGGTCTGCGGAAATCCGATCCGTGTCGAGGAAGACGGACGGCTCCTTTGCCGGGATCATCATTCATTCGACTTTGCCAAACAGGGCTATGTCAACGTGCTGACCCGGCCTGCCGGCGGCCATTATAATAAGGAACTGTTTGAGGCGAGGCGCCGGATTATGTTGGACAGCGGATTGTATGCCCCGTTCCATGAAGCGGCGGCTGAATGGATCCGGCAGATGCCTGTATCGGATTCCCGGCCGGCTGTCGTCGCCGACATCGGCTGCGGCGAAGGAACACATCTTCACCGGATCCTGGAGAAGCTCGGCGGGCTGAATGTGGCCGGTGCAGGTCTGGATATCGCAAAGGAAGGCGTGCAGCTCGCAGCAAGAGATTTCCAGAGTGCTGTCTGGCTTGTCGGCGACCTGGCCCAATCGCCGTTTTCAGATGGCTCCATCCACGCCATCCTGAATATCCTTTCGCCTTCGAACTACGATGAATTTACCAGGATGCTCGCTCCCGGAGGCAGGCTTATCAAGGTCGTTCCAGGTGCCGGCTACCTGCGTGAGCTGCGGGAAGCCCTTTATACGGATGAGCGCCGGACGTATTCCAATGAAGATACAATTGGTCTCTTCGACCGGCATTTCCGCCGCACGGAAACTGTTCCCCTCCGCTACTCCGTCCGGCTCGAACGCTCGCAGCTTGAAGATCTGGTACGCATGACTCCGCTTTCCTGGTCGCCGGACCCCGAAGCGGTCAACAGATTTCTAGACCGCGAGTCGGCCGAAATCACAGTTGAGCTGGATCTCCTCGTGGGAGAGCCGAGAGACTAAGAGGCAGGTATGCCAACGTTGCAGGTGGGATCGTCAATGTCTTAATGAAGATGATCAACATCTCACCCGCTCTACCAGAGACCTGAAACCGATTTCTCATATGAAATCGGTTTTTTGCATGAATTTGCACTTTACAGAGTGGGACTAAGAGTCTATAATCATTTTAACGAATAAATATACATTCGACGGGGGTTTTATACATGTTTAAGAAAGCAATTTTTGCATCGTTCGCATCCGCAACACTGTTTCTTGCAGCCTGCGGCTCGGGAGGAGATTCCACATCCGGCGACACAACGGACGCGTCGGCGGACAGCGCTGAAACGAAAGTCCTGAAAATGGGCACATCCGCGGACTTCCCTCCATTTGAATTCCGGGACGAAGCGGGCAAGGAAATCGGCTTTGACATCGACCTTGCCAACCACATCGCAGACGAACTCGGCTATGAGCTGGAGATTCATGACATGAAGTTCGACGGCCTGATCGGCGCTCTCAACACAGGCCGCGTCGACATGGTCCTTTCCGGCATGAGTGCAACCGATGAGCGGAAACAGAACGTCGACTTCTCGACCGAGTACAACCGCTCCGGTGAATTCTTCGTCACCACTCCGGATTCAGACATCAAATCCATTGAGGATCTTGAAGGCAAGACCGTCGGCGTTCAGCTGGGAACGATCCAGGAAGATGGCGCAAAACGCCTGAAGGAAAATGAAGGGATCAACTTTGAACTCAAAGCGCTCGACAACTCCCTTCTTCTTATCCAGGAACTGAAGACTGGACGCATCGATGCCGCCTATATGGATAAATCCGTAGCGGTCGGACACGTCAAAGAACAGGGCCTTGGCGGATTCGATGACCCGACGACCAGCTCTCCGGGCATGGCCGTTGCCTTCCCTAAAGACAGCGACCTCGTCGAAGACGTCAATAGTGTGCTTGCCGAAATGGAAGAAGACGGCTCGCTCCAGGAACTCAAGGACAAGTGGCTGACCGACCAGGAATAAGCCTTTGGCAGGGGTTGCCCGCTCATCCGGCAGCCCCTTTTCCTATCCAAACTTCCCGCATGGCCGGGATGACAGAAAAGAGTGAATCCATCATGAATCTCGATTTCACGCAGATGACCCCTTATATCCCATATATGCTGGAAGGCATCTGGGTAACGCTGAAGTTCGTTGCGGTCGCCCTTCTGATCGGTGCCCTGATCGGTACGCTGCTCGCCCTGTTCAAAATCAGCGGTCCCGCTCCGCTCCGGGCATTCGCAGTTGCCTACACGTCCATTTTCCGCGGGACGCCGCTGATCCTCCAGCTGATGCTGATCTACTTTGCCGTCCCGCAGCTGACGGGATATGACATCACCCCGTTCCTGTCGGCGATCACCGCATTCGGGCTGAACTCCGCGGCCTATATTTCCGAAATCATCCGCGCCGGCATTCAGGCGGTTGACAAAGGGCAGGTCGAAGCTGCCCAGGCGCTTGGCGTCCCGTATCGTGCGATGATGAAGGACATCATCCTCCCGCAGGCATTCAAAAATATCCTTCCTGCGCTCATGAACGAAGTCATCACCCTCACGAAGGAATCCGCGCTCGTCTCGACAATCGGCTACCTCGACCTTATGCGCCGCGCGCAGGTCGTCGGTGCCAGCATGTACCGCCAGTTCGAGCCGCTGCTCTTTGTCGGACTCATCTACTGGGTCCTCGTCATGATCCTTACGCTCATCGGACGCAAGATTGAAAGGAGGCTGAAGGCAAGTGATATCCGTTAAGGGACTCGTCAAATCATTCGGTGACCTGGAGGTCCTGAAAGGGATCTCCACAGAAGTCGATGCCGGCCAGGTGATCGCTGTCATCGGCCCGTCCGGCTCCGGAAAGTCGACCTTCCTCCGCTGCCTGAACAAGCTGGAGGAACCGACCGGCGGCACGGTCGAAATCGCCGGTTTTAACATCACCGACAAAAAAGCCGATATCCGGGCCGCGCGCCAGGAGATCGGCATGGTATTCCAGCACTTCCACCTGTTCCCCCACCTTACCGTCCTCGGCAACCTCACGTATGCGCCGATGAAAGTAAGAGGTGAATCAAAAGCACAGGCAGAGGAAAAGGCACGCACCCTCCTCAAGCGGGTCGGCCTGTCGGATAAGGCCGATTCCTATCCGGCCAGCTTGTCAGGCGGCCAGAAACAGCGTGTCGCAATCGCCCGCGCACTCGCCATGGAACCGAAGCTGATGCTGTTCGACGAACCGACATCCGCCCTCGACCCGGAAATGGTCAAGGAAGTGCTCGATGTCATGAAGGACCTCGCAAAAAGCGGCATGACGATGATCGTCGTCACCCACGAAATGGGCTTTGCACGAGAAGTCGCCGACCGCGTCCTGTTCCTCGACCAGGGCAAACTGGTCGAAGAAGGCACACCGGACGAATTCTTCAGCAATCCGAAGACGGACCGGGCGAGGGACTTTCTCGAGAAAGTGCTTTAAAAATGATGAAAAGCGATGCCCGCGCGGCATCGCTTTTTCATATGACGGCCCGCCGGTGAGGCCACTGAAATTCAGATCAAGCGGGGGTTCCGTCATTCATGGGCACAATTTCGTCATTCCCGGGTTCAATCTCATCGTTCACGCTTCCGATTTCGTCATTCGCGGACAAATTGTCAGTCAATGACGAAATTAATCGGCCGAATGACGATACTTCAGGAGCGAATGACGAGATCGCAACAGGGAACCAAATGCCGCGCCAATGATATCTCTAAAAAGCTCTATCGCAAAAGCCTGCGGATAGCGTCCACATTCCTTGAAGTAAAAAGACCGGCATCGCTGCCGGCCCGCAGTTCTTATACCTCAACTTGTACACCGTGTCCCCCTGCTTCCGCTTTCCGGTAGACGCCCTTTGCCACCGCCAGATCGTAATAAGCGGCACCGACACACTTGAAGAAAGTGATCTCATCATCGTTCCCCCGCCCGGATACTTCACCGGTCACCAGGTGCACCAGTTCACCGTGCAGGTCATCAAATGACCAGGCACCAGAGCGGTTTGCGTGGATCAGTTCCCCTGCCTCCTCCTGCACACCATGCAGGTCATCCGCGATGATTTTCGAGCAGCGGCGGATGAACGTCTCGTCCACTTCCCGCATATGCGGCAGGTAAGATCCGACCCCGTTCACATGGGTACCCGGCCGCACGGCTTCACCGTCAAACACCGGCGTCTCGGAGCGTGTCGCACAGTTGATGATGTCCGCACGTTTCACCGCTTCATTGACGTCTTCAACAACTCTGACCCTTACATCCCCAGAAATCCTTCCTTCCCTGCGGAGACGCTCACCGAATGCTTCCGCCTTCGATCGGGTCGGATTGACCAGAAGGATCTCTCGGATATCCCGGACGGCCAGCACACCGAGCACCTGCTCATAAGCCATTCCGCCGGTTCCGATCACACAGAGGACCGACGCCTCTTGCCTGGCGAGACGGTCTGTTGCCAGACCACTCATCGCCCCGGTCCGCAGCCGCGTGAGGTACGACGCATTCAGCGTCGCCAAATGTCTGCCGTCCGTTGCATCGGTCACGAGGACGACGCCCTGTGTGGTCGGCAGTCCGTTCGCTTTCGGATTCTCGGGAAAGATCGAGACAGTCTTGCTAGCTGCTATCCCATCCTGAAGATCCGCACATGGCATGTACAGGACCGAAGCACTCCGCTCCGGGAACCCGATGACCGTGCGGAGCGGGTTGTCGATTTTCCCGTCGGCAAGCGACCTGAGCGTCGCTTCCACATCGGAGATCGCATCGTCCATCCCGTACATGTCCATAATCTGCTGTTCGTTCATGATGATCATTTCTATTCCACCTTTTGTGGCAGCCGAATCAGACCAGCTGCTTTTCTGTGATGTTCGCTTTGCCTGCAGCAGCAGGAACTTCCTCATCCAGCTGCTGGTTGCTCCTGTCACGCACGGCCCAGATGGCGACGAGTGAAACGACCGCCGTGAAGATGATGTAAAGCGCGACCGGCACATAGGAATTATTGAACTGCATCAGTAGCGCCGTTGCGATCAGCGGAGCCGTGCCCCCGGCAACCGCTGCACCGATCTGATAACCGAGCGTGATGCCGGTGTACCGAACTTCCGCCGAGAAGATTTCCGAGAACATGGTTCCGAGTACAGCGGTGATTGGTGCCCAGATGATGCCGAGCCCAATGATGGTCGCGAGGAACATCATGATATTGGACCCTTCATGGAGCATCCAGAAGTACGGGAAGGCAAAGAGGATCATGCCGAACGCTCCCCAGATGTACAGCGGCTTTCGGCCGACTTTGTCGGACAGCTTGCCCATGATCGGAATGAGGATCGTCGTGATGATGGTCGCGACCATGACCGCATTCAGCACTTCACTGTTTGTGTGGCCGACATTGCTTGTCGCATACGATACCACGAATGTCCCAAAGATGTAGAACGGCGCCGTCTCGACGACTTTAGCCCCGACCGCGATCAGCACTTCACGCCAGTGATGTTTGAGTGTGTGGACGAGCGGCACTTTCGGGACGGAACCTTCCGCCTGAACCTTCTTGAACGATGGCGTTTCCTCAATCCCCTTACGGATCCAGAGCCCGAAAATAACGAGCAGCGCACTCAACAGGAACGGCACACGCCAGCCCCAGCTCATGAACGCGTCTTCAGGAAGAAGCGTCATGACGGACAGTGCCAGTGTTCCGAGAACCATGCCGATTGTGACCCCCATTTGCGGCACGGAACCGAAAAAGCCCCGCTGTTCCTTTGGGGCATATTCCACGGCAAGCAGCATCGCGCCGCCCCATTCCCCGCCGATGCCGAGCCCCTGGATCAGACGGAGCGTGATCAGAAGGATCGGGGCCCAGATTCCGATTGCATAATACGTCGGCAGAAGGCCCATCGCAAATGTCGCAATCCCCATCAGGCTGAGTGTCAGGACGAGCGTCTTTTTCCTCCCGATCCGGTCCCCAATATGGCTGAAGATGACCCCGCCGAGCGGACGGATAAAGAACGACAATGCAAATGATGCATAAGCCAGAATCAATCCGATCGACGGATCTTCAGACACGAAGAACATCGTATTAAAGACGAGCGCTGCCACTGTTCCATATAGAAAGTAGTCGAACCACTCGATGGAGCTTCCGACGAGGCTGGCAATCAGTACTCGCCTCATGTCCTTGTCTTTCAAACGAATTCCCCCTAATCCCCTTATAAAAGTTGAAACTCCCCTAAATTGAAGTGTCACTTCAATTATGCTATTATCATAGGCAAGCCTGAAACCGTTGTCAATATAA
The DNA here is from genome assembly GCF_000348905.1 of Bhargavaea cecembensis DSE10. Classification (GTDB taxonomy): domain Bacteria; phylum Bacillota; class Bacilli; order Bacillales_A; family Planococcaceae; genus Bhargavaea; species Bhargavaea cecembensis. The sequence goes on from NZ_AOFT01000004.1 coordinate 14,417, forward strand.
TTATTTGAAAATTAGGGGATTTTAAATTGAACAAAACACTCGGCCTGAAAATCAAGGCAATTCGCAAGGAAAAACAGAAGACCCTGAAACAGGTGGCGGAAGACACGGGCTTCTCCATCAGCTTCATTTCACAGCTGGAGCGCGGAAAATCTTCCGCTACACTGGAATCCCTTAAGAAAATCTCCGTTGCGCTGGGCGTCAGTCCGGGGCATTTTTTCGAAGAAGAAGCCGGCAATTCCAATCAAGACGGAAGCATGATCATGGCCGAACGCATTGCCGCATATGGCGTCCATTACCAAAATCTCGCGCCCGGCTTCAATGCCCCGGACTTCATGCCGATGCAGGTCACGCTGGAACCCGGACAAAATGGAGGCCGGCCGATTACCCATGCCGGCCAGGAGTTCGTCTACGTCCTGGAAGGCACACTTACTGTGGAAATCGGAGCCGGGCTGACAGAACTCGCTCCCGGCCAATCACTTTTCTATGACGCCGGAGAATCCCACTACTGGTACAACCGGAGTGGCGGGCGGACTGTGTTTCTCTGCATCAGCTCTGATACGAAACCATGAAAACTCCGGAAGGCGGCAACCTCCGGAGTTTTCATTTCAGGCCAAACTACTGCACCTGCTTTATTCTCGCTTTCGAAAGCTGCACTCCTTCCTCTCCCCGCTTCTGAAAGAAGTTGGCAATTGCAGCCCCCAGCGTCAGATTGGTCACCATATTCAGTACAGCCGGTACAGCAGACAAGGCACTGACATGCTCCAGAGCCAGTGTTGCGGCAAGGGCTGTGTTGCAGATGCCAACATGGAATAGCATGGAGCGGGCATGCTGTTCTTTCAAACCGATCATTCGGGCAATGAAATAGGCCCCCACCATCGGAACTGTAACCTGAAAAAACACCACTATGGCAATGACAGGGATTACGCTAAGGTTATCGCTCAGTACATTCTGCGCATTGGAAATCACCGAAAGCACAACAATGAATAATGCAAGCTGAGATAGCAATGGGGTAAACGGTCGAACCTTCTCTACCGCTTTAGTGAATTTCCATTTAAGGAACAATCCTGTGGTCAGCGGAAGCAGAACGATCAGAATAATATTGATGAACAGGGCCCAGAAACTCACGGGAATAAACTGACCTGCAAAAAACTGTGTGAGGACCGGCGTCAGCAACGGGGCCAGGAAAGTATCTGTTGTGGCCATTGCGATGCTGAGTGCCACATCCCCTCCTGCCAGAAGGGCGAACAGGTTTGAAGTAGTTCCGCTAGGTACAGTCCCTGCCAAGATGGTACCGGTTGCCAGCTCCGGCTGGTCTCTGAAAAAAAGGTAAGCAAGGCCGACAGAGATGGTGACAGTCATCGTCCACTTAATCAGGACACCGATCAAGACGACTTTTGGCTTTTTGACCGTCTCAACCAATTGGGAAGTAGCCAGAGACATTCCCATGAAGAGAAAAATTGCCCCAAGGCCAATCGATGTCCATCCACTGATCCCCGAAAAAGCCTTCGGGAACAGATAAGCGATGACCGCACAGAAGACGATCCAAAAAGGCAAGTACTTCGAAATGATCGTTTTAATGATATCCACTCGCACACTTCCTTCAATGGCGGACAGCCTGTACTTCAATTAAGTACAGGCCGCCTCGTCAAGCTTTCTTGTATACATAAGCCCCGTCTTCCACATTAAACAATTCCACTTTGTCCCCGATTGCGATGTCTTCGGTCATTCTCGCAGTGACTTTTGCGTTGGTCCCGTCCAGCTGGACCAGTGCCACATAATATGGCGCCAAATGGGCAAATTCGGATGGGGGTACATGGATTTTAGTAAAGCTGTAAATGCGCCCTTTATCTTCGACTTCCCGCTCTGAGATTCCATCTGTCCCGCATGTCGGGCAGTACACTCTCTTCACCACGGTCTCGTGTCCACAGCAAAAATAGACTTTCAGTTTCTTCACACCCTTTCCAGAATATGAACGGCGGAATATGAACCGGTACCGCCGAGGTTCTGTGCGAGAGCAATCCGCGCGCCCTCCACCTGGTTGGCCGCGTCGCCACGCAACTGCCGGACGAGCTGGTAAATCTGAGCGAGCCCGGTGGCGCCGATCGGGTGCCCCCTTGAGAGCAAGCCGCCGCTCGTATTGACCGGCTTTTCCCCGCTTGCTTTGGTGAGGCCTTTCTCAACTGCCTTCCACCCTTCCAGCCGCGGGAAAAAGCCGAGTTCTTCTATAGCAATCATTTCGGTCATCGAGAAGCAGTCATGGATTTCCACCACATCGATATCTTCCGGACCGAGGCCGGCTTTTTCATATGCATGACGGCCCGATTCTCCGATTGCCGGAATCGACAGCAGATCGGCTGCATCCTGCATCTGAGTCGGACCGGAAACCAGTGAAGAAGCTTTGATGTGAATGCCGCTTGGCTTCCTGGAGATGACAAGTGCTGCGGCACCGTCGGTCATCGGCGAACAATCAAAGAGTCCCAGTGGATCCGTGATCATTCTTGCGTTCATGATCTCGTCAAGGCTGGTTTCTTTTGTGAATTGCGCAAGCGAATTGTTCATCGCGTTTTCCCGGTTTTTCAGCGCCACCATGGCCAAATGTTTCTTGGAAGCTCCCGTTTCATGGAAGTAGCGATTGGCCAGCACTCCAAAAAACCCCGGGAATGTCAGGCCGGCACTTTTTTCACTGGAGTCCGTGTCCATCGCCGCATTGATGGCCTGTGTGACCTCGGCTGTCTTGGCATGCTTCATCTTCTCCACGCCCGCGACAAGGACCGTGTCATGCTCACCGCTCATCACAGCTAGAACAGCCTGCCGGAGCGCGATACCGCCCGAGGCACAGGCGCCTTCGACTTTCGCAGTTGGCACAAAACCGAGGCCGAGGTCATTTGCCACAATTGCCCCCAGAATTTCCTGGTTTGACATGCTCCCCGCGAGGAAGTTGCCCACGAAGACGGCATCCACTTTGGGTCGGCCGGCATCCTCCAAAGCCTGTCGGCTGGCATCCAGTAAAAGTTCTTTTAGTGTCCGGTCTACGTGTGTGCCGAATTTGGTCATTCCGATTCCGTGAATATATGTGTTCGTCGTCATGACTTAACCCCCGCATGCATTGCCTTCAGCTCACGCTTCAGTATTTTGCCGTAAGAACTCTTCGGCAGCGCATCCACAATATATATTTCCTTTGGCTTTTTAAAGCTTGCCAAATGTTCTTTACAGAGCGCTACCAGATCGCCTTCCGATACCTCACGCCGTCCGTTGGGCACAACATAGGCGACGACGCTCTCTCCCCACTTCTCATCCTCTACGCCGATGACACAGGTTTCTTTAACCCCGTCATGCTTATTCAGGACTTCTTCCACCTCTCGCGGGTAGATGTTGACACCGCCCGAAATGATGACATCCTTTTTCCGGTCAACGATGTGGAGATAACCCTGATCATCCCGCCATCCGAGATCGCCGGTATGCAGCCACCCATCCTTGAGCGTATCGTTAGTGGCCTTCTCGTTGTTCCAGTAGCCCTGCATGACGAGCGACCCTTTACAGATAATCTCTCCGACTTCACCGTTTTTCACTTCAGCACTGGAGTCATCCACTATTTTCATGTCCACGAACGGTCCTACTCTTCCGCAAGACTCCAGACGTCTCGAAAGCTCATTGCGGGGCATCATCGTGATGCACATCGGTGCCTCAACCTGCCCGTATGTCTCCACGAAAATAGTGCCCGCCTTGTCGAGTGCTTCCTGCAGCTTTGCAGCGGCAATCGGTGAGCCGGCCATGTTGATGGACTTCACATTGCGCAGCTTTTCTGCATCAAACGAAGCATCTTGGATCATCAGGTTGACGATGGTCGGAACCATGAAGATGATGCTGACCTGATCCGCTGCCAGTCGATCGAGGAAATGCTCTGCCTCAAACTTGTCATAGACGACCTGAGTCAGACCATAGAGCCATGAAACATGGCTTAAGAAATTGCTTCCGTGTGTAAGAGGGGCAACATGACCGACAATATCGTCATAGTCCACTTCGCATACCTGGGCAAGCGACAATGCCCCTGAAATCATATTTCGGTGGCTCAGCATGACGCCCTTCGGGTTTCCCGTCGTGCCGGATGTATACATAATTGCAAACAGGTCATCTTCATCAACTTCCTCAAAAAATGAAGCCCCCATATGATCACCAATTGCCTGTTCATAGGGTTCCCCCACCAGTAGCAGGGGGAGGTCATCGCTTAGTGTTTCAAGCAGGTCAGGTTCTCCGATGACAAGGGACACGCCCGCATCACGGACCTGGTAGTCCAATTCTTTCGGATGCAGCCTGTAATTGAGCGGTACTTTGACAATCCCCCCGTGTGCCAATGCCACATCCAGCTCAATATGTTCCAGTCTGTTTTTCATCAGGACAGCTACGCGGTCTCCCTTTGCGATCCCGCATTGGTTCAGGTAATGGGACAGCGCGAGCGTCCGGGATTTAAGTTCTCCGTATGTGATAGACCGTTCCCGGTCTTTCACCGCAACTTTTTCAGGATTGGCTTCTGCAGCCTTTAACGCAAGTTTACTCAGAGTTTCCACCTTACGCACCGCCCTTCGAAAATTGAAAAATAGGGACGCCATAGACTTCGTCTTTCCGGCGGGTGAGTTCCACTTCACTAATCGGGAAGAGAACAAATTCGACAGTTATAGCAACAGGATTCTCCCCGTCAAGAAAATGGCCGCCGTTCACTTTCCCATCACAATCAACAAATACACCATGCATATGGACATCTGTCTTTCCTGTTTCATCGGATCCGACAAATCCGCTTGCAGAAAGCAGTTCCACAGGAGAATCAGAAATGCGCCGCTCGGAATATCGGATACCTGCCGGCACCGCATCATCTTTGACAACCTGATAAAAAGCCGCTTGTGTCAGTGAGCCAATACACTGGAAATGACCAGCCTTTATGTCCATTTCTCTGCATACTTCTTTGAAGCCGCCAAATAAGTCACAGTCCTTTTTGAAGCGGCCGATGACCCGGTTCGTCTGCTCATCGTAGAATGCCTGAAAAAGGTGATTATCCAATACTGTAGCCCCCGTCCACCTTGAGAACCTGGGACGTGGTGTATCCGGCGTTTTTTGAGGCGAAGTAAAGGACGGCATCCGCAATATCATCCGGTGTGCCCATCCGGTCGATTACCTGGCCCGACGTGTCATATTTCACTCCTGCAGTAATGGCTGTAGCCGTAGCGCCCGGTGCAACGGAGTTTACCGTGATGCCGTACTTTCCGACTTCCTTTGCAACCCACTTTGTGAGTGCGATGACGCCCCCTTTTGAAGCGGAGTAGGCCGGGCCGGAGCGGCCATTTTTCTCACCGCCCGAAACAACACCTCCGTTCATGCCGGAAATGGAGCTGATATTGATGATCCGTCCATATCCGGCTTCTTTCATATGCGGGTAGATCACGGCCTGCATAAAGAGGAAGGTGGCCTTCAGGTTCGTGTCCAGATCCCGATACCACATTTCTTCCGTCATATCTTCAAGATCCAGACGGCTGGCGGTGCCCGCGTTGTTCACGAGAATCTGGACTTCTCCAAATGTCTCGATGGTCCGGTCCACCGTCGCGCGTACAAACTCCTTGTTTCGGATGTCGCCGAGGCACTCCAGATAATCAGCGTCCCCCAATTGCCTGATTGTCTGCTGGCAAGGATTCAGATCGACCAGCACAACCTTTGCCCCCTGTTGCGCGAGTTGGATTGCCACTGCCTGTCCGATTCCGCTTGCAGCTCCTGTTACAATGGCAACTTCCTTTGAAAATGTCATTTCCCCTACCCCCATGTCTTATTTAACGTTCAGCAGATCCGGCAGGAATGTTGAAATAGCCGGAATGTACGTGATCATCAGCAATACAATGATGCCTGCGACTATAAATGGCAATGCTGCTTTGGAAATATCGACAATACTAGACTTTGAAATACTTGCTGCAACGAACAGGTTCAATCCTACCGGAGGAGTGAACAGGCCGATGGCAAGGTTGACCGTCATGAAGACACCAAATACCGTAGGATCGACCTCAAGAGCAATCATGACCGGAAGAAGAATCGGCACAAAAATGTAGTAAGCTGAAATGGCATCAATGAATGCACCTGCAATCAGCAGGAGAACGTTGATCAGCAATAGGATAATGATTGGATTGCCCGATGCTTCCAGGAGTGCTGTTGAAATGTCCCTGGCAATCTGCTCGGTGGTAACGATGTAGGCAAATGCCGAAGCCGCACTGACGATGATCATGATCACAGCCGTCTGCAGCGCTGCATCGACAAAAATCCGATACATCCCCTTAAGGAGATTCCCCCTTAAGACGAACACTCCCACGACCAGCCCGTAGATCACGGCAACAACTGCCGCCTCAGTAGGAGTGAAGAAGCCTCCGTAGATTCCACCCAGGATAATGACTGGAATGAAAAGACCCGGCAGCGCTTTGACAAAAGCATCCCATTTTTCTTTACCGGTTGCTTTCCGGACCGCTCCTTCATCAGCATGGAAAATCCCTTTTTTCTCTTCACGCCACCGCACATATAAAGCCGCTATGATGAACGCTGTCCCGATCAGCAATCCCGGGATGACACCGGCCATAAACATCCGGTTGATGGTGACCGGAATCTGGTCACCCGCTACGACTGCAAAAACGATAAAAGCGATGGATGGCGGAATAATGATCCCGATTGCGCCTGAACTCGCGAGGAGCGCACCCGCCGTTTCTTTCCGATAGCCGCTTTTCACCATTGCTGGAATCAGGATGCCGCCGATTGCCGCCACTGTCGCCGGCCCCGAACCTGAGATTGCTGCAAAAAAGATGGCAACAAGGACGGTTACGAACACGATCCCGCCCCTGACATGGCCGACCATGGCTTGCGCAAAGTCAATCAGCCGCTTTGAAATCCCGACGTGCTCCATGATCACGCCTGCCAGGATGAAGAAGGGGATGGCCAAGAGCGTGAACTTGGCAACACTCGTGTACATGATGTCCGTGATCGCTTCCAGGCCGAATGCCCCATTATTGGTAACGAGGACGATTAATGAAGAGATGCCGAGGGAAATCGCAATCGGAACTCTCAAGAAAACCAGAAGGAAAAATACACCGAACAATAAGAGTGCAGTCATTGCATTTCCTCCTTCCCGGTTTTCTCACGATTGGCCGGAGCCGGATCTGTGCCATCCAACTTCCATTCAATCAGGCTCATTTGCACAGTGCGGATCATACAAAGCAAGGCTCCAAAAGGCAGCGCCATTGTCAGGATCCATTGCGGCATCCCGAGAGCCGGCGTTTTTTGACCCATTTCTATCTGGAACATCACCGTCTGGATTCCATACCAGAACAGCACGCCAAACAGTACCAGTCCAGCAATCGTGGAAATAGCAATCATGATTCTCTTAACAATCGCTCCACCTATGTCATAAAAAAGGGTAAAGCCGAGGTGCGCAAATTTGCGCACCCCCATGGCTGTCCCCACAAAGGTAAGCAGAACGAATAAGTTAATGGTCAGTTCCTCCGTGAAAGAGAATGAGAACTCCGCGAAGTTGCGGGCGATGATGTTGGCAAATGCAATGACCGTCATAGCGAGCATGGCAATTGCGATGATGAACTCCTCCACATGATCTAGGACCTTCATTTCGTTCTCCCCTTATCGTTCCTGGAATGCTTTCAGCAGGTCCGCTCCCCAGATATCTTCATACTTTTCATAGACAGGCTGGACAGTTTCACGGAATGCGGAAATTTCTTCCTCAGTCGGTTCATAAAGTTTCATGCCTGCAGCTTTAAGTTCTTCAATCTGCTCAGCTTCACGTTCACGTGCGATCTTTACCTGGTATTCAGCCGCCTCCTTGCCGAGACGGTCAAAGAGTTCCTGGTCTTCCTCACTCATGGAATCGTAGAGCTTTTTGTTGATGCCGAGAACTAGCGGATCATAGGAGTAGTTCCACATTGTCATGTAGTCCTGAACTTCATTGAGTTTCGAGGAGTAGATGACGTCAACCGGGTTTTCCTGGCCGTCGATGGTGCCCTGCTGAAGTGACGTAAAGACTTCGGAGAAGGTCATCGTGACAGGATCTGTACCCAGTTCCCTGAACAAATCTGTATACATCGTGATGCCAGGGATTCGGAGTTTCATGCCCGAGAGATCCTCCGGCCCTTTTACTTCCTTGACACTGTTCGTCAGTTGACGGAATCCGTTCTCGCCATATCCGAGTGCATGGACCCCTTTTTCTGCGAGAATATCCTTGAGCATTTTGCCGCCTTCGCCGTCAAACACTTGATCCACTTCATCGTGCGTGCTGAACAGGAACGGTGCCGAGGCCACACCAAAGCGATCATCCAGGATGGAATAAATGATGGTGGAGTTAAAGGTCAGATCGATCGTTCCCTTAGACAGACCTTCTACCGCCTTCCCGGAATCCCCGCCCGAAAGTTGTTCATTGGCATAGAGCTCAATATTGATGCGGCCGTCTGTTTCTTCCGCCAGGTCGTTTTTCAGTTTCTCGGCAGCTTCGTACCAAGTTGAGCTGTCTGCGACTGTTACGGACATTTTCAGGTCATAGTTTTTCGCTTCTCCGCCGGCACTAGCCTCATCTTCCGAAGATGCCCCGCCCCCGCATGCTCCGAGTAAGAGCATTGCAGACAAGCCAATCATGCCGAATACCGATCTCTTCGTTTTTTTCAATTCATCTCGCCCCTTTTGTGGTTGTTTTCATGGATTCATAGAGGAAATCCACAATGTGCACTGCTTCCATCTGTCCGGCCAACCCTTCGCGTTCGATCCCCACTTTCATCTGCAGCAGACAACCCGGATTTGAAGTCACAATCACGGATGGCCCGACCTGCTTCACCCCTTTCATTTTCTCTGCCAGAATCTTCCCCGACATTTCCGGTTGCAAGAGATTATATATACCAGCGGACCCGCAGCAGCCGGCCGCATTCGGCATCTCAATAAAGGTGAATCCGGGAGCGGATCCGATCAATGTTCTTGGAGCTTCCCAAACACCATTCACGTTTCTGAGATGGCAGGAATCCTGGTAGGTGACGACCGCTTGGGCTTCTTTGCTGACGGCATTTAATTGTCGGTCGAAGCCCGCTTTCATCAAAAGTGTAGAGATGTCGACAATCTTGTCGGAAAATACTCTCGCCTCATCTGTATCCAGCAACTTCCCGTATTCACTGAGAAATGCTCCGCAGCCCCCCGCATTCTGGACGATAAAATCATAGTCCTGATGATTAAATGCCAAGATGTTCTTTTCTGCATTTTTCTTGGCTTTCGGGACTTCTCCGCTGTGTCCGTGAAGAGCGCCGCAGCACTGCTGGTCCTCGGGAATGTTAACCTCGTAACCTGCCATTTCAAGCAGCTCAATGGTCCTGCTGTTGGTTTCCTGAAACATCGTATCCATCAGACACCCGGTAAAGAAAGCAACCTTGTACGTCTGATTTGGCTTGGCCGGTTTCAGCTTCTGCCGGATCGGCGGCAAGACCCGTTCCATTTCGCTCATCTGCTTGGGTAGAAGCTTCATCACACCGGATACCCGGGCGACTTTTTGGATTCCCGTAGCCTGATAGAACCGGATCAGTTCCACTGTGCGCTTCATCTTTTTCTGGTCAGCGAACAATCCGTCAAACACGATCTTCCGGACGACTTTTTCTTTGATTCCGGGCCGTTTGGCGTCGAGTACCGCATGACGTGCTTCCTCTAGCAGCGTACCGTATTGGACACCTGCCGGGCAGGCCGGCTCACAGGCCCGGCAGCCAAGGCAGACGTCAAGCGAATCTTCAATGCTGCCGTCCCAAAGGACTTGTCCGTCCCTGAGGGCTTTCATCAGAGAGATCCGCCCCCTGGGCGAGTGTGCCTCATCTTGATCAGTCATCAGATAGGTTGGACATGCGGGCAAACAAAAACCGCACCTCATGCAATCTGTCAGCAACTCCTCGCTGACATGCTCAACAAAGCTTTTTTGCATCCTTTCCTGAAGGGCGCTAACCATGGGCCACCACCACCCTCGGTTTGTTTGCCTTCGCAAACATCTTGCCGGGATTACAGATATTCAGGGGATCGATCGCCTGTTTGATCGTTTTCATCAACTCAATCCCCTCATCGCCAATCTTCCATTGAAGATAAGGCGACTTCATTTCTCCGACGCCATGCTCTCCGGTGATCGTGCCCCCCAGATCTATGGCGGCTTCAAATATTTCAGCGAAGGCACGTTCCACACGAACCATTTCCTCGTTGTCCCGGATATCAGTCAGGCAGGTCGGATGGAGGTTTCCGTCACCCGCATGTCCGAACGTATGGATTTCAACCTGATTCCGCTCAGCGATCTCCCTGATTTTCCGGACCATATTCGCGATTTCTGATCTGGGAACGGTAGCATCCTCCAATATGGTCGTTGGCCGCTTTCTTGCCAGTGCCGAAAGCGCAGCCCGCCGCCCGGCCTTAAGCTGGCCCGCTTCTTCTTCCGTTTCAGCCACTGCCGTTATCACTGCACCGTTTCTGACCGAAATGTCAATCATGGCTGACAGATCACGTTCCACCTGCCCGGCTTCCCCGTCCTGCTCAATCAGCAGCATCGCCTCCGCTTCTTCCGGAAGACCAAGATCCATAAATCGTTCTACGGCGTCCATCGTCCCGCGGTCCAAAAATTCCAATGTGGCGGGGATGATACGCTTTGAGATGATTTCGGAGACAGTGGCAGCCGCTGCTTCAAGAGATTGGAAATAAGCGATGCCGGTTCTTTGATGTTCAGGTTTTGGAATCAATTTCAGGAGAATTTCTGTAATCACACCAAGCGTTCCTTCCGCACCGACCAAAAGCGCCTTCAGGTCATAACCTGCAACGTCTTTGGCTAGTTTTCCTCCCGTCTTGATGACCTGTCCGTTCGGCAATACAGCAGTCAGGCCAAGAACATAGTCTTTGGTGACACCATATTTAAGGCCTCTGAGCCCGCCGGAATTCTCGCTGACATTGCCGCCGATTGTCGAGATCTTCATGCTGCTCGGATCAGGGGGATAAAACAGGCCGCGGCCTTCCACGTAATCGCACAGATCCAAAGTGAGGACGCCCGGCTGTACCCGGACACATAAATTATCTTCATCCAGTTCCAGGATTCGGTTCATCCGATTAAATAGCAGAACGACCCCGCCGCTTGTCGGCGCTGTTCCTGCAGCCAGATTTGTGCCGGAACCTCTGGGGACCAGCGGAACTTGATGCTCTCGGCAGATCTCCATGATTTGTCGGATCTCCTCAGTTGAACCCGGTGAAACGACGGCATCGGGCATCGCCTGAAACCCGGCGGTCGCATCGTAACTATAGGCCAGCAGATGGGCAGACGACGTCCTGACATGGTCACTTCCGACAACTTTCTTCAGAGAGTCCATCCATTCCATGCTCCCTTTGGCCTCCTTTCTGTAAAGGCTTTCAATAATGGTATAAAATATTCTGAACATTTAATACGTCCAAAAAGCTAACATTTCAGAAAAGAAAGAATGAAAATTTGTCCCATAAAACAAAAATGACCATCCCCAGTCTTGGGATGGTCATTTAGTATTGACGATACAAACTGTATGCGATATATAACTCTGTCAGGTGCTCTTTATTCTGCAGGTGAATGCCCAACTGATTTTCTATTTTTGTCAGCCGGTATTTTAATGTGTTTTTATGGATATATAAGAGATCCGCCAGTTCCTGAAGACTCCCCTCATTGAATAAATAGGTCTCCAAAGTTTCCAGCAGTTCTTCATCTTCGGTGATTGGTGCAAGCGTCCGCTGAATGAACTTCCAGCCCACATCTTCCGGCAACTCCTGAAAAAGGAGTTCCAGCTTCAAATCCTCTTCAAATATGATACGTTTCTGACGCGCTGATACAGCCAGGGCAATCTTGGCTTGCTTGTATGACCGCTTCAGACTTCCCGCCTGTCCCACACCAATCGGCTGAAACTCGTTCATTGACTTGGTCGCCCGGGCTTCTATTAGTTCCAACCCTGTCCTCAGGGATTGACGATCGACATCCGGTATCAAAAAGATGAGCTCACCAATACCAGATCTCACCACTTCGAGGTTTTGGTGGATTGTCTGAAAACTTTTCATCCGTTCAACCAGGCCATCATCCAAGTATTTGGTGGCCTGGAACACAGCAACACTCGTGTAATTCTGGATGGGAAAGCTGAGAAGTTCTGCTTGCCTGTATGCTTTTTCCTGATCGATCTCACCGTTGAGATAGTCAGAAATAAAGTATTCAAGCTCCCGCACGCTCCGCTCCCGCTGCTGCCTGGACATAAAGTCCGCTACGAACAGTTCCACGACCTTTCTTACAAGCTTTCCGTATTTTTCTACAGTATAAGGAGGGCCCGTGATTCCGATGACTCCGATTGACTGATCCTGAATCATGATGGGCAGGACGATACCCGGCATGACTCCTTTTAATTTACGGCTCAGTTCCTTAGTCATCTGAAGTTGTTTTTTTTCTCTCATTGCCATGGCAGCCCCTTCATGATAATTATTGAGGCGTTCGGGATTGGTGCTGGCAATGATAAATCCATTCCGGTCTGTTACAACGATACTTTGTTCAACCAGCGAGGATATTTCATCGACGATTTGGCTTCCGATTACCTGCAGATCGAACATTCTACTCCCCCTCGTCTCTTTTATATAACAAATCATACGTCTATTAATTAATTGATACAATAGTACGACAAATTAATTCTCATGCATGAGTAAATCCCTAATTTTCCATGTTTGTATGAAATGAGTGCGAGGTAACAGGTTACGATATAGCAAAAAAAGGCGGGATTGGATGATTTCAACCTCGCCTGCTTTTCTACGCACTAAAGAGATCCGCTACTATGCTCAATCTCCCAGTATTGCCCAAATGCGTTCAGTCATCCACCGCAGGAGTGGTAAACTCCGAAACGTCACGGATCTGGGTTTTCATCTCCCAGCTTTTGAATGCCGCTATTTTCTGTTCCTTTGCAGGTACCGGGATCTCTTGGCCTTTTCTGGCTTTGCTGCTCATTGATCGTACGCAGGAAAATAGCCATATCAATATTTTGGCTTCATCCGGGTCGGGAAGCCTGGGCTCTTCCCCTTCCTGAAGGACCCGCAGCTTCGGCCAACGTTTGCCTACGAATGAGCAATTGAGTCTTTTGAAAAAGCAGAGATCCTCTTCCGTCATGTCTTGCCGCTCTTGAAACGTCACGACCAGTCCGCCGGGTTCCGGGGAAGGTCCTTCCCTGTTTCCGAGCAGATACCGGAAGCCATCCCATTCCCGGTATATCTCAACGCCGAGCTCCTCTCCCTCATGGCCGGTAATCGAGACGAAAAACATTTCTTTATGATAATCCTCACAAAGGAAAATCTGATTGCTTGGCAGCACAGTCCACGGCTTGTCACTGGCGACCTTTCTTGCTTCTTTCAACAGCTCTTTAAACTGAATGTCAGGGTTCGGCTTTTCCTGCCGCGGCCAATAAAACTCATCATCGTAATCAAAATCCGCATAGCCGTAGTATTCGCCGTATTCATCAAATTGTCTTACCAGAGGGCGGTGGTCCGCGACAGGTCCGGATCCTTGCCGTTGCAGACTGACCTCTGTTTCGCCACTAAAGACAGTTCCGGGCTTTTCTCTGACGGGGCGGAGGGTGAGTACGACCGTCCATTCATCTAGCTTGGTGCTTTCCCGGCCAAAGGCGGTCTGTAAGATTCCTTTCAATACTTTAGCTGGCAATTCGTCATTCAAATTGATCGTTTTATTGATCTGCGGCGAGGAGTTCAGCAAAGTCAGTTCCAGTTCATGGGACATTCCATTAGCTCCCTTCCAATTTGCCTTCATTGTAGCCGTCTGGCCAGAGACGGACAATGGAGCGGAAGGATGAAGCCGAAATGAGGAAATTCATGTCGGAAATTGAATTTTGGCTGCGCTTATTTAGTCGGATTTTGTGGGTCCTTCGTCCATGCAACCCAGATAAAAACGAATAACCGGAACAGGATGGCACTTATACCCTGCTCCGGCCGGTATTACATGGATTTTTAACTTATCAGACAGCCACCTGTTTCCCCCGCCCTCTCACCGACCAGACAACGACCGGAATCAGAAGCAGTGACAGGATCCCTCCGCCGAGGGCCAGGGCGCCAAATCCCGTATGGGCTGCAATGACGCCCGACAGCATCCCGCCGGTTGCACCGGACAGCGCGACCAGAACATCGACCGACCCTTGCGTTTTGGCTCTGACCGATGGGGCTGTTGCATCGACGATCATCGCCGTGCCGCTGATCAGCCCGAAGTTCCAGCCCAGTCCGAGAAGACCCAGCGCAGCGTACAGGCCGAAAAGAGAATCCGGCGGAGAAAATGCCCCTGCGACACCCGCCGCAAGAAGCGTCACACCTGCTGCAGCCGCCATTACGTTCCGACCGATCCGGTCGACCAGGATGCCGGTCAGGAGCGACGGAAGATACATCAGCGCAATATGAACGCCGATCACAGAGCCGACTGCGGACAAGGTGTGGCCGTGCTGTTCCATATGCACCGGTGTCATCGTCATGACCCCTGTCATAATCAGCTGGGTCACCACCATGACCGTCGCCCCGGCAATGACTCCTCTCCGGTCGGAGTGCCCGGCAGCGGGAGCTTCCCCATTTTCCTCAGCCGCTGCCTGCCTGCTCGATTCAATCGCATTGGCCACGAGCAGCGGGTCAGGCCGAAGCAGGATCAGCATCACCAGGCCGGCAGCCAGGTAGGCGGCGGCCGCGAGGATGAACGGGCCGGCAAGCGGCGGAATGCCAATAGAGGAAGCAAACTCTCCCATCACCCCGACCAGGTTCGGCCCTGCGACTGCTCCGACCGTCGTCGAGACAAGCGCAATGCTGACGGCAGTCGCCCGCTGCTTCGGGCCGGCAAGGTCGGTCCCGGCATAACGGACTTGCAGGTTGGTGGCCGATCCCGCCCCGTAGATGAACAGCGCAGCAAACAAGAGCCAGATGCTTTCCATCATAGTCGCCGTGATGACGCCGACAGCGCCCAATGAACCTGCAAGGAACCCCCCTGCAAGGCCGAAGCGGCGCCCCGAACGCTGTGAAAACCGCCCGACGATCAGTGCGGACAGCGCGGCGCCCAATGTAAACAGCGCTGTCGGCAGGCCGGCCATGCTGTCGGTCCCCAGCATATCCCGGGCGATCAGCGCCCCGACCGTGATTCCGGCAGCGAGCCCGGCCCCGCCGAATATCTGGGAGAGGACGACGATGGATAAAGTCCTCTTATACAGCTTGCGGACCTGTTCCGGTGATTCGGTGTATGCCTCATACCGATGGTTTCCCGGCCCCGGCTTACGATTCCCCTTTCCCATTCAAGCCCTTCTTTCTGATTTTCTGTTTCCCTCACTTTAGCGGTATAGTTGCTTTCTGTCCATGGCATTTTAAAAAGAAAAGACCGGCTGCTGCCGGTCCTTCTGGTTATACGGTCGTGTCCCGTTGTTTCTTGACCGCTTCGTCTATTCTCTTGAGCGCTTCCTCAAGTGTCTTCCTCGTGCAGGCCAGGTTCACGCGTACAAACCCTTCCCCGCCCGGGCCGAAGATATGACCCTGATTCAGGCCAACTTTGGCCTCTTTGGCCATGAACGTCTCAAGTGCTTTGTTGTCCAGTCCGAGCTCTCGGGCGTCCACCCATGCAAGATAGGTCGCCTCGAGCGGGTACACCTTCAGTTCGGGAATGTTGGCTTCCGCATAGTCTTTCAGAAAGCTGTAGTTGCCCCGGACATAGTCGAGGAGGCCTTCCAGCCATTCCTCTCCATGGCGGTAGGCTGCAATGGTCGCCGCCGCCCCGATCGGTGAGGAACCGCCGACCGCAAACTTGCCAATCTGCGCATTGAAGGCCTTCCGGCCCGCTTCATCAGGGATGATGATGTTCGATGTATGCAGGCCTGCAAGGTTGAACGTCTTGCTTGGCGCCGTGCAAGTCACGCTGATTGCGGCAAGCTCGTCCGAAACTCTTGCAAACGGCGTGTGCGGCTGGTCACCGAGGATCAGGTCCCCATGGATTTCATCAGAAACGACCGTGAGGCCATGGCGGACACAGATGTCACCGAGCTGCTTCAGCTCCTCAGGCGTCCAGACACGACCGGACGGATTCTGCGGGTTGCACAGGAACAGGAGCTTCGCGCCGCTTTCCGCGACCTTCGTCTCCAGGTCATCAAAGTCCATTTCATATCGCCCGTCCCGGTCAATCAGCGGGTTGTTGACAACTTTCCTGCCGTGATTGTTGATGGCTTTCATGAACGGATAATAGACCGGCGGTTGGACGATCACCGAATCACCGGGCTCCGTATAGGCAAGCACAGCCATGTTGAGGGCGTTGACGATGCCCGGCGTCTGGGTAATCCAGTCTCCTTCGATCTCCCAGCCATGGCGCTTCTCCATCCAATCTTTTACCGCTTCCTTGTATTCTTCGGAACGGAGTGTATAGCCGAACACCCCATGGTCCGCGGTCTTCTTGATCGCATCGACGACCTCATCGGGCACACGGAAATCCATATCCGCGACCCAGAGCGGAAGTACATCTTCTGATCCGAAAAGATCCTTCACTGCGTCCCATTTTGCGCTCGCTGTCCCGCGGCGCTCGATCGCCTCATCAAAGTTATAAGCCATCTTTGCTGCCCCCTAACCTAAATAAAAAATCCGGTCCCGGGTAACCAGGAAGCCGATTCCGCCTACTTTACACTTTACCTCTTTTCAGCCTTCAATAGCCACTTTGCCTGTTTGAAATGACAGAAATACAATCCATTGCTAAATCAACTTCAGGACGCTGAATCCCTTTCATTCTAAAAAACTAGCAAACTATTATTTTTCTCATAATTCTCTAATGTTCCGCTCAGCACCTTCTAATCTTCGGGTGGAATACTGTAACCAAGCCAAAGGAAAGGAGGTTACCGACATGACATACTTCGACATCGCGACACCAGCCGCTTCCACTGAAGAGTCCACGATCAGCTACAGCTTCGAAAGCGAAAGCAACAGCGTCAGCGACAGTGACAGCAACTCTTAATTGGCCCGCCCCAATCATTTTCATCACAATTGAAAGGAGAACTGAACCATGACTTACTTTGACATCGCAACACCGGCCGCTTCCACAGAAGAGTCCACGATCAGCTACAGCTTCGAAAGCGAAAGCAACAGCGTCAGCGACAGTGACAGCAACTCTTAATTGGACCGTCCCGATCATTTTCAATTGAAAGGAGAACTGAACCATGACTTACTTCGATATCGCAACACCGGCCGCTTCTACTGAAGAATCCACGATCAGCTACAGCTATGATAGCGAAAGCAACAGCGTCAGCTATAGCAACAGCGATTCTTAATTGCAACAGGGCAGAACCCTTGATGAGCGGCTCCTGATCCATGGGGGCCGCGTCTTCATTCAGGAGTGAGAAGATTGGAAAAGAGAACTCAACGAACAAAGCGGACATTCAGGGAGCGCCTGTCATTTCAGGAATTCGGAAAGCTTTGGAACGTGGAAAACACAGGCGGACACCTGATTTCCAAGTCTCCCCCGGTTCCGGTTCGGGAGATTTTCCGCAGATTCTGGCCGTATGTCCGGTCTTACCACATCTGGATCATTGTCAGCCTGCTGCTGATCGCCTTGCAGCCGATGGTGCAGTCTGCCACGGTCTGGCTGATGCAGGTATTTATTGACCAGGTGCTGATCGCCGAGGATTTCAGCCCGATCAAATGGGTGATCACCGCCTACCTGGGCCTTGCCGTGCTCCGAGGCGTCCTGTATTTCAGCGGAACGTATCTGTCCAACTGGGTCGGGCAGAATTTCATCCTCAACCTCAGGAAAAGCCTGTTTGAACACCTGCAGGGGCTGTCGCTGTCCTTTTTTGAGGGACGCAAACTGGGTGACATCTTATCGAGGCTCTCCAGTGATATTTCTTCCATTGAACGGCTGATCATCACCGGCCTGACCTCAGCCGTTTCCTACATCTTTCAGCTGCTTGTCTTTATCGGTATGCTGTTTTACATGCAGTGGAAACTGGCGCTTGTATCACTGATTGTCGTCCCGCTGTTTTATGCGGTCACCCGCTTTTTCTCCAGCCGGATCAAACTGGCTTCACGTGAACGCACCCGGAGGGAAGGCGCCATCAACTCCATTTCCGAAGAAAGCTTTTCAAATATCGCACTGATGCAGGCCTATAATCAGCAGAGTGCAGAAAGCGAACGGTTCGGCGTGCAAAACCTCCGCAGCTTCGAGGCCAAGATGCTGAAAGTCCGGCTGAAGGCCGCGTTTACGCCGGTCGTCAGCCTGATCGAGACGGGAGGAACCGTTGTCGTAATGGGTGCCGGCGCCTGGCTGCTGGTCAACAATGAAATCACGGTCGGTGCCCTCGTCGCCTTCATCATGCTGCTCGGAAAACTGTACAGCCCCGTGCGCAGCCTGAGCAAATTGCTGAATACCATCTTTTCCGCTTCCGCAAGCGCCGAGCGCGTCATCGAATTTATGGAAGAGCAGCCTCAGGTCAAGGAATCGCCTTATGAATTGGAGCAAGCCGAAGGCCGGATCGAGTTCAAGAATGTCTCCTTTACCTACCCGGGCAAATCGAAGCCGGTCCTGTCGGATGTGTCCTTCACCGTCTCGCCCGGCGAATCCGTTGCGCTTGTCGGGGCCAGCGGAGCCGGCAAGTCCACCATTGTCAAACTGCTGATGCGCTTTTATGACCCGTCTTCGGGCACGGTCCTTCTGGACGGCTTTGCCCTTAAGGGGCTGAAGGTCGATTCACTTCGGGAAAACGTTGCGGTCCTGTTCCAGGAGTCCCTGATCTTCGACGGGACCGTCCGGGAAAACATCGCCTACGGAAAGCCGGATGCGACAGATGAAGAGATTGTCCAAGCGGCCAAGGCGGCCGATGCCCATGGCTTCATCATGAAACTGGCGGACGGCTACGACACACCGGTCGGCCAGAAGGGCCGGAACCTGTCCGGCGGCCAGCGACAGCGGCTGGCAATCGCGAGAGCCATGATCCGGAACGCTCCGATCCTCATACTGGATGAGCCGGCGGAAGGCCTCGACGCCAATTCGGAAATGCTGATCGCAGAACCGATGAACCGGCTGATGAAAGACAGGGCCACCCTGATGATCACCCATAACCTGAGGAGCGCCGCAAAAGCGGACCGGATCCTGTATCTGAAAGACGGTGAAGTGGTCGAAAGCGGGTCCCACGAAGAACTGCTGAAACGAGGCGGCCCTTACTCGGAACTCTACCAAGTGCAGCAGGGGGCAAAAAAACCGCTCGCCGCAGTGCCTGCATCCAATGTCGTGAACCTTGAGTAAAATTATGAGGAGCTGAAGTCATCATGGCCAAGAATATCCATGCCGTGTCCACAGAACCTCTCCAAAAGGGAGAGACGCTCGTCCCCGGCTATACGGTCATCTATCATATGAGGCGAGGCAGAGAATGTGACGTCTATTACGTCTGGAGCGAGGAGCGACTGACCGGCTGCATCGCCAAAACCATCCAGCCCGAAGCCCCGGATAACGAGATCATCCGAAAGCGCCTCGTAAAGGAAGGCGAAACCCTGACCGCCCTTTCCCATCCGAACCTCGTCCGCGGCTATGAGGTCGTCCCGGAACCGGTCCCGGTGCTGATCCAGGAGACCCTCACGGGAGAAACGCTGTCCCATCTGGTCAGGAATCTGGCCAAGCAGGGCGAGGAATTGCCGGAAAAGCAGATTGCCCATCTCGGCATGCAGCTGTGCTCAGTTGTCCACTACCTCCACAGGAACAATGTACTCCATCTGGACATCAAACCATCCAATCTCATTTCACAGCCGCCTCTGGCAAAACTGATCGACCTGAACCTGTCGGCGTCCCCCGGCGATGTGCGAAAAGGGGTCGGGACCAAGCAGTACATGGCACCTGAACAGGCAAGGGGCAATGCCCTTACAACAGCCGCAGACATCTGGGGAATCGGCGCCGTCCTTTTTTTCGCCGCCACCGGCAAGCGGCCGTTCCAATCGCTGGACGACGGCCGTTACGAACAGCTGGAACGATCTGCGGAACCAGTCCGTACACACCGGGACATGGATGAAGGCTTTGCGGATCTCATTGACCGATGCCTCCAGACCGATGTGGAAAAGCGACCGGAGCTAAAAGAGATTCATGCCTTTCTTTCCTCTTTTGTGAACGCCTGAACACCCCTTTCTCACTTCTGAATGAAGACGAAACGGTCAGCCCCTTGTGGGACTGACCGTTTTTTATTTCCCAACTGCCTTTTCCGCCTTTTCCCGGCCGTCCGCGATGCAGAGGCCGATGCCGACACCGTGGAATGAGGCTCCGGCGACATACACATTCGGATAGGATGCTGCGAGGAACTGTTCCAGCTCTTCCACCGCCGCCCGGTGCCCGAGTCCGTATTTCGGCATGAGGCCGAACCATGGCGTGACTTCCACAACCGAAGGCTCTGCGTCCAGTCCAAGGCTCTCCTTCAGATCCCGGCGCGCGAGAGCAATCAGTTCCTCTTTCCCCATCGAGGAGATTTCCCTAAATTTCGGATTGGCGTTTTTATAGAACAGCCTGACGAGAAGGCGGCCGTCAGGCGATGTATGTGTCCATTTCCTGCTTGTCCATGTACAGGCATCGCAGACGACCTGCCCTTTTCCGGCATTGATGAATCCGGTGCCGTCAGCCGGGAGTTCCGAATCCGGCAGGTCATAGCCGAGGTACATCGTCAGGATCGAGGCATTGGTGAACGTGTCGAACACTTTCTTTGGAGCCGCCTGGCCGAGCAGCCCGCGCACCTGGGAATCCGGCAGGGCCAGGATGACCCCGTCAGCCCGGAGTCCCCCCTGACCTTGAACCGATACAAGATAGCCGTCCCCGTCCTTTCCAAGACGCTCCGCCTTGGCCCCTTTCAGGATCCGGACGCCTGACATCTTTTCTTCCATCCGGTCGATCAGGACGGACAATCCCCCGTCGAACGACAGGAATTTCTTGTTCGCCTGGGACTGGAACTTTTCCCGGTTCGCGCCGAGCCCGCGGATGATGCTTCCGTACTCATTTTTGTAGTCCAAAAGATAAGGCAGTGTAGAACCGAGCGTCAGTGAATCAAGGGAACCCGAGTAGACGCCCGACAGCACGGGGGCCACCTGCCGCTCCACCAGCTCATCGCCGAGGAACGCCCGCAGGAACGCGCCGATCGGGCTGTCCATGGTGAAATCATGATCGGCCTCTTCAAAATCTTTAAGCGCGGCCTGCTTACCTTCTTCGGAAACAAGTGTGGACGCCATGAGAGACTCTTTGTCCATCGGAATGCCGAACACCGTATCCGCCGGGATGGCATGCAGCTCCCCGTCCCGGTAAAGATAAGAAATGCCCGTCGCATTATGGACGACATGGTCCTGGAGGCCGAGTTCGTCAACAAGCGTTCCCACCGCCTCGTGCCGTGCCACAATCGAGTCCGCACCCGCCTCCATGATGAATCCATCCTCATGAAGAGTCCACAGTTTGCCGCCGAGCCGCTCCTCCGCTTCGACAAGTGTGATTTGGATCTCTTCTTCGGAATCGTCCGCCAGCTGATGCAGCCGGTGCGCAGCGGATAATCCGGTGATGCCCCCGCCGACCACGATAAACTGTTTCATAGTCACCCGCTCCTTTTAACAACTCTCTACCGCAAGTGTACACCGTTTTGCGCAGCCGATGCGACTTGTGCGCAGACAGTTTTGTGACAGAGACCGGCAATAAAAGGGTAAACTGATGGTGAACCAAATCTTAGATAAGAAACAAGAAAGGACGGGGCTTTATGCGGAATACGTACAAACTGACCATCGGAACCGTCACCCGCGAACTGCCGCTTGTCTGGGTTTCCGAAGAACTCCGGATCGCCAGCTTCGTCATCCTCGGAGACAGCGAAATCGTATCGGAAGCCGCATCCCTCATCGAGGACAAACTGCCTGAAGTGGACTTCCTCGTAACCGCCGAAGCCAAGGGCATCCCGTTTGCCCATGAAGTCGCCAAGCTCAAGGGAATGCCCCGTTATATCGTGGCCAGGAAAAGCGTAAAGGCATATATGGAGGAGCCGTTTGTGGCGACCGTGACCTCGATCACGACGCATAAGCAGCAGAAGCTTGTCCTCGACGGTCCGGACGCTGCGCTTATTAAGGGAAGACGAGTCGCCCTGATCGATGACGTCATCAGCACCGGCGACTCCCTCCGTGCGCTGGAAGCCCTCGTCACAGAAGCGGGTGCAGAAATCGTCGCCCGTGCAGCCATCCTGGCCGAAGGCGACTCGGCGAATCGTGAAGACATCATCTTTCTCGAAAAGCTGCCGCTGTTCCCAGTTGAATAACGACGTGAAAGCAGGCGGTTCCGATTATGCGGAACCGCCTGCTTATGTTGAAACGTTGATGATGTTGAATGAGATGTTGACTATGTTTATTGAGACGTTGATTATGTTGGTTGAAACGTTGACGATCTTCATTGAGGCGTTGATGAACTCTCAGTTCAGCCCTGCTCCGATTCGCTGCTCAGATAGCGCCACAGATAAAACGTCGCATAGGCGCGCCAGCCTTTCCACGGTTCGGCGAATGCCTCAACTTCCGGCAAGGTCGGCTTCCGGTCAAGACCTGCAACAAGCTTCAGGGCATTATGAAGCCCGACATCAGCAGCCGGGTAGGCATCGGGTGACCGGAGGCAGCGCATGAGGACATAGTTGGCCGTCCATGGCCCGATGCCCCGGATGGCGGTAAGCCGGTGCTCGACCGTCCGGTCATCGCCAAGGGCCAGGAGCCCTTCCTTTGTGAGTTCCCCGGCCGCGATCAGGCGCGCGATGCCGATGATGTATTCACTCTTTCTTCCGGTGATCTTCAGCTCGCGCAATGCCTCCGGATCTAGTCCGGCCACTTTCTCCGCGGAAGGGAACAGATAATGGATCACACCGTCCGCTTCAATGGCCTGGCCGAATGTCTCAACGAACCTGCGCTTCAGAACATAAGCGAACGCAACGGTGATCTGCTGGCCAAGAATCGCCCAGACGAATGTCTCGAACAGATCGGGGATCCCGACGACACGGAGTCCGCGGTGCCGGCGGACAGCTTCCCGGAGAAGCGGGTCCCTCTCGCCCAGTTCATAGAACGGCATGAGGTCCCGGCCGAGGTCAAGCCAATCGCGGACAAACTGCTCCACACCGGCTTTCACTTCATCCCCTTCCCCGGTTAGGGTCACCAGAATGCCGTCCGGATTCTCTTCCATCACAAACAGCACCGGCTTTCCATCTACTTCAATTGCACGCGTCACCCTGCTATCTTGAATATGGAACATGCACTCATCCGCAGAGCGCGACAGGTACTCCAGGTTCTCCGGAAAACTGAAGTCATCCGGCGTGCGGATCAGCAATTCTTGGTGATTTGACATGTTCATCCCCCTCTGTTCACGAAAGAGCAATCGGCATCAGCCTCAGTCCACCTGCTCGTCTACAAACGCCACTTCCCCCCGGCAAAGTGTCAGCCGGACATTCAGGTCATCATCCACGAGGATCAGGTCCGCGTCTTTCCCTTCCCGGATTCCGCCTTTCCGGTCATCGACGCCCAGCTGGCGGGCAGGGTTGGCTGATGCCATTGCCACGATATCCTCCATCGTGACACCGTCGAAACCTAGCATGCGGCGGGCGCCTTCGTTCATTTTCAGGATGCTGCCCGCAAGCGTCCCATCCGCCAGTTCCGCACGGTCTTCGGTCACCCTGACAGGCTGCCCACCCAGTTCATAGTCACCCGACGGAAGGCCCTTTGCCCGCATGGAGTCGGTGATGAGGATGAGTCGCTCGGGGCCGATGTTTCGCCAGATCAGACGGAGCATTTCCTTCTCCACATGGATGCCGTCCGCAATCAGTTCAGCTTTCAGCGAATCCAGAAGGAAAGCCGCACCGACCACGCCGACGTCACGGTGATGGATGCCCGGCATGGCATTGCACAGATGGGTCACCTGGCTGACGCCGTGCGCCGCAGCTTCCTCCACCCCGGCAAATCCCGTATCGGTATGTCCGGCCGAGACGACCACACCCGATTCTGTAAGTTCCCGGATGAACGCACCGTCCGCGTCATGCTCGGGCGCCATCGTGATGACTTTGATCAGCCCGCCAGCCATCCGCTGCCACTTTCGGAAAAGCGCCGCGTCAGGTTCTGTTATGTAGGCTTCCGGCTGTGCACCGGCCCGCTTTTTCTCGACGAACGGCCCTTCCAGATGGACGCCCAGCACTTCCGCCTGGCCAGACTTGTTCTGATATTCTGCAACGTTTTCAAGTGCGTTGCCGATGCTTTCATGAGATTGGGTAATCGTCGTGGCGAGGAATGAAGTCGTCCCTTCCGCAGGCAAAAAGCGGGCCATCGAATCAAGCGCCGCTTCTGTCGCATCCATGACATCCGCGCCGTCCGCCCCGTGGATATGGCTGTCGATGAATCCCGGAAGCACGTTCAGGGAAGAGCCGGCGATTTCTTTCACCTCTTTGGGGAGCCCTTCCGGACGCTCGGCTGACGCCACGGCGATTCTGCCGTCCCGGACGAGCACATAGCCCCCTTCCAGAACGCCTTCTTCGGCATAGACTCTGGCTCCACTGATCAAAATCGGCTGCATTTTGCTCATCCTTCCCATGTCACTACAGTTTTCCGTATCTATTCGGCCTCACATTTCTACTTCTATTGTTAGCTTCGTTTCTTCAGTTGTCCATTAAGAAACGAGAAAAACCTATGACTGGTGTTTCTCCTCTTCTGACTAGTTATCCGTGATAATGCATTCCATCTGCAGATACACTTTTGGGCTTGGATGACCGCAGTGATACATTAATGCCTGTAAATCACCACCAGGCAAGTGTGCTGAAGAGGATCAGCAATGTCCAGATCAGCATGGAAGGAAGCCCGATTTTCAGCAGGTCACGTTCGGAGAAATACTGATAGGAAAACGAAATCAGGTGTACCGGCGACTGGATGATAAACAGGAATCCCGGAATACTTGCCAGGAAAACCGCCATGGCAACGGCCATCGCCGTGTCTCCCGGTAGCGATTGCCCCACTGTGATAGCAAGGGGGAGCATAATGGTGAGCAATCCGAGTATATTGACGAAAATCAGGCGGAGCAACATCGTCAGCAACACCATCAATACGATAATGAACAACTTGGAGTGGCCGCCCAGCATGTTGACAAGCAGATCGGACACCAATTGCAGAGTCCCCGTTTCGATCAGCATTTCAGAGACCATGATCGTCGCTGCGAAAAAAAGCATCATATCCCAATCAATTCGGGTCCGGGCTTCTTCCCAATTCCAGACCCCGATTGGCGGCAACAGGGTCAGGACGGCACCCAGCAGGCCGACAAGCGGAATGGAGACTCCATGCAAGGGCTGCGTTACCCAAAGCACTAATGTCAGGCTGATGATGATCATCATCCTCCATTCCCGAGAGGATAACCTGCCCTTTTCATCAGCCTTCCGGTCAATGATCTCCATCAATTTCCGGCGATCAACTTTTTCCGGCGGGAATAAGACCATTGCCAAGATCCAAAGAAAGAACAGAAAAAGCAGAACAGGAAGGGAAAATGCCCACAACCATGACAAGTAATCAAAGCCTGCCCCCTGCTTCTCCATTAATCCAAAGGCGTAGATCGTTGAACTGGCACCGGTAGCCACTAGCGCACCTGAAATAGGCACGATGTAGGTGAGTCCGATAAACATGGACTTCCCAGTATTCCGCATGTCTGCAATGGGACCCATGTTTTTCAGAATACTGTCATATACCGAAGCGGCCAGACTGGCTTTTCCCACGTTTGATGGCAGAACAACAGATAGAATCGCGCTCAGAACAAATGAAATCAGAATAAGCAGGCGGCTGGAACCCCTTGACCAGCCCAATACAAAGAGCGAGACTCTCGTCGCCAATCCTGTAGAAATGAATGCCCCGGAGAGAAAAAAGGTAGAAAACATCAGCCAGACAATAGGTGACGCAAAATACGATAAAGTTTTTTCATACGAGAAAAAGTGAAGTGACAAAATCAAGATCAGAATCAGTGCCGAAAGGGCGAGCGGAAACACCCGGCCAATCCATAGAATTTGGACAACAACCAGTACGACCAGGGCTTTGAGTTCTGCCGGAAAGGGTGTATAGCCCGGTATAAAGACCAGATAAAACAGCAATGCCAAAATGAACAGACCGATTTTTCCTTTTTTCATTGAATCAGCCACTCTTCCTGAAACAGAAAAGCCGCCAACATGCTTGGCGGCTTCTGGTTAGATTGTTTGCACGGCCTGAACATGGCGGCCGGCGCTTGTTCCGGCAATTTTCCCGTATACAGCTCCTGACATCAGTCCGGATCCGCCAGGGTAATTATGATAGAAGATGCCGCCGACCATCTCGCCTGCTGCAAACAAGCCCGGAATCGGCTGTTCATTCCGGTCCAGCACATGTCCTTCCGTATCCACGTGCACCCCGCCGAACGAGAACGTGATGCCGCATGTGACAGGATAGGCATAGAACGGTCCTTCATCAATCGTATTGGCCCAGTTCGTTTTTGGCGGTTCAATGCCCTTCGTGCCTTTACCGTCTTTCACGGACGGGTTGAATTCGCCGTCCTGCACGGCTTCGTTATACTCCCTGACGGTGGCCAGGAAGGCTTCCTTGTTCACTGGAATCTTGTCAACGAGTGCTTCAAGTGTATCAGCTTCTACGACAGTCGCTTCCTCAAGGTCATATTCCGGACGGAGAAGAGGACGAACTTTGGAATCGTAGATCTGATAAGCGATGTGGTCAGGCTGCTTCAGCACTTCCTTGCCGTACTTGGCATAGGTATAGTTCCGGAAATCTGCGCCTTCATCGACAAAACGCTGTCCCTCTTTGTTCAGCATGATGCTGAGCGGATATGAGTGCTTTTTAAAAATGTCCCCAGGCTTGTTGAAGTCCCCGACTTTCGGCACATTCGCATCGGTGCCAATGGAGTGGCACCCGTCCCATTGCCCGAAACGGACCGCTCCAGCCTTAAGTGCCATGTCAATCCCGTCACCGGTGTTATATTCGGTTCCGCGGACGGCGGCCGCTTCCCACTCTTCACCGATATATTCCTTGCGCATTTCCTTATTGGCTTCAAAGCTGCCGCAGGCCAGGATGACACTTATGGCGCCAAACGTCTTCACTTCTCCGGCCACATCAGCTTTCAGGCCGGACACCCGTCCCTCTTGCCGGACAATTTCAAGCGCACGGGATTCATACAGAACATCGATTCCGAGTTCTTCCGCACGGTTGAACAGGGAGCGCATCAGCCCGATTCCCTTCTCTTTCGTCTTTAGCGGAAGGCCGCCCCAGAAGATTCGCTTTCCGTCTTCGACGAATGACTGGTTTGCTTTGTTCAGTTCGAATTCCACGCCATGACTGTTCATCCAGCGGATTGTATCAAAGGATTCCGAAACCAAAGTGCGGGCGAGATCAGGATCACTCTCATTTTTGGTGACGCGCATGAGGTCATCATAGAAATCATCCTCGGTATATTCCGGCATCACCGTATTCGCAGCTTCTTCATCTGTCAGTTCCGGCATGACTTCACGGATCTGATCCAGATTTCCGTACGCCGCGCGAATCGCGCCGTCTGTAAAGAAGGAGTTTCCGCCGCGTTTTTCTTTAGGCGCACGTTCCAATACGAGCACATGGCCGCCCTGCTCTTTCGCAGCAATTGCAGCACAGAGAGCGGCATTTCCGGCTCCGACAACAATTACATCATAATCAGTTTTCACATTTTGATTTGTCATTTGAAATCCACCCTTTGTTTACGAAATAGGATCGGCTTTGCGGCGTTGGAACGCCTTGACAATCAGTGGGTAGCAAAGCGATAGAATGATCAGCACCAACAGCGCGATGGATACTCCCGAATTGAAGAAGATTCCGAGACTGCCATTCGATGCAGAGAGAGCCATCCGGAAATTCTGTTCCATGTCGCCCCCGACAATGGCCGCGAGAATCAGCGGTGCCAGCGGGAAATCAAGAATCTTCATAACCAGACCAAAGTATCCGAAAAGGATCAGCAGGAAGAAGTCGAATGCCGTGTAGCTGAGCGTGTATGTACCGATGAATGCCAGCATGACGATGAGCGGATAAAGAATTTTCGCCGGTGTATCAAGAATTTTCACCAGCAATCCGACAAGGACAATGTTAATAATGACGAGTGCAACGTTCCCGATAAACATACTGTTGACGAGTGTCCAGACCGTTTCGGGCTGGTTTTCAAAAAGCAGAGGACCCGGCCGTATCCCGAGCATAATCAGTGCTCCAAGCATGACCGCAGTCGTACCGGAACCCGGAATGCCCATCGTAAGGAGCGGAATCATCGCGCCTACCGAAGCGGCGTTATTTGCTGACTCCGGAGCAGCAAGCCCTTCCGGGGCACCCTTCCCGAACTCTTCCGGCTTTTTGGAAAGTTGCTTTTCCGACGAGTAGCTGAGCATCGATGCGATCGTTCCGCCGGCTCCCGGCAGTACGCCGATGATGAATCCTAGCGGACCGCTGCGCAGCATCGGCATACGTGACCGTTTCCACTGATCTTTCGTAAACCAGATCTTGCCGACCTTTTTCCTCTCTTTTTTACTGTCTTCATCAATAGTCAGGAAGTTGAATAGCACTTCCCCCAAAGCGTAAATCCCGATAATGACAATAAGGAAATCGAGTCCTTCACTCAGTTCGGTAATTCCGAAAGTGAAGCGGTAAACGCCTGATTGGGTATCAATTCCGATTGTGCCGATCAGAAGCCCCAGGCTCATGGAAATGAACCCTTTGACCATTTTGCCCATCGAAAGCGAGACGATCGCGGATAATGTCAGCAGCATGAGCAGGAAATACTCGGCCGGGCCGAACCTGAGCGCAAAGTTTGCCAATGGCTGGGCCAGGAGAATGAAACCGAATACTGCCATAATGCCGCCTACGAACGAAGCCACTGCGGAAAGTGCCATCGCTTCCCCGGCCTTGCCCTGCCTGGCCATCGGATATCCGTCGAAAGTGGCCGCGATGGCCGATCCGTCACCCGGCGTGTTAAGCAGAATCGAACTTCTTGAGCCGCCGTACATGGCACCATAGTAGATGGCCGCCATCAGAATGAGGGCACTGACCGGATCCATCCCGAATGTGACAGGAATGAGGACGGCAACAGCTGTTGCGGGACCCAGTCCCGGGAGCATCCCGACAACCGTACCCAGGAAGCCGCCGATCACTATCCACAAAATATTCATTGGCTGGAGGGACGTTGTGAGTCCTTCAATAAATGCATCCATGCTGTTTCCCCCTCCTTAAGGCAAGCTGACGCCCAGCAATTCGCCGAACGCATACCAGGTCATGAATGAGAATGCGAGTGTCACAATAATATTTGAGACCCATTTCCTGGGGCCGTTGACGACGAACAGCAGTGCCCCGAGGAACAGAATCGTCGAAACGAGAAAGCCCAGCGTTTCAAATATCAGTGCATACACGACACCCAGTACAATCGTGCTGAGGATCAGCACAGGGGTCCGCCCGGTGAACAATTCCCTGATATGATCATTGGCTTCACGGGCTTTTCGGAGTTCCTGGATCAGATAAATCACAGAGAGCACAATCAGCAGGATGCTGATGCCGACCGGAAAATAAAGCGGGCCGTTCGGATTCCCCAGGTTTGCTTTCGGCAGATTAATCGCAGAGATCAGGAATGCCAGACCCACAATCATCAGGAAGACCGGCATCCCGAGCTTAAACCATTTCATACCCATTCCTCCTTATTCGAAAGGAAAAGCAGGTAAGGGTCATTGACCCATGCCTGCATCCTCTACAAGGCTTTCATACATTTCTGTCTGTTCCTTGAGAAACGCTGAGGTTTCTTCGCTGTTCATGTAATAGCTATCCCAGTCATTGTTCTCAACGATCTCCTGCCACAGCTCGGTTTCCGCCATGGCGGCCAGTTGCTCATCCCAGTAAGCAATTTCTTCTTCCGTCATATTCGGAGGGCCCATGATTCCGCGCCAGTGAGGAAAGACCATGTCGACCCCTTGCTCCTGGTACGTTGGAACATCCTCCAGATCTTCTACACGCTCCTCGGAGGAAATCCCAAGAATCTTCAGCTTTCCGGCGAGGTGCTGCTCCTTGACTTCGGACATGGAAGTGGTCACAAAATCGACGTGGCCGCCCAGCAGTGCCGTGACGACATCACCGCCGCCCTCATACACAAGGAAGTTCAAGTCTTTGGCATCAATACCGTATTCGCCCGCCAATTGAACAAGTGACAGATGGTCGTTATTGCCCAGTGCCGGTCCTACACCAATCTTGATTGACTTGGGGTCTTCCTTAATTGCATTCATCAGCTCTTCAAGGTTTGAGTATGGCGAATCCGGAGCCACTGCGATGGAAAGCCATTCCGTGGAAAGGATCGCCAGTGGAGTGAAATCTTCATGGGTTAATTCACTGGTACCCAGCAGGTTATTGGTAATCAGAAGACTGGAGTTGACGGCCAATGTGTGAGCATCTTGCTTTTCAAGATACTTCCATCCCACTTCTCCGCCGCCGCCAGGCTTATTCTGAACGTTAATATTTTCGGTGACGAGTTCATTATCCTGCAATGCTTTCTGGACCGAACGCGCAGTCAAGTCCCACCCGCCTCCCGGCGATGCGGGCGCGACAATTTCAACATTCTTGTTCGGAAAATCTGCCCCATCTTCGGCATTGCTGTTTCCGCAACCGGCCAATGCAAGCGTTGCCCCTGCGATAAGCAACCATTTCTTCATATCTATCCGTCCTCCTCATTAATCTCAGTTACTTTCTGAATTGAATAACTAAATCTTAATAGCCCGACTTATCCATGTAAACGTTTGCAAACTATTGTGTTTTATTAACGTTCTGTAAATAAAGTTCATAAAGTTCAAGGAAATAAAAGAACGGCGGAATTAACCGCCGTTTGGAAAATATCGTCTTTCGGGTCTTCCTACAATGCCATACACGCTTTCTGAACGTACCTTGCCGATTCCCGTCAGGTATTCCAAATAACGTCGGGCCGTTGTCCTGGAAGCTCCAAGCAAACTGCCGGCCTGTTCGGAAGAAACACCTTCCGGATGTCTTTCGATCAATTCGGTTACCTTTTTCAAAGTGACGGAGTCGATTCCGGACGGAAGGTCTTCAGTAGAGTTGGTTCCGGTACCGAACAACCGGTTCAAAGCATCCGGGTCAACCCGCTCCCCTTTAAGGAGAGTCCGCTTTTTCTTGACCTCATTTAGCGCTTCTCTGAATTCCTCTTTATCCACAGGCTTGACCAGATACCGGTACACGCCATAATCCAACGCTTTGCCGATAATTGCCGTTTCGTCCGCCGCAGTAATCATGATGATATCAACGCCCGGATGTTCTTCCCGTATTTCAGACAGCAAATCGGTCCCGAGCCGGTCCGGCATATAGACATCGAGCAAGACAACGTCAATTCCGCCATTTTCCAGAAACTGCAGGGACTCTGCTGCATCACGTGCTTTGCCTGCCAGCCTGAATCCGGGAACCTGTTCAAGAAAACTTTCATGAATTTGCGCAACACGGAAATCATCTTCAACGATCAGGACATTAAGCATTTCCAGTCCTCCTATCTGTTTTTCGGAAGAAATACTGAAAAAGTGGTTCCTTCGGGATTGGACTGGACTTCAATCTCTCCTCCAAGCAACCCCACTTCCTTTTTCACATTCGCCAGTCCATATCCCCTTCCCGGCCCTTTTCCGGAAATCCCGCGTTCGAATATCCGGACGATGGATTTTTCCGGAATGCCCGGACCATTATCAGACACTTCGAAAAGGATGTCCGT
The DNA here is from genome assembly GCF_000348905.1 of Bhargavaea cecembensis DSE10. GTDB lineage: Bacteria > Bacillota > Bacilli > Bacillales_A > Planococcaceae > Bhargavaea > Bhargavaea cecembensis. The sequence goes on from NZ_AOFT01000004.1 coordinate 46,230, forward strand.
TCCCATATCGCTCACGAACAGGACAACCTCTCCATTTTTCTGTTTTCTCACTGCCTCCACCGCATTGTCGATCAGGTTCCCAAGAATCGTAACCAATCCGTTTAAATCGATAGAATCAGGCAGACTCGCCAGGGACGAACCCGGGTCTATCTTGAAGGAGACATGCTGTTCGGAAGCCTTCGCCAGTTTTCCGAGAATGATTGCCTGCAGTTTTTCATCACGGATCGACGATGAGACAAGCCTGACATAGTTCTCTTGGCTTTGTGTTTCATCGCGAATAAAAGATATCGCCTGTTCGTTTTTGTTAAGCTGGATCAGCCCCAAGATGACGTACAGCTTATTTTTATATTCATGTGTCTGGGCACGCAAGTCTTCAGTTACGCGACGGGTCTCAGACAGGGAAGCAGACATTTTCCTGAGATCTGTTTTATCCCTGAAAGTTAAGATCGTTCCCGTTATCCGGCCTTCTGTCCGGATGTGCTGCCTGCTTGCAATGATTGTAAGATCACCAAGTTCGAATTCCTCGTCTCCTTGAAATCCTTCTTTTAGGAAAGGGAAGTCCGAATCACCGATTACTTCCGTGATCAGCTTTCCTCTTACGGTTCCTGTGACCCTAAATAGCCGTTTTGCTGCCGGATTCATCATGCGTACCCGTCTTTCTTCGTCTGTCACAATCATCCCGTCAGTCAACGCAGAGAAGACCGTCTTCCGCTCTTGATATAAGAACGCAATCTCTCTCGGCTCGAGCCCCAGTGTATCTTTCTTGATATCTCTGGCAAGCAGGAAGCTTCCGAGCAATCCAACGATTAAAGCGATTGATGAAACAGTCAGTATAGGTATGGACTCCCTGATTACACTTTTTATGATCAGCCTTCCGTCATAAATGACCATGATGGTACCGTCAATCTTCTTGTAATCCCCGTAATCAACTAAGAGGGGTGATACACCAACCAAAGTCATCTTATTGGTTCCTAGTCTCTCTATGTAGGAGCTGCCAAAAATAATCGCCTTGTCTATCGGCGGATGATCAAAAACCTTTAAGATCATCTCCTCATCTCCTGCGGTAACAAAGAACCGCTCGCCTTCGGTCATCACTACAGCAGATGCATTTGTATCACGGAGCAGGTTATCCATGATATTTCTCAGTTCCGGTATATCCTCTTTATCTTGGAGACTTTCCTGCACCGTCGGCATATAAGACAGCGCTCTAGCTGTCTGATAAGCCATCTTTTCCGCAGCCTTAATGTCTTCCCTATACTCAAAAAAGATGAAAATTCCCGTGATGGTCACAACGATAAACAGGATCAGGGCCGTGACCAGCCCTAATATCTTCAATTGAATCGACACGGAACTCTGTATTTGTTCGAACAGTTTTTTCATTAAAATTCAACCAATTCTTTTTATCTCATCATATCATATCTGCGATTTACAACGCCGGCCACTCTTTATAAACAAGCCTACTAAAGCCCTCCCCAGACTGGGCCTATCTGCCCAGATTTGTGTCCACCCTCTCTTTTCACTGATTCAAAACGAATAGTTTAATAGAATCAAAAGTCCAAACTTTAGCAAAAAGCATTGTCACGCCTTTTAGCCCCCGCCATGATAAGCAGGAAGGGAGGAATCGGAGTTCATTAAAAGGCTGACGTTAAGATTCTGTAAGCTTTGCTAAGATTCCATTGATTCTATTGAACTGTCCCTGATTCTCACCCACGATGCATAGTGGACACTCACAAAAAGGAGCGAAATCTAAATGGACCAAAAGCGTTGGCGCAGGCCGCTGAACGGCCTGCTGTCCGCAAGCCTCATGCTGAGCCTGATGGTTCCGGCGATTCCGGCAACCGCAAATGCGGAAACTGCTTCGGAAGACCTGCTAATCTCGGAATACATTGAAGGCAGCAGCTACAACAAGGCACTCGAGCTGTACAATGGCACCGGTGCTGAAGTTGACCTCGGGGCTTATTCCCTCGAACTGTATGCAAACGGTTCAGCCTCACCGAGCAACTCACTGAAACTTTCCGGAACACTTGCACAGGGCGAGACCTATGTACTGGCACATAACCAGGCGGCCTCCGATATTACCGGTAAGGCCGACCTGCTGAACCAGACCGTCATCAACTTTAACGGGGATGATGCGGTCGTCCTGAAAAAGGACGGGCAAGTCGTTGATTCCTTCGGACAGGTTGGCACAAGGGCGAACTTCGGGACCGATCTGACACTTGTGCGCAAAGCGGCTGTTTCATCCGGGGATAAAGTCATCGATGATCCATTCGACCGTAACGTTGAATGGGATGCATTCGGTAAAGACGACTTCTCTAATCTCGGCAGCCACCTTCAGGAAGGCGGACCATCTGATCCTGAAGAGCCGGTTGACACCATCTCCATTGCGGATGCCCGTGCACTGCCTCTCGGCGAAACCGTTACCATCAAAGGCGTGGTCGCTGCCAATCTGAAAAACACGATCTCCGTCCAGGATGAAACAGGCGGCATCGCAATCCGCCCCACTTCCCTCGGTCTTGAAGTCGGCGAAGAAGTGACCCTGACCGGAACACTCGCCGACTACCGCGGGCTCCTTCAGCTTGACGGCACGACTGTAGTCAGCCGCGTGGACGCGGAAGCACCAACGGCAAAACCCGTCACGGGCGACCAGATCGGCGAAGCGATTGAGTCGCAGCTGGTCACCGTGAGCGGCGTCACGCTCGGCGAGATGTCCGGCGGCAGCTCGTGGGCAAACTTCACCGCAACCGACGGCAATGGCGAGTTCATCGTCCGTGACGAAACCAACCAGCTGGGCCTCGAGGAAGGCATGGCCTACGAGTCGGTCACCGGCATTGTCCAGCAGTTTGATGACGGGTATCAGATCATCCCTCGCGATGCCGAAGACATTGTCGCTGACAGCACGATCCTTCGTCCGGCATCGGCAACTCCGGGATCCGGCACGTATGTCGGTACCCAGGAAGTGACCCTATCGACGACTACTGCGGATGCCGACATTCTTTACACAGTGGACGGCTCCACTCCGATTGAAAACGGTACAGTCTACGAAGGACCGGTCACCGTCAGCGAAGACACTGTCCTGAAGACTGTGGTCCGGAATGCGGACGGCGAATTCAGCGAAGTGTCCACATATGAGTACACGATCACCGACGCGCTCCGTATCCATGACATCCAGGGCGCCGACCACTTCTCGTCCTTCGACGGCCAGCGGGTCGAAGGTGTGGAAGGGATTGTCACGTACCACTATGAGCTAAACGGCTCGCATTATTACCACGTCCAGACACCGGACGGGCTTGCGGATGAAGACCCGCACACATCCGAAGCGATTACACTCTACGCAGGAAGTAAAGGCTGGCCGGTCCAGGTCGGCGATCTTGTTTCTGTCTCCGGTGAAGTGAGCGAGTATGCCATCGACGGCTACTCCGACCGTCATGAATCCGATCTCCCTGTCACACAGATCAATGTGCGCGATGATCGCGGCGGGCAGGTGACTGTTCTCGAGCGCGGACTCGACCTTCCTGAACCAGTCGTGATCGACGAGTCGAACCTCCCTACCGAGACCGTTGACGATGACGGGCTCACCGTCTTCGATCCGGAGTCCGATGCCATCGATTTCTGGGAAAGCCTTGAAGGCATGCGCGTGACAGTCGGTAACGTCCGTGCGGTCGGGCCTCAGGAACACGGAGACCTTGTCACCGTACTTGAAAACTGGCCTGAGGAAACAATCCACGGCGGCATCCTTTACAAGGAAGGCGACCAGAACGCGGAGCGCATCCAGTTCCGCCTCGAGCCAAACGACTCCGCGCGTGACTTTGAAGTTGCGACAGGCGACCGGTTCGAAGGCCCGAACACCGGCGTCGTCGGCTATTCGTTCCAGAACTACAAGATCTTCGCTTCCCTCGATGAGATGCAGGCGAACCATGTAGAAGGCGACACTTCGCCTGAACAAACGACAATCGTTAAAGATGAGGACAAGCTCACAATCGCCTCCTATAACCTTGAGAACTTCTCGAACAACACAAAGACCACCTCCGATGACAAGGCGCGCAAGCTCGCCCGCGCATTTGCCGTGGACATGCAGAGCCCCGACATCATCGGCGTGACCGAAGTCCAGGACAATAACGGCCCGGATGCCGGTGACTCCGATGCATCCGAGTCATACCAGCGCCTGATCGACGCCATCGTCGAAGCGGGCGGCGTCCGCTATGAGTACGCCAACATCAACCCGGTCAACGATGAAGACGGCGGCCAGCCGGGCGCAAACATCCGTGTCGGCTTCCTCTACAACCCGGAACGCGTCTCACTCACTGACGGCATTCCTCACGGCGACGCGACAACCGCTGTCGGCTACGAAGACGGCAAGCTGACGCTGAACCCGGGCCGCATCGCTCCGAACGACCCGGCATTTGAAGACAGCCGCAAGCCGCTTGCCGCCCAGTTCGACTTCCAGGGCGAAAGCGTCGTCGTCATCGCGAACCACTGGAATTCCAAGAGCGGCGACACGCCGATCTTCGGCAAGGTCCAGCCTCCTGTCCTCGGCAGCGAAGCGCAGCGCATCGAAATCGCCAAGCTGGTTCATGGCTTCGTTGAAGACGTGAAAGCGGACAACCCGGACGCAAATGTCGTCGCGGTCGGTGACTTCAACGACTATCAGTTCGCTGAACCGCTCAAGATCCTTGAAGGCGACATCATGACGAACATGATCCACCATGTCGAAGCGCCCGACCGCTACACGTACATTTATCAGGGCAACTCGCAGGTGCTTGACCATATCGTCGTCTCGAACAACCTTGTTGAAGATACGGAGATTGACATCCTGCATGTAAATGCGGACTTTACCGACATGGCGGGCCGCGCAAGCGACCACGACCCGCTCATGGTCCAGATTGACCTTGCTGAAGGAATGGAATTCGAACCGATCGAACCAAAAGACCACTATGTCTTTGACAAGCCCGGCAAGAAAAAAGTGACAATCGGCAAACAGAGCGTCTCCGTCACGATTGGTGAACGCGGAGTGATTCCGAACGGTCTTCACCTGAATGGCCGCTACGCAGAACTCCACGGCGAAGGATTCAAAAACCAGACGGTCTACGTAAAACCGAAAAAAGACGGCACGATCATTGATGCCAAAGGCACCGGAGTGAAGGAACTGATCATTGAAGGTGCGAAGCCGCTTGAAATCCGTGGCGGAGAAAACATCCAATCAATCCAATTTGAAAAGAAAGCTTCTCCGGAGCTTCTGACCCTCTATGACTCCAAAGGCCGTCTGATCGGCCTTCCGGGCGAAGACAAGCCGGTTCCTGAAACGAACCGGGCGCCTGAAATATCTGCTAAGTTTGAAGACAAGACTGTAACCGAAGGCGAGCCAGTCTCCATCGACCTGTCGGAACATTTCACAGATCCTGACGGCGACTCGCTCTCTTATTCTGCGACAAAAGGAACCATCTCCGGCAGCACACTGACGCTCGACCTGGAAGCCGGCACGCATCTCGTTGCGGTCACCGCAACGGACGGCAAGAAAAGCGCAACTGCGCGCTTCAGCGTGACTGTGGAAGAGGCCGAGCAGCCGGTGATCCCGGAGGAACCGGTGAATCCTGACGGCTATTACAGCGGAACGGAAGGTCTGGAGGGTGAAGCCCTTAAAGCCGCCCTCCACGACATCATTTCTGAACAGGAAGTCCTCTCCTATTCCGAGGTGTGGGAAGCGCTGCGCCTGACGGATGAGGACCCTGACAATCCGAACAACGTCATCCTGTTCTACTCCCAGCAGTCCCGCTCCAAGGACCGCAACGGCGGACAGGTCGGTGACTGGAACCGTGAGCATGTCTGGGCAAAATCCCATGGTGATTTCGGGACATCCAAAGGCCCCGGCACAGACATTCATCATCTGCGTCCGACAGACGTCCAGGTAAACAGCTCCCGCAGCAACCTGGACTTCGACTACGGCGGCAACCCGGTCAACAACTGCAGCGGATGCCTGCGCGACGGTGATTCATTTGAAGCGCCGGATGAAGTCAAAGGCGATGTTGCCCGGATGCTCTTCTACATGGCAACCCGCTATGAGGAAGGCGACCGTGTCGACCTTGAACTCAACGAACAGGTAAACAACGGCAAATCCCCGTTCCACGGCAAACTGTCTGTCCTGCTCGAATGGCATGAGATGGACCCGGTCAGCGAATTTGAACGGAACAGAAACGAGGTCATCCACGATATCCAGGGCAACCGCAACCCGTTCGTCGACAACCCGGAATGGGCGGAGTCGATCTTCGGCAACGGTGCAGAAAACCAAGTGGACCCGGCAGCATAAGCAATAGAAAGGAAGGCCCGGCATTGAGCCGGGCCTTCCTATTGATTAAAAAACAGGGAGGCCGCATCAGCCGGCGCCTCCCTGTTTTTGTATGATGGAACCCTTATGATACAGTTTCGCTTCCAACCCTTGCGCCAAGTGCGACTTTCCTCACCCAATAGATGACGACCGCGGCGATGAGAACCAGACCGAGATAGCCCGTAATCGGGTAAAGCGTACCGACGAGGCTGACAAATCCGACAAAGCTGAGTGCAAAGCCGCCGATTCCAAACAGGACAACCAGGGCTTTAAACCGCTTCGTGCCGGCTTCCGACACCCGTGCAGTAAAGGAATACAGCATCCCGACCGCAGTATTGTAGATCATGCAGAGCAACACCACCGCCATGATATTGGCGAGAATCGGGGAGATCTCTGCGGCAAGCGCCAGTGTCGGCATCGCCGCTCCGCCGACCGCATCCAGTTTGGTCAGCATCGCCACGTTCACAAGCAGGATCAGGACACCAAGAAGCCCCCCGCCGATCGCTCCTCCGAGCGCAGCCGTCTTGCGGTCCTTCACCGTACCGCCCATGACTGCCAGCATCGATGCACTGCACGCAATGTTAAACGATACATACAGGAAGGCACTCAGGAGCCAGTGAGGCGCAGCCGCGTCCTGTTCCTGTGCCAGGCGAGCAATCTCTGCTCCGGAGATATCTGCCGTCATGACCGAATAGCCCGCCAGGAGAATGATCATGGCAACCAGGAATGGCGTGACAGCCCCGATCACCGTGATGATTTTCTGGACATTCAGCAGAACGGTCACCATAGTGGCCACGACCATGAACAAACTGCCGACAACGGCAGGAATCCCGAACTGTTCCTCAAAAAGCGAACCTGCGCCGGCATACATGATGACCGCCACTCCAAAGAGGAAGAACGTGATCACGGCATCCACGAACATGCCGATCGGCTTTCCGCAGATTTTATAGATGATTTCCTTATGGGACTTCGACTTGAGTGAACTCCCGATGCTTGCCAGATTCATTCCGATAAATGCAAAAACTGCCATGGCGGCGATTCCGCCGGCAACCCCCCATAATCCGAAGCTGGTGAAAAACTGAAGAATCTCCTGGCCCGAGGCAAATCCTGCCCCGACCACTACCCCTGCAAATGCTGCGCCTAGACGGATACTCTCTTTCAACTTGCATTCCCCTCCGTTGTCGGGAAGGTTACCTGTCCATAATCCATAAAACAGTCCATCCCCCGGTTGTTTTTCTGCGTTGTCGATGATTCCGTGACCAAGTAAGCGTTTTCTATTATTTAAACACGATACTCCGAAAACTCTCAACATTCAAGTAGTCTTGGGGAAATTGCATCATATTAGATCAAATTACCCATGCAAATCCCGTTTTGCTGTGCCCTCTAATGGTCGTACAAGGAGGCGGAATATTCAGTCCTATAGCTTAAAAGGAAAGCGGTGCCTGCACTGCACCGTCAATTTCCTCCAGGCCTTACGCTCCCCTCAGCGGGCGGCCTCTGTCCCTTCGGCACGGAAGACTTCTTCCCCGACCGTGTACTTGTTCACTTTTTCAAGATCCGGCTCGTAGCCGATTCCATATCCGGAAGGAACGGTGATTTCACCGTCCACAGCCTCAACTGCGGGCGTGATGATGTCTTCTTCCCAGTATCGGTCGGATCCTGCCGTATCCCCCGGCAGCGTGAATCCGGGAAGCGTCGTCAGCGCGACATTGTGCCCGCGCCCGATACCCGCCTCCAGCATCCCGCCGCACCAGAGATCGATGCCTTTCCCGACACAGTAATCGTGAATCTTCTTCGCTTCGGTCAGACCGCCGACCCGCCCGATTTTCACATTAATGATCTTGCAGCTGCCGAGTTCGACCGCCTTGCGCGCATCTTCGAGTGAGTGGATGCTTTCATCCAGGCAGACCGGCGTCTCGAGCTCTTCCTGAAGCTTTGCATGATCGATAATGTCATCATGTGCAAGCGGCTGCTCGACCATCATGAGATCGAAGTCATCCAGCATCTTCAGAAGTTCGATATCCTCCAGCGTATAGGCGGAGTTGGCGTCCGCCATGAGCGGCACGTCCGGGAAGGCCTCTCTGACCGCCCGTAGAATTTCGATGTCTGCACCCGGCTTTATTTTCAGCTTCATGCGCTTGTACCCCTGTTCGATAAAGCCGCGGACCGTCTCAACCATCTTCTCCTTGCTGTCCTGGATGCCGATGGAGATGCCGACGTCGATCTTCTCCTTATCACCGCCAAGCGCTTCCGCAAGCGTCAGTTTGTTCCGTTTCGAATACAGATCCCAGACGGCGCCCTCTACCGCGGCTTTCGCCATATTGTTTCGGCGGATCGGAGCGAAAATTTCATTGACCTCATCTGGATGGCTGATTTCCCTGCCGATCAGCAACGGAACGAGGATGTCGCGGATGACGTGTACGTTCGTCTCGACCGTTTCTTCCGCATACCAGGGATAGGAAAACGCGACCGACTCCCCCCAGCCGGAATTCCCTTCCTCGTCAATCGCCTCGATCAGGAGGAACGGCTTGTCCTGCATCGTCCCGAAACTCGTCGTAAATGGATGTTTCATGCGCATCTCCATGCGCCGCATTCGGATCTCTTTGATGATCAAACTTCCCATCTCCCTTCCAGTGTTAAAGCCGGACATGCTCTTTTTTGAACAGCACGTATTCGTTCAGGCGGCCGTCCTTTCTCCTGACGTCGGCCAGCACGTAGCCGGTCCCGAATGCCTGTGTGAAGATCTTTCTCGTCTTCTCCCGCCAGTCGATGGCAAGCGCCATGTCTTCCTTCCTCATTGCCTGGAAGTCGGCGGGGACCGGAACGGTAAAAGCCTCTGAATCCGGCACATTGCCCGGCTGATCCAGGACAGGCTGTCCCGAGCCGCTGAACGACACTGTGTACGGCTGCGCCTCAGCCAATTCCGGCTGGCGGATACCGTCCGTCACGCGCTGGCTGCTGATCCACCAGTCCAGCCGGAAGCGGTCCGTCGGGAGCCCTGCGTTCAGCGGATCCTTCATCTCGCCATAACAGTTTTCCCAGTAGGTGCTGACCACGCCGCCGAGCTTTCGGATATTGAGGTAGGCATTGCGGCTCTCGAGCGGGTCGAACGTCCATTGGATCCAGTCATAGCCGATTTCCCTCGCCATTTCCGCCTGGCGCCGCTTTAGCGCTGCTCCGAGTCCCGAGTGCCGGTATTCGGGCAAAAGCGCCAGCATATGCGAGCAGAGATACGGCTTCTGTCCATCAAAACCGGCAAAACTGTATTGGAAGCCCACTGCCCGGTCACCGATGAAAGCACCGATCAGGAGACCGCCATTCTTCATCGCCGTCATGAACTGCTGGGGCGGCGTGGAACCTCCCCAGACGGCCCGCTCCAGCTCAGAGGCCTGGTGGACTTCCTCCTTTTCAAATGGCCGGATCACCGGCTGCTCCATGTCCATTCCTCCCCTGCGTTTCAGATGCCTTCTACATAGTAAAATCCGCTATCGATTTCCCGTGCCGCTTCCTGCCGCTTTTTCACTTCGGCAGGGTTCTTCACGCACAGCGCCGCTACAAGCGCATTCAGGAACGAAAAAAGAGGCGCAGCCTTGTCGACTGTCGAGGCCCCCGACTCGATGGAAAACAGGACATCGCAGGATGCAGATACCGGGGCGGACAGTGAATCGCTGATGCCGATCACAAAAGCCCCTTTCTTTTTCGCGAGGTCTGTGATTTCGAGTGTCTCTTTCAGATAGCGATGAAAGCTGAAGACGATGACGACGGAGCGGCTGTCTGTCAGGGCCATCGAAAGGGCCGGATCCTCCGCCTGGGGATGCATGACATGCACACCGTCACGTACAAACCTGAGCATCAGTGCCAGCCATGAGGCAGCAGGATAAGAAGCCCGGAGACCCAGCACGGATATGTTCTCGGCTGTGAGGATCTCTCTGACAGCCCTGTCCAGCTGAACCGGGTCGATGCCTCTGGCCGTCTCGGCAATCGCACGCTGGTCGCGCTCCATGACCTTCTCAAAAATCCGGCTTTCCTCGCCGATCGTCAGCTTGTCATCCTGGTAATCCGAGAAGCTGCTTTCAGGCGTATACAGTTCTTCCCGGATCGCCTTCTGCAGCGCCGGGTAACCTGTGAATCCCATATTGTAACTGAAGCGGATGACCGTCGACTCGCTTGTTCCGGTCCGTTCCCCAAGCTCGGAACCCGAACAGACCGCCACTTCATGAGGGCGTTCCATTACATACTCGGCCACTTTCCGCTGCCCCCTCGGCAGCTTCAGTATCTCCCGGTGGACCAATCCCTTCAACATCATCCCGTACACCCCATTCGACTGTATGTAATCACCGCAACATCAAGAAGCCCGCAAGCGGGCGGGACAAAGTTGAGCCGGGCCTGCAATGGTTGCCCGAACTGCTTTGAAGGAATTCCTGCAAAACTTTTCCATAATGAAGGAAACCCTTCAACCTGGTTTTACACTAACATGATTAAGAGAGTGACGCAATATATTTCTGAATATTACCTTTCCTTTATGTTGATAGAGGGATGGAGGAAATTCCATAACCTAACCAAAAAACGGACAGATCTGCATTTTATGCAGAACCTGTCCGTGTTATTTCCGTTCCTCGCCGAAACGTGAACCCTTATGCGGCTGCGCCCCTTACCCCTCGGCTTTCACTCCATCCGCCAGCTGCCTGATGAGGGTACGGTTCCGCTCTTTAAATCGCTCGTTGTGCGAAGAGACCATGCCGCGGTCGTGGGCATCGGGCTCAACATAGGTTTTGGCGCGGTTGACAGCATTTACGGCATCCTGGAACGCACCAACGAGGAGGTTCACCTTGCCCGCATAAGACAGGCAGTCGCCTGCCGCAAAAATACCCGGGACAGAAGTTGCGGCATCCGCCCCACCCTGGAAGAAGTGGCCGTCCTTCCGGAGCGGTTCAGAACCGGCTCCGAACTCAAGCGCCGCATCCCGCTCGTAGCCATGGCTGACGACGACATCATCCACTTCGACACGGGTAAAGGCGCCCGTTTCCGTATCCTTCAGCTCCACCATCTCGATCCGGGTTTTCGCTCCATCGGCAAGCAACCGGTGAATCGCCACATTCAGCAAGATGTCCGTGCCGCTCCGCTTCACTTTCTCCACCTGTGCCTCGTGCGCGCAGAAATTGTCCCTGCGGTGGACGAGAATCACTTTTGCCGCTATGCCGGACAGCTCGTCCGCCCAGTCGACCGCTGCGTCCCCTCCTCCCGAAATCAGAACGGTTTTGCCCGTGAATGTCGCAAGGGACGGCATCGTATAGTGGAGATTGTCCATCTCCGCCACGGCGGCGCCCTGCAGGCGGAGCTTTTGCGGAGTGACGATCCCGCCGCCGTTCGCCATGATGATGGCTTTGGACAGATGGACACGTCCAAGATGGTCCTGCGCTTCGAACAGCCCCTGACTGTTTTTACGGATCGCGATAATTTTCGTACTGGTCAGCACTTCCGGAGCGAATGTCTTCCCCTGTTCGATCAGCTGCCGGCGGAACGTCTCTCCCTGCAGCGGCGGCTGGCCGCCCGCGTCCCAGATCATCTTCTCCCGGAACAGACACACCTTCCCGCCAAGTTCTTCCCTCGCTTCGATCAGCCTCGCGTCCATGCCGCGGAGCCCGCTGTAAAATGCCGAATAAAGCCCTGCCGGCCCCCCGCCGATAATCGTCACATCCCGGATCAGTTCTGCCATGTCAATTTCCTCCCTCTCCTGCTTCAGAAAACAGTTGACACCTTCATGCTTTGGCTATATCATCTGAAATTGAAAATCATTCTCAACGATAATCATTTTCATTGAGAATAACATGTCCCACTCCAAAAAGAAAGGAGAAACCCAATATGCAACTGCTCGCCGAACAGATCCAAGTCGGCTACGGAGAAACCCCCATTGTCCATGGGATGGACATTTCGTTTCCCCAAGGCAAAATTACGACCATCATCGGCTCGAACGGATGCGGGAAATCAACGCTACTGAAAGCGATCACCCGCATCATCCCCCATCAGGGCGGTGCCGTCCTGCTTGACGGCGCCAACATCCGGTCGATGGATACAAAAGCACTGGCGAGGGAAATGGCCATCCTTCCCCAGACGCAGGACAGCGCCAACGGCCTCCTGGTAGGAGAACTCGTCGCCTACGGCCGGTTCCCTTACCAGAAGGGATTTGGACGGCTGAGCGCCGAAGACCGCCGCATGGTCGACTGGGCGCTGGAGGCGACCCGCATGGACGAATTCCGTAACCGGCCGGTGGATGCCCTGTCCGGCGGGCAGCGGCAGCGGGCCTGGATCGCGATGGCCCTTGCACAGGACACCGGGATCATTTTCCTGGATGAACCGACCACCTACCTGGACATGGCCCACCAGCTCGAAGTCCTGGAACTTCTCCGGAAGCTGAACCGGGAAGAAGGCCGGACGATCGTCATGGTGCTCCATGACCTCAACCAGGCCGCTCGTTTCTCCGATCATCTCATCGCCCTTTCGTCGGGACGCCTCATCAAGAGCGGACCGCCGGAAGAAGTGCTCGTCCCTGACGTGCTGAAAGACGTGTTCCGCATTGATGCGGTCATCGGAAAGGACCCGAGGACCGGGACCCCCTTCTGCATGACCTATGATCTGATCAAATAAATGACCTTATCCAAAGGAGAATCCATATGAACAAGAAACTGCTCCTGATCCTTACCCTGCTCATGACTCTTACACTTGCCGCATGCGCGTCCGGCTCCGCCGATGACAGCAAGGGAGAATCAGAAGACAATGCTTCCTCTGACACCATCGTCTACGAATCCGAAACCGGGCCTGTCGAAGTGCCTGCAGATCCTCAGCGTGTTGTTGTGCTGTCTTCCTACGCGGGTGACCTGATCAAACTGGATGTGCCGATTGTCGGCGTAGACTCCTGGTCCGCCGCCAACCCGAGCTTTGACGAAGCGCTGAAAGACGCCGAAGTCGTCTCCAATGAAGACATCGAGAAAATCATCGAACTGGAGCCGGATCTCATCATCGGCCTGAACAACATCCAGAACGCAGAAAAGCTGGAGAAAATCGCGCCGACCGTCCTCTTTACCTACGGCAAGAATGACTACCTCCAGCAGCACATCGAAATCGCCAAAGTCGTCAACAAAGAAAAGGAAGCCACCGAGTGGGTGGAAGACTTCAAGAAGCGCGCCGAGGACCTTGGCACGCGCATCAAGGAAAAGATCGGCGAAGACGCCACAGTCACCGTCGCGGAAAACTTTGAGAAGCAGCTGTACCTGTTCGGTGACAACTGGGGCCGCGGCACTGAAATCCTCTACCAGGCAATGGGCCTGAAGATGCCGAAGCAGGTCGAGGATGTAGCACTGGAGCCGGGTTACTTTGCCATCTCCCAGGAAGTGCTTGGTGATTACACGGGTGATTACCTGGTATTGAGCCTGACAGAAGAGCAGGATACCTCGTTCATGGACGCAGCCTGGTTCAAGGAGATTCCGGCTGTGAAAAACGGCAACCTGATCGTGGCTGATGCGCGGACTGCCTATTTCAATGACGCGATGACGCTTGATGACCAACTGGACTTTTTTGAACAGGAATTTCTCGGAAACGAATAACAGCAGAAAAGCGGTCCAGCTCTGCGGACCGCTTTTCCGCTGATATGAGGAAAGTGACTGACGATATGACCACCAAACGACTTTTTCCATTTCCGATACAGCTCGCGCTCGGCATCCTGCTTGTGGCCGCATCCTTTGTTGCGGCACTGACACTCGGAGCCGCGGATACCGGCATCCGCGATGTCTGGCAGGCGGTGTTCTCGGCGACCGGCGATCATGCCGCTATTCTCCGCGAACTGCGAATTCCGCGCGTGGTGGCAGCCATCTTTACCGGAGCGGCACTTGGCGTTGCGGGCGCCATCATGCAGGGCGTGACCCGCAACCCGCTCGCCGACCCCGGCCTTCTCGGGCTTACCTCCGGAGCAAATGCCGCACTCGCCCTTTCGCTGGCACTGATCCCGGGCATCCCCTACCTCGGCATCCTCGCCGCCTGCTTTATCGGTGCGGCTGCGGGCATGATCCTCGTATTCGGCATCGGGGCCTCCAGCCGCGGGGGCATGTCTGCGATGCGGCTCGTCGTCGCGGGCGCCGCGGTCTCGGCTTTCCTGCAGGCGGTCGCGGACGGGACGGGGATCGTCTTCCAGATTTCCAAGGACGTCTCGCTCTGGACCGCGGGCGGCCTCATGGGCACGACCCCAAAGGCGCTCATCATCATCCCGTTTATCGCGATCGGACTCGTCGGCGCCATTGCCGTCAGCAGGCAGCTGACCATCCTCAGTCTGCAGGAAGACGTGGCGGCCGGCCTTGGCCAGCGGGTGTTCCTGATGAAGGCGATCATGATGGGCATCACCGCCCTTCTCGCAGGTGCGGCGGTCGCCCTTGTCGGCAACCTGGCGTTTGTCGGCCTCATCATTCCGCATATCGTGCGGACTTTCAGCGGATCGGACTATACGCGGATCATCCCGATGAGCGCCCTTCTAGGTGCGGCGTTCATGGTGCTGGCCGATCTGGCGGGCCGGACCCTGAATGCGCCGTTCGAGACGCCGGTCGTCGCCATTACGGCGCTGATCGGACTGCCGTTCTTCCTGATGATTGTCCGGAAAGGGGGGCTCCGGGATGCATGAATCAAAACAGCGCCGGCCGCTCCGCAGGACACTGATCTTGGCGGGACTGCTCGCTGTCGTTCTCATCGCCGCCCTGTCGGCAGGTGCCTCCGGCGTGACGGTCAACCGGCTCATCCCCGTCCTCACCGGCAACGGTACATTCAAGGAATCGTTCATCCTGCTTGAAATAAGGCTGCCGAGGCTAACTGTGCTCGTGCTGGCAGGGGTGGCGCTGGCCGTGTCCGGATCAATCCTGCAGACGGTCACAAGGAATGACCTGGCGGACCCGGGAATCATCGGGATCCATTCCGGGGCAGGATTCGCCATTACCGTGTTTTATCTGTTTGCCGGGGGCAACATCCCGTATTACGCCTATCTGCTTCCTGCGGTGGGATTTGCCGGAGCCATCGTGACAGCCGGGCTGATCTACTTGTTCTCGACCGAAAAGGGACGCGGACTCCGCCCTATGCGCCTTCTTCTTGTCGGGATCGGGTTTGCATCCGCCCTATCCGGCGGCATGATGCTCCTCATTTCCGGCGCCGAACGCCAGGAAGCTGCCTTTGTCGCGGAATGGCTCGCCGGAAGCGTCTGGGGCGCCGACTGGCCGTTCGCACTTGCACTCCTGCCTTGGGTCATCCTGCTCGTCCCGTTTGTCCTGTACCGGTCGAATACGCTCAATATCCTGGCGCTCAGCGAACCGTCGGCGATCGGGCTCGGCCTGAAACTGTCGCGGAGCCTCATGATCCTGATCGCGATTGCCGTCGCACTTGCCGCGGCCGCCGTCTCCGTCATAGGCTACATCGCCTTTATCGGCCTGATGGCCCCTCATATCGCCCGGGCCATCGCCGGACCGCGCCACCAGCACTACCTTCCTGCGGCCATGCTGATCGGCGCAGGGCTCCTTATTGCGGCAGATACGATCGGCCACTCGCTCCCGGACTTCACCGTCCCGGCAGGCATCATCGCCGCCCTCATCGGCGCACCGTACTTCCTTTATCTCATGAAGAGGAGCGGTTGAATCCGAAAACGTTGATGATCTTGGATGAGACGTTGACGAAGTTTACTGAGACGTTGATTATGTTCATTGAGACGTTGACGATCTTTATTGAAACGTTGATAATCCTCCCACGCATAATAAAACCAGCAGCCGTCCGCCGGCTGCTGGTTTTCTGGTTCACGCGAAGCTCGCGATCCATTCTTTGATTTCGATTCCACGTGCGCCTTTTTCGACGTACGGGTCTTGCTTGGCAATTTCCTCAGCCGCTTCAAGCGACTCGGCCTCGTAGATCACCATGCCGCCGGAACCGTCGGCAAAGCGGCCCTTCGCTTTTACATTGCCCTTTTCGATCTGTTCGTCCAGAAACGCCAGATGATCCGGACGGAGGGTTTGACTCAGTTCCTCATCCTTCATCGGCAGATACACCACAAAGTAAGACATCCCGTTTCCCCCATTTCCACTAGTTGTCCATATCATTATATCGATTTATGGACACGGGGGAAATGGGGACGGCGGATCAGGACTTTACCGGAGCTTTCCTGGCGACTCCCGTCCGGACCGCCGCTTCTGCGACAGACTTCGTAACTGCGTCCGCAACCCGCACGTCAAACGGATCCGGAATGATCCGGTCATCGGTGAGCGCGGTGCGGCCGATCAGGTCCGCGATTGCATAAGCGGCAGCACGCTTCATTTCCTCGTTCACTTCGCTTGCCCGCACGCTGAGCGCCCCTCGGAAAATCCCCGGGAAAGCGAGGATGTTGTTGACCTGGTTCGGGAAATCGGAACGTCCCGTGCCGACGATGCGGGCACCGGCTGCTTTCGCCTCATCCGGCATGATTTCCGGGACCGGGTTCGCCATTGCAAAGATGATCGGCTCCTGGGCCATGGAACGGACCATGTCCTGGGTGAGCGCGCCTGCCGCGGACACCCCGATAAAGACATCTGCGCCGACGATGACATCCGCCAGGCTGCCGCTCCTGCGCCCCGGATTCGTCGCCTGTGCGATTGACTCCTTCATCGGATTCATCCGCTCCGTCCGGCCTTCATAGATGGCACCCGCCGTATCGCACATGATGATCTGTTCAACGCCGAAACCGAGCAGGAGCTTTGCAATTGCCACACCTGCCGCTCCCGCGCCGTTCATGACAACCTTCATGTCGCGGAGCTCTCTCCCCGTCAGGCGGGAAGCGTTCAGAAGGCCCGCCGCGACAACGATGGCCGTCCCGTGCTGGTCATCGTGGAACACCGGGATGTCCAGTTCCTCTTTGAGACGGTCTTCGATTTCAAAGCATGCCGGCGCCGCGATGTCCTCAAGGTTGATTCCGCCGAATACGCCGGCCATCAGCTTGACCGCATTCACGAACTCATCCGGATCTTCCGTGTCCAGGACGATCGGGAAGGCATCCACGCCGCCGAACCGCTTGAACAGCGCCGCTTTTCCTTCCATGACCGGAATCGATGCCGCAGCGCCAATATTGCCAAGGCCAAGCACCGCGGTGCCGTTGCTGATGACACCGACGGTATGGCCTTTGATTGTATAGTCGTAGATGCTTTCCGGATCCTGCTCAATCTCCAGGCAGGGACCGGCGACTCCCGGTGAATACACCAGGCTCAAGTCACGCTTTGACTCGATCGGTGCCTTTACCGTCACTTCCAGCTTTCCTTCCAGCTCCCGATGCAAATCCAGCGCCTCTTCGTACTTTTTCACCGGTCTCCACTCCTTTAGCTTGTTACCAAGCAAAATGATAAAAATATACGTTCCATTGTATAGCGTGAATATTTTATAATCAACCGAATCAGAATAATTTCGGATAAAAGACTTAAAAACAGCGATGAATCGACACTTTTATGGGTTTTTCAGGATATCACACCATCTTGTATATCAGTTAGTGTGCGCGCCTCCGGCAAAAGAATACAACAGAGATCCATGTGACGGCATCTCCCTGTTCTGCTAGGATTGTTAACAAGACTGGGAGGCGGAACGGATGGACACAACCAACCTCGAAACAACCACACAGCAGCTGATTGAAACAATCATCGAATCAGTCCCTGCTGATTGGGACAAGATCATGTTCTATGGTGAAAACCGCGGTGAACGGGCCGATTACTTTTATTATTTTTTCAGGAAAGACAGCCCGGAATTCCTGCCGGATGCGGAGATGCACTACATACTGGATCTGGATCCCACGGATTACCATGAACAGACAGATAAGATCAATCACCTGATTTTAAAGCTAGCCGGAGAATTCAAGGCACTGGGACGGGAACCGTTCACGACGATGACACTCATGATCGATGACGCCGGCGGCCTTGATCTCAATTATGGATATGACCCATTACCGTTTGGTCGCGCGGAAGACTACGAGATGAAGTTCACGAAAAAGTATGTGGTGCCCGAATGGAAGGCCCGCGGAGGACGTCCGGAAAAAAGTGCCATGAGAAGGGTATTCGAACTCTTCTTCAAATGATGAAAAGCCCGTGATGCCCCATTGGCATCGCGGGCTTATTGATCAGCGGGTCATACTTTGGATCAGATAGCGGATAAAGCGCTCTCCCTCGACTCCGAGGCAGACGTCCATATTCGGCTCACGGCCTGTCACTTTATTGAAATCGCAAACGGTCTGGCCGTCGCACAGGGAACTGTCCGCCTCCACATCGACATAGAGACGCTCCGTCCGGACAAACGACCGGTCGAGCGCCACCCCGACCGCCAGCGGGTCATGCATGGAGCACGCACGGCTTCCGGTCATCTCCTCATACCGGTTCATGTACTGGACGGTCGCTTCACGGATAAACTCCCCTTCTGCATTTCCTGCCATTTCCCGGACATGCGGTTCATCGAGAAGCGTCTTTTCCGTGACGTCCAGTCCGACAAGCGTGATCGGAAGGCCGGCCTGAAAAACGACTTTCGCCGCCTCCGGATCGACAAAGATGTTGAACTCGGCTTTCGGCGTGATGTTGCCCGGCGTGTCCAGGGCACCGCCCATGACGACGACTTCCTTCAGCCAGTCTTTGAGCCGTGGTTCCTTACGCACCGCGAGCGCCATGTTCGTCAGCGGGGCAAGGAGGACGAGCGTCAGCTCACCTTGGTGTTTTTTAGCCTGCTCGATAATGAAGTCGGGGGCGAACCCTTCTGCAGGCATTCCAGTCTTCATGTCCCCGAGCGCGCCTCCGATTCCGTCATCACCGTGCACCCTCGCCTCGAAATGAGGCTCACGCAGGAGCGGCCGGTCCGCACCGCGGACGACCGGAATGTCTTCGCGTCCGATCAGGCTGAGGACTTTCAGTGTGTTGGTTGTCGCGTTATCCAGCGACGTGTTCCCATTTACGGTTGTCACCCCGACCAATTCGGATTCCTTGGCCGCGAGCAGAAGCGCGATCGCATCGTCGATTCCTGTGTCGACATCCAATAATAGTTTCTTCATATAATATTCCGCCTTTCTCCATTTCCCGTTTTATTATAGCAATCAGGAAGTGGCCTGAACGAATGAACCCGCGACTCCACCTAGGGAATCACGGGCTTAATCGTTGTTCTTCTTCCCAGTTGCGGCGCATCCTGCGGGTCGAGATGTCCGCTTCCCGCACCGGTACGGGCAGTCGGCTTTCGGGGCCTGTAAGCGACAGGACAAGTTCCGTCGATGAATCCAGGTTGATCCCGTTGCCCGGCGAGACGAACACAGGCTTTACGCCGGCGGATGTCCGGACGGCGCGCCCCAGCGTCTCACCGCCCACTTTGATGTCCGTGCAGCTGCCCTTCTCCCGCTCCGGCTCCTCGTACTCCGTCTCCGCTATCTTAAAATAGGTTTTGGCGACACCGACAGCCGGTTTGCCGAGAAAGAACGATGCGTGCGCAGCAATCC
The DNA here is from genome assembly GCF_000348905.1 of Bhargavaea cecembensis DSE10. Lineage (GTDB taxonomy): Bacteria > Bacillota > Bacilli > Bacillales_A > Planococcaceae > Bhargavaea > Bhargavaea cecembensis. The sequence goes on from NZ_AOFT01000004.1 coordinate 66,050, forward strand.
CCATCCTGCGGGGGTGGAGGATGCCGTTTCCGTCAAACAGGAACAGGTCCGGCACCGTTTCCAGCTTTTCGGCAGCCGCAGCGATCAGCGGCAGCTCCCGGAACGTCAGGAATCCGGGGACATACGGTACTTCAATCTTTCCGATTGCCTCTGCCCGTTCCACTACTTGCATCGTGGCCGCATCAAAGACAGCGACATGGCAGAAACCGGTCTCGGATTCGCCTTCACCGCCGTAAGCCAAGTCGACTCCGGCCACCGTCCGGAGATCTTCACGGCGGAGCGGCCGGCTCACGTCAATCTGTTTGGCCAGCCGCTCCTGGATTCGGATGAACTCCGCCGGATCCGGACGGAGAGGATGGATGTCGTTCACCTGCACACTTGCCACTTCCTTTGCTTATCCACGTTTCTCATAGTACGCGCGCTGGGACTCAATCAGCCCGAACAGATCAGGGTCCGGTTCTGCTTGTACCAGACGAGGACCCCATAGACATACTCTCCTCGATACTCGCCGTAAAAGAGAAGGTTCTCCCCATCGCCACAGTACCAGGTCGCTCAGATATTCCTCAACGAGATTATTCCACGGAACGCCCTGCTCCAACACTTCTTCAGCCGTTAACACTCTTATTCTGCCCCGTAATGTTTCTGATAGAATTCACGGCTTTGCCGAATCATGGTCAATTGGCTGTTGTCCGGTTCCATTTTCTCTTCAACAAGTTCACCGGACCCATCCCATCTTTTATATTTCAGCTCATGCCCATACTCGTATTCTCCCCAGAATACGAGGCGTCCTTCCTTGTCCCATTGATGTTGTTCGCCGTGGATCGGCCCGTGGAAATGGGCGTGGATCTGCTTTACTTGTCCGTTCGGATGGAAGTCCACCGAAATTCCATGTGGCAGTCCGTCCGCATACTCTCCGTAGTACAGGACCGAGCCGTCCTGCTCGCTCAGCTCATAGACCAGCCCATTGACCGGAACGAGATCGTCCCCTTCCTCACCGGTCCGTACAAACAGCTGGTCGCTCGGCGGCTCCATCTCTAGATCATCGTAGTCGTATCCTTTTTCAATCAGCTCTTCTTTCGTCAGCAGTTTATCGTCCATTCTTGATCACCTCAGGGAAGAATTTCGTGCCGCCCGTGATGTATTCACAATGCGGGCACCGCGGCATCGGCATGCCAGGCTGCGGCATCTTCGGCCCCAGCTTTTTCGTGTTGACGACATGGACCATAAAGTCGTCCAGCTTGGCATTCGGATTGTTTTGCAACGCCTCATTCAGCGCGCGGACCTCAGCATGAGAACCGCTTCCGGCCGTCTTTGTATAGCCGTCCCGTATGGCCGGCGGCATATTCTCGATGCGGTCACGCAGCTGCGGATGAAGATTGGAAGGCACTTTCCCGCTCGGATCGTTGATGCCGTAATACGTCTTGCCGGTCTTTTTGTCCAGGACGCCCGCGACCGCCGGACCCAACTCCTTCTTGGTCATGCCGCTCGCTTTCAGCCGGTCCAGCTCATCTCTTGTCGACTGACGCAGGTTGATCCGCTGATGCAGTTCCTTCGGCGGAACCGTTCCGTATTTGGCACGCAGCTCTTCCAGTCGGGTCGGTTTTTTCGGCGCCGGGGCTTTTGTCGCCCAGCTGGCATTTGGTGAGTTCTTGACCAGTTTGTAGCCTGTCTTCCCGACTTTCAGTGCCTTGCCGAACGGGGTGAACCCGGCGATTGCGATTCCCTTATCAAGAAGAGAGGCATCGGGGTCAAGGATGGTCTTCGCGTCATCGAGGAACAGGAAGTCCGCTGCTCCCTTCAGGAAGCCGAGCACCTTGTTCCCGCTCTCCTCTTTTTCCGCTTCGCCGACATCCTTTGCGTCAGCGGAAGGTGATTCACTTACATTGGCGCTTTCCCCGGCTTCTTCAATACCGAGAAGTTCCGCCTCCCGGGCAGCCAGATCCGTTTTCAGCGCCTGGACGCCCTCAAGGCCATTCCAGCTGTCCGCATCAAAGTCGGCACCGGCAAGCCCCTCCGCCATCATCGATTCGATCTCGGAGACCCACTGATCCATATGAAGAAGTGCCGTTTCAATGGAAGCCAGGCCATTCGTCTGGCTGTAGTCAAACTCCCGGAGGCCGGTGACGGTGTCGTCCTTATGGATCCGGGCATCACGGACACCCTCCTGCACATCACTGTCATTAAGGTGCGGCAGCGAGACGATATCCGCTACAGAATCCATGATGCTGTTCGCATCCGAAGTCAGCCGGGTAACGGTCGAAGAAAGATCGGTGAGCGCATGCTCAATCTCAGACTCGAGAAAGGCCTCTTTGATGTGTCCCGACGGATCCGGCTCCAGTGCCTGAAGTGCCGAGAACACCTCCGCGCAGGCCGTCAGGAAATCCTGGACAAAAAACATGAAATAACTCCCGAACGTCAGGTGGCACTCCTGATAAAACATCCTCAGGCTCTCGCCGCCCTGCCCTTTCAATGACTCTCCAAGCGCAACAAAACGTTCCGCCGTCAGAACAACCTCCCTCATCTCACCGTCCAGCCGCTCCAGCGTCCCCACGTTCCTCTGAAGCCCCTCAATCAACTGCCCCGAATCCAATACCTTCATATGGTCCCCTCCATCCCAGGTAGTCCGGTCATCCGCACACTGACTTTTCCAATAGTTTATCACAGGCGGGCTACGCCGCAACTAAGGCGGAAGAAGGGTTTTAAAGCTGGAAATGAAGAAAGAGCCGGCCCGGGCCGGGCGGCTCCCTTAATACGGTCTAGTTGAGTGTGCCGAGACGGCTCAGTGTGATCGGTACGGTCAATTCGGATTTCCCGTCCATAACGGTCACCGTCAGAGTTTCCCGGTCACCTAAAGGACGATTGAGGATGTCTTCGCTATGTAAATGATGCGTATAGATTCCGCCACCGACCCGACCGCTCTTGAAATCGCAACCTTCGATTGATAAAGCCTGCCCCTCTTTAAGGAGCAGCATGTCCGGACATTGACGGTGCGCCTCCGCCAACTCGGCAGTGACGAGATTGGCTTCCTGCTGCAGGCGCGTCTTCGCCATTTGTGCCGCATTCGACTTCATATTCAGCCCGATCATCGTCATCGCAAGCATCATAAACATGGTGCCGATCACGAGTACGGCAAGCACCTCCATTAATGACATTCCCGCCTCATTCTTTAGTTGCCGCATCGGCAGGCACCTCCAAGTAACCGTAAGCGGAACTTGCGGATTTGTTATTTAAATCAGTGGCTGTCACCTTGATCCGGTAGAGGGATGGAGAATCATAGTTTCCGGGATAATCCGGCTCGTTCCAGATCTGGAGCCTGTACTTCCTGGCCGGCGATTTCTCCGTTGCCGGCTCGGTTCGCTCCCAGGCGGTGCAATCATCACACCCCGCATCAGGAGGAACAAGATCATATTTGGAATCAGGCTGATCTCCCAATTGGATAGGGTTGAATGGATTCACTGAGAAATCAGTTGAGCGGCCAAGCAGTGTGGTGAGTTCCATACGGGCATCTGCCATTGTATCCTGCTTTGTCTCGGTTGCTGCGTTCATTTTGGTCATTTGGGGAAAAGCTGAAGCGGCGATAATGAAAATAATACCCAAAAGTACGATAGCAGCAAGGACTTCGACGAGGGTGAGTCCTCTTAAATTATCCATTAGTTTCATTTCTAACTTCTCCGTTCATCTCAATAAATCACATCTGTCTGTAAATCTAATTGACCTTCGTTCATTCCTTTAATGGTATAGTTCTCTGCCCCCCGCACACCTTTTAATCCACAAGCATTCAAGAATTCACCATAGTCATTAGTGTAGCGCTCCTTGCCCCCCTGAAGAGTTTTCGGCTCAATGGTTTCAGAATAAAATGTGAGTAAACTACCCGAATCTATGGTTATAGACTTATTATTAATCTCATCTTCAGCTCCAGATATATTAATGCATGCTCTTGAATTGCCTTTGAGAGCTAAACTATCCCAATTTAACGCATTCGGTTCACCCGTTCCAAGGAGAACGAGGGTCAATCTATTTATACTGCCGTTAATATTACCTACATCAATTCCGCGTGCTACCAACATAAAGTTGTCTGCATTATTCATATTGCCTGCGTTGACGACGCCATTTACATATAGCGCTCCATTCACTGGATTGTTTACATTTGCGTATTTTTCAGAGCCAATCCTGGCATATACCGATAATCCCCCAAAATCCCAATTGTTATTGCAGTTATTTCCATTGTGAGAAAAAGCGCCGCAAATGTCGTCAGAAATAACTTTAACTTTGTCTTTCTTTATTTCAGGAACTAAAGACAACCAGTTTTCAAAGAGCGATGTATCACCTTCGTATTTTCCCTTTTCAGTCCAAAAGCAGTGTATTTCGTTTAAGTCACCCGGATTACTTGGACATGCCCTGGCCTGTTCAAAAGTGAATGTAGTGGGATAAAATATTGCTTCATTTGATTTGTCGGGGTCCACTCTTCCCGTAATAACACCTTCGCGGTCATTATCATCTGAAGAAATGAACTCAGGAATCCTCAAGGAGAGAACCCCTTTTAGTTCTTTCTCTTTTTCCTCTTCCTTACCCACGATAGAATACTCAACTTTTATCTCTCCTTCTTTTTTATCTAGATGGAGCATATGGTCGCTGATTCTATATTCAACGTCCGAATCAACCGAGAATGCCCTGTTGTCAGCAATAAAGTAAGTTGCCAATGAGTTCCTTACATTCTCGATAAACTGACGCTTCATACGCTCATTGATCATGTCTGCTTCACAATCTGCCCATTCCTGTAAATTACCGTTACAAAGTGCAGTTACTTTTTGTCCTCGTAAGGCATACTCTTTCATCTTTTCTTTTAAGTGATGTATGTCAATTTGTGTTTCGTCTGTTGTGTTTCCGTAAGCAGTTAAAATTCTGTTCTTCAACTCATAATGCACCCGCTGTACGCCCATCTCTGCCGCCCCGACACTGAGTGTTGAGGACTCCACCTGTTGCTGCTGAAGGCGGTGGCTGGCGGAAGTGGTATAGAAGGTGACGGCAAACATGGAGATTAAGATCAGGGCAAGCATGACAATGAGGAGCGCATAGCCGCCCTCTTTTTTATGTAGTTTGCGCCTCCTGCCACAGTCTGGCATCGGAGCGACCCCCTTTACCTGTTCAAGAAAATATTTCTAAGGGAATTATATACAATTAAATCGATAAGGACTATATGATTACCATAATTCATGAAATAGATAGGTCCAAAGACATTAAAAAGACCTGCCAAGGCAGGTCTCTTGATGACTATTTCATGTTTAGTTAACGAACCTTCCGGAAGCTGCTACACCCTTATGGGATTCCCAGTAGTCATTCCGGAGATGAACCTTCTGGATTTTTCCTGAAGCGGTTTTCGGCAGTTCATCGACAAAGGTTACGCCGGTGACGGCCTTGAAATGCGCCAGCTTGGAGCGGGAGAAGTCGATGACGTCCTGTTCACTCAGGCCGGTGCCTTCCCGGAGGACGACGTAGGCATGCGGGGTCTCTCCCCATTTCTCATGCGGGACCGCGATGACGGCCGCTTCCACGATATCCGGGTGCTCATAGAGTGCCCCTTCCACTTCAATGGAGGAGATGTTTTCGCCACCGGAGATGATGATGTCCTTTTTCCGGTCGGTGATGTCGATATGGCCAAATTCATCAATGGTGCCCATGTCTCCCGTATGGAGCCAGCCGTTCCGAAGGGCCTCCGCGGTTGCTTCTTCATTTTTCCAATAGCCTTTCATGACCCCATGGCTCCTGACAACGACCTCGCCGATCGACTTGCCGTCATGAGGCACTTCTTCCCCGAAGTCGTTGACAACACGGACATCGTTTCCGACCATCGGGTAGCCAGCCTTCGCTTTTAGTCGGGTGCGCTGCTCGGCCGGAAGATGTGCTTCCGTCGAACGGCTTGATGACGTCAGGCTGAGCGGTGATGATTCGGTCATGCCGTACACCTGGATGAACTCCCAGCCCAGTTCATCCTCGACACGTCGGATAAATGCCGGCGGCGGAGCGGAGCCCGCGATGACGATGCGGAGATCGGCGGTGCCGGTCTGCGGCTTCTCTGAATCATAGTACTGCAGCAGCGAGTTGAGGACAGTCGGTGCCATATGCACCGACGTCACCCCGTGGGAATTGATGGCGTCATAAATCGTCTCCGGACGCGCCTTTCTGAGGCAGACATGTGTCGCTCCGTTTGCCGTGTAGTAGAACGGCGCACCCCAGCCATTGACGTGGAACATCGGCAGGACGTGGAGATACGTATCCGTATCATATACCCGGAGATGGTGCATCAGCGACATCGCATGCAGGTAGTTGTTCCGGTGCGTCAGCATGACGCCCTTCGGGTTGCCGGTCGTCCCGCTTGTATAGAGCAGGCTCGCGACGTCGTCCTCCTCGACCTCCGCCCGGTTAAACGGCTCTTCCGGGAACTGAGCCAGCCAATCGTCGTAAGACGTCTCTTCTGTCTCTCCGTCATGATAATGGACGATGATCCGCTCGACGGTTTCGAACTGGTCCTTTACCGGCTCAATCAGATGAAGCAGATCCTGGTCGGCGAACAGCACCTTGGATTCGCTATGATTGAGGATGAACAGGTAATCCTCCGGCTTGAGCCGAATATTGAGGGGCACCATGACGGCGCCTGTCTGATAGATTCCGTAGAATCCTTCCAGCATCTCCAGAGTGTTCGGAGCGAGGTAAGCGACACGGTCCCCCTTCTGCACGCCGAGCGAGCGGAGGCCATGGGACAGGCGGTTTACCCGCCCGTCCAACTCGTTATAGGTCAGCCGGCGCCCCTCGTCGTGGTCGATCACGGCCGTTTTTTCACCGTACAGACGGACAGCACGGTCCAGGAAGTCAGTCAATATCAGCGGTACATTCATGTCTGCTCACCTCTTGTTGGAATGTTGAACTTTCTGATAAATAAAATTATATCATCTGTTGTATATCAACCTTCCTTTAGTTGCCAAGAGAGCGTTTTCTTGATTAAATGACCGCCTGAACTGTATGAATACAGAATTCGCTGAAAACTTGTTTATTCCTGGAGAATCGAGAAATGTTCTCTCTCATGGCATGTTACTTGCATCCTTATTGATGAACAACTAAAGGGAGGAAATGATATGAGCACACCTACTGCAAAAACTGATACCGTTGATTTTTATCACGGTCATGAAATCCGAGACCCCTATCGATGGCTAGAGGAATCAACGCATCCCGATACGGAAGCCTGGGCAGATAATCAGAATCAGAGAACACGCACCTATTTTGATTCGCTTACCGTTCGTAATACCATCCAGAAAAAGCTTGCCGGGCGCTGGAATGCCGTAAAATTCTTTACACCCGAAAAAGTGAACGGCGAATATTTCTATCAGAAAAATAACGGTCTGCAGAACCAGCCGGTGCTCTACCGTTCACACAACCTCTCAGATTCAACGCCTGACAAGGTGATTGACCCGAACGAGATAAATCCGGAAGGCACGACTGCACTGACCGCACTTTCATTCAGCGGAAAAGGATCTTGGCTCGCATATGCCCTGTCGGAAAACGGAAGCGACTGGCAGACGATCCGGATCCGCAACCTTGAAACCGGCAAAGACCTCCCGGAAATCATCCGATGGGCCAAGTTTACGGACATCGCATGGACAGAGAATGAGACTGGCTTTTACTATAGCCGTTACCCCGAACCGGGCACTGTGCCGGAAGCGGATGGAAGCAACTACAACCGGCTTTATTTCCACCGGCTGAATACCCCTCAATCTGAAGACCGCCTGATTCATGAACGGCCTGATGACAAGGAACTGTCGTTCAGTGCTACCTTCACCGATGATCATCGTCACCTTATTCTCCAATCATGGAAAGGCACTGAAAACAAGAGCCGCCTCTACTACCGGGAGGCAGCTTCCGATGGGGACTTCCTCCCCCTTGCCCCTGATGACGACGGCTACTACTCTTTCCTGGGGAATTCGGAAGGCCGGTTCATCCTCTACACCACTGCCGGTGCCCCAAATGGGAGGATCATCTCGGTTGATCCGGAACACCCGGAAAAAGAGCACTGGCAGGAAATCATTCCTGAGCAGGAAAGTGTTCTCTACTTCCCGAAACTCGCCGGGAACCACCTGATTGCGGCTTATATGGAACATGCCTGGCACCGTGTTGAACTGTACAGGACGGATGGAACTCATGTCAGAAGACTCGACTTGCCCGAAATGATCTCGGTATCGAACATTCAGGTATCCAAAAAAGAAGGTGAAGTGCTGATCGGCTATACGTCCTATCTCACTCCCACGACGATTGCCCAATACACGATTGAATCGGATGAATTGGTCACCGTTCTGGTGCCGGAAGGCGGATTGGATCCTGACCTCTACACCACCCGGCAGGTTTTCTATCCTTCTACTGACGGCACACAGATTCCGATGTTCATCACCAGCCGGAAAGACCTGTCGCCCGACGGCTCCCATCCGGTCCTGCTCTATGGTTACGGTGGCTTCAATATCAGTATGACGCCGGCTTTCAACGCCTCGAACGCCATGTTCATCGAGGACGGCGGCATCTATGCCGTGGCGAATATCAGGGGCGGCGGGGAATACGGCGAAGAATGGCACCAGGGCGGTACATTCGGCAATAAGCCACAAGTGTTTGACGACTTCATTTCAGCTGCGGAATGGCTGATTTCGGAACAGTGGACGAAGCCCGAAAAGATCGCCATCATGGGCGGAAGCAATGGCGGCCTGCTTGTGGCAGCCTGCCTGAACCGAAGACCTGATCTGTACGGCGCGGTCATCTGCCAGGTTCCGGTGACCGATATGCTCAGGTACCATAAGTTCACGGTCGGCCGATTCTGGACCTCGGAGTTCGGCCATCCGGAGGAAAATGAAGAAGATTTCCGGAATATCATTGCGTATTCCCCGCTGCACAACATTAAAGAACGTGAACATCCTCCCCTTCTGATCACAACCGCGGATACCGATGACCGTGTCGTCCCTCTTCACGCGATGAAGTACGCGGCTGCGATGCAGGAAGCCCAAAAGGGGGATGCCCCCATCCTGCTACGGATCGAGAAGGATGCAGGACATGGGCTCGGCAAACCGGTGTCAAAAATCATTGACGAACATGCGGACATCTATTCGTTCCTTTATACACACTTGGATATGGATGCCTGAACAGCAGAGGCCGCTCTCCCGATGGAGAACGGCCTCTTATCTTTTCAGTCATCAATTTTAGGATCAAATGCATCACGGAGTCCGTCGCCGACAAAGTTGAACGCCAGAACCGTAATCAGGATCATGAAGCCGGGAAACAGCGGGTACCACCAGGCACCGAGCATGATCTGTGGGTTTTGTGCGCTCTGCAGCATATTCCCCCAGCTCGGGGTTGGCGGCTGGATGCCGAGCCCGAGATAACTCAGACCGGCCTCAGCGAGAATGACCCCTCCCACTCCCAGCGTCGCCGATACGATAATTGGCCCCAGCGCATTTGGCAGGATATGAGAAAATATAATGCGGGTGTTGCTGATTCCCAGTGTTCTCGCCGCCAGTACAAATTCTGACTTCCTGAGTGAGAGGAACTCACCCCGAACGAGGCGGGCGGTACCTGTCCATCCAAATACCGCAAAGATTGCAATCAGCGTAAAAATGCTCGGCTCAAAAATGGTCACGAGGGTAATGAGCAGGAACAGTGATGGAAATGAAATGATTGCATCCACAATCCGCATTAGCACAGCATCCAATATTCCCCCAAAGTACCCGGCAATCGCACCGATGACCGTACCAATGAATATCGAACCGGCAACCGAGGCAAAGCCGACCAGCAGGGAGATTCTGGCCCCGTACAGGAGACGGCTCAGCGTATCCCTGCCGAGATTATCCGCTCCCAACGGGTAGTCCTTCCCCGGCGGCGCCAACTTGTCGAGAAGAACCTGCTGGCTCGGATCTTTAGGGGCCAACATAGGTGCAAAGATGGCAGCCCCGACTATAATGATCAGCAGAACCGCCCCGATTACTGCAAGTTTGTTTTTCATGAATTTCCTGAGCATCACTTTCCAAATGGCCTCATGCCCTATCAAGCTATGGTCTTCTGCTGAGACGGGTTTATTCGGTATCCGCCTCTCATTGGTCAGTGTCACGGTCTCCTCTCCTTTCCTCCATCAATACTCGATCCTCGGATCAAAGACTGCATATAGAATATCTGCCAGCAGATTTCCGATCACGACCAGTGTCGCCGCAATGACCACAACCGCCATGATGACCGGATAATCGCGCTGGAAGGCCGCCTCCATGAAAAGCAATCCGATGCCCGGCCATGCAAAGACGCTCTCGATGATGACCGAACCGCCGATGAACGAAGGCAGCATGAGTCCGAAAATCGTGATGATCGGAATGAGCGCATTCCGAAGACCATGCTTGAAAATGACCGTCTTCTGCCGGAAGCCGTTTGCTTTTGCCGTCCGGATATAGTCCTGCCGCAGCACATCGAGCATGCTGGACCTCGAATAGCGCGTCAGACCTGCCATGTCGGCTGTTGCGAGAACAAAGGCAGGCAGAACCAGGTGATGAAGACGGTCCCATATACTGAACGGTTCACCGTATGTCGCGACACCGCCAATCGGGAACCAGCCGAGATGAACAGACAGCACCATGATAAGGACCAATCCGATCCAGAAGTTCGGAGTGGCGACACCCAGGAAGGAGACGACGGTGATTGCATAATCCTGTAATGAATTTCTTTTTGTTGCAGACCAGACCCCAAGGGGAATGGAGATGATGAACGCAATGAATGTAGAAACGAGCATCAGCAACAGCGTGTTCGGCAGCCTCGCGGTGATGAGTTCACTTACCGGCACGCCTTGGCGAATAAACGACTCACCAAAGTTTCCCTGAACCATATTCCCGAGCCATCGCCCATATTGGACGACGATGCTGTCATTGAGACCGTAAGATTCCTTGTAAGCCTCCAGGTTCTCCTGCTTGATCATCGGATCCATCATCAGAGCCGTGGGATCGCCCGGAGCCATTTTCATGATTCCGAAGGAGATGACGCTGATGAGGAATAGCAGAGGAATGGCCATCAGGCACCGACGGATGATATAAGTTGTCATATCGATCACTTCCTTCCTGTCAAACATCTAAAGTAATAATACCGGGCATCACCCGATTGGGAGATGCCCGCCATGATTCATTGGGAACAGTTTTATTGCTCAAAGTACCATTCATGGATCTTGTAATACGTATTGGCGGCATTGTACGATGGTCCGACCAGTTTAGGCGAGATTGCCAGATAACCTTCAGGATAGTACAGGAAGGTGTTTGGCTGATCCTCGGTGACAATGGCATCTGCCTCGGCAATGACGGCCTTTCTTTCTTCCAGATCCGCAATCTGGGTGTTCTCTGAGAGAAGTTCATCAACCTTAGGGTTGGAATAGCCATTGTAGTTCAGTCCGGCTTCAATTTCGGACGTGTGCCAGAACCATGTCGGATCCGGGTCGCTGCCGATTGACCAGCCTGCCACAATTGCGTCGAAATTCCAGTTCGGCGGACTTGTCTGTTCAACATATGCGCTCCACTCAAGCACTTCAATCGACGTCTTGATGCCGATTTCCGCCCACTGTTGCTGGGCAACTTCGGCAATCTGCTGGCGTATCTCGTTGGCGGACGTTGTTTTCAGAGCAAACTCAAACTTTTTGCCGTTCTTTTCAAGGATGCCATCAGGACCCGGTTCCCAGCCGGCTTCTTTCAGGAGTTGCTTTGCTTTTTCAGGGTCATACTCGAACTTTGGAACATCCGGGTTAAACGCCCAGTTTGCAGGGCTTCCCGGTCCGTGTGCCACTGTACCGGCATCGCCGAGAATGGCCTGGATGATGGCTTCCCTGTCAATGGCATGCGTCAATGCGTGGCGGACCTTCTTGTCCTGGAACAGTTCATTTCTGAGGTTGTATCCGATGTATTCGAATGCATTGGATGGACCGGACTCGAGCTTCACCATGCCCTTGGCCTCAAGATCCTGTGCCATCCCCACATACTCCGGCGAAATACCGGCCATGCTGATCTCGCCGACCTGCAGCTGTGCCATCGACGTATTCGTGTCAGGAACAATCTTATAAAGCAGTCCATCCAGCTTTGGCGCGCCAAGATGGTAGTCCTCGTGCGCCTCTAGTGCAATGTATTCTCCTTCTTTCCATTCCTTGAATTTAAACGGACCGGTTCCGATCGGCTCTTTCGTATTGAACGGATGCTTACCCAGCTCCGCTATTGGCACTTCACCGAGAATATGTTTCGGCAGAACTTCAAATTGCGCCGTGATCGTGATAAATGGTGCGTACGGCTCCGATAGAACGAATTCCACCGTGTAGTCATCAATTTTATTGACTTCTTCGATAATCTCGAACGGCAGGCCTCTTGGTCCAACATAATCCGGGTCTTTCGGGATGGTGTAGGAGAAGACGACGTCGTCAGCCGTCATCGGTTCTCCGTCATGCCACTTCACGTTTTCCCGAAGATGGAACGTCCATCGCAGGCCGTCATCCGTGAAGTCCCAGCTTTCCGCGAGGTCACCTTCCGGGTTAAAGTCCTGGTCAACGGTAACGAGACCGCTGAAGAGAAACCCTTCAATCGTCGAACTGGATGTATCAGTGGAGTAGTACGGATTGAACAAAGTCGGCGCGGCAGTCGTAGCCAGGACGAGGTTGCCCCCCTCAGCTTCCGAACCTTCCTGTACCGCTGCATTTGCATCAATATTTTGTGCCTCTTCCGGCTGCGAGCAGGCGCCAATCATCAAGATCATTGCGAGCGCTGCGACCTTCCATAGTGGTTTTCTTAACATGTAAATCCCCCTTTTTTATTCATTGCTGATTCATCGTTATTAACGAATGCAAAGTTATTGGCAGGCGAACCGGACCACCCCCTTTCCTGGAACCGCTTTTAATTGAACAAGTGGCAGGCGACATGGCGTCCGGGAACTACTTCACGGAACACAGGCTCTTCAGATCCGCACTGCGGCATCGCATATGGGCAGCGGGTATGAAAAACGCAACCCCCGGGCGGATTTGCGGGACTCGGCAGATCTCCCTTTAAGATGATGCGATCGCGCTTCACAGCGCCTCCCTTCCGGATCACCGGAACCGCCGAAAGAAGGGACTGTGTATACGGATGAAGCGGTTCATCGTACAAACTTTCCTTATCTGACAGCTCCATGAGCTTCCCAAGATACATCACGCCGACTCTATCCGAAATATGGCGGACAACACTCAGGTCATGGGAGATAAAGATGTAGGTCAGGTTAAATTTCTCCTGCAGATCCTCCAGCAGGTTGACGATCTGGGCCTGAATGGACACATCCAGGGCGGAAACTGCTTCGTCCGCAATAATCAGCTCAGGATTCAGGATGAGGGCGCGGGCTATGCCGATCCTTTGGCGCTGGCCTCCCGAAAACTCATGCGGATAATTGTTGATGACCGTAGGGTGAAGTCCGACCGTCTGCAGAATCTCCGCGATATGGTCCATTCGCTCTTCCCTGCTATTCAGAATCCCATGTACACGGAGCGGTTCCATAAGAATGCTGCCAAGTGACTTTCTCGGGTTAAGCGAAGCGTTTGGATCCTGGAATACCATCTGCATGTTTCGCCGCAGGACCGGGCCTAAATCCCGCTCTTTCAACTTGGTGACGTCGTTGCCGCCAAACAGGATCTTGCCGTCTGTCGGCTCATACAGGCGGATCAGGGCGCGGCCGAGCGTTGATTTTCCACAACCCGACTCTCCCACGATGCCAAGAGTTTCCCCTTTCTTCACTGTAAAACTGACGTCGTCGACCGCTTTGACAGATCCGGTAGTCCGCTGAAGAATGCCCGTCTTGATTGGAAAATGCATTTTCAGTTTCTGTACGTCAAGCAGGTTCTCATGGAATCTCTCATTGGCTTTCTCTCTTTGGGAGAGCAGTATATTGGCCTTACTCATTCGACCACCTCCCCATCATAGAGAAAGCAGCGCACGCACCGGCCGTCTTCACGAACGTACATCCCCGGAACTTCCTCCGTACATCTTGCAAATGCTTTGCTGCATCGCGGAGCAAACTTACATCCCGGCAACACTGTTCCCGGAGCAGGCACGTTTCCTTTGATGGATTGCAGACGGGTGATCTCGCCTTCAATGGCTGGAATGGAATGAATCAGGCCCTCTGTATACGGGTGGAGAGGCTCTTCAAACAGATCATCGACATCGCTGATTTCAACAATCTGTCCTGCGTACATGACAATCACCCGTTCCGCCAGCTCGGATACGACACCGAGGTCGTGTGTGATCAGCAGAATGGAGGTTGAGAACTTCTTACTCAAATCCTTCATAAGTTCCAACACTTGTGCCTGTATCGTCACATCCAATGCAGTCGTCGGTTCATCCGCAATCAGCAGCTTCGGGTTGCATGACATCGCCATCGCGATCATGACACGCTGCCGCATACCGCCGGACAGCCGGTGGGGATAGTCTTTTAATGTCTTTAGAGGATCGGAAAACCCTACAATTCCGAGCATTTCCGCCGCCTTTTCCGTCGCTGTTTTCTTGTTTACTTTCAGGTGGTGCATGATGACGCCCGTCAGCTGATCGCCAATCGTCAGCACCGGATTCAGCGAAGTCATCGGTTCCTGAAAAATCATGGCAACTTCCTTGCCGCGGATGTCATACATTTTCTTCTCGGGCATCTGAACCAAATCGACACCGTTCAGTTTGATGGAACCATCCACGACCTTGCCGGCAGGAGCAGGCACCAATCCCATAATGGAAAGAGAAGTCATGCTCTTCCCGCAACCGGATTCCCCGACGAGTGCCACGGTCTCTCCTTTACCGATCTCAAAATCGATGCCGTCTACCGCCCGAATGGTCTTTTTATTTTTTTTGAAATACGTTTTTAGATTGGAAACCTCCAAAACAGCGTTCATTTTCCCCCTCCTCATGCTTCTGTGCCTGTTAAATTTAACTGCAATTTCTATGCCAACTTCGAACTATTGTATTGCGTACATACACCGGTCCTATTTATCCATATGCTCCCGTAAACCGTCGGGAGATTTAGACACTACATTAAAAATGTCAAAATGTTTTGACATAATGTGAGGGATAGTCCGTGAAAGAGAGGAACAAAACTTGCATAATGGACTTTAATAAGGAGGTCATGAACATGAATCAATATACAGCCAGACAAGTACATTTAATGGAATCACTTAAGGATCACGGCTTGAATGGATCCCTGATCCTCTCGCCGGCCAGTATTTTTTATTACACCGGGTTTCTTTCGGATCCCCATGAGCGGTTTATGGCTTTGGCAATCTCTCCGGAAACCGGGCGGGCTATCCTGTTTGTTCCGGCACTGGACTATGAAGCTGCCTCCGGTATCGCGGCAGTGGACCAAATCATTCCCATTTCCGATGATCAGATGCCGATGGAGGTTGTTAAAGAAGCCATTCCAAAACTGTCGGGCCCTGTCGGAATCGAACCGAAAGCTTTAAATTACGAACGATACGTATGGTTGACCCAAACATTCCCTGACATATCCGTCAGGGACATCGAAGAACTTATCAGCAAGCAGCGGCTTTGCAAATCGGCTGAAGAAGTGGAGTCCATCAAAGAAGCCATCCGCATCATCGAGCAGGTCATGGAGGACGGTGTCCGAAAAGTGAGGCCGGGCATGATGGAAGCCGAGCTCATGGCAGAGCTGGAGTACCTGATGAGAATGCATGGTGCGGACGGGCCGTCGTTTTCCACCATTGTTTTGTCAGGCGAGAAGGCCGCCCTTCCCCACGGTTCCCCTGGCGGCCGAAAAATCGGCGCCGGTGACTTTCTCCTGATTGATATGGGCGTGACCAAGGACGGCTACTGCTCGGATATCACCAGAACCTTCATTATTGGAGAGCCTACTGAAAAGCAGAGAAAAATCTATGACATCGTCCTCCGGTCCAATGAAGCGGGCATCGCGGCTTCACGGGGCGGTGTTCCGCTTGGCAGCATCGACGAAGCCTCCCGGAAAGTGATTGAAGACGAAGGGTACGGAAAATTCTTTAACAATCGGGTCGGACATGGGGTAGGCATTGAAGTGCATGAGGCCCCTTCCGTGCATGGGAAAAATACATCCCTTGCGGATCCTGGCAACGTATTCACCATTGAGCCCGGCATCTATATTTCCGGCTATGGCGGTGTCAGAATTGAGGACATTGTCCATATCCGTGAAGACGGTCAGGCAGAAGTGCTCACCGCCTCCCCCAAAACAATCCGAATCATTGAAGCTTGAAAACCAAAGGCCCGGGCGCATGAGCTAAAACATGTGCCCGGGCTATTTCTTAAAAATGATGTCGAACTAGTCTGTCAAATATGGTAAGCTGTCCATAAGAAACCGCTTACAAGACATGCTGCAAGGGGGATGAATTAGGTGCAGCTTACTATGACGCAACGCCAGGAACTCAAGCTCATCATGACGATGGAACTCAGGCAAGCCATTGAGCTTCTGCAGTATTCCACCTTTGAATTGGAACAGTTTATCAGGGAGCAGGAAGCCGAGAATCCGCTCATTGAGCTGAAAGAACGCGATGATACCGGTTCCTACGATTCACCTTTTCCAAAGGTTTCGGGAGGAGAAGGGTTAAAGACCGACTGGATAAAGGCCCCCAATGCCCTTTATCGGGACGACCTGGTCTCCATGGTGCGACTCACCTATTCGGATGAAGATTCCATTCGTTTGCTATCTTACCTGATACAAAATCTGGACGACAACGGGTATCTAATCCTTCCTGAAGACTGCAAAATTGGAGAAGATCTCCTGACTTTAGGCATCCGAATGCTCCAGGAAATCGGGCCGTCCGGCATCGGGGCCCGCAATTTGCAGGAGTGTCTTCTCCTGCAATTGGACGAGGAGTCGGATTCGTTGGCCCGGCAGATCGTCAGTCATTGCTTCCCTCTCCTCGCATCGCGTAAGTGGAAAGAGATCGCCCAAGCTTTACAGATCACACTGGCTGACGTGAAATCAGCTGTCGACCAGATCCAGACACTTAATCCGAGGCCATGTTCACTGATAAATGACCAACAGACCGACTATACCTTCCCGGATGTCATTGTGACTGAACGGGAGGGCAATCTGGAGTTCCTCCTGAATGATGGCCATCTGCCCGAAGTGAAGTTGAACTCGGATTATCTTCCCTACCTGAACGCAAAAGATGAGGTGGGCAGCTACCTTACCGAACGGCACAAGCAGTATCGCTGGCTCCTCAACAGCCTTGAACAGCGCCGCGAAACCCTCATCAAGATCGTCCGGGTTCTGGCTGAAAAGCAGCAAGCCTTTTTCATCAAAGGTCCGGAAGCGCTGAACCCCCTCACGATGCGGGAGGTTGCGGAGGAAATCGGCATGCATGAATCTACGATCAGCCGGGCGACTGCCAATAAAATCATCAAAACTCCCTCTGGAACGTTTGAGATGAAGTCACTCTTCACTTCAAAGCTGGAGTCTGCCGGAGGACTGTCTGTCTCGCAAAGCAAGGTGAAAAGCTTGCTTAGGAAATACATCGATCAGGAGAACAAGAGCAGGCCGCTGTCCGATCAGAAGCTTGCAGAGCGCTTAAAAGATGAACAAGGGATTACGGTTTCCCGCCGGACGATCAGCAAGTACCGCGAGGAAATGAACATCCCTTCATCTGCACAAAGGAAAGATATTGTCGTCTGAACCCAAACAAGACCGGGAGGGATTTCTCCCCTCCGGTCTTGTTATTTGCGTTATTTTCCAGAAAAGTGCCCCAGCCAATAGCGGTTGAGCAGAATGATAAATCCCCCGAGCAAGACTGCCTTAAAAACCAAGAGTTGGCCCATGCCGTACGCAGATATACCCGAAATCAGCAGGGCTCCCCCCAAGCAGGCCGTAATTCGGACACACCTGTGGAAGCGACCTTCAGACGCGCGTTGAACAGCACGCTCCATAGCCCACATCAGAACCAGAAGGAGCAATATAGATCCCAACGAAATCCCCAAAAACTCAAATACTGTGAGCATTTCTTCATCCCCCTTTAGAGAAACATCAATCCCCCCTCTACTATACAATTTTTAAAAACAGAAAAAATATTTAGTTTATTTATTTGGGTCTTTAATGTTTACGAATACACTCTTCACTTCTGTATAGTTGGCGAGCCCATAGTCGCCACCCATTTCCCTGCCGACACCTGATTGCTTGTAACCGCCGAATGGCATGGTCTCCCACTCAAGACCGAAGTCATTAATCCAGACTGTCCCGGACTGAAGCTTGCCTGCAATATAGTGGCCAGACTTGATATTGGTCGTCCAGATACTTGCAGCCAGCCCATAATCACTGTCATTTGCCCGCTTGATGACTTCCTCGACCGTATCAAACGGGAAAACTGCCATAACCGGCCCGAAGATTTCTTCACGCGCAATCGTCATGTCATCCTCTACATCCGCAAAGATCGTCGGGCGGACGAAGTACCCTTTTTCTCCGGCTTTTGTGCCTCCAGAAACTAGACGGGCTCCCTCTTCCTTCCCCTTTTCGATGTATTCAAGGACTGTTTTCTGTTGCTTTGCGGAAACGAGCGGACCCATATCGGTTTCGGGGTCCAGACCCGGACCAATCTTGAGGGCATCTGCACGTTTTGCCAGTTCATCAACTACCTGGTCATAGAGGCTTCGGTGTACGTAGACTCGTGTGCAGGCGCTGCAGTTCTGCCCATGGTTATACATCGTTCCACTGAAGACCCCTTCAATCGTCTCTTCGAGATCAGCGTCAGCCAGCACAATGGCTGGCGATTTGCCGCCAAGTTCGAGCGTAACGCCCTTGATCTGATCTGCAGCCTTTTTCATGACTTCTTTGCCAACAGCGGTGGATCCGGTAAATGCCACTTTGTCCACATCCGGATGAGTCAGGATCGCTTCTCCTGCCACGCGTCCGGCGCCTGGTACCACGTTTACGACACCATCCGGGAATCCGGCCTCCTTAAAGAGCCGGGCTGCATAAAGCAGAGACAGCGGCGTCTCACTGGCCGGCTTGATGACGACAGTGCAACCGACCGCCAGCGCCGAACCCAGCTTCCAGGCTGCCATTGCAAGCGGGAAGTTCCATGGGATGATCTGTCCGACCACACCGACCGGCTCATGGACGGTATAAGTGACATAATCAGGGGAGACCTGCGTGGTCTTACCGAAGATCTTAGTTGCCCACCCGGAATAGTAACGGAAATGCTGGACCGTGCCGTCCACGTCATCCGACAGTGCTGTTTCATACGGTTTACCGTTGTCGAGTGACTCGAGCTGAGCGAGCTCTTCACGGTGTTCTTCCAGGAGGTCCGCAAACTTATAAATCAGATGCGCCCGTTCGGCCGCCTCCATTTTCGTCCACTCACCTTCATCAAAGGCCTTTCGGGCAGCGGCTACCGCCTTGTCAATATCCTCTTTTTGGGCTTCGCTTACCTCAGCAATGACATCTTCCGTCGCGGGGTCAAGAACCTGAAAAGTTTTCCCGCTTTCAGACAGGACATATTCTCCGTTGATATAAAGGCCTTTGATCCCCTCAAGGAATTCCTTCACCCTCGGTTTCAGTTCGTAATTGACTGCTTGCATGTTCTCTCCCCCTTAATTATTGATTTACTGTTTCAAGGTTTGCCATCAGTTCTTTGAGCCGTGCGTCTTCTTCATCGGTCAGCGGCATCCTTGGCTTACGGCAAGGTCCGCCTGCCCACCCTTTGAGCTCCATTGACCGCTTTGCGATCTGTACGTACTTGCCGGAACCCTCTAGGAATTCGCAGAGAGGAAGTAAGCGATCATACAGGCTCCATGCTTTTTCAAGGTCCCCAGCCTGGTATGATTCATAAATATCTGTTGCGAGTCGAGGAACGATGTTTCCTGCGACCGAGATCCATCCGGTTGCCCCGATAAAGAAGGATTCAAGGATAAGTTCCTCAGAACCGCAGAAGACTTGTATATCGCCTGCACCTTGACGCGCGATATCACGCGCTTTCCTGATGTCCCCGCTTGATTCTTTAATATGGGTAATGTTTGGCACATCCCGGCCGACTTTCAGCAGAGTTTCTGTGCTGATATCAACACCGGTTGTGGACGGATTGTTATAAATCATAATCGGCAACTCGACCGATTCCGCAACCGCTTTGAAATGGGCGTAAATTTCTTCTTCTGTGGGATGCGAATAATACGAGTTAATGAGAAGTGCAGCATCGGCCCCAGCCTTTTCAGCCTGTTGAGTGTATTCTATGGCGTCTGCAGTTGTTTCTGCAGCTGTGCCCACGATAAGCGGTATGCGGCCATCGATTTGTTCCACAGCGATTTCAACCGCCTTAAAACGTTCTTCTTTAGTCAGGCTGACAAATTCTCCGGTACTGCCATTGATACATAGGCCGGCCACACCTTCTTGGATGAACTTTTCGATGTTCTGGGCCAGTCCTTCGTAGTTGACCGATTCATCTTCGTGCATTGGTGTAACAAGAACAGGAAACGCGCCTTTGATTTCTTTTGTCATGATTGATTCCTCCAATTGTGTTTGATTGCCGGCTTCAGGACAGATTCAGCTTTTTCCCTGACATTGTCCGCTTGGCAGCCGGCGCTGCTTCTGGCTGTGTATACCAGATGAACATATTGCGATAGCCATAGATCAGGCAGATGATAAGCGCAATAAAGTTGAACCAGAGAAACGGCAGATAACTGAGTGTCGAGACGCCCAGTGCGGCCGCCATAAATACGCCCCCGTCAGACCATGGCACCATCGGAGTGGTCAGGGTTCCCCCGGCCTCTGTGTTTCTCGATAGGACCCGGCGATCGATATGGAGCCGGTCGTAGTTGTCTTCGGTAATTTTGCTTGCGGTGATGATCGACACATACGCCGCTCCGCCGAAGAAGTTGCCGAAGAACCCGGAAATGATAGTCGCAAGCGTGGCGTTCCCCGAATTGTTCGCCCACTTGGCGAGATAGTGACCGATCGCCCGCAAGATGCCGATCCGTTCCATCAGTCCGCCCACTCCGAGAGCGAAAATGATAAGGACGATGACATCCAGCATAAAGACGATTCCGCCGCGGTTCAGCAGATTGTCAATAAACGGAACGCCAGACTCGATCGCATTGCCTGCATAGAGAATGTTCACCGAGTCCAATAAGGATTTCCCCTGGAAGAGGAACGCCCACAGAGCACCCAGAACAGCCCCAAACAGGATGACCGGAATGGATGGCTTTTTCATTGCCAGGAGAGCAATGACCAGCACGGCCGGGATCAGCATGTACCAGCTGATATTAAAATACTGCTCGAGGGAAGCCATGGTCTGAGTGGCGCTGCTCATGTCCCCATCTCCCCTGTAGAAGAACCCGACTCCCAGGAAGAGGAGTGCCGTGATGACCCATGCAGGAGCGCTTGCCGTCAGCATGGACTTGATATGCTCGATCAGGTCCACCTTAGACAGGGACGCTGTCATCACCGTTGTGTCGGAAAGCGGTGAAAGCTTGTCCCCCACATAACAGCCGGAGATGACCGCACCCGCAACGAGCGGAAGCGGAAAGCCGAAGCTTGCACCGATTCCCATCATTGCGATGCCGGCTGTGCCGGCCGAACCGAATGACGTGCCGGTCGCGATGGAGGTTACCGAACAAATAATAAACGCTGCCAGAAGGAAAATACTCGGGTTGATGACGGAGAGGCCAAAGTAGATGATGGACGGCACAACTCCGCCCGCAATCCATGTCCCGATCAGCGCACCCACGGAAATGAGAATGAGCACCGCTTCGAGCCCGTCGTTAACCCCTTTTAACAAGCCATCCTGCATCTGCTTGTAGTTGTATCCAATTTTCAGGCCGACGACCATGATCAATCCCCAGGTGGCCAGCAGCGCAAGTTGGATGGAGATCCCAAACTGGACGATGAACAGATACATGACCAGCGTGAATCCAATTAGGACGAACAGGATCTCCGGCACAGAGGGAAGTCGCTTTGTATCTTCTCTCATAAAATACCTCCTTGTCGTTCAAAGTTTTGACATTGGAACCTTCAGACGATCAGAAAGCCTTGGGCAAGGGGGTCTTCACGGTCAAGTACAAACTGATGGGCTCCCATTACATACGTTTCTGTACGGACAGAAGCCGGTCCGTCATTTGACTCTGCCTCGAGGGTGCTGCCGAAAATGCTGGTATTGGAGAGCCGGACGTGTCCACCCTGTTTTTCCTGCAGAGCCAGGAGAGCAAGAGTGGTGTCAATCCCCGGCGAACGCCGAATATAGCCATCCCTTTCAAACGTCACACTCCTAAACCCTCCATCCGGTCGTTCTTCGACGAGGGCAATTCCGGAAACTTCAGGGTCTGTCCGGACACATTCCGCGACTTTTGCAGTCCCCCACTCATTGATCACGGACAGATGGGCAAGATCAATCTCCGGAATAACCGGAGGCAGCGGATAAATGAGGTAATGTCGCCGGCCATCAATCAGGACCGACGCTGCCTGCGTTGAACGGGAAACTGAAGCGGATTGGTTATGCACACTGATTTCCGTTACTTCATCCCCATCAAAAACAGCCCTTACTTCGATAACCCCTTCTGTCGTCTCCACCGTGTAACGGCCGTTCTCCCGTCGCGCCAGGCCCCCCATTTCAAGCAGGGTGCCGATTGCGGCCAGAACCCCTTCATATTTGAATCCGCTTACTTTCTCATGACAGAAAAATAGCAATCCGATATCCGCACGGTTGGAAGCGACAGGAATGATTCCGTGCATCCCCCGATGACCACGCGGCTCGTTCAGAAGAAGATTTTTCTCGGTTTTAAAGTGATTCGCAAGTTCTTCGGACTGCGACTTTAAATCAGATGATTTGAATCGGATCGGTGATTGCGTGACGATCCGGTATGCCTCCCCGGCTACATGGGCATCCATTGAGCTGAACATTTTGCCGAACTCCATTTACACCCCCTCCTTTGCTGTTTCGCAGGCTGGCTCATGATCCATTGGAGGAATCAGAAGATACCCCTCGCGGAGCGGATCGCGCTCGTTGTAAAAGAACTTGTGCATCCCCATCACCCAAGCTGAACCTGTTACTTCTGTCACCACTGCATCAAGCTGTCCGGCTTTCGCGGTATCTATCACGCGTGCCTTAAAGAGGGTTCCCACGATGCTTTCGTGCACAAAACGCTCTTTCATGTGAATCTCACCATAGGAATAAAGAGTGGCAAGCTTGGCGGATGTTCCCGTCCCACAAGGAGAGCGATCAATCCCGCCAGGCGGAACAACCACAGTATTCTTAACGTCGGCTTCCGGATGCACCGGATCGGCAAAGAATTCAATATGCGTCAGCCCCCGGATAAACGGAAATTCCGGATGAACGATTTCCTCCCGTTCATTGATTGCATTTCGAATAAGAATCGCCTTGCCGACAATTTCAGCAGCATGTTTCTCAGTCAGTTCAATGCCCAGTTTTCGAGCGTCAATGATGCCATAGAAGTTCCCTCCGTATGCAATATCTGCGGACACTTTCCCTATGCTCTCCACTTCAATCTCGATTGATTTCAGAAGAAAGGCAGGGACATTCTCGAACGTCACTTCCTTCGCTTTTCCGCCCTCCACCAAAATCTGAACATCAATCAGCCCGGCTGGCGTATCAACCTTAAGGTTAGTGAACGGCTCCTGCACTTCGACCAACCCGGCTTCAATCAAAGCCGTGCAAAAACCGATTGTGTCATGACCGCACATCGGCAGGTAGCCGCCTGTTTCAATATAAATCACTCCGACATCCGCATCAGGATGGCAGGGATCGGTCAGAAGTGCGCCGGACATAACACTGTGGCCCCGTGGTTCGTTCATGAGATGCTTGCGGATCCAGTCATAATGCTCCTGCATGTAGAGCATCTTCTCTCCCATCGTTTCCCCTTCCAGTGACGGAAGGCCGCTGATCAGCGTTCTCGTCGGGTTTCCTCCCGTATGGGTGTCGATTGTCGTAAACAGACGCTGATATTTCATCCGATTTCCACCTCCACCTTCTTCTCTTTAAACCGGCTGATCCGGAGAGGATCGGTCGGAATGCACGTTTCTTTGCCGCCCAGCATTTCCTCCATCACTTTTCCGGTTACTGCGGCCAGGCTGATTCCGTCTCCTTCGTGACCCGCCGCGATATAGAAGCCTGGTACTTCCTCAACTTCAGAAACGACCGGCAGATGGTCTTCCGTCCATGGCCGGAGCCCGGCATATGTCCGAATAACAGTCATGTCGGCCATTTTTGGATAGAAGCGCATAGCCCGTTTTGCGATATAGCGTGTCACTTCATGATTCACCCGCGTATCGTAGCCGGCAAACTGGCGGCTGCTTCCAATCAGGAAGTTCTGGCTTTCCGTCGGCTCGAAGACGAGGGCAACCCCGTACTTTTCGGTCATTTCGTCCACGACCCGCTCGCCGCCGAACTTGGAGATCAGATATCCGAACTCCATCACTTTCCGGAGACCGACCGGCTGCTGGCGGGACGCAACGATCAGCTGGCCCTTCCTCGGATAGATCGGGACATCCACCCCAAGCATCTTTCCGATATGGGGAGCCCAGACACCGCCTGCATTGACGACTTTGTTTGCGGTAAATGTAGCGCCATCCGTTTCAATGACAAATCGGCCGTCGGGGTCCCTCTTGAGGTTTTTGACTTCCGTATTGGTATGGATTACGGCCCCCTGCTTCTCAGCGGAATAGAACATGGAAAACGTCAGCATATAGGGATTCACCGTTGAATCGGTCTTGCACTCAAGCCCGCCGTACAGGTCATCCGCGAAATACTTTGATTCATTTCTCAGGTCTTCGCGGTCCAGCATCCGGAAGTCGAGCCCTGCCTCGCACTGCTGTGCCACCCACTTTTGGGCAGCTTCCATTTCGGCGTCATTTTCACAAACGAGGAT
Source organism: Bhargavaea cecembensis DSE10 (assembly GCF_000348905.1). Lineage (GTDB taxonomy): Bacteria > Bacillota > Bacilli > Bacillales_A > Planococcaceae > Bhargavaea > Bhargavaea cecembensis. The sequence continues at coordinate 90,943 of NZ_AOFT01000004.1, forward strand.
GCTCCCCGGATTGCGGTATTCGAACTTCACTTCCAGTTCCTTGTCGAGCTCATGTACCAGCTTCTGGCTGACCAGTGACATCTGACTGTCAAAACCCGGATCTTTGTCGATGGCAAGGATATTGCCGTCACACCGGGAAGACGTCCCGCTCGCGAGAGCCCCTTTTTCCAGGACTGTGATATCCAGGCCGGCCTTTGTACCGTAGTAGGCGATTGCCGCCCCGATGATGCCGCCGCCGATGACGACGATGTCCCGATGTTCATGGGATAACAAATAAAATCCCCCCTCCTAAATCGTTCTCACCGTTTATATTGCAAGTGCCATGCCAACTTTTTTGAAGAGGGTGAAACTCAACATTTCTCGCTTTCTGTATTGAATTTTCAAATTATTGTTGTAAAATTCTTTTTACACTGACTAATAATTTGGACAGGAGAGAAACTGAATGCCTCAAGAATTACGCCTCAAAGACATGATGTTGTCCCGATTGCCGATCGGCGAAACAGAAGGTTTTCCCACCCGCCCGGAAGATACCAGCATGGAGGAGATCCTGGGACTTCTGAAAAATAACGAAACGGTCATTGCCCTGGACGACAAAGGCTCTCCTTCAGGCCATATCGATTTAAAGACAGCTTTGGACCGGATGATGACTGCCTATAAGAAGGAAAAAGCCTATCTCAGCACCATCCTGCAGACCATCAATGATTCCTGTACAGTAATAGATTCGGAGAAAAGGGTAGTTCATTGGACGGAAGGGGCCGAAAGAATTTTCTCCGTTAGGGAAGAGGAGATCCTCGGAAAGCCGATCACAGACTTTTTCGAAGCAGAGCATCTTGAGATCCTGAATTCCCTGAGGTTTGGATCCTCTGTCCGGAATAAACAACACCATGCCAGAGAAAGCCTGGTCGTCCTGATCAATTCCAACCCAGTCCGGCTGGATGGCGAAGTGATCGGCGCGGTCGTTTCCGAGACAGACATCACAAGCCAGATCCGACTGAACAACGAACTTCACAGTACCTCCGAAAAACTGTTCCGGCTCGAGGAACAGCTGCGTAAAGCCTCACCGACTGACAATCCTTTTTCCTACATCAAAGGCAACAGCCGTGCCCTAAAGCGCACACTGGAGCTGACCCGCAAAGCGTCACGTACAGACGCAAACATTCTGATCAACGGGGAGAGCGGGGTCGGCAAAGAATTGTTTGCAAAGGCCGTCCACCATCTGCGCGAGACAGATACCGCACCGTTTATCGCACTGAACTGCGGAGCCATCTCGGAAAGCTTATTTGAGAGCGAGATCTTTGGGTATGAAAAAGGCGCCTTCTCTGGCGCTGACTCAAAAGGCAAAAAAGGAAAAGTGGAACTGGCGAAAGGCGGTACCCTATTCCTTGATGAAATTGGAGAGATGCCACTCGAAATGCAGGTCAAGTTCCTTCGTGTTCTCCAGGAAAAGCGCTTTTTCCGCGTGGGAGGCACAAAGGAACTGGAAGTCGACTTCAGGGTCGTTGCTGCCACGAACCGGGACCTTAAAGAGCTGGTGAACGAAGGGAAGTTCCGGGAAGACCTTTACTACCGGCTAAATGTTGTCAATATCAAGGTTCCTCCACTTCGCGAACGGATCGAAGATATCATTGAACTGACCCATTACTTTCTCTATGAAATATCGATGAAATATAACCGGCCAATCCATGGTATCTCTCAAGAAGTCATGCAGTCACTCATGAACCACGGTTGGCCAGGGAATGTCCGGGAACTCCACAATGTCATCGAACGGCTCGTCATCTTTTCAGACCATGGCGAAATCCGAATGGATGACCTGCCGCCTGAAATTGAACGGATCAACACTTCCGCAGAATCCCTTCCTGCAATGGTTCAGGAAAAAAACAACGGTACTCTGAGCGACCAACTGCGTGAATATGAAAAGAACATCATCCTTAAGGAGTTAAAGTCAGCCGACGGTAATAAGCAGCAATGTGCCGCTAACCTTGGAATCACACGAGCCACCCTTTACAACCGGATGAACAAACTTGGCATTGAACTCTAACCCAAGCAGTCCCAATTCACCTTGGCAAGGAACTTGCATGTAGCTAGTTAGCTGAAAAACTATAGCAAGAGGTGAATCGGATGACAGATCGTGACATGATCGTTTGCAGGTGTGAAGAAGTAACCTACGGTGAACTGACAGACACTGCCGAAAAATTCGGCTGTACCTCCCGTGAGCTGAAGCTTCGAACAAGAGCAGGGATGGGCTATTGCGGGGGAAGGACCTGCCGCAGTCTGGTGGATGCGATTGCACTGGCAGCCACCGAACGTGACGTGACCCAGATCACGCTGAAATATCAGCCGCCAGTACGCCCTGTCCACTTTGGGGATTTGGGGGTGATCACAAATGACTGAGCGAATTCTGGAACACCCGGTGCTAGGGAGCCTTGAGGCCGGTAAAACAGTGACTTTCACATTTAACGGTCTTGAATATGAAGGACGTGAAGGGGAGCCGATTGCAGCGGCACTTCTGGCCGCCGGTGTCCGTACACTCCGCCACCATGAGGAAAGCGGAAAACCGAGAGGGATCTACTGCAATATCGGACACTGCTTTGAATGCCGGGTGGAAGTTGACGGCATTCAGGGGGTCCGCGCCTGCCTCACCCCTGTTCGGGATGGCATGGCAGTTAGAGAAAGCGGCGTACTGCCCTCTCCGGTGCGTGATTGGAGGAAAAACAATGCGTGACCTGATCATTATTGGAAGCGGCCCGGCAGGACTGACTGCCGCCATCACTGCTGCAGAGCACGGACTTGACGTCCTCGTCCTCGACGAATATCACAAGCCGGGAGGAAGGCTCCTCGGACAACTTTATGAAGAACCGGGAGGCACCTGGTGGAATGGCATCGAGGAAAGCAGAAAGCTTGCCGAGCGGGCCGGCGTACTGGGACTGGACATCCGTCTTGGAAAATCAGTTCATAATATTGAACAGGTGAACAGTTCCTGGCTGGTCCACGCAGATTGTGAAACGTTTGAAGCCAAGTCCCTTCTCTTGGCAACCGGGGCAGCAGAAGCACCGGTAGCGATCCCCGGCTGGACACTCCCCGGCGTCATGTCCGTCGGTGCAGCCCAGGTCATGACGAATGTCCACCGGGTGAAGCCCGGCAAGCGCGGAGTGATCATCGGTGTAAATGTCCTTTCATCAGCCATTGCGATGGAACTGAAGATCGCCGACATTGAGGTTGCTGCCATTGCATTGCCGAAGACCAATCAGGTCAATGGCTCCGCTTCCAACCCGACCGAAGTGATGAACGCCCTCCTGCATGTGTCGCATATGGCACCTTCGTTATTCGTAAAAATGGGCAGTAAGCTAATGAAGAATGATTTTATGAAAAAGATGGGCATCACCTTCTATCCGAAAAACGGTGTCCGCATGTGGGACATCCCCGTGATGCTTCGGAAGGCAGTCATCCGGATTGAGGGGACTGACCAGGTCGAAGGGGTGACCCTGGCCACAGTGACCGCCGACGGAAAGGTGATCCCCGGGACGGAAGAAGTCATCGGCTGCGACTTTGTCTGCATTGCAGGGGGGCTCTATCCGCTTGCTGAGCTCGCAGCGCTTACGGGTTGCCCGTTTTACCATATCAACGAACTTGGCGGCTTCGTGCCGCTCCATTCTCAAGATATGCGCACACCTCTGGACGGCCTCTACGTCGCCGGCAACATTACTGGCATTGAGGGCGCGAAAGTTGCCATGAGCCAGGGGAAAACAGCAGCCCTATCGATTGCGAAAGACCTTGGGCAAGACATTGCGGATACTTCCCTTTCCGAAGCGGTCCGGCAGATCTCTTCAACACGGACAGATGCCCATATTCAATTCCATCCGGAAGTGGACGCCGGCCGAAGAAAGCTTCAGGAATACTGGGATCTGCATGACGCGGAAAAGCGAAAAGTAATGGTTTAACGACAAGAGACCGGGAGCCATGGCCCCCGGTCTCTTTTAATTGTTCAGGCTTCCACAACTTCAATGACGACCAGTTCTTTGGTCGATGGAGTTAGCGTTTCGCAACCTTCCTCTGTGACCAGCAATACGTCTTCCACACGGGCTCCCCCGATGCCCGGAAGATAGATGCCGGGCTCAATCGTAATCACCATGCCCGGTTCCAGAGTCTTCTCTGTATCCACGGAGAAGAGTGGTTTTTCATGGACCTCGAGGCCGATTCCGTGTCCGGTGCCCGTGCCTGAACGATCATTATAACCGCTCTCGATCAATGCTTTTCTCATCAGGGCATCCACATCACTGTCTTTCATCCCCGGCTGAATGTTGTGGAAGCAATCCATGAAGGAACGATAGACAACTTCCTGGATTTCACGCATCTGTGCATCAGGTTCTCCGACAGCGACCGTACGGGAGATATCTGACCAGTAGCCGTCATAGTTAGCACCAAAATCGATCGTAATCATCTCACCCTTTTCGATGACCTTATCGCTTGCCCGGCCGTGGGGAAGCGATGAGCGGACACCCGACGCGACAATCGGATAAAACCCGACGGCATGACCGCCGCGGCTCTCGATGAATCGCACCAGTTCATCCGCGACTTCCCGCTCTTTCTGCCCAGGCCGGATATAGCCCAGGATATGGGTGTACGCGTCATCCGTAACTTTCGAGGCCATCCGCATCTTCTCGAGCTCATCCGGTCGCTTGATCATCCGGATGTTTTGCACAAAATCAAAAGTCGGAACCAGTTTTGCTGTTACTCTGCTCTTTAGCCTTTCGTAATTCCCATAGCTCAGATGCTGCTGTTCAAAGCCAACACTTTTTAGTCCATGTTTGGTAATCTCACGCGCAGCTTCATCAAAAATCTTCTGCTTGTGCCCGGTATGTTCAGCATGAAGAACAACCGGCAAGCCGGTCTGCTGGGCAGCCTGCTCGTAGTACCGGTAATCTACAATCATCTCTGTCGTTTCCTGTGTAATCAGGACAAGCCCATGACTTCCCGTGAAACCCGTCACATACCGCCGGTTCCATTCCCCATTGATGATCAGGCCGTCCAGCCCCCGCTTTTTCAGTTCCTCGCGAATCATTTGGATGGTTGTCATTCTTCTTCTCTCCCCTTTAGTAGATATACGCACCGATCAGGCCGGTCGCCAATGAGAAGGGCGCCTGTCCATGCCAGACAAATATATTCATCACTGTTCGGCGTCCCTGCCTCATTACTTTTCTTTTTGCATGTTCCATGCCAACCCGGAACTCACTGAAAAATCTCTCCAATCCGCCCCGATCAGCTCTATTTCCCGGGAAATATGTCGTCCTGTGTAATTTGTGCTCAACAAAAAAGACTCCCCGCAATGGGAAGTCTGTGATGAACCCTTACTTAATAATAGCCGTCAAACATGAATCCGCTGAAGATCGCGACCCCGAAGAGCACGAGCATGAGAATCGTGATTCCTACACCCACGGCAAACATAATAAATGTGACGAGAAGATATAGGCCGTAGTTATGGAACAGGTCGCTCAATGCACGGGTATCCCCGCCATCGCGAATCTGTGCTGCGGCCGTGGCAGTCTTATAGATCAGGTACCCCATGAATAGCGTGATTGCACCCGGAATCGCGCCGACAATAAAGTTAAACAGGCCGAGCACCCCGGTGATCCCGCCGGTGATCATCATGGCGATGCCGGTTACCTTTCCCCATAGCGCAATGCGCTGAAGGCCCTTCTGCGCCACCGCTTCTTCAAACGATTGTGCTTGCATTTCCATTCTCTCCTTCTCCTTTACTCTTCTTTCATTCTGACCGAACGGACTGATTGTGTCACCAGATATTTGCAAAACTCGCGAGGATTCGACTACCCTTTAAGAAAAGGGGGGATTGCCTTGAACATGATGGATGCCATCCGCTCAATCGGGGAGCGGGAGAAATCGCCGGTAGAACTGGTCAGGGAGACACTCGAAATCATCCGTGTAAAGAACCCTGAGCTGAACGCCTATATCACGGTATGCGAGGAAGAGGCTGTCCGAGAAGCGGAGCTGCTTACCCGTGAATGGGAATCGGGCACATTGCGCGGCCCGCTTCACGGAATTCCGATTGCGGTGAAGGACCTGGTCTATACAGAAGGAATCCGGACAACGATGGGTTCCGTGATTCATCAGGATTTCGTCCCTCATGAAGATGCGACGGTGATCGAGAAACTGAAGGATGCCGGTGCCGTCATCATCGGGAAGACGAATACGCATGAGTTCGCCTACGGGCCGACTGGAGACGTGTCCCATTTCGGCCCCGTACGCAACCCCTACGACCCTTCCAGGATCTCAGGCGGGTCAAGCAGCGGGTCGGCTGCAGCCGTTGCGTCCGGCATGGCGTTTGCGGGCATCGGAACGGACACCGGCGGATCGGTCCGCATCCCGGCCAGCGCCTGCAACCTGGTCGGCATGAAACCGACATTCGGCCGCATCAGCAAAAACAACATCTTCCCGCTCGCCTATACTTTGGACCACCCGGGTCCGATCACGGCAGGCGTGGAAGAAAACGCGATCCTGCTCAATATCCTCGCCGGTCCGGACCCGGCCGACCGCTATTCCCTTCTGGAGTCTCCGCCTGACTTCACCACGGAACTCAGGGATGGCGTGGAAGGAACGGTCATCGGTCTGCCTGCCCACTATTTCCGCCTGCTTGACCCGGAAGTCCGTTCAGCGGCAGAACAAGCTGTCCGCAGGTTCGAGTCGCTCGGCTCAAAGGTGATCGACGTCGACATCCCGGTTATGCCCGAGATCAATGACGCACAGATTGTGACCATCCAGTGCGAAGCGGCCGCCATCCACCGGGAGACGATGGAGAATCGGCCAGGCGACTACGCACCGGAAGTGCTCGCGCGGCTGGAAGCAAGCGTCAGGCGGGCCGGATGGGAATACGTCCGCGCCCAGCAGGAACGACCCCGTCTGATTGAAGCGTACAACGAAGTGTTCTCCAATGTCGATGTCCTGCTTACGCCGACGCTTCCGATACTTCCGACTCCGATCGGTGAGCGGAAAACCGTTGTGGACGGCAAAGAAATCGACGTGATTCCCGCTCTCCTCAGCCTCACTTCGCCGACCAACTTTACCGGCAATCCGAGCCTGAGTGTTCCATCCGGATTCTCACGTGAAGGACTTCCGATCGGCATCCAGCTGATTGGAAACCACGGGGATGAAGCGAAGCTGTACCGGTTTGGTTATGCATTCGAGCAGAACCGCTCATAAAAGTCTCATTGATTGCTGAGGCACTCAGTGGCCGGTCCGAAGCACTCACTTGATTAATAAGAACACTTGCTTCGCCTCTATGCGTATTCACAAAACCCAAAGGGCCCTTCCGGAATTTTTCCTGAAGGGCCCTTCCTTTTTTCAGTTGCGTTCATCCAGATAATCCGGGTAGATGCCCCGGGCATGTTCGATTTCCCGCTCGCGGTTCTCGATTTTGGCCGATACAAGGCCAAGAGCGCCGCCAAAGAGTGCGCCTGCAAGAACCTCAAGCGGCTGGTGGCCAAGCAGTTCCTTCAGCTCTTTTTCCTGTTCCTCATACTTGAGGCTCGGGAATTCGCCTGACAGCTTGACGAAATTATCTTCAAGATCATTCACGAGCTTGGCGATCTCGCCTGTATGACGCCGGATTCCCTGTGCATCATACATGACAATTGTGGCGAGCACCACGGCGACCGCCGTCTCGGTATGACGGGCACCCCGGTTCGAAGCAACGTAGGTCGCAAGGGCGGAAACGCCTGCGGAGTGGGAGCTCGGCATGCCGCCCGTTGTGAAAAGCGGGCGCCAGTCCCATTTGCCGGTCACTGCCTTGTGGGTGAAAATTTTAAGAGCCTGTGCGATGCCGATTGCGCCGAATGCCGTCACGATGCCCCTGTTCATCTTCCTCATCTGCTTCACGGCTGCCGTATCCGCTATCGGCGGCATCCGCTTTCCTGCTATTGGCCGCGTGGCCCGGACCGGCATGGCCGGGTTCATCGGAAGTACGGAATGTCTGTCCATGATCGCCCTCCTATGTATCATCGTCTTTATCCATACCCATTGAGCCCGCGAATCATGTATCCATAACGGACAAGAATTCCCTGACCGGCTATAGCACCTGTGCGGCGAGAGGACTGCCGGGTGAATGATCAGCAAGCAGCCGTGAATGTTAGGCAAACACTCACGAATGTAGAGCAAATTCCACTCCGAAAAAAGAAGGCCGGCACCCCGACACGCCGGCTTTCCCTTGTCCTAATCCGTTGTCCCGCAATACGACAGCACGGCTGCCGCCATCGACTTCGCGCTGATGATCAGGCTTTTCTCGTCAATGTTGAACTTCGGATGGTGATGCGGGTAGGCCTCGCCCGACTCCGGTGCCGCTCCGACATAGAAAAAGCAGCCCGGCACTTTTTCCAGATAATAAGCGAAGTCTTCCGAAGGGGGCTGCGGAGGGGTTTCCAGGACCGCCTCCACTTCCGGTATCTGTGCCTGTTCGATCGACTTCCTGACCCGTTCCGTGACTTCCGGATCATTATAAAGAACCGGGTAATCGTTCTTGTATTCCAGGTCGCAGGTGACTCTGAACGACCGCTCCAGGCCTTCAGTAAACGCCCGTACCTCACGTTCAACGATCTCCCTTGTTTCACTGGACATCGCCCGGACGTCGCCTTCAATCGTGACAGAATCCTTGATGACGTTGAATGTTCCCTTCCCGTCCAGGTTTCCGATGGTAACTGTTGCAACATCAAACGGGTTGATCCGGCGGCTCACGATTGTCTGCAGGTTCATCACGAACGAGCTGGCCGCGACGACCGCGTCATTGGCCAAGTGCGGTGAAGAACCATGTCCGCCTTTGCCCTGGACAATCAGCTTAAAGTAGGACCTTCCGGTTTGCGTATTCCCTCTCCGGTAAAACACTTTGCCGGTTTCCATATTGGTCATGACATGGATTCCGAGAATGGCATCCACCCCGTCCAGGACACCGGCTTTAATCATGCCGATGGCGCCGCCGGGCGGCATTTCCTCGGCTGGCTGATGGATGACGCGGATTGTGCCCTTCAGCCGGTCCTTGTACTCCGCCAGCGTCTCGGCCAGCACCAGCATGTAGGCGGTATGGCCATCATGACCGCAGGCATGCATGACACCCTCATTTTTCGAGGCAAACGGCAGTCCTGTCTCCTCCTTGATCGGCAACGCATCAAAATCTGCACGGATCGCGATGGTTTTTCCCGGCTCCGCGCCTTTGATCGTCACCACAATGCCCCGCTGTCCGCCAAAGTCCGTCTCAATATCGTCCACGGGCACATCTTTATAGAAATCTCCGATAAACCTGGCCGTTTCCTCTTCCTCGAAGGACAGCTCCGGGTGTTCATGAAGATAGCGGCGGATCTCGATGATCCGGTCCTGTTTTTCATCCAGCTTTTCCAATACATCATTTAATAGCACTAAATCGCCTCCGGGCTGTTGCTGTTTTCCATTCAAGGTGGTGCAAGGATTGCCCCCTGACAGTTATCCTTCCCATTATGTTGGAGAGAAAAACGCCGGCCAGGCATTCCTGCACCTCCGAACCGATTCCGGCAGCGCATGGAAGAGTCCAGCTTTTCAGTCGCTGACCGCACTTCCTGCCGGCAGCCCGCCTCCGCCTTCGTCACCTTCCTCTTCCCCATCCGCCTTTTTGATCGCAAAGCCGGTCAGTCCATAGATCAGGGCGACCAGCGGCGAGAGGTAGCTGAGGAACAGGAAAGGAATAAACTCGAACTGGCCGACACCAAGCGTGCCCGCTGCAAAGACCGCCGTAATATGCCACGGGATGATGACCCCGGATACCGCTCCGGCGTCTTCCATCGTCCTCGACAAGTTTGCCCGGTCCAGATTCAGCCGTTCATACATCGGTGCCATTGCCGGTCCCGTGACGGCGTACGCAAAGTTTCCGGATGCGCCGACACCGCAGTTCACGAACGTCACCGCCAGTGTCGCAGGAATCAGTTTCCTGACAGAATCGACCTTTCTGAAAAGCGGCCGGAGCACGGTCCCCAAAAGCCCGGAATGTGTAAGAATTCCGCCGAACCCCAGGGCGAACAGGAACAGGACGACCGTGTTCAGCATACTGACGATGCCCCCAGTAGTGAGGAGCTCATCGACAATGGCAATTCCCGTCCTGGAGACATAGCCTCCCCACATGAACCCGATTCCTTCAGTGAACGAAAAACCCTGGTAAAACACTGCCACCGCAAGGCCCGCGAGCGCACCGACAAAGATGGCCGGAAGCGCGGGTTTCTGCATGATGAGAAGCGTGATAACGATGGCGATCGGGAGGAGCGCCACCCAGCCTGTCTGCAGTTCTGCAGCGATGCCGGATCGGATGGTCTCCAGCTGGCCGGCTCCCGCGGCAGCGCCTGCTGTCCCCTGCATAAATCCGACAATCGTGAACAAGACCGCCGTTCCAACAAGTGCCGGAACGGTCGTCCAGAGCATATGCCGGACATGGGCGATCAGGTCGACACGTGAGACAGCCGCCGCCATATTCGTGCTGTCGGACAGCGGGGACAGCTTATCCCCGAAGACTGCCCCGGAAATGATGGCACCTGCTGCCATGCCGGCCGGGATGCCGAACGCCTCGGACACGCCGATCAGTGCGATGCCGACAGAGCCGATTGTGCCCCACGAGGTTCCCGTCGCCATCGAGACAATCGAGCAGAGAATCAATGCCGTGACAAGGAAATAAGTCGGATGGATAATCTGCAGGCCGATTGATGTGAGCGTCGAGATTGTCCCTGCCGCGGCCCATGTTCCGATAAGCGTGCCGACCGCAATCAGGATCATGATGACGCCGAGCGCTTTCCGGATCATGTCAAACGCAAATCCTTCAACCTCACTGTACGAAAACCCGATTTTCATGGCAATCGGGATGGCCGCCATCAGTCCGATAAACATCGTCAGCTGCAGGTTCAGTTCCAGGACAACGATTCCCGTAACAAGCAGGGCAAAAAGAACCATCATGGACACCAGGGCATACGTGAACGTCGGCTGCGGATTCGCTTTCATCTGAGTCCCCCTTTAAATTGGCCGTGTCTTTTCCTTTCTCCCAACCCCTCCTTTCCTAAACCTATATATTAAATATTCTGATATCATATGATGCAAAAAAAGACGCGCCTGTATGCGCGCGCCTTGTAATCCATTATTCCCTAAGGATGATTTCCGGATTCTCTTCCCGAAGCGCCCGGATCAGTTCATCCCGGTCTTTGGGCCCGACCGAAACGACACCATAGGTGCCGAACTGGATCTCCAGCTTACGGATCGTGAGCGAAGGAGATGTGAACGGGTTCGTCGTCTTCCGGACAGAAGTGATCCGGTCGATCGGAATGGACTTGTAATACGGGCCGGACGTGATGAAGAGGCGCCCGTCCCGGATTTCATAATCAGTCCGGAACCAGATCGAAAGCAGAAGGAGAACGATTCCCGAGACGATGATTGCGCCGACCGGGTCCCCGTCCGCGATCATCCGTGTGACACTCCAGACCATAAGGGCGATGCTCCCCCAAATGACACTTCCGAGCCACACATCCCGTCTGGCGCGGAATCTCAAAGCCGCTCCGTTAGCCCCGGCAGTTCTGCGAGGGAACCGATCCGGTAATCCGGATTTTCCGGCTGTCCGAATCCGTAGGCAGCCCAGATAAACGGCACGCCTGCGCCCCGCGCCGCATCCTCATCGCCTTTCGTGTCCCCGACGTAAACGGCGCTTTTCAGGTTGTTCCGCTCCATGACGAGCTTGATGTTGCCGCTTTTCGGCAGCCCCGTGCGGCCCGGATTCTCGTAGTCTTTAAAGTAGCCGCCGAGACCGTGCGCCTCGAAAAAGGCCTCGATGTAGCCATCCTGGCAGTTGCTGACGATGTAAAGCGGATAGGTCCGGGACAGCTTCTCCAGCACCTCTTCCAACTCCGGATAAAGCGTGCCGCCTTTTTCCGCGATATAGTCGTTCTCATACACACAGCACTCGTCCATCAGTTCCTTACGCTTTTCGGCATCGAGTTCCGGGAAAAGCCGGTCGCCGATTTCCGGAAGCTGCAGCCCCATCAGGCCCGTCAATTCCTCTTCCGTCACCTCACGCTTGGCATCATGACGGTCCTGCACAACTTTCGTCCACGACTCCGCGACCTCCTTGCGGGAATCCCACAGCGTCCCGTCCAGGTCGAAAATGATTCCATCCACTGCCAATTCGATCACTCCTCAGAAATTGCCTTGATTTCTCTCCATTTCCCGTACCGGTAGTAAAGAAACGCGAACACACTGCTGATGATGAAGCTTGTCCCCATGCCCAGAGCGATCCCGTCCCGGCCGAGCCATTCGGAAAACAGCCAGACAAGCGGGTACCTGAGCACCCAGAACGAGATGATGTTCAGGACCAGCACCTGGAACATCGCTCCCGCCGCACGCACCGCCCCGTTCAGGATGAAATTGATCCCGAGAAACGGATAAAAGAACGCAATCGTTTTCACGTACTCCGCTCCGAACGATGCTGCCTCCGGCTCCCGGATAAACAGCCTGACCGCCGGTTCGGCAAGCAGGAACAGGATGGCCGCTATGACGAGCATTGCGCCGAGGTTAAAGAAGAACCCGTACTTCGTGATGCGTCCGACGCGCTCCCATTTGTCCGCGCCGATGTTCTGTCCGGCCATTGAGTTGACGGCCGTACCGAGCGCCTGTGCCGGCAGCATGATCAGGCTGTCCAGCCGCTGCGCCGCCCCGTAGCCGGCGACGACCGCAGGGCCGAATGACGCGACGACACTCATAATTGCCATGACCCCCGCCGAAATGACGCTCATCTGAAGGCCGGCCGGAATGCCGAGTTTGAGAATGTCTTTGACTTCCCGCGACTTGGGCATTGACGGCTTGGTATACGGCACAAGCCGCTTACGGAGTATGTAGATGAGTCCCGCCACAAATGACAGCCCCTGGGACAGCACCGTCGCATAAGCGGCGCCTTCGATGCCCCAGCCGAAGCCGGAGATGAACAGCGGATCCAGCACCGCATTCAGCACGACCGCCGTCGCAACGAAATAAAGCGGTGTCTTGGAATCCCCGACCGACCGGAGCACGGTCGTATTGAAGTTATAGCCGAACAAAAACAGGAGCCCCGTGAAGTTGATCTGCAGGTATGCCGTTGCCATCGGAAGCATCACTTCCGGCGTGCCGAGCAGCCGCAGCACCGGCTCGGCAATAAAGATCCCCACGATGCCGAGGCCGATCGACATGATCGACATCAGCACAACAAATGCATTCAGATACCGCTTCAGGCCTTCCTCACTTTTTCGCCCTTTCTGCTGCGAGAGGATCGTCAGCGCCGCATTGTTCAGCCCGAGCACGAATGACAGCACCGTAAACAGCACCGTCGACGAAATCGACACCGCCCCGAGCGCATCCGCCCCGATCAGATTCCCCACCCACAGCGAGTCGATCAGCTGATACGACACCTGAAGCAGGTTTGCCAGCAGGATCGGCCAGGCAAAGGCAAACATCTGCCGGGCAAGCGGCCCCTGTGTAAAGTCCTGTTGAGTCGTCGCCATCCCGCCGCCCCCTTTTCTTAAGTGGTCATGCATCCCATTATAGCGAAGTTAGAGGGGACGGAGGCAGTAGGCGGCCCGAGAGTACACCAGGGCCAAGCGAAAGTACACAATCGCAGCATGAAAGTACACCATTCACTTGGGAAATTACACATTCCGCCTGTTAGGCTCCTTCCTGCCGGAACCCTTGCCGCTTTTCTTCAAAAGACGGAACAGGGTTTCAATCACGAGCAGCATCACCGCCAGGCCGGCTGCGACCGGCAGTGCGGTCCCGTCCTGCGCCCCGACGAGAAGGCCGATCCCGTAAAAGGCGAGCACCCGGGTAAAGAGCAGCACCCATTTGACCATCACCGACTTGCCCATCACGGACTTCAGAAACAGTTCAATCAGGCTGTCGACCGTGAACAGGTACACAAGCACACCGATAACGAAAATCCCTAATTTCCCGGGGCTCATCTCCAGATCAAACAGCCAGCCGACCACCTGCACCGACCCGGCCAGCGCGAACAGAATCCCGCCCATCATCGCCGCGACCGGCAACGCCAGCAGCGCCGAGGTGATGGCGATAATTCCCGGCCCCTTCCCTTCCCCTTCCGGCTCCTGCCGCTCACTCCGACGGATAAAGGCGAAGATGGAAAGGGTTGCGATGATCCAGATGCCAAGTGTGGCGAAGATGATGTTCATAAACTCACGTCCAATCCTGGTGGGTCTTTAGTGATTTATACGGATGGGGGTTGGGGGAGGTTTCAATTGGTGCTGGAGATGCTCACGCGGTGTACGCGTGCAAACCCAGAGGGCTCTCTCTTTTTCGTACACGAACTTATTGGATTCGTGCGCAAACATGGGAGCCACTCCTCTTTTCATACGCAAACTTCTTGGATTCGTACGCAAACCTCGATGACTCATTCCATTTCGCACACGAACTTTTCGGTTTCGAACGCAAACTTGTCAGCCCTCACCCTCCAAAAAACCCGCCGCACCAGGCGGCAGGCTCATCCATCCCCTTATTCAAAATCTCCCGGTTCCATCGAGGTCAGGCGGTTCGTCAGTTCGATGAAGGTCGCAATTCCATACAGAAATGCGTCTTCGTCGACGTCAAACCGGTTGTTGTGGTTGGCGTAGGCGGTTCTATCGTCTTCGCCGTGGGTTCCCAGACGGAAAAAGACGGCCGGGACCTGTTCCGAGAAGAAGGAGAAGTCTTCGCCGCCCATTGCCGGGATGACTTTCTTCAGCGCGTCCGGGCCAAATAGCGAGTCCACCGTTTCCTCGAACACCCGTGCCGGCACGTCCGCGATTTTCACCGAAGGAACACCGTAATGATAGGTGAGCGTGACGGATCCGCCAAGTCCGCCTGCGACGCCTTCCGCGATGGCGCGCATCCGTTCCTCCATCCTGTTGCGTGTCTCCGGCAAGACCGTCCGGACAGTCCCCTCCACTTTGACCGAGTCCGGGATAATGTTGTTTTTCGTGCCGCCCTCGATCTTGCCGAAGCTGAGCACGACGGAGTCAAGCGGATCGGTCTGGCGGCTGACGATCTGCTGCATCGTGACGAGCGTCTGCGCGGCGATCATGATCGGATCGACCGTCTGGTGGGGATAGGCCGCGTGTCCACCTTCACCCTTGAACTCCAGTTCGAAAAAATCTCCTGCGGCCGTGGCAAACCCGGTCGTGGACAGCGAGAACTCGCCTGTCCGGACGCTCGGATGGACATGAAGTCCGGCCATGACGTCCACTTTCGGGTTGTCCAATGCACCGTCACGGATCATTGCTTCTGCGCCCTTCCCGATTTCCTCGGCCGGCTGGAACACGAGCTTAAGGGTGCCCCGTTCCAAGCCGGTTTCCGAAAATGCCCGGGCAACGCCCAAAAGAATTGATGTATGTGCATCATGTCCGCATGTGTGAGCCTTGCCGTCGCGTGTGCTCCGGTACGGCTGATCAATCTCATCCTGCATCGGCAGGGCGTCCATATCCGCCCGCAATCCGACAACCGGACCCGTCGCTGCGCCTTTTAGGACACCGATCACACCGGTTCCGCCGACGCCTTCTGTGACGTCATAGCCCCAGGAACGGAGCTTGTCCGCGACCAGCTTAGCCGTTTCCGTTTCCTCGAATGAAAGCTCCGGATTCATATGAAGATAACGGCGGGTTTCTACTGCCTCATCAAACACTTCCCGGACCTTCGTGTACAGCTCAGGCCAGCTTTCCTTCAACGCTTCAAAACGTCCGATTCCATCCAATGTCTGCACCATATCCATCTCTCCTATCATCAAATCACACCCAGCTGTTCACTTTTCAGATCTGTCACGAACATATGGCCCGGCGCATGGGTGATCATGAGCGAAGGCTTTGCATGCATCGCGACGGACTGAGGGGTGACGCCGCACGCCCAGAATACCGGCGTTTCCCCTTCACGGACCGTGACCGCGTCACCAAAGTCCGGTTTAGTAAGATTCCGGATTCCGATTTCCTCCGGATTTCCGATATGGACCGGCGCCCCGTGGACCGAAGGGAACCGGCTCGTCACCTGGACGGCACGGACCACGTCGCCCGAACCCATCGGCCGCATCGACACCACCATCGGGCCCGAAAATTTCCCGGCAGGAACCGTATCCACCGATGTCCGGTACATCGGGACATTTACACCCTCCTCATGATGGCGCATCGGGATACCGTTGCGGATCAGCGCTTCCTCGAACGTGAAGCTGCAGCCGATCAGGAAAGCGACCATGTCCTCCGTCCAGTACTCGTTAAGATCGGTCGGCTCATCGGCCAGTTCCCCGTTCCGGTACACCCGGTATTTCGGCACGTCCGTCCGGAGATCGGCGCCCGGCGCAGACGCCGCAGGCACCGCAGATCCGATGTCGGTCACGTCGATCAGCGGGCACGACTTCGGATTGCGCTGGCAGAACAGGAGGAACTCAAAGGCATCCTCTTTCGGCAAGATCGCCAGGTTCGCCTGTACGAATCCGTCGCATACGCCTGCGGTCGGTCCCGTGTAGGCTCCGCTCCGCACCTGTTCCCTGAACTGTTCCGGTGTCAGATTCCTCATGCGCTCGCCCTCCTCCTTCCGAACTTGTCCATCAGAAGATAAACGCCTGTCACGCATAATGCCGAGATGCCGAGCCTCACCCACATGGCCATCTCGACCGTATTGCCGCCGGGTACATAGGCCGCCGTCAGCAACACGCCCTGAATCCATTCGGCCGCAAGAAGTGCGGCAGCCATTCCAACAAATATGATCAAAAACCGCTTCATCGTCATTCCTCCCCGTGTCCCGGCTCATGCAATACCCGCTCGAACATCACCATGTCGAACGCGCGGATCCCGTTTTCCCAGATCGGCTCAGGATAGGACAAAAAGAAATCCCTTCTGATGCCGCACACTCGAAACCCGCACTTCTGGTAGAAGGCGAGATTTCCGATACTGGAGTTGGCCGTTCCGACAATCATCCGCGTGAACCCCATCTCCGTGTGCCGGGCTATACCGTCCTCGATCAGGGCACGGCCGGTTCCTTTTCCCCGGGCATCTTCGTAAAGCGCGATGTTTTTCAGCTCCACCGTCTCCCCATCAACGGGAGCATACAGCGCCGCTCCAAGAACCTCGTCCCCTGACCTCGCTACAAAGAGCCGGCCGTCATGGAGATAGTTCCGGACAGCCGCCTCCCCTTCATCCGCCAGCTTCAGCAAATCAAGATAAGCTTCACGCGGACCGGTGACTTCCTCAATCCTCATGCCCGGCCATCTTCTCCATCCGCTTTTCCGCGAACCGCTTCAGCAGATGGACGGCAGTGATGCAGTCGTCGAGATCGGACCATTCCGCCGGGTTGTGGCTGATGCCGCCAATGCTTTTCACGAAGATCATCGCCATCGGAACATTCCTTCCGAGGATCATGGCGTCATGGCCGGCCCCGCTCATGAGTTCCATCGGCCGGATGCCCGCTTGCCCGAAGACCTGGGCCAGTTCTTCCCGCACTTCGTCCGTCACCGGCACGGGGTCGATCGAGGAGGCAAGGTTCAGCTCGACTTCAACTCCAGCTTCAGCCGCGCAGCGCTCCGCTGTTTCGCGCACCTTCCGGACCAGGCCGTCACGCGCCTCCTTATCAAGATCACGGATGTCGACGGTGAGCGCAACCTGTTCCGGAATGACATTGGCGCCGTTCGGCGAGACATTCAGCTTGCCGACGGTAGCCACCGCAGTATCGCTGAACCGGGCGGGCAGTGAACTCACTTCATGAACAAAGCGTCCCGCCGCAACGAGCGGGTCCCTCCGTCCGATCATCGGCGTATTGCCTGCATGTCCCGCGGTTCCATGGAAGAGCGCATTCAGCCAGGCCGGTCCCGCGATGCCCTTGACGATGCCGGCAGGCAAGCCCGCCTGCTCAAGCAGCTTCCCCTGCTCGATATGGATTTCCGCGTAAAATCCGATCTCCTCCGGGTCCCTGGCGGCTTCCAGGAATGCATCCATGGACGATCCGTAAGCGCTGATCACTTCTTCAAATGAGTTGCCGCCGGAATCCGAAAGAACCGACAGCGCGTCACGCCCGAGGTCGCCCGTCATCGCCTGGCTGCCCATGATGCCCGCGCCGAACCTTGAGCCTTCCTCTTCGGAAAAGATGATCACTTCCACCGGAACGGGCGGCACATACCCCGTCTCTTTCCATGCCTCGACCACTTCAAGCGCCGAGAGCACGCCGAGCGGACCATCGAAGTTGCCGCCGTTCGGGACGGAGTCAACATGGGAACCCGCGGCGAACGCGGGCACGTCCGTCTTTCCCTCAAGCTTGCCGATCACGTTCCCTGCACCGTCCATCCGGACATCCAGCCCCGCTTCCCGCATCCATGTCATGACCTGTTCCTTTGCCCGCTTTTCTTCCGCCGAGAAGCCCGGGCGGTTGACTCCGCCGTCCTCTGTCTCACCGATTGAAGCAAGTGCAGCAAGCCTTTCCGCCAGCCGCTTTCCGCTTACACCGTCCCGGTCTGCCGTCCCATCATATCCGGCGAGCAGCCGGTCCCTCACCGATTCTCTCATCATGTAAAATCCCCTTTCTCTCTGTCCGAAAAGACGGATTACCTAGAATTTTACGTCATCCGTCCACTTCTTCTATGATAAACTCTTGAATATATGAAAGAAAGGGGACGACATCATGAGTGACATCCGGACCGCGGCGCTGATCGGCCTCGGGGCCATCGGGGCGGCCTACGCCGAGCGCCTGCAGACACATCTGAAAGAAGATTTCCATGTTCTGGCCGATGAAGGCCGCATCACCCGTTACAAAGATCACGGCATCCGCATCAACGGACGCGAGACGCGCTTCCGCTACAAACCGCTGACCGATGAGGCGGAGCCGATTGACCTGATTTTGTTCGGCGTGAAAAACGACCAGCTGGATGAAGCGATTGACTGCGTCAGCCCGTTTGTCGGGCCGGAGACGATCCTCCTGCCGCTCCTGAACGGCATCTCAAGCGAGGAAGACCTGAAGGCGGCCTTCCCGGGCAATCCGGTTCTCTATGCCATGTGCGTAGGCATCGACGCACAGCGCAAGGATCGCGACATCCGCTATTCCAAGCTGGGCCAGATCACGTTCGGCACGCGTGCAGGCGAATATCCGGAAGCGGAAACTGCGGTCGAAAACCTTTTCCGGGACGCAGACGTCCCCTATGAGATTCCGGACGACATCTGGCGGGAGATGTGGTGGAAGTTCATGATCAATGTCGGGGTCAACCAGACCTCCTCGGTGCTCCGCGCCCCGTACGGGATTTTCCAGACGATCCACAGCGCGAGAAGATGGATGGAAGAAGTCATGAAGGAAGTCGTGCTCGTCTCCCAGGCGGCAGGCGTCGGCCTGAACGACCGCGACATCGCCCGCTTCCGCCCGGTTCTGGACAGCCTGTCTCCGGGAGGCAAGACGAGCATGCTGCAGGACATTGAACACGGCCGGAAGACCGAAGTCGAATACATGGCCGGCAAGATGGTTGAACTCGGTGAAAAATACGGCGTACCCGTGCCGGAGAACGAGCACCTGCTGAAAGTCATCCGGATCCTGGAGAAGATGTGACATGTCCCAACCGGTACAGCCCCAATCCTGGGCGCCTCCGAAGCACATCGTCTCAGCTGCCGCCATCGTCGTGAACGAGAGGAATGAACTGCTCCTGATCCGCGGGCCGCGGCGCGGATGGGAAATGCCCGGCGGCCAGGTCGAGGAAGGTGAATCGATCCGGGATGCCGCCATCCGGGAGACCTTGGAGGAATCCGGCATTGAGATCGAGATCACCGGCTTCTGCGGCATCTACCAGAACGTCTCCCGCGGCATCTGCAACACCCTCTTCACCGGAAAACCGGTCGGCGGCACGCCGACTCCTTGCGAGGAAGCCCTCGAAGTCGGTTTCTTCCCGCTGCCGGATGCGCTCGACATGGTCACCAACGGAAACTTCAGGGAGCGGATCGAGAAGTGCCTGGACCCGGAATGCCAGCCGTTTTATGTGGAGTTTAATCATTGAGAAAAACGCCTTTCCTATGGCAGGAAGGCGATTTTTCATTGGACGTTCGATAGCATATTTGCTATCATGTCGGCTTATATAAACCATAATCCCGGGCGATATTAAGAAAGCGGAGGGATCAGAATGAGTAATTTTACAGTAAGAGCAAGCCAGATTCTCGGAGAAGATCGGGTCAGACAGTTACAAGCAGAAGGCAGCATAGCTGCGCAAATTAAAGCAGTCAGAAAGAGGATTGGCTTGTCTCAGGAACAACTGGCCGACCTGGCCGGCCTGCCGAAATCGACAATAGGAAGAATCGAAGCCGGCCTAAATAGTCCATCGGTCAATACGTTGACCAAGATTGCAAGAGCGCTAAAAGCAGACCTGGTTATCCAAGGAAGCGAGAGTTCTTCCCTTTCCCATAACTGAAATCACAAAGACGCGCCCCATACCGGAGCGCGTCTTTTGCGTTATCGATTCGACTTGACGGTCACATTATCGATGGAGTCTCCGCCCCATTCATACTCAAAGAACACTTCAAATTCGCCTTTGTGATACCAGAGGTAGTCGTATTCCATCGGGTCTTCGTCTTCTTCTGTTTGTTCAACCGGCCCCATGTGGCGCATCACTTCTTCCAGTGACGGCTCTTCGTCAAAGTAGTATGTCACCGTGGTCACCGGATCGCCTTCTTCCAGAACAGGGTGCGGAACGCCATATTCATACTTCCCGTATACGTGGCGGATTCCGCCTTCGAAATCATACGCAGCTTCCGGCTCCCCTGCCTTCTTCTTCAGCTCAGTGAGCGTGGAGCCGATCTGCACGATGGCATCCGGTACCTTGCCCTGCCTCAGCTCCGAGTAGAACGATGCCGGCATGACGGACTCCTCTTTGCTCACCTTGTCGTAGGACCGGACAAGAAATGTCGCGAGCTGGGCCCGGCTTGTCGTGGCACGCGGATGGTACGGATTGGCGACAGAAATACCATTCTCGAATAGAATTTCAATCGACTTCGCATAGGCAGAGCCGCCGATGTCACGGATCTTCGGCGAACCCGGAAGATCACGGAACGCGAACGTACGGGCGAGCACTTCCGCCATCTGGTCGCGCGTGATGAGGTTACCAGCCATCAGCCGGTTATTGGATCCTTTGAAAATCCCCATGTCCTTGACGATTTTCGAATACATGACGAGTTCCTGGTCCGCCCAGCTGTTCGGCACATCCGAGAAGTTCGGGACAGAAGCGGTTCCGTACGTTTTTACATACTCCTCAGGCGTCAGCCCGCTCTGTTTCACAACGTATTTTCCGAGCGCCTTCACGACATTTCCGCGAGTGAGTTTTCCGTTCGGTTTGAACGTCCCGTCCCCGTAGCCCGTCATGATGCCAAGCTCATTCGCCCGGACAATGTTATCGTGATGCGAACTTTCCTTAGGTACATCTGTATAACCGGCGGCGGATGCCTGAAGTCCCGCTCCGAGCATCATCCCTGCCGCTGCGGCGGACAGCGCGAGCTTTCTGAATGGCTTTCGTATCACACGCAAACCTCCTTTAGGGTGTTACCGGATGAATTCGATGTCGGATGGAATTCTCCTTCCATATAACGGCCGATTTAATTAAACCGACTGATTCGCCTGTTTTCAGCAAAAAAATAATTCCTGAAAATAAAATTGAGGGCGGTGCAGAGGACCTGCGGCTCCCTCATTATTACGTGCATTCCACTTTTTCTATGAGATAAACGTTCCGGATGGCAACTTCACCCACTTTACTTTCTACCAAATTTCATCTATAAATAACTTTGGAATATTTACCAAGAAAGAAGGCAAGCACCCTATGGGTTTACGTTTTAGAAAACGGGTGAAGATTGCGCCGGGGGTTCATGTGAATCTCGGCAAGCGCGGCGCGAGCCTGTCGGTCGGGGGCCGCGGGGCCAGCGTGAACGTGAGCAAGCGCGGCACGTATGCCAATGTCGGCATTCCCGGGACGGGCATCTCGTACCGTGAAAAGATCGGCAGCCGCAGCAAGCGGCCGCAGCGAGTCGCCTATGAAAAGGTGAATCGTGCGCCCGCACCGGATACCTCTGTTAATCAACTCGAAGTTGAACGCTACAATGCGCATGTTGAGATGCTGACGTCGGTCCACCGGGAGTCAGCTGAGGCTGTCGGCTGGACGGCACTTGCGAACCGGTCCATCGATCCGACAACCGACGGCCCGGCCGTCACTGAGGCAAAACGGCAACTCGCAGCCTACAAGCCGACCTGGCGAGACCGGCTGTTCAACCGTGTCGAGGCTAGGCAACGCCAGTTAAATGAGGCAATCACGAAAGCCGCGGAGGACGACAAGCGATCCCTCGTCAAATTGCGCAATGAAAAAGAGTTGGCCCGGCGCGTGCTCTCCGGCGAACGCTCCGCATGGCAAGAAGCGCTCGATCAATCCGATCCGTTCGAGGACATCCGCGCACTCGGCAGCAAGGTCGATGTCGATCTCTCATCCGGCGAGCCCGTCGCATCCCTCATGATCGGCGACCGGGAAGTCGTTCCTACGGTTGTGAAATCCCTCACCTCGACCGGAAAGCTATCGGTCAAAAACATGGCCAAAAAGCGCTACCTCCTCCTTTATCAGGACTACGTGTGCAGCACCGCGATCCGCATCGCGCGGGAATTGTTCGCCCTCCTTCCGGCCGACCAGGTGCTGATCCATGTATACGACGTTTCTCAGGCGGATGAGCCGCCGATCAGGGGATGCATCCTTTCCGTCCGGATCCGGCGGGCAGACCTTGAAGGGCTCGATTTCGAGTGGATCGACTGCTCCGACACGATCGAAACGTTCGAGCACAACATGAAATACCTGAAGACCAAGGGCTTCAGAGTCGTAGAGGAGTTGGTCTGATGGCTGGTTGTCTGTCTGTAATTGTGATCATTTTAATGCTGTATGTTCTGATCAAGTTCCCGCTGGCGGTCATCGGTCTCGCCATTGCAGGATGGGGTTTTTATGAATGGACGGTGAACCGCAAGCTGAAGGCAAAGACCAAAGCCGCTCCGGCAATCCTCATCGTCGGCCTTGCCCTCGCCCTCACCGGCTGTGTCGGAACGGACACCGATGAGGAAGCTGTGGAAGAAGTGACGGAAAAGGTCCAAACGGAAGAATCGTCTGAACCTGAGAAGGAAACTGAGGAAACTGCTCCTGCAACGAATGAAACTCCGAAGAAAACCACTGAGGACAAACCGGAAGAACAGGCGGACACAGAAGAAAAACAGCCCGCCAAGAAACCGACCGAAACCGGCGGAACCACGGCCCATATCCCGGTCGAACTCGTCAAGACGATCGACGGCGATACGATTAAGGTCCGCTACAACGGACAAGAAGAAAATGTCCGCTATCTCCTGATCGATACGCCGGAAACAAGCCACCCCCGCCTCGGCAAGCAGCCGTTCGGCGAACAGGCAAAGGAACGCAACCGCGAACTTGTGAACAGCGGCGAACTTTCGATCGAATTTGATATCGGCGACCGGACCGACAAGTACGGCCGGCTGCTCGCCTATGTGTATGTAAACGGCAAGAGCGTCCAGGAGACCCTGCTCCGTGAAGGTCTGGCACGTGTCGGCTACGTCTATCCGCCGAGCACACGCCACCTGACGCCATTTGAAGCCGCAGAATCAGAAGCCAAGGCGAAGAAAATCGGCATCTGGTCGATCGAAGATTATGCGACCGACTCCGGATTCGATACGGAAGCTTCCGGCCAGCAGAGCTCTGCTGCGAGTGCCCCCGCTTCAACAAGCGGTGCTGCTTCCGGCGGAGGCGGGACATCCGGCGGAACAACCTACGACGGTGACCCGAATGCCCAAAGCGGCACGACCACCGAATGGTTCAAAAACTGTACCGAGCTCCGAACGAAATACCCGGACGGCGTCCCCGCCGGCCATCCCGCGTACCAGTCCAAGATGGACCGGGACAAAGACAACTATGCGTGTGAATAATGGAATGCGAAAGTCCCCCGGCAGCGCCTGCCGGGGGACTTTGTGTGAATGGCGAAATTACAGCCGCGAATGATGAAATCGGACACTCGAATGACGAAATTGCGGCCGCGAATGACGAGATCGGGCGCTCGAACGGCGAAACCGTCACCTATCCACCTATTTCCCGCAACACTTTTTATATTTCTTCCCGCTCCCGCAAGGACATGGGTCGTTCCGCCCGACTTTCTCGGCAATCACATTCTGGCCGGCTCCCGCTGAACCTGCCGTGCCGCCCTCAAGCACCTTCAGCGTCCCGCTTTCCCTGAGCTCGTTCGGCGTGTGCCCGCGGTTTTCCCACATCCGTGTCGCGTTCACCATGTCGAAGAACAGGCCGATCAGTTCGTTTGCCTGCTTGTCGTCATCGAAAACGATCCCTTCATCGTCCAGCAGCAGGCCCATCGCCTGTGCCGGCGGCGTATTGGACGCGGCGAGGTACTGGGCATAGTCGACCCAGTTGATGGCACGGGCCTCCTCGCCGCGGAACAGCTTCCGCTCCGCGAACCTTTGGAACTTCTCCAATTCCGGTGTGACCTCGTAATGGTCCGCATCGCCATACAGCAAGAGCTCTTCCTTGCCGGGTACGTAGTACGGCTTGCCGTTCGCCTGCTTAGAGTAATAATCGAACTGCTCCGGCTCCAGCAGCTCTTCGTGGATAAACCGGTCACCCTTAACATGGACGAATCCGCGGTCCAGCCACTCCGCAGCGGACGGATCCTTCAGCACCGCGGCAAAATCCGAGTCCGCAAACGACGTCCCGTTGTGCTGATTAAACACTTCCCGCACCTTCGTGACCGGGGCGATTCCCCAAAGATGGGTCAGCGCAAGAATATAGTCGACTTTCTCTTGCACACCCTCATCCAATTCTGGCCGAGGCATTCCGAGAAGGATCTCTTCCCCCATCTCATACGGCGTATGGCCGCGATGCGTCCAGCTGCGGACATGGTTGTACATATGGGCAGAGTAACGCATCAGGTCTTCGAAGTCGTCCGGGTCCATCTGTTCGATATAATCTCCTGCCTGAAGAACGGCGATCAGGTTCTGGAATGCATCGCCCCCTGCCTTATTTGCGGCAGACCGGATCCTTCCCATCAGCTCCAAGACTTCCCCGTCATCAAATAAAAGCCGCTGTGTCACGAATTTCTCGAGCGCCTTTGCCTGAGCCGTCCTCTCTACATAGTGATCATCCCGGTACCGGAGCAGCTCCTCCGCCTCCGGCACATAAAACGCCTTTCCTTTCGTCACCTCGAGATACAGCTCTGCCTCGTTTTCCTGCATAATCGTATCGTGCACCAGGAATTCGGATTCTGCCCGCACTTTTTCTGACTCCCGTGCCAGCTTCCGCACTTCTTCCGCGCCTGCCTGTTCGCCTGTCTGCTCCGTGTAGATCTCCGCCACCTTTTCATAGGGGACCACCCCGTATAAACGTGCCGTCGCTGCGATATAGTCCAGCATTTGCTGCCTGTCCATCCGTCACACCCCTCTCGTTCATTCCATGTCCCCCATTATAACGTGAAGAAGCGGGACGACTTCAATCATTCCCTCTCCGCTGTTTCTATGAGAAAATGGAAAAAACGCCGGACGGAAGGTGAAGCCCCATGGACAAATTCAAGAAATCCAACGCTCGCGGGATATTCCTCGGTTCCCTGCTCGGTATGGTGATCGGCATCGCCATGGACAGCTTCGCCGTCGGTATCGGAGTCGCAATCATCCTTGCCATCGTATTCGGGAGCAATGGAGACGAGCAGGAAGAAGACAATTAACTCATGGCTCCCCCTGACTTCACACCGCCCCCACATTTCCCATCACCCAATCAGTTACAACACAAAGAAAGCCGGCCCTCGTGGCCGGCTTGCTCTATGTTTTCCATACCTCAATCCTCACAACGACCATGCCTCCAGCCCGACTTTCCTGAATGCCTCCTTGGGATGGAGGGTCTTCAGGTCAAATACCATCCGGCGGCCGTCCTTCAGCATCGAGCGGATTTCCGGAACAAAGTCCGTTCCGCGGAATTCGTCATGTCCGACAGCGATGACCACGGCATCCAGATTCCGCAAAGCATCCCTTTCCGCAAGCTCAAGCCCATACTCACTCCTGACTGCCGCCGGATCGGCATGCGGATCATGGATGATGACCTCAAATCCGTAATGCTCCAATTCCAGGACAAGGTCGGCGACTTTCGTGTTGCGGCTGTCCGGACTGTTTTCCTTGAACGTGAAACCGAGTACGCCGACCCGTGTGTCCGGGTCGATCCTGCCGTGGACACGGAGCAGTTCCCGGACAATCTGGTCCGCTACGAACTTCGCCATCCCCTCATTGACCGCCCGGCCGGCAGGAACGATCAGCGGCGCAAGGCCGAGCAGTTCAGCTTTGTAGATCAGGTAGTGCGGGTCGACACCAATGCAATGGCCGCCGACAAGCCCCGGACTGAAGTGGAGAAAATTCCACTTCGTCCCCGCTGCCTTCAGCACCTCGGCAGTGTCAATCCCCATCCGGTTAAAGATCATCGAAAGCTCGTTCATGAACGCGATGTTCACGTCACGCTGTGCGTTTTCAATCACCTTGGCGGCTTCGGCCACCCTGATGGACGGTGCTTCATAAACGCCCGCTTTGACCACCGAACGGTACACATCCCCTACTTTTTTCAGCGCTTCCCCGTCGGATGCGGAAACGATCTTTACAATAGTGGACAGCGTATGGACCTTGTCGCCCGGATTGATCCGCTCCGGGGAATAGCCGACTTTAAAGTCCGCTCCAAGGGCAAGCCCCGAGGTTTCCTCAAGGATCGGGACGCAGATTTCCTCCGTCGTCCCGGGATAGACCGTCGATTCCAGAACAACAATCGTGCCTTTGGTCAGGTATTTCCCGACCGTCCGGAAGGCGGATTTGACCGGTTCCAGGTTGGGGGTGCGGTCCGGGTGCAAGGGCGTCGGGACGGTTACGATAAAGAAATTGCACCCCTTCAGCTGATTTTCATCAGAAGTGAAACGCGCCCGGGTTTTCTTCAGCGCAGGTCCGCCTGCTTCCCCTGTTGCATCGATCCCGTCCCGGTATGCCCGGATTTTTTCCTGATTCAAGTCAAATCCTACAACCTCATGGTGTTTGGCCAACTCGAGCGCAAGCGGAAGGCCGACATAGCCCAGCCCGATGACCGCAATCTTATATTCTTCCATTTATTCCCCCTCCTTTCAAAACCGGTCCATCAGTGAATAAAAGAGATGACCGAACCATTCGCCGACCTTGTCTTTCACCTTGTCAAATCCGGAAGGAACATCCGAATACACTACGCTGTCACTGCTTGTAACATGAAGGTTCGTGAAGAAGGCATCCGTGATCGCGTTTTCCTCGTCCTCTATGGCGTTTCCATCAGACAATCCCGCCAATTGCAGCCGGTAACCTTCTGCGGGATCCAATTGCCCTGCATCAATCGTGAAGTCCTCTCCTTCATTGACCCGGACATGGAGCAGGTGATCACGGACTTCGAGCCGGATTCCTGTTTCGTTCTTTCTTGGAATCTGATGCTTGGAAACGACTTTTCCTGCCTTCCTTACGACAAGTTGCCCTTTTTCCACAGAAAGCAGGACTGCCTTGCCTGTTCCATCCGCGATACCCAGGGCAGCACTTTTACCCAATGTGGCCTGCACAATGGCATCCTCCGGGAGCGGCTCCTTCAGAAGGGCTGTGACTTCCGCTCCGGGTTCAGACGTCAGGATGGCCTGTTCCCCGCGAAATTCCGCAGCACCTCCCCGGATCGTCCACCGGTCCGCCTTCTCCTGATCTCCCGTTTCGAACGAAACCCGCATGCCGGTTTCCTCCCTGATCGTCATCAGCAGATGATTGACCGGCCAGTCCGGTCCGACGCGAAGCCGGGTGAGATCCGTGACACTGTCGTCCGGACCGTTAAACAATCCTCCGCTCCTATTGAAATGGAGCTTGTAGTAGGTCCGGATATTCCGGTCGTTCACCTCTTCGACCGCCGGGTGCATATCCTGGTACAGGACATTAGGGCGCGGAATGGCATACACATCAGGCAAGTCCCCAAGCTCCCGGGTATACAGCTCTTTCATGTCTGCGTATTCACCGCTGATCCGCTCCTTCATCCGATCGGCGTCTTCCTTCGGGATGCCGTTTTCATCCCGAAGGAAATCCATCAGAGGATGGTTGGACCGCACGATGTCCATGTCAGCCGACACTTCATCGGCATTTAGTTCGCCCATGTAGTGCCCTTCCCTGTTGAACGCATTGGTATAGGCGAGCTGGTACCCGTTTGTGGCCATCTCCCAGTAGCCGCTCCTCATCATCGTTTTCAAATGGTTCGCCTTGAGATAGCTCCTGTCATCTGAGACCAGATGGTCGGCATAGGTGAACAGGGTCGCCTTATAATTCAGTTTCTCAAGCGCCGGCTGGGCGTAGATGACGGTGTCCCTCTGCCCGTCCTCGAATGACAGGTACATTGCTTTTTCCGGCAAAGGCGATCCGGACCTGTAAAACTCCAGAACCTGCCTCTGTGAAACCGTCTCGAATCCGGAGCGTTTCAGGGCGGACAGATGGGCGGACAGCTCATCTTTCGAGAGGCTGTGCCCACTTTCATCCCGGGAGGCTCCCGGATAGCTGATCGCGATAAACCCGTCATCATTGGCCATCGGTACATCCGGTGTCTCATAAGTCTTCATGAGGAACACTTCCTGCACGAGGACATAGGAGAGCAGGGCGATGACGGCAGCCTGGATCACCGAACGGATTTTTTTCCTGCGGTTTTTCCGGTCGGGATCGAGCACGGCAAATCTGTGCTTTTTACTCATCTCCATCCCCTGCCTTTACATGCCGTGCCCATCGTTTCCCGCGTTTTTTCTCGGCAGCGACGTCCTGTGGCGTATTTCTCGTCCCCCATGTTGACTTATAGAACGTCACCCAGGCGACCGGCATTTGCCAGAGCAGGATGAACGTGTAGTAGAGGACGAAGACGAACCCGTAGGCCCAGAGCCTGCTTTTCCGGAAAAACAGATACGCAAAGCTCATCAGCATCGCCATCAGCGCAAGGCCCACGATGAAAGTGGACGGGAAAAACCCGTGAAAGATCGGGATGTAAACAAAGTTGTAGAGCACGACAATCGGAGCCGCAATCGGGACGATGAGCCCGACCAGGAAAAACAGGAACATCAGCGGCTCTTTTTTCCACATGAACGTCAGTGCCCGGAGTGACTCCCTGAGCCATGACCGTTTCCACCGCATCTGCTGGCGGAGGAACATCTTTCCGGTCGACGGCACAATGGTCGAGCAGACAGCGCTGTCCTGGTAACCGGTCCGGTGCGTCTTCAGAATATAGTTTGTCATGCTCCTGTCATCGCCGAATGTTGCCGGGTGTCCGAGGAAGCGCTGGTTGAGCCAGGCGTCGGCATACTGGAGGACCAGATCCTTCCGGTAGCACGACAATGGCCCCGACAGGCAAGTCACCGCGTCAAAGTAGGCTTCTGCCGCTTTCATGATCCGGAATGCGATGTAGTAGCGGACCGTCTGCAGCTTTGTCAGGAAATTGGTGAACGGATTGGCCACTTCGGTCCTTCCCGCCACCCCGCCCATGTCGGGATCCTGGAACGGCTGAACAAGATTTCGGATGGCGTTCGGCTTGAGGAAGCTGTCGGAGTCGACGAACACCACGAGGTCATGCTTTGCTCGCTTCACTCCGTGAATCAGCGCTTCACGCTTTCCGGAGTTCTTCTCCAGAGAGAAGAAGGAGACACGCTGCCTCGTTCCGAACCGCCCGCCATACCGGTGGATCTCACGGAGTGTCTTTTCGATTTCCGCTGCGGTCCCGTCTGTCGAGCAGTCATCGACGATGATGAGCTCCAATTTCCCCGCCGGATAAGACTGGTCAAGGCAGCTTGCAATCGTCCGCCCGATCCACTGTTCTTCATTAAATACCGGAATGATGATCGACACACCCGGCTCAAACCTGGGATTCAGCGGAACGTTCCGGTACAGGGTGCCGAACAGATACCGGCTCAAAAGGAATGTTGCCGCGATGAGGCTATACATGTACAGGAACTGGTGGAACCTGAAATAGACTAGGCTTTCGGTGCGCATCAGAACCACGAGTGACACGATCAGCATCATGATGAATCCGGCTGCCGGAACGGAGAACCTCCAGCGATGCCGATGCAAATGATCTTTCAATGACTGTTCAAATCGGACGGCAACATAAAGGTCCTCTCCGCCATCCGCCCTCTTTCTGAAAGTCCTGACAACCTTGACCCTTATGCTGATCTTGGAATCATAGCCTTCCGGCATCACCCCGCCGGGTACTGAAAACCTGAACTTCCCTTCCCTTAGTTTGTCGAGGTCCCCGTCATGATCACGGGGAATTTTCAGGAGCATCCCCGTGTCCGATATTTCCACACATCTTGCATACATGAAGCGGTCCTGATGATCATCTGTGCTGAACCTGGCCCGAACCGGAAAGTCCGCCTCATAGCGCTGCCCGCTGTCCTTCCATTCCTGAACGGCATTCGGATGGAGCTCCGCCGGCATTTCTTCTCCTGCAGGGAATCCCCGCCGGTCAACAGCCATCCGGTTCCCGGGCGTTTCCGGAACATTGGGCAGGTGCCTTCTATCTTCCTTCGGGCGGGCCAGTATTTCTTGGCCGGTAGCCATTTTTATCTCCCCACATTTCTTTTTGGTCCCTTATAGCCCGGTCTCGGAGAGCAGCTCTCCGATTGTCTTGAATTCATAACCCCTTTCCTTCAGCTCATCCAAGATTTTAGGAAGTACCGAAATGGTGTGCGACTCATCCTGGATATGCATCGTAATGATGCTGCCCGGCTTCACATTGTCCACGACCCTATGGTAGACCTCCTGTTCTTCGAGGTTCATATTCCAGTCAAACGACGAGACGTCATACAGGAGGATATAATCCACTCCGGCCGCGGTAATTTTCTTCGCCGCGTCCTGATCAAGCTTTCCTTGTGCCGGCCGCATATAGTTGGACGGCGTCTCCCGGATCGCTTCGGCAATGACTTCATCCGCCCGGATCAGGTCTTTCTGCAAATCTTGAAGCGTCATCTCCGTAACTAATTGGTGCGAATACGTGTGGCTCGCAATCTCATGCCCTTCCTCCAGGATCAGCCTGGCGAGCTGCGGATTCGTCTCGACGCCCCTGCCGATCAGGAAGAACGTCGATTTGATATCGTATTCCTCCAGGATTTCAAGGACCCTGGAGATGGTACGGTCACCCGCCCAGTCATCGAATGTCAGCGCCACGACTTTCTCCTTGACAGGGAAGTTCCGGACCACCCTTGGCTTTGCTTCTTCAAAGTTTTTGTTGACAGTCAGACCGTTCGATTTATAGTAGGCTCCTCCGTATGAGGTCTCGGCCAGTTCCCCCAAGGTTGTCAGGCCGTAGCCCTCCTCCCCGGCCATCCGGGCAATCATCGGAACGGCATCAACAACTGCAGGGTTGGTTGCCGCATTCAGCTGGATGATCGCTCCCCTTACCATGAACCTGTCAATATAGCCGGTGATGTCCTGCGCCGTTTTCATCTCACTGTCCTTCGGGCTGATCGTGTTCATCACCAATTCCAGTCCCGCCTCAGCGGCCGCCTGTTCAAATGCTTCCGAAGTGTCGCCGTTCCGCGTCCGCGCATACTTCGGTGTAACACCAAGCCGATCATTGAAAATCTGATTGGCCAGTTCCACTTCCCGGTAGGCCTCCTCATAGTCCAGCCCCTCCGGCAGGACATTGTTCAGGGTGCCGTTTTCAACCTCGTGGCCCCGTTCAAGGATTTCCTTTGCCAAATCGGGTTCCTCCGCCACCCTCATCGCCGGAATGAAAAATGTCGCCTTCACGCCTTCCAAGTCCAGCGCATCAAGCAGCCGCTCCGTTGTCTCCCGGTCCGCCAGTCCGTTGAAGGTTAGCGCCATCGACTTTTCCGTCGTCAGGATGAGGCGGAGCGGAGGCTTTGTCTGGGCATTCGGCTCGGGGACAACAACTGCCGGCGGCAACTTCTCTCCCTCCGGTTTCTCCACTTCTTCAGGCTGCGCCCGGCATCCGGCGAACAGCAGGACCGCCAGGAGGCCGATGACTGTGCCCACTCTCCATCTCACGATTGCCTCACCTCCCTTGCTTTGATCATTTGTTTGGCGGTTATCTTCCATTGATGCAACTCCTATAAACCCGTCTCCGAAATCAGTTCCCCGACCGTCCCGAACTCATATCCCTCGGCAATCAGCCAATCCAGGATTCCCGGCAAGACCCGGATGGTATGGGCATTGTCCAGAATATGCATGGTGATGATACTGCCCGGCTGAACGCCGTCCATCACCCGTCTGTACACTTCCTGATCCGTCAATGCCGGATTCCAGTCATCTGATGAGACGCCGACCTGAATGATATAATCCACTCCGGCTGCAGTAATTTTCTGTGCCGTTTCATGATCCAGCCTTCCTCTGGGCGGCCTCACATAATTGGCCGGTGCTTGCCCGATTGCATCTGTAATCACTCCATCAGACTTGATGATCTGCTCTTGCATCTCCAATAGAGGGAGACCGGGAAGCTCAGGATGGGAATACGTATGGTTGGCAATCTCATGACCGTCTTCGAGAATGGCCAGCGCCAGCTGCGGATTTCGTTCAACGCCTTCACCAATGAGAAAGAAAGTTGAATGGATCCCATATTCCCTCAGAATCGAAAGCACTTCGTTTACCGTCTGGTCGCTTGCCCAGTCATCAAAGGTAAGCGCGATCTTTTTGCCTTCTGTCGGGAACCGGTCAATAACCTTCGGCTTCGCTTCCTGATAGTCTTCGTTGAATGACAGCTGATTGAATTCAACAGCAATGGGTTCGTCAAGTACGTCCTCAGGTTCTCCCCGTCCGGGACTGACATGGCAGCCTGCAGCCAGCAAGGCCAGTGAGACGGCGGTGATCCAGATGGGTTTACGTATACCATCACAACCTTTCGCTATTTGGATTGCAGAAGCACCGCTGTCCCTATTTATATTCAGGACCATCTTCCCATGCATGGACCAACGCATAGACTGGGACTGGTTCCTTCGCGGAGAGAACCCTCTTTGGAGGACAAGCGCCCATAAAAATAAGGAAGACCAATGACTTTTTGGGACATGTTATTTACCTCCCTTTTAGACAACCGGCCACTCTTACTGCGATCCGGAACAAAAAAAACCGGCCTCCAGAAGCCGGTTTTCTGCATCTCATTTTTTAGTTGGCCAGTGCTGCCGGATCCCCGGTTTCTTCATGTGAAACTTCCCACCCCCTTTTTCCGTATAACTGGAAAAGGAGTGAACGGACATGAGAGAAAAAACGAGAGGCACCTTCAATAGCGCTGGCATTGCCATCGGGATCAGCTACGCCTTCGTCTTTGGCATGCTGTTCGAGAACATCGCCCTCGGCATCTCATTCGGACTCATCTTCTCCATCGTCTTCAGCAACGTCTTTAACGGGGCAAATAGAAAAAAGCGGGAGAGATGTGACTGATGCCGGGCGAAAAGCGGAGCTCCGACGTTAATTGGACTTGGCTGACGATGGGGATGTGTGCAGGCCTCCTCGTCGACATCCTGACCGACAGCATGCCGTTCGGGATCCTGGCCGGCTTTGCCTTTGCGTTAATCTTTGCACCGACTCCACAATAAAAAGAGGAAGCCGGGCATCAATGCCGGCTTCCTCTTTATTAATGGACCGCGTTCAAATAATCCACAGCGAACCCGCTCATGGCGATGATCCCCGTCGGAATCGCCTTTTCATCAAAAACGATGCCCGGGTTGTGCAGAGAGAGATGGGTGCGGCTGTCTTCGGCGTTCCTCGTGCCGAGCCGGAACAGCATGCCCGGAATCTGCTCGAGATAATAGGCGAAGTCTTCGCTGCCCGTCGACGGTTCTTTCAGATAGTCGATGTTTTCCTGACCGAGGTGCTTTTTGAGCGACTGTTCCAATTGGCCGACCAGGTGCGGATCATTGATGACCGGCGGACATCCCGCCCCCTTGAAATCAACCTCTGCCTCTGCATTCGATGCGGCAGCGACGTGGTGGGCGATTTCCTTCATGCGCTTTTTGATGTAATCGCGGGTCGTCTGGCTGAGCGTGCGAACAGTACCCGATACGTTCACATCGGTCGCGATGACATTATTAGCGGTGCCTCCATCGATCTGGCCCGCCGTAATGACAGCCGGGTCGAACGGTGACAGGTTCCGGGAGATGATACGCTGGAACAGGTCCACGACATCACCCGCCACCGGCACGGGATCGACCGCTTTTTCCGGATGGGCGCCGTGGCCGCCCGTACCCTTGACAGTCACATGGAACGTATCGTTCGCCGCGGTCATCGGGCCGGGCCGGATGCCGATTTTCCCTGCATCGGTCGACGGCCATGTATGGAGACACACCGCGTGGTCAGGCTTCGGATTCTCGAGCACGCCCGCCTCAATCAGTTCCGGGGCGCCCCCCGCCTTTTCTTCTGATGGCTGGAAGACGAACTTGATCGTGCCCTTCCAATCATCGCGCGTCCGATCAAGCACCTTTGCTGCACCGATCAGCACGGTCGTATGGATGTCATGGCCGCAGGCGTGCATGACATTCGGCTTCTCAGAAGCGAACTCCACACCGGACTCCTCCATCAGCGGCAGTGCATCCAGGTCCGCCCGCAGCATAAGGACAGGTCCGTCACCGGCCTTCCCGTGCATTAGCCCGACCGCGCCCGTCTCAAGGCCAAGCTCCTGCCACTCGATAGTCGTATCCTTCAGCTGTTCCTTCACGAACTTGGTGGTCTCGTATTCCTCATGGCTCAGCTCCGGATGCATGTGGATATGCCTCCGGATGCGGATCATTTCCTCTTTAATCTCTTCAACGATTGCTTGAATCTCCATCAAATCCTCCGTTCTGTTTGGGTTTGGATTCTATCTCCCGATACCTTTCCATTACCCGCAACTGCCCGGAGGTATGTATGGTTCCCTCCCTCACCTGCCCTTCATTTGATCCGACAACCTGCCTTCCGCCCATTCAAGCACCGCCTCACCCGTCCTCCGCTCCGATGCAGCGGCCCGCAGCACCTCAAACACTTTCCCTTCGCCATAACCGCCGATCAGCTCAATCAGGCAGCCGTAGGCAAACAGGTCGAGCGGAGCGATCCTCGCATCATAGAAAAACAGGATTTCGTTCACCGGGTCCATCCGGTCAAGCCCGCCCGTTCCTTCCCGTTCCATCCCATCCGCTCCTTCCGGTTTCTTTCCATTTAGATAGGCCCCCAGGAAGGGAAGTGGACATCCGAGCGCCAAAATAAGCCCCTGCTCTTCGCTGAGCAGGGGTGGGTTCAATTGTCTTCGAAGTTCCGCTGTCCCTCCCGTTTGACTAGATGGTAGCTTTTTTGGGGCTCCCGGACGAGGAGGATCCGGGTTTTTCGGCGTTCGACAAGCTGGTATTTAAACCGAAGGGCTTTCTGGAACTGATTGTGGAAGCTGAATCGGCTGACAGGCAGCGTGACGGTGTGGCCGTTCGTTAGCGTCACGCAGGTCTTCCCCTTCTCCACCGCCTCATAGCGCTCAATGTGGTGCAGGGCGAACCAGGTGCAGTCTTCGCGCGAAGGCGAAGTGGTCGGAAAGAGGATGATCGTCTCCTCCCCCTCTATGCGGACAGGCGTGTTATGCGTTCTCGACAGGATGTAATTGGCGCCGTCCCGCGCGCCGCGGAAGCTGGTTCCCTGCGTCCGCAGCGTTCGGTCAATCAGTTGTGTCGGGCTTTCCCCGACCGTGACATATTCATCCGGCAGCAGCACTTTTGCGTGCAGGTCCCCAAAAGCGTCATACTCCGGAACAATTCCCAGCGTCTCCTGTCCTATCAGGAACATGGCTGATTCCATTCCCCCATCCCCTTTATCTTTTCTGGCAACGCCCATGAAACGCTTAAGCTCAATCTTGTTCCTTATGTACCGCCATTCACCCGTTTCATCCCCCTCACCTCACACCCCTCGACTAAGAAAAAGGAACCGGACTGACAAGGAAGCAAATGACCCACTAAAATCCAAATCATTGGAATAAATGAGTGATGATTCCCTTTCTGACTTCATTATAGATATACCCGTTGATAAAAGTCTATCTATTTTGACAATTAAAGTTGATTATTGCTAAATATTGTCGCTGAACGTGAAAAAGCCGCCTGGAGAACAGGCGGTTCTGGATGCATTAAATGGATGGTGGCTCCTAGCTCAGCTTTCCCCTTTAAGACGCTCTGGCCTCTTCATCCACGGAACCTGTTCCAGCCTGCCCGGGCGCTCCCCGCCGGCCAGCAGGTTGTTGTACTGGCCGGTGTAGCCCAGCAAGTGGAGAAGTGCGAGCTCGAGGTACTGAATGCCAAGCTGGAGGATGGCTTCCTTGTCCCGGTCTCCGAGAGACTGGAGATTGCGCCGGTTGGCATGGATCGTTTCCTTGTAATAGGCGGCAATCAGCTGCGGGCCGTCCGCATAGCCGCCGGTCCGTATGGTGTGCCGGGGGATGGATACCGGGATGGCGCAAAACTGGAGAAGCCTGCGAATCTGCATATCCACAGGGAATCTTTCGAACTCCTGGGCGGATAGGACCTTTTCTTCCTCGACGAGCACTTTCCATGCCAGCTTCACCAATGCGGCGTGGACAGAGACCAGACGGTTCTCCGTGAAGCCCGACGATTTCGAACTGAGATACCAGTGCAGCAGTCGCGGAAGCGTCTGCTGCCAATGCGGAATCGTGAATTTCTCCATCACGCTTTCCACGAGGCGGCCGAGTTTATCCTCTGGATCATTTTCCACGCCGGGACACCAGTTGGCCTGGTTTCTCCAGCTGTCGATTGCCGGTACCCGGTACTGCTTGAACACGCCGCCTTTTGAATCACTGCCCTGGATGCTGCAGATGCCGACGGACCGGCCCGCATTAAAGGACAGCACCCAATTCAGGGCATCGATCAGTTCATTGATCGTCTGCGGATCGGCCGGCTGCCTGTCGGTCCGTTCGATCAGACCGGCATGCGTCACCCCGTAGCCCCCCAGTTCATCCAGGCTCCGATACGTCTCGTCGTAGTTATGGACCTGATCGAATGTGAGCCGGTATGCACCGTGGCGGACCCGCATTCTCCCCCTGTAGATCAGATTCAGGTGACGGATCGGCTCGCCTGCTGTCCCGTAGAAATTCACGACCGAGAAATGGACCCGATCAGCCGGACGCAACGGCTGGCTGAACGCCCCCCTGACGGAGCCTGCCAATTCGGCTCTTTCCATGTTAAACCGATTGATGAACGCCTCTCCCCGGAATCCGGCCGGTGTCATCATGTTATAGGTGCGGAAAACGGATTCCTGCAGAAGATTCTCGGCCTTCTCCGCCGGTATGCCGAGCCCGGTGATGGTACCCACCCATTCAATCTTCAATTCCGGGTACCATTTAAGCGTAACCTGGCCGTTCAGCCGGAAGATCTCCACACCGTCTTCCAATGTAAACTCGCCCGAATACAGATGCACTGCCTGATTGACAAAGTTCATTTTGAGCGGGGAGACCAATGCATCCTCCACACCCGCCGGATTTTGCCCCTCTTCCCCAAATAACCGCAACGCCTGTTTCCGACGAGCCGATTCCACATTCATTACCGGTTGACTCCTCTCCATTCCCATGATCATCATTTTACGACCGGTGACCTCGTCAGCAAAAACGTTTATGCCCTGTCGAATTGGCCCCATCTCCGATGGCAACTGCCTATCAGCGGTTCCAACTTGCGACCCCTTCCGACCTGTTCACACAATCCCTTGTCCATTTCCTCATCCCTATGAGGAAACTCCTAATGTTTTTCTATCATAGCATCCGGTTACCCCTGAAAATATAGAACCAAAGACCGAACATTTCGTATCATTTCTACACGAACAGCGCTGAATCGACAACATGCCTCCTGTCTCGCAAAAGCGGACCTGTTTCTATGAAAAACTGCACCATCAAACAGGGCTTCGGTTAGCCAATGCCTTGAAGACTTAAAGTTATATTGGACTGCATAAAACCCTCCAAAATGCTGAATGGCCTCCAATGGCGTAAGTTCCAGACCATGCAGGACCGGCAAATCGCTTCTCAGCCGTTTTATATGAATACTAATCAATAGAATTCAAACTGGAATCCGCTAATTTTTATCAGAAATACAATGTTTTAGGAAATCTATTGCCGTAGATTCCTTTTGTTTCCCCCTGTACGATGTGATTAGATTCGTTGCAGCGTTTTTTGTAAGCGCTTCAACCGGGAGGGGATGTTTAATTGAAAACGAAATGGCTTTCGATTGTTGGATGTTTGATGTTGCTGACGCTTTCGGCGTGCGGCCAGGATGAGATTGCAGATGGGGAGGCAAAAGCCTCGGGAGAATCTGCAGAACTCCGTTTTGGCCATGCAGCGCCGGCCACTGATCCTGGAGGCCTGTTTGCAGACAAGATCGCCGCGGATGCGAAAGAACAGACCGATGGTGCGCTGGCCATCAATGTATTCCCCGGCAGCCAGCTTGGAGGCGAAGTAGAAATGGTTGAACAGGTCCGTGCGGGTACAATCGACATTGCACTTGTCACCTCCGGCGCATTGTCCAACTTCGTCAGTGACCTGGCCGTACTGGACCTGCCCTTCCTGTTTGATGACCTCGAGCACGCTCAAACCGTCCTGAGCAGCGAAGTAGGTGATGAGTTCAAGGCGCAGGCAAGCGAACAGGGCCTCAAGATTCTCACATTCTTCGACTACGGCGTCGCGAATATCGCCAACAACAAAGTGGATGTCACCTCGGTCGCCGACATGGATGGCCTGAAGATGCGTACGCTCGAGAACGAGATTTTCATCGACACGTTCAAGGCCCTTGGTTCCGATGCAGTCCCGATCCCTTATCCTGAGCTTTACACGTCCATCCAGCAGGGAGTCGTCAATGGAACAGATGCGCTCAATGTCACAATGACGGGCGGCAAGCTCTATGAAGTCACGAAACACTTTTCCAAAGTCAATCTGAGCTACCGTGCGGGTGTCATTGTCATGAACCAGTCGAAATACGACAGTCTGCCTGAAGACATGAAAGAAAAGCTGGATCAGGCAGTAGCCGACGGGACTGCTCACTATCATGAAACGATTTACC
This sequence comes from Bhargavaea cecembensis DSE10, assembly GCF_000348905.1. GTDB lineage: Bacteria > Bacillota > Bacilli > Bacillales_A > Planococcaceae > Bhargavaea > Bhargavaea cecembensis. The sequence goes on from NZ_AOFT01000004.1 coordinate 130,065, forward strand.
CGGAATATGAAGCTTCTGCCGATCAGCTTATGGAAGACAACGGCGTCAAGATCATCGAGAAAGAAGATATCGATATCGACTCCTTCAAAAAAGCCGTGGAGCCTGTCTACGAAAAGCATGAATCCGAATTCGGCGATATCGTGGAACGGATCCGGAACGCTCAATAAAGCCTGAAAGGCGTTCGGTTAAGGAGGAGATCAAATGTTTTCCAAAGTCATCCGGGTCCTCAATAAAATCACGGAATATCTGACCATGGGGTTTCTATCCCTCATGGTCATCGTTATCTTTATGCAGATCATTTCAAGAGAACTGCTCGGAAATTCCTTCCCCTGGGTGGAGGAAGCCGCCAGATATCTGATGGTCTGGACCGCTTTCCTTGCGGCGGGCTTCACGTATCAGTATGCGGCCCATATGAGTATCGATGTCATTGCAAAGCGGCTGGCCGGTATGGCAGATCGGGTCATCAGGACAGTCGTATTCTTGCTCTGCCTCGCGTTTCTCTGGATCCTCTTCTCTAAAGGGATGGATCTGGTCAACAGCTCCGCGGGAATCAGATCGACTGCACTGGAGCTGCCGATGTCCTTCGTCTATGCGGCACTGCCGATCAGCGCCGTTCTGCAGGCCCTCAATCTGTTTGATCTTTACTTTTTCAAGAAGGAACCGGTTAAGGCTGCGGAGGTGATGGAATGACCGTCCTGCTGCTCATCGTCCTTTCCGTCCTGTTCTTCCTGAACGTTCCGATCGCCATCGCGCTTGGACTGTCCACGACATTGATTGTGCTGATGACGGGCACGCTCGACCTGAGCACACTGCCCCACCGGATGTTCACGACACTCGATTCCTTCCCGCTTTTGGCAGCACCGTTCTTCATTTTGGCGGGTAAGATTATGGAGCACGGCGGCATCTCGGAAAAGATCGTCAGCTTCGCCAACAGCCTGGTCGGCCATTTCCGGGGCGGTCTCGGACATGTTTCGGTCGTCGCCTGCATGTTTTTCGCAGCCCTATCCGGATCGGCGGTCGCAACAACTGCAGCTGTGGGAGGACTGCTTGTCCCCGCGATGGTGAAGGCCGGCTACGACAGGGGATTCTCTGCCTCGGTGCAGGCCGCGGGCGGAACGACAGGCGTCATGATCCCGCCGAGCGTCCCGATGGTCATGTTCGCGGTCAGTGCAGGCGTCTCCGTCGGCGACTTGTTTATTGCGGGAATCGTTCCCGGCATTCTTGTCGGACTTACCCTGATGATCTGGACATATATCTATTCGGTCCGTGCAAAAATTGAGATTAAGCAGCGTGCCAGTATAAAAGAAGTCTTTACAGCGTTCGCCCAGTCAGTACTGGCTATCCTTATGCCGATTATCATTCTGGGCGGCATCTACGGCGGTTACTTCACGCCTACAGAAGCATCAGTCATCGCCGTCGTCTACGGACTGCTCGTCGGCGCACTCGTCTACCGGCAGATCACATGGAACGTGCTGAAAAAAATCCTGCTGGAGACAGTCACTGTTGTTTCCGCACTGTCGTTCATCATCGCCACTGCATCGTTTTTCGGTTTTTATCTGACCATCGAGCAGATTCCGCAGCAGATTGGCGGTCTGATCACGAACGCCGACATCGCACCGATCATAGTGGTGCTGCTGATTGTGGCGCTCCTATTGGTCGTCGGCATGTTCATGGACGAAATATCGGCCATCATTATTCTGACCCCTATCCTGCTGCCCGTTGTCGTGGCAATCGGAATGGACCCAATCCACTTCGGGGTCATCATGGTCATCAACCTGGCCATCGGACTGCTCACCCCGCCTGTCGGCCTCAGCATGTTCGTCGCCGCGAAAGTGGCGAATATCGAGCATGACAAGCTGATCAAGCCGCTGCTGCCGTTTATCTTCATTTTGGTGGTCGACGTGCTGATTTTGTACCTGATTCCGGAGATCTCGCTTGGGCTGCTGGAGTTTCAGAAGAATTAAATGAAGGAGGACGCCCGAGTGGCGTCCTCCTTTACGTTTCAGTCAGTTTGGTTCGGAAGTTTTTCTGAAATTACATATTGGGGCTGTGAGATTACACATTGCCTGTCTGAGATTGCACAATGTCCTCGCGAGACTTCAGATTGTGGTCGCGATTCTACTTTTACAGATTGTACCATTGACTCATTATGTTAAATTCGACGGGACACTTTGCGGTTTTTCAAGAACTGCACCAGCCCCCGGTTCGTCCACTTCATCCAATCGGATATTCTTTGTCTCAGGGAACACCCAGGCCCATAGCGCCAATGCCATAAACAGCACCACACCGCCAAGGATGATCGGCTGGTACCCGTAGACCGGGAACACGGCAGCCGTGATCAGAGGCGGGATGGCTGAGAGGCCCCGCCCGATCTGGAGGGCCCAGGAAATGCCGGTCACCCGTACATCAGTCGGGAATATTTCACTGAACAGCGATCCGAAGACGGAAGCCCCGTTTGATCCGAAATACAGGAAGAAGATCGGAACGAGAATCCAAAGGGAGTGAATCAGGCTGGTCCAAGTGAAGTAAAGGGCAAGTCCTCCGAGGGCTGCAACGACTCCCAAGTAGGATAGGGTGATTCTTCTCCCCCATTTGTCGGTCGTGTAGCCGGCAACCACTGAACCGACCAGCCCGCCAAATGCTGTAAAGAACAGCCACCACCCCGTGGCGCCCATCTCGAACCCTTCATACTGAACCAGATAAGTCGGCAGGAAGTTCGTGATTCCGTAGTAAGCGAAGTATTGCAGGACCGCTGCGATGAGCGCGATGGTGAACGGCTTCCAGAACCGCTTCAGCCCGTATTTTTGGGTCCATTTTACTTTGACGATATCTGCGTTTTCCTTGACCTCTTTTTCCCACACCACGGATTCTTCAACGTCTTTCCGCAGATATAAAGCAAATAAGATCGGCAAAGCAGACAGGATGAATGTCCAGCGCCAGCCGATGATCGGCAGGATGAACCCGCCCACCGTGGCTCCAAGGAAAATACCGATATAAGCGCCGCTGTACAGCATACTGCTCCAAAAGCCCCGTTGTCTGGAAGGCACCGTCTCGCTGACCAATGCCTGTGCGGCCCCGTATTCTCCACCAAGGCCAAAACCTGCAATGGCGGTCCAAAGAATCAGCCATTCATAATTGAAGGTAAAGCCCCGCATCAGCGTTGCGAGTGTAAAGATCACCAGTGTGGCGATCAAGATCTTCTTCCTGCCGACTTTGTCGCCCAAGTAACCGAATACGACTCCGCCGACCGCAAGAAAGGCCAGCTGGACTGAAAACACGGAAGCGACCTGTACGGTGGTGAGGGATAAGGCAGCAGCCATCGGGATGACAAGGAAGCTAAGCAGGAAAATCTCGTAGTAGTCGAAGATCCATCCGATATAGGCCCCGAAAAACGCCTTATATTTCGGTTTATCCATTTTCTCCTCTTGCATCGGCAAACTGTTTGTCGTCATAAATCCACCTCGCTTTTGGGATGAGTTATCTTTGATTCACTCCTGTATAAACAGAGTCAGTCCGGTGGTGTCTGGGAGCATATCTCCCTGTCCACCATCGGACTGACTCCTATTCCTTTCGCCCGTCTCAGACGGGCTGATGGATCTTCATGTCTTTTGCGCCCGCCGGTTTGATCAGGCCCGGGTCGCTACGGTCCTGAACGGGAACCCGGAACCGGCCGGGCCGGATGGTAGCGATCAGTTTTTCTTCCTCTTCGCCATATAAAGTGTGCCAGTTCTCCTCCTGATGGAGAATGAGGCTGCCCTGATACCGGGTCAAACCGATGACTTCTGCGACAAGAGGCAAATCAAGGATTTCAGCCAGCCGGACGGGCAGCTCTTCTCCGAGTGCGGCATGGCCGGCAATGACAAGGTCAGGGTTTTCGCGCATCACCACCGGCAGTACCGCACCGATGAATCTGTCCGGATTTTCCGTCCCGTTATCCAGGGTGACGATTGGATCCACCCCATACAGCATCCAATCTTCCGCCGTACAATGCGCAAATTCACCAATCAGCATTCCGGACACTGCACCACCGCCTGCGATTTGCCCCGCCGCAGCTGTCGCCTCCAGGGTCTCACGCGTGATGGTACCGTCCCGGACCTCTCCGATGATCAATACGTTTCTGGCCATACAGCATCCCTCTTTACCGTTTGGTTCCGGGTCAGGTGATGGCAGCCTTTGCCCCCGCCCGTTGGTTTGCGTGTTCCGCCGCATTGGCTCCGGCAATCTTCCCGAACACCGAGCCCGCCATGAGTCCCGCTCCGCCCGGATAGTTCGAGTAAAACAGGCCGCCGGCCGCTTCTCCTGCGGCGTACAGTCCCGGAATGGATTCGTACATCGTATCCTGGACTTCCGCTTCCTCATTGATCTTCAGCCCGCCGAACGTGAACGTGATGCCGCACGTGACGGCATATGCTTCAAACGGCCCCTCCTCAATCGGAGTCGCCCAGTTCGTTTTCGGGACGTCCAGCCCGATTGTACGGCGGCCGTCTTTGACGTTCGGGTTAAACGGCACCGTGCGGTCGACCGATTCATTAAAGCGTTTGACTTCTGCCAGGAAGCGTTCCCTGTCGACATCCATCTTGTCTGCCAGTTCCTCGAGCGTATCCGCCTTCACCTTCGTGACTTTCCGGCCCTTGTATTCCTCACGGAGCTGGGCGGATGTCTGGGCATCGAACACCTGGTAGCCGTAGCCGTCCGGCTGCTTCAGCAGTTCACGGCCGTATTTGGCGTAGGTGTAGTTCCGGAAATCCGCACCCTCATCGAGGAAACGCTCGCCGTTGGCATTCACGAGGATCCCGAACGGATAGCTGAGCCTCTGGAAGCCCTCTTCGAAGTCCGGGAGATACCGGTCGCCCATGACGGCGTGCGACAATGTCCAGTTGCCTTCCGGCAGTGCCCCGATATCCAGCGCCATCCTGATGCCGTCACCGGTGTTGTACCGGGAACCCCGGACGTGGACGGCATCCCACTGGGTGCCGAGGTACTTGGACCGCATCTCGGTGTTGGCATGGAACCCGCCTGACGCGATGATCACGGAACTCGCTGCAATCCGCTTTGTCTTGCCGTTCTCACGTATCACGACGCCGTACACCCCGTCATCATTCCGGAGCAGGCTGACGGCCATCGTCTTGTAGAGGATCTGAACCCCTTGGGAAGAAGCCTCCTCGTGAAGGGCTTCAACCAGTCCATGGCCCCCGCCGACTGACTCCAGCACCATGCCGCCCCAGAACTTGAACACGCCGTCGACTTTGAAGGCCTGCCGCCCGTAAATCGGGATCCACTTCACGTTATGGCGGGTCATCCATTTCATCGTTTCAAAGCTTTCGTCTGTGAGGATGGAGGCCAGCACCGGGTCGGTCTTGTAGTCCGTCATCCTGCACATGTCGTCATAGAACTGCTCTTCCGTATAGGACCCGAAGTCGGTCATCGCCATCTCGGCGTCATCAAGGTCCGGCACCAGTTCACGGATCTCATCCGCCCCGTTGTAGGCAAAGCGGATCGATCCGTGCGTATAGGTCGTGTTGCCGCCCTTTTCCTTCTCCGGAGACTTCTCGAGCACGATCACGCCGGCCCCCTGCTCACGTGCGGAAATCGCCGCGCACATCGCGGCATTTCCCGCTCCGATGACGACAACGTCCGTCTCATAATCGAAATTCAGCTGTTGTTCCTGCACACTGCCACCCCTTCCGGTTACAGACGGTCCCTGAAGAATTCCTGGATGAGGAAGTTGAACTCGTCTTTCTTCTCGAGTTGCGTCCAGTGGCCGCATTGGCCGAAAATATGGAGCTGCGGATTGCCCAGGTGTTCGGCGAGGTAATAGCTGGACTCGACCGAGCACACTTTGTCGTTCAGGCCGTGGACGAGGAGCACCGGATGCTTGATGCGGTTCAGTGCGACTGTCGGAACCGGAACGGCTGCCGTGGCGAAGATCGAGTTGTTGGAGCGCTTGACTTCAGGGCGCATCGCGTTTTCAAAACGGTCATCCGTCACCGCTTCGATCACCGGCCACATCTTTTCGGCGTCATACACGAACCAGCTCATGATCTGCTGGAGCTTTTTCTTCGATGGGTTGTCGTAGAAGCTTTTCGCACGGGCCAGTTCAAAGCTCATTTTCGTATTCGGCGTTCCGCCGGGCCCCATGAGCACGACTTTGCCGATCCGGTCCGGATGCTCGATGAGAAGCTCGAGCGCAACGGAGCAGCCGAGCGAGTTCCCGACAAGGTTGACCTTGTCGAGCTTGTAATGGTCGATCAGCTCGATCGCCTGTCTGACCCACTCGTCCATCCAGGCCTGCCGGTTTTTCAGAGGCTCTTCCGGGTGGCTGCTGTTGCTGAAGCCGTACAGATCAGGTGCCAGGCAGTGGAAGCTCTTGCCCGCCTCTTCAAGCGCAGGCTTCCAGTTGGCGATGGCCGTAACCCCAGGGCCCGATCCGTGAAGGAACAGGATGGTTTCCTCATTTCCTTCGCCGGAGCGGTTCACGTACGTCTCGAAATTCTCCGTCTTCACCACACTGCTTGTCACTTGCGCTTTTGTTTCCTGAGTCGCTTTTACTGTCATGACTTTGCATCCCCTTTCAGTATTCAGCGTGCTTCGATCGTCGTTTTAACCAATTCTTTTGCGTTGATGCTGTCGCCCCAATAGGTGTTTCCAAAGGCGCGCTCGCTCTCATGCCATCTGACCGGCTCCCAGTCCGGCTCGAAGATCAGGTAGCCGCCGGTGAACAGTTCCACCCGGCAACCGCTGCCGGGGTCTGTGACGTAGATATACATTGCCTGGGAGATCGAGTGCTTTCCAGGCCCCACAAAGTCAAATCCGTGTTCCTTCAGGATGTCCGCCGCACGCAGGATATCCTGCGAGTCATCGGACCAGTAGGAGATGTGATGCACCCGTGCAGGCGTATCCGTCTCCGGCCGCACCACAAAGGCGACGTCATGAACGAGCTGTGTCACGCTCATCCAGCCCGCCAGGATATCCTGGTTGTCGTTCTCAAGCAGCTCCCGCATCTTGAATCCGAGCACATTCTGCAGGAATTCGAACGTTTCCGGCGCCTGTTGGGACGTATGCAGGTTGACATGGTCAAACCGGCGCGGCGAAATCCCTTTGGCCCATGCCTTATAGGTCTGGTTTTTCAGGACCGAGCGACGGTGCTCTTCCACTTCCGGCTTTTCGATGTCGTAGTAAAGCTCGAACGTGTGGCCGGACGGAAGGGAAAAGCGGACCGCTTCCCCGATGCCCGGCGTTTCCCACGCGGGGACCGTACGTACATCGACGCCCTGCTCTTCAAGCAGTGCCCTGAAGCCCTCGACATCTTCCCGCTTTTTCGTGCGCCAGCCGATATGCTTCACATAGCCGGATTCCCCCTGCTCGACCGACAGCGTATGGTGCTGGAAGTCCCCCCATGCGCGCAGGTAGTGGACGCCGTCAATTTCCGCTGTCTCCTCAAGCCCGATCACATCCCTGAAGAATGTCAGGGACTTCTGCAAATCCGAACTGACGAGGGCCACATAGCCCAATTTTGCGATTTCCGGTTTTTCCATTTCTCCCCCACCTTTTTATCTGGTTTCAGTAACGGATCGCATTCGACTCGAGCCCGACAAGGACACGGCCGTAGTTTTCCTTCGTAATGATCGGCGACAGCGAGCGGTGCGAATGGAGCACGAGGAAGTCGCGGATGATCCGCTGCATCGGATGGCCGTTATAGGCGAATCCGGAGCCGCTTCCTGCCATCAGGTCATCGAGTGCTTCCTTCAGCATCTTGTTCGCGTGTCCGATGTCGGCAAGCGCCTTGACCCGCGCTTCACGCTCCATGTACTGTCCGGATTCGGCCCAACGGTCGATGTCGTCCGCGACCTTGAAGAAGAAGTACTCTGCGGATTCGATCTTCATCGCCGCATCCGCGATCAGCGCGTGTGTGCTGGCCGCATCCTTGATGAACTCGACACCCATATGAGCCGCGCGGCGCATCGGCAGGCTCTGCTGGAAGAATTCCAGTGCGTATTTAAGTAGGCCGAGACCCGGAAGCCCGAGCGACAGGATCAGTCCAGGGAACAGCGCAGAATTATAGAGCGGGATATGGCGCAGGTGGGCCGAATTAAAGTCCCCGTCGAGCGCTTTCGAGAACGATACGCATCGGCGGTCCGGCACGAAGACATTGTGCATCTTGACGCTGTTGGAGCCGGTTCCCTTCAGGCCCATGACGTCCCAGTCATCCAGGATTTCCATTTCGCTGAACGGAAGCGTCATGAGGAGCTGGTCCGTGACATTGCCCTCGTCGTCCCGGATGATCGTCCCGAAGTACCCCCATGTCGCATGCTGGGAACCCGAGCAGAACATCCAATGGCCTTCCTCGATCAGGTAGCCGCCGTCCACTTTTTTCGCCGTGCAGGAACGAGGTTCGTAAACGCCCGCGAAGAGAACGCTTTCAGGATCTTCGCCGAAGATTTCATCGTGTGCTTCCTCCGTGAACGATTCCGCCACCATGAGCTCGCGGATCGCGCACAGTGCCACGATCCAGCCGGTGGATGCGCAGCCTTTCGAGATTTCGACGACGGCTTCGCTGTACGTGCGCATATTCGTTTCGAGTCCGCCGTACTGCTTCGGGCGAAGCATCTTGAACAGACCCGCTTCTTTCAATTCCTTCATCGTGCTTTCCGGGATCTTGCGGATTTCCTCCGTCTCTTTCGCGCGTTCACGAAGACGCGGAATCATCGCTTTCGCGGATTCGACGACGTCCTTATATTCAACCGTGGATGTCATAGGGAACACTCCTTTTTAATGTGTGGCGTTATATCAAATGTAAAGAAGATTCAGTCGGAAAATAAGACGAAAAAGCATCTGAATGTAAGCGCTTTTCCGTAATTTTTTATCAGATTCCTCAGTTTGGAACCGATGCGGTCAACTCTTTTTAGATGGTTTCTGCGGATAAGGGTGATTTCTCCCCACACACAAGAACTGTGGCGGGGCCCCGTACCCGCCAAAACAGATGATTACCTGAAATGAATATCATCTCCCGACTCCAACACACACATCAAAACAATAAAAAAAGCACGTGCTTGCACGCGCTTCAAGGTAATTGCCTTATTCAAATTTAATGTCTCCCAGTATCTTCAGCGAATCAAGCATGAGCAGGAGTTCGTAGGCGCTGATCGGGTTGCGGAGGTCTTTGTCCAGCAGTTCTTCCAGTCTGGAGATGCGGTACATGAGCCCGCTCATGGAAAGTGAGAGGTCCGCGGTCGATTGCTGGAGGTTGCCGCCGTTCACCAGGAAAATATAAAGCGTTTTCAAAAGTTCGTCCCGCTTTTGTTCTTTCAGCTCAAAGATCGGCTTCAGCTCTTTTTTGGCCAGCCGGCGGATGGCCGACATGTTTTTCGAGTTGATCAGGGAACCGACGATGCTTGTTTCCTCAAATGCCGCAATCGGCCCGTCCCCGATCCGGAGGGCGATCTGCGATTCTTCCACACTTTCCTCCATTGTGCTGACATCCGTGTTTTCACTGCTCAGGCCGAATCTGAAATCCACGAACTGATGGTGCAGCCGCAGATGCTTGAGGATGTGCTTCAGCTTGTCTTTCATCTCCTCAGTTTTAGGCAGCAACAGCAGGATGTCCCCTTCATGGACCGTCGTCAGGATGCGGTAGTTCTGCATCTCAAGGAACCTCGCGACCGCCTGTGTGACATTGTCGAGGAATTCGATGCCTTCCGTGTCCTGGCTGTCCGACGTACACTTTAGTGTGGCAATATGAAACGGCTCATTCAGATCCACGCCCATGTAATAGCCGCGGTAGATGACATCCGACGGCGAATCGTACTGCTTCAGCAACAATTGCTGGAAAAAGTAGCCCTTCATGTTCTCCAGCGCTTCGAACGAACTTTTCTCATTCAGGAAGCAGAGGGCGATCGCTCCGGCTGCCCGCTGGATAAACATCCGCTCCGTGCTGACGTCCGCCTCCTCGTCCGGGAAGATGAACGAGACATAGCCGATTACCTGGCCCTGGACGATGATTGGTGCGGCAAGCCGCCGGTGGTGCTTCCCCTTGACCGAGAAGGTCTTCGTAAAAGAGGCATACCGCTTTTTCCCGCTTTTTGTCTGCAGGACAGCCTTCCTGAAATCCTCCTGGTAAAGCTGATGCTCGTCCTTGCCTAACCCGACAACCTTCGTTCCGTAAAAGTTGAGGTCTTCGAGGGTGACCGGAACCTCCAGTGCCTCGTAGATTGTCTGCAGAATCACATCGAGCGTTGCCCCGTCGGCCACCTTAATCGTCAGGTTATCGTGGAAGCTGGAGACCCGCTCGATGTAGTTTTTCTGTTCAAGCAGCTGCTCGTACGTATAGTTCAGCTCGTCGATCATCCGGCTTTCCTTGTACATCGCGATCTCTTCGAGCATCTCGTGTTCTTTCCAGTCTTCCTCCATCTTCATTTCAAATGTGCATTCGGCATCCCCCATGCCGCGGCACGTGACTTCTTTCAGGTAAACCGGGCGGCCAAGTATTGTCGACACATAGCCGCTGCTGAATCCGACCAGCGTATGGCAGACAGGCTGCGGCGACCTGCCGTGATGCTTGAGGTGCTCGTCCACTTCGAAGGAGCCCTCCCATTTCCCGACGGCGTAGATTTCCTCGATGTTCCCCTCGGGATCCAATTTGACCGACCGCTCCGAAACCAACTTCCGGATCTGGCCCGACTGGAGATGCAGATCCCCCGCTTTCTCCAGCATCTCCTTGATCGGACCGGGATTCTTCAGTACTTCCCTCGCATTTTCCGCTCCAGTGTTCCAACCGTACCGGAGCAGAAAGGCCTTTGCGCGCTTCACGCCCAGGTTTTCGATCAGCTCTTTGCGGAGCATTCCAAACGTGGCAGATGTGGTGGACAACTTTTTCTCAGCATGCGGTTGTACTGTACCGGTTTCTATCATATCCGTACCCCCTATATCCCCCCGTGCGTTATTAACAGTATAATCATTTTCGGAAATTTGTATATATTAAATTTATTTGTCGATTCATGTCGGACAAAAATCTACCAAAATAAGGGGTGAATCAGCGAAAGAAGACCAATTCTTTCCTGCCACCCCTTGTCCATTATGAACGGACAGCGTCTTCCGCCGTCACTGAAATTCCGTAATCCATGTCCGCGTCTAGCTCGCTTTCATGGTTATAAAACGCCCGCAGTTTCTTTACTGCATCTTCAGGCGGCTTCGCATTGTAGAAGCCTTTCCGTGTCACGGTCACGCCGGAATGCTCTTTCAGGTCGACAAGTGACTCAGCCATCTTCAGGCCGGCCGCGAATGAGTCAACGACCGGCACATCGCCGATCCGGGATACGCCGTGCGTGGCAAGGAAGACATTCAGCGGGCCTTCTCCCGGAACGATGACGTCCGCCCCCTGCCCGATCGCTTTTTCCGCGGATGCGACAAAGCGGTCGATGACCGGCTGGGGATCCTTGAAGCCTTCAAGTACATCGTAGAATCCGATGTCCGCCTGGATGATCGGTCCGAGCTTGCCGCCGAGCCCGTAACGCTCCGCATTTGACCGGAGCTGGTCCTGGAGCGGCCCGAGGAAATTCACGATGCCGATGCGGTCCCCGAGCATCGAGGCGATGTGGAACGAAGCCTGTCCGTAGCCGATTACCGGAATATCCACAAGCGTACGCGCCTCAAGCAGTCCGACGTCGGGGATCGTTCCGATGAAGACGGCGTCATATCCCGCCTTTTCAGCGATGATCGCATTCCGGATAAACTGCTCGCGATGCAGATTCTGCAGATAGGAATAGGTGATGAAGTGCCCCGGATACTGCTCGGGATAGGTTTTATTGGACATGCCGTGCAGCACGACTTCCACACCCGGCCGCGCGACTTTCCGGATATGCGCGGTCACGGCATCGCGGTACGCCGGCACTTGCTCGATCGATGTCAGGCTCTGATGCCAGATTTTCATGATTTCTCCCCCCTCATGAGACGACGGCAGACTTGATTGCCGTCCTGACGGCAATCCGGCCGAATATGGCCGCCTTGCCGAGCGAGCTTCCCGTCATATAGCCCGCACCGTGGAATCCGCCGACCATCTCGCCTGCGGAAAACAGACCGTCGATCGGTTCGCCGAACGGATTCAGAACCTGCGCCTGCTCATTGACGGCGACGCCCGCATAAGTGGCGAGCATCGCCACTGTCGTGCGCATCGCGTAGAACGGTGCCCTGTCGAGGACAACCGGTTTACCAAAGTGGTGAGTCAGCGTCCTGCGGCCGAACACGTCGTTGTCATTCCGGACAGCGGCATTGTAATCGGCCACCGTCTTTTTCAGTTCACCCGCCGGCAAATTCATGCGCGCGGCGAGGGCGTCAAGTGACGGTGCGGACTCGATCAGCCCGAGATCCAGCAGCTTCCGGAAGTCATAGAGTGCATCCCCTTCGACGCCTGCGTCCATCACGTCCTGGTCCCAGATCTGATACGTCTCGCCGTTTTCCTGGCGCAGGGCTTCCGTGCCGATCAGCTTGTAAGAGATCGACTCATTGACGAACCGTCGGGCCTCTTTGTTGACGATGATGGCGCCCTTATAAAAGGCGAGGGCCTGGGATTTACGAGGCCCGTCCGCTGTCGGATGAAAGCCGTAGGTCCCTTTCAGGTAGGCGTAGTCCCGTGTCCAGGCCCCCTGTTCGACGGCCATCCGGATTCCGTCGCCGACATTGCCTTTTCCTCCGATCCGGATGGCGCCGTCCAGCTGGGGTGCGACGTCCGAAAGCAATTGTTTGCTCCGGGAAAAGCCTCCCGCCGTCAGCAAAATTCCATGCGTAGCTTCAGCTTCGAATTCTGTGCCGTCCTGTTCATAAACGACCGTGGTCACACGGCCGTCCGAATTCTTTTTCAGCCGCCTGACTGGTGCCTCCGTCAGAACCCTGACCTTACCCGATGCTTCCGCCGATAGCTTCAATGTCTCGATGGCCTGTGCGGGCGTGATCTGGTGTCCGCGGGGGATGCTGTGCCCGCTGACCGCCTGCACGGCATGGAACTGGACTCCTTTGGTCTTCAGCCAACTGTAAGTCTCCAGCTGATGCCTGCCGTAGGCTTCGACCAGGGCGGTTTCGTTTTTCCCCTCGCCGACCGCGAGCATGTCCGCGACCAGGCTTTCCGGGGTGTCATCGAAACCGGCTGCCTCCTGAAGATCGGTCCCGGCAAACGCCATGTACCGCCCGCTCAGCAAAGAACTGCCGCCGCATTCGGCTTCTTTTTCAAGCACGAGAACGGAAGCGCCGTGATCCGCCGCTTCCGCTGCCGCACTCAGTCCGGCCATGCCGGCGCCAACGATGATGAGATCCACCCGTTGGGCCATACCGGTCAGGCCTCCGTGACTTTAAGTTCTTCCAGGACGGCAAGGCCCGCTTCGCACACTTTCATGTCGTGCGTGTAGTGCCCGCCGCTCACGCCGATTCCGCCGATGCACTCGCCGTCCAGATGGATCGGGTATCCGCCGCCGAAGATGACGAGGCGCTCTGTGTGGACGATGCCGTGAAGAAGCGGCGGGTCATCCTTGAGTCGGTCGTACCACTCGTGTGTCGCGCGGTTGTAAGCCGCTGCCGAGAACGCCTTGTTCTGTGCAATGTCGATGCTCAGGATCGGTGCCCCGTCCTGTGCCGTGAAGGCCTTCAGGTTGCCCGCCTTGTCGACGATGGCAATGCTGAACGGCATGCCGAGTTCCTTCCCTTTCGCTTCTGCCGCTTCCAGCATCTTTTTCGCCAATGTGATGCTCACGCTCTTGGATTCAACTGCCGTTACAAATTCAGACATGTCTATTCCTCCTGTAATTGAATGTAGTTGTAGTGGAAATGGGTTCCGTCTTACAAACCGACCGGGCTTCCCGCACCGAATGCATGGACCGAGGATGCCGTGACCGCCCTGGACTTCGGAAGGCAAAGGTCCGTGATCACGTGGGCGATGTCGATCGGCTGGAGCCAGCCTTCCTTGTTCAGGTCAGGTCCCAGCTCGCTTGTCATCTTCGTGTCAACCGGACCCGGGCAAACCGCGTTCACACGGATGCCGTGGCCTTTGAGTTCCTCTCCGAGCGCCTTGGAAAATCCGATGACGGCGTGCTTGGACGAGATATAGGCACTGCGGTCCGGCCCGCCTTTTGTGCCCCAGATGGAGGATACGTTGATGATGACGCCATCTTTTCTGGAGATCATGTCGTCCACGAATGCTTTCGTCACATAAAACGGGGCATCCGTATTGACCGCGTGGACCCACCGCCATTCCTCCGAGGTCGTCTCCGACAGCGGCTTCTTGAGCATCACGCCGGCATTGTTGATGACGATGTCGATCTTGCCGAGCTCCTGTTTCGCCTTGGCCGCGGCCGCTTCCACATCCGTCTCATTGCTGACGTCGCACGGCACGGCAATGGCTTTCACTCCGTACAGGCGCGCCGCTTCTTCCGCCACTTCCTGGCATTCGGCCACATTGCGCGCGCTGACCGCGATGTCCGCTCCGTGAGATGCCAGCAGCAGGCAGGTTTCCCGGCCGATTCCCCGGCCGCCCCCGGTTACAAATGCCGCTTTTCCTTTCAGCATATCCCCACTCCTCATGTCAGCATTTTGGTCGCCTGCGCGACATATTCGACCGCGTTCTCACCGGCACGCTTACCGTATACGAGGCCTCGCAGGACCGAGGTGCCTCCCGGATACTTGCCGTAGTAGAGCCCGGTCATTTCACCTGCCGCATACAGGCCCGGGATCGGCTGGTTGTCATTCGAGACGACTCGGCCTTCCGTATCGGTCGCGATGCCGCCGTTCGTGAACACGTTGCAGCAGATGACCGGATAGGCGATAAACGGCCCCTGGTCGATTGTGATCGCCCAGTTCGACTTTGGCGGATTGATGCCGACCGCTTTCTTGCCGTCTTTTTTGTTGTGGATGAATTCGCCCGGCTGGACAGCCGCATTAAATTCCGCAACGGTCTTCGCCAGCGCTTCCGGCGGGATCGACAGCTTCTCTGCAAGCTCTTCGATCGATTCGCCCGTGATCGGCGGCTGTTCCGTCTGAAGGGCTTCCTCGTAATCCGGAATATCGTACAGCTTCTGGTCGGTGATCATATAGGCGATATGATTCGGGCACTCGTAAAAGATCTTGCGCGCGACCGCTTCATACTGCTCATCGATCGTCGTTTCCCCTTCATCGGTGAAGCGCTCGCCGTTCTGGTTGACGAGGATGGCATACGGATACGTCATCACGCCCGCTTCCTCGCGGTTGCTTCGCGGATCGACCGGCTCCGCATGGAAGGAATCCCACTGTCCGCCGCCCTTCGCGCCGACACGGAGCATCATGCTGATCGCCTCGCCCTTGTTGTACAGGCCGCCTTCCGCAACCGTCGGGATCTTATGGGCATCGCGCCCGATGTACTTGGCCATCATCTCGTGGCTGCCCTGGAAACCGCCGGATGCGCAGATGACAGAATTGACGTTGAGCCGGATCGATTCACCGCCCTCGATGCGGACACGGAGATGGTCGACCGCGCCGTCATCGTTCAGGCCGAGATCCCAGACCGTCGCTTCATAGATGATCTCTACGCCGAGTGCGCGTGCCCGGAGCGACAGCGTATCGATCAGTGCGCGGCCGCCGCCGACCGGAAGCAGCCGGGGCTTTGATGCGGTCAGGAACATCGTCGGCAGGTAGTCGAACTCCACGCCTTTCGACTCCACCCAGCGAAGTGTCGGGCCCGCATTTTCATGCAAGGTCTCGATATACGCACGGTCGGAATAGTTGTCCGAGAACGCCAGCATGTCCTCCACGAAGTTGGGCGCCGGCGTATCGATGTCCTCCATCCGCATATAGGATGCGGTCCAGCGGGAGTTGCCGCCCCGGTTGTCGAAATCGGCACGCTCCAGAATGACGATTTTCAGGTCCTCGTTTTCTTCTTTCGCTTTCTCGGCTGCTGCGAGCGCTGCTGCCGTCCCGGCAGAACCGCAGCCGACGATGGCGATGTCAAAATCCACTTCACGGCTCATGATTGACCAACCTCCTCGAACGTTTCTTCCTGCAGGTATTTGTCTTCCAATGCCTTGATTTCCTTCAGCTTCACCAGCTCCTGGCGTTCCTGCCACGTGCAGATCAGGGAGTTGATGTTTTCCTGCGACTCGTCACGCCGCAGCACTTCCAGGCTGTCGCGGACTCCCTTGATGGCGGACCGCAGCACCGTATTGGCGCACAGCATGATGTGGAAGCCCATCGCTTCCGCGTCCTTCAGGGAAACGAGCGGCGTTTTCCCGCCTTCCACCATGTTGATCAGATGCGGAACGCCCGGGACCGCCTTCGGAATTTCCTTCAGGGCGTCAAGGGATGTCGGTGCTTCGACGAAGATCACGTCCGCTCCCGCTTCCTTGTACGCATTCGCCCGGTCAAGCGCATCTTCCAGGCCATTCATCGCTGCCGCATCGGTCCTTGCAATGATTGCGAGATTTTCATCCGAACGTGTGTCGACGGCTGCTTTGATCTTGTTCACCATCTCTCCTTTGGAGATGACCGCCTTGCCGCTGAAGTGGCCGCATTTTTTCGGTGATACCTGGTCCTCGAACTGGATCGCCGATGCCCCTGCCCGCTCGAACTGGCGGACCGTCCGCATGAGATTCAGTGCGTTGCCGAATCCGGTATCCCCGTCGACGACGATCGGAATCGTTGTGACATCCGCCATCCGGCTGACGACGTCGGCGATTTCCGTCGACGTTGTCAGACCGACATCCGCCCAGCCCAGCTGGGCATTCGAGATGCCTGCGCCTGTCGCATATACCGCCGGGAAGCCGAACTCTTCCACAAGGCGTGCCGTCATCGCGTCATAGGCGCCTGGCAGCAGAAACGCATTCGGTTGCTGCAATAGTTTTCGGAACTGCTCATTCCGGGTCATTCCATCTCCTCCTATTTAAATGGCCGAATAGGCCGGTTCCTTCAGTTCATGGTGCCAGGTGATGATTGTCCTGGCGTCTTCCGGCAGGGTCATTCGGCGGAAGTCGATCTTCTCCCTGCAAAGCACGTTGATCATGCCGGTTTTCTCCTCGCCGCCGGATGTGACGGTCACCCGGTAAGCACCGGGCGCCGGAAGCGTGTAATACGGCAGCAAACCGTTCCTCGGGCACCATTCAACACGGTATGGTTCGCCGAGCAGCCGGTTTGCCATGCCGATGTCCCCTTCGGAAAGCGCCTCGCGGATTCGCGTCGAGCTGATCTTCTCCCCGTACAGGTCGACTTTCTCGACGACCGTCACGCTGTACGCCCCGTTACCGTCGGCTTCCAAAGTCGAAATGTTGCCGGCGCCCATCTTGCCGTACGTGTAATCAAATCCGCATACGACATGGACCGCATTGAGTCCGGCCAGGTAGTCGGCGGCGAACCGCTCCGGAGAAAGCACGGCAAAGTCGAGGCTGAACTCAACGATCAGGAAGTAGTCGACACCCAGTTCTTTCAGCTTCTCTTTCTTCGTTTCAATCGGCATCAGGTAGTCCACCTGCTTTTGGCCGCGGGACAGCACACTCTTCGGATGAGGGAAGAAGCTCATCACGGACAGCGGCAACCCTCTGCGGTCTGCTTCCCGCTTCGCTGTCCGGATCACTTCCTGATGGCCGGAATGCAGTCCGTCGAAGAAACCGAGTGCAATCACATGATCGGGAAGACTCAGCTGCCAGTGGCTCAGGTTGTCATGGTTGATCTCGATGGTTTTCATTCCGCATCACCTCTTCAGTGTGGTCAGTCTGTGGCTCAGGCCATGATCGTCACGTTGTTGTCTTCTTTGTCGGACACCGTGTCGCCCCAGTAGGTGTTGCCGAGGTCACGTTCCGCGAGCGTCCATTCGACCGGCTCCCAGTCCGGCTCGAAGATCAGGTAGCCGCCTGTGAACAGTTCCACCCTGCAGCCGCTCCCCGGGTCCATGACATATAGGTAAAGTGCCTGTGAAATTCCGTGCTTGCCCGGCCCGATGAACCGCAGGCCGTTTTCCTTCAGGATGTCCGCCGCCCGCAGGATGTCCTGCGAATCGTCCGACCAGTAGGAGATATGGTGAAGGCGGGCCGGTGACGGAAGCGACGGTTTCTGGATAAAGGCGAGGTCGTGAACAAGTGAGGTAACACTCATCCAGCCTGCCAGGACGTTTCCGTCGTCGTCCCGTACATACTCCCGCATCTTGAAGCCGAGCTGCTCGCGGAGGAAGTCGTACGTCAGTGCAGCGTCCGTATCGGTATGGATATTGACGTGGTCGAACCGGCGGGGAGAGACTCCCTTGGCCCAGGCCTTGTATGTCTGGTTTTTCAGCACCGAGCGGCGGTGCTCATCCGCTTTCGGTTTTTCCACATCGTAGTAAAGCTCGAACTGGTGGCCGCTCGGAAGCGGGAAGCGGATCGCTTCCCCGATCCCCGGCGTCGTGCCGGCCTTAACGGTTTCCACTTCGACCCCGTCCTGTTCCAGAAGCTCCCGGAACGCCTGCACATCTTCCGGACGCTTTGTCCGCCAGCCGATATGGCGGACCTGTCCGCCGTCCCCCGCTTCAAGCGAGAGCGTATGGTGCTGGAAATCCCCCCACGCCCTGAGGTAATGGACGCCGTCTCTTGCTTCCGTCTCCTCCAGGCCGATGACTTCCTTAAAGAACCAAAGCGACTTCTCCAGATCTGATGAGACCAGTGCAACATGGCCCAGCTTCGCAATTTCCGGACGTGCCATTTTCCATCCCCCCGACGCATTTTGTATGCGGTTTCATTTCTGTTGTGTTTATTGTATCTAAGGAAGTTTTACAGTTGTACAACAGAAAACAACGAGATTCCGATGCTTTTCCGGTAGTTTTTATTAGTTTTTTCGGAATATTGGTGAGATGGCGTTTTCAGCGGTCATTTTCCGTCCGGCATCCGTAATTTTTCGTCATTCGGTCCGGTAGTCTCGTCATTCGGCTTGGCAATCTCTCCATTTACCTTCTCCAACAAAAAAAGGACCGGCCGGATGCCGATCCTCTCCCCTTAATTCATCACTTCTTCTGTTGCAAATGATACCGAGACGTCGCCGAGATTGCCAAAGTCGGCCCTGAACTCGTCGCCCGGTTCGAACGGGACGGCTGCCGCCAGCGCGCCGGACAAGATGAATTGTCCCGCTTTCAGCTCAATGCCGTATTCGGCGACAGCATTTGCTAGCCAGGCCACCGCATTTGCCGGGTTGCCCATGACGGCCGCACCGGTTGCTTCATCGAGAAGCTCGCCATTCTTATACGCCTTCATCCCGATTCCGGCCAGGTCGATGCCATCCAGTCCTGTCCTTTTGTCACCGAGAACCGCTCCGGCGGACGATCCGTTGTCGGCAACGGTGTCTTCGAATTTGAACTTCCAGTCCCGGATCCGGCTGTCGATGATTTCGACCGCCGGGACAACATAATCCGTTGCGGCAAGGACATCCTCCGCCATCACGTCCGGTCCTTTCAGGTCCTGTTTCAGGAAGAACGCAATTTCGAACTCGACTTTCGGCTGGATAAACGCTCCTGCCTTAACGGGTTCGTCACTTCCGTAGACCATGTCATCCAGGATATGTCCATAGTCCGGCGTGTTGACGCCGAACATGTCCTGCATCGGCTTGCTCGTCAGGCCGATTTTCAGGCCCTTCACTTCCGCTCCCTGTGCAATCCGCTCACGGATATTCAGCAACTGGATCTGGTAGGCATCTTCGACTGTGATCTTCTCTTCGCCTGACGTGAACGGCGGAATCGGTTTTCCGGTCCGTTCCGCTTCCCTCAATCGCTGTGCGGCTTTCACTCTGTCCATCATTTCTCTCCCCCATCCTTTAAACATACAGGAGGCGGCCGTACTCCCTGAGGGGCCGCCGCCTTCTTCTATAGGTCCAATCTTCGCTTATACGACGCTGAGTTCCTGCTCTTCAAGGGCGCGGTACTTGCCTGAGTAGAAGATGAGCGGGTCTTTTTCTTCCAGCTTGATATCCGTCACTTCTCCGATAAAGAGCGTGTGGTCGCCTTCGACATGCTCGTTCACGACATTGCAGCTGATCTGAGCGACGGCGTCCGGGACGACCGGCAGGCCATCCAGATCTTCGAATTCGCACTTTTCCCCGTCTTTCAGCTGGCCGGCGAACATCATCGAAAAGTGCTGCTGATCATCGGCGAGAATGTTGACGGCAAAACGGCCGGATTCTCTGACACGCTCCAGGAACTTTGCCCGCTCCCCGATCGAAATGACCACCAGTTTCGGGGAAAGGGACACGGACATGAACGCGTTGGCAGTCATGCCGAACGGCTCGTCGCCCACCTTTGTCGTCAGGACGTTGACACCTGTTGCAAACTTGCCCATCGCATTGCGGAACAAACGGTCATCCATAGCGGATTCCTCCTTCTAATAGTCATCAGGCCTTGATGGTCGGGTTGTTTTCCGGCTTGTTGTCCATCTGGTCTCCCCAGTAGGTAAAGCCGATATCCATCTCATCGACTGTCCAGACAATCGGTTCCCAGTCCGGCTCGAAGATGAGGTAGCCGTTCGTAAAGATCTCGATGCGTACACCGCTGCCCGGGTCGATGGCGTAGATGTACATCGCCTGGGAGATGCCGTGCTTGCCCGGCCCCTTGAAGAAGATGCCGTTTTCCTTCAGGATGTCAGCCGCGCGGAGAAGATCCTGCGCGTTGTCCAGCCAGTACGAGATGTGGTGGACGCGGTTCGGTGTCTCGGCATTCGGGTCGAAGCTGAGCGCAATGTCATGCACGAGCGGCGTGACGCTCATCCACGAACCGGCCAGTTCCCCGTCCGGCATCTCGACGCATTCGCGCATCTTGAAGCCGAATTTATCCGCCATGAACTGGGACAGGTCCTTGACCGAGTAGTTCGTCAGCAGGTTCACGTGGTCGATCCGGCGCGGCGATACCCCGCGGGACCAGGAGCGGTGCGTTTGGTTTTTCAGGACGGAGCGGGTTTCAGGAGAAGCGAGCGTCTTTTCCATCTCGAAGTAGATTTCGAATGTGTGCTCACTCGGCGTCTTGAAGCGGAACGCCTTGCCCTGTCCGGCTTCCGTTCCCTCTTCCACCCACTCCACTTCGATGCCGTCATTCTCAAGCACTTCAGCGAATGCATCGACGTCTTCCGGTCGCTTTGTGCGCCAGGCAACATGGTCGAGGCGGGATTCTTCGCCCGCGCGGATCGAGAGCGTATGGTGCTCGAAGTCGCCCCATGCGCGGAGGTAGTGGACACCGTCTTTTTCTTCGGTTTCCTCAAGCCCGATGACTTCCTTGAAGAACCAGAGAGACTTTTCGAGGTCGGTCGACACGAGGCCGAAGTGGCCGAGCTTGGCAATTTCCGGCTGGACCTTGATGCGCTGCTGTTCCTGGACAGTTTCGAGTTTCGTCATGTTGAATGGCCCCCTTATATCATGTTTGATTGGTATCAGGCAAAGTACGTATTCGGTTCCAGACCGCAGATGGTGCGGCCGTACGTTTCGATCAGGCTGGACGGTGTGATGAATCCATGCAGGTGCATCGAGAGGAAGTCCCGGTACACCAGCTGGAACGTGTTGCGGTTATAGGCAAAGACGGAGCCTGCGCCTGCCACCATCAGGTCGATGGCTTCCTTGCACAGCTGGTTCGCGTAACCGAAATCAGCCTTGATCTTGATGCTTTCCGCCTGTGTGAGTTCCTTGCCGTTCCTTGAGTACTCATCGAGCATGTCGACGGCACGGTACATATGCATTTCGGCGGAGTCGATCTTCAATTGTGCGGTCGCGACTTGCTGGTGCGTGATCGGCGCTTCGCTCATCTTGTCATAGAACGTGTTTCCGATGCCCGCCTTCATGACGCGCTCCATATGGAGGTCCATCGCAGCTTTCGTGATGCCGAGAGCGGATGCGACGATTGACAGCGTCAGGGACGGAACAAACGGCGTCTGGTAAAGCGGGATGTCACGGAGCGGCTCGATCATGTAGTGGCCCTTGGTTGCCAGCCGGTCTAGCGACACCCGGTGTTCCGGCAGGAAGACATCTTTCACTTCCACGCTATTGGAGCCGGAGCCGCGGAGGCCGACAACATTCCAGTCGTCGAGGACCGTGACGTCTTTTCTTGGCAGGACCATGATCGCCATTTCCATGCCGCCGTTCCCGTCATCGACCGGGAAGCCGAAGTAGAACCAGTCCGCGTGCGGGCTTCCGGAGACAAACGGCCATTTCGCTTCATGGATCCGGTAGCCGCCCTCCACTTTGTCGATCTTGCAGGTGATCGGCTTGAAGTTGCCTGCGAGCACGACATCTTCGCCGGTTCCGAAGATATCGTCGAGGCACTGCTGGCCGAATGCGTAGGAAATCATATAATCCCGGATGTTCGACAGGGCGACGAACCATCCCGCCGACCCGTTGCCGCGCGCGATTCCGGTGACGACATCGAGGTAGGTCCTCATGTCGGTCTGGTAGCCGCCGAAGATTTCCGGGCGGAGCACTTTCAGAAGGCCTGCGTCCTGCAGCTTTTTGACGACCTCATCCGGCAGTGCGCTTTCCTGGTCGATTTTCAGGTTCAATCCCCGCAGTTCCGGGATGAAGCTTTCCGCCCGCTCTTTGAGTTCCGTGCGGATATCCGTTGCTACTTGTGTCATCTATAATCGCTCCTTATCGTGGTTTAGACAGGCTCGGCAACTTTACCGCGGCTGAAGAATTCCTTTGTGAGGCCGAGGAAACGGTCTTTCTGCTCAACCTGCGCCCAGTGGCCGCAGCGCTTGAACACATGCAGCTCCGCGTTTTCCAGGTAATCCATGACATACAGGCTGCTTTGGAGCGGAACGAACCGGTCCTGATGGCCGTGGATCAGCAGGAATTCCTGCTTCATGCGCTTCAGTGCGGACGGCGGCACCAGCATGTCGGACAGGTGGGAGTTCGTAAAGTTCTCCCTGTACGAACGGCGGACTTCCTCGCGGCTGAAAATCTCGAAGCGCTCGTCGACAATCGCCTGCAGCTTGTCTTCCATGCCCTCCAGGTCATACAGGAACCAGCTGAGCAGGTTGTACATCGATTTCTTGGACGGATCCTTATGGAAGTTGGCAAGCTTTGCGAGTTCCGGCGTCGGTTCGGTGAGGCCGCCGCCCGCGCCCATCAGAACGATCCGGTCAAAGCGGTCCGGCGCTTCCATCGCGAGGAACAGGGAAATCACGCCGCCGAGAGAGTTCCCGACAAGGTGCGCTTTATCGATGTTCAATGTATCCATCAGATCCAGCACCTGCTTGAGTCGCAGGTTCATCCACTGTGCCCCGTTTTCCGGGTACTCCGTCGGGTGGTCTGTGTCTCCGAAGCCGACAAGGTCAGGTGCCACGACATGGAACCGGTCTTCGTACTCAGGAAGGATCGCTTTCCAGTTGGCAGATGCACTCGCTCCCGGTCCGCTTCCGTGGAGAAGGATGACCGTTTCGGAATTGCCGACGCCGCCTTCGTGGATATACGTTTCGTAATCGCCTGTTTTGACTTTGCGCTGTTTGATTGCCATTTGTATCAAGTCCTTTCTTTGTTTGGATGGTTCTGCTTAACGGGATTCAGCGTACTTCGACAAGACTGCGGACAACATTCCGCTGCGTCCCGAGATCGATCGCCCCGTCGTCCGTCGCGATGGTCGCCTCGATGACGTCACCGTCGTTCAGGTAACGGTCCTGCCTGAGCTGTCCGTCGATCACCTGCTGTTTTTCTTCCGCCGAAGCGGTGAGGCTCGTCATCGTGGCCAATTCACCCGGCTTCAGGTTCATCGCCACACCGCCCGGGGTGCCGGTCATGAGAAGCGCGCCCGGCTTGAGGTCCATGACCTGCGCCAGTTCCTGCAGGGTCTCGAGCGGCTTGTAGAGCATCTGGCTGACAAGCGCCTGCTGCCGGACCCCGCCGTTCACCTTGAGGGTGAGCCGAAGGTCGTCAAGCCGCCCGAACTCTTCTCTGGTGAGGACCGTGAAGTACGGTCCGGCCGGGCAGAACGTACGGTAGCTCTTGCCCTTGTGCCACTGAAGCTGGGTCAGCTGCACATCCCTTGCCGACACGTCGTTTGTGACGACCAGGCCCGCGATGTATTCATGGAGATTCTCCTCCGTAATGACGGTTTCTGCGGTCACTTCTCTGGCAAGGACAAGCCCGAGCTCAATTTCGTAGTCGAGCAGCCGGACATGTCCCGGACGGAGGATGGCATCCTCCGGGCCGCAGATCGAGCTTTCCGCCTTCGTGAAGATCATGTTGAAGGCCGGCCGCTTCGGCGCCATCCCTGTCTCGGCACGGTGCTCACCGTAGTTCACCCCCTGGCAGATGATCTGCTGCGGTGCGACGACCGGGCTGAGCAGTTTCACTTCTTTTACCGCGACCTGCGCGCCATCTTCACGGAGCCCTTCCTCCAGCAACTGGACTGCGTTGGACGCTTCCGTCTTCAGCGGAGTGATCGCCTCTTCCCGAAGCACACCCCAACGGACTTTCTCCCCCTGTTCATAACGGACAATCTGGACTGACAATGACCTGGCCCCCTTATTTCAAAAACCCGACAAACTTTTTTGATAACGCTTACATGCTTCTTGATGAAATATTACGACAACGGACGAATAACAATCAATGACTATCGGAAACTCCGTGAGCGCTTCATAGTTTCCTCTGTATTTACTGATAAAAACTTACGGAAAACAAAACGAGATCAACCGAAAAGTGAGCTATGTACTTTAAAAGATCCACGCCCTCAAACGAGAGTGTGGATCTTTTGTGATTGCCTGTCAGGCTCAGTCAGTTCGGTTCTTTTACGACCAAGTCTTCAAGCGGCCCGGCAAACATGGTCGATTGGTCGCTGTTCGGCCGGTTGGCCTGATCACCCCAATAAGTGAAGGCAAAGTCCATCTCGTCCATCGTCCATTCAACCGGCTCCCAGTCCGGGTCAAAGATGAGGTAACTGTTTGAGAACAGCTCGACACGCACTCCGCTCCCCGGGTCGATCACATACAGATAAAGAGCCTGTGAGATGCCATGTTTCCCCGGACCCACGAATTTGATATCCACTTCACACAGGATATCGGCCGCGCGCAAGATATCTTGGGCGTTATCGGACCAGTAGGCAAGGTGGTGGAGTTCCTGGGTAGACGCCAATGTCGGATCACCCATGACGGCAATATCATGGACAAGCGGCGTGACACTCATCCATGCCGCTACTACCGCATCGTCTGGCGCTTTAATATATTCCCTGATCTTAAAGCCCAACTTCTCAGCCAGGAAGTTGATGATGGCTGAAGGATCACCATTCGTCCCGATATTGACATGATCAATCCGACGCGGCGATACACCCTTTGCCCACGATTTATAGACTTGGTTTTTCAGCTTCGCACGGCGTTTTTCACCGGCAAGCGGCTTTTCTATCTTGTAATAGATTTCAAACGGATGCCCCGAAGGCAGCTGGAATCTGATGGCTTCGCCTTGCCCGGCTTCTTCGCCCGCGGCAACTCTCGTAACTTCGACACCTGCGTCCTCCAGGAGGACCGCGAAGCTTTCCACATCTTCTTCCCGCTTTGTCCGCCATGCGATATGGTCAATCCGGGATTCCTCCCCGGCTGCAATGGACAGCGTATGATGCTCAAAGTCGCCCCATGCCCTTAGGTAATGGACGCCATCGACTACTTCTGTCTCTTCAAGGCCGATGACCTCTTTGAAGAACACCAATGATTTATCCAAGTCCTTAGACACCAGCGCCACATGTCCCAGCTTCGCAATTTCAGGCAGTTGTTCGAATTTCTTCATAGTGATTCCCCCTTAGCCTCTTGAGAGTGTGTCAAAGCCAAACAGATGCTTGCCGTAGTGCTCCAGTCCATCTTCATACAGGGATGTGATATGAGTAGCGATAGCGGTCAGGTCGCGCAGCATCACTTCAAGCGGATTCCCCTTCGCGAGCGACCCTGCTCCAAACGCCAGCGTTGCCCGGACCGCGATATCCATGCAGTTCTGGATGATCTGCACACGGATTCCGTTGTAGACTGCATGCGGATATTGCCCCTCATCACTGTTCAGCATGTCGATGTATTCCCTCATCATGCCGGATGCCGCCTGGTATTTCAGCGTCATTTCAGCGAGAACGCGCTGTGCAGTCGGTGATTCGCTCGCAGTCTGTCCGCCGATCCGGACTCTTTTCTTTGTCCGTTCCCGGTACTCGTCAATGACCCGCTCCGCCGCGCCCAGCGCCATTGCAGGGAATCCGACAAAGAATGCCGGGAAGAACGATACATTGTAGTAAAGATAGTCCTCGTCCACTTCGAGCGGGTGCGGTTTTCGTCTTTGAATGATCTCATTGAAGTTGAGGACCATATCGTCCGGGACGAATAGGTCTTCGATGATGATCGTATTGCTGCCGGACCCCCTCAGTCCGAGCGAATCCCATTCCTTGATCAGCTTGAAGTCATTCCTGTGGACACAAAATGCGATGTGTGCCGGTGGTTCCCCTTCGTTGGAGAAGTACAACGCACCGACGCCTACCCATTCCGAATAATTGATCCCGCTGACAAACTTCCAGTGGCCGGAGATTCTGAAGCCCCCCTCCACCTTCGTTGCCTTTCCGATCGGCGGGAAGATGTCGGCAATCAGGCCGCCCGTGCCGTAGACCTCGTCCATCCGGTGTTTCGGCAAATAGGCAACCCAGGAATTATGCAGAGAATAAAAGTAGGTGAGCCAGGCGGCGGATAAGTTGTAGTACCCGACTTTTCTGATCATGTCCGTGTATGTGTTAAACGAAATCTGAGGATGGCCGTACTCCTTCGGCTTGATCAGATGGTGAATGCCTTCCGATTTGATCAGGTCCACCACTGCCTGGGAAATCGTCGAATTCTCCTCCGCCGACTGGTTTTCCGCCTCGGCCAGCTTCCCGATCCGCTCCGCACTTTCCATGAGCTGCGTGTAGAGATCAACTTCCTGGATCGTCGTTTTCATAGAATCCCTCCTCCGATTCGTCAGACGTTCACTTTTTCACGGGCGCCGATAAACTGGTCGACGTACTCGACAAACCGATCTTCCTTTTCAATCTGGAACCAGTGTCCGCATTCCTTGATCATGACAAGCTCCGCTTTCGGGATATGCTCCATCAGGAAAAGCGATGCCTCTTTCGGAACGAACTGGTCCTCGTATCCATGCAGGATCAGCACATCCTGTTTGATCCGCCTCAGTGCACTGACCGGGATGGCGATCTCAAGAGGCGACTGCGGGAACAGCTTCGGATAAAGCTCCCGGACCTCAGGCTTCATGATGTTCTGATAGCGGAGCCGGACGATTTCTTCAAGGCTATCCCCGATGACTTTTTCGTCATAAAGGAACCAGGTCACGAGATTCCTGAATGCCTCGATTGTGGGATCCTTAAAGAAGTTCGTCATCCTCACGATTTCGATCGGCGGGGTCGTGCTGACCGGCCCTGCACCGCCGCTGCCCATCAGCGTGATCTTGTCGAACCGGTCACCGGAGTGCATGAGTGCACTGAGGGCGATGAATCCCCCCATTGAATTCCCTACAAGATGGGCCTTCCGGATTCCGTGATGATCCATCAGTTGGAGAATCTGCTTGACCCGCAATGTCGTCCATTGCCAGAATGTCAGATTGGTATCTTCAGGCAACCCTGTCTTGCCGAAGCCGACGAGGTCCGGTGCAATCACCTGATACTTTCCGGAGAAACGGGGGAGGATGTACTTCCAGTTTGATTCCCCGTTGGCTCCCGGTCCCGATCCGTGAAGGAAGATGATGGTCTCATCGTGCTCCTCACCGGCGTGGCAATAGGATGTTGTGAACCCTTCTGTTTTCAGTTCCTTGATTTTGTAGGACATTTCCCTCTCCCCTTTCAGTTACCTGCTGTGCAATTACAGATTACTTGTAAACGTTTTCACTATCTATCGGTGTTTTTATTTATATCTTCTGTATTTTCAATAAACAATATTGTATAGTGAGTTACAACTCTTATTGGTTAACCGAATCTATTACCACAGTACGGCATAGGGGGAAACAGGATGAGAAGGTCGTCCACTGTGCAGGCTTCCGATTTGGTGGTCACTTCGGAGGCTTTCGGTCTTCTGAGGAAAGCACTGATTGAAAACCTGGGAACTGAGAAGTCGGGAAAGCTCCTTCTTCAATTCGGGAAAAGGCTGGGGGAAAACAAAGCACTGGAATTGAAAAATCACCATTCGGACCTGGCTGCACTGATCAAAGAAGCCACAAATGCCCATATCGAGCTCGGTCATATTTCCGCAGTGCTTTACCCGGAGATCAAACCTGGAATTGATGGGCGGATTGAATTCACACAGGGAGTCGGCATATGGAAGGATTCGTTTGAGGTCACCCTTCATCTCAACCATTTTGGCCAATCGGAGGAGTGCTCCTGCTACACACTCAGCGGGTTTGCCAGCGGAATGATGAGCACCATTTTCAGCGAGGAAATCTTCGTAAAAGAAATGACATGCCGCAGCAAGGGGGACCCGGACTGTTCGTTTGATGCCCGCACCCGCGATGATTGGGAAAGTCTGGGCGAGGATCTGGAGATTTACGATTCCACCACGTTCATTGATGAACTAGAGGCAACATACGATGAACTTTTCGAACACCGGAAACTGCTCAATAAAGTCACCGCTTATCATCATCAGCTGACAACCGCACTGACAGACGGCAAGGGTATTCAGGAGATTGTAAATATCGCACAGGGAATTCTGCGGCAGACCGTCATCCTCTATCACCCTTCCGGCAGTGTGGCCCATCATTCCGAATCCGCTGATCAATCCGGCCCGGATTTGCCCGGACACCTGCTTTCCGCTGTCAAGAAGGCACAAATCATCCGGTACAATTCTTTCTATTACCTCGTCAGCCCCATCTACCTTCAGAACAAACTGCATGCCTTTATCGCTTTTCAGTACGAAACAAGGGATATCAATGAAGAGGATCACCTTTTCATCGAGCGGCTTGTCAGCGTACTGAGCCTTTGCATGCTGAACAGCCAAGTGGCATTTGAAGCTGCGGAACGGCTTAAAATCTCGTTGCTCGACCAGCTCATCCATGAACAATGGGAACAGGACGAGCATTTCATCTCCCGTCTCAAGTACAGCCAGCCCGGTATTGAAAGCCATTACACAACTGTAGCCATTCAATACAAAAGAAACCCGGATGAACAGATTGACCGGATTGAGCTTCTGATGCACTTCGCAATGCTGATTGATAAGTACCGATTAAAGGCACTGATCACCGCCAAACAGGATTACTTGATTGTTGTGGGCTATAGCATAGATGATCCTGACACCTTCAGAAAGTCAGTAGCTGCGGTCATGGATCAATATCAGAACAGCTATCCGGGATTCACTCTGACTGCAGGATTCAGTACCCCGTTTGATGACTTGACCCGCATCAAACCATCACTTGCCCAGGCAGTGCAGGCGATGAATTTTCCAAACGGCGAACGCTTCACCCATTTCAATGATCTTGGGTTTCTCGGGATCCTTCTGGAAGACAGCGACCCGGAAAAGCTTCTTCATCTCGCCCGCAAACAGTTCAACGACCTGCTTGATACACGGGATGACAAAAACAAAGAGCTGCTTCAGACCCTTTATGCTTACCTGAAACATGGCGGGAGATTCGAAAAAATCGCCAGGGAACTGTCCCTTTCCGTCGGCGGCGTCCAGTACCGGATGAGGAAAATCGAGGAGACATTGGATATCAACTTAAAGGATCCTTCTGTTACGTCCTATTGTCTGATCCTGCTGGAATCGCTGATCCTGATGAATCAATTATCGCTGTCTTGACAGAATAAGAGAGTTTCGGGTCGAACCCGGAACTCTCTTTTTATCTCCACACAACAAAACACCCCCCTGCCAAAAGCAGGAGGGTGAAAAGAAGATTCAGGTGACCATTACTCAACAGACACCTGAGGCGCACCGGTCTTGGCCCTCGGCATTTTCACCGCAACATACCAGACCAGCGCCAGTGCAAACAGGCCGACGGTGCTGATGAGGAGCGGGAAACGCCCGATGTCCTGGTTGAACAGCTGCATGATCGCTCCGAAGACGAATGGTCCAAGGATACCGCCAAGCCCCTGTGCCACAACGACGAGACCGACATAGGAAGTCCCGGAATTCGGCGGCGTCGCCTCGGTGACACGCGCGAACACACCCGGAAGCCCGATGCCCATCCCTGCCCCTCCGATGATGCTTCCGATAAAGATCATCGTCAGGCTATGGGAGAAGTAGCAGACCAGCATCCCCACACCCGTCATCAGGACGGCGACCGGCAGATAAGAGACCGGGAGCAGGTGCTTGACCTTCCCGAAGACAAAACCGGCGAGGAGTGTTCCGAACGTAAAGACGGAAATTGCCATGCCCGCCTGTGTCGCAGTGCCGAGCTGGTCGTTCTGGATGACAACCGAAATGTTGGTCACATAGCCGAAGATCAGAGCGGAGTAAACCATCTGTCCGAGTGTGACCGAATAAACCACTCTCGGTGTTTTGACTTTGACCTTTCCGGCTTCCGCCTGACCTTCCTTCTTTTTTGGTTCCGGCAGGTAAAGGAACGTCAGCGCCAGGATGAAGATCGGAAGCAGGTATGTGAGGAACCCGTACTGCCAGCCGAACGCATCCGCAAGCATGCCGCCAGCGAGCTGGTAGAAGATCGCCCCGATGCAGGCGACGGTGGACGTGCCGAAGCCGATCAGGAAGTCCTTCTCGCGCCCTTCGAAGAAATCGGTGATGATATCGATCGACAGCGGCATCGTGATCCCTACACCGAGACCGAGCATCCCGCGGAAGGCGATGATGAGCGGCAGGTTATCCGCAAGGAAGAACGGCATCGTTCCGCCGATGACAAACAGCGTCAGACCGGTGAACAGGAGATGCCGCTTGTTGAAACGTGCAGACAGCTTGCCGTAGAAAAGTGCGGGAAGAATCTGCAGCAGGCCCGGGAACGTCGCCACCATCATGACGATGGTCGGGTTGTAATCCGGGAACGCCTTGATGATGTCGGCCATGATCGACCCGGCGACGCCCGCCGCCACGTCCTGGAACGCGATGAGCACAATGAGGAACTTCAGGAAATTGCGGTTGATGTTTCGCTTCATAGGATCCCCCTTAATGAATTGAACCTCACAACAATCCGACAGGAGCCGTGTTTACCTTTTTTATAACGGACCAGCAGATCGTCCCCCTTTCTCTCCCTCCGGAGAAGCAATAATTGAATTGAGAAAGCGCAAGGCAGAAAATAAAGCGCTTACATCACTTCGCTCACTAATTGTATTTTAAATTTTCTGAGACTTAAATACATGGCGATGAAGTCCATAGCTGGTTGCCGAATTACCTAGGGATTGGTGGTAAATAGTTGCGGAAAGCGGGACGCATATGAAAAAAGTCCCGTCCGGCAAGACCGGACGGGATTTCACTGAGTGTAGGATTTACTTTGAGCCGTAAAGCGGCAGGCCCTCTTTTTTCACCTTGATGCGCCAGACTTCGTTCTTGGAGGATTCGGTGACATACAGGTACCCGTCCCTGAACGCAAGGTTGGTGGTAAAGGTTCCGGCACCTTCCGGCAAGCGGATCGTTCCGTATTTAAAGCCGCTTGCATCAACGACGGCAATCTCGCCGGCCTGGAAGTGGGCGAAGTACAGATTCCCTTCTTCGTCCACAGCCACTCCGTCCGGTCCGATGCCGCCTTCAAACTGGGCAAAGACGAACGGAGTTTCAGGGGAAGCCGCCGCAGCCTTGGACGGTGCGGAAACAATCCGGTTCTTGCCGAACTCAGAGATGTACACACGATTGCCGTCCGCAGAAATGGCGACACCATTCGGATAGGCAATGCCATCCGCAAACACTTCGACTTCTTCCGTCTCAGGATTCAGGTAATAAACTGTGCCCGTCGGATTCAGGGCATCGGACCCGATCGGATCGGTGAAGTAAAGCCCGCCCTTCTCATCGAATACCAGGTCGTTCAGCCCTTTGTATCCGCTGAGGACGGTTTCCGTTGTTCTCTTCTCTGGATCATAGGCAAACAGATTGCCCGTAATACTTGTGATGAACAGGCGTCCGTCCTTGTGGAACTTCGCTCCAACGGCACCCGGGATCTCGTCCACGGTTTTCACCTTGTTCCGCTCAACCTTCAGAAGCTCGTTGGACATCGGACTGACCATCCACATCGAACCGCTGCGGTCGAAGTTAATCCCTTCCATAAAGCGGCTCTCCGCCGCGCCGTCGACGACTTTTTCCCATTTCGCGCTCGGATGGATGATCTCGGAGATGCTGTGCCGCTCCCCCTTCGGCACCTTCTTGGTTTCATACAGCGACTTGGCCCCGACAAAGGTCACCGTGACCAGACAAAGCGCAATCAATACGGCAATCGTTACACCCAACTTCTTCTTCAAATGAACATGCCCCCTCACTCCGAATTGCGGCTTCCCCTAAAGCTCTTGACCAGCCCATGAAACCGCTATCATTAACTATAGAAGCAGAAAGAGAGGGCGGACAATATGAAGAATTATCGGAGATTGGGAGATTATTCGTAGGAATTTGTTGTATTGCGGGAAGCTTTTACTTCAGAGTTGATCAGAGATGGAGGTGTCTTCCCGCTCAAGCCCTCGATTAGGTTCTGAATCGCCAGCCTCGCCATTTCCAATCGGGTCTCCGACGTTGCGGAGCCGATATGGGGCAGTGCGACCGCATTCGGAAGGCTGAGCAGCGGATGACTGATGCCGATCGGCTCCTTTTCGAACACGTCCAGTCCCGCAGCGAGAATTCGGCCGGACGTCAGCGCTTCAACCAGGGCATTCTCGTCAACAAGTGCCCCTCTTGAACCATTAATGAAGATGGCGCTCTCTTTCATCAATCCGAACTCTCTTTCCCCGATCATTCTGATGGTTTCTGGTGTCTGCGGAGCCATCAGGCAGACAAAGTCCGACTGTCTCAATAAATCCTCCAGATCCCTATAGACGGCATCTAACTTCGCCTCTGCTTCAGGCTTTCTCGTCCGATTATGGTAAAGGATCTCCATCCGGAATCCGAACCGCGCCCGCTCGGCAACCGCCTGTCCGATTTTCCCCATTCCGATCATTCCCAGGGTTTTCCCGTGGACATCCACTCCGAACAGTGAATTGTCGATTTTTCCGGTCCAGCTGCCTTCCTTTACATAGCGGTCCAGTTCAGGAATCCTTCTAGCCGTTGAAATGAGCAGTCCGAAAATGGCATCAGCCGTCGTCTCGGTCAGGACATCGGGTGTGTTCGTTGCAAGGATTCCACGATTCGTCAGTTCATCGATGTCGAGATTGTCATACCCGGCTGAAATGTTGCTGACGATCCTCAATGAAGGGGCCCGGTCAAGCAGTGCAGAATCAACCACCAATCCAGAACCTATCAGCCCTAAAGAAGACGGAAGAGCCTGCTCAAATTCCGGGCTGCCCGGTGCGGCCGTGACAACTTCAAACTGCTTTTCCAGTTCCGCCACACACCCATCCGGCATTGCACTATAAATCATCACTTGTTTCTTCATCCGATCTCCTCCGCATTTGCACAATGAGCCAAAAAGAAAGCAAGGCGGAAAATCCGCCCTGCCTCATGATTCCGTCCTTAGCTCACTGTTCAGGATCTTGTCTCTCACATACTTCAGGTGATCATACATCTTCTGGAACGCCTCTACAGGATCCCGTTTTTTAAGCGCTTCCAAGATGGCTTCATGGTACTGAATGGTGAGGTCCGGCTCACGGAATGGGATGAGCGAATCGGTCTTTTCGTGGGCGATCAGAAGCGATTCAATCATGCCTTCAACAACCGGATTTTTCGCGCTGAATGCAATGATCCGGTGGAATTGCTTGTCGTATACACCGTAGTTATCACGGTTGCGACGGATGTTTTCAATCGTTTCCGCGAGTTCTTCCAGTTCCTCATCAGTGATTTTCTCGGCTGCAATGGTAACGAGTCCGAGCTCAAGGGTCATCCGGGCCTCGATGACAGCCGGCAAATTGTTGATGGAGATGGCGAGCATCGCCCGGAATGGGCTGCTCCCGACCTTATGGTTGACGAACGTGCCGCCGCGCGGCTTTCTCGTGATCACTTCAAGCGTTTCAAGCGAGCTGAGCGCTTCCCGGACGACCGGCCGGCTCACATCCAGCTGCTCCATCAGTTCCATCTCCGGCGGAAGCCGGTCGCCGGGCTTCAACTGTCCGCTCAGCAATAGGGTGACAATCTGTTCCATGACCTGCTGGGCCAGCGTATTCCGCTTTACGGTATCCACCTGATAGGGTTTCTGCATCGCTGTCCCTCCTCTCCTTTTGACTGACAAAACGACAATTTTCATTTCATTCATTATACAATTTCCTATGCGCCGAGGCAAAAAACGGAAGGCCGGCACTTACCGGTCTTCCGTT
Source organism: Bhargavaea cecembensis DSE10 (assembly GCF_000348905.1). Lineage (GTDB taxonomy): Bacteria > Bacillota > Bacilli > Bacillales_A > Planococcaceae > Bhargavaea > Bhargavaea cecembensis. The sequence goes on from NZ_AOFT01000004.1 coordinate 164,386, forward strand.
TCATGTATCCGTTCATCAACGGACCAGGCAAGGTTTTTTCGGGTCAAACGTCCACCCCGGGATCAGGTACTGCATCCCTACGGCGTCATCCCGGCGGCCGAGTTTCATGTCCACATAAAGCTTATGGGCCTTTTGAATTTCATCCATATCAATGTCTATACCGAGACCCGGGGCTTCCGGTACGGCCACTTCACCGCCTTTAATCTTCAACGGATTTCTCGTCAGGCGCTGGCCGTCCTGCCAGATCCAGTGTGTATCGATCGCCGTGATTTCCCCAGGCGCCGCCGCTGCCACATGCGTGAACATGGCAAGAGAAATGTCAAAGTGGTTATTGGAGTGCGACCCCCAGGTAAGGCCCCAGTCGTGGCACATCTGCGCGACCCGGACCGACCCCTGCATCGTCCAGAAGTGCGGATCCGCAAGCGGGATGTCGACTGAGTGCAGCTGGATGGCATGGCCCATCTGGCGCCAGTCCGTCGCAATCATATTGGTCGCGGTCGGCAGTCCTGTCGCCCGGCGGAATTCGGCCATCGTTTCCCTTCCCGAATATCCGTCTTCAGGACCACACGGATCTTCCGCGTACGCTAGTACGTCACCCATTCCCTTGCAAAGACGGATTGCATCCTCCAATAGCCAGCCGCCGTTCGGGTCAAGTGTGATGCGTGCCTCGGGGAAGCGCTTGGCCAGTGCGGTCACCGCCTCGATTTCCTCCTCACCCGGCAGGACACCGCCCTTCAGCTTAAAGTCCTCAAACCCATATTTGTCATAAGCCGCTTCGGCAAGGCGGACAACCGCTTCCGGCGTCAGGGCCTCCTCGTGACGGATCCGGTCCCAGCCGTCCTGCTCGCCCGACCCGTCACTGTATGGGAGGTCTGTCTTGTTCCGGTCCCCGACATAAAACAGGTAGCCGAGCATCTTGACCTTATCGCGCTGCTGTCCTTCACCAAGAAGTTCAGCTACCGGTACGCCGAGATGCTTGCCGAGCAGATCCAGGAAGGCCGCTTCCAGCGCGGTCACCGCGTGGATGGTGGTCCGAAGGTCAAACGTCTGATTGCCCCTGCCCCCGGCATCCTTATGGGCAAATGCCTTCCTGATCCGGTTCAGTACACTGTTGTACCGTCCGATCGGCTGCCCTTCAACAAGGGATGCCGCCTCTTCCAGAGTCTGCCTGATTGCCTCGCCGCCCGGCACTTCACCCGCTCCGATGTTCCCGCCGCTGTCTTCCAGCAAGACGATGTTCCGGGTAAAGAACGGTGCATGAGCGCCGCTCAGGTTCAGCAGCATGCTGTCCCTTCCCGCCACCGGGATAACCGTGACCTTCCGGACCACCGGTGTTTCTGTCTTTTTCGCTTCCTCAACTGCCGTTTTCATGTAATCGCCCCCTGATCCATTGGAATTTGTTTGATCTCTCCCACGAAAAACACATAACAGAGAATGGCCAATGCAGCGTGGATGCCCACATAAAGGAGGGCCAACTCGAACGAGCCCGTCCATTGTACGAGAATTCCGATGACCACCGGTGTGATGATGCCTGCTGTATTGCCGAACATATTAAAGAGACCGCCGTTCAGGCCTGCAATTTTCGGATTGGATGTTTCCGCGACGATCGCCCAGCCCATCCCGCCGAACCCCCTGCCGAAGAAGGCAAAGGACATGATGGCGACCAAAAGGACAGTCGACTCTGCCAGATTGGCGAAGATGATGGTCATCGAGCAAAGCATCCCGATGATGATCGGGATTTTCCTCGCCTTCGATACCGATATTCCCTTTTCCACCAGACTGTCCGAAAAGCGGCCACCGCCGAGCTGGCCGAAAAACGCGGCAAGTGCCGGGATGGTCGATACCAGGCCGACCTCCAGGACCGACAGTCCTTTTTCGCTGACCAGATAAACCGGAAACCAGGTCATGAAAAAGTAGGTGATCCCCGTAACACAGTACTGCCCGATGTAGATGCCGAGCGTCATCCGGGTCGTCAGCAGCCGGATGATCGGCCGATCCTTCCATCGCATCTTCGCCTGCCGCATTTCCGATTTAATCGCCTGATGATCAGATTCGTTTTTCCTCTCCGATCTTCCTTCCGGCTCACGGTACAGATTCACCCACAGTGCCGCACAAACCGCCCCGATGATCCCGAACACGAAAAATACAGTGGTCCAGCCGAGGTCCTGTGCAATCCAGCCGATGACCGGACCGAACAGGACGACGGCAAAATACTGGGCGGAACTGAAGATTGAGGAGGCTCTGCCCCGCTCTTCAGGAGGAAACCATTCCCCTACAATCCGTGCATTTGCCGGAAAAACAGGCGCCGTGATGAGCCCGCAAAGTACTCTCAGCACAAACAGGCTCATCAGTGCGGCGACCGGTGCCAGGAATCCGGCCAGCGCGTGGAGGCCGATGATTGCCGTCCACAGAAAGATCACCGTACCGTACACTTTTCCCGAGCCGAACCGGTCTAGTATCAGCCCCCCAGGCACCTGGCCGATCACATAGGCCCAGCTGAACGCCGAGAACAGGAAGCCCATCGTTACTTCATCGATCCGCAAGTCGGACGCGATGGGCGCCCCCGCGATGGAGAGGATCGATCGCTCGGAAAAGCTGACTGCGGAAAAGAAAAACAGCATCAGGAGGATTCCGTGCCTCGCCTGCATGTTCCGCTGCTTGCGTATCGCAGTAAATGCGCCCACGCCCTTCCCCCTTTCCGTTGAACATGCGGCGCGCGGCGAAAGAAAAGGCCGGGCAGGCGCCCGGCTCATTCTCTCCTTACTTCACGAATACGGTCTTGATCGACGTGAAGAATTCGATCGCTGCGCGCCCCTGCTCACGGGAGTGGGAGCTTGACTGCTTCATGCCGCCGAACGGCGCCTGGAGTTCGACGCCGGCGCTTTCCGCGTTGATCCGGACGAGGCCTGCATCCATGTCATTGATGAAGGCGAGCGCCTTGGAGATATTCGTCGTGAATACCGAAGCGCTCAGGCCATATTCGGAGTCATTGGCCAGTTCCAGCGCCTCTTCAAAGGAAGAGACTTTCATGAGGGCGAGGACGGGTCCGAAAATCTCCTCGCGGGCAATGGTCATTTCCGGGGTAACTTCATCGAACACCGCCGGCTCGACAAAGTAGCCTTTCGCGTTTGCGCCGTCCACCGAACGGCTGCCGCCGCACAGAAGCTTCGCGCCTTCTTCCTTGCCCTTTTCCACATAGGAAAGGACTGTGTTCAGCTGGCCTTCACTGACGGAAGGGCCCATCCAGCTATCGCTTTCAAGTCCGTCACCGACTTTGATCTCCTTCACTTTCTCCACGAGCTTGTCACGGAATGCTTCATAGACGGCCTCATGGACGATCACGCGGCTTGTCGCCGTACATTTCTGGCCGGTCGATTTAAGCCCGCCGCTGATCGTCGCCTCCACAGCAAGGTCCAGGTCCGCATCTTCCGCGACGATGACCGGGTTCTTACCGCCCATCTCCAGCTGGTACTTGATGCCTCTGGCAAGTGCAGCCTGGCCAAGCTGCTTGCCGACCGCGTTTGATCCGGTAAACGTGATGCCGTTTACTTTCGGATGTTCTGCCAGGCCCTGGCCGATAACCGAACCGGAGCCGGTCACGAGGTTGATGACGCCTGCCGGAATTCCTGCCTCATGGAGGCAGTCGACCACTTTTGCGGCAGTTACGGCCGCTTCGCTTGCGGGTTTAAGGATCACTGCGTTGCCGTAGATCAGAGCCGGAGCCGCCTTCCAGATCGGGATGGCGACAGGAAAGTTCCATGGCGTGATGACGCCGACCACACCGAGCGGGGTGCGCGTCGTGAACATGAGCGCATCCGCGTCGGACGACGGGATGACATCCCCGACCGGGCGCATGCCTTCACCCGCGTAGTAGCGGAGGATCGCGATGCCGCGGGCCGTCTCGCCTTTGGCTTCAGGGAAGGTCTTGCCCATCTCGCGCGTCATCGTGCGTGCGATGTCGTCGATGCGCTCTTCCATGATGGCCGCCGCCTTGTAGAGCAGGTCGCCGCGCGTGCTGCCGGCCAGCTTCTTCCAGCCTTTCTGTGCCTCCGCAGCCGCTTCGACGGCACGGTCCAGGTCTTTATTGGACGAAAGCTGGAAGCGGCCGACGATATCATCGCGATCAGCCGGGTTTCGGCTTTCCGCTGTCTTGCCCGTATCGGATTCCACCCACTGTCCGTTGATGTAGTTCAGGACGGTCTGGACCGCTGTTTCCGTATTTGTCGTCATTCAGGACACCTCCACTGTTTTTTCTGGTACCGGATAGTTCTCAAGCGCCTTTTCCAGAATTCCTTTGAGCTCCTCGTAGTGCTCCGGCTCAACCGGTGCAATCGGCGGGCGGACGGTCGTGCCGACCGGCAGGCCGACGATGTTCATCCCCGCCTTGATCAGAGACACCGCATAGCCTTCTTTCCGCTTTCGGATGGAGTGGATCGGCAGGATGACTTCCTCATGCAGCTCACGGACCGTCTTGCCGTCCCCCTGCTGGAGTGCTTCGAAGTACTTGGCCGAGATATGCGGGATGTAGTTCGAGATGGCCGAGGAATACGTGCGGTAGCCGAGATTGTAGTAGGCGGCCATCGTCACTTCTGCAAGCGGCATGCCGTTGATCCATTCAAGGCGGTCGCCGATCAGCTGAACGGCTTCTGTATTGAATTCCATGTTGCCGACCCCGTCCTTGAACCCGACCAGCTGCGGCAATTCGCAGAGTGCGAGCAGCGTTTCCTTCGTCAGGATGCACTTATCACGCTGATAGACGATTGCGCTCAGATCAGTACTCTCGATGATCGCCTTCAGATAGTTGTACAGCCCGTCCTGGGACGGGTCGATCAGATATGGAGGAAGGATCAGGTATCCGTCCGCTCCCGCTTCCTCGGAAATTTCCGCCTGTTCCAGTGCATGGCTGATGTTTCCGCCGACGCCGGTGTAGACCGGTACGCGACCGTCCACCTGCTTGACGACTGCCTCCACCATCACCTTGTATTCTTCCTGTGTGAGCGCATGCAGTTCCCCCGCTCCGCATGCAACAAAGACAGATTGAAGTCCGCTTTCGAGCAGGAAGTCGATGTTCGCTTCCAGGCCTTTCAGATCCAGTTCCCCATTTTCTTTGAGTGGCGCGACCGGGAAGCCGAGAATGCCGGTCGGGCTCTGACGTTTGATACCCATTTATCCTTCCACCCTTCGGTAATTTTGTTTTATTGTAAGACAATAAAATGATTCTGTCAAATCAGTTTTTAAGTAATCGGTGCCGGATTAAAGAGCACCATGTCATTGCGGATGCCCCATGTGTCAGCCCAGGTCTTTCTGTTTCCGCTGGCGACATCAATAATGGTCCGGAAAATCTCTTCCCCGACTTCTTCGATCGTCGCCTTGCCATCGGCAATCTTGCCGGCATCCACGTCGATCAGGTCATGCCACTGCTCGGCAAGGCCGGTCCGTGTCGAAACCTTGATGACCGGTGCCATCGACAGGTTGTATGGCGTGCCGCGGCCGGTCGTGAAAACCTCCAGGTGCATCCCGGAAGCAAGCTGGAGCGTGCCGCACACAAAGTCGCCTGCCGGAGTGGCTGCGAAGCTCAGTCCGGTTTTGCGGACTTTCTCCCCCGGGCCGAGCACGTCGACAATCGGAGCAGTGCCGGATTTGACGATGGAGCCGAGTGACTTTTCCACGATATTGGACAGGCCGCCGCGCTTGTTGCCGGGCGTCGTATTGGCACTGCGGTCAGCGTGGCCCCTTGCAAGGTAGTCGTCATACCACTTCATCTCCCGGATCAGCGCCTGGCCGACTTCTTCGGAAGCGGCGCGTGTCGCCAGAAGATGGACGCCGTCGCGGACTTCCGTCACTTCCGAGAACATGACCGACGCTCCGGCCCTGACAAGCAGATCCGCAGCATGACCGACCGCCGGATTGGCGGTTACGCCGGACAGCGCATCGCTGCCGCCGCACTGGAGACCTACCGTCAGCTTGGACAGCGGCGCCTCCACCCTCTTTCTCCGGTTGAGCCGCTCCAGGCGCTCACTGGCCATGTCCATGATCGAGCCGATCATTTCGGAAAAGCCCGCCCGGTCCTGGAGAAACAATACGTCCGACTCGCTCTCTCCCGCATCCAGCCGGTCCAGCGTCAGCTTTTCACATCCGAGGCCGACAATCAGCAGCTCCCCGCCGAAATTCGGATGGCTCGACAGGTTCCGGATTGTCCGGATGGGAATTTCCGAACCAAGCCCATCGATTGCGACACCGCATCCGTACGCATGATCGATGGCGACCACGTCGTCAACATTCGGATACTGCGGAAGCAGCTCTTTTCTAATCTTCTCGACCGCATAGCCGAGCACGCCGGTGACACACTGGACGCTTGTCGTGATGCCGAGCAGGTTTTTCGTGCCGAACGAACCTTCCGGGTTCGGAAACCCCATGAAAGTCAGGTCTTCGTCAAGAGGAGGGAGCGGCTTTTCATTCCCGCCGATCTGAAGCTCATCCAATGCCGGCGGTTCTGGCATGCGGACGAGCGCTTCCCGTACCCAGCTTCCCTTCGGAATCGTCTGATCGGCATAACCGATCACTTCTCCGTAGCGGATGATTTCATCCCCTGCTTCAAAATCCTTCAGCGCAACTTTGTGTCCCTGAGGAATTCTTTGCAGAAGTTTCAGGCCATCCTGGAGGATCGTCCCCTCCGCCAGGCTTCCGTCATTGGCAATGATGGCAACATTGTCCCGGTCATTCATCTTGATGGATAGCGGCGTCGTTCCCGATGCAATCTCTGTCATGATTCTCCTCCTTACCGGCCTTCAAATTCATTCAGCGCGTTTAGAAGAGCCTTGATATAGCCAACCGAATAAGCAAATCCGAGGCTTGAAGCTTTCCAGCCGATATTTGAGAATTTCCAGCTGTCGTGCAGATCCGCCACATCCCCGGCGAATGTCGGCACATGGTCCGGGTTCAGGCAGCCGTCATAGCCGACTTTCCTGAGTTCAAGAAGGATCTTGAACATGTTCATGTCCCCGTCGTCCAGAAGCGCTTCTTCAAATGCGCCTGCGGTCGGCAGGCTGCCGCGGACATTCCGGAAATGGACCAGGAAGATCCTTCCCTTCCGGCCGAAATGATTGATCTCATCCATGACGAGTGAGGAACCGCCCGCTTCGGCGCGCGTTCCGATGCAATAGACAAAGCCCACGTTTTTATTCGGAAAGTCATCGATGATCCGGTTCAATCCGATTCCACCGAACGGGGAATCCGGGTGCGGCGTGTCGGACGGATGCATCGCCACCTTGACATCGTAGTCCTGTGCAAGCGGGACGATTTCCCGGTATGCACGCTGGAAGGAACTCCACCAGTTCTGCAATTCTTCCTGGCCCGGCGTCTCAGCTTTCTCCTTCAGAAGACCGATGCTCTCCCCACGGGCAATCGCGCCACCGCGCTGGATGGCCTCATAGCTCAGGCCGCGGCCTTTAAAGACATCTCCCTCGAAGCGCTGGCGGACAATTTTAATCCCGGCCTCTCCAAACACTCTGACTGCATTTAAGGAGTTTTCGAGTTCCTGTTCGCTCCCTTCCTCTCCTTCCATAAACCGCCTGGAGATGTTCGGCAGCGTCACACGATTCATGTCCAGCCCGAATGAGCGGACCCGTTTCTTCAGTTTCAGAAGTTCATCAAGGTCAGGGAATCCCTGCTCTTTCACTCCCTTGAATGACTGGCCGTTGCCAAAGTCCACATAGTCAATGCCCAGCTGGGCCATCTGCCTGAGATCCAAATCAGACAGGTCGGCTGTGTTCACCGTGACCGAAACATGCATCATCGTATTTCCCCCCAGATTCATAAGATCAGGCCCGGGGGTCGGTCTGAGACCGGCCGTGCCCGGGCCTGGCGTTCTGTTCCCTTTGCCTCGGACAATTACTGTCCTTCAGTCAGCTCGTGGAGCTCCTGGTATTCCGCTTCAACTTCCGAGAGCTTCTTGCTCGCTTCCTCAGGATTCAGGTAAGTCGGGTTCAGCCAGGATTTCTTGATTTCCTCCTGGTATTCTTTACTCTCAACGGCTTTGCTCATTGCTTCTGTGAAAGTGGCGACAATTTCATCAGGTGTATCCGCCGGGAATGCCCAGAGGAAGACTTTGTCGACGACGAGATCAACGCCTTGTTCCTGGAAGGTCGGAATATCAGGGGCATCTTCCAAACGTTCTTCCGCCATGACACCGAGGGCGACAAAATCACCCGATTCCAGGTACCCCTGTACGAGGCCGAGCGACGTCGGGACAATATCCACACGTCCTCCCAGCAGTGCAGTGATCTTGTCAGATGCACCGCCGACATCCACAATATTAAATTCAACGCCTGTTTCTTCCTGGATCTGAAGGATCTGCATATAGGTCATCGATCCGACTTCCGTCGCGACAGTCACCTTTTTCGGGTTCTCCTTCGCATAATCAATCATCTCTTCGACATTCTTGAACTTCGAGTCTTTGGACACGACGAATGTGTTCGACTGGTCCAGCACACCGACACCGGCAACCTTCAGGTCGGAATAGGTGTAATCGGCCAGTCCATAGATTTTGTTCAGGAGCATCGAGTTATGGAATGCCAGTACCGTATATCCGTCAGGCTTGGCGTCCTTTACCTTTTGGGTCCCTGTTGTTCCTCCAGCTCCCGTCACATTCGTAACGACTAGCGGCTTGCCAAGTTCGTCTTCCATCGCCTTGGCCATGATCCTTGTGTTCAGGTCAGTGTCCCCGCCGGCCCCCGCAGGGACGATGACTTCAATCGGCTTTTCCGGATACCCGGATGACGAATTGGATTCCCCTTCCGCCTGGTCTGATTCCGCACAAGCCCCGAGACCTGCAGCGAGTGCAATCGCTGCTGCGCCGAACGTGATTTTCTTCCAGATTCCCTTCATGTGTAGTCCCCCTGTTTAATTGATATTGGATGGATCATTGTTCCCCTTCGAGGAGTTCAAACTGCTGTGTTCTTGCGTTTCGCTTCTTCTTCCAGTTGCTGTAGATTTTCAGTCCGATCGATCCCACAGTGAAGATCAGGAACGCAGCTGCAATCGGTGACGTAAGGAACGGCATGAAGTCCCCCTGAGAAAGCATGAGACCGCGCCGCAGGTTCGTCTCAAGCAGAGGTCCGAGGATAAAGCCGAGAACAAGCGGCGTCAGCGGGAAGCCGTACTTGACCATCAGGTAGCCCAAGAGACCGAAGAAGAAGAGCGCGCCCACATCAAACACTCGTCCGTTTTCCCCGTAGGCCCCGACTACACACAGTCCCAAAATGACCGGCATTAGGATATTCTGAGGAATGCTCAGCATCTTCACGAAACCGCGCATACCAAGGAACAGGAACAGAATCATAAAGACGTTTGCAACGAGCAGGGCTGCAAAGATGGCATAGACGATATCGCCATTGTTCTGGATCAGCAGCGGACCTGGTTGAAGTCCGTGCAGCACAAGCCCGCCGAGGAGAAGCGCTGTTACCGTATCTCCCGGGATCCCGAGTGAAATCAGCGGAACGAGTGCACCCCCGATCGCTGCATTGTTGGAGGATTCGGATGCTACAACACCATCCGGTACCCCTTTCCCGAACTTTTCAGGATTTTTCGATGAGTTTTTAGCAGCTACATACGCTAGGATATTGGAGGTTCCCCCGCCGATTCCGGGCAAGATTCCGATACCAAGTCCGATCAGACTGGATCGAAGCCAATTCCAGCCTTGTCCGAGATACTCTTTCAGGCTTACCTTGTAGCTAATTTTCTTCATATTGACTTTCAGATTGTCTTTCACTGTTTTCTCTGCATTGATGAGAATTTCTGAGATAGCGAACAGACCGATCAGCACAGGCAGAAGCGAAAACCCTGCGTCCATCGCTGAATTTCCGAACGTAAAACGCGGAAACGCATCGATCGGAGCAGCACCCACCATGGCAAACGAGATTCCAAGCAGTCCGGCCATCATACCCTTCGCAAGTGACTTGCCCGAAAGGCTTGAGATTAGCGAAAGCGCAAAAATGATGATGGCAAAGTACTCAAACGGGCCAAATCGCAAGGCCACCTTGCCAAGCGGCGGTGCAATCATGATCAGCACCAGGATGCTCAGCAGACCGCCAAGGAAGGAAGCAACAATTGCAAAGCTGAACGCTTTACCCGCCTCTCCGTTGCGAGCCATTGGATAACCGTCGAATGTCGTTGCGATTGACGATGGCGTCCCGGGAAGCTTAAGCAGGATAGCAGGGATTAATCCTCCGGAAACCCCTCCAATATACAGCCCCATCAGCAATGCCATCCCATCGATCGGATCCATTCCGAATGTAATCGGAAGGCAGATGGCAATCGCCATCGTTGCAGTCAAACCTGGGATCGACCCGAATATCAGACCGAGAATGACACCCCCCATGATGAGCAAAATCCCTTTTAATGTGAGAATGGAAGCGAATCCGCTTATCAGCATTTCAACCATTTTCCCACCCCCTTATAGAAGTCCTGACGGAAGCATGATGTAGAAGACATTCCGAAAAACATAATAGATGACACTGGATGCGACAACAGAGACGATGGCAAAAAGCATCCACCTACGGTCCGGCTTGGAAGATAGGATCATCATCTGCAGGAACATATACAGCATGGTGGTGATCAGAAAACCGACAACAGGCATCACGGCCACATAGATTGCCATCAGGACAAATGACAGGATCACCGGGCGGTACGAGACCTCTTTTGCAGTGTCCTGATCCTCTTCCCCCTCTTCTTCCGGGTCCCCCTCTGTCCCGTATTTCACCTTTCGGTATCCCTCGATGATGATCGCGATGCTCATCAGGCCGATGAGAACCGAAATAATCTGGGGCATAAATGCCGGTCCGACCTGTGAGGTTGTGAGTTGCTTAAAGCTCAACGTGGCGGCGAACATGACAACGCTTACAACAAGCAGAAAAATGCCCGACTGGATGTTCTTATTCTTTAAAACCACAGCGATAACTTCACCCCTTTTATAGATCCTTCGTGTGATTATTGGTTATTGTAAGACAATAAAATTGTAGTGTCAATATAAAATTTGAAGTAAATTTAGATAATTCTATTTTGCTTTTTTCATCCCGTTACGCTCCAAGTTCACTTTACTTCCTCTCCCCCTTCCTCTACACTGGAGGCATCGGGAGTACCCGAGACACACTAAACTGCATACCGTCATTGCACTGGGGGTGCCCGTTCCGGGCTGAGATGAGAGCGTTGCTCCGATCCCTTTGAACTCGATCAGGTTAGGACCTGCGTGAGGAAGTGCGGCGAGTTTCATGGCGCCCTTCTGTTAATGGGCATGTTCTGAAATTACGGCTGCATCTTCACGGGTGCAGCTTTTTTTGTGTTTATTTTCAGAAGGGGGTTATTAGAAATGGAAGAATTGCAGTGTGGAGTCAGTCCGATTGTGGGATTCCGGTTTACGCTGAGCCCGATGACCAATGAGTTCATCGACGTCATCAAAGGGGCACTTGAAGAGGTTGATACGTCCGCGGTGTGGATGCACACAGATGATGTATCAACGGTCATTCGCGGAAAGCAGGTGCATGTGTTCAATGTGGCGAAGGCGCTGGCGCTGCACGCGGCGAAGACCGGCGTGCATGTGGCGCTGAATGGGACGTTTTCCGCAGGCTGCCCGGGGGACACCGCGGGGGATGCCTACCTGGACAAGCCGGATGAGCCGCTGAACAACGACACGACCGAGCAGTATGTATCATCGCAGTTTGCACTGTATCCGATGAACAATCCGGATTATATGTCGGTCATCTACCGTGAAGTGGAGCGCGCGAAAGAACGTGGCGTCTTCAATGAGTCGATGCATTACGCGAGCGGGATTCACGGGGATATCCATGACGTGTTCGAATTTTATGAGGAGACGTTCACCAACGCCCGCTCCGAGGAGCACCGCCACCTCGTCATGACTGTTTCAATGAGCATCAACAGCCCGTCCCACGGAGGGAAATGACATGTTGAAGTCATGGAAGCTGAAAGAGATCGTGCTCATGTCCCTGTTTGGGGTTGTATTCGGTATCGTGTATCTCGTTGCCATCCACTTCGGCAACATCTGGGCCGGCCTGATCGGGCCGATCGCCTATGAGTGGATGTTCGGCATCTGGTTTATCGTCTCCATCCTGTCGATGGCAATCATCCGGAAGCCCGGTGCCGCAGTGTTGCCGGAGACGATTGCCGCCATCATTGAAGTCATGCTCGGCAATGCCGTCGGGCCCCGCCTGATTTTGTCCGGGGTCATCCAGGGGCTCGGCGCGGAAGCGGCATTTGCCGCCACCCGCTATCGCCACTTTAATCTGGCGGTCATGATGCTAGCAGGCGCCGGTGCTGCGGTGTTCAGCTTCGTTTACGGCTACTTTGTCTCGGGCTATGCCGCGCTCGACCCGTCGTTCGTGCTCCTCATGTTCACGCTGCGTTTGCTGAGCGGGGCAATCATTGCCGGAATCGGCGGCAAATATCTCGCTGATGGACTGTTGGCCACAGGTGCACTCCGCGGGTATGCCATCTCGCGGACGAAACAGGGTGGGGCCGGTGCATGAACCGGTAGTCTCACTTGCTGACGTTTCATTCCGCTTTCCGGATGACCAGGTAAACACGCTGAACGGTCTGACGTTCACTATCCGACGAGGCGAGCGGGTCGTCATCAGCGGGCCGAGCGGCTGCGGCAAAAGCACCTTGCTCTACCTGCTGAACCGGTTGTATCCGCTCAACTGTGACGGCATTGTCGAAGGGGACATCCGTCTGTTCGGGAAACGTGCGGATGACTACCGCCCCGGTGAAATCAACCGGCTGATCGCGACCGTTTTCCAGGATCCCGACTCCCAGTTCTGCATGACGACCGTCGAGGAGGAGCTTGCCTTCACGCTGGAAAACTTGCGGGTCTCCCGCGCTGACATGGAGCGGCGGATTGTGGATGTGCTCGCTCAGACCGGACTCACGGATTTCCGCAATTTGGTCATCCAGTCCCTGTCCGGCGGTCAGAAACAGCGTGTCGCCACCGCCTGCGCACTCGTTGCGGAGCCCGAAGTCCTCCTTCTGGACGAACCGCTCGCCCACCTCGACCCGTTGACCGCCCGGAATTTTGTCCGCTGGCTGGACGGGATTCAAAAGCAGACCGGCCTGACGGTAATCGCGGTGGAACACCGGCTTGATCTGTGGGAAGGATTTTTCGAACGAGAGATTGTCCTCGGGTCAGACGGACAGATGATTGGGGATCATACCGCCGATTCAAAAGCTCCGGTTGTTTTCCCAAAACGCGCCTCCGGCATGACCGGCAAACCTGCCCTCTCCGTTTCGGACCTGTCGGTTGAAATCAGCGGGAAACAGCTGCTCGAACTTCTTTCATTCGATATTGGTGAAGGAGAAATTGCCGTCATCGCAGGACCGAACGGGAGCGGGAAATCGACGCTCGCCAAGGCGCTCTGCGGCATCTACAAACATACCGGCACGGTCAAGTCGCCGGGCACCGGCTATGTCCCCCAATCACCGGAATTCCTGTTTCTGACGAATTCAGTACAGGACGAACTTTCCTTCTCGGGTTTGGCCACAACGAAAATGCTGGACGATCTCGCCGATCGGCTGAAGCTCAAGGCCATTTGGGATGCCCATCCGTTCGCGGTCAGCCACGGCCAGAAACGGCGCGTTGCAATCGGTGCCATGCTCGCCGACAACCGCCCGGTCATCATCATGGACGAGCCGACCTCCGGCCAGGACGTAGCGGGCCTGCAGGAATTGTTCTCACTCATTGATGAACGCTCGCGCGAAGGCATCACGTTCCTGATTATCACCCATGACATGGAGTTTGCGTCTGCCGTTGCCGACTCGGTGATTCTGATCAAAGATGGCAGGCTGACCGGGAAATTCATGGCCGAGGAAGTATGGGAGAATCCGGCGCTGCTGAATGCACACCATCTTCTCCCGCCGAAAGGAGCGGACCGCCGTGAGCCGGCTTTTGCATGACATGAACCCGTCGGTGAAGTTCATCATCGTGACCGTCTCGATGCTCACGATGGCCTTCTTCTTCAACCCATGGACACCGCTCCTATTCTGGATCGGGATCCTCATCCTCCAGATGACAATGAGCCGGATCAACTGGAAGCTATGGGCGCTCATGATGCTGCCCTTCACGCTCGGTGCCGTCGGATACCTATGGACGACACTCGTCTTCGGAGCGGACACCGGCGGTGAAGTCATCGGCTCATTTGCCGGCATCGAAGTCACCGACCAGCAGTGGGCCCATGCCTGGTCACTGACTTTCCGGGTCTTGGCCTTCTCGACCCTGTCGCTGCTGTTTGCCTTCACCACGAATCCGGTCACCTTCGTCATGAGCCTTATGCAGCAGTTGAAAGTCCCGCCGAAGATCGCCTACGGCACGATGGTCGGCTACCAGTTCCTGCCTGTCCTGAAAGACGAACTCACCCAGATCAGGCAGGCCCAGCGCCTCCGCGGCGTCGGCCAGGACCGGCATTGGTGGCACCGAATCACCGGCACCAGACGCCTCCTGATCCCGATGCTTGCCGGAGCCGTACGGAAAGCCGAACGTGCCGCCTTCGCGATGGAAGCGAGAGGTTTCACCGGGGAACGCAGAATGGAATTCTACCGGCCGATTAAAGTCAGTGGGCGGGATTATGTATTGGCAGGCGTGTTTCTGGTGGTGCTTGCACTGAGTTGTGCGGGCGGCATCGTTTTAGGGAAATAAATGAAACATCTGGCCTGTGGCGGTCAGATGTTTCATTTCAGTGTGATATCTCTCGATAGTGAGCGCTCATAGATTTCTATGAGCGCTTATTGCAGTTCTATGAGCGCTCGCGTTGATTCTATGAGCGCTTCTCGTATTCCTATGCGCGGTCACTGCTTTTTTTATCTACCACCGATAAACACCTTCACTTTCCCGCTCCGCTCCAGCGTCGCAAGCAGGACATTCTGCAACTGCACATAGTGCTCCTCTTTCAGGACGGACAACAACCAAGATTCATCCTTTCCCTTCTCCAGGAGCGCTTCCCGATCAATCTTCCCTTCCCGCACGACCACCGCCGGCAAATCGAACGGCTCGGGCGACATATTGAAATCACTCCGGGTCGGCCCCTGATATTGCGGACTTTCGAAAAAGGAGATCGTCCCGTCCGGTTCCCATAGCGCCAGCGACAGTTTCTGGAGGTCTTCAATCTTCGCCTTACGCGCTTCGGAAAGCAGATAATCGATGGTGATTCGGGCTTTTTTCAGGTTGGGATAAACGAGCTGTCCCTTATCCACGAGCGGAAGCGGTTTGGGCAGAACGAAGTTTCGGACGCGCCCTGATTTCAGAACGGCAAATACGCTCGCCGAGTAAAGGACAGCGAGAGCGATCATCGTAATCATGGATCCCTTCAGGCCAAGCCCTTCATCTGACAGGGGGTGCGCGATGATATTCCCGATTGTGATCGCGACTGCAAAATCCAGCAGACTCAACTGTGAGATCGATCGCTGCCCCATGGCCTTGACCACAATCAGCAGAAAGACATAGGAAACAACCGCCCTCAAAATCCACTGCATGGCGGTCAGCGTTTCCTGTGCATGAAAGAACTCCACTGGCTCCGCCCCTCTCGGCTGTTTTCAGCCAGTGTGCCCAACCGAGGCGGCGGTTTACACCTTCATACTGGGCGCGCATAGGTTCCTATGCGCGGTTTCAGCGATTCTATGCGCGCTTCTAGCCTTTCTATGCGCGCTCCCAACAAAAAAGAGAAGGCGCCAATCCGCCTTCTCCTCTTCCATCAATTATTAATATACTTCTCAAATACCGCTCCAAAGTCTTTTTCATGGTACTTGGCGCGCGCCTGCTGCATCCAGTCAAAGCCGAACTCGGTGAGTTGCTTGTACTGGTCAGCCAACTGAACGTCGGACGGGCGTGCGTTGTGCAGCACCTGGACGGCACGGTCGAGGCTTTGTGTGGCCATGTCCATCTGGATGCTGTTTTCGTGAGTCACTTCAGCGATGTAGCCGAGCGCCTTGTACAGGTCTTTCAGCTGGTCCAGCTGTTTTTTGTCAACGTCGATGCTGAAGGCCTGGTTGCCGAGCGTGAACTTGATCTCAACGTCAAGGTCGACTTTCCCGGCAGTCTCAAGCGCGACATCCGCGAACTTGTATTGCGAGTATGCATAGCGCTTCAGTGTCCGCTTGGAAGACACTGCGGTGTCCCCGTCCACATGGATGAACGCAAGATTCGTAAAGCAGTACTCGTCCGCCTTCGTCTTAATCAGGAAATAGATTTTCTCGTTGTCTTCGTGGCGGATGTAATCATCGGCATCCGTCTTGTCATAGTCCGCCGGCCCGATGATCTTCCCGATATCCGACAGTCCGAGCGCGTCGGAAGCAAGTTTTTTCAGCATGGTGCAGCCCCTCTTCCTCTATATCAATTCACTTTCAGTATATCATTTCATGTGTTGCATTCCGGACAAAAAATAGGAGCAGCCGTCTAAAACCCGCTCGCTCCCAAACTCATCACCCATTCACCGCCGCACCCCGCAACGGATGATAGGTACTCAAATCCATTTCCGCCGCCTCGCCAACTGCAAGGCAGGCAGCAAGGTAGCCGACGTAAGGTCCCATTGTCAGACCGGAAGGCCCCAACCCGGTTGCCACAGTGACCTGCCCGAGTTCCTCGAGCTTCCCCAGCAGCGGCAGGGAATATTCGCCCATCGGCCGGAAGCCGATCCGGACTTCCTTTAGTGTACCCTGTGAGAGTCCAGGAGCGATCCGCAAAGCCTCCCCCGCGACTTCATGCAACCCGCCGACGGTCTGCCGATAGTCGAATCCGGAACCGGTCTCCCTTGTCGCACCTGCCACCACGCGTGAATCGTCAAACGCCAGCATGTAGTGGCTGCTCTGCGGCAAAACGACAGGCCAGTCAGACGTGTCTTCACCCGGCATATTAATATGAAGAATCTGCCCCCGCTGCGGCTGCACGTTCACCTGCACACCGAGCGGTTCCAGAAGTTCCGGCACCCAGGCGCCCGCAGTGACGATCACTTGGTCAGCATCAATGATCTCATCACCCACCGCAACGCCTGTCACCTTGTCCCCATCTGATACAAGACTCGCTTCCCCATCCACAATGCGCGCCCCGTTTTTCCGGGCAGCCCGCACCATCGCCTCGCGCAGCAGCCGGCCGTCAATCCTGGCCGCGCCCGATACAAAGACGGATTCCAGTTCTTCATCTAATGGAGGAAACCTGCGCCGGGTCTCCTCGGCATCCAGCCGCAGGACCTCGCCGAGTTCAGGCGCATCCGCCTGCCTAGCCTTCACCGCCTCTTCAATACGGTCCAGTTCCTCCGGCCGGTCGCTCACGCAAAGCGCGCCGACTCTCTTGTAGCTGGTACGGTGCTCCCCCTCCTCTTCAAGACATCGGATCAGTTCCGGATAGAACTTTGCTCCCTCTTTGGCCAGTCGGTACCAATCCGGATTCTCGGCATGGGACACCCACGGACAGATGATCCCCGCTCCCGCCAGCGTCGCTTTCCCCTGCTGCTCCTTGTCGACCAGAATCACTTCTGTATCCGCCTGCCTGCTCAGATGATAGGCGGCGCTTGCGCCGACGATGCCCGCTCCGATCACCACAACGTTCACTCGCTCACTCTCCCTTTACATCCCTGATATATCCAGTATATAAATTACTGAATATTAGGTAAAGTGTTTCTTCGGGTGTCATTCGGATCTTCTCCATGTGCCTTCCCCTTTTGCTACTCCCCGCAGGGCACTCAGTAATGATTTAGGGGTACTCGGCGCAATTTTGGGGGCACTCGCCCTCTATTAAAAGGCACTCAGATCAAATTTCAGCGCACTCGCTTTGACGCTCACAACAAAAAACACCAGGTGAGAAAACAATATGTCTTCTCACCTGGTCTATTCATTAAGCCTTCAGATTCTCTACAATCGTCGCGATGCCCATGCCGCCTGCGATGCAAAGCGTGACGAGGCCGTAGCGGCCGCCGGTGCGCTCAAGTTCATGCAGCACCTTCGTCATGAGGATCGCGCCGGTCGCGCCGATCGGGTGGCCGAGTGCAATGGCGCCGCCGTTCGGGTTGACCTTGTCGATATCCAGGCCGAGTTCATTGATGCAGGCGACCGCCTGGGCGGCGAATGCTTCGTTCAGCTCGATGACATCGAGGTCTGCGACCGAGAGGCCTGCCTGGCGCAAGGCTTTCTGCGTCGCGCCGACCGGTCCCATGCCCATGAGGTCAGGCGAGCATCCGGAAGATGCCTGCGCGACGATTCGGGCTTTCGGTGTGAGCCCGTAACGCTCGGCGGCTTCCTCGCTCGTGACAAGCAGTGCTGCAGCGCCGTCGTTCCGGCCGCTTGCGTTGCCCGCGGTGACCGTGCCGCCTTCCTTGAAGACCGGCTTCAGTTTGGCGAGTTTCTCAATGCTCGTTTCCCTCGGATGCTCGTCTGTCTTGAAGTCGATCGTCTGCCTGCGTTCCTGGACAGCGTATGGGATGATCTGCTCCTCAAAGCGGCCTTCACGGATCGCAGCAGCGGTGCGTTCCTGGCTGAGCAGGGCGAATTCATCCTGCTGTTCGCGTGTGATGCCGTATTTCTCGGCCACGTTTTCAGCGGTCGTGCCCATATTCAGGTTCCCAAATTCCTCGAAAGGCTGGGAGCCCGGCTGGCTTTCCGTGTTCGGGTCTTTCAGGACCGTATTTCCGGCCTTCACGCCAAATCTCACGCCGCTCACATAATACGGCGCGGTGCTCATCGACTCTGCTCCGCCCGCGATGATGACGTCGCTCAGGCCCATGCCGATCTGCTGTGCGGCGGAGTTCACCGCCTGGACGCCCGATCCACACTGCCGGTGCACGGTGTAGCCCGGCACGCTTGCCGGGATTCCCGCGCGGAGCAGCGCCAGGCGCGCAAGGTTCGACTCGTCCGCGCTCTGCTTGGCCTGCCCGAGGATGACTTCTTCCACGATCTCTTTATCGATGCCTGTCCGCTCGATCAGCGCCTCCATGACGTGAGCCGCCAGGTAGTTCGCCGGCACGTTGCCGAGCGAGCCGCCGAGTTTGCCGATCGCCGTGCGGACGGAATCGATGATGACTGCGTTTTTCATGCAAGCACTCCTTTTTCACGAGAGTAATGTTCGACTTTTTCATGGTCAACTTCGACGCCGAATCCGGGACCGTCCGGAACGATCACGTTAAAGTCCCTGAACTCGACCCGGTTTGTCGTGATGGAGTCCTTGAACAAAAGCGGCCCGAACAGTTCGGTGCCGAACTTCATCGGCGGCATCGTCGAATACAGTTGGACTGTCATCGCCGTGCCGAGGTCCGACTCGATCATCGTGCCGCCATACAGGCCGAGGCCCGCCGCTTCCGCGATACCGGCTGCCTGCTTGACGGCTGTCAGTCCGCCTGTCTTGCCGATCTTGAGTGCGATCGAGTTGCCGGCGCGGTGCTTTGCGATATGGAAGATTTCCTGGATCGACGTCGCGCCTTCATCAGCCAGGATCGGAACCCGGTAACGGTCTGCCAGACGCGCCATCCCTTCGTGGTTCCAACCAGGGAGCGGCTGCTCGATCATTGAGATGCCGCCGTCCTGGAGAATCGGGATGCACTGGTTGGCCGTGTCTTCATCCCACGCCTGGTTCACATCGACCGTGAGCCTTGCCCGGTCGCCGACCGCCTTCTGGATCTCAAGCACATGCTCGACGTTTTTCATCGGGTCGCCCTTGCCGATCTTCAGCTTGAAGATGTTATGCCGTTTCTGATGCAGGTACTCCTTGGCTTCCTCGATGTCCTTGCCGGTGTCGCCGCTTGCCAGTGTCCAGGCGACCGGCAGGCCGTCGTGGATCTTGCCGCCGAACAGCTCGTACGCCGGGATGTTCCGCTGGCGCGCGGCCAGGTCGACGATTGCACTTTCGACCAGTGCTTTCGCGTGCAGGTTGCCGCGGACATGGATGGAAATGTCGTGCATGATCTTGCCGAAGCGGATCGGGTCCTGCCCGATCACATGCGGCGTGATGTACGTATCGATGTTCGCCTTGATCGCTTCCGGAGTGGACTCGCCGTACGAAGCGCCGCCGATGGTCGCGATCTCCGACCAGCCTTCACGGCCCTCCGTGTCCCTTACCCGCGCCACAACAACCGCCTGTTCGGTGATCGTATGCATCGCGAGCTGGTGGGGACGGATTGTCGGAAGGTCCAGAATCGCCACCTGAACCGATTGGATGATCATCTCAACTGCCCCCTTTTCACTCGATAAATGCCGCTTCCGTCTTTTCGCGTACTTCTTCGATTGTCGCACCCGGCATCAGTTCGACCAGGCGGAGCTGCTTGTCTTCCGTCACTTCGAATACCGCAAGTTCCGTGAAGATCATGTCCACACTGCGTGTCGAGGTGATCGGATATGTGCATTCCTTCAGCAGTTTCGGTGAGCCATCCTTGGACGTGTGGGTCATCGTGACGTAGACTTTCTTCGCCCCTACAAGCAGGTCCATCGCACCGCCGACGCCCATGATGTTCTTTCCTGGAACCGCCCAGTTTGCAATCACGCCGTGCTCGTCCACCTGCAGCGCGCCGAGGATCGCCGCGTCGACATGGCCGCCGCGGATCATCGCGAATGATTCGGAGCTGTTGAAGTAAGCAGCGCCTACCGCCTCGCCGACCGGGAGTTTCCCGGCATTCACTAGGTTCGGGTCGATGTCTTCCTCCTCTACATCCGTGACGCCGAGCAGGCCGTTTTCCGTGTGCAGGTAAATATCATCGTCTTCCATGTATTCCGCGACGAGCGTCGGGATGCCGATTCCGAGGTTGACACTCATCGGCCCTTTGAGTTCCTTGGCAACGCGCTGGGCGATCATATGCTGCATTTCCTGTTTCGTCATCGTTGTCATACGCTCACCACTCCTTCCTTCGTCAGCACTTGCTTCGCCTCGATGATGACATCGACGAACAGATGGGGTGTGACGACTTCTTCCGGATTCAGTTCACCCGGTTCGACGATTTCATCCACTTCCACGATGACCGTCTTTGCGGCCGTCGCCATGAGCGGGTTGAAGTTCCGTGCCGTCTTGTAATAAACGAGGTTGCCGAGCGTATCCGCCTTGTGCGCGCGGATCAGCGCGACATCGCCGCGGATCGCTTTTTCAAAGATATACGGCACGCCGTCAATTTCGCGCTCTTCCTTGCCCTTTGCCAAATCCGTTCCGACGCCGGTCGTCGTATAATAGCCGCCGAGGCCCGCACCGCCGGCACGGATCGATTCGGCAAGCGTTCCCTGCGGCAGCAGCTCCAGCTCGATCTCACCCGCCTGGTACTTGTCGCCGACATCCCGGTTACTCGTGAAATACGAGCCGATGCCTTTTTTGATTTTGCCCTGATTCAGCAAGATCCCAAGACCCTTGCCGGATTCGCCAAGGTTGTTGGAGACAATCGTCAGACCGGCGACATCCTTTTTCGTCAGTTCATCAATCAGTGTCAGCGGCGCGCCGATCAGGCCGAATCCGCCGACGAGGATGGTATCCCCGGACTTTACCAGTTCAAGCGCTTCTGCCGAGCTCTGTTTTCGTTTCGTCATCGTTTATCCCTCCGACTTCATTTCTGCGGCTGCCTTCAGCGAGTCACTCAGCTCAAACCATGCCGGGATTCCGGCGGTCAAAATGCAGATATAACCGACGTCCGCCAGCTCGGCCTCGGATGCGCCCGCCTGCCGAGCGCGCTCCATCCAAGGCACCGCTCCTTTACCGTCCAGTTCGACAATATAATTTCCAACCATATTAAGGAGCTTCAGCCGTGCCGGGACCAAACCGTCTTCAAGGATTTTCCGCTCAACCGCATCCTGATCACCCGACTCCACCAGGGCGAGTACGTCTTCCAAATAGGCCGTATCTTCCCCGTCCAGCCATCCGATGATTTCGCGGAGAAGACCGAGAGCATCCTTGCCCTCCGTTGCCGGTGCAGTTTTTCCGTTCAGCTCCAGCGCATAGCGGACCGCTTCCATCGCCGTCTGAAGCGCGGGAACGCCTTTATATAGGTATGCCGTCAGGAAATACTCCACGATTTCCGGGACCGTGCTGCCGAAATCGACAGCCCCCTTCGTGTGATACACCATGCTCCGGGCATACAGCCGCGCCGCGTTCATGCCTGCGATCAGGACGTCCTTCTCTTTGCGGGACAGCGCGCCGTCCTGCATGATTTCCCCGCGGATGCCGGTGTATGTATCGAGCACCTCCGGACTGTAGTCGTGCATCTTCTGCACCCAGCCCGGAACGATGTCATAAACTTTTCTGAAATACTCCAGTGCTTCGCTCATTTTTTAACCCTCCATTTTAAACCACAGAAAGAGATACGCTTATGCGCCTCCCAATTTTCCCAAAAACGTTTCGATCGCCTGATTCACTTCCGGACGGTCTTCGAACACAAGCGTGTAATGGTTCGCATCGGTCTCGGTCACGTCCAGATCCCGGATGGCTGCTTTGGTCTTGTCGTAATGCGCTTCCAGGAATAGCGGCGGCATCTGTCCGATGGCGCCGGATGCGTAGACGAGCAGCACCGGGCAGCTGATCGTCGAACCGATTTCCTCAGGATCGAAGGTATAGAAGCTGCCGAAATCAGCACGGATGCCGGCCTCGTCAGTCTTGTTTTCCCAGTGGCCGCCCTTCTCGCCAACCTCATAGGCAGCCGTCTTGGCAATCTCGTCGGACCAGGTAATCCCGAGATTCCCGTAGATTCTCTGGATTTCCGCCACGTATGCTTCCTGCGAATCATATGCCTTGCTGATTCGGCCAAGGGAAGGTTCAACGATGCCCCGCTGGTGCTCGGACATTTCAGCGGCACCGTCAAGCAGAATGACGCCTTTCACAGAGTCCAGGCGGCTCGCGACAATCGCCGAAATAAACGCTCCCATCGAATAGCCCATCAGAATCGGGTTCTCGATCTCCAGTTCTTTGATCAGCCCGATGATGTCGTCCGCATGCTTGAAGATCGATGGCTCCTGATCAAGAGCTGCGGAGTTACCGCGCCCCCTTAGGTCGACCGCGATAATCCGATAGTCACCTTTGAACCGTTCTATATAGTAATGAAGGTTCCGATGATTGCCCGTGAGGCCGTGGATTGCGATGATCGTCCCTTTTTCGCCCGGGTGGTCCGCCACCTGGATAGCATTCCCGTTCACATTCACCTGATAAAATTGCATTCCTTCACCCCTTCTCCATTGTACGTATATTGTACACTAAATCGCATAGCGTACCAATGAGGCTAAAAGAAAGAGGGCATCCGGCTGAATGTCCCCTTTCCTGTTCTGATTAGTTTTCGAAGCGGAGCACGAAGCCCAGTTCTGCTTCTTTGTAATCCCCTTTATCAACGAGCTTCGTCATGAGGGATTGGCGGACGCCTTTTGCAACGTCTGTTTCAAGCCACTCGTCGCCTTCGAAGAAGACTTGCGTGATGAGCGTTTCATAGCCTTCTTGCTCAAACTTCATGTGGATGTGAGCCGGGCGGAAGGAATGGTAGCCTGCTGCACGCGTGAACTCACCTGTCGGGCCGTCAGTCGGGATCGAATAAGGAATCGGCAGGATCGACTCAACTTCGAAGTCGCCGTTTTCGTCAGTGTAGAAATGGCTGCGGAGGTTGAAGTCCGGTGCGTCCGAGTCAAAGTTGGAATAGTAACCGCTTGCATCATCCTGCCACCACTCAACCTTCGTGTTGGCCAATTTCTTGCCGTTTACATCGGAGACATTGCCCTTGAAGCGCAGCTTTTCGCCCGGCTCATCATCCCGCATGTTGATTTTCGCCGGCTTGCCTTCGACGAGCGGCGAACCTTCTGTCCAGTAAGGCCCGAGGAGGGAAGGCTCCGTGCCCGGAAGATCTTTGTACTTCGCCTGAAGGACATAGGTCTCAACAAACACATCCAGGTAGAGCGGGATCTCGCCGGAGCGTCCGAGGCGGTCCGCCCAGTTGACGAAGTTCGTATACTCTTCGTGGTTCAGGTTGGCTTCCGCCAGAAACTCTTGCATGTGTTTAACAAATAGATCGTATACCTCGACGACACGGTTGTTGATTGCAGTTTCAGTTGTATTTGCCATTTCAATCTCTCCTTTGATGATTACTAGTAGGATGCTTAAGGACCACAGCAGACTTACACTAAATTACCGGATTTACATTAAAAGCGCTTGCAATAGCGAGCCGACGGATTGCCGGCAAGCGCTTGCAATAGCAAGCACTTCGTTGTACGATATACGTACAAGAAAACGTTTACCGTACAACTTTGTTCTAAGTATAGAAAGGAGTCACTAGGTTTGTCAACAAATAATTTGAATTTTAGAGAAAGCAAAGATTTTATCCAGTCCCTTGAGCGTGGGCTGATGGTCATACAAGCCTTTTCCGCAGAGACTCCTCAGCTTACGGTGAGCCAGGCTGCGGCCGCGACAAATCTGTCGCGCCCGGCCGTGAGGAGGATCCTTCTGACACTGGAGGCGCTCGGCTTCGCAGAGTCTGTGAATGGCATTTACTCGCTGACCGCACGTACACTCACTCTCGGATATGCCTATCTGTCCTCGAAAAACGTCTGGTCCCTCGCCCAGCCGTTCATGCGGGAATTCACGGACAAAACCGGCGAATCCTGTTCCATCTCCGTCCTGGACGGAAACGAAATTGTTTACGTAGCCCGTGTCCAGGCCAAGCGGATCATGCGGATCAACCTGGACGTCGGTTCCCGGCTTCCGGCCTATGCAACCTCTATGGGTCATATCCTCCTGGCCCATCAGCCGGAGGAAAAACTCGAGCCACTTCTGAATGACATTCCGCTCGAAGGCTTCACTTCAAACACTATTACCGACCGGGAATCCCTGAAGGCCGAACTGCAGGAAGTCAGGAAACGCGGATGGGCCGGAGTGGACCAGCAGCTGGAAGAAGGACTGCGCTCCATCGCCGTCCCGATCCGGGTGGACGGCAAAGTCATCGCCGCCATCAACTGTTCGGCGCATGCTGGACGCGTCGGCAGAGAAGAACTGAGAGGGTCCTATCTGGAATTGCTGAGGGAAACAGCCAAGGACATCAGCAAATCAATCGCCGCTTCCGGACAGTCGATATAAGAGTAAAAAAGAAAAGGGGCTGTCCGAAAACTCATATTCAGCACATGATATAGCAAACGGCACGGACGCCGGGAGACACCTGCGGGAAAAGCCGGGCTGTCGAGACCCGCTTTACGCGGGGCTCGGCGCCGGCCCGCGGTAAGCGACCAGAGTCCGTGCCGTTTGCTGTTTTTATCGCGTTAATGACTTATTGGACAGCCTCTTTTCCATATTTCCGATACTTATTTGCAAATACTTATCATGACCCATGTGATGGAAAATAGTTTAAAAAAGCACGGCATGCCTTGGCACACCGTGGATTCTCACGATAATGATTGGACATCTTCTGATGATGACACTTTTTTCTGCATCGCATTTTGATGAGTCACTTCTTCTTTCAGAACGGCATTTTCCGCCTGGATGGCGATCGTGTCTTTCTGCAGTTCCGGATGATTCCGGTATACCCACTTCAGCAACGGTTCCCGGAAGTGCCGGATCAGCACGCCAAGAATCTTGCCGATAAAATAAGCCGCAATGACCGTGCCGATACCGATGGCTCCAAGTGAGCCGATCGAAATGAGGCAAACCAGTCCGGCTGCCACGACGTTCAGCAGGTCACTGGTGATCTTGGCCTGTCCGACAGGCCATTTTATTTTCTCGGCAATCACGGCCGTCAGTTCATCATAGGGCATAAGCGGGAATTTCACGCTCGTGTACCCGAGCAGGCCGACAGCAACCACAAACAAACTGATAATCAGGAACAGAACGCGCATCGCCATGGTTTCCGGAGCGGGGAAAACTTGGAGGAGATAAAGGGTGAAGTCCATAAAGAAGCCGAATAAAAAGGCGATGATCAGCTGAACGATGGCTTCCCTGACAATCAATCGTTTGCTGAGCACAACCTGAAGAACAATAAACAGCATATTCGCTGCGATGGTCATCATGCCGACCGAAAAACCGGCCGAAAGTGAAAATGCGTAGGCGAGCGACGAGACCGGCGAAACACCCAGATTGGCCTGAATGGAAAAACTGACGCCGAGTGAAAGGAAAAACAGCCCGACTACGTACAAAAGCAGTCGTTTCATGGTTACATTAATGTGTTGCATGACATCCCTCTCTGTTTTAGAACTGTATTGACTATGCTACCAGAAGTATTGTCATATGAAAAATATATATTTATGATTAATATGATATGTAATAATATATGATGGAGTGATTGAAATGGATATCCGCCAACTGCAGTACTATAGGGAAATCGTCAGGCAAGGGAATATCACAAAAGCTGCAGAAGCCTTGAACATCGCCCAGCCCCCGCTGAGCCAACTGCTGAAACAGCTCGAGTCTGAGCTTGGGACCGTCCTGATTCACCGCTATCGCCAGAAATGGGAAGTGACGGAATCCGGCCGGCTGCTCTATGAGTACGCGGAACAGATGCTGAGTGAAATGGACGACGTGAAACGGCAAATCACCGAAATCGAAGCCGGCTCTGCTGGAACCGTGCGGATCGGTGTCTCCTCCGCCTGCTCCAATCTGCTGATCAGGTACATTGCACAATTCAGGGAAGCCTTCCCGAAAATCAGACTCGACATCGTCACCGGGGACTCCGAAGGATTGCTGATCCAGCTAATGCAGCGCAAAATCGATCTGGCTCTGCTCCTCATGCCTGCCGATACTGAAAACTTTGAAACGAAAGCTTTGAAAACCGAGCCGGCCATCCTTATTACACCGAACCAATGGGCAGGGGCACTTTCGGAAAAACCGACTTTCCACGAAATCGCCCGGCTACCGTTCATCATGCTCGGCCCGATGGAAGGCTACTCCTTCCACAGCAAGGTTATCAACACATTCGACGTCCTCGGCCTGGAGCCGAATATCATCGCGGAATGCAAAGACATCCCGCTGATCGTCTCCCTCGTCAACCGCGGAATCGGCATCTCAATCATTCCGAGGATGCACTACTCCTCCCCATTCTTTGATAACCTGAACATTTATGAACTCCCTCAAATCGAATTCCAGGTAAAACCGGTCCTGATGAAATTAAAAGCCGCCCCGACATCCAGGGCGGCGGAGCAGTTTTGGGAGATGGTGGAATAGGTTAAATTAAACAGGAGGAGAAAACGGCCAGCGTTTTCTCCTCCTGTTTTCGTTTGGATGCTCTTACTCCACGTCCTCCTCATAATCCTTCGGCTCCAGATCATCGGGATTCGGATCGTACGGATCGGGCGGCTGGGTGTCATGCGGATCTTCGACATAGGTGCTTGGTCCGCCTGTCGGATTGGTTTCTTCGTCCGGTGTGATGCAGTCGGCACAGCGGTCGGGTTCAGAAGACTGGCCGGGGTCAAATTCTTTTCCGCATTCAACGCAGACCGGTTGCGGAGTGGTCATAGGCTGCTCGCCTCCAATTTGTCATTTTGGCTTTATTATGCGGATTCGGTAAGAATTTTAACCGGCAATATAGAAGCATTCAAAAAGCGGCACTCCGAGGAGCGCCGCCTGATCAGTTTACTAATTTATACGAAATGGTCTGCTTTCCTCCGGTGTTTGTCCGCATACATACAGCAATCCGCCAATCCGAGGAGTTCTTCATAGGTCCGCCCGTCTTCCGGAAACTTTGCGGAGCCGATCGAAACGCCAATACGAAGGTCGCCGATTTTCAGTTTATCCTCTTGTTCGAATCCAAGAAGGATACGTTCATGAACCGTTTCGATATCCTGTCCAGTGTCGGCGATCAATGCGAACTCGTCGCCTCCGAGCCGGTACACTTGGGCATCCAGCCCGGCCGCTATTTCAAGGACTGAAGCAACCTCCCTGAGCAGCCGGTCACCGGCAAGATGGCCAAATTGGTCATTTACTTGCTTGAACCGGTCCAAATCAAGATAGAGAAGTCCAAATGCTTTACCCGTGTCGAGCCGCTTCTGCATCTCTTCCTTGAATGCCCGGTAGTTCAGCAAGCCCGTCAGTGCATCCATGTAAACGAGTTCCCGGAGTCTCTGAAGCTCTTTTTCCAGCATGATCAACTTTTGTCCGCAAGGTCCTTGTAGTGCCTGATACGCCATGTCCATACCCGCCGTCCCCTTTTTCGATTTTCTCTTTGTCTGAACACATTCGGGCAGAAAAAAAGACCGTCTTAAAACGATCATTGCAATGCGCTGATGGCGTGCTCAAGTAATTCAATGTCCTCGACGATCTTCAGTTGCAGTTCAGCATCCTGGCACTGTTCCAAATCTATATATAATCGCAAAAGTTCATAGGAAAACATCTGGTATTCGGCGGAATGTTCCAATCTCGGCGTTACCTCCATGGTGGTACTTTCTAACCATTCTATTCCCATATAACAAGGGAGCAAAACCATTTTTTTCATCATCAGACAAGCCCCCCTGGAACTCATGGTCATTCAGTAAAGCAGAACGTCCGCCGAAAAGTTGGCTTGCCTGAATCCGCCATGACCGCCTCGGCCTTCACTGGCTTTTTGCATCGCCTTCTCTCCGCTAGGATACGGGCAAATTCATGGGCGCTCTCGCTTTCCAGCAGCGCCCTTGTTTCTCCGCCCAGGATCACAATGAAAAGTCCATCGTCCCGCCAACCTGTTTCGATGATACTGAACCGCCCCGTCATCCTGTCATACCCCCTGTGCAAAGAAGAACACCCGACTACACATATTCAATATAATGTAAATTTAATAAGTATATTCTACTCCTGCTTGCAAAACCTTACAATGGTTTCTTTTAGACAAATAACGACAAAACTCCCATGAACGAAGCGATAATGCATACCATTCCCTCAAAACAGGACTTCCCCCGCCCTTTATCGAAAGTGTTCGGTAACCGGCAAGGCGGACCAACAGCATGACCACCTCTGCAACCGGGCCGCTCCTACCGGTCATTTTTTATCAAACAGGAGGCGCACGCACATGACAGCATATCCGATTGATGAGATACGAAAGCAGTTTCCGGCCCTCGGGCGGACGTATAATGGCAAGCCCGTCGTGTTCCTGGACGGCCCCGGAGGTTCCCAGGTCGTAAAGGGCGCGATGGATGCGATGATCGCGTATATGACAAACGGCAATGCCAATCTGCACGGCCAGTTCCCGACGAGCCGGGAGACGGAGGCGATGATCCGGGAAAGCCGGGAAGCCGTGGCGGACCTGGTGAATGCACAGCCGGACGAAGTCGCGTTCGGGCAAAATGCCACCTCGCTTGCCTTTTCGATCGCCCGGGCATTAAGCAGGGATTGGAAGCCGGGCGATGAGATTGTCCTGACCGAGATAGATCATCCGGCGAACATCGACCCATGGCTGTCAGCGGCTGAGGACAAAGGCGTGAAGGTGAACTGGATTCCTGTGGACAGCGAAACGCTCACGCTGGATCTGTCCGATCTGGACAAGCTCATCAGCAGCCGCACACGGCTCTTGGCCGTGACGCTTGCATCCAATGCCGTCGGAACGATTCCGGATATCCGGCCGATCATCAAGAAGGCAAGAGAAGCCGGCGCGCTCATTGCGGTCGATGCCGTCCACGCGGTGCCCCACTTCGCCATCGACCGAGAGGAACTCGACGCGGACTTCCTGCTATTCTCCGCCTACAAGTTCTTCGGGCCGCATATCGGGATGGCCGTCATCCGCTCATCCGTCTTCAAGGAACTGAAGCCCTATAAGGTCGCGCCGTCCGATGCCCATTATCCGGATAACCTTCAGACCGGCACCCAGAACTTTGCCGGCATCTCTGGGGTCCAAGCATCTATCGGGTTTATTGAAAGTCTGGGGACAGGCAACACCCGGCGCGAACGGATCCTCGACGGCTACCGCAGAATCGAGGAACACGAAAATGCCCTTGCCGATAAAATTCGGAAAGAGCTCGCTGCCATTGATGGCATCTGCCTCTACCAGGCACCCGACACGGTCGCCAAAACGCCCACTTTCGCGTTTACCGCAGACGGTCTGTCCCCTGCCGAGTTCAGCCGGCGGATGGCTGATGAGTATTCCATCTTCGTGGCGGACGGGCACTTTTATGCCACCCGCCTTGCCGAGCGGGCCGGCGTGCACGATTCGGGTTGCTGGATCCGTGCGGGACTCGCGCCATATAATACCGAGTTTGAAATCGACCGGTTCCTCGAGGCGACCCGGGCAATCGTCCGCACCCCTGCCCTGCAGGCAGGAGGCCGAGCGTAATGGTCACACGGGACACGATCGATCATGCCGCAGACCGGATCCGTCAGAAAGTGATCGGCTGGCGCAGGCACCTGCACCAGTACCCCGAGCTGTCATTCGAAGAGCACGAGACTGCCCGCTTTGTCGAGGAGACGCTCAAGACGTTTTCCGGCCTGGAGGTAACCCGCCCCACTCCGACAAGCGTGCTGGCCCGGCTGATCGGCAGCAAACCCGGAAAGACGCTTGCCATCCGTGCCGACATGGACGCCCTGCCGATCCAGGAGGAAAACGAGGTCAAATACAAATCGATCCATCCCGGCAACATGCACGCCTGCGGACACGACGGGCACACCGCCATGCTGCTCGGCACGGCCAACATCTTGGCCGGCATGAAGGACGATTTGAATGGAGAAATCCGGTTCATCTTCCAGCACGGTGAGGAACAGCTGCCGGGCGGAGCCGATGAACTGGTCCAAGTCGGCGTCATGGAGAACGTGGACGCCGTCATCGGTGCCCACCTGTGGGCACCGATTGAGACAGGAAAGGTGTTCACGAAAAGCGGTCCGCTTATGGCGGCCGCCGATATTTTCCGCATCCGGATCAACGGGCGCGGCGGCCATTCCGCTGTTCCCCATGAGACGGTCGATGCGCTTGCCATCGGCACCCAGGTAGTCGGCAACCTGCAGCACATTCTGTCGCGGCAGACTGACCCGTTTGAAACACTCGTCGTCTCCGTCACCAAATTCACAGCCGGCACGTCCCACAGCATCATTCCTGACACCGCCGAAATCACCGGCTCCGTCCGCTCCTTTAATGAAGACGTGCGGAAGCAGGTTCCCAAGCAGATGGAACGGATCATCAAGGGCGTCACGGACGCGCATGGCGCGATGTATGAACTCGATTATGAATACGGCTACCGCCCTGTCATGAACGAGGAGAACATCACCGGGCTGATGGAAACGACCATCACGGACACACTTGGGGCAGATGCCCTTCTTCGGCTGAACCCGATGATGATCAGCGAAGACTTCTCCCGCTACCAGCAGGAAGCTCCCGGCTGCTTTATCCTGATCGGGGCAGGCAATGCGGAAAAAGGCATCACCTACCCCCATCACCATCCGAAGTTTGAGATGGATGAGGAAGCGCTGGATATCGGCGTGAGGCTGTTTGTCGGAGCGGCACTGGCGTTTTTGGAAGGAATACAAACATGAGGCGAAAAGAGGCATTGGCGGAGTGAGATAAAGGGCACTCGCAGATTGGAAAGGGGCACTGGTCTGGCGAAAAGAGGCACTCGCGCCGCGAATAGAAGCACTCGGCACTCGGCCCCCGCTGCCATACCCACCGTCCCCCCTAGAAGCCGGGACAGCCTTTCATTCATGCGACCAAGAAAAAGGGATTGGAGCCGGCGCTCCAATCCCTTTTTCACTGTAAACACAACCTACAAGTGCTTCCTAGACAATTAAATGATATAATAATCATAACAACTCAACGGGGTGTTCAATGTGCTGCCATTTCATATATTATGGGAAGCAATTGTAACCTCTTATAAAACTAACCAAACCACTATTAACTTTGCAAAAAAGCATAAGGTTATAGAAGATGATTTGGTCTCTTCAATCATTCAAGCAAAGGATGACGTCATCTTCGAGTTCCTAGACTTATTTACTTCTCTTGAGGAAGAATTTAATAGTATTTATACAGACACAGACTTCTTATTCCGGTTCAAACAGGACGACTCCCTGACCACTAAATTGAAAGCCCAGTCCGAAACACGTCAGCTCTATAAAATATGTAATGATGTGATTGGATTTCGTTTCATTATCAAAACTAAATCAGATGATTTGCTTTCGATTGCCGAAGAATTTATAAAGAATTGTCCTAATGACCTTTCATGCAGAATACATGATCAAAGTGGCGGAAAAGCACAAAATGATGGATATAAAGGGTTTCACGTCTATGTAAGAAATCATCAGAACAATGCCTTCCCAATCGAAATTCAATTTTGGACACGAACGGATGCATTGTTGAATGATTATCTACATGGAAATGTGTATAAAGCCGAAGAACGCGACAAACTAATTGCATATGCTGTAGAGTTGCGTGACTGGCTGAAGAAACTTCCAGTTCCGCCCGAAGACAGTGAAATTAAGTCTTATGAAGACTATCTATACGAAAAAGCTTATTCAATGACTTTCGGTTATGAACGGGAGGAGTGAATCTTAATATGGGTAAAATCTTTATTTGTTCAAATAAGGCAGATACTAAATCATCGGTGGTTGTTCTCGAATTGCCCACCAGCCAAGCCGCAAAGGATGCATTTAGAGAAATCCGGGGACGCAACCCCAAATTAAGCTTGGGTGTTTATGGTTCCAGGGACTTAGAAACATTTAAACGGACCCAACGTACACTTGGTGTACCAAAGGTTGTTAGGACAGTTAATGACTTTGTGGCTTCAATGGAATAACTTTAAGTATGTACCGAAACAAGCTATATAGTGATTTGAATCCATTAAGCAGGCGGAGGACATCCCGCCTGCTCGATTTCTGATCGGTGCGTGTCTTCCCCATTCGGAGCGGCGCTGGTGATCACGGAAGAAAAAGAGCATGAGAAGAGGCACCCGCGGAGAAAAAAAGCACTGGCCCGGCGAAAAGAGGCACTCGCGCCGGGATTAGTAGCACTCGGCCCCCGCCGCCATTCCCACCATGCCTCTTCATTTTAAGAGGAAAGCAGCCGGCCCGGCTGCTTTTTTCTTTGTGTGGGAGGTCTTTTTAACGCCGCGGGAGAGCACTCGCGGAGGAAAAGAGGCACCAGCGGAGGAATCAGGAGCACTCGCCAAGTAGAAAGGGGCACTGGCCCGGCGAAAAGGGGCACTCGCGCCGGAAATAAGAGCACTCGGCCCCACCAGCCCTCTCGACGCCGGGACAACCTTCCATTCATGAAACCAAAAAGAAGGGATTGGAGCCGGCGCTCCATTCCCTTTCTATTAGGTAGTTATTCAGCCGGCATTGGTGATGATTCAGGACCCTGTTGGTGGGAATTCGCTATCCGGTTGGTAGCGATTCCGGACAGCATGGTAGGGATTCACTACCAATAGCGGAAGTTGAAGATCTCCGATCCTTCAGCGCCCCGTCCGCTGAAGCTCCGCAATATCATGAAGCGACCCTTTAAGGTTCTGGTACAGGTTCAGGTACTGCCGGTAGTACTCGTTGTAGACCGTATGGTTGGCTGAATCCGGCTCGATGACCGGCCCGAATTCAAGCCAATCACTGACGGCGTTGGCACCGGTGAGAGTCCGGGTGGCGATTCCGGCGAGCAGGGCGTCCGCCAGGGGAGCTTCCACATCATCCTTGATCACCCTGACCGGACGTCCTGTCACATCCGCAATAATCTGCGGCCAGACGAGGGATTTGGACACACCGCCAACAATCGTGAGCTCCCTGTCCAGAAGGACTCCTGTGCCGTGCACTTCCTCCATATTATGGCGGAGGGCGTAGGCGACGCTTTCCATAAAGGCCTTGTAGAGATCCGCTTTCGTATGCAGCAACGTCAGGCCGATGACCGCTCCCCTTGCGTCGCTGTCCCAGATGGGGCTCCGCTCTCCCATGAAATAAGGGAGGACGAGCAGACCGTTTGATCCCGCCGGAACGTTTATCGCTTCTGTGTCCAATAATGTATACGGATTGATGCCGGTCAGTTCGGCAGCCATCATTTCGCTCTGTCCCAATGTGTTTTTAAACCAGCTGGCAATCGCGCCTGCCGTGGAGGCGCCGCCGAACGTGTAGATTTTTTCTTCCGGATTCAGTACATGGGGCATGCTCACCAGATCGGGTGACAAATTGGCCCGGTCGGTGACAAAGCCCCAGCACATCGACGTTCCGAGCATCGCGACATGGTTGCCTTCTTCCAATGCTCCGGCACCGAGCGTGGCAACCGGGGCGTCGACTCCCCCGATGACCACAGGCGTCCCGGCAGCAAGCCCTGTGCGTTTTGCCGCCTCTTCCGTTACATGCCCGGCAACTTCAGTGGACGCCACCAGCAGCTCCGGCATGAAGGATGGCGGGATGCCCATCTTCTCCATCAGATCCACAGACCAATTCTTTTTCCGGATATCAAAGACGCCTCCGATATTACCCGCCGACGAATAATCCACCGCGAGTGTATTCGTCAGTTTATGGACGACATAGGAACATGGTGGAACAAAGTGGCTGATTTTGTTCCAGATGTCGGGCCGGTTGTTTTTGTACCAGAGGATTTTGGTGAATCCGAAATACGAGTTGACGGAATTGCCGGTGACCGCAAACAGTTCGTCCTGATCAATATTTTCCCGGACCCATTCCGTCTCGGCCTCAGCCCGGCGGTCCATCCAGATGATGCAGGGCCCGACAGGTTCCATCCGGTCATTGACCGGTATGCCTGAGCCGCCATACAGACTGCTGACGGCGATTCCTTTTATATTCTTCGGATCGGTGCCGGACTCTGCCACGACCCGGGAAATTGTCTCATAGGCTGCTTGTTCCCACACATCCGGCCATTGTTCGGCCCAGGAGTGGTGCGGGGTTTCCACTTCGTAACCTTTGTAGCTGTGTGCGAGTACCGTTCCTTTTTCATCGACCAGCACGGCCTTAGTGCCCTGCGTCCCGATATCGACGCCAATCAGATAGCTCATCCGCCTTCATTCCTTTCCTTTGTTTTTCACTGCCCGACTCACCGGACTGCTGCAGAGTTCAAAGGATAGAGTTGTCCAAAAACTCAAGATCTGCCCATCATATGACAAACGGCACGGACGCCGGGAGACACCTGCAGGAAAAGCCGGGCTGCCGAGATCCGCTTTATGCGGAGCTCGGCGCCGGCCGCAGGCAAGACCAGAGTCCGTGCCGTTTGCTATTTTCACTTTAATACTCGGACAGCCCTATGCCCCTTCAATGATACCTTGGATCCGGTACAACTCTTATAAGACAACAGGATCCAATGCATGGATGCTTCTCATGTAACGGACTTCGCAGTCAACACCCGTTACAACCATCGAATTCACGGCATATTTTCCATTCATCTTCTCAATGCCGTTCACCAGCAGGTTGTCGGTGATCCCGGTTGCGATAAACAGGCATTCATCGGTGGAGACCAGTTCATCGTGCTGCAGGACCCGGTCCGTGTCGACGCCCATGGTGCTGCATCGCTTTTTCTCGTCCTCGTTTCGGGGCATGAGCTTTGCCTGCATCTCTCCGCCAAGCGAACGGATGGCGGTCGCGGCGAGTACGCCTTCGGGAGCCCCTCCGATGCCATAGAACATGTCTACATTCAGATAACTGATGCAGGTGGCGACAGCCGAAATCACATCGCCGTCCTGGAACAGGTTCACACGGGCGCCGGTGCTGCGGATCTGTTCAATCGCTTCCCGGTGCCTCGGCCGGTCCTGAATCATGACCGTCAGCTCGTTGACCCGCTTGCCGCGGGCTTTGGCCACGGCTTCAAGCGTTTCTTCAAGCGGGGCATCCAGGTCGATCTTCCCTTTCGCTTCAGGACCCACTGCAATTTTCTTCATATACATATCTGGTGCATGCAGGAGGGTTCCCTTCGGCGCCGCGGCGATTACCGCAAGGGAGTTGTTCTGCCCGTTCACGGCAGGCGTTGTCCCTTCGATCGGATCGACGGCGATGTCGATTTCCGGGGAACTTGCCTTCCCCAGCGTTTCTCCGATATAAAGCATCGGGGCTTCGTCAATCTCCCCTTCGCCGATGACGATGGTCCCTTTCATCTCCAGCCGGTTCAGCTGTTTGCGCATTTCATTCGTAGCAGCCGCATCTGCGGCGATTTTGTCGCCGCTTCCCACCCATGGCAGCGCTTCGATGGCCGCTTTTTCTGTTACCCGAAGAAAGTCCAGCACGAGTGCCTGCATGGAATCCGCCCTTTTCTCCGCTATCATTCAGTTGGCTCCGCAGCTGCCGCTGCTGACGGCTTCTTTGTAGTTGTCATTCAGGAATTCCTGTTCTTTTTCGATGATTTTGTCCACTTTGCGCTTCGAGCCTTCCGCCCAGCTGACACTCAGGTAGGCATTCACCACTTTTTTCGCAGCTTCCGGCCCGATAATCTGCGAGCCCAGCGTGATGATCTGGGCATTGTTGCTGAGCTGTGCCCGTTCTGCGGAGTAGACGTCATGCGCAAGCGCCGCGCGGATGCCCGGATATTTATTTGCCGCGATGCACACCCCGATGCCGGTGCCGCAAAGCAGAATGCCGCGCTCAACCTCACCCCGGCTGATCGACTGGGACAACTCAAACGCCACATCCGGATAGTCGACCGCAGAAGTGGAATGGCAACCAAAGTCGACGACTTCATGCTCAGTGTCTGCGAGGAATTCCTTGATGATCTCTTTTAGTTGAAATGCATTGTGGTCTGAACCGATGCCGATTTTCATGTTGTATGTCCTCCAGTTTAATTACCTTTTGTTTGTTTTCGTTTTAGATTTCTTTTTTCTTTCGTTTTCTGCGCTTATGGTTAAAAGAAAAAGGAGCCTGATGATCCGGCTCCATTATTTTCATTTTGCCTGAGCGAGTTCGCCCTGGAGATACTCCTGGAATTTCGAGACGATCAGGTAAGCGGAAGTCGCACCCGGGTCCTGCGCGCCGATGGAACGGTCACCCAGCCGGCTCGAGCGCCCGCGCTTTGAGAGAAGGTCCTTGGTCGATTCCATGCCCGCTTTTGCCGCGTCCACCGCCCGGCTGAACGATTCGCTGAAGTCACGGGAAGATGCATATTCCTCTTCAAGGGTACGGAAAAACGGTTCGAGCGTGTCGACCATCGTCTTGTCGCCGACTTCCGCCTGCCCTCTTTCTTTAATGCCCTTGCCGAATGCGACCCAATAGTTCACGAGGTCCTCTTCGTTCACTTCGGTCTGGCCTTTGATCTCTTTTGCTCCGCGCATAAAACCGGTTGCGTAAAGCGGGCCCACGGAAGAGCCGACCGCGCTCAGGAATGTCTTGCCTGCGACGATGCTGACCTTCGAGCAGTCTTCCTCCTGGCTCAGTTCATTGTCGAGCTTTTCGTTGACCGCCTGCCAGCCGATCGACATCGTGACGCCGTGGTCGCCGTCGCCGAGTTTCCGGTCCAGTTCACACAGGTAATCTTTCTCTTCCTCGATCATTTCAACGATCTGCTTAAAATAGTTTCTGAAGTCTTGAGCTGTCAAAACCATGGTGTATTCCTCCTATTTCTGAACAAACATCGGGCAGTCAACAGGGTGGTCGATCGTTTTCGCCAATTCGTCATCCAGCTTCATGAGCGTGACCGACAAGCCGCCCATTTCCAGGGACGTGATATAGTTGCCCACGTAGGAGCGGTAGATTTCGATGCCTTTTTCACTCAGGATCTGTTCCACACGCCGGAAAACGATGTACTGTTCCATGAGCGGTGTGGAGCCGAGACCGTTCACCAGCACGGCAACACGGTCGCCGCGGGAAATCGTGATGTCTTCCAGGATGTCATTCACGAGTCGGTCGGCCACCCGGTCCGCCGTTTCCAGCGGGCCTTTTTCGATGCCGGGCTCCCCGTGGTGGCCCAGCCCGATTTCCATCTCGCCTTCACCGATTTCAAAGCTCGGCTCGCCCGTCTGCGGCAATGCGCATGGGCTCAGGCCAACCCCCATGGAGCGGGTGTTGTCATTCGCTTTTTTGGCCACACGGACGACTTCATCCAGGTCGTACCCGAAGTCTGCCGCCGCACCGGCCGCTTTGTAGATGAAGAACTCACCGGCGATTCCGCGGCGCTTTTCTTTTTCATCTTTAGGAGCGGAGGCGACGTCATCGCTTGCAATCGCCGTCTCTACACGGATATCCTCTTCCAGGTCGGCCATTTCTGCAGCCATGCCGAAGTTCATGATATCTCCCGCGTAGTTTCCGTAAAGATACACGACACCGGCGCCTTTGTCGATCGCTTTTGTCACTTCCAAGATCGGGTCCGGGGAAGGCGAGGCGAAGATATTGCCGACCGCAACCCCGTCGGCCATCCCCTGCCCGACGTAGCCCAGGAAACCGGGTTCATGGCCGGAACCGCCGCCGATCAGGACGCCGACCTTGCCTTCCCGCGTTTCCTTCGCCGTAACAAGCGCGCGGTCATTTTCCGGCAGCTGCCGGATGTAATCCGGATGGGCTTTTACATATCCCTCGATCATTTCTTCCACTACATATCTAGGATCGTTCATCAGCTTCTTCATCTGCTTTACACTCCATTCAAAACGCTGCTTTAAATCTTGGTTGCTGCACTCTCGGCCAGCTCGGCTTTTTGCTTGTTCGCCACCTCATCCGGCAGCTTCAGAAGCATGGTGAGCACGAACGCGATAAAGTAAAGTCCCGCAAGAATCCACATGAGGCCGGCCGTGCCGACAATGTTGTAGAACAAGGCGACAATTCCCGGTCCGACGAATACGCACAGTCCGGCGCCCAAGTTCAGGATCGACATCGCCGCTCCCTTGTCTCCGTCTCCTACAAGGGACGGGGTCAGTGCGGAAAGCGGAACAAAACCGGCGATGCAGGCTCCCCAGAGCATGCCCACGATTGCGACGAGGACCACATTGCCCTCGAAGAACTGCGGTGTGTAGAACAGCATCAGCGTGAAGATCCCGCAGCCGAACGCACCGAACCAGGCGACGGTGTTTCTCCAGCCGAATTTGTCCCCGAGGAATCC
Organism: Bhargavaea cecembensis DSE10; assembly: GCF_000348905.1. Classification (GTDB taxonomy): domain Bacteria; phylum Bacillota; class Bacilli; order Bacillales_A; family Planococcaceae; genus Bhargavaea; species Bhargavaea cecembensis. The sequence continues at coordinate 203,247 of NZ_AOFT01000004.1, forward strand.
GAAAATCAGGTTAAAGACGATATTGGAGATGAAAATCGTTCCCCAGATGTTCAGCCAAAGCGTGGTGCTGATCCCCTTGTCTCCGAGATAAAGCGGGAGGAACAGCGGGAACGCATATTGCGAGGACTGGTTGATGACCCGGACGATTCCGGCAATTCCGACCTTCGGCTCCCGCTTGAGGATCGTCAGGCCATTGATCAGCTCCTTGAATTTCGAGCCGTTTTCTTCTGTTTTCTCCACGCCGTCAAACTGGTCGCGGTTGACGACAATGGCCAGGAATGCACCGATCAGCACCCAGATAATGGCGCTCCAAAGCGTCGGGACATGGCCGAACGCCTGAATCGACCAGCTTGAGTAAAAGGCGCCGAGCACGCTCAGCCCGCCGGTAAAGACAAACCAGAACCAGCCGACCGCCTTGCCCAGCTGGTTGGCCGGTGTCCGGTAAGTGATCCATACAAGGAACGCATACGCAAACAGCGGATAGCCGAAGCCCCGGACCGCGTAAGTCGGGATCATCAGTGAGTAGTTGAGCGCGGGAAGCGCAAGTCCCACGAACAGCACGTGTCCGATGACATACGAAGCGACACCCAGCATCATCGTCTTTCTCGGTCCGATTGCTTCAACCAGGACACCGGAAAACCATGCTGCAATGGCGATGGCAATGCCGTAAGCGGTCGTGAGGAAGGCCGCCTGCTGGACCGTCAGCCCCTGGTCCACCAGGTATGGGCTGATCCAGGCCAGCTCCATCCCGTCACCCATCATGAAAATCAGCACCCCGACATAGCCCCATATCAGGTGTGAAGGAATTCCAATCCGGTCAAGAAACGATTGATTTCCGATTAAATTTCCCATCCCGTTCTCCCCTTTTATCCCATCAAGGTTTTAGAATGACTTTCAGCGACTTTTCGCCTTTTTTCATCAGATCGAATCCTTCTTCGAACTTTTCGAGATCCAGCTGATGGGTGACGACGCCTTCTGTCGGGAAGTCCCCGTTTGCAATCCCTTCAATGACGAGCGGGTAGCAATACGGCCCGAGGTGAGAACCGAGAACGTCGAGCTCTTTGCGGTCACTGATGATGCTCCAGTCGACTGCAACCGGCTCCGAGAAGACGCTGAATTCCACGAATGTGCCGAGCTTCCGAATGGCATGCAGACCCTGCTCGACAGAAGCCGGGTGACCGGTCGCTTCTATGTAGACGTCACAGCCGTATCCTTCGGTCATGTCCTTGATTTCCTGTACCACATCGGTCTTGGCTGGGTTCAGGACGATGTCCGCTCCGAATTCCTTCGCCAGCTCCAGCCGGTCTTCTTTCATATCAAGGACGACCAGCTTGCCTGCACCGGATTTCTTGATGGCGCCGATCATGCCGAGGCCCAGTGTTCCCGCGCCCGACAGGACGACGACATCCCCGAGCTGGATATTGGCCCGTTGCACGGCATGCAGGCTGCAGGCGTACGGTTCGATGAGAATCGCTTTTTCAATCGGAAGATCAGCCGGCACTTTGTAGTTGATGCCTTCCTTGGTGAATTTCATATACTCTGCCATGGCTCCGTTGACATTGTTCTGGAAGCCGTAGAGATCATGCTTTTCGCACATCCAGTATTGGCCGCGTTTGCAGAAGCGGCACGTTTCGCATGGGACGATCTGTTCGGAGATGACACGGTCACCGATTTCAAAATCAGTCACTGCGTCGCCTTTCTGGACGACATGGCCGATGAATTCGTGGCCCGGAATCATCGGTGCTTTAATATAGGCGGGCTGTTTCTCATCCCCCCAGAAGCTTGGCGCTCCATCGTAGGCTTTGATGTCGCCGGCGCAGATTCCGCACGCCTCGACTTTGATGATGATTTCGTGTTCATTCGCAAGCTTTGGCGTTTCGACTTCTTCATATCGGTAATCTCCCGGTGCGTAGGCCACAACGGCCTTCATTGTTGCGGGAATTTCGAGGTTTTCGGATTGCTGCTGATTCAGGGTATTGACCATGTTCATCCTCCTCCAAATCTGAAATCGTTTTCAAATATTTTGTTTTAATTCTACTATTTCAGCGTTTCCTGTCAAGTTAATTTTTGAATTCTATTGATAAGTTTTTGTTTTCGTTGAAAACAGCAGTTTTCGAAAATATATAAAACCATCATTGATTCAATTTAAAAATTGGAATAAGATTAAGACAATATGGAATTAAAGGTGAGTATCATGAAAATGTTCGTGAGTGAAAGAAGAGACAGGATCATGGAAGTCCTGCACGAAAAAAAGAGAGTCACTGTAAAAGAGCTTGCTTCCGAAATGGGCGTGTCGGAGGCCACTTTACGCACGGACTTCAACACGATGGAAAAAATGGGCCTGCTCAAGAGAACCCACGGCGGGGCCATTCTCGATGACGAGAAGCCGGGCCTGGAACCGGAAAACAGTTTCGATGTCCGGCAAAAGAAAAATATCGAGGAAAAAGTAAAAATTTCTTTGAAAGCGCTTGAACTGATCCAGCCCAAGCAGTGCCTCATGCTTGATGCCAGCTCGACCGCCCTGGAACTTGCCAAACAGCTCAAGCAGCTGTCGATGCGGCTCACTGTCGTGACAACAGGCCTCCACACCGCCCTGGAACTGAAAGAAAATCCGAATTTAATTGTCATCATGGTAGGCGGTGTCGTGACGAGCCGTTCTTCATCGATCGAGGGGACGCTCGGCATCGAGCTGCTCGATTCCATCAACATCGACATGATGTTTACGTCCGCCAACGGATTTACGGTTGAAAACGGACTGGAGGACTTTAACCTTTATGAAGTCGCCCTAAAAAAAGAAATCGCGAAGAGGGCTGCCAATATCATCGCTCTCGTCGACTCTTCCAAGCTCGGCAAGTCGTCCAGTGCATCCTTCGCAAAACTGGAAGATGTGGACAAACTGATCACCGATGCCCCGCTTGACCATGAGATCATCCAGAAAGCACTGTCGGCAAATGTCGACGTGCGATCCACCGAAGAATCTGCGTCCGCCGCGGTCAGGGGCTGAACGGTACCGCAGATTACAACCCGGCTGGCTGCCCAGCCCGAAAGAGAGGCTCCCATGGAATTTCAAGGCTTTGACAAAAACTTTAACCTTACAGACAAAGTAGCCGTCATCACCGGCGGCGCCAGCGGAATCGGCGAAGCCACCGCACAGCTTTTTCTCGAAAAAGGAGCGAAAGTCGCCCTTCTCGATTTGAATGAGAATGTCATGGAACACGCAAAGCAGATGCACCCCGAAAACGCCATCGGACTGATTTGCAACGTCACGGACGACCAGAGCATCAACGACGCCGTCCGGGCAGCCAAGGCGCACTTCGGCAAAATTGATCTCCTCGTCAACTCGGCCGGCATTGCACTGCTTGACGATGCAGAAAACCTGTCGGATGACTACTGGCAGAAAACCATCGATATTAATCTGACCGGCTCCTTCAAGATGTGCCAGGCTGTCGGAAACGTCATGATCGAGCAAGGCACCGGAGGCAAAATCGTCAACATCGCTTCCCAGGCCGCCCTCATCGCCCTCGATAACCATGTCGCCTACGGGGCAAGCAAGGCCGGCGTGCTCGGCATGACCAAGGTGCTCGCCTACGAATGGGCCCAGTACAAGATCAATGTCAATGCCATTTCTCCGACGGTCATTTTGACCAAGCTCGGCCGGGAAGCATGGGCCGGAGAAAAAGGTGAACAAGCGATGAAAGACATCCCGCTCGGCCGTTTCGGCTATCCTGAAGAAGTCGCGGCTGTGGCCCTGTTCCTGTCATGTGATGCCACGAATCTGATTACCGGTGAGAACATCGTGATTGACGGCGGGAATACGATTAAATAACCCGAACACAACATAAAGCAGGCAGGGAAAACGTTTCGTATCCCCTGCCTGCTTTTTAATTGCTTAATACAGCAAGTATGTTTCCCTGACTTCCTTGAACGCTTCAAGTTCCTCTTCCCACTGCGCTTTCATCTCTTCGACGGTCATGCCGTTTTCGATGCCTTCGCGGATCCAGCCGTTCCCGATCAGGTTGTCGAAGAAGCTGGTGAGCGTGACGTCTTCCGGATAAAGGTCGTGGATCGTCTTGACGATGTGAAGTCCGGTTTCGACCGGCTTGTAGTCGTCACGGTCTGTGATGTGGACCTGGATGCCGTGGGACAGTTTGCCGGAGTGCTTGGAGAACATCGGCGTGAAGGACGCTGCGCGGAAGCTGACGCCCGGGAGTTCCAGTGCGTTCAGTTCGGCCGCGAGTTCGGTGCTGTTGATGAACGGTGCGCCGATCAGTTCGAACGGCTTGGTCGTGCCCCTTCCCTCGGAGACGTTTGTCCCTTCAATCAGTGCCGTGCCCGGATAGGCGATGGCCGTTTCCAGTGTCGGCATGTTCGGTGACGGCAGGACGAACGGTAGTCCCGTTTCGTCAAAGTAGGATTTGCGCTTCCACTTCTTCATCTCCACGACGGTCAGGTCCGCGCCGATGCCGAATTCTGCATTAAACAGTTTGGCAAGCTCCCCGACGGTCATGCCGTGGCGGAGCGGGATGGCGTACTGTCCGACAAAGGAGGCGTATTCCGGATCAAGCACAGGCCCTTCGACCTTCTCCCCGCCAAGCGGGTTCGGGCGGTCAAGAACGATGAACGGAATGCCCTTTTCTTCCGCTGCTTCCATCGCGAGTGCCATCGTGTAGATGTACGTGTAGAAGCGGGTTCCGACGTCCTGGATGTCAAACACGAGCACGTCCACATTCTCGAGCATTTCCGGTGTCGGCTTGCGTGTCTTGCCGTACAGGCTGTAGACCGGGAGGCCGGTCACTTCGTCGATGTAGTAATCTACATACTGGCCCGCCTGCGCGTCACCGCGCACGCCATGTTCAGGCCCATACAGCGCCGTCAGCTCGACTTCCGGATCATTGTGGAGCAGGTCGACAATGCTGTTCAGGTCCTTGTCGACACCGGTCGGGTTCGTGATGAGCCCGACGCGCTTTCCTTCAATCAGCTGCTTTTGTTCGTCCAGCAGCACATCCACCCCAAGGGCGATTTCATGCCCTTTGCGATGCTTGTTGTGGTCCTGTGACTTGCCGTTGCCCTTGTCATGGTCGGCGAATGCGACCGTCAGTGTGGACAAAACGAGCAGTGCCGTCAGCAGGACGATCAGTCGTTTTTTCATTGAACTCTCCCCCTCAGTAAGTCAGTCCGTGGCCGAATCCGTACAGGACACCGCCGTCAGCCCCCGGGATTGTGATCGGCAGCGTACCGCTTGGTGCCACTTCTCCGAACAGGATTGCTGCGGTCGCGTTAAAGCTCGCATTCCGGAAGCTGTATTGCGCAAGGTAGGCATCCGCATTCGGATAAGCCATGATGTCGTACGGATTCCGGATGCCGACACCGATTACCGGTGTGTCGGTTTCCGTGATCAGCTGGTTGACCATCCGCATCTGCGCGCTGGTCGCGGAGCGCTGGGAAACGGTCGATGTGACCGTTCCCGCGATCAATGCCTTTGCTCCCCTCACCTGTGCAAGTTGCTCTTCCGTCAGTGGCGCGCTTGCCTTGATCAGAATGGTGTTGTCATGCTTCGCCTTTACCGCGTTGTACAGATCATCGATATACGTGTTGCCGACGACGACAATCCGGTCATCCGCATTTGGTGTGAGCGGCAGGACATTTTCGTTTTTCACGAGCGTCACCGACCGCTCCGCCACTTCACGTTCCACAGCCTTGTGCTCATCAGATCCGACCACTTGGAGAGCGTTCGCGATCTTATCTTCAACCGGCTGCGGATTTTCTTCCTTGATGATGCCGCGCTTCAGCTTCAGCGTCAGGATCCGTTCGACGGACGCTTCGATGCGCTCCTCGGAAATGTCTCCGGAACGGACCGCGCCGTACACGCCGTTCGCTACGGTTTCCAGGCCGACCGGCATGAGCACGATGTCGGTGCCCGCCTGGATCGCTTTGATCACCGCGTCGACCGGGCCGAAGTGGTCGGCAATCGCCTGCATGTTCAGGGCGTCCGTGATGATGAGCCCGTCATAGCCCATTTCTTCTCTCATAAGTCCCGTCAGCACTTTATGAGAAAGCGTGGCCGGAAGATGGATCTCAGTGCCGTCTTTCCGGGAAATGACTTTCGTGTCATCAATTTTCGGGAAAGTGACGTGAGCCGTCATGATGGCATCGATCCCGTGGTTCATTGCCTGCTGGAACGGATACAGTTCGACTTCCATCAGGCGCTCCTTGTCATGCGGCACTTCAGGAAGGCCGAGATGGGAGTCGACCGCCGTGTCCCCGTGTCCCGGGAAGTGCTTGGCCGTCGCCGCCGTGCCCGTGTCCTGGAGTCCCTTTACATACGCCGTTCCGAGGCCCGCGACCAGCTCCGGGTCTTCCCCGAACGAGCGGACGCCGATCACCGGGTTGTCCGGGTTGTTGTTGATGTCGAGAACCGGTGCCAGGTCGAAGTTGATGCCGAGGGAAGCCAGTTCCTCGCCGATCACCCGCCCGGTGTCATAGGCCAGTTCCTCGGAACGGGTTGCACCGAGTGCCATGTTGCCCGGCATGTCAGTCCCCGACTGCAGGCGCGTCACGATGCCGCCTTCCTGGTCAATCGTCAGGAACATCCCGTACTTTTCGGAGGCTGCCTGGTAGGCGTCCGCCAGGCGGGTCGTCTGCTCGGTCGTCACGACGTTCTCACGGAAGAGGATCACGCCGCCAAGGTGGTAGTCCTTCACGAGACGCTCGATCTCCGGAAGCATTTCCGTCACGTTTTCCCCGTTCCAGTTGCGGAAGTCCGGCATGAGCATCTGCCCGACTTTTTCCTCCATCGTCATCAGGCGGATCGCGTTGTCCACGATGTGGTAGCGCTCACCGCTTTCTTTCACAACCGTCACCTTTACAGGCGGCTTGCCCTTGCCGGCTCTTGCTTCCGGGTCCGGCTTGGCCTGGATCGCAATCCGGTCGGAATACGTTCCGTCCGTCACGCTGATCCATGTTTTCCCCGGCTTTCCGGTGACCGTCACCTTTCCCGTCGCATCCACGGACGCGACCGTTTGATTGGAAGAAGACCAAACTTGGCCGTCCGTTTTCTTGAAATGTCCGTCCTGGTACACATGGAGTGCCGTCAGCTGCAGCTCCCCGTTTTCCGTTTCATGGCCGATCTCCGGCACATTCTGGAGAATCACCAGGTCTTTGACGTCCGATGCTTCCGCAGCACTTGCAGCACCCGCGCCTGTCATGACCGGCGTTGCAATCAAAACCGCGATCAAAAGCGGCAGCAGCCACACTTTCCGCATTCTCGGCATGTTCATTCCTCCCTATTAATAGTCTCTCAATGCCCAGCCCTCTGTATCCCCGGAAGGCTCAACCGTTTTCCCATCCGCCAGCACGTTTCCGACATACCAGCCGCGTCCGTTCACAGATGCGTCGGTGTCATAGCGGAAACGGACCAACTCGGTGCCTTCAGGCAGTTCTGCCGTCACCCGCTCCATATCGCCGCCGTTTCCGGTCAGGGCCGCGAGCTCCGTCCAGTCCACCCCGTCGGCAGAGACTTCCACACGGCCAAAGTCCGATCCGTCCTCCAGGCGGTGCCAGGAATCAAACGAAAGCTCGGTTGCCTCACCACTCAGCCGGAACTCAAGCGTCCGGTCCAGCCGGTCCCCGTAACCCGAGAACCACATCTCGTCATGCTTCGGGAGCGGCGCCGGAATGGCATCCGCCACATGGCGCGCAACCGTCCGCCGGATCGTGTTCAGGGAAATCGTATTGCGCGACGGATGCACCCGGTTCGTGAGCAGGATGGCAATCGTCTGGTTTTTCTTGCTGACGGCGATGCTCGTCCCGGTGTAGCCTGTATGGCCTGCCGTACCCGAATCAGCCAGCGCATCCATATACCAGCCCTGGTTCAGCTCCCATCCGAGCCCGTGGTCATTGCCCGGGAACCCCGGGATCTGGTTTTCCTCGAGAAGCCGGACCGTTTCCGGCTTCAGGATCCGCTTGCCGCCGTAACGGCCGTCATTCAGGAACATATGCGCGAACTTGGCGAGATCCGACGCCGTTGAGAATACACCGGCGTGTCCCGCCACGCCGTCCAGCGACCAGGCGTTTTCGTCATGGACACTGCCCCAGACAATTCCGCGGCCAAGTGCCGGCTGATATTCGGTCGCGGCGATCCGGTGTTTCAGCTCTGCCGGCGGATTGTACATCGTATCCTTCATTCCGAGCGGCCCTGTGATTTCATCTTTGATGAACTCGTCCAGTCGCTTCCCGGAAAGCCGCTCCACCAGGGAACCGAGCGTGATCATGTTCAGGTCGCTGTACGTATACTTCGTTCCCGGAGGATTGGCGAGCGGATAGCGGTGGGCGATGTCGAGACGGTCTTCCCGGCTTTCCCCCTGGCTGTACAGCGGGACCCACGCCGTAAATCCGGAAGTATGCGTCATCAGCTGGCGGATCGTCACGTCCTCCTTGCCGTTGTCGGCAAACTCCGGGATGTACGCGGCGACCGGATCATCCAGCGAGAAAAGCCCCTGTTCGTACAGCTTCATCGCAGCGGTCGTCGTGAAGATCTTGCTGATGGAAGCCAGGTCGAAAATCGTCTCTTCCGTCATGGCGACGGGCTCGTCCATCTCCGTGAACCGGTCATCCGTGTAAAGCGCCGAATGCCCATAAGCCTCATGCTTCACAACATGGCCGTTCCTCGCCACGAAAACAACCGCTCCCGGGAAGGTCCTGTCCGCGATGCTCTGCTCGATCGCCCCATCAATCGAGTCCAGCGGCGCCTGGACCATTCCGGCCCCCTTTACGGAACCCGGGTGCAGAACCGGCGACATTGGCCCCGGCCGGTCCCACTGCTTGTTCACCGCTCCCCCTCCTGCCGTCACCGGCATTGCAAAAACGGTACCGATTGCCATTGTGCCCGCCAGCACGGCAGCAACCCTGGCTTTCTTCGTTACTTTCAGCATGCTTTCCCCTTCTCCCCTTCTAAATTGACAGTACTTTCAAACAAGTTTATCGGAGTTGCCAAAACGTGCCTATCATACGGAAGTACTTGAATGGGAAAGCGCTTTCCTTAAATCGGGGCAATGGCACCATTTCTTTTTATTCATTTTGGTAAATGATGAATATGCCGTGGTAACCACTCGTCTGCATGAGGTAATCACTCGGACAAAAAAAGATGGACAGCCGTTTGGCTATCCATCCTAGACTGCAGACAAAATGGGGCTGTCCCAAAGTTAGTCTAAGAATAAAAACAGCAAACGGCACGGACTCTGGTCGCTTACCGCAGGCCGGCGCCGAGCCCCGCATGAAGCGGGTCTCGACAGCCCGGCTTTTCCTGCAGGTGTCTCCCGACGTCCGTGCCGTTTGCCATATAATGTGTAGAAGTTGAGTTCTCTTGCAGCCCCGTTTTGTCCGTTTAGCGGATATAATGAGTGTTTTGCCCCTTAAAATTCCTTTAGAGGATGGGTCGCCGAGCAGGGTCGGTGACTCCCAAGTAAACATCGCATCGTAAACGGACAGCCACTTCCTGAATATGGATTCTACACAAGATAATTAGTGAATGAAAAGTTCTAACGCAAGTTTAATAACTGAAACGTTATCCGTAACGATTTCATCAAATGAAACAACATTATTGGTTCATTCACCCGTTTTGTAGTCTGTTAACTTACTCATATAAACAGATACCGTTTGCCTCAATAAGCGATATGGCGGATTGAAGCGGAGGGCCCGAGACACCTGCGGGAAAAGCGTTAGCCGAAGACCCCGCAGAGCGCAGCTCGAGGAGGCTAAGGCAACGCCCGCGGTAAGCGAGGGCCCGCAGCGGAAATCCGAAGGATTTTCAGGAATAGAAAAAACTGCAGACAAAGGAGTAATCCACTCACTTTGTCTGCAGTCTGGGACAGCCGTTTGGCTGCCCATCACTATTTCAAGAACCAATTCAAAATACCAACGCAATCATTTCAATCTTTTCGTCATACGGGTTTTCGATTCCGTGTCCCTGCCCCTGCCGGATTACACAGAAATCACCGGCTTGGACATTCACCCGTTCTCCGTTGTCGTTAAAGATTCCTTTTCCCTCCAATAGATAGTACACTTCGGAATCGTCTTCATGGATATGGTAGCCGATCGCCGAATGCGGGTGGACGGTGACCCTGGCGAACAGGTCGATCCCTTCTATCTTGTCTTCCTTGGTGACAATCCGGGAGATTTCCATGCTTCCGTCACCGCGGCGGGGCTTTTCGATGAACTCTTTCTCACTCACCTGTTTGATCATGCGGATCCCTCCTTATTCCCCGAACAGACCCGGCAGCACCGTCGATATCTGCGGCACGAAGATGATCAGCAGGACCATCACCGCCACAATCGCAATGACATGCAGGATATACGGGAAGGTGTGCTCGATCCCCATTTTCCGGTCCGTGACGTTAACGCCCGCAATCGTGGACAGCCCGACCGGCGGCGTGATGTTCGCCAGCGCGAAGTTCATGATCAGGACCATGCCGAAGTGAATCGGGTCGATGCCGTACTGCATCGCGATTGGCATGAAGATCGGGCCGAGCAGGATGATCAGTGACGTCACTTCCGTCAGCATGCCGAGAATCAGCAGGATCACCGAGACGACCAGCAGGAACTGGAGCGGTGTCGAAGCGAATCCGAGGAAGAAGTCCGAGATCACTTCAGGCAGCCGGTTCACCGTCAGCACATAAGTGAACACACTTGCGAACGAAATGATGATCAGAATAATCGCCGACGTCACAGCGGAGTTTGCCATGATGTCCTTGAACTTTTTGAAGTTCAGTTCCCCGTAGAACATCGACAGAATGAATCCGTAGACGACCGCAATGATCGCCGCTTCCGTCGCCGTGACCAGCCCGCTGAAAATCCCGCCGAGGATAAAGACCGGGGACAACAGCGGAAGCAGGGCAGACTTGAGGATCGACCCAAATTCCTTCCCGCTCACATGCGCGTTTTCCACGACGCCAAAGCCTTGTTTCTTGGACATCCAGGACACATAGATGCAGAGCATAATGGTCAGGAGGATCCCCGGGATAAAGCCGGCAATAAACAGCTTGCCGATCGAGATATTCGTGGTCACGCCGAGAATAACCATTGTGATACTCGGCGGAATAATCAATCCAAGCACCCCGGCCGGCCCGATGATGCTTGCGATAAATGAATGGCTGTATTTCTGTTCTTTCATCCGCGGGACAATGACCGATCCCACGGCGTATGTAGTGGCGACAGTCGATCCGGACACGGTGCCGAAGAAGGCACTCGTGACGACCGCGGTCATTCCGAGGCCGCCGGAAAACCTGCCGACAATCGCGTCAGCCAACGCCATCAGCCGCTTGGTCAGGCCGCCCTCGCCCATGATGTTCCCGGCAAGGATGAACAGCGGAATCGCCAAATAAGAGAAGTTGTTCACCCCTGCGAACAGCCGCTGGACGACGACTTCCAGGGGTGTGCCGCTGACCAGCAAAACCCCGATCGACACGAAGCCGATCGTGAATGCAATCGGCATTCCGAGAAACAGAAGCGCGAAGAAGGCAAGCAGGATCGAGACAATCATAAGCTCGCCTCCCTTTGTTCAGCGTGGTTCGGTTTTACGATATGCATGATGGTGAAGTAAAGCGAGAACAGGGAACTGACCGGAATGGCCAAGTAGAAGATCCCCATCGGCATCCTCATCGTTGCCGATGCGCTCGTCATCGCCGTCATCGACAAACTGAAGCCGTAGAAGACCAGAATGGCCAGCAGAACGGCAACCAGCACATAAATGAATGTATCGATGATTCGCTGGTACCGCTCACTTGCCAGGCTGACAAAGTACCTGACGCCCAGATGCATTTTTTCATGAATGGCCAGGGCAGTCCCCAAAAATGTGAGCCACACGATCAGCAGCCTCGCCAATTCTTCCGTGGCAGGAAGTGAGACATCAAAGAATCTTGAAATGACCTGAATCAATACAATGGCCGACAGCGAGGCCAATGCGATGATGCATAAATAAGATAAGAGTTTCGCCAAAATCGTAGCAAGCTTTTCCAAAGAGTGCTCCTCCTAATGCTCTGGATGCATAAAGACATCGATGTTTTCAAAAACAGCGCTTCACCATCCGGAAGCGGCACGGTAAACGTCCATGAGTTCGCTTCCGAAATGTTCTTCTTCCCACTTGTCGTATACTGGCAGCATCGCTTCACGGAACGCTTCTTTATCGACATTGTCGTTAATCTCCATGCCCCGTTCCTCGAGCGTATCGAGGTATTCCTGTTCCATCCCGTCATTCCGCTCGCGGATTTCCATCGAAATCCGGTCCGCTTCGTTCATAATGACCTCCTGATCTTCCGGGGAGATGGATGCCCACGTCTCGTCGTTCATGAACAGCATCACTGTGTTATAAAAATGGCCGGTCAGGGACAGGTAATCCTGGACCTCGTCGAATTTCGGGGCGACGATGTTTGCCAGCGGGTTTTCCTGCGCATCGAGAACTCCCTGCTGAAGCGCCCCATACACTTCGCTGAATGCCATTGCCGTCGGCAGTGCGCCGACCTGCTCGAAAGCATCGATCCGGAGGCTCGACTGCGCCACCCGGATCTTCATCCCCTTCAGGTCTTCCGGGTTCACGACAGGCCCGTCATTGTTCGTGAGATGGCGCTCCCCCCACTCCAGGTAGCCGATCTTCTTAAGGTTATACCCCGAGACAATCTCACCAAGATAGTCCCCGAACTCCCCGTCGTAGGCAGCACGGGCATGGTCGACATCTTTCCACATATAAGGAAGGTCCTCGATGGCCATCCGGATGTCCATCGACTGCATCGTGCCGACCATGATGGCCGCTGCATCCATGGAACCGATCTGCACCTGCTCGATCATCTCGGTTTCCGAGCCGAGCTGGCTGTTCGGATACAGATCAAATGCCACGCGTCCCTCGGTCTGTTCCTCGACATTCGCCGCCATTTCCTCAATCAGTTCCGCGGCGGGCGTATCCAGTGAAATGGCATGTCCGAACTGGAGCCGCACCTGTTCGCTATCAGCTTCCGCGTGATCCGACTGCCCGCACCCTGCCGCCAGCATCGTCAATGAAAGGACGGCTGTGATCCAAGCAAATCTGAACTGTTTTGTTTTCATCCTGACTCCCTCATTACTTTTATGGATTTATTGACTTACCCTTTATTCTTGAGTGAATGTATATTAGTATTTATGTATAGTTATAAAGGTTACTTCACTCCAAATTGTTTGTCAATTCGTTTTTAATAAAAATTCACGGTTAGCCGAAGGATGGGACAGCTATGAACAAACTGCAAGGAATCAACAAGAAAGCACTGGAGATCAGCACACCCGGCGTACGGGTATTCGCAAACAGGGTCGCCCGCATTCCGGACGGCATCAACCTGACGATCGGAGAACCCGACTTCCCGACCCCGGAACGGGTCAAGGGGGCTGCCATCAGGGCGATTAACGAAAACCGGACCGGCTACTCACACAATGCAGGACTTCAAGAACTCCGGGAAAGCGTCTCGGCATCCTTCAATGAGAAATACGGATTCCACTATGATCCCGAGAACGAAATCGTGATCACCAACGGGGCCAGCGAAGGCATCGATTCCACTCTCCGCACCTTATTAAAAGAGGGCAATGAAGTGATCCTTCCCGCCCCCATCTACTCGGGCTATGAGCCGGTGATCCACCTGGCCGGGGCAACCCCAGTTTACCTGGATACATCCGAGAACGGCTTTCTGCCGGATGCCGGTGCACTGGAAGCGCTGATCACTCCCCGCACAAAAGCGGTGATCTTCAACTACCCGTCCAACCCGACGGGCGTC
>NZ_AOFT01000005.1 GCF_000348905.1 Bhargavaea cecembensis DSE10
ATGTACTGTTTTTTAATTAATGCCCTGCTCCTGGTGTGTAGATGAAGTTCGTATAGTAGCTGAACCCTACCATGAAGACCATCAAGTAAGCGCCGAAAAGATATAAGTACATGCGTTCAGTTAACTTCAGGTAACCGAAAAGAATGAAAAATCCGGTGCTGGCCAGCATGAGCAATGATGGGGTCATCATGTCTCCGACATAGAACATGACCGCGAAAATTCCTGTCCAGAAGCCGCAAAGCTTGAACATATTATCCACGCGTGTTCCCTCCTTTACAACGGTGCCATAATCATCTCCCATTCATTATATAGTGTTTGCCTGCAGGGTGCAAACTGATTCCGCATCCGAGATTGTGACAAAAAAATGTCCGTGTCAATCCGGCAAAATCGGATTTTGACGCTTTTCGGTGAGCATTTTCCGAAAATGACATCGGAAAATGACCCGTTTTGCAAAGTCTGCGAGTTGACTATCAACCGGTTTCACTCCGTCCTATACTCGAGATGACAGGAAAGTGCGGTCCTTTCTTGTCAATCCAATTTGGCAGGGAGGCGGCAGACGGTGGAAAATCTCATCGAACAGAAAGCCGTGGAACTCCTTGGCCGGGCGCTTGGGGAGGGGGCGACAGACCTCCACCTGAATCCGTCCGGCCGGACATACGAAATCCAGCACAGGAAAGGGAGGGGGATCATCACGGCAGCGGAGATACCGGTCGATCTTGGTGAGCGGATCATCTCTTTTTATAAATACCTTTCTTCACTCGATATCGGCGAGCGGAGAAAGCCTCAGAGCGGCGCCTTTTCACTCAGATTCGGAGAATCCCTTTATTCGTTCAGGATCTCGACACTGCCCTCTGTGAACTTGAAGGAAAGTGCCGCAATCCGGTTCCAGCCTCATGAGGAGGCTCTGCCTGTCGGAAAGCTGACCGATGACAGGGAGTCGGAACGGCTGCTTCTTGAGGCGGCCCGGATGCGGCAGGGCATGGTCTTTTTCACGGGGCCGACAGGGAGCGGCAAAACGACCACGATGTATTCTGTGACCCGCCACTGTGCAGAGGCGCTGGGCAGACACGTCATTTCCCTGGAAGACCCTGTGGAGCGCAGTCAGCCGCATCTTCTCCAGATCCAGGTGAACGAGCGTGCCGGGATCACCTATTCGGCCGGGCTGAAAGCCATCCTGCGCCATTCGCCGGATGTGATCATGATCGGAGAAATCCGTGATTCGGATACCGCAAAGGTGGCTGTTCAGGCCGCTCTGACCGGGCACCTCGTCGTCGCGACTGTCCACTCGAGGGACACGGCAGGCAGTTTGTTCAGGATGACAGAATTCGGCATCCAGCTGGAAGAGCTCAGGCAGACAGTGGCCATGATCTGTGCGCAGAGGCTGGAGGACGGATTCCGCGGCCGGAAGGCACTGTTCGAAATCCTGCATGGGGAATTGCTCGCGGAAGCATTCCGGTGTCTCAGGGAAGGCCGGCCGTTTGTCATGCCTGAAAATCTGACGCTTGACCGGAAGGGGGAGATTCTGCATGGCGCCGTCCCTTATGCGACGTCGGGAGAAGCGCCGGCTTCATCAGCCGGAACGGTTTCTTTCAAGGGCCGCGGGACTGATGGATGAAGGGTATACCTTCCACGATTCGATCCGTATGCTCCTGCCCCACCATCTCGATGATCCGGCCGGGGCCGAGCAGGTGCTGGAACGGAATCTCCGTTCGGGCGACGGGCCTGACGAAATCCTGAAAAGCATCGGATTCTCTCCGGCACTCCTGCTGCCGGTCGGCATTGCAGCCAGCCACGGCAATCTGCCCGGGGCCATCAGGACGGTCTCGGAACGTCTCAGACGCAGAGGGAGGACGCTTGAGAAGCTGAGGAAGGCGACGCTGTATCCGGCCGTCCTGTTCGGTTTCATCTCGCTTCTTTTCATCCTGTTCAGGACCCTCTTCATGCCGAACATGGAAAAAATGCTGGCCGGCCGGGGCGGCGAGGGGGAGGCGATGGCCCTGTCGGCGATTCTTCTGCGATTGCCTGATGTCCTCGCAGGGGCTGTTGTCATTCTGACGGCAGCTGCCGTTATCGCCTACCTGGTGTGGGCCGGGAAATCCGCGGAGGTGAAGCTGAGGGCCATACATGCCGTGCCCGTTCTGTCGAGATGGGTCCGGATGGCCCATACTTCGGTTTTTGCCCGGGAGATGGGCACGCTCCTCGGAGGCGGAATCCCGCTCCAGCAGGCGATCGGGATTTTGTCCGGGCAGGACGAGCATTCCATGCTCGCATATATGACCAGAACCGCGGGCGGCCGGATCCTCATGGGGGACCCGCTCCATGAAGCGGTGAGACATGCCGGAGGCTTCTTGCCGGATTTCCCGTCGTTTATCCGCCACGGGGAAGAGGGCGGCCATCTTCCTAGAGAGATGCTGGTCTACAGCGAACTGATCGACGAAAAAATCGGCGAGGAATCAGAAAAGCTGATCGCCGTCATCCAGCCAGTTTTATTCGGAATACTTGCGATATGCATCATGGGTGCGTACCTTGCACTGATGCTGCCGGTCTACAGTATGGTCGAACTACAATGAAGGGGGTACCTATGTTCAAGCGACTCAACAACCAATCCGGGTTCACACTGATCGAGATGATGATCGTCCTTCTTGTGATTTCGGTTCTGATCCTCCTGGCCATCCCGAATGTCACCAAGCGGGCAGCCGAGATTGACGAAACCGGATGCGATGCACTGGAGCAAATGGTCGAAGGACAAGTCCAGGCCTACAAACTGAAGAACAAGGAAAATCCGGCTACGGCTGCGGCATTGGTGCCTGATTATCTTGAGAGTGAGAATGACCTTACCTGCTCGGACGGGAGGACGATCGTTGTAACCAATGGCGAGGTCAGTATTTCGAACCCTTGATCGGTCAGGCGGATTCACGTTCACCGAAATGCTCCTTGTGCTCGCGGTCGTGATGCTCGTGTCGGGCGTCGGGTACGCGGCAGCCGCTTCAAAAGCGCTGCAGGACAGGGAGCCGATCCCGTTCGGAGATCAGCTGAAGCTCGATATCCAGGCGATCCAGATGCATGCCGTCGCACATAAAGATTACACGAAAATCGTTTTTCTTGGCGACGGCACCTATGTAGCCTCCGGGACACAAACCGGTATCCTGTTCAGACGGCAGCTGCCGGAAGGGGTCTCCCTGTCGGATTTCAGCACACTAAAACAGGTGGAGTTCACCAGCATAGGGTCCGCAAGAGCGTTCGGGACACTGAACTTTCATACTCCAGAAGGTCCCGTGAGGGTGATTATCCACATCGGAAAGGGGAGGGTCATGATTGACCGGTGAACGGGGGTTTTCATTTCCGGAATCCCTCCTGTCACTGCTGATTGTCTATGTGATCTTCACATCGCTGCTGCCACTGACCAACCGCATGGTGATGAACCTGGAAGAACAGAAACTTGCGGCGCAGGCGGCTTCTGTTGCTTCCGATTCGGTGGACGGACATTTCCTGACCGGAGAAGCGGAAGGTTCACGGATCATTGAAAGTGTGGTGTTCGACTGGCGGATGCAGGGAGGGGGAATCTGTGTCTCATACAAGGGAACCTCGGGCTGGCAGTCACGCTGCTTCGAGCCGGACGAGTGAGGGGGGATATACATTTATCGAAGCCTTGCTGCATCTGGCGATCCTTTCCGTGTTTTTCATCCTGTTCGCCGGATTTTTCCGCTATTCGGCCGGCCTGTTCCATCATGTCGGAGATCCTACCTCCGTGGAATGGGAGCTTTTCAGGTATGAGGTAACCGAATACATGAAAAACGTGGACCGGGTGGAGATTCTGGAGCGGGGCAGCAAACTTCACATCTTCAGCGGAGAGACAGTGACCGAAATCGGTTACTATCCGGAAAGTTCACTGATCCGGAAGCGGGTGAACAGCAAGGGGCATGAACCGATGCTGACCGGTGTGCGGTCTGTCCTCTTCACAGTGTCAGACAACGTCCTGTCCATCCGGGCCGCCTTTGATGACGGTACAGAAAGGGGGACGATGCACCATCTGCTCCCGGCTGAGGAATGAAGCGGGCGGAGTTCTGCCCGCTGCGCTTCTCCTCCTTTTTCTCGTTTCAGGCTTTGTTCTTTTCGTCACAAATGCCTATCTGGCACAAATGCACGCTTTTACGTTATTGGAATCTTCTCACGCTCGTGATACGATTATAAAAATCGAGTCGTATTTTAGCGAAGCGGAACCGCTTTTAGGCAGGTGGGAAGATGAAGAAGGTATACCTGATCGGCTACATGGGTTCGGGGAAGTCGGCGATCGGGAAGCGGCTGAGCTACGCGCTGCGTCTCCCGTACTACGACATGGACAGGGAGATCGAGAAACAGGCGGGCATGAAGATTCCGCAGATTTTTGAACAGTACGGCGAGGAGCACTTCCGTCAGTTGGAAACCGACTTTCTGAAAAACTTCCGTGATGAATGGTGCATCATCTCGACGGGCGGCGGGACACCGATGCGACCGGAAAATCGGAAGCTCCTCCGGCAGACTGGACTTGTGCTTTTCCTGAATGCCCCATTTTTCGAAATCTGGAGGAGAATCAAGACGGACAAGAACCGCCCGATCGTCCAGCGCTCGACACGTGAGGAACTCCAGAAGCTCTTTAACGAGCGCAAAAAGGTCTATAAAAAGACCGCCCATATCACCATCAATACAAAGGGGCGCAGCCTCCGCCAGGCTACGGATTATGCCGCCAGACAGGTCAGACGGCTAAAAGGCAGGGAAAAGCGTTGAAAAAAGACCGGAAACCGAACTTTAATGGTTTCTGGTCTTTCTTTTGTTCGTTTATCAATCCGATTTCTAAAAGATATTGCCTTTATCTAAATTCAATGTTAGGATATAGGCAAAGCGGCAGAACTTTCGCTTGATTCACAGCTGAATAACCGGCATCTGCCGGGCGGATGAATGTACGGGGAGAGAACGCAAAAGTGCGTCGCCGAAGGAGCAAGTAACGGGTGTTATGAATCTCTCAGGCAAAAAGACTCGTACAGGACGCATCTCTGGAGAGCGCCGGATCAGCCGGCCACCAACGAGGAAAACCGAGCAGGAAAACTTTCAGGTGACAGGACAGAGGACCCGATTAACAGGGTCTCTCTGTCCTTTTTTACATCTGGATGAAACGGAGGAGAAGCGCAATGGCGGAAACCACCTTGCAGCGCACCCCGCTATACGACCTGTACGCCGGTCACGGGGGGAAAACAATTGACTTTGGCGGATGGGACCTTCCTGTCCAATTTTCCGGCATCAAGTCGGAACATGAGGCGGTACGGACAAGTGCGGGCCTTTTCGATGTATCCCACATGGGAGAAGTTCTTGTCGAAGGAACGGGCAGCACCGCATTTCTTCAGAAACTCATGAGCAATGATGTTTCAAAGCTTACTGCCGGACGCGCCCAGTATACGATCATGTGCAATGAGCAGGGCGGCACAATTGATGATCTGCTGATCTATAAAATGTCCGATGACAAGTATTTTCTCGTTGTCAACGCTGCCAACACACAAAAAGATGTGGAGTGGATGAAGCAGCATGCCGAAGGAGATGTAACGGTCACCGATGTATCGGCAGATTATGCACTTCTGGCACTGCAGGGACCGAAGGCGGAGGAAGTTCTTTCAAGACTGACAGAAGAGCCGCTTGAAGAGATCAGGTTCTTCCGCTTCAAAGAGAATGTCAGCATCTCGGGCCATCAGGCGCTCGTTTCCCGCACAGGCTACACCGGTGAAGATGGCTTTGAAATCTATACTTCTCCCGAATCTGCACGTGCGCTGTGGACTGAAATCCTGAAGGAAGGCGAAAAAGACGGCGTCGTCCCTGCAGGGCTGGGTGCCCGTGACACGCTTCGCTTCGAAGCGGGCCTTCCGCTCTACGGCCAGGAAATGGATGAGGAAATTTCCCCGCTTGAAGCCGGTCTGGGCTTTGCAGTGAAGCTGGGCAAAGAAGCCGACTTCATCGGCAAGGAAGCCCTCTTACGCCAGAAAGAAGAGGGTGTTCCGCGCAAGCTCGCCGGTATCCGCATGATCGACAAAGGCATTCCGCGCACAGGGTATGCCGTCTACAAAGGCGAAGAAAAGATCGGCGAAGTCACAACCGGAACCCAGTCCCCGACATTGGGCCAGAACATCGGCAACATTCTCATCGATGCCGAACATGCTGTTATGGGTGATGAAGTCGAAGTGGCAGTCCGCAAAAAACGCCTCAAGGCTGAAATTGTTGAAACCCCGTTCTACAAGCGGGCGAAATCCTAAATCAGAAAGAGGTCCAGAATGATGAAGCACCGTTATTTGCCGATGACCGAATCGGACAAGAAACAAATGCTTGATGCGATCGGCGTCGGATCCATCGACGAACTGTTCAGCGACATTCCCGAAAAAGTCCGGTTTGACCGTCAGTACGACCTGAAGCCGGCACTGTCCGAAACAGATCTGCTGAAGGAACTTTCCGCGCTTGCCGGCCAAAATGCCGACAGCAACTCCCATGCCTCTTTCCTCGGGGCTGGCGTCTATGACCATTACAAGCCGGTCATTGTCGACCATGTCATTTCGCGTTCCGAGTTTTATACCGCCTATACACCGTACCAGCCGGAATTCTCCCAGGGGGAACTCCAGGCGATCTTCGAGTTCCAGTCGATGATCTGCGAACTGACCGGCATGGATATTGCAAACTCCTCCATGTATGACGGAGGGACATCCCTAGCCGAGGCAGGGATGCTTGCGGCAGGCCATACCCGCCGCAAAAAGCTTCTGATTTCGGAGGCCGTCCATCCGGAATACCGGGACGTTGTAAAAACCTATGCGCTCGGTCAGTCGATTGACGTCGAGGAGATTCCGCTGAAGGACGGGCAGACGGACTACGATGCACTCCGCAGCATGATCGACGGAGATACAGCGGGAGTCATGGTCCAGTATCCGAACTTCTTCGGCCAGATCGAGAATATCCAGGAGGCGGCTGACATCGCCCATGAAAACAAGTCGCTGTTCATCGTCTCCTCGAACCCGCTCGCGCTTGCCGTTCTGACGCCTCCGGGCAAACTTGGCGCCGACATCACAGTCGGTGATGCACAGCCGTTCGGTATCCCTGAAGCCTTTGGCGGTCCTCACTGCGGATACTTCGCCGTCACCAAGAAACTGATGCGCAAGGTTCCGGGACGTCTCGTCGGTGAGACAAATGACGAAGAAGGCCGCCGCGGATACGTCCTGACGCTACAGGCACGTGAGCAGCATATCCGCCGCGACAAGGCAACGTCCAACATCTGCTCGAACCAGGCACTTAACGCCCTTGCCGCATCGGTCGCCATGTCGGCGCTCGGCAAGCAGGGAGTGCGCGAGATGGCCCTGCAGAACATCTCTAAAACGCAATATGCCATCCGTGCATTTAAAGAAGCCGGTTATGAAGTTGTGTTCGGCGGCCCAAGCTTCAATGAGTTCGTCGTGAAATGCAACGAGCCGGTCGCCGACCTGAACCGCCGTCTGCTCGATGCCGGAATCATCGGCGGATACCATCTCGGTCTGACTTACCCTGAACTGGAAGGCCACATGCTCATCGCGGTGACCGAACAGCGGACGAAGGAAGAAATCGATGCACTTGTGCAGGAAATGGAGGCCATCCATGCATAAAGAGAATCAGCCGCTCATTTTTGAAATCAGCAAAGAAGGCCGGATCGGATACAGCCTTCCTGAATTGGATGTTCCGGAAACCGATCTTTCCGGCCTGCTCCCTGAGGGGCTTCTCCGCGAGGAACCGGCAGAGCTCCCGGAAGCATCCGAACTGGATATTATGCGCCACTACACGGCACTTTCAAAACGCAACCACGGTGTCGACTCCGGGTTCTACCCGCTCGGCTCGTGCACAATGAAGTACAACCCGAAAGTCAACGAAGCCGCGGCGCGACTGTCCGGCTTCGCGAATGTCCACCCGCTCCAGGAGGAATCTTCCGTCCAGGGTGCAATGGGGCTGATGTACGACCTTCAGGAGCATCTGGTCGAAATCACGGGCATGGACGAAGTGACGCTGCAGTCCGCTGCAGGTGCGCACGGCGAGTGGACGGCACTCATGATGATCCGTGCCTTCCATGAGGCGAACGGAGACCACAACCGGACGAAGGTCATCATCCCTGACTCCGCGCACGGAACCAACCCGGCATCCGCAACGGTTGCCGGCCTGGAAACGATCACGGTCAAGTCCGACGAAAACGGACTTGTCGACATCGAAGACCTGAAGCGCGTTGTCGGCGAAGATACAGCCGCCCTCATGCTGACCAACCCGAACACGCTCGGCCTGTTCGAGGAAAACATCCTCGAAATGGCAGAAATTGTCCACGGTGTCGGCGGCAAGCTCTATTATGACGGCGCCAACCTGAATGCCATCATGGGCAAGGTCCGCCCGGGGGATATGGGCTTCGATGCCGTCCACCTGAACCTCCACAAGACATTCACCGGCCCTCACGGCGGCGGCGGTCCGGGTTCCGGCCCTGTCGGCGTCAAGAAGGAACTGATTCCGTTCCTGCCGAAGCCGGTCCTCGTGAAGAAAGACGATGCTTTCACATTCGACTATGACCGCCCGCAGTCGATCGGCCGCATCAAGCCATTCTACGGCAACTTCGGCATCAATGTGCGCGCGTATGCGTACATCCGTTCGATGGGCGCGGAAGGCCTGAAGCTGGTTTCCGAATACGCGGTGCTCAATGCCAACTACATGATGCGCCGGCTTGCGCCGCACTTCGACCTGCCATACGACCGCCACTGCAAGCATGAATTCGTGCTGAGCGGCCGCCGCCAGAAGCAGCTGGGCGTCCGTACGCTCGATATCGCCAAGCGCCTGCTTGACTTCGGCTTCCACCCGCCGACCATCTACTTCCCGCTCAACGTCGAGGAAGGCATGATGATCGAGCCGACCGAAACGGAGTCCAAGGAAACGCTTGATGCGTTCATCGATGCGATGATCCAGATTGCCCGCGAGACGGAAGAGAACCCTGAAATCGTCCAGGAAGCGCCTCATACAACCGTCGTGAGCCGCCTTGACGAAACTCAGGCCGCCCGGAAGCCTGTACTGAAATACAACCGTCCGGAAACAGCAGAACCGGTTGCCGTGAACTGATGGATTGCACGAACAAAGAAGGCCCGCAATGTCTGCGGGCCTTTTGGCTGCAGACAAAGGGAGAGAATAACCCTTTTGTCTGCAGTTTTTCTTTTGTCGGGGGAAGGCCTTGACGGTCGGACGCCTGGCGATTTTCCCGGTTCGACCGCCTGTATGACGAAACCAAACACCTGATTGAGGGAACTTCAAGCTCCAAGTATGTCCGTCCGGCAGCAAAACGCCGCCGAGCAGAAATTTCTGCTCGGCGGCGTTCCGGTTTTATTTTTTCGTTTTGACCTTGCCGGTCCACTGGCGGAATCCGCCAGTGAGCATGTAAAGCTGTCCGTAGCCGCGTTTTTTCAGATAGAGTGCGGCACGGCCGCTCCGGGACCCGTTCTGGTCGTACAGATACACCGGTTTGTCCGGACGGATCTCCTTATAACGCTGGGAGAATTGCGTGAACGGGATGTTGCGGGCGCCGAGAATGTGCCCCGCGTCAAAGTCCTTCTGCTCGCGCACATCGATCAGCTGGGCTTTCCGGTAGCCGGCGATAAAC
The DNA here is from genome assembly GCF_000348905.1 of Bhargavaea cecembensis DSE10. Lineage (GTDB taxonomy): Bacteria > Bacillota > Bacilli > Bacillales_A > Planococcaceae > Bhargavaea > Bhargavaea cecembensis. The sequence goes on from NZ_AOFT01000005.1 coordinate 9,659, forward strand.
TCTTCCTGGTTAAGTGCCGTCACCGCCTTGCGGGTCCTGAGCAGGGTCACAAGCAGGTAGATGATCAATCCGAAAAGGATCGCGGAAATGATATAAAGTGATTCCAAAGCCATTTTCCCCTTTCTCTCTCCCTAAGATTATAAAAGAACTGACGCGGTTCGTCCACGACCGGACAAAATATCGGTTCACCCCGCTAAAAAGCGACAGGGGATTATGATAAACTAAATCCATTGTGTTTTTTGAAAGGGGCTGTCTGGAATGACAGAAAAATGGATGTTCATCAACTCCGGGCCGCAGAGTGCGTCCTATAATATGGCGTTGGACGACGCGCTTCTCGAACTTCATTCGAAAGGCCGGATTCCGCCGGTTGTCCGCTTTTATGAATGGAATCCTGCGACGCTGTCGATCGGCTACTTCCAGAAGGCGACGGAAGCGGTCGACCTGGAGAAAGTGAAGGAGATGGGCCTTGGATTCGTCAGGCGGCCCACAGGCGGACGTGCCGTGCTCCATGACCGTGAACTGACATACAGCATCATCGTTTCGGAATCCCATCCTGACATGCCGGAAACAGTGACTGAAGCATACCGGGTCATCAGCGCAGGTCTGCTTGAAGGGTTCCGCAATCTCGGCCTGCAGGCGGAGTTCGCTATTCCGGCCACCCGTGAAGAAAGGAATGCGCTGAAAGAACCGAAGAGTGCTGTCTGTTTTGATGCGCCGAGCTGGTATGAGCTTGTCGTCGAGGGCAGGAAAGCTGCAGGCAGCGCACAGACGCGGCAGAAAGGCGTGATTCTCCAGCACGGGGCGATCCCAGTCTCGCTGGATCTCGACAAGCTCGTTTCCGTTTTCAACTTCAAGACAGAAGACCACCGCAGCAGAATGAAAGAAAAGCTGGCGAAAAAGGCGGTATCAATCGAGGAACTCTCCGGCCGCAGCGTGGAAATGCCGGAAGTGACCGAGGCGTTCCGTTCCGGTTTTGAAAAAGCCTTGGATATCGAGCTGATCGGAAAAGAGCCGGACGAGGAAATTCTGGAACTTGTCCGCCGCCTCGAGGAAGAGAAGTATTCGAACGACTCATGGAATTTCAAAAAGTGAATCAGGGACTTTCCGATCATTTTTATTGACCGCGATTTGTGTCGAATCACGTCGAAGCCAGTTGCCGCATGACATTGAAGCCTATCTGGAAATGTCAAGGCTGAATTTCTGCTCTTGATGCCGAGTTTCAACATGTAGTAGAGTTGGGAAGTACATAATACTAGATATAGTATCTATCATAAAGGACACTTGAGGAGGTCATGGTATTGGTCATCGCTTCACACAAAAACCAACCGACGCTGGACGTTTCGAAACTGAACAGGGACATTGCCGGTTTCCCGCAGGTTTATCCGGTCACGGAAGAGATGCACATCCGGCACAAAGGGGTCTCCCGGCTGGTCATGATCGACCGCTATTCGTTTAAGGATACCGAGAAAAAGACGCTTGGCGAGGGGGACTTTGTCGTCCTGACCGTCAAGGAAGACCCGAAATTCCCGGCGCGGGGCCTCGGCTACATCCTTTCCCTCGACCGGGAAAAGGGCATGGCTGACATCTGGATCGAACCGGACTACCGTTCCGCGATCGACGACCCTGCGGAACAGGAAAAGGGGATTGTCACACGGCCCGTGGACGTCATCGAAAAGCCGCTTGAAGTCTTTTATGAGCAGATCGCCAAACGGAATGCAACCGGGCTTTCTTCCGTCGAGAAAGACGAAGCGACCCGGCGGGCTTCCTACGAGCGCTTCTACAAAGAGCTGGTCTCGCTGAATTTCATCCCTGCAGGCCGTGTCCTTTACGGTGCGGGCGCCGACACGGACGTGACGTACTTTAACTGCTACGTCATGCCGTTTGTCGCAGACTCCCGCGAGGGCATCTCGGACCACCGCAAGCAGGTGATGGAGATCATGAGCCGCGGCGGCGGTGTCGGGACGAACGGTTCCACGCTGCGTCCCCGCAACACACTTGCGCGCGGCGTGAACGGAAAGTCTTCAGGCTCGGTTTCCTGGCTGGATGACATCGCAAAGCTGACCCATCTGGTCGAGCAGGGCGGTTCCCGCCGGGGCGCACAGATGATCATGCTCGCCGACTGGCACCCCGACATCGTCGAATTTATCATCTCGAAAATGCAGAACCCGCGCATCCTCCGTTATCTGGTCGAGAAAACGAACGATGAGCACATCCGGAAACTGGCAAAAGAGAAGCTGAAGTTCAAGCCGTTCACCCAGCAGGAAGAAGCCATGTACCAGGGCATCGTCAACTACAAGAACATCCCTGGCCTCGGTGGTTTTAATGAGGCGATCATCCGTGATGCCGAGCAGAAGCTGCGCGACGGCGGTACCTACTCCGTCCACAACCCGGAGTTCCTGACCGGTGCGAACATTTCGGTCACCCTCACTTCCGACTTCATGAAGGCGGTCGAAGAAGACGGGGAACACCGTCTCCGCTTCCCTTATGTGGAACAGTATTCTCCTGAAGAGATGGACGTGTACAACGAGGAATGGCATCAGGTCGGGGACGTGCGGGAATGGGAAAAACGCGGGTTCGCCATCCGCACCTACCGTTCCATGAAGGCACGAGAACTGTGGAACCTCATCAACATCTGCGCCACCTACTCCGCGGAGCCGGGCATCTTCTTTATCGACAATGCAAACGATATGACAAATGCAAAAGCCTACGGCCAGCAGGTCGTGGCGACCAACCCGTGCGGTGAGCAGCCGCTCGCGCCGTACTCCGTCTGCAACCTTGCTGCGGTCAACCTTGCTGAGATGGCTGACAAGGAAACGCGCAAGGTCGACTACGACAAGCTCCGCGAAACTGTACGGACAGGCGTCCGGATGCAGGACAATGTCATCGATGCCACACCGTACTTCCTTCCGGAAAACGAGCGTCAGGCTCTCGGCGAACGCCGTGTCGGGCTCGGCGTCATGGGTCTTGCGGACCTGCTGATCTACTGCGGCAAACGCTACGGATCCGAAGAAGGCAACCGGCTTGTCGATGAAGTCTTCGAAGCCATCGCGACGACTGCCTACCGGGAATCCATCGAGCTCGCCAAGGAAAAGGGCAGCTTCCCGTTCCTGATCGGGGATTCAGATGAAGAAACGAGGGATCTCCGGGAGCGGTTCATCAACACCGGCTACATGAAGCGCATGCCGGAGGACATCCGCCAGGGCGTCCTCGAGCACGGGATCCGCAACTCGCACCTTCTGACAGTCGCGCCGACCGGTTCCACGGGCACCATGGTCGGAGTCAGCACAGGGCTCGAACCGTACTTCTCGTTCACCTATTACCGGAGCGGCCGGCTCGGGAAGTTCATCGAGGTAAAGGCGGAGATTGTGGAAGAATACCTGAGGGCCAACCCGGATGCCGATCCGGAACAGCTTCCTGACTGGTTCGCCACTTCGATGGACCTGACACCGGAGGAGCATGCGGACGTGCAGTGTGTCATCCAGCGCTGGATCGACAGCTCCATCTCGAAGACAGTGAATGCGCCGAAAGGCTACACGGTCGAACAGGTTGAATCGGTATACGAGCGCCTCTACCGCGGCGGCGCGAAGGGCGGCACTGTCTATGTGGACGGCTCCCGCGACTCCCAGGTGCTGACGCTGAAGGCAGAGGAAAACGACCCGGAAGCGGAAATCGAGGAAAAGGTCGAGGAAAAGCGTCCGGTCGTCCTCGTGGATACAATCCAGGCCCTCCGGTCGACCAATGTCACGATCGGATCGGAAATCGGTGATACGTGCCCGGTCTGCCGGAAAGGGACAGTCGAAGAGATTGGCGGCTGCAACTCCTGCACAAACTGCGGGGCACAGCTGAAATGCGGACTGTAATCATCTTTTCCATCTTTTAATCAAGGAGCGGGCATCCCATAACGGGGTGCCCGCTTTTTCTTGTCTTTCTCTCGGATCATTCCGGCTTACTGAATAAACTTCGCTTCCTGTTCCCATCATGGACAGAGATGGGAGGTGCTCCGATGTTCAAACAGCTGCCGTTCTGGACGGCGGGGGCAGTGGCGCTGATGCTCGCAGCCGGCCTGAAGTTTCTTCATTATTTTAAGTTCATCAAGTGGAATCCCACGGGCTGGGCGGAACGTTACGGGATTTTTGCGGATGGGCCATGGGTGGCCAAGTGGCTGATTTTGTTTGTTGCCCTCTATGTGATTGCCCTCGTTTCTTATTATCTCTTCGCACTGTCCTGGAAGTGGAAGGTCTCCATCACCGCCGCCGTTGCGGGTCTAGTGATTGCGGGGCTCATTGAGTGGCTGATCGTGAGGCCCGGCGGCTATGAAGAATTCCGTAAAGGCCTTTCCGTGCCGTTCATGGCGATGATTCTTGTGGCGACGCGGTTCGTCATGGAAACGGCGGTATTCCATAAAAAACAGCAGGCGGACACGTGAAAAACGTTGTCCGCCTGCTTGCGTATGATAAAATGGTGAAGAATCTGCAGAAAGGAGGGCTGGCGATGAAAATCCTCTGTCTGAACGGCCCGAACCTGAACCGGCTCGGAAAAAGGGAACCTGATATCTATGGAAGCGAGACACTGGCCGACGTAGAGAACAGGCTACGGCAGTTGGCCGACGGGAACGGGGCTGACCTGGAGTTTTATCAGACCAACCACGAAGGCGCACTTGTCGACAGGATCCAGGAGGCTGCCGAGGACGGAACGGACGGCATCATCTTTAATCCCGCGGCCTACACCCATACATCGGTCGCACTCCGTGATGCGGTCGCAGATGCCGGGCTGCCGACGATCGAAGTGCATATCTCGAATATACATAAACGGGAAGCCTTCAGGCATCATTCGTATCTGGCCCCGGTGTGCACCGGCCAGATTGCGGGCATGGGGACCTATGGGTACGACCTGGCGATGCTCGCCCTCCTTCGGATGGGAAAAGGGGAATGATCATGGATAAATTAAATGCATTCCGTGCTTCTTTCGATGATCTCGGAATCGATGGTTTTCTCGTAACGAATCCGTACAGCCGGCGCTACATGACCGGTTTTACGGGCACTGCCGGAACTGCGGTCATCTCGCGTGATGATGCTGTTTTCATTACGGATTTCCGCTATACGGAACAGGCCGCCGAACAGATATCGGGCTTCCGCATCGTGAAGCAGTCCGGACTGATGAAGGACGCGGTCGCTGAACAAGTGACAGCAATGGGAATCAAAAAAATCGGATTTGAACAGGATACGCTGCCCTATGCCGAATATGACCGGTACCGCAAGGCGACGGATGCGGAGTGGATTCCTGTTACCGGCGTGATCGAGAAGCTCCGTATGGTCAAAACGGACGAAGAGCTCCGGACCATCCGCAAGGCCGCCGACATCGCAGACAAAGCATTCAGCCATATCCTCACGTTCATCAAGCCGGGTGTGACCGAACTGGAAGTGTCCAATGAACTGGAGTTCTTCATGCGCCGACTGGGTGCGGCGGAATCTTCGTTTGACACGATCGTTGCATCAGGAAAGCGGTCGGCGCTTCCGCACGGGGTCGCGACAGACAAGACGATCGAAAATGGGGACATGGTCACATTGGACTTCGGCGCGTTGTATGACGGCTATGTATCGGACATCACACGCACCGTTGCGGTCGGCGAGCCGTCCGAAGAGCTCAAAATGATCTACCATATCGTCCTGGAAGCCCAGCAGCGTGCATGTTCCGCGCTCAAACCGGGTATGACAGGGAAAGAGGCGGATGCCGTCGCGCGTGACTACATTAAAGAACATGGTTACGGCGAAGCATTCGGACATTCGACGGGACACGGAATCGGCCTTGAAGTCCATGAGGGACCGGGGCTTTCCTTCCGTTCCGACACGGTTCTCGAACCGGGCATGGTCGTTACGGTCGAGCCGGGCATTTACGTACCGGGTCTTGGCGGCGTCCGCATTGAAGACGATGTGCTCATCACGGAAGACGGCTGTGAACTGCTGACGTCATCACCGAAGCAGCTTATCATCCTATAACAACCAAATGGAGGATCTCACATGATTTCTGTAAACGATTTTAAAACCGGCCTCACCATCGAAGTGGACGGCGACATCTACCGTGTCCTGGACTTCCAGCACGTAAAACCGGGCAAGGGCGCGGCATTCGTACGCTCCAAGCTCCGCAACCTGCGCAACGGGAACACCACCGAAAAGACATTCCGCGGCGGTGAAAAAGTGGAGCGCGCACAGATCGACAACCGCCGCATGCAGTACCTGTATGCAAACGGCGACCAGCATGTGTTCATGGATACGGACAACTATGAGCAGATCGAGCTGGGCGAAAACCAGATTGAGTACGAGCTGAAGTTCCTTAAAGAGAACATGGAAGTCCATGTGATCCAGTATCAGGGCGAGACGCTCGGCGTCGACCTGCCGGCAACGGTCGAACTTGAAGTGACGGAAACCGAGCCGGGCATCAAGGGCGACACGGCGAGCGGCGGCTCCAAGCCGGCAACAATGGAAACCGGCCTGGTCGTCCAGGTTCCATTCTTCATCAACTCAGGAGACCGCCTGATCATCAACACTTCCGAAGGTGAATACGTTTCCCGCGCATAAACGGGAACACACACATACAGGCTGCAGACAAGCGGATCAACCGCATGTCTGCAGCTTTTTTGATTTGAAATGTGGGGTTGCGACTTGAAACATGGGTTCGGGATTTGAAATATGGACGTGTGATTTGAAATTAGGACGCTCAGCTTAAAACCTGGCTCCGCGAATTGCAACATGGTCCTGCAACTTGAAATATGGACAGCTAACTTGCAACATGGCCCCTCGATTTGCCACATGGACTTGGCATTTGCCGCAAGGGCCAGCGATCTGCCGCATGGGCTTGTGAATTGCCACAAGGGCTTCGCATTTGCCACATGGCCCCGCGAATTACCACATGGGCCCCCGTTTGCCACATGAATCCCCCTGCTTGCCGGATCGGCCCCACCCTGACATAACCGCATAACCAAATCCGGAGCCGCATACACTCGAAAAAACGGGAGGGCCGCATGTGGAACTTCAAGATATTCTCCGGGTAGCGGGAGTCGGTCTCGTCATCGCCTTCCTGCATCTGTTTTTCGAGCAGACGGGGAAGAAAGAGTATTCTTTTTTCATATTTTTCATCGCCTATCTGTACATTACGGCAGAGATGCTGCGCTTTCTCCGGATTTTCTTCACGGAAATCTCATCCTTCTTCTCATGGCTTTCGGCATAGAGGGGTCCCATGGAGATTATCCTGTCCGCCGTTATCATGGTGTTCCTGCTGGTCATGCTGGACACGTTCCTGCCCAGGATGGCACCGTTTTTCCTCTTGATCTTCTTTTTCCTGCTTCTGGCCCAGCTGGCTTTCAGGGTGGCCATACCGCTTCTGCAGGAGCTTCCGCTTGCATGGGACGGCCCGGGAGCCCGGCAGATTCGGCTCATAGCGGGATCCGCATTTCTGTTTTATCTGTCTGCCTCTTTCCGGGACATGCTCGGGGAGATCGGCTATGGCCCGATCGGCCGTCTGTCCCATATGGCCGTCCAGCTGATGCTTGTCGGTGTCTGGCTGGGGGAGTTCAGGGAGACGGCAAGCGTGCTTACCAGTCTGCTGCCGTGACGGAAAGGGGGCGAACCGGATGTGGGAACTGATCGCCGCCGTTGCCGGGCCGCCCGCAAAGCTGTTCGCGCTGATCATCGTCCTTTCCGCCGCGGCTCTGGCGGCGGATTTTGCCGTTCCGCAATTCCGCGAATGGACAAGGCTGTTCCTCCTGGTTTCTGCGGGGGCGGCAGCGATGGGCCCGGCAATCGATGCGGTCCGGATGATGGACGGGCTTGTCGGGAAAATGACGGGGCTTTTCCTCGGCATCTATCCGGTCCTCGCAGCGGGAATGGCCGCCGCGGGAGGGGCGCTTTCGCTCATCAACTGGAATCCTGCCGTCTTCCTGTTTGTCCAGGGTGCCGTCGTGATCGGAGGCAAGTGGATGGTTCCGCTGCTGATCGTGAGTTTTATCCTGGACTACCTGTCCAGGCTCGTGCCGGAAATCCCGTTTACCCGCATCTCGGAAATGATCCGGGTGACCCTTCTCGGCGCGATATCCGTCATTATCGCCTGCTACTCGCTATTCATCACGGCGACCGGGGCCATGGCATGGTCATCGGGCAGCGCGCTGGCGGAACCGATCAAGGCGCTTTTGCGCCAGCATGTGCCCCTTATCGGATCGTTTATCACGGATACGATGGGGGTTGTCGGCAAGTATTCATCCGGCATGGCGCCGATCGCCGGCAGCTACCTGATCGTGGCACTGCTCGTGACCAGCCTGAGTCCGGTCGCCTATGTGCTTCTGACGGCATTCCTCTATAAGTGGATCGCGGCCCTGTGCGAACCGTTTGCGCATGAGGATCTCGCCGGATTTTTCGATGATATCGGAAAGACGCTGTTCGTCCTCTGCGGCATCATGCTGATCGTGGCATTCGCCATTTTTTACACAGCCGTATTGTCCATCATTCTGATCAAGGTCATTGCAGGAGCGGGGTGAGGGAATGTGGGAATGGATTGCCGGCCTGATCTGGCTCATGGGGATCCTGGCGGTCACCGGCGCAGTCCTCGGGCAGGATGAGCGGGAGAATTTCATGCCGCTTATGAGGCTTGCGGTGCTTCTCTACATCCTCAGGCTAATCTCCCTGCTGCCCGGGTCATAGCCTGTACGAGCCGTGCATACTATGTCTCAGGATGAATAGCCGGAGGTAACGGCACGGCGGTCCCGGCCCGCCGGAGCGTCCCGATCGCTCCCATATACCGGAAACAGCACTGATTGAAAGGACGGGAAGCGTGGAGATGACATGGAGAAAACCTTTAAGAAGAGCGCCCTGCCGCTCCTGCTCGCCGGCGCCGCCTGCCTGTTCATCCTGGCGCCGGGTCTGACCGGTCTGTTTGCGGGAAGCGGAGGAGAAAGCGCGGTGCCGGGCCCGTCGGATCTGGAATCGGTCCTTTCCGATATCAACGGCGTCGGGAAAGTCAGGATCTATCGGCAGGGCGGGGGGCAGGAGGAACAGGGCGGCATCCTGATGCCGCTTGACAGTTACTTCGGAACCTCGTCCGGCGAAGGGCGGGACACGCCTTCCGGCGGGATCCTGGTTGTCGCAGAGGGGGCCGGCGATCCTCGGGTACGCGCCGAACTGGTCCGCATCCTGTCGGGTGTCCTCCAGCTGCCCGAGCACCGGATTGTCGTAGTGGAAATGAAAAAAGAGGGGGAAGAGGGATGAGAGTGAAGAAAAAAGGTGTCTGGTTCCTGACGTTGCTTAGTCTTGTGGCGGTGATCGGAGTGTACTATCTGTTCGACCGCAATCCGATGCCGTTTGACGGAATCACTATCTTCTCGGACGATACGATTGAAGACACGGAGCTCGGTGATGCCGGCAGTGACGCGACTCCGGTCTTTGCGGAAAGCTACCTGTTCGAGGAGCTGAGGATGGAGATGCGCAATGAACGCAGCCAGCAGCGTGAATTGCTTACACAGAAAATCACATCCGACGATCTGACAGCCGAAGAGCGCGACCAGGCATTTGATGAGATGCAGGTCCTCACCAAGAGGGAGACTGCTGAGGCCATGCTTGAGATGCTGATCAAGGATCTCGGATACGAGGATGCGGTCGTCCGCACAGAAGACGGTACGGTGAAAGTCAGTGTGATCGCCGATGAACTGTCGGCTGCCCAGGCAGACCAGATCGTGTATACAGTAAAGAGCGAGTGGGAAGATTCCTCGACCGTCTACGTAGACTTTAAATCGGGACAATGAACAAGGCCTCCGCAAGGCCTTTTCTTTTTGTGCTAAAAATTCAGTTAATAAAATCCCTATCTCGTACTTCAGTACCGGATTCCTCGCTTTTGTGTGATAAGTATTTCAAAAACGCTTACAAACGTCTAAAATGTAAGGGTACACATTTAAAGTAAGAGGAGTCGTCATTATGCTTAAAATTCAAGAGATCCGCGAAATCATCAAATTGATCGACCAGACGGGAATTGAAGAATTCAAGTACAAGACGGAAGAAGGGGAGATCAAGCTGAAAAAAGGCGGTGCCGTACAGGTGGTTGAAACAGCCCCTGCTGCCCAGGCCCCTGCCGCTCCCGCAGCTGCCCCCGCCCCTGCGGCGCCTGCAGCACAGCCTGCCCCTGCTGCCAAGGAAGAGCCGAAGCCGCAGGAAGCCGCACCTGCAGCCGCTTCCTCCGATGAAAACCTGCTCGAAGTGAAATCCCCGATGGTCGGGACATTCTATAAGTCGCCATCGCCGGATGCGCCTCCGTTTGTCTCTGTCGGTGACAAGGTCAAGCCGGACAGCGTTGTCTGCATCGTCGAGGCGATGAAGCTGTTCAACGAAATCGAAGCAGAAATGAACGGGGAGATCGCGCAGATCCTCGTAGAAGACGGACAGCTCGTCGAGTACGGACAGCCGCTGTTCCTGGTCAAGCCGGAATAAGGGGGCCGATATAATGAAAAAAGTCCTCATTGCCAACCGCGGGGAAATTGCGGTCAGAATCATCCGTGCATGCCGCGACCTCGGCATCCAGACGGTCGCGGTCTATTCCGAAGCCGACCGCGAAGCCCTGCACGTGGAAATGGCCGATGAAGCGTACTGCATCGGCCCGAAGCAATCCAAAGACAGTTACCTGAACTTCACGAATGTCATCAGTGTCGCCAAGATGACCGGCTGTGACGGCATCCATCCCGGGTACGGATTCCTGGCTGAAAACGCCGACTTTGCCGAGCTGTGCGAAGAGGTCAATGTCACGTTTATCGGGCCTTCTGCCGAAGCCATCTCGAAGATGGGAACAAAGGACGTTGCCCGTGAAACGATGCGCGAGGCAGGTGTTCCGGTCGTCCCGGGCTCCAAAGGGATCGTCGACGGTCCCGAGGGTGCCCTGGAAGTTGCCAAAGAAATCGGATTCCCGGTCATCATCAAGGCAACAGCGGGCGGCGGCGGAAAAGGGATCCGCGTCGCACGGGATGAAGCCGAGCTGAAAAAGGGCGTCGAAATCACCCAGAAAGAAGCCGCTGCAGCATTCGGCAATCCGGGCGTCTATATCGAGAAGTTCATCGAGAACTTCCGTCATGTCGAGATCCAGGTGCTCGCCGACCAGTTCGGCAACACCATCCATCTCGGCGAACGTGACTGCTCGATCCAGCGCCGCATGCAGAAGCTGGTCGAGGAAGCACCGTCACCGGCACTCTCACAGGAGACCCGGGAAAAGATGGGACAGGCCGCTGTGCGCGCTGCCCAGGCGGTCGGCTACCGCAGTGCCGGAACGGTCGAGTTCATCTATGACCATATCAACGATAAATTCTACTTTATGGAAATGAATACACGGATCCAGGTGGAGCATCCGGTCACGGAGATGGTGACGGGAATCGACCTGATCGCCCAGCAGCTCAAGATCGCTTCGGGAGAAACGCTGGAGATCAAGCAGGAAGACGTGAAGATCAACGGCTGGTCGATCGAGTGCCGGATCAATGCGGAAAACCCTTCGCGCAACTTCATGCCGTCACCCGGCCGTGTGAACATGTACATCGTGCCGGGCGGCAATGGCGTCCGCGTCGACTCGGCGGTTTATCCGGGCTACATGATCCCACCGTTTTATGATTCGATGGTCGCCAAGCTCATCACATTCGCCGACACGCGTGAAGAGGCGGTCGCAAGGATGAAGCGTGCCCTTTCCGAATTTGTCGTGGAGGGCGTCGATACGACCATCCCGTTCCATCTCAATCTCATGGACCACGAAGTGTTCAAGTCCGGGGACTTCGACACCAAGTTCCTTGAAAAATATGATGTAATGGCTGAAACTGAAGAAGCCAGACAACATTGAGAAAGGGATGATCCGGATGGCAGAACAACCGAATTCCTCCCATGAGGCTGCAGCCGCAGCCGGCAAGGAAATGTACGGCAAGGTCGAGCTCGCCCCAGAAGTGCTGGAAGTGATCGTCGGCATCGCCACTGCCGAAGTAGAAGGGGTGGCCGACATGAGAGGGTCCTTCGCAACCGGCGTAGCGGAAAAACTGGGACGCAAAGTGCACGGCAAGGGTGTCAAGATCGACTATAACGATGACGGCCTCTTCATCGACGTCTATTGCTCGGTGGGCTACGGCCGATCGGTGCCCTCAGTTGCCCGTGAAATCCAGAAAAACGTCCGGCAGTCGGTCTTCAACATGACCGCGATCGAACCCGAGGAAGTGAACGTCCATATCACCGGCATCCAGTTCGACCAGACGGAAGAACGTGCCTGATAGGAAAGCCGCCAATTCATGGCGGCTTTTTGCGTTCGGATTCATACGGAGCGGCGAAAATATGCTATCATAGTCCAGAACGATGCAAAAAGAGGAGATTGCCCGGATGAAACGACATGAAGCACGAGAAAAAGCCATGCAGACGCTGTTCCAGCTGGACAGCACGGAGATGACGCCGGAAGAGGCCATGGAGCATATCACGGGTGAGGATGAGGTACGTGACCCGTTTTATGCGTCGCTCGTTGAAGGCACCTACAACAAGCGGGAAGAGATCGACGAGTCGCTGAAGTCGAAGCTCGAAAACTGGAAACTGGAACGCCTTCCGAAGGTCGAGAGGACCGTGCTGCGCATGGCCGTCTTTGAACTCCTTCATATGAAGGAAACACCATCCAAAGTCGTGTTGAACGAAGCAATCGAGCTTAGCAAGACATTCGGGGACGAGAAATCAAGCCGCTTCGTAAACGGCGTACTTTCCAAATACACAGATTGAAACTATACAGCTTGGAGTGAAATGCGTGGAAGGTAAGATTATTGACGGCAAAGAGATCAGCAGGCAAGTAAAGGAAGAAGTGAAATCGGGAGTCGAACGGCTAAAGGCCGAGGGCATGACACCGGGACTTGCGGTCATCCTCGTCGGGGACGATCCGGCGTCGGCGGCATACGTCGGCAGCAAGGAACGAACAACCAAGGCGCTCGGCATGCATTCCGAAGTGATCCGGATGGACAGGGAAACCAGTGAGTCCGCCCTTCTGGACGAGATCACAAGGCTTAACGGAGATCCGGCCATCCACGGCATCCTCGTTCAGCTTCCGCTTCCCGAACAGATCGATGAGCAGCGGGTCATTGCGGCCATCCATCCCGACAAGGATGTCGACGGCTTCCACCCTGAAAACGCCGGAAGGCTGATGGCGGGGATGGACGGGTTTGTTCCGTGCACGCCTCTCGGCATCATGGTCATGCTGGAACGTTCCGGAGTGGATCTGAACGGCAAGCATGCCGTTGTGGTCGGGCGGAGCAACATTGTCGGCAAACCGATGGCCATGCTTCTTCTCCAAGCGAATGCGACCGTCACGATCTGCCATTCCCGGACGGAAGATTTGCCGGCCATCACACGCCAGGCGGATGTCCTGGTCGCCGCAGTCGGCCGTGAGGGCATGATCGGCCCTGAGCACGTCAAGGATGGTGCGGTGGTCATCGACGTCGGCATCAACCGCGGCGAAGACGGCAAGCTCCACGGTGACGTTGATTTTGAACGGGTCCTCCCTGCGGCATCCTCCATTACACCGGTTCCGGGCGGAGTGGGCCCGATGACCATCGCGATGCTGATGTCCAACACCCTGAAAAGCGCCGGAAAAGCACTCAGAGAGTCCCGCTGAACGGCCGGGAAAAAGAAGGATATAAACAGTTCTGCAAGCGGTAGGGGCGGCACAGATCCCACGGGAAGCCTGCCGCCCCTGCCGCTTGTTTACTGTAATCCGATAGAAAGGCGGTGCCCGCATGCAAAATCCCTATCTTAGCGTCGGTGCGCTGACCAAATATATTAAGCGGAAATTCGATGCCGATCTCCATCTGCGCGATGTCTTTGTCAAGGGAGAGCTGTCTAACGTCAAGCTCCATTCCTCGGGACATATCTATTTCACATTGAAAGACAGCCGCTCACGCATCAATGCGGCCATGTTCCGCTCCAATGCCTCCAAACTGAAATTCAGGCCGGAGGAAGGGATGAATGTCCTGATCAGGGGCGACGTGAATGTCTATGAAGCCGCAGGCCAATATCAGCTTTATGTGAATACGATGCAGCCTGATGGCGTCGGTGAGCTGTATGTCGCTTTTGAGCAGCTCAAGGAACGGCTCGGCAAGGAAGGGCTGTTCAACGCCGAATGGAAGCAGCCGATCCCTGCGTTCCCGGGGAGGGTAGGGGTGATCACGGCACCGACCGGGGCGGCAGTGCGGGATATCTGCACGACGCTGAACCGGCGGTATCCGCTTGCTGATGTGCTGCTGTTCCCCGCCGTCGTCCAGGGGCCGAACGCGGTCCCGTCTATTGTCAGCGCAATCCACCAGGCAAACCGGCATGGCGGCATTGATGTGCTGATCGTGGGACGCGGCGGCGGCTCGATCGAGGACTTATGGGCGTTCAATGAAGAGGAAGTGGCCAGGGAGATTTTCTCTTCCCGCATCCCCGTCATCAGTGCAGTCGGCCATGAAACCGACACGGTCATTGCCGATTTTGTGGCAGACCTTAGGGCGCCCACGCCGACAGCCGCCGCCGAGCTGGCTGTGCCGGACCAGGTCGAAGTATCCAGGCGCATGCTGGAATCAAGGTCCAGGCTCCACCAATCCCTCATGACGATGATCCGTCATGAACGAAAGAGGCTGGAGAGGCTGGAGACATCCTATCCGATGAGCTATCCGGAACGGCTTTACCGGCCGTTTGCCGAACGGCTGGAAGGGCTGGATGAGCGGCTGGGGCAGGGGGCTTCCAGAATGATCGGCGACCGCAGGCAGGCCGTTGCCAATCTCGATGCCCGCCTCGGAGCCCGCTCACCGCGCCTGATCCTGACACAGTCCGTTGAGCGTACCGGACGACTTGACCGGGAGCTCCACCGGGCGGCGGAAGAAACGGTCCGGTCTCACGGAAGGGCACTGGCCTCGGCGGTACGGACCCTCCAGGCGCTGAACCCGCTGTCCGTGATGGAACGCGGCTACAGCCTTGTTCGGAGCGGCGACCGGGTCATCAAGTCCGCCGGGGAACTCGGCGATGGGGACAGGGTTTCCATCTCTTTCCATGACGGCACGGTGGAAGCGGTCGTGGAAAGCCCTTCAGAACGAAAGGACGTGGAACGATAAAATGGACGAACAAAAACAGGACAACAAGGAGATCCGTTTTGAAGAGGCGATCGGCCGTCTCGAGGAGATTGTCCGCAGGCTGGAGTCAAGGGACGTTCCCCTGGAGGATGCCATCGACCTTTACAAAAAGGGGATGGAGCTTTCCGCGGTCTGCCACAGCAAGCTCCAGTCAGCTGAGAAGCAGCTGGTGACGCTGATCGACAAGGAAGGGGAGGCGACGGCCTTTGACCCGGCTCAAGGAGGAAATCGGGATGAATGAAAAACTGAAGGAATTCATGGACAGCCGGGTCGATGACCTGGTACCCGTCCTTGAGGACGCTGTAAGAAATCTGGATACCGACTCCCTTCTGAAGGAATCGATGATCTATTCGCTGACTGCCGGCGGCAAGAGAATCCGCCCGCTGCTCATCTCCGCTGTGCTTCACGATCTCGGGCGGGTCCACCCTGCGGAGCTGCATGTGGGCGCGGCGCTGGAGATGATCCATACATACTCACTGATCCACGATGATCTGCCTGCGATGGATGACGACGACCTCCGGCGCGGCAAGCCGACCAACCATAAAGTTTATGGGGAGGCCACTGCAATTCTCGCCGGAGACGCCATGCTGACGGAAAGCTTTTCCGTCATCGGCAGGGCTCCATCCCTGACTGATTCGGAAAAGCTTGAACTCATCCTGCTGCTGACGCGCGCAGCCGGCGCGGAAGGGATGGTCGGCGGCCAGATGCTTGATATGGCCGCCGAAAAGAAGAAGCTCTCGGAACAGGAGCTTGAAAACGTCCACCGCCTCAAAACCGGAGCGCTCCTGACATTTGCCGTGGAGGCCGGCGCCGTCCTCTCTAAGGCAAAGTCTACGGAACGGGAACAGCTGAGGCGCTATGCCCGGCATATCGGAATCGCTTTCCAGATCCAGGACGACATCCTGGATGTGGTCGGGGACGAAAAAGTGACGGGCAAAAAAACCGGAGCGGACGCGGAACAGGGGAAAAACACCTATCCGGGCATTTTGACGATGGAAGGTGCAAAAAAGAAGCTGATCCATCATCATACCGAAGCCGTCAAAGCCGTTTCGTTCCTGAAAGATCCCGATCCGATCCTCCGGCTGCTCGCGGATTATATCATCCACCGGGTCTCCTGACGGGACGTTTGATTTGTGTACAGACGGGACACTGCTATAATGGACAAAGAATATTTTTACCTATTTTTTTGATAAAGGTGAGTGATGGCGATGGATTTGACCAAGATTTCCGATCCATCCTTCCTGAAGGAACTCGGCAACGGGGAACTGGAGGCTCTGGCCTCGGATATCCGGTCGTTCCTGATCCGTGAGCTGTCGGCTACCGGCGGACACATCGGGCCGAACCTCGGGGTCGTTGAGCTGACAATCGCCCTTCACCGGGCTTTTGACAGCCCGCGGGATAAGATTATCTGGGATGTCGGGCACCAGGCCTACGTCCACAAAATCCTGACCGGCCGCGCGTGTGATTTCTCCACGCTCAGGAAGTACAGGGGCCTCTGCGGGTTCCCTAAGAGAATTGAGAGCGAGCATGACGTCTGGGAAACCGGCCACAGCTCGACGTCACTGTCCGCTGCGATGGGCATGGCGGCAGCGCGCGACATCAAGGGCGCGGACAACCATGTCATCCCGGTGATCGGGGACGGCGCGCTGACCGGCGGCATGGCGCTCGAGGCGCTGAACCATATCGGATCCGAGCGCACCAATATGACCGTCATCCTGAATGACAATGAAATGTCGATCGCCCCGAACGTCGGCGCGCTCCACAATGTGCTTGGGCGGCTGCGGACAGCGGGCAAGTACAACAAGGCGAAGGACGAGCTGGAGTACCTTCTCAAGAAGATTCCGGCTGTGGGCGGCAAGCTTGCGTCCACTGCGGAGCGGGTGAAGGACAGCCTTAAATACCTGCTCGTCACGGGTGTCTTTTTCGAGGAGCTCGGCTTTACCTATCTCGGGCCGGTAGACGGCCACAGCTTCGAAGATCTTGAAGCAAACCTGAACTATGCAAAAAAAATGGAAGGGCCTGTCCTGATTCATGTCCTGACCAAAAAAGGCAAGGGCTTCCGCCCGGCAGAAGAGGACAAGATCGGCACATGGCACGGCACAGGGCCGTATAAGCTTGAAACGGGCGACCTCATCAAGTCTCCGGCAAAGGCACCGGGATGGAGTGCGCTCATCGCGGAGACAGTCCGCCGGATCGCACGCGAAGACAAGCGGGTTGTCGCCATCACGCCTGCCATGCCGGTCGGCTCCAAGCTGGAAGGGTTTGCCTCGGAATTCCCGGACCGCATGTTCGATGTCGGCATTGCCGAGCAGCATGCGACTACGATGGCCGCGGGACTTGCCGTCGAAGAGATGAAGCCGTTCCTCGCCATCTACTCGACGTTCCTCCAGCGAGCCTATGACCAGGTCCTCCACGACATCGCCAGACAGAACCTGAATGTCTTCATCGGCATCGACCGTTCCGGACTTGTAGGCGCCGACGGTGAGACCCACCAGGGCGTTTTCGACATCGCCTTCCTCAGGAGCATGCCGAACCTGACGATCATGATGCCGAAAGACGAGAACGAAGGCCAGCATATGGTCCGGACGGCCGTCAGCTATGAAGACGGACCGATTGCGCTGCGCTATCCGCGGGGCAACGGTCTCGGCGTGCCGATGGATGAAGAGCTGAGGGAGATCCCGATCGGCTCTTGGGAGATGCTGAGGGAAGGAAGCGACGCTGCCATCCTGACATTCGGCACGACGATTCCGATGGCGTTTTCCGCCGCTGATCGCCTCCGTGAAAAGGGCATCGATGCAGCAGTCGTCAATGCGCGCTTTATCAAGCCATTTGACGAGGAAATGCTGAAAAACCTTCTCGAGAAGAAAATACCGATTGTCACCGTCGAAGAAGCGGTACTGGCAGGCGGATTCGGCAGCGGCGTCATGGAATTTGCGCATGAGCATGGTTTCCACGGATCCATCATCGACCGCATGGGCATCCCTGACAAGTTCATCGAGCATGGCAGCGTCAACGAACTCCTTGAAGAAATCGGCGTGACAGACGAAGCGCTTGCGGAAAAAGTGGAAGAGCTGGTTGGACTGTCCCGCCAAAAAGGCATGCATGCGCTATGACGCAGAAAATGCCCAAGGAGCGGATCGATGTCCTCCTGACCGAACGCGGCCTGTTTGAGACACGTGAACAGGCGAAGCGTGCCGTTATGGCGGGTATTGTCTATTCCGGCGACCGCAGGATGGACAAGCCCGGCGAAAAGATCCCGGCGGACGCGGACATCCGGGTCAAGGGAAGCGCGCAGAAGTATGTAAGCCGCGGGGGCCTGAAGCTTGAAAAGGCCCTTGAGGTCTTCGAGGCGGATGTCGAGGGCAAACTGGTCCTCGACATCGGCGCATCGACCGGCGGTTTCACGGACTGTGCCCTGCAGAACGGTGCGCTCCACAGTTATGCGCTTGACGTCGGCTATAATCAGCTGGCCTACAAGCTGCGGCAGGACCCGAGGGTGACGGTCATGGAGCGCGTTAATTTCCGGCATGCCACCCCGGATCTGTTTACGGAGGGAATGCCGGAATTCGCGACGATCGATGTTTCATTCATTTCCCTCAGCCTTATCCTGCCGACGCTGAAGACGGTGCTGATACCGGGAGGCGATGTGATCGCCCTCGTGAAGCCGCAGTTTGAGGCAGGACGTGAGAAAGTCGGAAAGAAGGGCATCGTCCGCGATCCGGCCGTCCATCTTGAGGTTCTCGAACGAACTGCCGGCATGGCGGTTTCAAACGGTTTTGAGGTCATCGATGCCTCGTTTTCACCGGTCACCGGCGGCGAGGGCAATATCGAGTTCCTCTTCCACCTGAGGTCATCTGACAATCCGGTATCCCGGCTCCCGGAAGGCGCTTTCTCCGAACTGGTGAAAGAAGCCCACAAAACGCTGGACTGACCCCCGGAATCGGGGGTTTTTTGTTGTTGCGAAAATTGGATAATGGTACATTCTTATTAGGAAATATGCATTTCTTCGGAGGGAATAGAGTGAGTAAGGGCCAACGGCATATCCGTATTCGGGAAATTATAGGAAATCGTGAAATCGAAACACAGGACGAGCTGGTCGACCGGCTCAAACAGGAAGGATTCAATGTGACGCAGGCCACCATCTCGAGGGACATCAAGGAACTGCATCTTGTCAAAGTCCCTCTCAGGGACGGCCGCTACAAATACAGCCTGCCCGCTGAGCGCAGCTTTGACCCCGTGCGCAAGCTGAACCGCGCACTGACCGACGCTTTTGTAAGCATTGACGGGGCCGGGCATTTTCTTGTCATGAAGACGCTGCCGGGCAATGCGCATGCCATCGGCTCGCTCATCGACCAGATTGAATGGGAGGAAATCCTCGGAACCATCTGCGGCGATGACACATGCCTCATCCTTTGCCGGAATGATGAACAGCGGGAAACGGTGAGGGAAAAGCTGCTCGGCATGCTTTGATGAGGAGGTGAACGCCCCGTGCTGAGAGAACTGTCAATCAAGAATTTTGCGATCATCCGTGACCTGTCAATCAGCTTTGATAACGGGCTGACCGTCCTGACCGGCGAAACAGGAGCCGGCAAATCGATCATCATCGATGCTGTCCAGCTGCTTGCGGGCGGCAGGGGATCGAGCGAATTCATCCGCCACGGGGAAAAGAAAGCGGAGCTGGAAGGAATGTTCGAGGTGTCACACGGCGCCCATCCGGTCTTCCGGAAACTGGAAGAATCCGGCATCCCTTCAGACGACGAGGGAACCGTCATTCTGAGGCGGGATATTTCCGCATCCGGAAAAAGTACCTGCCGGGTGAATGGCAAGCTGGTCACCCTTGCCATTCTCCGGGAAGTCGGAGCCGCGCTGATTGATATTCACGGCCAGCACGAAACACAGGAACTGATGGATGAACAGCGCCATGTGCTTTTGCTGGATCAGTTTGGCTGGGAGACGATCGGAGCGGCCAAGGAAAGCTATGCCGCTCTTTATGACCGGTATGTCAAGCTGAAAAGGCGGCTGACACGGTACGACGAATCCGAACAGCAGGTGGCGCACCGGATCGACCTGTACCGGTTCCAGCTGACGGAGATCGACGAGGCAGGCTTTTATGAGGGTGAGGAAGAGGAGCTGGAGGAAGAGCGTACGCGCCTGAAAAACTTTAACGCCATTTATGAGCGGGTGTCGTCCGCCTATGAAGCGATCCAGGGCGAGTCGAGAGGCCTCGACTGGACCGGTGCCGCCATGAGCGACCTCGAGCACGCGGCGGAAGTCGATCCTCAGGCCGGAGAGTATGCGACGTCCGTATCTGATGCGTTCTACACGCTTCAGGAAACGGCCTTTTCGTTGAAGAATATGCTCGACGGAATGGAGTTCGATCCGAGCCGCCTCGATGAAGTGGAACACCGGCTGGCACTTCTTCAGACAATGAAGAGAAAGTACGGCGGGACAGTCGGCGAGATTCTTGCATACCGCGACAAGATCGCGGAAGAGTTGGAAAAGCTGCTGAACCGCGATGAACGGCTGCAGGATGAACGGAGAGAAGTCGAATCGCTCGAAGCCGATCTCGCTGTGGAAGCGGGAGAGCTGGCGGAACTCAGAAGGGAAGCGGCTGTCCGCCTGGCCGAGGCCATCCACCTGCAGCTGTCGGAGCTTTATATGGAAAAAGCGCAGTTTACCGTGGAGTTCAGGGAACGCAGCCAATTTGACCGGCACGGGGCGGAAGATGTCATTTTCCTCATTTCCGCCAATGTGGGAGAGCCGCCGAAGCCGCTCGCCAAAGTGGCGTCCGGAGGAGAGCTTTCCCGGATCATGCTGGCACTCAAGACCATCTTCTCCAAACACCAGGAAGTCACTTCAATCATTTTTGACGAGGTGGACACCGGTGTCAGCGGCCGCGTCGCACAGGCCATCGCCGAAAAAATCGCTGCCATCTCCGTCCACTCACAGGTACTCTGCATTTCCCATCTGCCACAAGTCGCGGCAATGGCCGACCATCATCTGTTCATCCGCAAGGATGTCACAGGGGACCGCACGACCACTTCCGTCAGGGAACTGGAAGGAATGGAGCGGACCGAGGAACTGAGCCGGATGATGACCGGTGCCGAAATGACCGACCTGACGATGCGCCACGCAGAAGAGCTTCTCGTCATGGCGGAGGGCCGGAAAAAGGAAATGTGATTTTATTTAAATGAACGCTGAACTCCCCCTGAACGCAGCCAAAATGGATGCGGCAGGGGGAGATTTTTGTGGGCGTATGGACCGGTTTCGTCATTCATCCGCCGGAATGGCCTTAAAGACGAAATCTTACTGCTCAATGGCGAAACCGGCTGTACGTATGACCAAATTTGGGGTGACACAAACTGTCGCAATTTTTCTCTATAGGATGTCCATATCATCTGAAAGGATGCCTGCACGACCGCTTTTATATTTTTCCCGCCATGATTAACACCAACACCGGAAAAGCCTTTGGTTGCAGCGTCTTTCTTCATCCCCGGATTTTCATGCTACATTATACCGGACATAAGAAATCCGGCCGGACACATAGTAACGATATAACAGCACGAGGAGGTGAACCATGCGATGGATTAGCCGGAAGCTGATGCTGCCCGCACTGCTCGCCGTCCTGTTTTTATCAGGCGCCTCGGGTGCGGCAGCGGACGGACCGAAGTCCCTGATTCCGATGGGGCACTCGATCGGCATCCATCTCGAACTGGGGATGCTCATCGTCACGGATGATGTTCTGGTTGCTGACGAACAGTGGCTAAAAGCCGGGGATGTCGTAAGAACACTGGACGGCAAGGAAATCAGCACGCTCAAGGATCTCACAAAAGCCGCCAATGCGCCGGGCGGGGCAGAATCGGTGCTGGAAATTGAACGTGAAGGAAAAGAAATTGAAATTGGTGCGACCAAACAGGAACTTCTCAGCCTGCATTCCTTTGTCCGGGAGCGGACAGAAGGAATCGGCACACTGACGTATGTGGACCCGGAGACCGGTGAATACGGTGCGCTTGGCCACCAGATCATCGACCGGACGCTTGACGGTGCACCGCCTTTTTCCGGGGGCTCCATCTTTTTGGCAGATGTTGAACAGATCAAAAAAAGTGAGCCGGGAAAGCCGGGATACAAAATCTCTTCGATTGAATCCGGCCATCAGCTCCTGGGCGATATCCAAGAAAACGAAATCTATGGGATATTCGGCAAATGGTCATCATCGTTAACAGGAGCATTCCCGAAACCTTTGGAGATTATGCGGCCGGCAGAGATCCGTGAAGGGGAAGCGGAAATCTATACAACCATCAAGGGAACAGAAATTGACAAGTACAGCATCAAGATCACGGCAGCTGCGGATGATGTGTTCCGATTTACTGTAACGGATCGCGAACTGATTGAAAAAACGGGCGGAATCCTACAGGGCATGAGCGGCAGCCCGATTATCCAGGACGGAAAATTCGCCGGCGTCGTGACGCATATGTTTGTCGAGGAACCCCTGAAAGGGGCGGCTCTCCCCGTCGAAGAGATGACAAAACGAAAACCATAGAAAAAAATGTTGGGCCATACCGGATCCGGTATGGCTTTTTCCTTTTTCTGCATTATAATAAAGGTGGAACTGCAATCTTTGGAATTGTGGGATTCCGTCGAATCTTGTCGGAAATATCGTCCATGAGTCTCATTTTATGTTTTGGTGAAGGTGTAAACGGTAGGATGTCGAACTATATTCAACAGGCTTCGGACCAGGTTTGCTTTTTAAAAGGGGGAAATTCACAATGGAAAAAATCAAAGTTGCTGTGGCGGATGATAACCGGGAACTTGTAAGGACCATGCTGATTTATTTTGAGAATCATCCGGAGATTGAGGTGGTCGGAACGGCCACAAACGGGAAGCTTTGCCTGAACATGCTCGAAGAAAACAAGCCGGATGTCCTGCTTCTGGATATTATCATGCCTCACCTGGACGGAATCGGAGTGCTTGAAGAACTCCATGCAAATGGCGGTGCAGGAGACATGAATATCATCATGCTGACTGCGTTCGGCCAGGAGGAAATCATGAAACAGGCAGCGGAGCTTGGCGCTTCCTACTTTATCCTGAAACCGTTTGAGTTTGACCGGCTCGTCCACAAAATCCTGCAGATGAAAAATGGACGCCAGCTAAAGTCCGGCACAGAAGTTCCCGAACCGGGCAAACAGCAGACGCTCAGCAAAAAAGCGATCGACACCGCGATTACCGCGATCATCAAGGAAATCGGCGTTCCTGCACATATCAAGGGGTATGCATTCCTGCGGGAAGCGATCACGATGGTGTACCATGATGTCGATCTTCTCGGCTCTGTCACCAAGGTACTGTATCCGGAAATTGCCGAGAAATTCAACACGACGCCTTCGCGTGTCGAGCGGGCGATCCGCCACGCAATCGAAGTCGCCTGGAACCGGGGGAATTACGAAGTCATTTCGAAGATGTTCGGGTATACGGTCCATCATATGAAGAGCAAACCGACCAATTCGGAATTTATCGCGATGGTATCTGACCGTCTCCGGCTGGAATTCATGTCCGCCTGAATGAAAACCGCACTCATACCGGCATTTGCCGTTTTAGCTGCCCGGAACATCCGGGCGGCTTTTTCCGTTTTATAGTGAGAAGGCGCATCTGTTGGTTGCCCTTTGGGCGGGCCCCGTTTCCGGTACCGGCTTCAGGGGAAAAGGCGGATAGGATGCCAGAAAGGATGGGGAACATGAGAAAAGTGTATGCGCATAGGGGGGCTTCCGGGTACGCATTTGAAAATACGCTCAAGGCATTTGAAAAAGCGGTCGGAATCGGAGCGGACGGCATTGAGACCGATCTGCAGCTGACAAAAGACGGTGTGCCGGTCATCATCCATGATGCCGATCTTTACCGTGTCACCGGACTGCGCAAATTCATCACGGAACTGACACTTGATGAAATGAGGGCGCTGAAGATTGGACGGAACCGGTGGAAGAGGATGTTCGGAAAGCCGGCAATGACATTTGCTGAATTTCTGGAATGGGCACGCGCGGCTGGCAGTCCGTCACTCAACATTGAACTGAAAGAAACCTTCCTTGACCAACCGGACGCCGTAGAGCAGGCCGTCATGGCAGCGAAAGGCTATCCGGATCTTCATTTCTCCTCGTTCCATTACCCGCTGCTGATGCAGGTGAAGCAGACCGATCCGGGCAGGGAGACCGCACTGATCCTGACCAAGAAATCACGCTGGGACAATCTCGGAGTGTATGGCAGCTCGGACGGATTCCATATCCACAAGCGTCTCTGGTCCGGCAAATACCTTGGCGCCATCGAGAGGGAACACAAATTCGCCAGGGTCTACGGCGTCGACGGCACCGAACCGTTTATCCCGAAACCCGAACCGTTCATCCGGGGATGGATCACCGACTTCCCGGACACAGTCAAAAAAGCCATGCAAAAAGGTTCCTGACAAAATGTCAGGAACCTTTAGTTTTTTCGCTTAAACCGGTCTTTCGGTATTTTTCCGTTCCGCTGGTCCCGCCTGTACAGGAATCCCGCGAAGAATCCGATACAGAGGACCAGAATCACGAGGCCGAACAGGAATTGGAGCCAGACGGGGAAGACGGATGCCTGAACGCCGAACAGCGCATCACGCATGAGCTTGATTCCCCATGCGGCACCGATGCCCGGAATGAGCAGAACGATGAATGCGGCGAGCCGCTGCATGATGATCTCTCCTTTTCTGTCGAGTTTATTTTCCTTTTGAAGTTGAGGATTGTCAAGAAGACTGCCATCAGGTATGATAAAGTTGATTATGCAAAGCATTGCACAAATCTCACGAAGGGCCTGAAGGATTTTGCAGAATGTACTGGTCGTAGGGGCCGGAGCCGGCGGCACCGCCATTTTAAAGCTTCTTCTGCAGCTGGATTACATGAATGTCACAGGAATCGTAGACACGAATCCGGAAGCCCCGGGAATCCGGCTTGCAGAGGAAAACGGCATCCCGCACGGCGAAGACTGGCGCCCTTTCATTTCAAATGATCTTCATATGATTTTCGATGTGACAGGCGAGCAGGGCATATTCGGAGAACTGCTGAAGGCCAGGCCGGCGCATGCCGTCCTGATTCCCGGGACGATCGCAAAGCTGCTTGTCAGCCTCCTCGAGGAAAACGCCGAATACATCGGGCGCCTCCGGTCCGAAACCGCCCGCAACAAGATGATTTTCGATTCTCTGGATGAGGGAATGATCGGGACTGACAGTGATGGGATCATCCGATTCTTCAATCGCAGCGCGTCGCTGATTACCGGCACGCCGGTGCGGAGCGCGCTCGGCCGGCACATTCTCGACGTCATCCCCGACAGCAATCTGCCTCATGTCGCCAAGACCGGGATTCCGGAGCTGAACCGTGAGCTGACTTTATCAAACGGAACGCGCGTCGTGACGTCGAGACGGCCGCTCAGTGATCCATCCGGCAATCGCGCAGGCGCATTCACGGTGTTCCGTGATATTTCCGGCGTGGTCGAACTCGCTGAGGAAATCACGAATCTGAAAGAAATCCAGTCGATGCTGGAAGCGATCATCCATTCAAGCGATGATGCAATCTCCGTAGTCGATGAGAATGGCCGGGGGATCATGATCAATCCGGCCTATACCCGGTTAACCGGCCTGACCGAAGCGGATGTGATCGGGAAGCCGGCTACGGTTGATATCACCGAGGGTGAAAGTATCCATATGAAGGTACTTGAAACCGGACGCCCGATCCGGGGAGTCAGAATGCGTGTCGGCCCAGCGGCAAGGGAAGTCGTCGTCAATGTGGCACCGATCCTGGTAGGCGACAAACTGAAGGGGAGCATCGGCATCATCCATGACCTTACGGAAATGCGGGAGCTTGCCGATGAACTCGATCATGCGCGCCGGATCATCCGCTCGCTTGAAACCAGGTACACGTTCGAAGACGTGGTCGGCGAGTCGCCGGATATGAAGCTGGCGATCCAGCAGGCGAGGCTTGCGGCCACTTTGCCGCTGCCGATCCTGCTCCGCGGGGAATCCGGAACGGGCAAGGAAGTGTTTGCCCAGGCAATCCATCATGAGGCAGGACGCGGGAAATTCGTCCGTGTCAACTGCTCGGCGATACCGGAAGAACGTCTGTCACGGGAACTTTTCGGTTCAGAGGAGCCATCCGCAGACGGGAAAACGGATGTCGTCGAAGGGCTGTTTGAAGAGGCACATGGCGGCACCCTGTTCATCGATGAAATCGGCGAGCTCCCGGCTGATGTCCAGGTCGCCCTTCTGAGGGTGCTGGAGGAAAACGAGTTTTACCGAACCGGGGGCAGCCGTCCGGTCCCTGTTTCTGTCAGGGTCATTGCCGCCACCAACCGGAACCTTGAGAAGCTCATGAGGGAAGGGAAGTTCAGGGAAGATCTGTTCCACCGCCTGAACCGGATGCCTGTCCATATCCCTCCGCTCCGGCAGCGCAGGGGGGATATCAAGCTTCTTGCGGAAAAGCTGTTGCCGAAGCTGAACCGTGACCTCGGGCGCTCCGTTACAGAAATTACCGAAGAAGCCGCCTCGCTGCTCAGGCAGCACAACTGGCCGGGAAATGTGCGTGAGCTCGAAAACGTCATCAGCCGGGCCCTGATCTTTATGCGCCCGGCTGACAAATCACTCGACAAGGCCGAACTCTCCGCCGTATTCCAGGCTGAGGGGGACGGAAATGCAGGCACCCTGGCCGAACAGCTGGATGCCCATGAAAAATTAATCCTGAAGGAAGCGCTTACATCTTGTGCCGGCAATAAATCTGATGCTGCCAAGCAGCTCGGGATTTCGGTCCGGACGCTTTATTACAAACTGGAGAAGCACCGGCTTGTATGACAGGCCGGCATATGACCATAAGGAGGAGAATGATGATGGAACTGTTTAAATACCTCGAGGAAAGTGATTACGAACAAGTGGTGTTCTGCCATGACAAAACATCCGGCCTGAAGGCGATCATCGCCATTCACGACACCACGCTCGGCCCTGCCCTAGGCGGCGCGCGGATGTGGACGTATGCGTCGGAAGAGGAAGCCGTCATTGACGCACTCCGCCTGTCCAAAGGCATGACCTACAAGAACGCAGCGGCCGGACTGAACCTGGGGGGCGGCAAGACCGTCATCATCGGCAATCCGAAATCCGACAAAAATGAAGAGATGTTCCGTGCTTTCGGTCGCTATATCCAGGGCCTGAACGGACGCTATATCACGGCCGAGGATGTCGGCACAACAGAAGAGGACATGGATATCATCCACCAGGAGACGGAGTTTGTCACCGGCATCTCCCCGACACACGCAGGGTCATCCGGAAACCCTTCACCGGTCACAGCTTACGGCGTTTACCGCGGGATGAAGGCAGCAGCGAAGGAAGCATTCGGTTCCGATTCTCTGGAAGGCAAAACGGTAGCGGTCCAGGGTGTCGGCAACGTGGCGTTCGCACTTTGCCGCCATCTGCATGAAGAAGGCGCGAAACTGATCGTAACGGACATCAATGAAGAAGCTGTACGCCGCGCGGTGGAAGAATTCGATGCGGAAGCCGTCGGGATCAATGATATTTACGGCGTCGAATGCGATATCTATGCGCCTTGTGCGCTCGGTGCAACCATTAACGATGAAACCATCCCTCAGCTGAAGGCGAAAGTCATTGCGGGATCAGCCAACAACCAGCTGAAGACCCCGGAACACGGTGACCGTCTCCATGAAATGGGCATCGTCTACGCGCCAGACTACATCATCAACGCGGGCGGCGTCATCAATGTGGCCGATGAACTGGAAGGCTACAACCGCGAGCGGGCAATGAAGAAAGTCGAGAAGATCTACGACACGATTGCAAAGGTCTTTGAAATCTCGAAGCGCGACGGCATCCCGTCCTACGCAGCGGCAGACCGCCTTGCAGAGGAGCGCATCGCAAACGTTGCCAAGTCACGCAGCAAGTTTCTCCGCAACGGAAAGGATACGCTCCACCGCCGCTGAAGGGAAACAGACCTCGCAACCCCAAAGGACAAAGGAGGCCATCCAATGGCTCTTGAATATGATGTCGTCATTCTCGGCGGCGGCACCGGCGGCTACGTCGCCGCCATCCGTTCCGCACAGCTGGGGCTGAAAACGGCGGTCGTCGAAAAAGGAAAGCTCGGCGGCACTTGTTTGCACCGGGGCTGTATCCCATCCAAGGCGCTGCTCCGGAGTGCCGAAGTCTACCGGCTGGCCAAGGATGAATCAGAATCGTTCGGTGTCATGACCGGAGAAGTATCGCTTGCTTTCGACCGTGTGCAGCAGCGCAAGCAGTCGATTGTCGACGGCCTGCACAACGGCGTCCGTGCGCTCATGAAAAAAGGCAAAATCGATGTCTACGAAGGAATCGGCAGGATTCTCGGGCCATCCATCTTTTCTCCGATGCCCGGCACCATTTCTGTCGAATACGAAGACGGGCGGGAAAACGAAATCCTCATTCCCCAGAATGTCATCGTCGCCACCGGTTCCAGGCCGCGCACACTCCCCGGACTGGAGATCGACGGCACAGACGTCCTCACATCGGATGAGGCGCTCGCTCTCGATCAGCTTCCCGCTTCCATCCTGATTATCGGAGGCGGAGTCATCGGGATTGAGTGGGCTTCGATGCTGAATGATTTCGGTGTCGATGTAACCGTCGTTGAATATTCGGACCGGATCCTGCCGACAGAGGATGCGGACATATCCCGCGAGATGGAGAAGCTGCTCAAAAAGCGGGGCATCCGGTTCGCCACTTCCGCGGAAGTGCTTCCCGGCACCCTGAATAAGCAGGCAGGCTCCGTCTCCATTGAAGCGAAGATCGGCGAAGGCACGGAAACATTCACCGCAGAAAAGATGCTCGTCAGTGTCGGCCGGCAGGCCAACACGGAAGGTATCGGCCTGGAAAACACCGATATTGAACTGGACCGCGGTTTTATCAAGGTCAGGAACACCTACCAGACAAAAGAATCGCATATTTACGCGATCGGAGATGTGATCGGCGGTCTCCAGCTTGCACATGTGGCTTCCCATGAAGGAATTGCTGCGGTCGAACATATCGCCCGGACAGATGCCCATCCGGTCGATCCCGACATGGTGCCGAAATGCATCTATTCCAGTCCTGAGGCGGCTTCGGTCGGCATCACGGAACAGCAGGCCAAAGACCGCGGATTTGATGTCAAAATCGGGAAATTCCCGTTCAAGGCCATCGGAAAGGCGCTTGTCCACGGAGAGTCTGACGGCTTCGTGAAGATTGTCGCCGACAAGGCCACCGATGACATTCTCGGCATCCATATGATCGGCCCTCATGTCACCGACATGATTTCAGAAGCGGGACTTGCAAAGGTCCTGGATGCCACGCCTTGGGAAGTCGCGTCCCTTGTCCACCCGCACCCTTCCTTGAGCGAAGTGATGGGTGAAGCGGCACTTGCCGTCGACGGCAAGGCCATCCATATGTAATCAAAGGGGGAAACCGAAAGATGACCAAAAACCGTCATGAACAGCTGGGGCTCTCGAATGAAGATGTCCTGCGCATGTACGAGACGATGCTGACCGCACGCAGGCTGGATGAACGCATGTGGCTGCTGAACCGCTCCGGCAAGATTCCTTTCGTCATTTCCTGCCAGGGCCAGGAAGCGGCCCAGGTCGGCGCTGCTTTTGCGCTTGATACGGAAAAAGACTATATCGCACCGTACTACCGCGACATGGGGGTCGTCCTCCATTTCGGCATGACGCCGAAAGACCTGATGCTGAGCGCCTTCGCGAAAGCGGAGGACCCGAACTCCGGCGGCCGGCAGATGCCCGGCCACTTCGGCCAGAAAAAGAACCGGATCCTCACAGGATCCTCTCCCGTCACGACACAGCTGCCCCATGCTGTCGGCGTGGCACTGGCGGGCAAGATCAAGAAAAAGGACTTTATCACGTTCGTGACTCTCGGGGAAGGCTCCTCAAACCAGGGCGATTTCCATGAAGGCGCCAACTTTGCGGGTGTCCACAAGCTGCCGACCATCATCATGGTGGAAAACAACAAATACGCCATCTCGGTCCCGCTTGAGAAGCAGCTGGCATGCGAATACGTCTCAGACCGCGCACCGGGCTACGGCATGCCGGGGCATACGGTGGACGGAACCGATCCGCTTGCCGTCTATGAAGTTGTGAAGGCGGCTGCCGACCGGGCCCGCGCCGGGGAAGGCCCGACGCTCGTCGAAACGATCTGCTATCGCCTGACTGCACACTCTTCGGATGACGACCACCGCGCCTACCGGTCCGAGGAGGATCTGAAGGCCGAGCGGGAAAAGGATCCGATCCCGCGCTTTTCCGCCTACCTGAAGGAAGCGGGCGTGCTGGATGAGGAAACCGAAAAGGAATTGGAAGAGCGTGTAAAGCAGGTTGTCAACGATGCGACGGATTATGCGGAGTCTGCTCCATATGCAGAGCCTGAAACAGCGTTGAAATACGTGTATGCGGAACAGGGAGGGGATGAATAATGGCGGTACGGTCCTATATCGATGCCATTACGCTCGCGATGAAAGAAGAAATGGAGCGTGACGAGAACGTCTTCATCCTCGGCGAAGATGTCGGGAAAAAAGGCGGCGTCTTCAAGGCCACACAGGGACTCTACGACCAGTTCGGGGAAGAGCGCGTCATCGACACCCCGCTTGCGGAGTCGGCAATTGCCGGAGTCGGGATCGGTGCGGCCATGTACGGCATGCGTCCGATTGCAGAAATGCAGTTTGCCGACTTCATCATGCCGGCGGTCAACCAGATCATCTCCGAAGCCGCGCGAATCCGTTACCGCTCGAACAATGACTGGCACTGCCCGATCGTTGTGCGCGCCCCGTTCGGCGGCGGCGTCCACGGGGCGCTCTATCATTCCCAGTCGGTGGAAGCGGTTTTCGCCAACCAGCCGGGCCTTAAGATTGTCATCCCTTCGACGCCGTATGATGCCAAGGGGCTTCTGAAAGCGGCCATCCGCGATGACGATCCGGTGCTGTTCTTCGAGCATAAGCGCGCCTACCGGCTTATCAAGGGAGAGGTTCCCGATGAAGATTACACCCTTCCGATCGGAAAGGCGGACATCAAGCGCGACGGTGAGGACATCACCGTCATCACGTACGGGCTTGCGGTCCACTTCGCCCTCCAGGCCGCCGAGCGGCTTGCCGAAGACGGAATCTCCGCCCATATCCTTGATCTGAGGACCGTTTATCCGCTCGACCGGGAAGCGATCGTCGAGGCGGCCTCGAAAACGGGCAAGGTTCTTCTTGTCACTGAAGACAACAAGGAAGGCAGCATCATGAGCGAAGTGGCGGCCATCATCGCTGAAGAATGCCTGTTTGATCTGGATGCACCGATCCGGCGACTTGCCGGGCCGGATGTGCCGGCGATGCCATACGCTCCGACAATGGAGAAATATTTCATGATCAATCCGGACAAGGTCGAGAAAGCGATGCGCGATCTCGCGGAATTCTGATACGGACGGAGGGCTAACAAGTGGCGAAAGAAACCATCACCATGCCCCAGCTGGGCGAAAGCGTCACAGAGGGTACCATTGAACGCTGGCTCGTGAAACCGGGCGATACGGTCGAGAAATACGACCCCCTCGCCGAAGTCAATACGGATAAAGTGACGGCCGAAATCCCGTCGTCTTTCTCCGGCACCATCAAGGAACTCATCGCCAATGAAGGCGATACACTCGAAGTCGGTGCCGCGGTCTGCACGATCGAGACAGAAGGCAGCGCTTCCGCAGAAGCAGAAGCAGCTCCCGCTGCGGGCGAGACGGCCAGCGAGATGCCGGCCGCAGGCTCCGACAAGACGGAGGATCTCACCGGGAGCACCGGATCTTCTGCTCCCGCCAAGGCGGATGCTGCCGGAGCAAGGTATTCACCGGCCGTGCTCCGGCTTTCCCAGGAACATGGCATCGACCTTTCACAGGTAGAGGGTTCCGGCCGGGGCGGCAGGATCACCCGGAAAGACCTCACAAAGCTGATCGAATCGGGGGATATCCCGATAAAAACGGCTGTCCGGCAGCCTGAAGCGGCAAACGTACAGTCCGATCAGCCGAAACCGGATACCTCACCTGCCCGACAGCCTGAGCGGCAGGCATCCGGCGTCCAGACAGCTGCCGGCGACATCGAGATTCCGGTATCCGGCGTACGCCGCGCAATCGCGAACAATATGCTCCGTTCCAAGCAGGAAGCACCTCATGCATGGACGATGGTCGAAGTCGACGTGACAGGCCTGGTCCAATACCGCGATTCCATCAAGAACGAGTTCAAGAGCAAGGAAGGCTTCGGCCTGACCTATTTCGCTTTCTTCGTGAAAGCGGTAGCGCAGGCGCTGAAGGAATTCCCGATGATGAACTCGATGTGGGCGGGAGATAAGATCGTCCAGAAAAAGGCGATCAATATCTCGATTGCCGTTGCGACGGAAGATGCCCTGTTCGTCCCGGTGATCAAAGATGCCGATGAAAAGACGATCAAAGGCATCGCACGGGAGATCAAGGAACTGGCCGACAAAGTCCGCTCCGGCAAACTGAAATCCGAGGAGATGCAGGGCGGCACGTTCACGGTGAACAACACCGGTTCATTCGGTTCGGTCCAGTCGATGGGAATCATCAATTATCCGCAGGCGGCGATCCTTCAGGTGGAATCGATCGTCAAGCGACCGGTCATCATGGAAGGCGGCATGTTCGCGGCACGCGACATGGTCAATCTCTGCCTGTCACTTGACCACCGCGTGCTGGACGGCCTGGTGGCAGGACGGTTCCTCGCACGGGTCAAAGAGATTCTCGAAAACGTCACGAGTGAGAATACATCGGTCTACTGACCGCGCCGGCCGGGAAGCCCTCTGCTTCCCGGTTTTTCTGTTGCATGACAGGACCGGGAAATCCCTTTCTGTATGATTCCGCCCGGATTTTGCTTGTTCAGTCAGGCATCCGCATTGAATAGCATTCCATCTTTCAAGCCATCCGTTTCTCCGGTAGAATGAAAATAGGCACAATTCAAATTGGGGGAGAGGCAAATGACAATCCACACGATGAAACAGACCTCATTCGATCCGCCCGCCATCGGGGACTGGCGGGAAGCGGCCGAAGCTTCGCTAAAAGGGAAACCGCTTGCATCACTTGAAACCCCGACACCTGAAGGCATTGCGCTGAAGCCGCTTTACACCGCGGACGATATTCCGGAAGGCCAGGATGAACGGCTGAATGCCATCCGCAACGGGATCGGGAATCCGGACTGGACGCTGCTGCAGGAAACCCGGGAAACCGACCCGGCCAAATTTCTGGAAAAGGCGAAATCTGCGCTCGATAGGGGGAACGGCGCGGTCGTCTATACAGGCGGATGGGAAAACGAAGCGGACGCAGAAGTGCTTGTTGCCCTGGCCGACCTGATTACAGAAGTGCCCGTTTATATACGATGCCGTCCGGATGATCCGTTTCTCGCCGTATTCGGCAGCATTCCGGAAGACAAGAGGCGTCTCGTTTCAGGCTTTGCGGATGTGGACCGGGCGGCGGATCTTTCACGGCGGTTCCCGGCGCTGCGCACCATCGCAGTGGACACGGGTTTCCTACATATGAATGGGGCGGATGCCGTAACGGAGCTGGCTGCTGCTTTCTCCAAGGCGGCGCAGATCGCAGAAGAGGAAGACGATTTCGGCGCAATGGCACGGAAGCTGTTTTTCGCTTTTGATATCGATACGCACTTTTTCACGGAGATCGCCAAACTGCGGGCGTTCAGGCTCATGTTCCGTTCGTTTGCGGCAGCATACGGCGTGGAGGAGCCGGGACATGTCCCGGTCGTCGCGCGCACGTCGCTGCGCACCTATACGCTTGCGGATCCGTATGTCAACCTGCTCAGGAGCGGAAACG
Organism: Bhargavaea cecembensis DSE10; assembly: GCF_000348905.1. GTDB lineage: Bacteria > Bacillota > Bacilli > Bacillales_A > Planococcaceae > Bhargavaea > Bhargavaea cecembensis. The sequence goes on from NZ_AOFT01000005.1 coordinate 43,663, forward strand.
GGGCATTTGCCGCTGCGCTCGGCGGCGCTGATGCCATCACCGTCGCTCCTCTGGATACCCTGACGGGAAGTACGGGCTTTTCAGAGCGCGTTGCGCGCAATGTCCAGCACATCCTCAAGGAAGAGGCCCATGCGGATCGCGTCCTGGATCCCGCCGGCGGATCCTACTATATCGAGTCACTGACCGGGTCGCTGTACCGGAAAGCATGGGAGCTATTCCTGGAATTCGAAGAACAGGGCGGCATCGCGGCCATCACCGCTGACGGCACACTGGAACGGATGCTCGCGGAGAAAAAAGAAGCCCGTATCCGCAGTCTCGCCGTCCGGAAAGAATCTCTGATCGGGACGAACATCTATGCCGATCCGGAAGAGGAAATCCAGGGCCAGGCCGGTTCAAAAGAAGCGGAAGGCCGCTTCGCCGAGCCGTTTGAACAGCTCCGTGCCGCTCTCCAGGGAAGCAAGGTCCATCTGATCCGGTTCGGCAGCCTGAGGGCCGTCAAGCCTGTGGCCGATTTCGCGGCCGGCATGCTTGCTGTCGGCGGCATCCGCCCGGTATTGTCGCCGATATTTGAAACCGCTGAACAGGCCCTGGAATACCTGGGATCGGAACAGGCGGGATATGCCATCCTCTGCGCACCTGCCGACCAATCAGAAGAAACAGTACGGGCAGTGCTGCAGGCCAAACCGGATAAAACCGTTCTTGATGCGGCGGGGCGTTTCCCGGAAGAGACAGCGTCATCTCTCCGGGAAGCCGGGCTCAACGGCTTCTGCCACAGAGGCCAGGATATTCTGGGCAAGCTGTCAGAACTGAAGGGGATTCTTGAAGGGGGAACGCAGCAATGAACAAACCAGACTTTTCGAAAATCGACCCGGAAAAAGTCCTGAAAGGCAGTGTGCATCCGTCCTCCGGCGGAGCGGCTATAGAATCCTATGAGGGCATCGGCATCCTGCCATCCTACACAGGAAAGGATCTTGAAGGGCTCGATCATCTGTCCGACATGCCGGGAATTGCGCCCAACACACGGGGCCCGTATCCGACGATGTATGTATCCCGCCCGTGGACCGTCCGCCAATACGCCGGATTTTCCACGGCCGAGGAAAGCAACGCGTTCTACCGCCGGAACCTGGCGATGGGACAAAAGGGCCTTTCCGTGGCATTCGACCTGGCGACACACCGCGGATATGATTCGGACCACCCGAGGGTTTCGGGGGATGTGGGAAAGGCCGGAGTTGCCATCGATTCCGTCGAAGACATGAAAATCCTTTTCGACGGCATTCCGCTGGACCAGATGTCTGTGTCGATGACGATGAACGGAGCGGTCATACCGGTCATGGCGTTTTACATCGTGGCGGCCGAAGAACAGGGTGTCACGCCCGACAAGCTGTCCGGAACGATCCAGAACGACATCCTGAAGGAATACATGGTCCGTAACACATACATTTATCCGCCTGAGATGTCGATGCGGATCATCGCGGATATTTTCGAATACACGTCGAAAAACATGCCGAAGTTCAACTCGATTTCGATTTCCGGCTATCACATGCAGGAAGCCGGGGCGACGGCGGATATCGAGCTCGCCTACACGCTCGCAGACGGGCTGGAATATGTCCGCACCGGCCTCAAGGCCGGAATCGACATCGATTCATTCGCCCCGCGGCTCAGCTTTTTCTGGGCGATCGGGATGAACTACTTCATGGAAGTGGCAAAGATGCGCGCGGCACGCCGCATCTGGGCGCAGATGATGAAGTCGTTTGATCCGAAAAACCCGAAATCGCTTGCGCTCCGCACCCACTCACAGACATCCGGCTGGAGCCTGACCGAGCAGGATCCGTTCAACAACGTCACCCGGACGCTGATCGAAGCGAATGCGGCGGCGATGGGCCATACCCAGTCGCTTCATACAAATGCGCTGGATGAGGCGATTGCCCTTCCGACCGACTTCTCGGCACGGATCGCGCGGAATACGCAACTGTTCCTCCAGGAGGAAACCCGGATGACGAATGTCATCGACCCATGGGGCGGCTCCTACTATGTCGAAAAGCTGACCGACGAGCTGATCCGGAAAGCTTGGGACCTGATTGAAGAAATCGAGGAACTCGGGGGCATGGCAAAAGCCATTGAAACCGGACTGCCGAAAATGAAGATCGAGGAAGCCGCGGCACGCCGCCAGGCCCAGATCGATTCCGGTTCCGAATCCATCATCGGTGTGAACAAATACCGGCCGGAAGAGGAAGACCCGATCGAGATCCTCGACATCGACAACACCGAAGTGCGGCGCAAGCAGATCGAGCGCCTCGGGAAGATGAAGGCGGAACGTGACGAAGCGGTTGTCCGGATGGCGCTGGACAAGCTGACCGAAGCGACACGGAGCGGAGAAGGGAACCTTCTGGCCCTCTCGGTGGACGCTGCGCGCGCCAGGGCGTCGATCGGGGAAATCTCCGATGCGATCGAGAAGGCTTCCGGCCGCCATAAGGCCGTCATCCGCTCGATCAGCGGCGTATACAGCTCGAACTTCACCGACTCCGAGGCGATCGAAGAAGTCAAGGAAATGACCGGTGAGTTCCTTGAAAATGAGGGCCGCCGCCCACGCATCATGGTCGCAAAAATGGGCCAGGACGGACACGACCGCGGTGCCAAGGTGGTCGCGACCGCGTTTGCCGACCTCGGTTTCGATGTCGACATCGGCCCGCTGTTCCAGACACCGGCCGAGACGGCCCTGCAGGCTGCTGAAAACGATGTCCATGCGGTTGGTGTGAGTTCGCTTGCTGCCGGCCACAAAACATTGATCCCTGAACTGATCGAAGAGCTCCGGAAAATCGGCCGCGAGGACATTGTCGTGTTCGCCGGCGGCGTCATCCCGGCAAAGGACTATGATTTCCTTTACGATGCAGGCGTCGCCGCCATCTTCGGGCCGGGCACCGTCATCCCGGTATCCGCACAGAAAGTCATCGAAGCCATCTACAGCAAGCTCGGCTATGAGGAAGCTGTCGATTGACGGATCGGGAAAAAGAGGACCTCAAGCGGACCGAAGGCGGCGTTCCGCCGCATGACGGCATGTCCGCCGGCCCGAGAAAGCGATTCGTCAAAAAGCGCCGCCCCGTCCCGGCGGCAGAGCTGGCCCAAGAGATCCGGTCGGGCTCCAGGCTTGCGCTGGCAAAAGGCATCACCCTGCTGGAAAGCCGTTCTCCGGAAGACCGGAAGGCTGCGCAGGAACTCCTCATCGGACTGCTTCCGGATTCCGGAAACAGTGTCCGCATCGGCATCACCGGTGTGCCGGGTGCCGGCAAAAGCACATTCATCGAGTCATTCGGGCTCATGCTCGCAGAAGCCGGCCACAAGGTGGCGGTGCTCGCGATCGACCCGAGTTCCACCGTCACCGGAGGCAGCATTCTCGGGGACAAGACGAGGATGGAGGAGCTGTCCCGTCATCCGAATGCCTTCATCCGCCCTTCCCCTTCATCCGGAACACTCGGCGGCGTCCACAGGAAAACAAGGGAGACGATGCTCCTCTGCGAAGCGGCGGGATACGACGTCATCCTCATCGAAACGGTCGGTGTCGGGCAAAGCGAGACCGCGGTCAGGGGCATGGCGGACTTTTTCCTGCTTCTCGTCCTGACCGGTGCGGGAGATGAACTTCAGGGGGTCAAAAAAGGCATCATGGAGCTTGCGGACGGCATCATCGTCCACAAGGCGGACGGCGACAACATCATTCCGGCAAAGCGGACAGCGAGGGAGTACAAACAGTTTCTCCACATGCTGCAGCCGGCCACTCCGGGGTGGCAGACAACCGTCCATCCCGTATCCTCGCTTGCCGGGACCGGACTTGAAGACGTATGGGAGACCATTCAGGGCTTCCGGGAAAACATGACCGGTACGGGGGAATGGGACAGGAGGCGGCGGGATCAGCTGAAAGCCTGGTTCCGCCAGTCGATCGAGGATTGGCTGATCGATTCGTTTTATGCATCCGAAGGCAGGAAAAAAGAGGTCGAACGCCTCGAGGGCAAGATTCTCGACGGCCGGCTGACCGTGACAGCGGCGGTTGAGGAATTATTCCGCGGCTGAGACTCGGGTTTTGCAGGAAATGGCCCGACCTGTTATGATTTTCTTGGATAAACCGAAAGGGGATGCAGTCATGAACATGGATATGAACCTGTTTATGCAAGATATGATCCGCCAGGCGCGGAGCGAGATGGAAGCCTCCGGCTATGAGCAGCTGAAGACTCCGGAAGAAGTGGACTCGGCAATCAGCCGTGAAGGGACAACGCTGTTCATGGTGAACTCGGTATGCGGATGCGCGGGCGGGATTGCACGTCCTGCAGCGATGCATGCGGTCCACTATGACAAGCGTCCGGACCATCTGGTGACGGTTTTCGCCGGACAGGACAAGGAAGCGACAGCACAGGCACGCATGCACTTCGGCGATGACCACCTTCCGTCGTCCCCGTCGTTCATCCTGATGAAGGCGGAAAAGTAATCGGAGAAGTACCGCGCCACGAAATCGAAGGCCATGACCCGATGTCGGTTGTCGTCAATCCAGGGCATGTTCGAGGAGTATTGCGAAGAAGTCTGACCCGACAAAAAAACGCAGCAGCCGTATGCCGGCGCTGCGTTTTTTTGTATTCTTTTTTCCGGATTCAGATGAATAGGCTGAGTCCCATGGCAATGGTCGACAGAAGCATCAGGGCGACCATGGTGTAAATGATGATTTTTTGAAATTTCTTATTGCTCAATTTTATTCTGGCTCCTTCACTGCTGATGGGTTCATTTTAATGATTTTTGGTCGTTTGCGCAATATATAGAGTTTTGTGCCCTGAAACGGTACAATTGTAATCGGATACATGAAAAGGGGGCAAGGGAGATGGAGAAGGTCGACCACATCGGCATCGCGGTAAAAGACCTCGATGCCGTCCTTCCATATTACACGGACACGCTCGGCATTCCGCTCTTGGGAATCGAGGAAGTTCCGACACAGGGCCTTAGGGTGGCATTCCTGGATGCGGGAAATGTGAAGCTGGAGCTCCTGGAGCCGGCCGCCGAAACGAGCGCTGTCGCCAAGTTCATTGAAAAGCGGGGGGAAGGCGTCCACCATATCGCATTCGGCGTGACGGGCATCCGGGAACGGATGGACGAGCTTCGCGAGAACGGAGTCCGACTGCTGTCTGACGGGCCGGTGCCCGGCGCGGGCGGCGCGCAGGTGGCCTTTATGCACCCGAAATCCTCATATGGCGTTCTCTACGAACTGTGCGACAAATCCGGAAACCAGGAGTGAATCACCATCATGGATATCTATGAAAAAATCAATGAACTCTATGACAGGAAACGCGAAATCGAACTTGGCGGCGGGGACGATAAGATCGACCGCCAGCACGAAAAGGGCAAACTGACCGCACGCGAGCGGATCGACCTGCTGCTGGACGAGGGGACATTCGTCGAACTGAATCCGTTTGTCACCCACCGGACACAGGACTTCGGCATGGACAAGATGAAGGGGCCGGGTGACGGCGTCGTGACCGGTTACGGAAAAGTGAACGGCCGTCCCGTTTACCTGTTCTCGCAGGACTTCACCGTCTTCGGAGGAGCCCTCGGGGAAATGCATGCGATGAAAATCGCGAATGTGATGGACCTCGCCGCGAAAAACGGAGCGCCGTTTATCGGGCTGAACGACTCGGGCGGTGCCCGGATCCAGGAAGGAGTTGTCTCACTGGACGGCTACGGGGATATCTTCTACCGGAACGCCATCTATTCCGGTGTCATCCCGCAGATTTCCGTCATTCTCGGGCCTTGCGCGGGCGGTGCCGTTTACTCGCCGGCAATTACCGATTTCGTCTTCATGACCGACAAAACAAGCCAGATGTTCATCACCGGCCCGAAAGTCATCGAGACCGTCACGGGAGAGAAGATTTCCTCCGAGGATCTCGGCGGCTCCAAAGTACATAACGCCATCAGCGGGAATGCCCATTTCCGTGCGGCCAGCGAGGAGGAAGTCCTTGCTGATGTCCGCAGGCTGCTTTCCTATCTGCCGCAGAACAACGAAGAGATGCCTCCTCGGCTTGAGGCCGATTCGGAAAACGACGACCGTCCGGATCTCGTGGACATCGTCCCGTTTGAGACCATCCGCCCGTATGATGTCCGCAAAGTGATCGACCAGGTTGTCGATGCGGATTCGTTCATGGAAGTACAGCCGGAATTTGCCCGCAACATCGTGGTCGGGCTCGCTCGCATCAAGGGGGAGACGGTGGGCCTCGTGTGCAACCAGCCGAAAGTCATGGCCGGCGGCCTCGACATCGACTCGTCCGACAAAGCGGCACGGTTTATCCGTTTCTGCGACTCATTCAACATTCCGATCATCACGTTCGAGGACGTGACCGGCTTCTTCCCGGGCATCAAGCAGGAGCACGGGGGCATCATCCGCCACGGCGCGAAGATTCTGTATGCCTACTCGGAGGCGACCGTTCCGAAAATGACGGTCATCCTCCGGAAAGCCTACGGCGGGGCATACGTCGCACTCAACTCAAAATCGATCGGTGCAGATATCGTCTACGCCTGGCCAAATGCGGAAATTGCGGTCATGGGCCCTCAGGGCGCCGCGAACATCATCTTCGCGCGGGAGATCGCCAACAGCGATGACCCGGAAGCTACACGCGCCGCGAAGATCGAGGAGTACAAAGAGAAATTCGCCAACCCGTATGTAGCGGCAAGCCACGGCATGGTCGACGACGTCATCGACCCGCGCGAGACACGCATCAAGCTGATACAGGCGCTTGAGATGATGCGCAACAAGAAAGAAGAACGCCCGAAGAAAAAACACGGCAACATTCCGCTATAATGAATACAGGAAGCGCACCGGATTTTCTGCGGTGCGCTTTCGGATTTGACAGGAGGCATGCTGTATGACAAACGAACGGCTGATCAATGAATTCATGGAGCTCGTGCAGGTCGACTCGGAGACAAAGCATGAAGGGGAGATCGTCGGCATCCTGAAGGATAAAATGGAAGCTCTTGGTTTTGATGTGACGGAAGACGACTCCGCAGCGCGATCCGGACACGGAGCGGGCAACCTGATTGCCACGAAAAAGGGCAGCGCGGATGGCGCAGACTCCATCTATTTTACCTGCCATATGGATACTGTCGTTCCCGGAAAGGGAATCAAGCCGGTGCTGAAGGAAGACGGCTATATTTATTCTGACGGCACGACCATTCTCGGCGCGGATGACAAAGCGGGCATTGCCGCATTGTTCGAAATGATGCGCCGCATCAATGAAGAGGGCATTCCGCACGGCGACATCCAGTTCATCATCACGGCAGGAGAAGAAAGCGGCCTGCGCGGCGCGAAAGAGCTGGATCCGAAAGCCATCCGGGCGGACTATGGCTACGCGGTCGACTCCGATGGAAAAGTCGGCGGAATCGTGACGGCGGCCCCGTTCCAGGCAAAGCTGAAAACGACTGTCAGGGGAAAGACCGCCCATGCAGGCGTCGCCCCTGAAAAGGGTGTATCCGCAATCACGATCGCGGCAAAGTCCATTGCTAACATGTCGCTCGGCCGGATCGATGCCGAGACGACCGCCAATATCGGCCGCTTCGAAGGCGGACAGGCGACCAACATCGTCTGCGATGAAGTGCACATCCTTTCCGAGGCGCGCTCCATCAACAAGGACAAGCTCGACGAGCAGACCGCGCACATGGTCCGTACATTCGAACGCCAGGCAAGCCTGATGGGCGGTTCGGCCGAGACGGACGTACAGCTGATGTATCCGGGGTTCTCGATGGGCGAGGAAGACCAGGTCGTGAAGACGGCGATGGACGCAATCCGGCGAATCGGACGTGAGCCTGAGCTCATGACAAGCGGCGGAGGCAGCGACGGCAACATCTTCAACGGCTTCGGTGTTCCGACGGTCACGCTTTCCGTCGGATACGAGGAAATCCATACGACAAACGAACGGATGCCTGTCGAAGAGCTTGAAAAGCTGGCAGACCTGCTGGTGGAAATCGTGAAAACTGCGGCGAAGCAATAACATTGATGAGAACGGTCCCGGGCCGTCATAGTCTGTAAAAAACCTCTCCGAATTTGATCGTGCGAATAATTTAGCATAAAAAACATTAAAGAACGCTGTTGATTTCCGTTACGGGCGGACGCTTTCCGCGGGGCTAAGGCAACGCCCGCGGTACGCGAGGGCCCGCAGCGGAAATCCGGAGGAGAATTTAAGGGGAATTGCAGACAAAGGAACCATACACTCACTGTACAGTCATGACGGGCCCGCGCCCGTCTTTTTCCTTTTTGGGCTAGCCGTTGATATAATGGAGACAGCATTTCACACCGGAGCGATGAACATGATTGAAAGCAAGCCGAAAAAAGGCAGGATTATCTTCCATATTGACATGAACAGCTTTTTCGCGTCTGTCGAGCAGGCGCACGATCCTTCTCTGAAAGGAAAGCCGGTAGCCGTTGCCGGGAATCCGAAGGAGCGCAAGGGAATCGTGGTCACCTGTTCATATGAAGCAAGAGCCCACGGTGTCTACACGACCATGCCGGTATGGGAGGCCCGCCGGAAATGCCCGGAGTTGATCGTCATCCCGCCTGACCATAACCGGTACCGGGACGCTTCGGATGCGATGTTCAGCCTGCTCCGGACCTATACGGAACTGGTCGAGCCGGTGTCGATCGACGAGGGCTATCTGGACGTGTCGGATGTGGAATGGCCGGGGACCGCCGTCGAGCTGGCGGAAGAGATGCAGCGAAGGATTCTGACGGAACTTGATCTGCCCTGTTCAATCGGGATTGCACCGAATAAGTTCCTGGCGAAGACGGCATCCGACATGAAAAAGCCGATGGGGATCACGATACTGAGAAAGCGTGATGTGCCCTCTGCGCTCTGGCCGCTTCCGGTCATCGAGATGCACGGCATCGGCAAAAGCACGGAAGAAAAACTCCGGTCACTTAAAATTGAAACGATCGGCGATCTCGCCTCCGCACAAGAAGGTTTTCTGAAAGAGCATCTCGGAAAAAGGGGAATTCATTTAAAGCGGCGGGCGAACGGAATCGATTCGCGGCCGGTTGACCCGGAATCTGTCCACGAACGAAAAAGCGTCGGCGGGTCCGTGACACTGCCTGTTGACGAGACCGATCCGGCCGAGCTCAAGAAAACCCTTCGCAAACTGGCTGAAAAAGTGGCCGGCCGGCTGGACCGCAGGGAACTGGCCGGCGACTTGGTGACCATCCAGATCCGCGATGCGGACTGGGTAAACCACTCCAGGAGCCGGACGCTCACCAATGCCATTTTTACGGCCGATGCGATTTACAGGGAGGCGGAGCTGCTGTTTGATCGGCATTATGGCGGACAGCCGGTGCGCCTTCTCGGGGTTACCGTCGGCCGGGTCATCGACCGCTCCGAGACGACAGAGCAACTGTCGATATTTAACTATGAGAAACACGCAAAAGAAGAACCGGTACTGAAAATGATCGGCGAGCTGGAGTCGAAGTTCGGAAAAGGTGCCGTCACAAGAGGCATTTCCGGACCGAAGTCCGGCGGAAGGCAGGGTTGACATGCAGATACAATTTCTGGGGACGGGAGCGGGCATGCCGTCCAAGCAGCGGAACACAAGCGCGCTCGCACTGAAGCTTCTGGAGGAGCGGGGCAGCTTCTGGCTGTTTGACTGCGGCGAGGCCACGCAGCACCGGATGCTCCATACGACATTGAAACCGAGGAAACTGGAGAAAGTCTTTATCACGCATCTGCACGGGGACCATATCTTCGGACTTCCCGGCATGCTCGGTTCAAGAGGATTCCTCGGAGGATCCGGGCGGCTTGACCTGTACGGCCCCAAAGGGCTTCGGGAGTGGATTGAAGTGACACTCCGGATCAGCCGCACACATCTCAACTATGAGCTGGCCGTCCATGAAGTGGATGAAGGGACGGTTTTTGAAGACGAGTCATTTATCGTCAGCGCGCTACCGCTTGATCACGTGGTGCCGTGCTTTGGCTACCGTGTCGAGCAAAAGCCGCTGCCGGGCAAACTCCTCATTGACCGGGCAAAAGAAGCAGGCGTGCCGAAGGGGCCGCTCTTACGCGAGCTGAAAGAAGGCAGGGACATCACGCTCCCGGACGGAACGGCCGTCAGAAGCCGGGATGTCACCGGGCCGCCGCAGCGCGGGTTCACTGTCACGATTTTGGGCGACACACGATTCACACCTAATGCCATCAAACTGGCGCAGGATGCAGATGTCGTGATCCACGAAGCGACATTTGACCGGGGTTCAGCCCATCTGGCCGGGCCTTACGGGCACTCCACGATTGTGGACGCTGCAAAAACCGCCCATCTGGCGGGTGCCGGATCACTGATCGCCAATCATATCAGCGCACGTTTCCTTCCCGAGGATGCGGAACACTTGGCAGCGGAGGCCGCAGAGGTGTTCACCCCTGTGGAGATCGCTGAAGATCTGGCGGAATATGAATGGAAAAACGGGAATCTGAGACGGCTCCATCCGTCCAATTAAAAACACGGGCAACGGGGAAGACCCCTGCCCGTGTTTTTAAAAAACGAAAAATGCGCCCAAATCCGATTGAACGGAATGGGCGCTTTATGGTATGGTTGTATGGATGCCATTATAAAATCGGTGAAACTAAACACTTATCCTATTCTAATTATAATTCGGCGTCGGTCAATAAGTCAAGCCTTTTATACCACTTTCCAGGGAGGTTTTCCATGAACCCCGAACTCAGGCGCGAACAAAAACGTGTAGACCTTGTAATGGGCCTCATTGCCAAGGAGATCGACCGGCTGAAAACAGAAACGGCGAGGCGGAAAGATGAAGTGATCCATATCCGGAGGCATTTCTGGGATGAGGTGAAGGTGAATACCGACACATTCGATGACTATCTTGAGACCATTATCGGCCTTCGCCAGGAAGCCCAGGCGCTTTCCGTCAGCCAGGGGTCCCACCGGCATGCGTACCGGCGCTTGTCGACGCTTCAGAGAATGGAGGAGTCTCCCTATTTCGGCCGGATTGACTTTACCGAGAACGGCGAATCTGTACCTGAATCTTTCTATATCGGAATTTCATCTCTTACTGACTCGGCCGGGGAGGACTTCCTGGTGTACGACTGGAGGGCACCTGTTTCGAGTGTCTACTATGACTGCCAGCCGGGACCGGCAGAGTATGCGACCCCGGGCGGTGCCGTGCGCGGCACGCTGGATGGCAAGTGGCAGTATCTTATCCGCCATGGCATCCTTGAATCCATGTTTGATACAAGCCTCACCATCGGAGACGAAGTGCTCCAGGAAGTGCTCGGCAAACGGTCCGACAAACAGATGCACAACATTGTCGCGACGATTCAGCAGGACCAGAACTGGATCATCCGGCACGACCGGGGAAGGCTGCTGATCGTCCATGGGGCCGCCGGAAGCGGAAAGACGTCGGCCGCCCTGCAGCGGATCGCTTATCTGCTGTATAAGTACCGGGAATACCTGAATGCGGACCAGATCATCCTGTTTTCCCCGAACACGATGTTCAGCAGCTACGTGTCCAACGTTCTGCCGGAACTCGGTGAAGAAAATATGCAGCAGGTTACTTTCCAGGAGTATCTGGAGCACCGGCTGGGCCATGAATACGAAGTTGAGAATTCCTTTGGTCAATTGGAATCTGTTTTGAGCGCGGAAGATACCGGCACCAAACGATTAAGAGTGGAGAGCATCCGATTCAAGTCGTCCGTCCGTTTTATCGGGGCGATCAAATCGTACTGCCGTTCACTTGAATCATCGGGGATGTGTTTCAGGGATATTACTTTCAGAGGCCGGCCTATTGTCACGGCAGAACAGATGACGGAACAGTTCTACAGTCTGGACCCTGCACTCCGCCTGTACAATCGGCTCGAAAAACTGAAAGATTGGCTGCTGGGCGAATTAAGAGGTGTCCAGAAGGCCGAATGGAAAAAGCCTTGGGTCCAGGATGAAATCGAACTTCTCAGTGAAGACGCCTATCACAAGGCTCACCGGTATCTCGCCGGTAAACGGGGCTTTACGAATGAGGCAGTCGCCGACTATGAAATGGAGCCGGAGGCCCTGGCAAAATTGATGGTTCACCAGAAGCTCAAACCCCTGCGCAGAAATGTCCGGGCCTATGAGTTTGTCGATTTCGGAGCGCTGTACGGACAACTGTTTCATGATCCTGCACAGATCGGAAAATGGGCGGAAGGGAAGACGCCGGCGGAATGGGAGGCCATCTGCCGGATGACGGCGGGGATGCTTGAGGAAGGACGGCTCAGCCATGAGGATGCCACCCCGTTCCTGTTCTTAAAGGAACTGATCCTGGGCTTTCAGTCCAACAATACAATCAGGCATGTCGTCATCGACGAGGCGCAGGACTATTCACCGTTCCAGTTCGAATTTCTGAAGCACCTGTTCCCGGCTGCGAAGATGACGGTGCTGGGGGACTTTAATCAGGCGATTTATGCCCATGCCGAGGGACGGACGGACTTTGGCGCGCTCGCCGGACTATACGGACCTGATCAGACAGAGATGATCAACCTGACCCGAAGTTACCGGTCCACCAGGCCGATTATTGAATTTACACGGAAACTGATTCCCGGAGGGGCATCCATCATTCCTTTTGACCGTAACGGCGATCGGCCGTCACTGGAACAGGTCTCCGGCTATGAAGAGCTGCACAGCCGCATCGGCCGTAAAGTCGAGGACCTGCAGCGGCAGGGGCATCAGAGCATCGCCATCATCTGCCAGTCTGCCGGGGAGAGCCTGCATGCCTATGAATCCCTGTCCGGCATCGACGGGCTTAAACTCATCAAGAACGGAACAGGGGAATACGGGCAGGGAACGGTCGTCATTCCGTCCTACCTGTCCAAAGGCATCGAATTCGATGCGGTGGTCATCTATAATGCGTCACGGCACGTATACGGGGACGAAAGCGTGAGAAGGCTTTTCTACACTGCATGCACGAGAGCCATGCATGCCCTGCAGCTGTACAGTGTGGGGGAGCCGAGCCCGTTTCTTGAGGAAGCGATACATGAAGGAGCCCTCGAGATCTGACCGCAAAACGATTCAACTCCAAATTAAAAACGTGATCCCGCTAATTGCCGGGATCACGTTTTTTTGGCGGTTTGGCTATCTTCAGTCAAACCGGAATATGGTTTTTATCAGTTCCAGCCGCGCTCATACTGGACCGGTGCCTGGATCTCGGCGCCGAGTTCCTTCGCGGCCCGCCTCGGCCAGTATGGGTCACGCAGCAGTTCCCGCCCGAGAAGGACGAGGTCCGCGCGTCCGTTCTGGACGATTTCCTCAGCATGCGCCGGTTCCTCGATCAGCCCGACCGCGCCGGTCATGACGTCCGAACCGTTCCGGACCGTCTCCGAGAACGGAACCTGGTAGCCCGGATATGGGCTGATCCGTGCCGGGACGACGGCGCCCGAGCTCACATCGATAAGGTCGACACCCTGTTCCTTCATCCAGGCGGCCATCTGCACATAATCTTCCGGCGTCATGCCGCCGTCGGTGTAGTCGCTTGCGGAGATCCGGACGAAGAGGGGACCGTCCCACACTTCGCGAACCGCATCGATCGTCTCCCGTACGATGCGGTAGCGGTTTTCCGCGCTGCCGCCATAGCTGTCTGTCCGCCTGTTCGACAGCGGGGAAAGGAACTCATTCAGCAGGTAGCCGTGTGCGCCATGCAGCTCGATCACGTCAAAGCCCGCTTCCTTAGCCCGGACAGCCGCGTCGCGGAATGCCGAGACGGTTTTCCGGATATCCTCTTCCGTCATTTCCTTGGGCGTCTTGTAGCGGTCGCTGAAAGCGATGGCAGAAGGGGCGAAAATATCCCCGTCCGTCTCTGATTTCCGGCCTGCGTGTGCAAGCTGGATGCCCGCCGCAGCCCCGTGCTGCCTGATCAGGCTGGTGAGATGCTTCAGCCCTTCGACATGTCCATCCTCCCAGATGCCGAGGTCTTGGTTCGAGATCCGGCCCTCCGGCTGTACCGCGGTCGCCTCGACGATGAGGAGCCCCGCTCCTCCGACGGCCCGCGACGGATAGTGGACGAGGTGCCAGTCCTGTACTTTTCCGTCCTGTTCCGGACAGGAATACATGCACATCGGCGACATGACGATCCGGTTGCGGAGGGTCACGCCCCTGATTTCGATCGGTTCAAACAGCTTTGCCAAAACAATCACCCTTTTCCGCTAGGATACCTCTCCATTCTATCAATCGGGCCGGTCACTGTCCGGTCGCAAGCTCGCGGGAGCGGTTTTCCGCCGCACGGATGCACGATGCGACCGCCTCATGGAATCCGGCTTCATCCAATGCTTTCAGGCCTGCAGCCGTCGTGCCGCCCGGGCTTGTCACATGTTCCCTGAGCTCTGCCGGCTCCGCTGTGCGCTGTTTCAGCATGGCGGCTGCCCCTTCCAGCACCTGGACGATGAGTTCGCGGGCATCCTGACCGCAGAATCCCGCCGAAGCGGCCGCTTCCTCAAGCGCTTCGGCGAAATAATAGACGTAGGCCGGGCCGCTTCCCGCCAATGCGGTAATCAGATGGAGCTCATCCTCCTCGACTTCTTTCACGAGGCCGATCGAGCCAAGCAGCGAGAGGATGTCTCGCCGGACGTTGTCGCCGACTTCGCCATTCATCGCGACCCCTGTGGCGGCAAGACCGATCGTGGCGGATGTGTTCGGCATGGAACGGGCGACCGGACGGCGGCCGAGTGTCTCTTCGAACAGGCTGATCGGGATGCCGGCCATGACTGAAAGCACGGCAGCGGATGGGTTCAGCTGTACCGCGACCTCCTGCATCGCCTGGCGGGCGTCCTTCGGCTTGGTTGCAAAGACGGCCAGTTCCGCCTGTCCGATTTCCGGATCGCCGCTCGTGACCGGCCTGATGCCGTATTTGTTCCTGAGTTCTTCCAGACGGGCCCTGTCCGATTTGTTCATGACAAAAACGGAGGCCGGCTCCACCGCGCCGCTAGACGTAATTCCCGCGATGATCGCCTCCGCCATCGAACCGGCGCCGATAAATAGTACGTTTTTCATTTCCGATCATCTCCTCCGGCAAAAATAAAAATGCGTTTCCGTCCCTCCATGATGCCCATCATGAAAAGGACGAAAACGCATCGGTTTCCGCGGTACCACCTTTGTTCGCCGGACTTGCCGGCGCAGCTCTTCTCCCTCTTTAACGCAGCGGGATACGGCCATGTTTCCATGGCGGCTCGGAAGCAGGTTCGGGGCGGGAGAGGGGATGCGGCTCTCAGCCGGTGACCGCATTTTCTGTGCGCCATCACCGCCCGTACTGGTCTTCGTCGGAGCGTCCGTTCATTTGATTAGTGCGATTATAGGCATGCTTGTCCGTCAAAGTCAACAGGTGACGTCGTGCATGCGCTTGTGTAAAATGGATGAATGAGCATTCATTTTCCGGAGGGGATCCGATGACTATCCATAAAATCACGATGCCGACGCCTTTTGCCGTCGGCGATGTCAATGCCTGGCTGATGGAGGGGGACGCGCTCACCCTGTTTGACGCCGGCACAAATACACCAGAGTCGGAAGAAGCGATGCTTTCCGGCCTGAAGCAGGCGGGCTTCCGGCCGGAGGAAATCGAGCAGGTGATCCTGACCCATCACCACCCGGACCATGCGGGCCTTGTCGGCCTGTTCGGAAACGCCCGTCTGCTTGGGCACCGGTACAACGAGCCGTGGCTCGTCCGGGACGAGGCGTTTTTCGAGTACCATGACCGCTTTTATCTGGAGTGCCTGAAAGAAGAGGGCGTTCCGGAGTCCTATCATCATTGGGTCCGGAAGATGAAGCGCCCGGTGGAATACATCGGGAAGCGGCCGCTTGACGGCATCCTGGAGGACGGTGAAGAGGTCCCGGGCCATCCGGGGTGGACGGTGATGGAGACGCTCGGCCATGCCCAGAGCCATCTTGCCTTTTTCAATGAACGGGACGGGGAGATGATCGGCGGCGACCTCATCCTAGGCATGATTTCATCCAATCCGCTGATCGAGCCGCCGCTGGACCCCGAGAAAGGACGTCCCCGGTCGCTCCTTCTATATAATGATTCCATGCGCCGCGTGTCGGAGCTGCCCGTCGAAGTGATCCATCCCGGCCACGGAGAGGATGTGCGCGGCATCCGGGAACTGGTCGAAAAGCGCCTCGGCCAGCAACAGGCACGTGCACATGCTGTTCTTGATATGCTCACGGACGGGCCGAAGACGATCTTCGAACTGACAAAATGGCTGTTCCCGCAAGCCTATGAACGGGAGCTCGGACTCACGCTTTCGGAGACGATCGGACAGACCGACTGGCTCGTCGCCGAAGGGCTGGCGGCGGAAACACGTGACGGGGACGGGGTGCTTTATTATGAACGGACCTAAGCGGGTGCTCGTCACCGGTGCGACCGGTGGCATCGGGCGCGCCATCGTCACCGCACTGCTCCGCGAAGGGCATCTGGTTCTCGCGACCGGGCGCAACCAGGGGATTCTTGACCAGATCTGCGCGGAAGGCGCGGGCACCGTCAGGGCGGACCTTTCGACCGCGGAGGGGCTGGACCGGGTCGCGGAGGCCGCCGGCACACCGGATGTGTTCATCTCGGCCTCGGGCGTCGGGGCATTCCTGCATGCACACGAACTGTCGGATGCCTCGATCGACCGCATGCTGGACGTGAATGCGGCCTCGCCGATGAAACTGCTCCGGCGGATCCTGCCGGGCATGATGGAACGGGGGAGCGGACAGATCATCTTCATCGCTTCCGCAGCAGGCAAGGTCTCAACGAAAAAGGCCTCGGTGTATGCGGCTTCCAAGGCTGCGCTTCTCGGATACGCGGACGCCCTCCGCCTCGAGATGGCGCCGTATGGCATCTCTGTCACGTCGGTCAACCCCGGTCCGGTCGACACCCCGTTCCTCGACATCGCCTCTCCGCTGTCAGGCTACAGGGAATCGATGGCCGGCTATCTGACACCGCCGGAGAAGGTCGCGGAGGCCGTCACCGGTGTGCTCGGGCGGCCGGTGCGCGATGTCGATCTGCCGTGGTACATGGCAGCCGCCTCGCGGATGCATGCCGTCGCGCCCGGCCTCACCGAGCGGCTCGGGCGAAATTTCTTTGAAAAGAAGTAGATCGGAGAATTCCTCAACCGCCCTCCCCGCCGGATGCATGGTGGGCAAATGCCTTTCCGCTTCTGCCCCCTGCGAATAGGATACGTGGGATGGGGGGATGACGAATGACCAGAGATCATCAATGGCGTCATGATTGGGATTGGGATCACGAGGACCATGGACGGAACAGACATCGTGACCACGACCATGGCCGTCACCGGGATCACGACCGATGGCGGGACCATGATCATTGGAGGGACCACGACCGGGGCAGGGACAGACACCGGGACCACGACCGGTGGCGCCGCCATGACGATCATGATTGGCGCCGGTGGAGAAACCGGGGCCGCTGGAGCGGATTCGAAGAATCCTTGATCGGTTTTACCGGCAGCTTGATTGAGAACGCATTGTATCCGCAGTACCCTTACAGTGATTATTATTCATATCCGTACGCTTATCCGTATCCATATCCCATGTACTCGGCGTATGACAACCAACCTTACGGGTACGGCTATTATTAAATCTGAATAAGCCACGTGTTCAGGCATGAGGATTGCAATGCAATTGCAGCCGAAAAGAGATTGGGGAGCGGCCTTCGGGCGGCTCTTTTTGTTTTCTTTGAAATTGCATAAACATTTGCTTGCACTGATGTTTATTACATGTTATGATTCTCTCATGAATAAAACATGTATATTATGAATAAACATACACGGAGGGATTCACTATGGGTAAGAAAGTCGTTCTCGCCTACTCGGGCGGTCTGGATACATCGGTTGCAATTGCCTGGCTCAAGGAAAAAGGATATGACGTCGTCGCGGTCTGCCTCGATGTCGGTGAAGGGAAAGACCTGGAGTTCGTCAAAAACAAGGCGCTCGAAGTCGGCGCTTCCGAAAGCTTCATGATCGACGCGAAAAAAGAATTCGCCGAGGAGTTCGTCCTCACATCGCTCCAGGGGCACACCATGTATGAAAACAAATACCCGCTCGTCTCCGCGCTGTCGCGCCCGCTCATTTCGAAAAAGCTCGTCGAAATCGCGCATGAAACAGGTGCAACTGCAGTGGCACACGGCTGCACGGGCAAGGGGAACGACCAGGTGCGCTTTGAAGTATCGATCAATGCACTGGATCCGTCCCTCGAAGTCATTGCACCGGTCCGCGAATGGAGCTGGTCGCGTGAAGAAGAGATCGAATACGCGAAAGAGCGCAATATCCCGATCCCGGTCAACCTCGACAGCCCGTACTCGATCGACCAGAACCTGTGGGGCCGTGCCAACGAATGCGGCATCCTCGAAAATCCGTGGATCGCGCCTCCGGAAGATGCCTATGACCTGACGGCTTCCATCGAAGACGCGCCGGATACGCCGGACGTCATCGAACTCGAATTCGTCAAAGGGGTTCCGGTATCGCTGAACGGCGAGAAAAAGGAACTGCACGAACTGATCCTTGAGCTGAATGACCTGGCAGGCAAGCACGGCATCGGACGCATCGACCACGTCGAGAACCGCCTTGTCGGCATCAAGTCCCGTGAAGTGTACGAGTGCCCGGCGGCGATGACGCTGCTGACGGCTCACAAAGAGCTGGAAGACATCACGCTCGTCAAGGAACTCGCGCACTTCAAGCCGGTCGTCAGCAAGAAGCTTACGGAACTCATCTACGAAGGCCTCTGGTTCTCGCCGCTTACGAAAGCACTTCAGGCCTTCCTGAAAGAAACCCAGCAGTTCGTCAACGGCACGGTCCGCGTAAAACTCTTCAAGGGCCATGCGATCGTCGAAGGCCGCAAGTCGGACAACTCCCTTTATGACGAAAAACTCGCGACTTATACGAAGGAAGACGAGTTCAACCACGCATCCGCCGTCGGATTCATCGAGCTGTGGGGCCTCCCGACAAAAGTCCATGCATCCGTCAACAAAGCTGCTGATTCCGCGAAGCAGCCGGAGAAGGTGCAGTCATGACGGAAAAGCTCTGGGGCGGCCGTTTCCAAAAGACCGCCGAGGAGTGGGTCGACGAATTCGGCGCATCGATCGGCTTTGACCGGGAGCTTGTCCTCGAGGATCTTGAGGGCAGCACCGCTCATGTGAAGATGCTCGGCAAATGCGGCATCTTGACGCAAGAAGAAACGGATGCGATCCTCGGCGGCCTGGAAAAGCTGAAGGAACAGGCGAAGGCGGATGAGCTGGAATATTCCGTCGAGCTTGAGGACATCCACCTGAACCTCGAGAAAAAGCTGACGGATGACATCGGGCCGGTCGGCGGCAAGCTCCACACCGGACGCAGCCGAAACGACCAGGTCGCGACCGACATGCACCTTTACCTGAAGGAGCGCACAAAGGAGATCATCGCGCTTACCGAGGACTTCCAGAAGGCCATCCTCGAGCAGGCGGAGGCCCATGTCGAGACGCTTGCGCCGGGATACACGCATCTCCAGCGCGCGCAGCCGGTATCGTTCGCCCATCATCTGATGGCGTACTTCTGGATGCTCGAGCGCGACAAAGGACGCTTCACGGACTCCCTGAAGCGCGTCGACCTGTCGCCGCTCGGCGCGGGGGCGCTTGCCGGGACGACGTTCCCGATCGACCGCCATTATTCGGCGGAGCTGCTCGGCTTTGCCGGCGTGTACGAAAACAGCATGGACGCGGTGAGCGACCGGGACTTTATCGTGGAATTCCTGTCCGCTTCGTCGCTGCTCATGGCGCATCTGTCGCGCCTGGCCGAGGAAATCATCCTCTGGTCCAGCCAGGAATTCGGTTTTATCGAGCTGGATGATGCCTTCTCGACCGGCTCCAGTATCATGCCGCAGAAAAAGAACCCTGACATGGCGGAATTGATCCGCGGCAAGACCGGGCGCGTATACGGCAACCTGATCGGCCTCCTGACGACGCTCAAAGGCCTGCCGCTCGCCTACAACAAGGACATGCAGGAAGACAAGGAAGGCATGTTCGACACGGTCAAGACCGTCACCGGCTCACTCCGCATCTTCGCGGGCATGATCCGCACGATGACCGTGAACGCGGACGTCATGGAACAGGAGGTCAGCAAGGACTTCTCCAACGCCACAGAACTTGCAGACTACCTGGCAGCCAAAGGCATGCCGTTCCGCGAAGCGCATGAAGTGACCGGCAAGCTGGTCTTCACCTGCATCCGGAAGGGCTGTGTCCTGAAGGACCTTTCCCTTTCCGACATGCAGGAAGAAAGTACGCTGATCGAAGAGGATATCTATGATGTCCTTGCGCCCGTCGCGGCCGTCCGCCGGAGAAATTCCTATGGCGGCACCGGATTCGACCAGGTGCGCGTGCAGATCGGGAAGGCGAAAGAGCTGCTCGGCGAGGCAACAAAATAAAATTGAAGATCCGGACCGGAATGCCAATGTGGCGTTCCGGTCTTTTTGGTTTGAACAGATACACACAGTTTGAGAACACCTGTTCCTCTTCGCCTTAAAAGGCACTCGCGGCTGACCCAAAAGCCCTCATGGCCGATTTCCCGGCTCGCGCCGACTCTCGGAGCACTCATCAACTTTCATCCCGTTCCCTCCATTTCCCGAAATTGCCGTTGAATGATTCCCCGCGGTTTGGCTATACTGTAAGGAGGGGAACATTTGTTCTATATCGAATAAATCATCAAAAGGAGGAAGCGCGCATGTATGAGGGACTGCCGGACCGGAAAATCATCTGCCTGGACATGCGGAGCTTTTATGCAAGCTGCGCGGCCGCGGACGAGGGGCTGGACGTTTTAAGGGAGCCGATCGCCATCATCGGGGACCGCGACCGGAAAGGAAGTGTCGTCCTCGCCGCCTCGCCCCGGCTCAAGCGGGAGTTCGGCGTGCGGACAGGGCACCGGCTGTATGAGATTCCGGATGATCCGTCGATCCGGCTCATCGAACCGAAGATGGGCTTCTACGTCCGGGTGTCGATGGAGATCACCCGCCTCCTTGGCGAATACGTGCCGAAAGAGGCCATCCATGTGTACAGCATCGACGAGGCGTTCGTCGATCTCGGCGGGACGGAGCGGCTGTGGGGGCCGCCGGAGGAGACCGTGAAGCGGATCCGGGACCAGCTGCTTGCCCAGTTCCAGATGCCTGCCGCCATCGGCATGGGACCGAACATGCTGTTGGCGAAGGTGGCCCTCGACCTGGACGCGAAAAAGACCGGATTCGCCAGGTGGACGTACGGGGATGTCCCGGAAAAACTGTGGCCGGTCGCCCCGCTGTCGGGGATGTGGGGGATCGGCCGCCGGATGGAGCGCCGGCTGAACGGGCTCGGCATCTTTTCCGTCGGCGACCTTGCCCATGCCGACCTCAAGCTGCTGGAGAAGGAGTTCGGCGTCATGGGCAACCAGCTGTATCACCATGCATGGGGCATCGACCTGTCGGAACTCGGCGCCCCGCTCATCGCCGGACAGGTCAGCTACGGGAAGGGCCAGGTGCTGTACCGCGACTATGTGAAGCGGGAAGACATCCTCGCCGTCATCCTGGAGATGTGCGAGGACGTGGCACGGCGCGCGCGGGAAGCGGGACGCGCCGGACGCACCATCCACCTGTCCGCCGGCTACAGCGAAAATGCATACGGGGGAGGCTTTTCCCGTTCCCGGTCGCTGGAGACGGCGACCAACTCGACGATGGCCATTTACCGGGTGTGCACCGCGCTTCTGGATGAGTTCCACGACGGCCGCCCGGTCAGGCGGCTCGCCCTCTCGCTTTCCAACCTGGAGGAGGAACATTCCATGCAGCTCAGCTTGTTCGAGACGCGCAAGTGGGAGGAACGCAAGCTCGGCGCCGCCATGGATGCAATCCGGTCGAAGTACGGCCCGGCCGCAATTCTGCGCGCGGTCTCCTATACGGATGCCGGCACCGCCGTCGGCCGGGCGAAGCTGATCGGCGGCCACAAGATGTAAGTCGGCGGCCGGCATCACAGACGGCCGGCGATTTCATCATTCGGGGCCCGGTTTCGCCATTCGCTGACGGAGTCTCGTCATTCGCAGCCCCGATTTCGCCATTCGCCGGTGAATGGCGAAACCGGCTGTCCCAATGCCGAAACTGGCGGACCGAATGACGAAACCGGACAGGCAGCAAACACAAGCCGCGCCGAAAAGCCCGAACAACATTCAGAAGGAGCGTGATGCGGATGATCCGCGACAGAGGAAACATCAAATGGACGGCGATGATGCTGCCGGAGCATCTGAAGCTTTTGAGGGAGTGGCAGGAAGAGGAGGGCAGGCGGGAGCCGCTCGCCCCGGATCCCCAGCAGATGGAAGAGTGGGACCGGATGCTCCATGAAGCGCTTGAGTACGGGAGACCGCTTTCCGTCTCCAGGCGGACGCCGGGCGGGGAGGCGTGCTGCACGGGGGCGGTCCATCATTTTGATCCGGTGTCGGGAACCATCCGGATGGTCGGCGCGGACGGGGAACCGGCCGTCATCCGGACTTCGGACGTCACCGATATTTCAGCAGCCGGATAATTTAGATTCCGGCACTTCTCGGATTTCAGAACATTTGCTACACTGGATATCGGCCCAAACATAGAAGGGGGAACGGGATCCGTGAATGTGTTCATGCAATTGGGGTGGTTTTTCAAGGAGCGGAAAAAGCAGTACATCATCGGCATCCTGACGCTGCTTGTCGTGGCGGTCCTCCAGTTGCTGCCGCCGAGGATCATCGGCTATGTCGTCGATGAGATCCGGCTCGGCACGCTGACGGGGGCCGGGCTCGGCAGGTGGCTGCTGATCCTTGCAGGGGCGGCGCTTGCGATGTATGTGCTCCGCTATTACTGGCGGGTCATGATCTTCGGCTCGTCGGTGCTTCTCGGGCGGCGGCTCCGCAGCGAGCTGTTCGCCCATTTCACGAAAATGTCGTCCTCGTTTTACCAGCAGCGCCGTGTCGGTGACCTGATGGCGCATGCGACCAATGACATCCGCGCCGTCCAGCAGACGGCGGGGCATGGCGTGCTGACACTCGTCGACTCGGTCACGACCGGCGGAGCGGTCATCATCGCCATGGCGGTGACGATCGACTGGAAGCTGACGCTCATCGCGCTTCTCCCGATGCCGCTCATGGCGGTGCTGACCAGCTGGTACGGCAAGCTCTTGCACGAGCGGTTCCGCACGGCGCAGGAGGCCTTCTCCGACCTGAACGACAAAACCCAGGAGAGCATTGCCGGCATCAAAGTCATCAAGACGTTCGGCCAGGAAGAGGAGGACATTGAGGACTTCAGGAAGCTGTCCGCGGATGTCGTCGGGAAGAACGTCCGCGTCGCCAGGGTGGACGCCCTGTTCGACCCGACGATCTCCCTGATCGTCGGCCTGTCCTTTTTCCTGTCGATCATCTTCGGGGCGCGCTTTATCCTGAACGGCGACATGACGCTCGGGGACCTGGTCGCCTTTAATGCCTATCTCGGCCTGCTCGTGTGGCCGATGCTCGCGTTCGGCTTCCTGTTCAATATCGTCGAGCGGGGCAGGGCATCCTACGGCAGGATCCGTGAACTCCTTGCCGTCCCTCCGGACATCGGGGATGCGGACGGAGCGGCGGATACGGAACCCGGAGGGGACCTCGTCTTCGACATCCGGGAATTCCGGTTCCCCGGAGCAGAGCAGCCCGCACTCCGCAATGTCCGGTTCGCACTGAAAAAGGGCGAGACGCTCGGAATCGTCGGCAGGACCGGTTCCGGCAAGACCGCGATCCTGAAGCTTCTCCTGCGCGAGTTCGAGGGGTATGACGGTGTGATTACATACGGGGACATCCCGATCACCGATTACCGCAAGGAACGGCTCCTCGAGGCGATCGGCTACGTGCCGCAGGATCATTTCCTCTTCTCGGCAACCGTCCGGGAAAACATCGCATTCACAGACACGGATGCGCCGTTTGATGAGGTCAGGGAAGCGGCAAGGCTCGCGCACATCGATGAGGATATCCTCGGATTCGCGGAAGGCTACGACACCGTCGTCGGCGAGCGGGGCGTTTCACTGTCGGGCGGCCAGAAGCAGCGCATTTCCATCGCACGCGCACTGCTCATGGAGCCGGAGCTTCTCATCCTGGACGACTCGCTGTCCGCAGTGGATGCCCGGACGGAAGAAGCGATCCTCGCCGCCCTGAAGGAATCGCGCACAGAAGAAACGACGATCATCACCTCCCACCGGATGAGCGCCATCCAGCACGCCCACCAGATCATTGTCATGGAAGACGGCACCATCGCCGAAAAGGGCACGCATGACGAACTGATGGCACTTGGCGGGATCTATCATGAAATGTACCGGCTGCAGCAGCTGGAAGCACTTGTCGAACAGGGAGGGGATGCGTGATGGAAGCACCTGAACAGCGGAAACTGAGCGGGCGCGACCAGTGGCACGTCCTCAAGCGGCTGCTGCGCTATCTCACTCCGCACAAGGGAGCGGCGACCGTTGCACTCATCCTGCTCGGGCTGACCGTACTCGGGAGTGTCCTCGGCCCATACCTGATCAAGACATTCATCGATGACTATCTGACGCCGCGGGAGTTCCCGGCGCGTCCGCTCATGATCCTGGCCGGCGCCTATCTGGCCATCCTCGTGCTGAATGCGGTGTTCGGCTATATCCAGCTCCTAAAATTCCAGGAGATCGCCCTTCGCATTGTGCGCCAGATCCGGATAGACGTTTTCACGAAAGTGCACCGGCTCGGGATGCGGTACTTTGACAAAACACCGGCGGGGGGGACCGTCTCCAGGGTGACGAACGACACCGAAGCCATTCTCGAGATGTTCGTCGATGTCCTTGTCGGCTTCCTGCAGAGCGGGTTCCTGATCATCGGCGTCTATATCGCCATGTTCGCGCTTGATGTGCGGCTTGCACTCCTGTCGCTTATGCTGCTGCCGCTCATTTTCCTCATCATGTGGATCTACCGGAAGTACAGCTCCGAGTTTTATCAGGACCTCCGGGAGCGGCTCAGCCAGCTCAACGGCAAAATCGCCGAATCCCTGAACGGCATGGGCATGATCCAGGTGTTCAGGCAGGAAAAGCGGTTCCGGGAAGAGTTCGGGGAGATCAACGACAAACACTACGAGGCGGGCATGCGCAACATCAAGCTGGACGGACTGCTCCTGCGCCCGGCGGTCGACATCGTCTATGCGCTCGGGCTGATTTTGCTCCTGTCCTATTTCGGGGTGACATCATTCAGCGAACCGGTTGAGATCGGGGTCATCTACGCGTTCGTGACCTATATCGACCGGTTCTTCGAGCCGATCAACCAGGTCATGCAGCGCCTGTCGATCTTCCAGCAGGCCATCGTCGCTGCCGACCGGGTGTTCCGCCTCATGGACGACCCGGAACTGGAACCGGCCCAGCCGGATCGGGGAGACGCAAAAATCGCTGAAGGCAAAATTGAATTCAGGAATGTCTCCTTCTCCTATGACGGAAATAACGATGTGCTGAAAGACATCAGCTTCACCGCGAACCCGGGAGAAACGGTGGCGCTCGTCGGGCATACCGGTTCGGGGAAAAGCTCGATCATCAACCTGCTCATGCGCTTCTACGAGTTCGAACGGGGAGAGATCCTGATCGACGGACGGCCGATCAGATCCTATCCGAAAACCGAGCTCCGGGAAAAGACCGGGCTCGTCCTGCAGGATCCGTTCCTGTTCTACGGGGACATCGGGAGCAACATCCGGCTCTTTGACGGGTCGCTCGGTCCGGGCGAGGTTCAGGCGGCTGCCGAATTCGTCCAGGCGGATCCGTTTATCCGGAGCCTGCCGGACGGCTACGGCCAGAAGGTGACGGAGCGGGGCTCGACATTCTCGGGCGGACAGCGGCAGCTGATCGCATTCGCCCGTACGATGGTCAAGAAGCCGAAGATCCTCATTCTCGATGAGGCGACGGCGAACATCGATACCGAGACCGAGGTGGCGATCCAGAAAGGGCTGGAGCGGATGCGGAAGGGGCGGACGACAATCGCCATCGCGCACCGCCTCAGCACCATACAGGACGCGGACCTGATCCTCGTCCTTCACCAGGGGGAGATCGTGGAGCGGGGCACCCATAGGGAACTGCTTGCCAAAGGCGGCCTCTACCACAAGATGTACAGACTCCAGAACGGCATCCTGGAAGAAAACGAGGCCCGCTGACCGGCGGGAATTAGCGCAGCAGCCAACAAGCAGATGGCAAGCGGACCTCCGTCTGTCATCTGCTTGTTTTTTCATTGTCTTCTTTTTTCTAGCCGGCACGTTTCCGGCTTGCGTGAATATGCCATAAAGACAACAAACTGTCACAGACAGGAATGGCGAAAACGCAATCGGATTCTGATAGTATAAGGACAGCAAGAGAAAGGGGGATTGTGGTGTCGACAGACCTCAACATCCTACTGGCATTCGGAGCGGGGTTCCTCAGCTTCATCTCCCCGTGTACGCTGCCGCTATATCCTGCATTCATCTCCTACATCACCGGCATGTCGCTGGATGACCTAAAATCGGACCGGGGGAAGATGCCGAAAAGCGGAATCCTGCACACCGTGTTTTTCCTGCTTGGCTTTTCGGCCATCTTTATCGCCCTCGGGTTCGGCACTTCATTCATCGGTTCGTTCTTCGTCAGGTATGATGACCTCCTCAGGCAGATCGGCGCGATCTTCATCGTCGCATTCGGCCTGATGATTGTCGGGCTCCTGACGCCCGAGTTCCTCATGAAGGAACGGAGAATCCAGTTCAAGAACCGGCCGGCCGGCTATTTCGGCTCTGCGGTGATCGGTCTGGCCTTTGCGGCGGGATGGACGCCGTGCAGCGGTCCGATCATCGGTGCCATCATTGCGCTCGCCGGGCAGAACCCGGGGTCCGGCATGTGGTACATGATTGCCTATGTTCTCGGTTTTGCAATTCCGTTCTTTGTTCTGTCTTTCTTCATCACGAAGCTTGCCATCATCCGGAAGTACAGCAACGTCATCATGAAAGTCGGCGGCTGGGTCATGATTCTCGTCGGGATCCTCTTGTTCTTCGACGGCATGACGATGATCATCAGCTGGCTGAGTCCGTTCTTCGGAGACTTCCAGGGATTCTGATAGGATGAAGACATCATCATTGCCGCGGGAAAGGAGGGATCCGGCAATGGAGCAATTGAATTCATTTGATGAGTGGATCGGCACGCTCGAAGAGGAGGGCACACTGCTCCTCTTCGTCAAGACCGACCACTGCTCGGTCTGTGAAGGCCTGCTTCCGCAGGTCTCCGCTATTGAAGAGGAATATGCATTTCCTTTTTACCTGGCCAACGCTGCGCAGGTTCCGGAGCTGGCGGGACAGCTGTCACTTTTCACCGCACCGGTCGTTCTCCTGTTCAAGGAAGGCCGCGAGTTTGCCCGTTTTGCCCGCTTCGTCCCGATGGCAGATCTGAAACACCGGATGGACGAGCTCGAGCTGGCGGGTGGACAATATGAATGATTTCGTCAACCGGATCTTCACCGAGATCCCCGCGCCGATCCTGATCATCGGTTCCACCGTGATCTTTGCCATGGCAGGCCTCGGCGCGGTCATCATGCGCTCCAGGGCAAGCAAGCAGCCTGCGAGCGCCAGGAAGATTATCCTGCCTCCGGTCATGATGTCGACGGGCGCGCTCATGTTCGTTTTCGAACCGTTCCGCGTCGCCTGGCCGCATGTGTTCGAGGCACTGGCAGTCGGCATTCTGTTCTCGTTCCTCCTCATCCGGACGTCCAGGTTCGAAGTGAGCGGGGGCGAGATCTATCTGAAGCCTTCAAAGGCTTTCATCTTTATTCTGGCCGGCCTGCTTGTCATACGCGTGGCCGGAAAGCTGATCCTCAGCAGCACGATCGATGTCGGGGAACTTGCGGGGATGTTCTTCCTCCTCGCATTCGGCATGATCGTCCCATGGCGCATCGCCATGTATTTAAAATACCGGAAGCTGCAGTCCCGCACCGGGGCCGCAGCATGAAAAACCGCCATCCCGGAAACACCGGAATGGCGGTTTTAAATTTACTCTGCAGATAAATAATGATTTGCGCTCAGGCTCCGTCCAGCTCCAGCGCCCAGCAACTGGCAAACTTCACCCTTCTCTACGATCAGTCAACATCGGTTCGTTCCTCACCGTGTTTCCTTGATCTCATTGCGAAGGGCTCCAGTTTGTACGTTGCTGAACGGGCGCTTGCGCTTTTGTCATTAATCCCTGCTGAACTGATACAGATTCCTGTACGGTGTATCGTCAATCTGCATCTCTTCCAGCTTTTTCTTGAGGAATTTATGGTCCCGCTTTGGCGTTGCCAGGATATAGCCGCGGATAATATGGTCAAACTCGATCCGTTTCGCCTTTTCGCGCAGGGCAAGCTGCCCGATCCTGCCGGCGATTTTCTGTTTGGCGACCGGACGGAACAGTTCCGGCACCGGCGAAACGAGCTCATTCAGCATCTCCTTGGACTCGGGCGTCCAGAGATGAAGAGATTTATTGACATAGTATTCTTCCCAGTCGAGCGTCGACCGGCCGTCTTCCTTCGGCAGGGCCTTCAGGAACTTGCGGAACATGAAATACCCGCCGATCGCGAACAGGCTGATCAGGACAAACACCCAGAACAGGATAAACCAGAGAAACCAGCCGTCTAGCAACACTCTCACCTCTTTTGCATTCTCCAACAATTATAAGGCGACTGCCGATTTTTTTCACCTCCGTTGTATTCTTTTCACCAAATCGCCCTATGTAACGGGTGAAAGGGGGGAGAAAACATGGCAAACATCGTCTTTAAGAACGCATCCATCCGGCTCCACTTTGACGCGGGCCTGGATGGGGAAGGCAAGCCGGTCGTGAAGCTGAAGACCTACCGGAATGTTTCCGGTTCGGCTGATGCGGAATCTCTGGCGGCTGCAGTCGGCGCACTCGGCGGCCTTTCGGGCTATCCGTACATCGCAGCCGAGAAAATCGAAACAGCGGAAATCACCGAATACTGATCGCCTGAGCCGGGAGATCATCAAAGGGGGAAGAAAGAATGGATCAGACTTTGGAACTCATTTTCAGGACTGCCGGAGGCAAGCGGATGACCCTCACAGTCGATGCGCCAAAAGAGGGGCTCACGGAAGCGGAAGTGCGCCAGGCAATGCAGGAAGTGATCGGCAGCGGCGTATTCGGAACGGACGGACACCCGGTCGAATCGGCCGAGGCTGCCCGCATCGTATCCCGCGGGGTGACGGACATCATTACAGCCTGACCCTGGCTCCCCGGCTATGCCGGGGGGCTTCTTTTTGATCTGTCAGGCCAAAAGACATCACGGGAAAGGAGGACACCATCATGCAGGAATGGATGACGTTCATCCAGGATCTCGGATTCCCGATCTTCGTGTCGTTTTACCTGATGCACCGGGTGGAGACAAAACTGACCGCCATTCATGACGCGCTCGTGTCGCTAAAGGCGGGTTAGTTCATCGGATTGTCGGAAAAACGGGAGCTGTCTCTGTTGAAGGCGGCTCTTGCATCCGATAAGATGAAAAGTAAAAGAAGAAGTAAAGGCGGTATTTACTGATGAAAAAACTCATCCCGGCTGCGGTAATGATCATCCTGGCCGCACTGGTGCTCAGCGCCTGCAACGCAGGAAAGTTCGAAGGTGACTTTTCCTGGGACGTTGAGCCGTTTGAATATACGAATCAGAACGGCGAAAAGGTCTCGCTGGAAGACCTGAAAGGCCAGCCATGGCTCGCCCAGTTCGTCTTTACCAACTGCACGTCGGTGTGTCCGCCGATGATGTTCAACATGGCGGAAATTCAGGACAACCTGGCGGAAGCGGGCATCGAGGATTATAAAATCGTTTCGTTCAGTGTCGACCCGGAGTATGACACCCCGGAAAAGCTCCAGGAGTACCTTGATACCTTTGAAGTGGCCGACCAGTCCAAATGGGAAATGCTGACGGGCTATACCATGGAAGATATCGCCGATCTGGCGGTGAAGTCGTTCAAAGTCCCGGTCATCGCACCACCGCAGGACTCGGACCAGGTCACGCACGCCTCCTCGTTCTTCCTTGTGAACCAGGAAGGGGAAGCGGTCAAGAGCTATGACGGTTATATGGAAGTCCCGCATGACATCATTGTCGAAGACATGGAAGCTCTGATCGAGGCGGGAGCCTGATGTGAAAGCCGGCGCATGCCGGCTTTTTTCATGGAAGGAGAATGAGGATGGGAAAACGGAAAATCAGGAAAAGCGGGGGCAGGCGGATGCGGAAAGGCGGCTGCCTCATCGCGGCATTTGTCTTTCTCATCCCCTCGCTGATTGTCATGTATATGTTGACGGCCCTGTTCTGGTCTGCACTCCGGGATGTCCCGTTTATCCGTGAGCTCAACGAGTACGCCGCCCATACGCCGGACAGGCTGTTCGACATCCGTGTGCCGGAGAACTATGTGCCGCTTTATAAAGAAGCGGCGGATGCGCACGGAATCCCTTGGACACTTCTGGCCGCCCACCACCGGGTCGAGACCCGGTTCAGCACGATGGATCCGCTGATTTCGCCGGCGGGAGCGGAAGGGCATATGCAATTCATGCCCTGTACATGGGTCGGATGGTCACATCCAAGCTGCTCAGGACTCGGAAAAGGAGAAATTCCCGAAGATGTAAAGACCAATCCGGAAGCGATCCGCTCATATGGAGGATATGGGCTTGATGCGGACGGGGACGGAAAGGCGGACCCGTTCAATCTGCGCGATTCGATTTATAGCGCAGCGAGTTACCTGGCACAAAACGGAGCGGCGGAAGGGGAGCTGGAGCAGGCAATCTTCCTTTATAATCACAGCGACCGGTACGTGGAGGACGTCATGTCGTTTTACAGGGATTACGAACAGCGGGCAGATGAATACAGCGGAAAATGAAGGAACACAAAAAGAGGACCATTTTGGTCCTCTTTTTTGTGTATTCCGTTATGCTCTGCGCATGGCTTTGAGAATAAAGCTGACGACGAACACAAGAATCAGTGCGCCGATCAGGGCAGGGATCAGAGCGATTCCTGCAACGTCCGGACCAAAGTCACCGAAGAGTGCGCCACCGATCCAGGCACCGATGATACCTGCGATGATGTTGCCGATGATTCCGCCTGGGATGTCCTTACCGAGGATCATGCCGGCGAGCCAGCCGATGATTCCGCCTACAATCAGATACATTAAGAATTCCATGTTACCTTCACTCCTTCTGTAAAATTTTTATAATGCCGTTACAGTACTTTATATATCCAAAAGTGTCTGGGCTAAAACCTAATATGCCCGAAACAAACTCAAAAAACCTCAGCAAAAAATGGATTCTGAATGATTTAAATATTGAAATATCAATCTCCTTCCTTTATAATCAAGAAAAGCAAAAGGAGATGGATACGATGGACACGGAACGGATGAAGGTCCTTGACCGCCACGCATTTCTGTTTGCCCTGGTGCACAGTCTGTTCGTCGTTTCCCTGGCCTATGACTTTATCAGCTTCTATTGAAGCCTTTCTGCACACATGGAAATCCGGCTATCCGTCATGGATCGCCGGATTTTCTGCGTCCTGCAGAGACAAAATTTCCGGACAAGCCCAACCCCCCGGTTCACAAGCATATGAAGCTATTCGTTTTTCTTATGTTCTTCAATCAATATTATGTAATTTACTTATCGTGTGTAATTCGATAAGATAAGGGAGAGAAAAGTGGATCCATCCGTCTTTTCACGTAGAAACAGAGGAGGAAAAGCAATGGCTAAGAGCACGCAAACAGTTAAAAGCAATCTGCACAACAGCCGCCAGTCGTTCGAGCTGAACGGCAAGACGTACCACTACTACCGTCTGAAGGCTCTGCAGGATGCAGGCATCGCTGATGTATCGCGCCTGCCTTACTCCATCAAAGTGCTGCTGGAATCTGTCCTTCGCCAGCACGATGGCTATGTTATCAAAGATGAGCACGTTGAAAACCTTGCAAAATGGGGCACGGATGTAGACCCTTCCTCGGAAGTTCCGTTCAAGCCTTCCCGCGTCATCCTTCAGGACTTCACAGGCGTTCCCGTCGTCGTTGACCTCGCGTCGATGCGCCAGGCAATGGCCGATCTCGGCGGCAACCCTGACGAGATCAACCCTGAAATCCCTGTCGACCTCGTAATCGACCACTCCGTCCAGGTAGACCGCTACGGTTCGAATGAAGCACTGCGCCTGAACATGGAGCTTGAGTTCGAGCGCAACGCCGAGCGTTACCAGTTCCTGAACTGGGCACAAAAGGCCTACGACAACTACCGTGCCGTACCACCGGCAACCGGTATCGTCCACCAGGTCAACCTCGAGTACCTCGCAAGCGTCGTACACGAGATCGAAAACGAAGACGGCACTTTCGAAACGTATCCGGATACGCTTGTCGGTACCGACTCCCACACGACCATGATCAACGGGATCGGCGTACTCGGCTGGGGCGTCGGCGGTATCGAAGCAGAAGCCGGAATGCTCGGACAACCTTCGTACTTCCCGCTTCCTGAAGTGATCGGTGTCAAGCTGACGGGCGACCTCCCGAACGGCGCGACGGCAACCGACCTTGCACTCCGTGTCACGCAGCTTCTCCGCGAGAAGGGCGTTGTCGGCAAGTTCGTCGAATTCTTCGGCCCTGGCGTAGCACAGCTTCCGCTTGCGGACCGTGCGACCATCGCCAACATGGCACCAGAATACGGCGCAACCTGCGGATTCTTCCCGGTAGACGAAGAATCCCTCAACTACATGCGCCTGACTGGCCGTGACGAAGAGCATATCGCCGTCACGAAGAAATACCTCCAGGAAAACGACATGTTCTTCACTCCGGACAACGTGGAACCGACGTACACGGACACTGTTGAACTCGACCTTTCCACAATCGAGCCGAACCTGTCCGGCCCTAAGCGTCCTCAAGACCTCATCCCGATGTCCAAGATGAAGGAAGAGTTCAACAAGGCCGTCACGGCTCCAATGGGCAACCAGGGCTTTGGCCTCGACGAAAAAGAATTCGACAAGAAGGCTACTGTCGAGTTTGAAGACGGCCGCACTGTCGAAATGAAGACGGGCGACCTTGCGATTGCAGCGATCACATCCTGCACGAACACGTCGAACCCTTACGTCATGCTCGGCGCAGGCCTCGTCGCGAAAAAAGCGGTCGAGAAGGGCATCCGCCCGCCGGCATACGTCAAGACATCGCTCGCACCGGGATCGAAAGTCGTTACCGGCTACCTCGAGTCCGCGGGCCTCGACAAATATCTTGACCAGATCGGCTTCAACACAGTCGGCTACGGCTGCACAACGTGCATCGGTAACTCCGGCCCGCTTCTTCCGGAAATCGAAAAGACGATCATGGACAGCGACCTGCTCGTATCCTCGGTCCTTTCCGGTAACCGGAACTTCGAAGGCCGGATCCACCCGCTCGTCAAGGCAAACTACCTGGCGTCGCCTCCGCTCGTTGTCGCTTATGCCCTTGCAGGCACAGTGAACATCGACTTTGAAAAAGAGCCGATCGGACGCGCAGCGGACGGCACGGATGTCTTCCTGAAAGATATCTGGCCATCCACTGAAGAAGTAAAGGCTGAGATCGAGCGGACGGTCACACCAGACCTGTTCCGCAAAGAGTATGAGCATGTCTTCACTGAAAACGAGCGCTGGAACGCGATCGAAACAACAGATGACTCCCTGTATGACTTCGACCCTGAGTCGACGTACATCCAGAACCCTCCGTTCTTCGAAGGACTGTCGAAGGAAGCGAGCCCGATCCAGACGCTTGAGAATCTTCGTGTCATCGGCAAGTTCGGCGACTCGATCACGACCGACCATATCTCTCCTGCGGGCGCGATCGGCAAAGATACGCCTGCCGGCAAATACCTGCGCGAGCGCGGCGTAGAGCCACGCTACTTCAACTCGTACGGTTCCCGTCGCGGTAACCACGAAGTCATGATGCGCGGTACATTCGCAAACATCCGGATCCGCAACCAGATCGCGAAAGGCACAGAAGGCGGCTACACGACTTACTGGCCGACAAAAGAGATCCTGCCGATCTATGATGCAGCGATGAAGTATCAGGAAGACGGCACGGGCCTCGCGATTCTCGCAGGCAAAGACTACGGCATGGGCTCTTCCCGTGACTGGGCTGCGAAGGGCACAAACCTTCTCGGCATCAAGACAGTCATCGCCGAAAGCTACGAGCGGATCCACCGTTCGAACCTCGTCATGATGGGCGTGCTTCCGCTCCAGTTCATGAAGGGCGACAGCGTGGAGTCCCTCGGCCTGACGGGCGAAGAGGCGATCAGCGTCAACCTCACGGACAACGTGAAACCGCGCGATGTCCTCACTGTCACTGCAACTGCTCCGGACGGCTCCGTCAAGGAGTTCAAGGCACTTGCACGCTTCGACTCCGAAGTGGAAGTTGACTACTACCGCCACGGCGGCATCCTTCAGATGGTTCTCCGTAACCGCCTGAAAGACAACTGATCACGCTGAATAATGACAGCCCGAAGAGGAATTCCTCTTCGGGCTGTTTTTTTGCTGTGTACAGATGGCGGTGCGGGACGGCAATTTCCGGTATAATGGCAGTGAGGTGAATGGAATGTATGTGAACGAAACGTCAGTCAAGGTGCGCTACTCGGAAACCGACCAGATGGGGGTCGTCTATCACGCCAATTATCTGGTCTGGATGGAGATCGGACGGACATCACTGATCGAAGACATCGGTTTCCGTTACGATAAACTGGAACAGGAAGGGTACCTGTCGCCGGTGATCGACCTGAACATCAGCTATAAAAATGCAATGCGCTACGGGGAATCGGCCATCATCCGTACTTGGATCGAATCGCACGGGCGGCTGCGGACGACCTACGGCTATGAGATCCTTCACGAGGATGGCACGGTTGCTGCAACGGGGCAGTCCGTACACACGCTTGTCCATAAGGAAACATTCCGCCCGGTCGGCCTGCGCAAGGCAGATCCGGAGTGGGATGCGAAATACAGGGAACTGGCCAGGGAGCTTTCCTGATGGCATTCGGCGTCAAGCGTCAGGAAGTCGCCGAGTGGAAAGAAGCCGTCAGCAGGGGGGAGATCGCCTTCCTGACACATTACTGGCTGGACGACCGGTTCCCGGGCTGCAGGACGGTAACGAAAGCGGGATGCACGGATCTCGCCAAACTGGAGGCATGGGGCAGGCAATATGGCCTCCGGCCGGAATGGATCGATCACAAGGAACGCTATCCGCATTTCGACCTTTTCGCCGAAAGGGAATATGAAATCCTCAAAAAAGAGGGCAGGGAAGACCTGATCAGCCGATTCAGGCTGACCGGCACACAAAAAGCGTGAATCCTCCGCGGGATTCACGCTTTCTCTTTTTCGTATCCGTATTCAGGTTCATCCAATGCGGCATCATAACCGACAACGAGGTCGTGTCCGTCAAAGTACCATTCATCATCGGATTCGATGAAATAAGTGATGCCGCCCGCCTCGTTTGCCGCTGCCGGGTTTTCCGGCCTTTCCACAGACAGGCCAAGCGAAAAGCCGGGCTGCAGTCCGGATCCGCCATAGCGGACCGTGAAGCGGACAAAGTCGCCTGAACCGAGTCCCATCTCGTCATGAAACCATTTCTGCGCGTCTTCGGAAATTCTGATCTCCATGGAACACACCGCCTTCCGTGGTCTCCCTACAGTATACTAAAGCCACTTCACCTTTGGCTCGGTTCCCGCCTTGATGCGGCCGATATTCGCCCGGTGGCGGTAGAAGATAAAGGCGGACAGGACGATGATGACAATCAGCAGGTACAGATCGCCCGTCCTGACGTAGTTGATGATCGCATAGATCAGCGCGATGACACCCATCGCCATCGAGGTGAGGGAGACGATCTTCGTCAGTTTCAGGATGACGAGGAAAGATGCGATCAGGACGAGGAAAAACGGCCAGCTGTAACCGAGGATGACGCCGCCGGATGTCGCAACCGCCTTGCCGCCGCGGAACTTCGCGAACACCGGGAACATATGTCCGATGACCGATGCGATGCCCAGTGTCAGCGGATGGACGCCCGAGTCCGCGAATACAGGAAGATGCAAAAGTAGAACGGCAGCCGTCCCTTTCAGGATATCCATGAGGGTCACTGTGATGCCTGCACTTTTGCCAAGCACGCGGAAGGTATTTGTAGCGCCGAGGTTGCCGCTGCCCGACTCCCGGATGTCTTTGTTATAGAAAAGCTTCCCGATCCATAGTCCCGAAGGCACAGAGCCCAGTAAATATGCGATGAGCAGCACAATTGCCGTATCCATAGCAAACCTCTTTTCAGTTTAAGGGTTGGTCATAACAGTCAGTCTCAGTTTACATCATCAGGGCCGCACGCACAATGCCCCGCCGTACGGCCGAAAAACCATGAATACCCGGGAAACATTGCAACGGCGGGCTTTTGTAGTCTACAATGAAGTGCGGGACTCCCGACCCGGCGGTTGGACACGCGCCGGCAAAACAAGTACAATAGGAACATATACGAACAAACGTTTGATGGAGGAATCCTCTTGGCCAAAACAACTGAAACCATGAATTACAACGATGATTCGATCCAAGTGCTCGAGGGGCTCGAAGCGGTACGCAAGCGGCCGGGCATGTACATCGGCTCGACCGATTCGCGCGGACTTCATCACCTTGTCTATGAAATCGTTGACAACTCGGTCGATGAGGCGTTGGCCGGATTCGGCGAAGAGATCAATGTCACCGTCCACAAAGACGGCAGCGTCTCTGTACGGGACCACGGGCGCGGCATGCCGACGGGCACCCACAGCACCGGCAAGCCCACGACTGAAGTTATCCTGACGGTCCTGCACGCGGGCGGCAAGTTCGGGCAGGGGGGCTATAAGACAAGCGGCGGGCTCCACGGAGTCGGCGCTTCAGTCGTGAACGCCCTCAGCGAATGGCTCGAAGTGACCGTCTTCAAGGACGGCAAGAAGTTCCGCCAGCGATTCGAGGGCGGGGGACATCCTGTCACAACACTCGAGGAGATCGGAAACACACGCGAACGCGGGACGCTCATCCGATTCAAGCCGGATCCGTCCATCTTCTCGACAGTCAAGTACAACTATGAAATCCTGAGCGAACGGCTTCGGGAATCGGCCTTCCTGCTCAAAGGGATGAAAATCACCCTGTCAGACGAAGACAGCGGACGGAAAGATGAATTCCTCTATGAATCCGGCATCATGGAATTTGTCGGATATTTAAATGAAGAAAAAGACACGATGCATGACGTCTCCTATATCGAAGGGGAGCATGACGGCATCGAGCTGGAGTTCGCCTTCCAATTCACCGATGGCTATTCAGAGACGATTTTGTCATTCGTCAACAACGTCCGGACAAAGGACGGCGGTACGCATGAGACGGGCGTCAAGACGGCGATGACACGCGTTTTCAATGAGTATGCCCGGAAAGCGGGCCTGCTGAAGGAAAAAGACAAGAACCTGGACGGCGCGGATATCCGGGAAGGGATCTCCGCAATCATCTCGGTCCGGGTTCCGGAATCACTCCTGCAGTTCGAAGGGCAGACCAAAAGCAAGCTCGGCACCAGCCAGGCACGCGCCGCGGCGGACGCCGTCGTCTCCCAGAAGCTCATGTATTACCTGGAGGAACATGCGGAGCTTTCCGCTACACTTGTCCGCAAGGGGATCCGTGCGCAGCAGGCACGGGAAGCAGCACGCAAGGCGCGGGAAGATGCGCGTTCCGGAAAGAAGCGCAAGCGCTCCGAAATGCTGCTCTCCGGCAAGCTGACGCCGGCACAGTCAAAGAACGCCGCCAGGAACGAACTGTATCTCGTCGAAGGCGACTCGGCGGGCGGCTCGGCAAAACAGGGCCGCGACCGCACTTTCCAGGCAATCCTGCCGCTCCGGGGCAAGGTCATCAACACCGAAAAGGCGAAGCTCGAGGATATCATGAAGAACGAAGAGATCTCCACGATCATCCATACGATCGGCGGCGGAGTCGGTTCTGATTTCAGTGTCGAGGACATCGCCTACGACAAAATCATCATCATGACCGATGCCGACACCGACGGCGCCCACATCCAGGTTCTTCTCCTGACTTTCTTCTACCGGTACATGAAGCCGCTGATCGAGGCGGGCAAGGTGTATATCGCACTCCCGCCGCTCTATAAGGTTTCAAAAGGCAGCGGGAAAAAAGAGAAGGTCGAATACGCGTGGACCGAACGGGATCTTGACGCAGCGATCCGGAAAGTCGGCAAAGGCTACATCCTCCAGCGCTACAAAGGTCTAGGTGAGATGAACGCCGACCAGCTTTGGGATACGACGATGAATCCCGAGACGCGCACGCTGATCCGCGTCACGATCGAAGACGGCGCCAAATCCGAACGGCGGGTCACGACGCTCATGGGGGACAAGGTCGAGCCGAGAAGGAAGTGGATCGAGGACAACGTCGACTTCGGCATGGAGGACGGCGATACGATCCTTGAAAACGAATTCCTGACGGCCGAGACAGCTGAGGAGGAACAGGCATGACGGAAACGGCACAATATCAGGACCTCCCGCTTGAAGAGGTCATCGGCGACCGCTTCGGCCGGTACAGTAAATACATCATCCAGGACAGGGCGCTCCCGGATGCGCGCGACGGGCTGAAGCCGGTACAGCGGCGCATCCTGTTCGCAATGATGGAAGAAAACAATACGCACGAAAAACCATTCCGGAAATCGGCGAAGACGGTCGGGAACGTCATCGGCAAGTACCACCCGCACGGCGATTCCTCCGTCTACGAAGCGATGGTCCGGATGAGCCAGGACTGGAAGCTGCGGCATCCGCTGATCGAGATGCACGGGAACAACGGATCAGTCGACGGCGACCCGGCTGCGGCCATGCGTTATACGGAAGCCCGCCTGTCCGCGATCGCTTCCGAGATGCTGCGGGATATCGGCAAGCGAACCGTCGACTTTATCCCGAACTATGATGACAACGAAAACGAGCCGACGGTCCTGCCGGCAGTGCTTCCGAACCTGCTCATCAACGGCTCCACCGGAATTTCGGCGGGTTACGCCACAGATATCCCGCCCCACGCCCTTCATGAGGTGATCGATGCGGTCCTCATGAGGATCGATAACCCGGCGGCGACGACCGATGAACTGATGACCGTGCTCCAGGGGCCTGATTTTCCGACGGGGGGAATCATCCAGGGGGCGGAAGGCATCAAAAAGGCCTACGACACGGGGCGCGGAAAATTCATCATCCGTTCCAAGACCGAAATCGAAAAAATCCGCGGCGGCAAGCAGCAGATCGTCATCACGGAAATCCCTTATGAAGTGAACAAGGCACATCTCGTCAAGAAGATGGACGAGCTCCGGCTTGACCGAAAGCTGGAGGGGATTTCGGAAGTCCGTGACGAATCCGACCGCACCGGGCTCCGGATCGTCGTCGAGCTGAAGAAAGACATCGACGGTGAAGCCATCCTGCAGTATCTGTTCAAGAATACGGACCTGCAGGTCAGCTACAGCTTCAACATGATCGCAATCGACGAACGCCGTCCGAAGCTGATGTCGCTCGGCATGCTGCTGGATGCCTACATCGCACACCGGAAGGAAGTCGTCACAAAGCGTTCTGAATACGACCTGCTGCGCGCGAAAGACCGCCTGCATATCGTGGAAGGCCTCATGAAGGCCCTGTCGATCCTCGACGAGGTCATCCGCACGATCCGGGCATCCAATGATAAGCGGGATGCGAAAAACAACCTGATCGAATCGTTCGAGTTCACGGAACCGCAAGCGGAAGCGATCGTCTCCCTCCAGCTTTACCGGCTGACGAACACGGACATCACCGAGCTGAAAAAGGAAGAGGAGGAGCTGAAGGCGCTCGTGAAGGAACTCACGGAAATCCTCGCCTCCGAGAAAAAGCTCTTCCGTGTCATCAAGTCCGAGCTGAAGGATATCCGCAAGCGCTTCGCCGAACCGCGTCGCTCTGTGATCGAGGCGAAAATCCAGGAGATCAAGGTCGACCTCGACATTCTGATCCCAAGCGAGGATGTTGTCGTCACAGTCACAAAGGACGGCTACGCCAAGCGCACTAGTCTGCGTTCCTACGGGGCGTCAGGCGGCCGTGATCTCGAGATGAAGGAAACCGACCGCCTGCTGTTCGGGGGCACGCTCAACACCCAGCAGACGCTCCTGGTCTTCACTTCATCCGGCAACTATATCTATCAGCCCGTCCATGAGCTGCCGGATATCCGCTGGAAAGATCTCGGCCAGCATATCTCGAGCATCATCCAGCTGAGCCCGGAAGAAGAGATCATCGCCGCATTCGGGGTCGATTCGTTCGACCGCGAGGACATCGATGTGGTAACGGTTACCAAGGGCGGATTCATCAAGCGCTCCGCACTCGCCGACTACCAGGTCAAGCGGCACAACCGGGCGTACAAGGCCGTTTCCCTGAAGAAGGGGGACGTCCTCCAGTCAGTGCATCTTGCAAAGGCGACTGATGAAGTGCTGCTCTTTACACATCTTGCCTACGGGCTCCGGTTCCCGTTGGAGGAAGTCGCCCCGACAGGCGTCCGTACGGCGGGCGTCAAGGGCATCAATCTGAAAGATGGGGATTATGTCGTGTCCTCGGTTCTCCGTTCGCCGGAAGACGATCGCTCGCTGATCCTCGCGACGCACAGAGGTGCGGTAAAACGGATGCCGGTCAATGAATATGAACTCGGTTCGCGGGCAAAGCGTGGACTCGTATCGCTGAAAGAGCTGAAATCCAATCCGCACCGGCTAGTGGGCGTCGCCCTCGCCGGCAAAGAAGACACCGTCATCCTGCGGACGGACAAGGACGCGGAAGTCGCCGTCC
Organism: Bhargavaea cecembensis DSE10; assembly: GCF_000348905.1. GTDB lineage: Bacteria > Bacillota > Bacilli > Bacillales_A > Planococcaceae > Bhargavaea > Bhargavaea cecembensis. Next base: position 84,466 of record NZ_AOFT01000005.1, read on the forward strand.
TGCCGCATTCTTACCGGATGGCCGACCGCTATTCAAACGGCAGCTTCGCCGTCGACCAGAAAGAAGACGGCTATGTCACTTCGGTCTATCTTGCCGTTGATATGGGAGCCAAAGAAAATGAACAGGCATAAATGAAAACTCCCCCTGACCGCAGGCCATCCGGGCTGCAGGCAGGGGGAGTTTATGTTTGTTGTAGCAGTGTGTCGCCGGTTTCGTCATTCATGCTGGTAATTTCGTCATACACGGCTCCGGTTTCAACATTTACTGCCGCAATCTCGGCATTCGCACCAGTCGGATCCGCCAATGACGAAACCGAATGGTATATGATTAAATCATCATCCGGAATGACGAAATCGAAAAAATAACCATCAAAAAAGCGGGGGGCAGCGCCCTCCGCTTTCACTTTTCTCAGGAATCTCAGATTCCAAGGTTATCGTAAGTATAATAGCCATTTTCCTTATGGATCAGGCGCTCTGCGACATCAAGGGCGCCGGATGCGAAGATGTCCTTGGACTGGGCATGGTGTGCAATCGTGATCGTTTCATCGTGGCCGGCAAACAGCACTTCATGTTCACCGGTGATCGTGCCGCCGCGAACCGAGTGGATACCGATCTCCCCGTCCGTCCGTGCGCCTTCCGTCCGGGAACGGTCGTGCACGGGATGGACGTCGGGCCTTGCCGATGCGATGGCGTCATACAGCTTGATGAGCGTACCGCTCGGCGCATCCACCTTCTTGCGGTGGTGGCGTTCGGTCATTTCAATATCGAAGGCAGGGAGGAGGGAAGTGGCATACCGGACGATCTCCGTCAGGATATGCACCCCGTAGCTCATGTTCGCGCTGAAGAAAATCGGCTGGCGGTCCGCCTTTTCCTTCATCTGCTCGATCAGGACTTCCTTTTCGCCTGTGGTCGCGATCACCAGCGGTAGGCCGGTGTCTGCGGCAAGCAGGGCTTTCGTGAGGACAGGATGCGAGAAGTCGATGACGGCATCGGCTTCCGGAAGGCGTTCATCCGGCCGGTAAACCGGATAGCCGTCAGCCGACTGGCCGCGCAAAAGCAGCACACCCACAATTTCATGTCCCCGTTCCTTGGCAAGGGCAGCGACGCGTTTGCTCGACGCGCCGTACCCGCAAAGCAGCAATCTCATGTCAAACCTCCATCATCATTGATTCAAACTGCCGGATCAGGCGGCTTTGCTCCTCCTCTTCCAGCGGCATGAGGGGAAGTCGCACTTCATAGTCGCCGAAGCCGAGGTGCGATGTGAGCACCTTGATCGGAATCGGGTTCACATCAACCGACAGTGCGCTGATCAGCGGGGTCAGGCGGTAGTGAAGTTCCTGTGCCCGCGTCAGATTGGTGAATGTCTGTTCGTACATTTCCTGGAACTGGGCAGGCACCACGTTTGCCACGACCGAGATGACTCCCTGGCCGCCAAGGGAAGTGAACGGAAGCGCCGTATCGTCGTTTCCGCTGTAGAGCGCGAACGACGGATCCGTCACGAGGCGCACCTGGGACATGTAGTTGAGGTCACCGGTGGCATCTTTCAGGCCGACAATGTAAGGGTGGCGGCTCAGTTCCAGCACCGTTTCAGGCGTGATCGTCATACCTGTGCGGGAAGGGACATTATAGAGGAGGGCAGGGAGCTCCGCAGCATTCACGATCGCCTCGAAGTGGCGGATCAGGCCGCGCTGGCTCGTCTTGTTGTAGTAAGGGGTGATCAGCATGAGGCCGTCAGCGCCGATCTCCTTGGCTTCACGGGAAGCACGGATCGACTCGGCAGTGGAGTTTGAACCCGTACCCGCGATGACCGGTACACGGCCTGCTGCCGTTTCAACCGCAATTTCAAGAAGGCGGCTGCTTTCTTCCGCAGTGAGCGTCGAGCCTTCTCCTGTCGTGCCGTTGATGACAAGCGCCTGGATGTTGTTTTCGATCAGGAACTCCAGATGGCGGCGGAAGCTGTTGTAATCGACTTCCTCGTTTGTGAATGGGGTGGTAACTGCTGCGGCTACGCCTGTAAATAGATGTGTCATGTAAAATCCCTCTTTCTATCCATAATGTATTCCGGTCTCCCGGTTTCCGGCACAAACGCCCGGACAATGGATGAAATGTCCCATGCATCGGCATAAATAAAAGCCGGAAACGGTAGGTTTCCGGCTTGTGATTGTCGACGATGCACGACCGTGAGGTCACAAGTGGAAGCACTCCATTATTACGAGAATAATGACAGCCTGCATATTGTTCATATGCAGTCCAACGGGAAACAGCCTGAGAACCGGATCCCGTTTCGGCAAAACACCCTTTCCACCCGCTACCGGTCTGCAGCCGTTGCAGCGGGGTACTTATGAGCTTTGCTCCTCATCCATTGATATTAAATTTTGTTATTTCGAATCTTGTGTACTACGTTAACATGAAGAAACAAAGAATGCAAAGGGTTTTGCACAAATCTTTGCAAAAAGATCAAAGAAGGTAAGTCATGAGACGAAAAGCAGCTGGAAAAACCGGATAAATGAAGCATCCGGACGGTAAGCTGATGGAATGTGAATTTTGCGCCCGCAGCAAGAAAAGAAAAGCTTCGGCACAAAGAATGCGTCTCAATACGAAATGAGGCGTCCGTCTCACAAAGTGTTTGAGGATGAAGCGCCAGACAGTGTGCCTGGATGCGGAGACCAGAAATCGATCGCCAGATACAATTCAGATCCGATATATAAAGAACATACGTAAATCAGCCAAGTAGCCAAGTGCTGATTCGGGCCTGAATTTCCGTTTTGTCTCACTGTCTTGAGTATACTACTTAATGAAACGTAACTTCCGAAAATAGAAATTATGTAAACTAAAAATAAGAGAAGCCACTTACGGCCAGGATCCGTCTCTCCCATTCTATACGTCCAGCCATAACCATGCCAAAAACATAAATGATAAAGAATGATTCTGCTGACCTCGTCTCTTTTGTTGGTCGCAATGAATATTCATCAACCCGCCAGCTTGCTTGGACATCCAGCTTTAGCTGAATCAATTTGACAGGACTCCATATACATTGGACTCAAATTCTACCTTGCAGGATTTCAATATTGCATCGTTCACGGCTCACGTCATGTTTCCGGTTTCATGAAGTGATCCGCTTGGACGTAATTCTTGCCCAGTTCATTTTGGCTGCGCCTTTTATTAAGGTATGCAGCCGAGCCGATTGTACATAAGCCTTTTGCGACTGGTCAGCTTAAGATTCAGCGACCCGAACACCACGAATCTTTGCCGTGTTGTTTTTAATGATTTCGCGACCCGCTGAACCCAGACCGACTGTGTTACATGATGTGTATCATTGCTCCGTCAACTTCTGTTCCGTATAATCTGCCGTATAATAGATGCACATTAAAAGTAATGTATCCACAGACCGGTCCATCGTTGTTTGTAACTTGATTGCAAAATGAAATTAAAAGTATCAAATTCTGCAAATGTTATGCTTGCATTTTACAATTAAACGAGTGCTTTATAGGCTTATCAAGGGATTTAATCCATTACTTTCTGATTGCAATAATCGAACTTGCATTTTGCATCTATTGGTCAGGCAGGAATCATTCCTCATTCCCGCCAAGAATCCGCTGCAATTGACTTAGTGAACGGACAATGATTTCTTGTTCAAATTCACCCATTGATGCAAGGGCCTCATTCATCTGTTTCTGTATTTCGTCATCAATCTGTTTCACCTTTTTGCTGCCTTTGTCGGTCAGCGAAAGAATCTGAATCCTGCGGTCTCCGGGATATGGTCTCCGTTTGACATATCCGCCATTCACGAGCGTCTGGACCTGCCGGGAGAATGTCGTGATGTCCATGCCGAGCCCCCTGGCCGTCTCCTGCATCGACGGTTCATTTCTCGACTGGATCTCATGCATGATGGTGCTTTGCTGAATGGAAACGTCCGTACAGGCCTCCTTGTGGATCTTGTTCAGTTCCCCGTTCAGTGAATGGAATGTCGCCAGCAGCTGTTCCATGCCTGATCCCCCTCCCCTTTGAATTGATTGTACATTCAAAAAACGGAACGTGCATCCGATTGGATGCGCGTTCCGCAAAAGTTTCAGGCGTATTGGATTTCGTCTTCATCATAGGCGTCGACTCCATTTTCTACATGGACGGTCGTCTTCAGCAACAGCTTCTCGCTGTCCTTATTGACCAGCCAGCGGTCATCCGGCACGATTTCAAAAGGAATCATGCGGGTCTCCTTCGATTTGGAATCACCGATCAGCTCGAGGGAGTGCTTGGTGATCGTCCGGTCCACATCCTCAAAATCGCTCATCGCATCTTCACGATGAATGCGGACCAATACTTCCAGCGTGATATGGTCAATGATCTGATCCGCTTCGCCGCCGTCAATATAGACGGTTCCGTTCAGTGTCTCCCCTTCTTCCAGCACCTGGTTGTCGACGACTGTGTCGACTTCAAGTCCCCCGATGCCGATTTTGGATAGGAATGATTTCAGCATGTCACTCTCTCCCCGTTTTTTCGATAATCCTTCTGCTGTCCGTTTCGTATCTCATTTTCGGATTGTATTCATGTTCATCGTATCGCTTTTTGAACAGTTTGAACAGATGAGACACAATGACCTTCAAAAGTGCATAACCCGGTATCCCCAGGATGACTCCCGGGACCCCGAACAGCGAACCGGCGGTCAGAAGGACAAAAATGATGGTAATCGGATGAATATGCAGTGTTTTACCCATAACCTGGGGAGAGATAAACTTCCCTTCCACCAGCTGGACGATTGTCCAGACCGCAGCGAGCTTCAGGATCATGAACGGTGACGTGACAAGCGCAATGATCAGGGCCGGCGTGATGGCAATCACAGGGCCGAGGTACGGGACGACACTTGTCACCGCGGCCAGTGCGCCGAGCGCGAGTGCATATTCCATGCCGATGATCACGAACCCGATATAAATCAGCAGGCCGATGCAGAACGAGACGATCAGCTGTCCCTGAATATAGTTGCTGAGCTGCTGGTCGGCATCATGCAAGATTTCCTTGGCATCACGTCTCATGCGCGGGGGCATGAGCTTCAAAATATAATCTGGAAGCCGGTCCCCGTCCTTCAGGAGATAAAACAGGATGAACGGAACGGTGACAATCGAGATGACAATCCCGGTCAGTGTCGAGATAAAATTCGTCACGCCGGAAGCGATACCGCCTGCCGTGTCCCGGAAAAATCCGGCGATGTCTTCGAATACCGAATCGATCAGCAGGTTCAGGTTTACATCAAGCTGATTATAGTACGAAGCAAACAGTGAGGTGCTCAGATAAGCGTCGATGTTCAGAATCAGCTGTCTGAAGTATTCCGGGAACTCCTGGACCAGGTTGATGACCTGCGTTTTCAGGAACGGATAAATCAGGAATACGGCGAGCGAGATAAGCCCGATCCCGCCGATGTAAATAATGAGAATCCCCCATACACGGGGGATTCTCGACCGCTCAAGAAGCCGGAGGACCGGCCGGAGCAGATAAAACAATACAGCTGCCAGCACAACAGGCAGCACGACATTCTGGACAAGCACTTTCACAGGCGTGAATACAAATTGGATCTGGTTGAACACCAGGATAATCAGCCCGGCCAATAGGATGATCCCCAGGACGAACAGTGTCGTGCGTCCCCCCAGAAAACGGATCACCCGGCTTTGCCCGGGGTTCCCCTTTTCTCTTTCCATCGGCCTCCCCCTTCTCTCTGTTTATGGCATAAGCCGCGCGGATGCGCCTTTCATGGCCTCGGGTGTTCCGAGGAATTCGCTGATTGCTTCCCGATTGGCGGACACATCCAGTTCGATCACCGATCCGGCATGCGAATAGGAGCCGAAACTGTATGTCCCTTCCACCGGAATGGTCATGCGGTCGATCTCCATTCCTCCCGACACTGCCGCCTTCAGCACCTTGCGGAGCCCGTCCATGCCGCCGACATCAGTTTCAACGTAACCCGTCGCGGCACCTGCGAGTTTGGGCAGGCGCGGCAGCGTGGCCGGCGAAAGAACTTCATCCTTCAGGGCAGCAATCACTTTCTGCTGCCGTTCCACACGCCCGAAGTCCCCTTCGCTGTCCGCCCTAAAGCGCGCATAGCCGAGCAGTTCCTTGCCGTTCAGATCATGTGTGCCCTGCGTCAGGGTTACGCCGATCTTCTCGGACATCGGCTTTTCCACATCAATCCGGACACCGTCGGGAGCGGCAATATCGATCAGCTTCTCGAAGTTGTCGAAGTCCGTCACGGCGTAATGGTGGATCGGAACGCCAAACATGCCGGAAATGGTATCCTTCGCAAGCTGCACACCGCCGAGGTAGTAGGCCGTGTTCAGTTTGTAGGACTGATAGCCCGGAATATCGGCATAAATGTCCCTCATGAACGAAACGAGCTTGACTTGGTTGTTTTCCTTATCGAGTGAAGCCAGGATCATTGTATCGGAGCGGGACTTGCCCGATTCTGCATCATCAATCCCGAGAAGCAGGTAATTTTCGATATACGGGTACTGCGGATCAATCGGGTCGCCGCTGAATGGCCCTGAATCCGGCTTATCGCCGGTCGCGAGATCGCGTCCCTGGTTATATTGCCATACGGAGTACAGGCCGACGGCAATCGCCAGGACGACCAGCAGTGCAAACAGCGTCCGGAACGGACGCAGCCTCCGGCGCCGCTTCCTGCCACTCCTTGTGCGCGGTGTTTCCATCATAATTCCTCCAAACTCTTATTCGTGAATAGGACGCCGCTTCCCTTCCGGGGGTTGCACCTTGCCGCCTGCATGGACGGGTGCTACAATACAGTCCGGGTAAAATCATAGAAGAGAAGGTGCTGCAATGGCAGGACAAAAGACTGAAAAGGCGATCTTCGCCGGCGGATGCTTCTGGTGCATGGTCAAGCCGTTCAAGGAATGGGACGGCGTATCGGATCTCATATCCGGCTATACGGGAGGAACGCTTGAGGACCCCACCTATGAAGACGTCAAGCGCGGCGACACGGGCCATTACGAGGCCGTCGAAATTGAGTTCGATCCGGCTGTATTCCCTTATGAGGAGCTGCTGAATGTCTACTGGCAGCAGATCGATCCGACCGATGACGGCGGGCAGTTCCACGATCGCGGGGATTCCTACCGGACGGCCATCTTCTATACGACGGAAGAACAGCGCGAGGCTGCCCTGCGTTCACGGGAAGCCCTCGGGAAAAGCGGGCGTTTCGACAAGCCGATCGTTACGGAGATCCTTCCGGCCTCGACTTTCTACCCGGCCGAAGACTATCATCAGGACTATTATCTCAAAGAACGCGAGCATTATGAACAGGACCGTGCCAAATCAGGCCGGGACGAATTCATCAGTACCCATTGGGGACAGTAAGCATCCGCACCGGCGGATGCTTTTTCTCATTTTCCGCTTTCCTGTTTCCACAATTATATCCGTCTTCCATCCCTGTTCTTACATTGGAGATACCCGAACTTGCGTTCCTAAACATCACCGGTTAATATTGGGAATGTAGGTGATGAATATGAAAATCGTACAGTGGGCATATGCCCGCAAATATCAGATCAAAGCCGTTTTTGATGACTTTCCGGAGACTGTATTTTTGTTCAGGCGCATCGGTGAGTTCTATTTTCTTTTTTCCTGCAGCGGCGGCGAATTCACACGCCTGCCGGAGCGCAGCGACTATAACCGGATGGAGGAGCTCATCAATGAAGAGCTCGGCACACTGGAGCATTATCTGAACCGCCGGAGCAACCGGCTCGGCGCCTCGTAGGGCAAGCCGGTTCTTCGCCATGCCTCCGGTTACAGTTCGGCACGTCTTTATGGTATAATCGGAGCATTGTGAACAAGGAGGAGAATGCATGATCCAGGTCAGCAACGTCAGTCTTCGCTTCGGCGACCGCAAGCTGTTCGAAGACGTCAATATAAAATTCACCCCGGGGAACTGCTACGGACTGATCGGCGCGAACGGCGCCGGCAAATCCACGTTCCTCAAGATTCTATCCGGAGAGCTGGAACCTCAGTCAGGCAACGTATCAATGGGGCCGGATGAGCGGCTCGCCGTCCTGAAGCAGGACCACTTCCAGTACGAGGAAAACGAAGTGCTCGAGACGGTCATCATGGGCCACAAGCGCCTGTTTGAAGTGATGACGGAGAAGAATGCCATCTATATGAAGGAAGACTTCTCCGACGAGGACGGCATGCGTGCCGCAGAGCTGGAGGGCGAGTTCGCCGAAATGAACGGCTGGGAAGCGGAAACAGACGCTTCGATCCTCCTGCAGGGCCTCGGCATTCCGGAATCGATGCACCACGTCAAGATGAAGGAACTGAGCGGTTCCGACAAAGTCAAGGTCCTTCTTGCACAGGCCCTCTTCGGCAAGCCCGATGTCCTGCTGCTTGACGAGCCGACCAACCACCTTGACCTGAAGGCGATCCAGTGGCTCGAAGAGTTCCTCATCAACTTCGAGAACACCGTCATCGTCGTTTCCCACGACCGCCACTTCCTGAACAAGGTTTGTACGCACATTGCGGACCTCGACTTCAGCAAGATCCAGGTTTATGTCGGCAACTACGACTTCTGGTACGAATCCAGCCAGCTGGCAGCCAGGATGGCGTCTGAGCAAAACAAGAAAAAGGAAGAAAAGGTCAAGGAACTCCAGGCATTCATCGCCCGGTTCAGTGCGAACGCCTCGAAATCCAAGCAGGCCACTTCCAGGAAAAAGATGCTCGAGAAAATCGAGCTGGATGACATCAAACCGTCGTCGCGCCGGTATCCGTATGTCAACTTCCAGATCGGCCGGGAGATCGGCAATGACGTCCTTCAGATAAAAGACCTCACGATCACGGAAGAAGGCCAGACCTATGTGAAGGACATCAACTTCACGATGAACAAGGATGACAAAATCATCCTTCTCGGCAACCCGCTTGCCAAATCCGCGCTTCTCGATGTACTCGCCGGTGAACGCGAGCCGGACGCCGGCTCTTACAAATGGGGCGTAACAACTTCCCAGGCGTACTTCCCTCAGGACAACAGCGAGTTCTTTGAAGGCACAAACCAGCCGACGCTGGTCGACTGGCTCCGCCAGTACTCCCCTGAGGACCAGACGGAGACGTTCCTCCGCGGATTCCTCGGAAGAATGCTGTTCTCGGGTGAAGAAGTGAAGAAAAAGCCGTCCGTCCTCTCCGGGGGAGAAAAGGTCCGCTGCATGCTGTCGAAGATGATGCTGACGAATGCAAACGTCCTTCTCCTGGACGAGCCGACGAACCACCTCGACCTTGAATCGATCCAGGCGCTCAACAACGGCCTGATCGCCTTCAAGGGCGCGATGATCTTTACATCGCATGACCACCAGTTCATCCAGACGATCGCGAACCGGGTCATTGAAATCAAGGATGATGGCTCGATCCTCGACAAACAGCTCACTTATGATGAATATCTCGAATGGCGTGACGCACAGGGCGTCGCAAACTGACCCCATTACAAAGGAGACGGCAGATGCCGTCTCCTTTTTTCGTCCCGGCGCTTCAGCGCTTCCGGATAAACCTGCGCGCCAGCGTACCGGCAGGAAGCTTCCGCACCACTTTGCCGCCTTTTGCGCTGATGCGCTCAAGCGTGCGGAGAAGCTTTACGTTGCCCGTCCAGTGCTCTTCCAGTACATCTTCTCCCGCCGCGCCGACAAGTGTATTGATGATGAATGCGGCAACCGCCACATCATCGAGGAATCCGCCCGGCCCGAGGATGCCTTCAGGCAGGAAATCGACCGGAGAGATAAAGTAAAGGATCCCGCTGGCGACCAGCAGCTTGCTTTTCCCGTCGATCCGGCTGTCGGTCATCGACTTCATCATAAGATGGAACAAATCCGGCGCAAACAGGATGATGTCGGCAAACCGCCCCCGCTTCCCGGGCTTGTCCCCGAGCCATGAAGCCACCCTGCCCCTGAGCCGTTCATAAAAGTCCTGCTGCTCTTTTCCCGAAGGCAGCGGACGCTTCAGTTCGGAATCCATTCGATCACGTCCCTTCCCCGTCCTATACCAAAGTTACCGGGAAATGAAACGTACGTTCAAGAAAAACGGCCGGCCGTCCCGGCTGCGGACATGAAAAAGAGGCTTCCGGAAAATCCGGAAGCCTCCCGTATGAACCCGCCGATCAGAGCTTGACGACGTTTGCAGCCTGTGGTCCGCGGTTGCCTTCGACAACTTCGAACTCAACTTGCTGGCCTTCGTCAAGCGTCTTGAAGCCTTCGCCCTGGATGGCGGAGAAGTGTACGAATACGTCGTCCTCGCCTTCGACTTCGATGAAGCCGAATCCCTTTTCCGCGTTGAACCATTTCACTGTACCTTGTTTCATGTTGATTTTACCCCCAACTTAAAAGAAATAATTTTAATATGGAACTTTTTTGGAGGAACAAAAAAATTCACATATTATAAAAAGTACCGACCTGAACCCGATCACTTTTTATAATAGGTGAATCCGTGTTTCCAGTCCTCGTGTTCAATTAATGCCATTATACCATCTTAAGGAAGCGTGTCAACGATAAGGGTCCGAATATTTTTTATTTTTTTGAAAACGGATGCGGCTTCCCGTCTTTCATGACGATGAGACCGTGAAACAGCTGCAGATCCTCGGCGCAGTCTTCGCAGTAGCACACTTCTTTCACGTTCCAGAACGCCCAGAATTTTCCGTCTTTCTCAGCTTCGTGCTCACACTCCTGCCGGAACCGGGAAATCAGTTCGGACAGGCCCGCCTCCGCGGATTTCTCGCAGTCAAAAACCTTCCGTTCCTGAATATGCTCTTCCCAGCCTTCAAATTGCCACCATGGCTCATAGTCTGCTCTCATATAGATGATTTCATACATACTGATCAACCTTCTTTTTCAATGTGATGCTGACGTCAGACCCATTGTAGCAAATGAGCGCTTATTCTCCACGTGTTACGCTCACAGGCAGGCGATTCGGATGTTTCGCGAACGGGTATGCGATATAATGGAGACAGGCCGCGCCGGAAACAAAATGAAACTTTCCGGCCGATCCGGACGTAAAAATAGTAAGATTCCTTTAGGAGGTCCGGCCAGATGAATACATTCCAGCAATTTTTGACGCGGCATGCGATTATGCTGCCGGTCAGCTTCGGATCCTGGCTCTATTTCCTGTTGGGTGCCGGCATGGGATTCGTCCCAGCCACCGGCCTGCTCATCGCGATCTACCTTGCAGGCGATTTCACGATCAGGCAGGTACAGACCGGCTCAACGGTGAAAAAACTCGGCATGACCCGATCCGAATATAAACATATCGTCCACCAGCTGGGACAGGCGAAGGCCAAGCTCCGCCAGCTGAATACCCATTACGGCAGTATCCGTTCCGTACAGGCATTCCGCCAGCTGAACGACCTGAACAAGCTGTCAAAGCGCATCATCGGGATTGTCCAGCAGAACCCGCGCAAGTTCTATAATGTCGAGAAGTTCTTTTACGCACACCTCGATTCTGCGGTCGAGCTGTCTTCCAAGTATGCACTTTTGGCAAACCAGCCGACCAAGGACGATGAGATGAAACAGGCACTTGAAGACACACGCGAAACCTTGAAAGACCTGAATGTGGAAATCCGCAAAGACGTAAAGCGGGCGCTTGCCACCGACCTGGAGACATTGAGGTTCGAACTGGACTATGCGGAGGTCCTGACGGGTAAGGAAAAAAGGCAGCTTGAACTGCAGGAGCGGAAACAACTGAAAGAGCCCGAGCAAGCGCAGCTGAAAGGAGACGACACTGATGACAGAAAACAAACCGGCCCGTGAAACGGCAGATCTGACGATGGACGACCTACTCGATAATCCGTTCGACCTGAAGCCCCAAACCTCACTCCTGCCTGATGAGATGGCCAATCAGGCGCCCGCAAAGCCGGGCGTCAAGCTGATGGAGCGCCTCAGTGAGGAGGAGCAGCAAAAGGCACGGGATCTGGCCAAACAGATACCTGCGGGCAACTACGAGGCGATCATCACTTACGGGGCGAACGCGCAAAATCAGCTGTCGACGTTCTCCCATAAGATGCTCGACCATGTACAGGCCAAGGATATCGGGCCTGTCGGCGATGTCCTCAAAGATCTGATGGGCAAGCTGAACGAGATCGATCCGGAAGATTTATCGGTCGAGAAAAAGACCGGCATTCGGAAATGGTTCGGACGGGTACAAAAATCCGTTCAGGAACTCATGACGAAATACCAGAAGCTGAGCACCCAGATTGACCGGATCGGCGTCCAGCTGGAGCATGCCAAGCGCGGCCTCATCGAGGACGTCCAGATGCTCGACCAGCTATACGATCAGAACAAGGCCTACTTCCAGGCGCTGAACGTCTATATCGCGGCAGCCGAACTTAAACGGGACGAAATCGTCAATGAAATCATTCCGGCGATGAGAAAAAAAGCTGAAGAGTCCAACGACCAGATGGCCTTCCAGGAAGTCAACGATATGGCACAGTTTGTCGACCGGCTTGAAAAGCGGATCTATGACCTGCAGCTGTCACGCCAGATCACCATCCAGAGCGCACCGCAGATCCGCATGATCCAGCAGACAAACCAGACGCTGGCCGAAAAGATCCAGTCGTCGATCATGACCTCGATTCCCCTCTGGAAAAACCAGATCGCCATCGCACTGACCCTCAATCGCCAGCGCAAAGCGGTCGAGTCCCAGCGTGCGGTCACCGAGACGACAAACGAGCTCCTTCTCCGCAACTCCGAAATGCTCAAGATGAACAGCATCGAAACAGCCAAGGAGAACGAGCGCGGGCTTGTGGAAGTGGACACACTCAAGAAAACCCAGGAAAACCTGATCTCCACTATCGAGGAAACACTGGCAATCCAGGCGGACGGACGCGCAAAGCGGAAGGCCGCGGAAATCGAGATTGCCCGCATGGAAGAAGAACTCAAGCAGCGCTTGATCGCTGTCGCGGAAAAAGCGGAAAACCGTCCTCAATGAGGACGGTTTTTTTGCTGCAATTCTACATATTCCCTGATGCGAGAACGAGCAGTTTGCGGAGGATCCGGAGCGTCTCTTCGGAAAAACGGTCGATCGAATCCGCCGACACCGACCGGCTGCCGAACATCATCCTGAACAGTTCCTGCTGGCGCGCGGTTGCCGGTGCCGATGAAAGAAACAGATGAATGACCGTGATCCCCTGCTTTTCCGCTTCCCTGACGGCTTCTGCCGTATCGACGATTCCGTTCTGTCCGTACCCGAATGCCGATGGTTCCCCGTCCGAGAACACGAGAAGGAACCGGTGGGCCTCGGATCGCTGAAGCAGCCTGGAGGTCATCCAGCGGACGGCAAAACCGTCCCGGTTGTCATCCCCGGCTTCAAGAGACAGGATCCTTTCCCCGTTGTCCTTTCCGTCATCCCGGAACCGGTGGAGCCACTGGAAGGTATTCGGCTGCCGTGTTTTGGTCGCGGCTGCCGAGTCTTCCTGGTAGACCGCAATGCCATGGGCCGTTTCCAGAGATCGCAGAATGTCATGAAACAGGAGGACTGCTTTTTTCGTTTGATCCAGTTTATCCGCCATCGACCCCGATCCGTCCACCAAAAGGCCGAACACGGCATCCAGCCGCTTGGACGGGCTCTGCTTCCGGTAAAACGGACGGGGACGCTCATGAAGCAGGACAGACACCGGATTTTTGGACAATCGCCCCTTCGGCAGCCCTTCCCTCCTCTCTTCTCTTTTTCTCTCGATCCGCTTCTGCATCTCCTTGACGATCGCCCGTACATGCGGGGCTGATTCCTCACGCCATCTCAGGATACGATCACGGGCTTCGGAGCTGTTGTCCGCCTCTGCAAGCAGTTCCCTGAAAACCACCGATTCATTTGCTGAGCCAAATCCTTCGGCATTCGTCCAGGTGCCCGCCTCAGGGGCTGTCGCTTCGCTGCCCGCCTCGTGCGCAATCCCTGTGCGTTCGTCGGCGGACGACTGCCCGCGTCCCGTCGAAGTGGCCTCTGTCCCTTCACGGCCTTCTCTCGCGCCCGTGCCGTCACCTTCCCCGATCCGCCCGTGTTCAAGTTCGTAGTTCAGATGCATGCCTTTCTCGGACCGGTTCGCGGCGTGCCAGGTCGAAAACAATTCCCCGACCGACTCCTTCTCGCCCGCCTCCCCTTTTTCGCGATCCTTTGTTCCCCGGTGATAATGGAAGTCGGGTTTCGGGCCGGTGAGTCCGTCTCCTACCGCATAATAAGAATGGCGGAGATCTTCTTCCAGCCGGCCGTATAGCAGCGGGGCCAATCTCTCTGCCAAACCGACCGAGTCAGCCGTCGAGCGGGCGTCGAACACGCCAAAGAGTACCGGATCAACAAGCTCCGACAGCTCCCCTTCGGATGCATCATACCGGTCCGGGATTCCGTGAATCACCGCATATAAGTGATTAAACAGTGCATCCGCCCGGAATCCCCTGCGGAGATTGACCGGCTGCTGGCCCGTATGAAACTCACCGTACAGCCGCCTCCTGAGTGCAAAAGCGGCATCCGTGCCGGGCCGTTCGGCAATCACGGCGTCTGTAATGCGGAGCTCTTCGAACAGCAGGACAGCCGAACGGAGAAATTCACGGAGCGGATGATCTTCAGTTTCGGAACGATATTCCCGCCAGGCAGCAAGGTCAAATCGGGACCAGAAGCCCGCCGCCAGCAGATAAAGGTCGGAAAGCCGTCCCTGTTCAGTCACTCCCGGATCCCTGTGCCGCCAAAAAACACTCATGGCCAGTTCATTGGATGCGGGATGGAACTCAATGTGCTGCCTTTCGGTCACGCCGAGTTCAGCCATGCCGGTGAGCGCGCGTGCAAGGCGCTCCAGCCTGAGCCTCTCCCCGGCGTCAATCAGTTCGTCGTTAAAGTCGATAAACCGGTTAATCGATGTCATCACGCATCACCGGATCCACGTGGCGGCCAGATCCATGACAAGCTGCCGCTCTCCCGGGTCTTCGAGTTTCTCTGCGATGGCATAGCGCACAGCACGTTCAGGCCCCATATGAAGTGCCAATTCGGCGGCATCGATCAGGCTCCTGATTGATGCGGCTTCATCGGCCAGAAGCCCGTTTTTCGCCTGATCTTTCAGATCCTCCGAGATGTTCAGCATCGTCGTGATCAGTGTCCGGGGGGCATCAGGGAATTCCCTCTCCAGCAGCGCCTTGGATTGTTCTTGTCCGAGATAAGGCACCTGGAAAGCGATAAACCGGTTTTTCAGCGCTTCGTTCATCGGAACCGTCCCGACATAGCCCTCGTTGATCGCGGCGATGACAGTGAAGTCGGGATGGGCATGAATGACTTCACCGGTGAACGGGTTCGTCAGCATCCTGCGGTAGTCGAGCACGCTGTGCAGGATTGGCAGGGTCTCGGGCTTCGCCATATTAATCTCGTCAATATAAAGGATATGTCCCTCCTTCATCGCCGTCACAACCGGCCCGTCGACAAAGTCGATCACCGTATCCCCGTCCTGCCGGATGATTGTCTTGAACCCGATCAGCGATTCGGCATCGAGGTCCACGGAACAGTTGACCTGATGCATCGGCTGGCTGAAAAAAGCCGACACAGACTCCGCAAGTTTCGTCTTACCGGAACCTGAAGGGCCTTTCAGCAGCACGGGGCGCCGGATGACCACCGCTGTGAGCACATCCTCCCACAGATATGCATCCGGAGCCACATAGCCCCCCTGCCCGATCAGTGTCGCCTCGTCAGCGGGATATGCCCTGCCATTCCGTTCTTTTCGCTCTTCTTCGATGATTGCGAGCATAAACAGTCCTCCCTCAACAAAAGGCCCGGCGGTTTTCCCGCCGGGGCTCCGGATCATTCAAAATACGTTTTATAGAAACCGCCGACTTTGCCCGTGTTGTCCGTGACAAAGATAAATTCATCGGTCTCGTTTTTCACTTCGTATTCCTTGCCCGGTGTCAGAACATTCGACACCAGATACTTTTCCGCGTCCGTATGCTTGCACGTCACTGTGCGGATCGCCGGCGCGTCTTTCCACTGCTTAAAATCCATCGGCTGCCGCCTCCTTATCATGGTTCCATTATAGACAAAATAGGGACCTGTTTTCAATGATGCAGGAGGAGTGGATCAGGAAAAGTAATGGAACTCATGTTTATGGGTGTCGCGGTTTCGTCTTTCGAGTGAGAAGTTTCGTCAATCACGGCTCCGGTTTCTGCATTCAAGCCCACATTCTCGTCATTCGCCCTACCCTAGCTCTCCAATGACGAGATGATCCGGTGGAATGACGAAATCAGAATGCCGAATGACGAAACTGAAAAGGCAAATGCCGAAATCGCAACAGCTAATGGCTATGCGAAATCAAGAAGTTGACGGACGGAATAAAGGACTCACTGTTCGAGTACGAACCTTTGAAAAGAAGAACTCACCGTTTTTCATTTTAATAACTCAATTTTGTAGGAACAATTATTGGTTGCCACAATATGCCGTATGGCGAATTGAAGCGGGAACCCGCAAAGGAAATCTAGAGGATGACCTTGAAAAGAAAAAACTGCAGACAAAGGAGTCACACTCACTTTGTCTGCAGCCTGAAACGCCTCAAAAAGAGGCGTTTTTATCATGATCCAATCAGGAACCGAGGAGAAGGTCTTCCGGGTTCTCGATCATTTCCTTGACGGTCTTGAGGAAACCGACGGAGTCTTTGCCGTCGATGACACGGTGGTCATACGAGAGCGCGACATACATCATCGGGCGGATTTCCACGTTGTCGCCGACAGCCACAGGGCGCTTCTGGATGGTGTGCATACCAAGAATCCCGACCTGTGTGCCATTAAGGATTGGCGTGGAGAAGAGCGATCCGAAGACGCCGCCGTTTGTGATCGTGAACGAGCCGCCGGAAAGGTCCGACAGGGCAAGTTTCTTGTCGCGTGCCTTTGTCGCAAGATCCGCGATATCTTTTTCGATCTCGGCAAAGTTCTTGCGGTCTGCATCACGCACGACCGGTACGACGAGGCCTTCTTCGGTGGAAACCGCGATGCCCACGTCATAGTAGTTCTTGAGCAGGAGGTCTGTGCCGTCGAGCTCGGAGTTCACATACGGGTATTGCTTAAGGGCAGCAACGACCGCTTTCGTGAAGAACGACATGAAGCCGAGGCGTGCGCCGAACTTCTTCTCGAACTCGTCTTTTTTGCGCTTGCGCAGTTCCATGACGTTGGTCATGTCGATTTCGTTGAAGGTAGTAAGCATCGCCGTGTTCTGGCGGACTTCCAGAAGACGCTTCGCGATGGTCTGGCGACGGCGCGACATTTTCTCGCGAGTTACGCGGCCCGATTCTTCGTCCGAAGACACAGCCGGTGCCGCAGGCTTGGCAGCCTGTTGCTGAGGCGCCTGCTTAGGCGCCGCGGCAGCCGCTTCGACGTCCTGGACGCGGACGCGGCCCATCGGGTCGACCGGTGTGATCGAAGCGAGGTCGATGCCTTTTTCTCGTGCAAGCTTGCGTGCAGCAGGGCTGGCGATCGTGCGGTCCCCTGCGCCTGCTTCTTCGCTTGCTTCCACAGATGCAGCAGGAGCTGCCTGCTGCTCTTCTTTTTTGGCTTCAGGAGCCGGAGCCGCTTCCGCTGCAGGCTTCTCTGCCGGTGCAGCAGCTGCGCCGGAACCTTCGCCGACAAGGGCGATGACCTGTCCGACTTCAACTGTGTCGCCTTCCTCGGCGAGCAGTTCCTGGACAACGCCCGCTTCTTCGGAGATGACTTCAACGTTGACTTTGTCAGTTTCGAGTTCGACGATGAATTCGCCTTTGTCGACTGTGTCGCCAGGCTGTTTCAGCCACTGGGCGACCGTACCTTCCGTGATGGATTCTGCAAGTTCTGGCACTTTGATTTCTGCCACGGTGGATTCCTCCTTATGATCAGGTAAATCTTAGGATTTGCTCAGTGCTTCATTGATGATGCGGTCCTGTTCGATCTTATGGGACTTGCCGTCGCCTTCCGACGGGCTCGAGCGGCGGATCCGGCCACAATAGCGAACCGGCTTCTCTCCTGCAAGTTCCCGTACAAACGGTTCTGCAAACGACCAGGAGCCCATATTCTTCGGCTCTTCCTGTACCCAGACGAATTCCTTCACGTTCGGGAAGCGCGCGATGATCTCTGCAATGCGATCGGACGGGAACGGATACAGCTGCTCGACACGGATAATGTGGAGCCATTCATAACCTTCGCCTTCCTTGACCTGCTCGGCAAGGTCGATCGCCATCTTGCCGCTGGCAAAGGCGATGCGCTCAACCTTCTCCGGCTCATTGCCGAGGCCAGGCTGTTCAATGACCGTCTGGAACTTGCCGGACGTCAGGTCCTCGATATCCGCGCCGACAAGCGGATGGCGGAGAAGGGACTTCGGCGACGTAATGACAAGCGGCCGGCTGATTTCTTCACCGAGATGCTCTGCCTGGCGGCGGAGAATATGGAAGTAGTTCGCGGCGCTCGAGAGGTTGGCGACTGTCCAGTTGTTTTCTCCGGCAAGCTGGAGGAAACGCTCAAGGCGAGCACTGGAGTGCTCAGGACCCTGTCCTTCATAACCGTGCGGAAGAAGCATGACAAGCCCTGAAGTCTGGCCCCACTTGGAGGCGCTCGAAGAGATGAACTGGTCAAACATCATCTGTGCCATGTTGGCAAAGTCGCCGTACTGGGCTTCCCATAGGACGAGTGCCTTCTTGTTCTCAAGCGTGTAGCCATACTCGTAAGCCACGATCGATGCTTCGCTCAGCGGGCTGTTGTAAACAACGAAGGATGCATTCGCGTCACTGATATGGTGGAGCGGCACAAGTTCCTTGCCATCCTTCTCGTCATGGAGAACAAGATGACGATGTGCGAATGTTCCGCGCTGGGAATCCTGTCCTGTCAGGCGGATCGGGTGTCCGTCCTGCAGAATCGAGCCGAATGCAAGTGTCTCTGCATGTGCCCAGTCGATTTTGCCCTTGCCGTTGAACGGTTCTTCACGGCGCTTCAGGATGCGGGAAAGCTTCTTGAAGACATTGAAGTCTTCCGGGAAGTTCAGAAGTTCTTCGTTCATCTTGCGGAGGCGGTCTTCGGATACACCGGTTTCCACTCCAGGATAGCCGGCCATGATGGCTTCAGGAGTGCTGTTGTCCGTTGTTTCTTTCTTGGACGTCTCTTTCACTCTGTCATAGGATTCCTGGAACAGCGTGAAGGTGTCTTCGTCGAGCTTTTCGACCTCTTCAGGCTTGACGATGCCTTTCTCGGACAGTTCCTTGCCGTACAGTTCGCGGACTGTCGGATGCTGGTGGACCCTGTGGTACATCATCGGGTTGGTCACAAGCGGTTCATCCATCTCGTTGTGGCCGTAGCGGCGATAGCCGACGAGGTCAATCAGGATGTCCTTGCCGAACCGGTTCCGGTATTCGAATGCGAAACGGGCAATGGCGATAACCATTTCCGGATCATCCGCATTGACGTGAATGACCGGCACCTCATAACCTTTGGCAGGGTCCGAAGCATAGCGGGTCGAACGGGAATCATAGTATTCGGTCGTGAAGCCGATCCGGTTGTTCGCGATGACATGGATCGAACCGCCCGTCTTGTATCCCCGGGTGCGGCTGTAGTTCATCGTCTCCATATTGATGCCCTGGCCTGCGAAAGCAGCATCCCCGTGCACAAGTACGGCAAATGCATCTTGCTCATTCAGTTCCGGTGTGCCCGGACGGGTTGTGTCTTCCTGTGCGGCACGTGTCTGGCCGGTAATGACAGGGTTGACGACTTCCAGGTGTGACGGGTTGTAGGCCAGTTTGACTTTCAGGCCGTCAGGAGCCGTGTAAGTGGCGCCCATGTGGTATTTCACATCACCGAACCAGCCGTGCGTCAGTTCAAGGGAGCCGTCATCAGGAATGAACGGATCTTCATCGAGACCGGCGAATTGCGCCAGCATCACTTCATATGGCTTGTTGAGAACATGTGTAAGGACGTTCAGCCGGCCGCGGTGTGCCATGCCGATCAGCACTTCCTTCATCTTCTCCTCATGTGCGCTGCGCACAAGCTCATCGATCAGCACGACAAGAGAATCAAGACCTTCGATGGAGAAGCGTTTCGCACCGACGAATGTGCGGTGGATAAACTTCTCGAAGCCTTCGACCTTTGTCAGACGGTCGAGCAGTTCACGGCGCTGGCTGTCATCCAGCCCGGGGCGCACTTTGCCCGATTCGATGTAGGAACGCAGCCATTTGCGCTCTTCAGGATCGATGACCTGTGTGAATTCATAGGCTGCCTTTCCGGTGTAGATGCGCGTCAGATGATTGATGGCCTCAAGGCCGTTCGATACGCCTTCCGGTACCTGCTCATGGAAGAAAATCATTGCCGGCATCGCCACGAGATCCGCCTCGGTAAGCCCGTACGCGGACGGAACAATCCGTGAATTGTCCAATTCCCGGTCCTTCAGCGGGAAAATGTTTGCTGCAAGATGGCCGTTCTGGCGGATGGAATCCGCAAGTTGTGCCGCCGCAACGATTTTCCCGAACTGTGCCGGGGAAGCGCCTGTTGCGGATTCGGCCGTGCCGGAAGCATTTTCCGCCAGCACCGGTGCGCCGAAGCTTCTGAAAAGTTCCGCTAAATCAGGATCAACCTGATCAGGATCGTTCTGGAACAGGTCATACTGTTCCATCACATACCCCAGGTTCGGCCCGGAGAAAGATCCCCAAGGCGAACCGGGAGCAGCAAAATTGTTTGACATGTAGAATACCCTCCACTTTTTACGCTGGCATCGTCTACCTCTATTGTAATGGTCCGAATCAATTTTAGCATGCCGTTTCTGGCACTGAAAGCAAACGGCATATAGGCAACGCCTGCGTTTTTGTCCAACTCAATCTTACTACTGTGCCGACAAAATACAATCTTTTTTTACAAAAAAACAAGGCGCGTCCGATGTAAGCGGATACACGCCTTTAGAATACCGGAAAACCAATGAAACTAAACATCCTTACAAAGAATTCATCCATTTCCCTGGGAGTGGGAGAGGATCAGAGAGGCCATCTCTCCGGGGGTTTTCGGCGGCTCGGCCTGCTCCATCTTGAGGATGATTCCCTGTGCCCGATCCTGCAGTAAATGAACGGAATCAAGGAACGATTGGCGGCCGACTTCCTCTTCCTGCAGCACAACGGCGAAGCCGGATTTTTCAAACAGCCCGGCATTCAGGATCTGGTCCCCCCTGCTCTTTTCTGCCGAGAGAGGGATAAGAAGCATCGGCAGACGCAGTGCAAGAAACTCAAAAATGGAGTTTGAGCCTGCACGTGACACGACGTAATCAGCAGCTTTAAGCAGATGTCTCAGCTCATCCGTGACATATTCAAACTGGGCATAGCCTTCCATCTGTTCCAGTGCCGTGTCAAAATGCCCCTTGCCGCAGAGGTGGATGATATCCGCCGTTTTCAGGAGCTCCGGCAAACTGGACCGGACCGCTTCGTTCAGGACCGCGGATCCCTGGCTGCCGCCCATGACAAGCAGGACCGGCTTCCTGCCGGAAAAACCGGCAATTCTCATCCCTTCATCCCTCGAGCCTTCGAACAGTTCCTGGCGGATGACCGGGCCTGTACAGGTCGCTTCCGCTTTCCGGACATGCGGCACCGTTTCCGGGAAAACCGTGAACACATGATCGGCAAACGGCATCGCCAGCTTATTGGCAAGGCCGGGCGTGACATCGGATTCATGAATGACCACCGGGACCCCCGCCATTCTTGCGGCCAGGATGACCGGCACCGAAACAAATCCTCCTTTAGAGAAAATCAGGGACGGTTTCAGCTTCCTGATGATCCTGTAAGCCTGAAGCACACCCGCTCCGACCTTGAACGGATCGGTGAAGTTCTTCATCGAAAAATAACGGCGCAGCTTCCCGCTGGAGATTTCGTAATAAGGAACCGACGGAAACGATCCGGTGATCAGTTTCTTTTCTATTCCGTCACGGGACCCGATATAATGGACATCGTAGCCCTGTTCAGATAGCGACGGAATGATCGCCTGGTTCAGAGAAACGTGTCCGGCCGTGCCGCCGCCGGTGAGGATGATGTTCGGTCGTGTCATGCTAATTCCCTCAATTCGTTTACAGTGTTTCATACATATGAACGCATTATCTATCGTAACACAATTGAATGCAAGTATCTTACAGACCGGAGGTGAGGCAGGATGGAAACACGCAGGCCGCTCCGACTGAAAGCGGGCACGATGGCCAAGGTCGTCGGGCCGATCCTGGTCACGCAGGTGGCCATGTACTTGATGACGTTCTTCGATATCCTTATGACCGGCCGCTATGACTCCGAACACCTGGCCGGCGTCACGATCGGCTCTTCCTTTTGGAACCCCGTTTATACAGGATTGGCAGGGATTCTTTTATCCGTAACGCCCATTGTCGCCCAGTCGATCGGTGCCGGACGCAGGGAGGAAGCACGTCCCACTGTGCAGCAAGGGCTGTATATCAGCGTTGCGCTGTCCGCAGTGGTGTTCGTCTTGCTGCAGATCGTCATCCGCTATGGGCTCGGCCAGATGCCGCTTGAGGGACAGGTTCAGCAAGTTTCTGCGGGCTACCTGACCGCAATGAGTTCCGGGCTGGTCCCTCTGTTCGCCTATACGGTCATCCGCTCTTTTATCGATGCCCTCGGCGCCACACGGGTCACAATGGTCATCACTCTTCTCTCTGCGCCAATAAACATCCTTCTGAACTGGCTGTTCATCTTCGGCAAGGCCGGCTTCCCCGAACTTGGCGGAGTAGGAGCAGGAGTCGCCTCCGCTATTACTTATTGGCTGATCTTGGCGATCGCACTCTTTGTTACACATTCGAAACGGCCGTTCCAGCCATACCGGCTATTCCGCGGATGGGAACGCATTTCCCTTCCCCGCTGGAAGGAAATCATCGTTCTCGGCGTTCCGATCGGCATTTCGATCTTTACTGAGACGAGCATTTTCGCAGTCGTCACACTCTTTATGAGCGGCTACTCGACAGAAACCATTTCCGCCCACCAGATTGCACTGAACTTCACGTCTCTTCTATACATGGTCCCGCTCAGCCTGTCGATGGGCGCGACCATTCTCGTCGGACACGAAGTGGGTGCAGGCAGGTGGAAAGAAGCGAAGGAGTACAGCTGGCTCGGAGTCGGAATGGCGATTGTATCCAGCCTGGTGTCCATTTTTATACTTGTGACGTTCCGGGACGGAATCGCTTCGCTGTATACGCAGGATGAGGCCATTATCCGGCTTGCCGTCCAGTTCTTTATCTTTGCGGCGTTCTTCCAGTTGTCGGATGCCGTACAGGCACCCGTACAGGGGGCGCTCCGTGGCTATAAGGACGTGAATGTCACGTTCATCATGGCAATTATCTCGTACTGGGTCATCGGACTTCCGGTCGGCTACCTGATCGCCAACAACACGGAACTCGGACCGTTCGGCTACTGGATCGGACTGATCACCGGACTGACCGCAGGGGCGATCACTCTGTCAATCCGTCTTCTTTTGATCCAGAGGAAAAAACAACGAACCTTGACCGCTTAGTTATGGGCACTCAGAAAACCCACGGAGCATCGTCTCCGTGGGTTTTTATTGGCGGCAGGGAGAGATTGGAGCGTCCCATCAGTTCATAATCCCTGTCCGCTTGATTGTTATATTGGCATCGGCCTTGATATCCAGTTCCGAAAAGGTTTCGTTCCAATCGCCTTTTTTCCAAAGATCCTGATGGAACGCACGCACCTCATACCCGAGTCCGATGGCATCGCTGCCGGTTTCCTGCAGGATTTCCAGCAGGTTCTCCATATCGGCTGTAATGTGTTCGGATAATTGCTTTTCGATTTCTTGTATACGATCTTTTTCTAATACCGCACCATGCGGAAACTCTTCGATCTCCACTTCAATGTCATAGGACATATTGACCTGGTCCCCTTTGATGTCCCAATTCTTATTGCCGTTTACATATTCGATGGTCATGAAAAATTCTTCGCCTTCCACTTCCACTTCATAAGTCCCTCTCAGGAACTTGCCCGTGTTTTGCTCCATGATGGCCAGTATCTTGCTTTCGCTGGTGGTGAGCATCGTTCCGGTGGCGGATTTCCCTTTAAACAATGCAGTTCCCGCAAGTTCCGGATGTCCGGATTCTTCACCGATTTTAAGGACCGGGAGCGCCAGGTCCTTATCCTCGGCAAAAAGCAATGTACAGACTTCCTGAAGATCGTGGTTCACAGAGAGCGAGTATTCATCGCTCGTCTTCAGCAGGTGTGTAATAAAGTCAGGCACATTACTCCCGATTCCTTTTGTGTTATTTTGAGTCATGAAAGCTTCCATGTCTCCCTGGACAAGAGCCACATTGCTGGTAAGCCTGTTGCGGGGTGTCCTGTACAAATTATCCAGGGAATCATACAGGTTGTCTCCTGCAGTTTCCTCAGATATCAATAGAACTTCAAGCTGAGAAATGTCGATGACTTCGCTTGTCCTGACATTGATCTCATTTTTCGCATCGGCAAACGAATAACCCTTCGCTTTTGCAGTCAGATACTCAACCTGATCGTCGGTGTGCGAGGGAAATGAGAAATGGATTGTAACATCGCCCTTCTCCCCTTCGATTCCGATCAGCGTCACCACCTGAAGGTCGCGGAAGCTTAGCTGGTCCCAGCATCCAGCAAGTAGCGGAATACAGAGCATGAGGCAGATGGTCAACTTGTTCATGCCGGCTTCCCCCCCCTTTTCTTGCCGAAAACCCTGTTAACCATGATGACCAGAAACGGCAAGGCGACTGCAAAAAAGAGATGGGCATATAAAAGGAGACTGCCGCTCAGGCGCACGGTCTCTTTGGTCGCCAACCGTGAACCGACAGCCAGAAGCAGGATACAAAACACGGCTGCGTTTCTCGTACGGCGTTTCTTGATTTTTTCGGGCAGCAGCCGCATGACCGAGAATGCATAAATCCCCATAGCGACAAATGACCAGGCCAGCCAGATATAAACGAACAGCAGATCGAGCCGCTCCATAAATGCGACATCCTGGGACTTCAGCATATACATGATCGGTTCAGAGATCAGCTTAAATTCTTCCAATGCAAAATACACCATCGGTATAATCAGCATCTGCAGAAAAAATAACAGCCAGATGCCGCTGTACACAGCAAGTTTCCACGTACTCAGCTTTCCCGGAACAAATGTTCTCAACAGCAGAAATAGCTCAATTCCGATAAACGGCAGCTGAGCCTTTATCGAGCCTCTTTGAAGTTCCTGCAGACTGGCTTCTCCTACAGGAAAAAGGTTGGTCCAAACCGCATGATTAATCCCCATATAAACGAACAGCATAAACAGCAGAATCATCGGAATCAGGATCACGCCGATGTTGACGGTTGTTTCATCTCGGCTGCTCATCATATAAAAGAGAACAATGACGACCAGTGCCATGATGACGATGGCAGGTGTCTTTGGATACGCCCATACATTCAGCGTATATCCGATGTAACCCAGAAAGCTTGCCATGACGAGAAACCAGTATACCCCATATAAAAATGCGATCGGGCCGCTCCATTTAAAATCCTGATAAAATCGGTTAAACAGCCAAAGATGAGGAAGAATGAGCAGGCCCTGGGCCAGAAACAGCCACCAGGCATCACGGCCTACAGCGTTGACCATGAGCGACTGGAATGAAACGAACACCGTGCCGGTCATTGCGATAAACAGCATCAGAAACAGTTGGAGAGATGTGATGTGAAGTTTCATTTCGCCTTCTTACCCCCCAACCGGAAAAATGGCTGCTGCCGGTCCGGCCGGTAGTAGGGAATCCGGAAGAACACATCCCTAAAACGGGTTGGATCAAATGGGATCACCGGTGTCAGATACGGCTGCTTCAGAGATGACAGGTTCAGCAAGTGGACAAACAGGATCAGAGTTCCGATCAGCATACCGAAAAATCCGAATGTGGCAGCCAGGACCATGAACGGAAAGCGGAGCATCCGGATCACCATATTCAGCTCAGGAGACGGGACGACAAAACCTGCAATGGCTGTCATCGCGACGACAATCACCATCTGGTTCGAGGCAAGCCCTGCACTCACAATGGCGTCCCCGATCACAATCCCTCCGACAATCGCCACGGTCTGCCCGATCGGTTGCGGCAAACGAATGCTCGCCTCTCGGATCAGTTCAATAAACAGCTCCAACAGCAATGCCTCGAACACAGGCGGGTACGGAATATCTTTTACACTGGCCTTGACCTGATTGGTCAGCTCGACGGGAAGGATTTCCGAATGGAAGCTCATTACCGAAATATAAAAAGAAGGCAGCAGGATGGCGAGGAAAAAAGCCAGCAGCCTGACCATCCTGTAAAAGCTTCCTACAAGCACACGGCTCGTATAGTCATCAGGCGATTCATAAAATGTGAACAGATTCACCGGTCCAAGCAGAACCGTGGGTGAACTGTCTGTGAAAACCGCAATCTTGCCTTCCAGGAGGTTATATGTGACCCTGTCCGGCCTCTCTGTAGTCAGGAATTGCGGAAATGGCGACAGGATCCGGTCCTCGATATAATCCTCCAGTTGCCCCGTTGAGTAAAATTCCTTGTAAGGAATTTTTTCCAGCCGGCCGCGGAGTTCCTGTACGACTTCGGGCGCAGCCTGGTCTGCCAGATAGACGATGTTGATTTTGCTGACCGTTTTCTCCATCTGGAAGCTTTCCACCACCAGATCGGGCCGTTTCAATTTGTTCCTGAGCAGGCCGACATTTGTATTGAAGTTCTCGACAAAACCCAGATGTGCACCCCGGACGACCTGTTCATTGACCGGTTCATCCGGCGACCGTTCAGTGACCTTGACAGCCTTGATTTCAAGCATGAGGTTGGATTCGGAAAAAATCAGAACAGCGCTGCCTTCACAAATGGCTGCAACGAGCCTTTCCTTGTGAAAGGCTTCGACTGACGTGGAGGCACTGCTGCCCCATCCGTTCGTGCCTTGCTCCACCCTTTCCTCGAGAAGCCTCAGTTGCCTGCCCACCATCTCGGCATCAATCATTGTCGAGTAAAAGCAAAGAAAGGCTTTCACGCCGGCCACTTCGACTTCTTTCACTATAAAATCAGCGGAGTTTTTAAATTCATTTTTTATGATCTGCATCGTTTGACCGTCCATGAATCGAATCACCCCTTCCCGTCAGTATCAGCCGCGGGAATATCGTTTTATTCACAATCCTGTACGGGCCATCCGAACCGTTGCGGCACAAGAAAAAGAGCACCCCGGCCAGGGTGCTCTTTCTGTGTCATTATTTCTGGATGAACATCTGTGTCCAGTAGTGTCCATTCGAGTCATAGCCGATCCCGATGTGCGTGAATTCAGGAGTCAGGATGTTCTGGCGGTGGCCAGGCGATTCCATCCAGCCTTTCACGACTTCTTCAGGCGTCCGCTGACCCATGGCGATGTTCTCAGCGGCTTTTTTGTAGCTGATGCCGGCTGCTTTCATCTGGTCGAACGGGGAGCCATGGACCGGGCTGGTGTGCGAGAAGTAATTGTTCTGGCGCATGTCTGCGGATTTTACACGTGCCGCATCCATCAGCTTGGCATCTGCAGCCAGCGGCTGGAGGCCGGCTTTGGCACGTTCTGCGTTTGTCAGGTCAAGGACTTTCTGTTCAACTGCGCTCAGGCCGGCAGTCTGCTGTGGTGCTTGCTCAGTCGGCTCGGCAGATGGCTGGGACGGTTGCTGAGGAGCAGGTGCCGGGGCAGGTGCCGCAGGCTTTTCCGCTACCGGCTTTTGCTCTGCAGGTTTTTCAGGAGCCGGTGCAGGCTTTTCCTCTTTAGGCTGTTCCGGTGCCGGAGCCGGGGCAGGTTTTGGCTGTTCCGGTTTTTCCTCTTTTGCAGGGGCT
This sequence comes from Bhargavaea cecembensis DSE10, assembly GCF_000348905.1. Classification (GTDB taxonomy): domain Bacteria; phylum Bacillota; class Bacilli; order Bacillales_A; family Planococcaceae; genus Bhargavaea; species Bhargavaea cecembensis. The sequence goes on from NZ_AOFT01000005.1 coordinate 112,256, forward strand.
TCCGGCTTGTCTGTTTCCGGCTTTTCCTCAGCTTGCACCGGAAGTTTGATGCCGTACTCTTTCAGGACTTTTTGGATTAGGCTTTGGATGTCCAGCTTGGACAAGTCTTCGCTGTTCAGGCGGATGACTTCCCCGGCTACATATGTATGCACGGACACACCTTCCACGTTGATCTTCTGGAATTGTTCGTTTTCAGTTGTCTGCTGTGCTTGCGCAGTGATGCCCGGCGTCAGAAGCGCCGCGCTCATAGCGAGAACGGAAATCGTTTTTTTCATTCTCAATTCCTCCCTTCGGCACCATCGTACACGAAGGCAGGGATGCATATCGTTCCAGCACTTTCCTCCATGACCAGCCATCCCCCCGGCCTATGAAAATAGGCGTCCCGCCAATTGATTCATAGGAAATCTCTAGCAGGACGCCCGACTATTTCATTTTATGTGCTGTTGACATCAGTGCATCAGGGACCGGTAAAAGCCGATCAGGATTTCCTGATCTTCATCAGGGAGTGCAGAAGTGCGGATACGTTCCTGAATCTCCGCAAACTTGGCCTCACGGGTTTTTCTCAGTCTGGGATGGGTCAGCCTGTCCGCCAGCTCATCTTCGGCAAGAGAGCGGATTTCCGGGACGGACGATGCCTGCAGTGCGGCCGCCCTCCCCTTCCACAGCTTCCGGTACACCGAGATCAGGCGCTCCTGGTCATTCATCGCCTGCACCCGGCACGCGTATTCCGGAGAGCCCTTCCCCGATCAGGACGAGGTTTGCCGGCATGTTCATGTATTCAGGAATCCACTGGACCATCCCGTACGCATATTGGAACAGAGAGGGATACTTTTTCCCTTCCAGTGGTACATAGCCTTTCATCCGGTACACCGTCTCAGGCAGTGTCCGGATCCAATCCTCGAAATGATCACGGCTGACCGGTCTGCTGAATGTCACAAGACGTGTGCCGATCGGGAGATGGCTTCCGATGCCCGCCTTTTGTACAGAGGTTCCGGACGGCTGTTGTGCCATGCTTCGGAGTGCCGAAAGCGGCACCCTGCTGTTTACGGTTTCAACGATCCGGGCACCGGGGTTCAGCGATTGGATGCCCATGACGGCTTCCGCCTTCCCGGAATCCGTGAGCAGGTCGCTTTTGTTCAGCAGGATGAACCCGGCATGACGGATCTGCTCAATAAACAGCATGCGGACCTGTGGCGTCATGCTGTCCGAGGCAAGGTAACGCTTTCCGTCCGCCACGGTGACGATTCCCTTCACATCTAGCTTGTCGCCGAACAGCGGTGAATGGACGGCATCGAGAACTTCCACGGGATGGGCTGCCCCGGTCGTTTCGATGAAAATGATATCGACATTTTCATGGAGAAGGGCCTGCATCTGGGACTCGGTCTTTTCTGAGCCTGTGCAGCAGATGCACCCGTTCAGGATTTCCTTTAAAGGAACGCCATCTTGCACTGCGTCCGAATCAAATGCCAGTTCACCGAGCTCATTCATGATGACGCCCGGTTTCAGCCCTTCTTCTTTTGCCTGCCGGATCAGCCACGTCAGCATGGAGGTTTTTCCGCTCCCGAGAAAGCCGCTCAGGATAAATACTTCGGTCATGTCAGTCATCCTTTCAATGAAACGGGCGGAATCCAAATGGACTCCGCCCGCCGCAATCATTTCAGTTGTTCATGGAGAATCTCCGACGCTTTCTTCAGCATCGGATCATCGGTCTCGATCTTTTCCCGGAGCTTGTCCATGAGGGCGAATGTGGTATCCCCTTCAAGGACGCCGCTTTCCTCGAGGCCGGCGTCCGCCTGGAGGCCGCGGACCGCTTCTGCCGTCGCTTCATCAAAGACGCCATCCGCTTCCCCCGGATCGTGTCCGACCGCTTCCAGCATCTGCTCGGCGGAAAGGATCGTCATTGACGTATCCCCGTCCTGCATCGGCGTTTTCGGATCGATATACGGAAGCTTCACGTACTCGGGATAGGCGACAGGATCCGTCGGCTCGATCCCTTTTTCGTGGATCCAGTTGCCGTCAGGCGTCAGCCATTTGGCGGTGGTCAGTTTCAGGTTGGAGCCGTCCTGGAAGTCCTGCGGCGATTGGACAGTGCCTTTGCCGAACGATTTCTCGCCGACGCTCCGGATGCCTGCGGACTCCATCAGCGCGCCCGCCAGGATTTCGGATGCAGAGGCGCTGCCGCCGTCAATCAGCAGGACGACCGGCATCTTCACTTTGGTCCCTCCGGACGCATAGGTGATCTGCGGCTTCTTGCCCTTTTCCTCGATCTGGAACAGGCCCTCGCCCTCTTCGACGAAGAGGTTAGAGATCTCGATCGCAGTACTGAGGAGTCCGCCGGGGTTCTGCCGGACGTCGATCGCCATTGCCTTCATGCCCTCTTTCTCCATGGCTTCAATGGCTTCCAGCAGCTCATCGAATGTGTTTTCCGAGAAGCTGGTGATCTGGATGTGGGCGACTTCATCGTCCGCCATCTCGGCATAGACGGTTTCAATCGGGATGACGTCACGTGTGATGGTCACATCAATCGGTTCTTCCAGTCCCGCACGCTCAATCTGGAGGGTGACGTCCGTTCCTTTCTCGCCGCGGATCAGCGTCACCGCCTCGGTCGAGGACTTGCCCTGGAGGCTCTCGCCGTCCACGGACAGGATCACGTCATCCGGCTGCAGATGCGCTTTTTCCGCAGGGGAATTCTTGATCGGCGAAACGATCATGATCTTGCCGTTCCGCTCCTGGATTTCCGCACCGATGCCCTCAAAGCTTGAGGAGATGCTTTCGTTCAGGTGCTGGGCTTCCGTCTGGTCCAGATAATCGGAATAAGGATCGCCCAATGCATCGACCATGCCGTTGATCGCGCCGTTCACGAGCTCTTCGTCTGTTACATCCTCAAAATACTGCTCTTTCACTGCGTCATATGCATCATAAAGCTTGTCGAACTCGCCCCGGTCGGATTTCGGCGAGACCACCTCGACCACTTTGTCCTCTCCGACCGTCAGTGCGAAGAATGTCACGCCTGCCGTCAGGAGGACGAGGCCGAACATGAGCATCAGAAGGAAAAACGGCTTGATGCGCAGGTAACGCCCCGCGGGTGCCTGCTGTTTTTCCTCCGGACTGTCACTGTTCCGGCTGTTATTGTTTTCATCCATGTTGTTTCACCACTTTCAACCGAAGGCCCGCTGCCGATGCGGCAGGCCGATATGCGGAAAAGACTGCCACCGTCCGATGGCAGTCAGTCCGGGTCATTCCTGGATGGCCGCATCGAGGGCGACTTCGATCATGTCGTTGAATGTCGTCTGCCGCTCCTCGGAGGATGTTGCTTCGCCAGTCAGGATATGGTCGCTCACCGTCAGGACGGAAAGCGCCTGGCGGCCGAACTTCGCAGCGAGCGTATAAAGTGCTGCCGATTCCATTTCCACTGCCAGCACGCCGTAGTCCGCATATTTTTTGTGATCGGAATCCTCACTGTAGAAGAGATCTTCCGTAAAGACATTGCCGACTTTCAGGTTCAGCCCTTTTTCACGGCCTGTTTCGTAAGCTTTCAGCAGGAGATCGAAATCTGCCGTCGGTGCATAATCCATTCCCTTAAAGGTGATCTCGTTAAATTTGGAGTTCGTGGACGCGCTTTGGGCGATGATGACGTCACGGACCTTTACGTCCTTCTGGATCGCGCCGCATGTGCCGACACGGATCAGCTTCTGTACATCATACTCCTGCATCAGTTCAGTGATGTAGATGGAGATTGACGGTATGCCCATCCCTGTACCCATTACGGAAACCCGCTTTCCTTTATAGGTTCCCGTATAGCCGAACATGTTCCGGACTTCATTGAACTGCACGACATCTTCCAGGAATGTTTCTGCAATGTACTTCGCACGGAGCGGATCGCCCGGCAGTAGGATTGTGTCGGCAATTTCGCCTTTTTTTGCATTAATGTGGATACTCATCTGACTAAACCCCGCTTTCACAAATTCTTTTCCATCATATCGTGTTTTGGGACCGCCCGCAATCACAACACCGGCGCCCGTCATAAACGGACGCCAGTTCTCAGTCGCTCTCCATGTATTCTTCCCACAATTCATCAAAAACACGCGATGGCATGTCCGGGTCCGCCCGCTCTTCAAGATAGCGGGACAGCGGGTCGAATCCGGTTTCCGTCTTCGGGAACTCATGGTCCAGAAAAGCCGCTTCCGCGAATAACGCACGCGGATCGCTTTTCTGGCCTCCCCTGTGGGACATGAGGTATTGATAGAATGTCCGCCTCACCGGAACACCGCCTTCCAAATAGGTTCATAAACTGCCGGATACAGGCTTACTCACCGAACAGCTTCAGATAATCACCGTAGCCTTCCTCTTCCAGCTTGTCCTTCGGCACGAATCGGAGGGCTGCGGAATTGATGCAGTAACGCAGCCCGCCCGCTTCTCTCGGGCCGTCAGGAAAGACGTGGCCGAGGTGGGAGTCTGCAGTTTTGCTCCGGACTTCCGTGCGGCGCATTCCATAGCTCGTATCAAAGTGTTCCGTGACTTCAGTGTCCTCGATCGGTTTCGTAAAGCTCGGCCACCCGCACCCCGCATCGTACTTGTCTTTTGATGAGAAGAGCGGCTTGCCCGAGACGATGTCGACATAAATCCCTTCATCGAAATGGGCATCGTATTCATTCTGGAACGGCGGCTCGGTGCCGTTTTCCTGGGTGACTTTATACTGCATCGGCGTCAGTTTCTGCTTCAGATCTTCTTTGTTCATCCTGTCACTCCTCCCACATGGTTTCCTGGAATGCTTTTCTTCCCGAACCCGCAAAATAGCGGTTGTAATGGGCCGGGTTCTTCATGTAGTAATCCTGGTGTTCTTCTTCTGCCGGATAAAATTCTTTGGCCGGGAGAATCCTGACTGCAATCGGTCCGTCAAACCGCCCCGAAGCCTCCAGCTCTTCCTTGGACTGCTCGGCGGCTGCCTTCTGTTCGTCATCGTGATAGAAGATCGCGGTCCTGTACGAATCCCCGCGGTCGAAAAACTGGCCGCCTGGATCGGTCGGATCGATCTGCCGCCAAAAAATCCCCAGCAGCTCACGATACGAAATGATGTCCGGGTCAAACGTGATTTCGACCGCCTCATAGTGGCCCGTCGTCTCCGAACAAACCTGCCTGTAGGTCGGATTCGGCACATGCCCGCCGGTGTAGCCCGACACGACCGATTCCACGCCCTCATATTTATGGAACGGCTTCACCATACACCAGAAGCAGCCCCCTGCAAATGTCGCTTTTTCGGTTGCCATGCGATGCCTCCTATTTCCGCGGGATAAGGATCTCGAGTTCAATTTCATCCTGCGGAAGATTGATTTCCTTCGCCCTCACCTGGATGCCCCCAGATACGGGCAGCCTGGAAAGGTCAATAAACAGTTCTTCCTCCTTCGGCCTGACGACCATCCAGGCCGGCAGACCGACCGTATCGCCAAGAAGCTTCAGGATCGTGGATGGCGGAATCGTCAGGTTGCCGACTTCCACCGATTTCTGCTTGAGTGACAGGTTGCCGTCTTCAAGCACTACCGGCTCAAAATGCATCATGACCGGCAATTGGACGGCAAACACCGTCAGCTCGGATACGAGGAGCACATCATCCTCAAATTCAAGCGTAACCGGAATCCGGTCGTTGTTGATCGCCTGACGGATATACGTATTGGCGATTCCCTCCAGGTCATCCCGGGTCGCCGTCACGGTCAGCCTGTCCACTTCACTGCCGGCCGGGGCGGCCTCAGGGAGCGGGGTCCCATCGACCGGCCGGCTGATCCAGAACACGAACACCAGGACGCCGGTTACGATCAGCGCTGCCAAAAGAAAAAACGCGATTTTCCACTTGTTCACCCGGCATCCACCTCTCAAAATTCCAATTCCCCACCGGATAGTCGGTTCAAACCGCAACGGGACAGGGATTCCATAATCCTGTCCGTCATACGGCTGTACCCCTTACTGTTCGGATGGAAAAAGTCAGTGTGATAGACAAGATCCCGGTTGGAGACGAACAGGTCGTCTACCGGGACAAAACACGCCCGCCCGTCCGCAACCGCCGCATCCTCGAGGACGGCGTTCCATTCTGAAAGGATCCCGTCAAATTCGCTTTCTTCATCGGTTACGACCGTCAGCGGGTTATACAGCCCGAGGATGATGAGCACCGCATCCGGATTGGCTCTCCGTACCTGGAAGAGCGAGGTCGAGAGCCGGTCCATGAACGGTTCAAGCTTCCCTTCAAACGCTTTCGCGTCCAGGTTAAACAAATCCTGCTTTACAACCTTCATCAGGTCGTTGCCGCCGATTGTCAGAGTCAGGATATCGGCTTCCGCAACGGCCTCGCGGACCCTGGGATCAGAAAGCTGCTGTTCGAGCTGATCGCTGCGGCGTCCCCTTTTTGCCAGGTTTTGGATTTCTACGTCTTTGACGCCTTTCCACTCCTCCATCCTAACCGCGAGACGCCCGACGTATCCTTCCCGTTTTCGTTCATCGCCGACTCCCTGGGTAAGGGAGTCACCGAGCCCGACCAGCACGACGGTTCTCGGTGCAAAGGTCGGCGGCACCTCGTATTCTCCGAAGCCGCTTTCTTCAATCTCTCCGAAACCGCCCGGCTCGCCCCTCTGGATGCATCCGGACAGGAAAAGGACCGCGGCAAGCATCCAAATCCATTTTTTCATCTCTCTATTCCCCTTTTCCAAACAAAAAACGGGGAACCTCCGGCTCCCCGCCTTCCATGCTCAATCCCAGTAATACATGAATCCGATTGCACCGGGACCAGTATGGGTACTGATGACGGGTGAGGTGAACATCAGCTTGACGTCATTGAAACCGTCTTCTTCGATCAATTGCTTGAGCGGGGCCGCCATTGCCAGGCCGTTAGCATGGGAGATGCCGACCGCCCGGAGCTTTTTGCCGACCGTCTGCTCCTTGAAATCTTTGAACAGCTGGCGGACGACCTGCTTATGGCTTCTGGCCTTCCCGACAGGCGTGTAGACACCGTCTTTCAGGGCTGCAATCGGCTTGATGTTCATCAGGGAACCGATCATTGCTTTCCCTTTTCCGATCCTGCCGCCCTTGACGAGGTTTTCAAGCGTATCCACCACCACATAAAGTGCAGTGTTTTTCCGGATGGTGTCAACACGTTCCAGGATTTCCCCGAAGTCTTTTCCTTCCTTCGCCATTTTGGCGGCTTCAAGCACCTGGAACGAAAGGCCGAAGGAGATAAACTCCGAATCAACGACTGTGACATCGGCATCGGACAGTTCGGCCGCGGTACGTGCCGATTCAACGGTGCCGCTCATGCCGCCGGTCATATGAATGGAGAGGATCTTCCCGCCATCCTTTCCGAGACGCTCATACAGTTCCTTGAATATGCCGACGGGAGGCTGTGAGCTTTTCGGCAGCTCCTCGCTTTTTTCCATCATGTCCAGGAACTTTTCCGCAGTCATGTCGACCTGATCGACATACGTCTTTCCGCCGATCTGGATGGAAAGCGGCACGACATGGATGCCGAGTTCGCGGACGGTCTCTTTGCTGATATCTGCTGTTGAGTCTGTTACGATATGGATAGTTGTCATCTTGTCGCCCCTTAGATTGCGCTGATTCGCTTGCTGGTATTGGTGGTAAGAGAAGAATAGAATCCGGCGGACGGCAAAGTCAAGGAAAGAGAGGTGGAGGCATTGGCCTTCGACTACAAGAATAAGAGGGAAGAATTGTGGAATGCCATCACGCACGGTCTGGGTTTCGTGCTGAGCATTCCGGCACTGATCTTCCTCATCCTGAAGGGCAGCGAGCACGGTTCGGCGCTCCACATTACCGCCTACACCATTTTCGGTGTCTCGATGCTCGTACTGTACCTCATGTCAACATTGCTTCATAGTATGCCGGCCAAATATAAGCGATTCTTTTCGATTCTCGACCATTCGTCCATTTATGTGCTGATTGCAGGAACGTACACCCCGCTGGTCCTGACCTCGCTCGGCGGGTCGCTCGGCTGGACCCTGTTCGGAATCGTATGGGGACTCGCGGTACTGGGCATCCTGTTCAAGGTATTTTTTATTCACCGGTACGAAGCAGTTTCCCTCATCTTCTACATTGCGATGGGCTGGCTGATCATCTTCGCGATCCGGCCTCTCCATGCGGTGATTGGCACCGAAGGGATCGCTTTGCTTGTCATCGGCGGGCTGCTGTATACCGTCGGCTCCATTTTTTATGCATGGCGCAAGATTCCCTACAACCATGCCATCTGGCATCTGTTTGTGATCGGCGGCAGCGCCGCGATGTATTTCTCCATCTTGCTTTATGCCTGATCGGCAGCCGGATTTCCGGCTGCTTTTTCATTTTGCCGGATTTACGCCGTCCTGCCTGGCTCCTGCTGCCGTTTCCGGGCGGCTCTCGCAGCTGTTGCTTCATGGATCCGTCCCTGAACAAGTCCGGTGATTTCAGTCGCGGAACGGTCAAGAATCTCCTGATGACTGACCGCTTCCAGGACATCGACCGTAACATGCGCCGGCCGGATCCTGTTGTTGTTCTGCTCCATGATTTCGGAGGTGCCGTGGATGGCGACCGGAACAATCGGTACGCCACCCTCCGTCGCAATGCGGACAAAACCGGTCTTAAAATCTCCAGGAATCCCACCGCGGCTCCTCGTCCCCTCCGGGAAGATAAGCATGGAATGCCCCGAGCGGAGCTTTCCCGCCATTTCACGTATGGAACGGACAGCGCTGCGCCTGTTCGAACGGTCAATGAACACACAATTCATTTCTTCCATCCAATCCCGGATGACCGGCAGCTTCCTGACTTCCTCTTTCGACATGAATCCGAACGGCTTGGGGAGATGCGCGATCAGGACAGGGATATCGAAGTTCCCTTCGTGGTTGCTGACGAACAGCACCGGCCCGTCCGGCAATGTTCCCCGGATTGTCATCCGGATCTCACTGTTTGTCCTCCGCAAAATGCCGGACGCCCACTTTCTCGGCTCCCTGCTGATTGTGTCGGCAAGATTTTGAGCAGAAGCATTTCCCTTCATCCGGCGGACCTGCCTGAGGGCAGGAATGGAAAATGGCAGGTAGCCGAACAGGTACCCATATGTCCGGATGGATCGCATGACGTTCAAAGCGTCTGCTTCCTTTCATATACCCGGTAGTCATATGCAATGCCGTCGTCGGACTGATGTTCCTCGGACCGGGAAACGAGGACCCAGTCTTCCCTGTATTCAGGGAAATACGTATCCCCCTCGAACGGCTGTTTCACGAGTGTGACATAGAGCCGGTCGGCCTGGTCCATCAGTTCATTGAACAGGCCTGCGCCTCCGATCACCATCACTTCCGGCGCGTATTCCCTTGCCCGGTTAACCGCGTCACCAACAGTGTTCACGACGACCGCCCCATCGGCCTGGTAGTCGGAATTGCGCGTGACGACGATATTCAGGCGCCCGGGGAGCGGACGGCCGATCGATTCGAACGTTTTGCGCCCCATGACCATCGCCTTGCCCATCGTCTGTTTTTTAAAATAAGCCAGGTCACCCGGCAGATGCCATGGCAGCTGATTGTCTTTTCCGATCACGAGATTCGGATCGTGTGCCACAATATAGGAAATCATCATTTATCCTCCTTTAGGTCAGACCGCGATCGGCGCTTTGATTTTCGGATGCGGATCGTATCCTTCCACGCGGATATCCGAAGTTTCCAGCTCGAAAATGGATTTGCCGTCAGCATCAATGGCAAGTGACGGCAACTGTCTGGGTTCGCGGGAAAGCTGCTCGTTCACCTGGTCGAAGTGGTTGGAGTAGATATGCGCATCACCGAGTGTATGGACGAACTCACCCAGCTGGAGGCCTGTCTCACGGGCGATCAGATGGGTCAGAAGCGCATAGGAAGCAATGTTGAATGGCACACCAAGGAAAACATCCGCACTCCGCTGGTAAAGCTGGCAGGAGAGCCTGCCGTCTGCAACATAGAACTGGAACAGGGTGTGGCATGGCGGCAGGGCCATGTCCTCCACCTCCGCCGGGTTCCAGGCGCTCACGATATGGCGCCGGGAATCGGGGGTGGTTTGGATGGACTCTATGACGTTCTTGAGCTGGTCGATCGTTCCGCCCCGGCCGTCCGGCCAGGAGCGCCACTGCCTTCCGTATACCGGCCCAAGGTCCCCGTAGGCTTCCGCGAACCGGTCATCGGACAGAATCTTTCCACGGAACTTGTCCATTTCATGATCAAGGACTTCTTTAAATGCCGGATCCTTTGCTGCCCTCCGGCCGAAATCAGCCATGTCAGGACCGCTGTATTCACCGCTTTTCACGAATTTCTCAAATGCCCAATCATCCCAAATGGGGTTTTTCTCTTCAATCAGTGTACGGACGTTCGTGTCCCCCTTGATAAACCAGAGGAGTTCCGAAACGATCAGGCGGAAAGCCGTTTTTTTCGTCGTCATGAGGGGGAACCCATCGCTCAGGTCGAACCGCATCTGATGGCCGAAAATGCTCCGTGTCCCGGTGCCCGTGCGGTCCCCTTTGTCTGTTCCGTTCTCCATGATCGTTCTGCAAAGCTGCAGGTATTGTTCCATTGTTCTAACCTCCCATGGCCCGTGTCCGGACCGTACTTAATGCAGGATTTATATGTAGGTCATCTTTCCCGGAAAAGCCTGTTTCCTCACATCTTATTGTACGGGAGAACGGGACGGGAATAAAGAAAAGACCCGACCGGGAATCAAGTCCCAATCGGATCTTTATGACAGCCATTTAGGGGGTGTGTTCTTTGACCAGAAGATATCGCCAAGCTCAATATGGCGGCTGTAGCCGTCTTCTGAGGTGTGGTAATGGAAGTTGAAATAGTAACCGTCAAGCGGACGCTTGTCCGTGCGCACGTGGAAGCGGATCAGGTCCTTCCCGCTTTCTGTGTCGAAAATGTGAAAGATTTTTTCAGAGTAACCGCCGGCAGGCTGCTCGCTGATGGAAAGTGAGCGGACCGCATCATCATCAATTGATGCAAGCGTCATCTCGATCGCTTCCTCGATTTTCGGGAAGATGACCTGGTCGAATTCATCGGAGATGGCCGGGCCGATTTTCGAACCGAACTTCTCGTATGACTGATTCCGCGCCGCTGCTTTTGCCTTTTCGGCAAACGGCTCTTCATCCGCTTCTGTGATTGTTGACGGCAGTTCGGCCGCAACAGCGGTCCCGGTACTGCCCGCGATTTCTTTCTGGCCCCGTTCATCCAGCAGCTGATCCCAGATTTCATGGCTCGGTGTGATAAAGCCGAATGTAACGAGCGCCACGGCAGCCATCAAAGACTTCTGAATCCACTTCTTCATGGTCATCCCCCTGTTTTTTCTAATAACCGGCAGCCTTAAGCAGCTGTTATGTATAGTGGTTTCCTTCTCGCTGTTTTCATTGTACAATAGACGAGGACTGAATATAAATAGTTCCCAAGCTCCAAAGGAGGTACAATGATGGACGCAAGCATCTGGATCGGAATCGGCTTCCTCGGGCTTCTTGCCTATCTGAGCTACTTCAACTTTACTCACTGATCAGCAATCAAATGCCCCCTTTCCGGGGAACAAGAAACTCCCTGAGCACATCGCTCAGGGAGTTTCTTCATGTTTCTCCTCGGTCTCCGCTGCTTTCCCGATCAGCCGGTTATAGGCCCCTTCTTCTTCCGACATTGCGGCGGACAGGATCTTATGCGTTGCAGACAGGTAAATGGCTGCGGCCTCAGAATTTCCGGACTCGGCCTCTTCGATTCCCTTCGGTATCTGTTCAAGAAGCAGTCTGATTTTTGCCCTCGTCCGCTCCCGTGCATCATGGATCTGATTCAGCCGTTCAAGTTCTTGTTCCAGGTGGTCACTCATATCGGATCTCTCCTTCGGGAGGGGGCGCCGTCTGTAATGGCTGCGGCAACTCTCCAAAATTAGATGATTCAATTATACAAAAACAAACCGGTTTACTGGCACTTGTAAGTTTTAATTTTCGTAGTATTCATCTTTACTCAGGAATTCTTGAACATATCTGTAAGGGGACCGTTGTCTACATTCGGCATGAAGTAGCTGATTCCTGCTCCGGCAGCGACTGCCATGACGAGTGTCCAGACACCTACACTGAACAGCATCCAGGCCGTAACTCTCTTCCGATCTGAACCGAACGACATGGCTGCAAGCGCAGACAGATGCGACCCTACAAAAAACGGACCGATGAGAGCTAGGCCCGGCAGACCGTACCTGTCAAACAGACGTTTTGCCCGTTTGCTGCGCTTTGATTCCGTTTCTCTCCCGGTCTTCGAAGCCCGCCACTTTTTAACTTTGTCTACGAACACCACAAGAAGAACGACTGTAATCGCATTGCCGACAAAAGCCGTGATGGCCACTGGCACGGGGGATAGCCCGCCAATGATGCCAAGCGGCACCACGGTGAAAGTCTCAAAAAACGGCACGGCAGCTGCAATGAAAATGATGAGATAAGGTAACAGATTCAGGCTCTCCTTTCTTTCGTTTGTTGTTATTGAATCGGCTGATCGGCTTCAACGATTCGGGAACGGCACCTCTCACTCCTTACTTATACATCACGGACCTGTCCCGTTACCAAAACTGCCGCACGGATTTCCGTGCGGCAGTTAAACCTATCATCATATTTCAATATAACCGTAATGGAACTTTGTGTTGGGACGCTCGACCCTCGTGAATCCGTGCCGATCGAAGAGTTTAGACCGGTAATGGGCTTTCAGCACGACCCGCCTGCGGGCGACCCGGGCGGCCTCCCGGAAAAAACGGTCATCCGGCATATCGTGGACACCGGCAGAGCGCAGCGGCGCGAATGCGGCAGCTTCCTCGATGGCTTCCTCGAACATCGGATCAAGGTACACGATATCGTAGCTGTCTGTCTTACAGCTTTTCAGAAAATCGGCCGCACGGATATTCCGCACATCGATCCGGCGCATGGCATCCAGCACTTGATCCGGCGAATCGCTGTAAGTTGCGAGGCCCTGCCCGACAATATAGGAGACAATCGGATCGGCTTCACAGGCGGTCACATGACCGGAGGGGCCTGTGACAAACGAGGCGACGGTGCAGTCGGATGCAAGGCCCATCGTACAATCGAGGAAAGCATCTCCGGGCCTCAGACCGCACACATCGGCCATGGCATCATTTCCTCCGCCCTGGAGCCGCTTGATGCGGATCGCGGCAAGTCCCGGGTGGAAGAATAATGGCTTCACGTCCGGGTCTGTGTGGTACTCATACCGTTCCTTGCCGGCAACAATAACCGGCCTTCCGAATTCTGAGATCAGCTTCCTGACAGAGCGTTTCTTACGCGGCACAAAGTCGGTGCCAAGTTCCCCGGCCACCTGCTCCGCAAGCCGGGCGCTCTCCGCGTCCGGGTGCTGGCCGGTTGTCACGACTGGCAGGTTCACTTCACCATCTGCCGGAGCACGCCGGAAATATGTGACTGGACCTGCTCCAGATCATGGTCCTCGATCTGTTCCCGAGGAATAAAGTACTTCAGCTCAGGCCCCTCAAGTACGGCAATGGATGGCGAACTCGGCGGCACTTCCTCAAAGTAGCCGCGCATTTTTTCCGTTGCTTCCCGGTCCTGGCCCGCGAATACCGTCACAAGATTGTCCGGTTTTTTGTCCAGTTCCTCGAGCGCTCCGGTCACCGCCGGACGCGCAAGCCCCGCTGCGCATCCGCAGACGGAGTTGATGACGACAAGTGATGTTCCTTCCGCCGACGCCATGAATGCGTCCACTTCCTCAGCTGTCGTCAGTTCTTGGAACCCCTGTTCTGTCAGTTCGCGGCGCATCGGTTCCGCCACCTGCTTCATGTATGCTTCATATGCTTCCATTGTTCATTCCCCTTTCGCCTTTGTTCTCATCTCTGTCATCTGTTTCCACATTGACCCCTTCGCTTCCTCCCCGCCTTCTATGCGGGCTGCAGCCATCTTCGCCTGGAGTTTGACCTCGAACTCCGGATCGTCTTCAAGTTCCTTCAGGGCAGGCAGTGCTTTTTCCGTACCGGTTTCATACAGGTACATGGCACCCCGCCAGCGGACGATCTTGCTTTTGTCCTTAAGCGTGCGGATGGCAAGGTCCTCGAATTCCGGGAAACCGAGGTCGCTCATCGCGTCGGCTGCCGTCCGGCGGACCGGTGCGCTCTTGTCCTCCATCGCCTTTTCGATATACGGGACAACTGCCGGATCTTCAATCATGCCGAGATAGACCACGGCCAGACGCCGGATCGACATCTTCTCATCCTTCAGTGCCTCCATCAGGAGCGGAACGTCCGTCATATCCGGGTCAGGCAGCTGGTCCAGGAGGCGGAAGCGCTCCTCCCAGCTTCCGGCTGCCTGATATTCCTCAAGCGTTACCTTGCGGCGGCCGAGGACCGGTGCTTCTTTTGTCTCGCTGCCGGCCTCCATGATGGCATCCAGGCGCTCCTGCGGGTAGGCAGCTTCGATTTCCTTGACGACTTCCTCACCAATTTCCTTTTTGTCGCCATACCGGATTCCGTAATCCGCCCATTTGCGCTGAAGGATATAGTTCTGGTCATCCCCCTCCATGAGCGCATTCATGGCGTCAACGAACCGCTGCCCCAGACCGAACCGTTCTTCACCGCGGTCGTCGAATACCTTCACCTGGAGCGGCACGCCCTTATACTGCTGGACGTGGATGTACACTTCGCCAAAGTGCTCGTCCGCTTCTGTTGCTTCGGTGCTTTCTTCTTCCTGTTCCTCACCGAACACTTCGCGCACACCGGCCAGGATCGGCTCCCAGTCGTACTTTCCGCTCCGCTCGATCGCGAGGAAATCCATAACGTGATAAATGCCTTTCACGCCTTCGATTCCAAAAATCTGCCGGATAAACTCCGGAGCTTCTTCCAGGCTGTCCGGTTTATAGTTGAATGCCTTGCCGAACGGCAGTTCCCGGTCGATGACCACTTTCATCGAGTTCGGACTGGGCGTCGGTTCGATTGTTACGATTTTCATGTTCCCATGCCTCCTGTGTGAATCATGCTTCGGCGATCTCTTCCAGATAGCTCCACCGTTCGATCAGGGCCTCATACTCCCGGTTGAGCTCATCCAGCCGGGCGGAAATTTCGCTTACTTTGCCGTAGTCGGCCCCGGCTTCGGCAAGCTCCTCTTCCGCTTCCATAATCGCCTGTTCAGCGGTCTCGATCTTGGCCCCGATCTTTTCCCATTCCTTCTTTTCCCCAAGTGTCATTTTCTTTTTCTTCGGCTTTTCGGCCTGATGTGCCGGTTTTTCTGCAACGGCCGGCGTTGCGGCAGCTTCTTTCTCCTGCCTGGCCGCCTTTTCAAGATAGTCGGTATAGAGGCCGAGTTCCTGTGTGACTTCACCCGATCCGTCCAAAATCCACAGCTTGCGGGAGGTGCGGTCCAGGAAAAAGCGGTCGTGGGAAATCGTGACGACGACACCCGGGAACGAGTCGATGAACGTCTCAAGGACCGACAGTGTTTCGAGGTCGAGGTCATTCGTCGGCTCGTCCAGGAGCAGGACGTTCGGCTGCTCAATCAACAGGCGAAGCAGATAAAGCCGTTTCCGTTCGCCGCCGGACAGCTTGCCGATCAGCGTTCCGTGGACATTGGACGGGAACAGGAACTGCTCGAGCATCTGTACGGCGGAATATCTGGTGCCGTCCTGCCTGCGGATGTCATTTGACGCCTCCGTGACATAGGAGATGATCCGCTGATTCGGATCCATTTCCGGCAGATGCTGGGTGAAGTGCGCGATCTTGACCGTCTCGCCCCGGATCAGTTCGCCGCTGTCCGGCTGGATGGATCCGGCAAGCAGGTTCATGAGCGTGGACTTGCCTGCCCCGTTCGGCCCGATGACCGCCACGCGGTCACCGCCCTGAAGAAGGAATGAAAAGTCCCTGATGATGTTCCTGCCGCCATACCCTTTGGTGATCCGCTCCCCCTCGAGCACTTTTTTACCGAGGCGGGAAGAGGCAAGCGACAGGTCAAGCGGATCCGGTCCGTCCTCTTTTTTCACTTTCTCGGACAGTTCCTCAAACCGGCCGATTCGTGCCTTCTGCTTGGTCGACCGGGCTTTTGCCCCGCGCCGGATCCACTTCAGCTCGTTCCGGTAGCGGTTCTTGTTTTTCTCGAATGTGGCTTCATCCTGCTCGATCCGGAGTGCCTTCGCCTCAAGGAAGTCCGAGTAGGTCCCCCTGTGGCTGTACAGTGTCCGGTCGGCAAGCTCGTAAATCTTGCCAGCGACAGAATCAAGAAAATAGCGGTCGTGTGTAATGAAAAGGATCGCACCGCCAACCTGTTTCAGGTAATCCTGCAGCCACTCGATGGATGCAACGTCAAGATGGTTGGTCGGCTCGTCCAAAAGCAGGAGGTCCGCCGGCTCGAGCAGCACCCTGGCAAGTGCCACGCGCTTGCGCTGCCCGCCTGATAGGCTGCCTGTTTTTGCTTCATAATCAGAGATTCCCAGTTTCGAAAGGATCGTCTTCGCCCGGGCGTTCAGGTCCCAGCCACCGTCGGAATCCATCCGGTTCTGCAATTTCGTGAACCGGTCCTGTGCCGCAGTGCTGTCCGGTTCGTTTCCTAGCGCGCGAAGCGCATCCTCGTACTCCCGGTTCAGCCGGATCAGCGGGGAATCCCCGCCGAACACGGACTGCAGCACGGTGAGCTCAGGGTCCGGACGAGGATCCTGCGGCAGGTGGGCGATCCGGTAGTCATTCGGATGGTCGAACGATGCCCTGTCCGCATCCAGCGCTCCGGCGATGATCGACAGAAGCGTCGACTTGCCGGTGCCGTTGATGCCGATCAGGCCGATCCGATCCCCTTCGTTGATGGTAAAGCTGATATCGTTGAACAGTGTCTTGTCCCCGACAGTCTTCGTCAGGTCCGACACGATGAGATGCCCCATGTTACCCACTTCCTATCCGGTATATAAACAATTCCATCATACTAAAAATAGAGGGCCGGAACCAATCCTGCTGTTTTCGTCTCTCTTTACAGGAAAAATTTTCAGAAACTTAACCTTTCCCGGAAGCGATATTGATACAATGGTAGCAAGTGCAGATTCATCTTGAGGGGGGAACGACTTGAAATTCCGGCTGACAAAAGAAGAGAAAAGCTGGGCGTTCTACGACTGGGCCAACTCCGCCTATTCCATCATCATCACCACTGCCGTCTTCCCGCTGTTCTATAAGGCCGCTGCGACCAATGCGGGAGTGAGCGCAACCGACTCGACCGCGTACCTTGGCTATACAATATCCATCTTTACCTTCATCCTGGCCATGCTTGCACCCGTGCTCGGAACGATCGCGGATTACCGGGGCATGAAGAAAAAGTTCTTCACGGGCTTCTTTATCCTGGGGACCGGTGCGACAGCAGCACTTGCCTTTATCCCTGCGGACAACTGGCTCATGCTGCTCGTCGTCTACACGTTTGCTGCCCTCGGCTCGACAGGGGCGAATGTGTTCTATGACTCGTTCCTTACCGACGTCTCCACCTCGGAACGCATGAACCGGGTTTCGGCATTTGGCTACGGGATCGGGTACATCGGAAGCACAATCCCGTTTATTATCTCGATCGCAATCATTCTGCTGTCACAGTCTGGGATCATTCCACTGTCCGTGACCAATGCGAGCCGGGCGGCATTTCTGATCACCGCCGCATGGTGGCTCCTCTTCTCGGTGCCGATGTTCAGGCATGTGCATCAGATCCACTTTATCGAACCCGACCCGAAACCGGTCGCCCAGGCATTCAAACGGCTCGGCAACACATTCCGTGAAATCAGGAAATACCGTGGACTGTTTTTGTTTCTGCTGGCCTACTTCTTCTACATCGACGGAGTCGGCACGATCATCTCCATGTCGACCGCGTACGGCTCGGACCTCGGCATTGATGCCAACAGCCTGCTGATCATCTTATTTATGACCCAGGTCATCGCCGCTCCGTTTGCGATACTTTACGGCCGGCTTGCCGATCGGTTCGGCACGAAGCAGATCCTGTACGTCGGCATCGCCGTCTACACCTTCGTCTGCATCTATGCGTACTCGATGGACTCCGTCACCGACTTCTGGGTACTCGCCATGCTCGTCGGCACTTCCCAGGGCGGCATCCAGGCGCTCAGCCGCTCCTACTTCGGACGGCTGGTCCCGAAAGAGAACTCCAACGAATTCTTCGGCTTCTACAACATCTTCGGGAAGTTCGCCTCAATCATGGGGCCGCTCCTCGTGGGTGTCACGGCCCAGATGACCGGCAACACGAATGCCGGCGTCTTCAGCCTCGTCGTGCTGTTCATCATCGGCGGAATCATTCTGTACTTTGTCCCGGACCCTTCCCGCTACGAGCCGGTACCGGAAAACTAAATAAGAATACGGACGATCCGGAGGCAGGGATGCTTCAGGATCGTCCGTTTTGTTGTGGTGATGCAACGATTTTAGTGTGAAAGTGTGATGTCAAAACGTGAATCGCCACCAATAGGTGTCCGAGTTACCACCAAGGGCCCCATGAGTTAACACTCCACCACCTTGAGTTACGACCCCGCATCCATGAATCACTACCTTTTACCTGAAAGCAAGGTTTTGATGGGTTACGTGAAATTCTATGAAGGTCGCGCATGATTAGTAGGTCCACATTGAAAATGGATGCGAAATCTTAAGGGAAGTGCAGTCATTTAATCCGATTATTGCTTGATTTCCAATATACCCGCAGCCCTGTGAAAGCCATGTCAACTTTTTCCCCGCTACCCACATCGAAACGAATAAGTTTACCGGTTCGGTCAATTTGAAATTGTCCTGGGTCTACCGGACGTAGATGGTCTGTGCGCCCGTCGGACCTCATCACCAGTCCTTTTTCACCCGCATCGATGCGGAAGCCGTCCGGATCTTCATCATTTAGGTAATGTCCGGTGAATGGCTTTAATTCATCCGATGATAGCGGAATTTCTGGAAGACGGACCATCGACTCCTCAGGAGAACGACCAAGCGCAGTATAGATTGCGCCTTTCATCAGCATTTCCGCCGACACGGCCGTCCGGTTCGTGAGGACGACAAACGTGACTTCTTGATCGGGAAGGAACCCAAATGAGGAAGAGACACCCGGCTGGCCACCTCCGTGGTGGATGAGGACGGTACCTCCGAAGTCCGGCGTGACCATCAGTCCATGGCCGTAGAACGTGTTTCCATCGACCACGGCCACATGTTCTTGCATCTCCGCTGTATCCATTTTGCCGATCACGGATTCTCGGAATGCGAGGTCGGTATACAAACTTCCGTAGGTGAGCAGATCATTCACCGTCGAGCGGATGCCGCCGCCGACTGCGTAGTTGCCGAGTGTTGGCCAGTCCACACGTACCAGATTCTCCATATATTGAACAGCGGTGTTCGTGTCCTCCCCCTGTTCGGGTGGCGCGAAAGATGTCCGCTTCATTCCCGCAGGACGGACAATGCGCTCCATGATGAATTCCCGGTAATCCACGCCTGACACCCGTTCAATCAAAGCGCCAAGCAACAAAAAAGCATCATTCGAATAACTGATCCGCTCGCCGGGTGCACCGATCGGTTTCAAGGCCAGATGCTCTAGATACCTGATGTGTTCATCAAAGCCTTCTATTTCTTCACGCCGACTCACCGGCGGCATGCCGGTTGTATGGGAGGAGATGCCGGATCTCTGCGCTTCTGATAACAGGAATTGAATCTGCTTCCGGCAGATATCTGACAATCGGGCTAGTAAGCGAGAGCTTTCCTTCCGCAGCCAGGATATGTACCGCAAGCGCCGTGAACGATTTGGTCACGGACGCCGTTCCGAATACCGTATCCGGGCTCACGTTGACTGCGCCTCCAGCTCTAATTGTGCCGAAACCATTCACATAAATCGCTTCCCCATTGTGTGCGACACCTATTGCCACTCCGGGAATATCTTCTTCAGCCCGGATCCTTTCTGCAAACCGTTCAAAAACCTTCCAATCCATGCCTTCTCCCCCTTCCCCATTCTTATTCGACTGATGCAATCGGTGTCCTTCCCAAAATAAAAGAAGCCTTCATCCGCACACAGTGCAGATGAAAGCTCCTCTTTACTTCAATACAAATTCGCTCGAGCTGTGGCCCGCCTTGGATTTGGTAACCTTGAGGACCGCCGGCATGGCGGATTTAAGCTCCTCGACATGCGAGATCACGCCGACGACGCGTCCGTTCCGCTGCAGTCCCACCAGCGCTTCGATCGCCTTCTGCAGCGACTCCGGATCGAGTGATCCGAACCCTTCGTCGATGAACATCGTGTCCACGCGGATGTTCCCGCCAAAGCCCTGGATGACATCCGCCATACCAAGGGCCAGGGAAAGTGACGCATTAAACTTCTCCCCGCCGGAAAGTGTCCGTACGTCCCTTGCCTGGCCCGTGTATGCATCATACACGTCAATGCCGAGGCCGCTCTGCCGCCCGCGTGCTTCCTGCCGGTCGCTCCGGAGCAGTTCGAACTGACCGTTTGACAGTTCCTTCAGCCGTTCGTTTGCCGCAAGCAAGATCCGCTCCAGGTATTCAATCTGAAGGTAACGCTCGAACGACAGTTTATCGGCGTTCTGTCCGCGGATGAGGTCATGGAGACCCGCCACCTTGCCGAGTTTTTTCTCCAGCGCTTCCGCTTCGGTTGCGGCTTCCCGCATGGAGGCAATGCCTTTATTGATGGTGTTCAGTGTGTTTCGGGAATGGATCAGCCGCTCCTGTGCCAGGTCACATGCAGTTTTCGCTTCTTGTGCCTGCAGGCGGAGAGCGTCCAGGTCCGCACGCTCACTGCCATTAAGAGCTGCAGCAAGTTCGCTTTCTCTGATTTTCACGGCATGAAGGTCGTTCTCAAACACACGGATCGCTTCTTCTGCCTCGTCTGCCAGATGATCGGGCATGAGCGCCGCACGATAGGCATCTTCAGAGCTGAAGGCTGATGCGGCAAGCTTTTCCCGGAAGGCAGCTTCCGTCTCCCGGAGCCGATTCTCCGCTTTTTCTTTTTGGCTGAGCGCGAACGAAAGTGCCTGTTCCGCTGCCTTCCGTTTGTCCGCCGCCTCTGTAGCGGCTGTTTCCAGCTTTTCCTTCAGGCGGTCATGCTTTTCAACCAGTTCGCGGAGCTCTGTCAGAGCCTGATCAAGTGACCGGACATCACCGTAGCCTTCCGGAATCGAACGCTCCAGGCCGCTGATCATCGCTTCAACAGAGGCGATGCGGCTTGTCGTGCCCGCCAGATCCTCTGTATGCCGTGTCAGTTTGGAAGCATTCTCTTCCGCCTGTTTTCGGAGGGTCTCCTCATCCTTCCGCAGTGAGGAAAGCCGGTTTCGGCGTGACTTGGCAGTAGAGATTTCACCACGCAGCCGTTCTGCTTGTTCTTTCCTGTTGGCCAGGATTCCGGCCGCATCCGCAACTTCCAGTCCCCGGCCTGCCATGCCTTCTGCAGATTGCTCCAATAAGCCGTTTTGAATCTTAAGGGCGCCTGCAGAGCTGATCGCATTTGACTGCGCATTAAGAAATGCCGATTCGGCCTCTTCGAGCTTCATGACATCCGGGCCGTCTGCAGAATCAGCCGGTAAAGGATGTTCCTTGCTGCCGCATACCGGGCAGGGCGCCCCGTCATGAAGGTGAGCAGCAAGTGATGCCGCCTGGCTGTCCCGGAGCTGTTGTTTCAGTTGCTGCAAAACGGATTCCGCCTCATCTTTAAGGCGCTCATGACGCTCTGCATCCTCCTGCGCTCTCCTGACCGTCTCCTGGAGACGGATATGTTCTTTTAGGAGCTCACTGTCCCGCTCGGCTGCCGTGAGCCGTTCGTAAAGTTCTTCAGTTCCGGCAAGGGCCTCTTCAAGAGATGCAATTTCTTGGCGAAGGGATTCCTGTCTGTCCCGGAACTTACCGGCATCCGAGCGGAGGGATTCCGTCTGTTCGAGCAGCCTTTTTTGATCGGCCCGGGCAGTGGCCAGGTCACGCAGTGCCTGTTCTCGCTCATGCAGGCGGGGCCGGGCCTCCTCGAGTCGCTCCGCTTCCCGTCGCTTGGCGTCGGTCAGGGGGTCTTGTTCCCTGGCCTGCAGCGCCCGGGCTGCGGCTTCTTTTTCTGATTCCTTCGCTGCGGCAAGCGCCAGTTCTGACTGCTTCACAGCCTCAGCAGCCTGTTGCTGCTCCCGCTTGGCATCCGTCCACTTTTCTTCGGCAGGACGGATCCTTGCCGCGAGGCGTGCAAGATTGACGGCTCGGCGCTTTTCCTCCATTTCAGGAAGGCGGCTATTCAGTGCGGCAAATTGCCGCTTTTTCTCTTCCCACTCTGCCAGCCTGCTGTTCAGCTCTTGTGCAGTCGACAGTCGACGGTTGGCTTCCGCGAGACCCGCCTCCAGCTGTTCCGCTTCTTTTTCCAGCCGGTCCGTCTCGTTCAGCCGGCGCTCCTGTTCACCGAACAGCCCCTCAATCACTTTGCCCGCGTTCGGGTGTTCATCGGAAAGGCTGGCGGCCAGTTCCTCACTGAGGTCCGGCAGCGTGTCCAGCAGATGCCGGGCCTGCCAGGAAATCCGGCCCGATGCTTTTTTCCAATCCGCTTCAACGGAGGATTTTCGTTCTTTCAGGACCGCTTCCATGTCTTTGTATTTCTTCGTGCGGAAAATCTTCCGGAAGATCTTTTCCTTGTTTTCCGTATCTGAAGTGAGCAGTTTCCGGAACTCACCCTGCGGCAGCATGACGATCTGGCTGAACTGGTCATGGCTGAAACCGATCAGCTCGGCCACCTTCGCGTTCACCTCTGTCGTCATCTGGCGGTCGGTGACGGGCTTTTCCGAATCCCCATCAACCTTGAACAGCTCGATCCGGTCACCGGTCGCGCTTTTGTTTCCGGCTTTTACATGGGGCATGCGGCGTATGATCCGATAGGTATCTCCGGCCGAGTCAAACCAGAGCTCGACTTCCGTATGTACCTGGTCGTCCGCAAAGTCGGAGCGGAGGCTCCGGTCTTCGCGCTCCTCACCGCTCGCCTTGCCGTACAGGGCATAGCAGATGGCATCAAATATTGAGGTTTTTCCGGAACCGGTCGGACCCGAGATGGCAAAAAGACCCCTGTCCCCCAGTTCCGTGAAGTCGATCGTTTCGCATTCCTTATAGGGGCCGAATGCCGTCATCTTCAGCTTCAGCGGTTTCATCGTCTTACCGCCTCCTTCACTGTCTCGCGCTCATCCGCCAGCAGCTCATCCAGCACGCTCCGGAACAGCTCTTCGGTCTCCTCATCAGGCGCACTGCCGGTGATTTCCTCGTGGAATGCCCGGAACATGGCGGCATCATCCATCTCTTCCGTCCGTCTGCCCGGCTTGTCCGTTCCATCAGGCCGGACAGGCATCACCCGGGAAACATGGAGGGCGTTCGGGAAGACGGAACGGATCCGCTCCATCGGATAAAGGACAGGCGCTTCATCAAGCAGACGGACGAATACATAGTCATCCGAATGCGGCATTTCAAGAATTTCGGCCAGCGTCCCCTCAACTGTTCTCATGTCACGCCGCGGGTTCAGCGGACGGTGTTCAGCAGTTATCTGCCCCTCGCCGTCGATTTCCACGCAAAGGAAGCCCTTGTTGTGGGTTTCCTCGGAAATCGAATACTTCAGAGGGGATCCGGAGTAGCGGACCGCCGGGCTTCCGACCGAATGGGCCCGGTGAAGGTGGCCGAGTGCCGTGTAATGGAACTTGCCGAAGCGCCCCGCATCCACGTATTCCGCCCCTCCGACAGACAGCGGGCGTTCGGATGTGCTTGTGTTCTCCTCAGGCTCTGCGCCGGGTGTCACGAATGCATGTCCGATCAGCACGTGGCGCGCTGCCTGATCAAGATTCCCGCAGCGGCGTTCCAGCAGGCAACGCATCGCCTCATCATGGTTCGTAACCGAATCGTCTTCATAAAGCGCACGAACGACCGACGGGTCGGCAAACGGCACACAGTGGAAATGAACTTCACCATGCTCGTCTTCCAGGATGACCGGAGCGGGATCCGGCTCCAGGATACCGGTCATATGAAACCCCTTTTCCTTCATAAAGCCGCTGCCGAAATGAAGACGGTTCGGACTGTCATGGTTGCCTGCAACCGCAATAACCGGAATTCCGAGCCCGAGCACAATTTCCGAAAGTACGTCATCAAGCAGGCGGACCGCATCCGTCGGCGGCACAGCCCGGTCGTACAGATCACCTGCGATGATGATGGCATCCGGCCGTTCTGTCCGTGCGGCTTCGGTCAGTTGCTCAAGGACATGGCGCTGATCCTCCGTCATATGTACCCCCTGGACGATCTTGCCCAGATGCCAGTCGGCCGTATGGAAGAATTTCATCTTTTTCCCACCTTTTCTTCCGAGTCTTTTCTATTCATATGATTATAGACCATCTCAGGCCTCTCGCACAGGACCGGTTTCCGGCTCAATTAGTTTCTTCGAAACGCAGGACTTCCGCCTCGAGGCCGACCTCGACATTCCCTCTGATGGCCCGGCTGATCATGCAGGACGTCTCCGCCTTTTCCGTAAGTCGCCTGGCAAGGGAAAGCTTCTTCTCGTCTGTCCCCGCAGTTAGCACAAGCTTTGGCTTGTGCACAATCTTCTTATAGGTAAAGACCCCGTTCGTCACATCCACGGTTGCCTCGGAATCCATCGTGAGCGCCTCCTTGTCGATGCCGGAACGCTCCAGCATGGCAGCAAGCGTGATGATATAGCAGGTCGCAGCAGCCCCCAGAAGCATCTCATCCGGATTCGTCCCGACGCCCGGTCCATCCATTTCCGGAGGGATGGAAATCTTCGTCTTCAGATTTCCTGACTCAATCTCACCCACATCGTTCCGAAGGCCCGGCCAATCCGCTTTCAGTTTAAAGATATGTTCTGCCATGGAATCACCTCTCTCTTATTCTTCATGGTAGAACAGATGTGCGTAAATTGGCAAGAACTATCAAACACAAAACATTCCCATGGTGTTCTAAGATTTTATGTTGTTCCTTGTCCTCTTCCTCCGAAGGCACCGATTCGCTCTTCGTGTTTTTCCGCCTGGCCTTCCAACTTTAAAACCCTCGCGAGCATGGAGAGATCATTCCCTACTTTTCCAGGCATCCTCTCCCTCCCACTCTTGAGATTCGAGCAACATAAAAGAGCGCCCGTGTGGACACTCTTATTTTCTGCTATGGCTGTTCTTAATCCCGCTTCGTCATAAACCTCTCATATGCAATAGACTCTTCATCAAGAGCAGCAGCTAATATTTTTTCTATAGCAACAAGGTATACAGCGGCGTATTCTGCATCGCCTGCATTTGCCTTTTCTATCCCCTTGGGCAAATCCTCAAGCAAGAGTTCTAGCTTTCGCCGTACTCGTACACGAGAGTCACCCAGGTAATTGTCCTCTATTAATTTTATGAACTGGTTTTCGTCATCACTCATAACTTTTGTACTCCTTAAGATACTATTGTCGACTAATAATAGGCTATCTGCTTCATTTCGGCAATTACTCCCTTTTTCCCTTTAGAAATATTAAATAATTAAATAAGCACCCAAAACGGGTGCTTTTCATGACCTTTTCCTTACATTATAGACATCTTATGGTCGCTTTCACTTAATCATTTCAACTTACGAAGGACCGTACCGTTATCATCCATGTGGATGACTTCAAAGGCGCCAGTGTGGACATAGTAGCTTTCGCCAACCCAGACAACGGGATCCGAAATAATCTCTCCGCTTGTCCTATATCGGAAAAGAAAATTCAGGACGGCTTCATTTTTCGTCTGAATCTCCAGGTAAATCCCGTTTCCAACAATGGTGCCTTGTGCAACTCGTTCCCAGTCCCCAAATGCAATTCTACGAAATTCTGTTTTATTCATCGGAGTGTCCCCCTTCCAATGTCATCATTTTACACCTTAAAGTGGGGTTTTTAATACATCTTTGTTTCGATTTGTCGAAGCTGCTCAATTGGTTTCGGGGAACAATGTTTTGAAAACAAAAGAGCGCCCGTTATGGACGCTCTTGCATACTCACTTGACCTTCAGCAATACAGTGCCTAAGTCATACATGTCGCTCCAGGCAACAGCATTTGAAATAACCTCCCCGCTAGTCTTGCGCCGAGAAAGAAATGATAAAACAGCTTTGTTGCTAGCCTCCTGGATGTTGTGTCTCATGCTTGAGGGCGTACCGACAGTTGGATGCTTCGATAACCGTCGGACAGGGTTTCCCGTATTGAGCACCGTCACAATCGGACAGTGCGCCTTACGCATACTGGTTTTCGAGCTGGCACAATGCATTCCCAATCCAAACACCAAACACCCGCCATCCATGAATGGCGGGTGTCACTTTTAAATACCGAGCGCTTCAGTCTCATCTTTCGTAAAGGCACGGGATCGCGAGAGGAATCTCTTCCCCTCCACCCCTTCCAGGGAGAACATGCCTCCCCGTCCGTCGACGACATCGATAATGACCTGGGTGTGCTTCCAGTAGTCATACTGGTTTTTATTCATATAGAACTTGGCACCGGCGATTTCGCCGAGGAGGACATCCTGGCTGCCGATCATCAGGTCGCCTTCGGGGTAGCACATCGGGGACGATCCGTCGCAGCAGCCGCCGGACTGGTGGAACATGACCGGTCCATGCTTTTCCTGCAGCTTCCGGATCAGCCCGATCGCTTCATCCGTTGCGGTGACGCGTTCGACCATTTGAAACCCTCCTTCCGGATCAGAAGAAGCCCTGTTTGTTCTCGTCGTAGCTGACGAGGAGGTTCTTCGTCTGCTGATAGTGCGAGAGCATCATCTGGTGTGTTTCGCGGCCGATGCCGGACATCTTGTATCCGCCGAATGCTGCGTGAGCCGGATAGACATGGTAGCAGTTCGTCCAGACACGGCCGGCCTGGATGCCTCGGCCCATCTTGTAGGCGGTGTTCGTGTCACGGGACCAGACAGCCGCGCCGAGGCCGTAGAGCGTGTCGTTCGCGATCTCAAGCGCTTCTTCGGCGTCCTTGAACGTTGTGACGGCCACGACCGGCCCGAAGATCTCTTCCTGGAAGATGCGCATCTTGTTATTGCCCTTGAAGACAGTCGGCTTGACGTAATAGCCTTCCGAGAGTTCTCCTTCAAGCTGGTTCTGCTCGCCGCCTGTCAGGCATTCTGCGCCTTCTTCCTTGCCGATCTTCAGGTAGGAGAGGATCTTCTCCAATTGCTCGTTGGATGCCTGTGCACCCATCATGACATCCGGATCCAGCGGGTTGCCGGTCTTGATCGCTTCGACACGCTTGATGGCGCGCTCGATGAACTTGTCATAGATGGATTCCTGAATCAGTGCACGTGATGGGCATGTGCACACTTCGCCCTGGTTGAGCGCGAACATGACGAACCCTTCGACCGCCTTGTCGAGGAAGGCATCGTCTTCTTCGAACACGTCTTCAAAGAAGATATTCGGCGACTTGCCGCCCAGCTCGAGCGTGACCGGAATCAGGTTCTGGGACGCATACTGCATGATCAGGCGGCCGGTTGTCGTCTCGCCCGTGAACGCGATCTTGCTGATGCGCGGATTGGACGCGAGCGGCTTGCCGGCTTCAAGGCCGAAGCCGTTGACGACGTTGATCACGCCTGCAGGAAGAAGGTCTTCGATCAGCTCGACCAGCACCATGATCGACGCAGGTGTCTGCTCGGCCGGCTTCAGGACGACACAGTTCCCTGCCGCAAGCGCCGGTGCGAGCTTCCAGACCGCCATGAGTATCGGGAAGTTCCACGGGATGATCTGTCCGACTACGCCGAGCGGCTCATGGAAATGATAGGCGACCGTGTTCTCGTCGATTTGGCTGATGCCGCCTTCCTGGGAACGCAGCGCGCCTGCAAAGTAGCGGAAATGGTCGATGGCAAGCGGGATATCGGCGTTCAGCGGTTCACGGACCGCTTTTCCGTTGTCCCATGTTTCCGCGACGGCCAGCATTTCAATATTTTCTTCCATGCGGTCCGCGATTTTCAGGAGGATCCTGGAGCGCTCCTGGACGGAAGTCTTGCCCCAGGCATCCTTGGCGGCATGCGCGGCGTCAAGCGCCTTCTCAATGTCCTCTTCCGTGGAACGTGCCACTTTCGTGAACACCTGGCCCGTCACCGGGGTGATGTTGTCGAAGTACTCACCTTTGGCAGGGGGGACCCACTGCCCTCCGATATAGTTGTCGTACTTCTCCCGGAAGTTGACTTTCGCACCTTCCGTGTTCGGCTTCGCATAAACCCGGGACTTGATCACTTCTACCATTTGTTCATTCCTCCCATTCTTGTATGCGCTTTCTTCTTGCTATTATCTATATTGTCAGAAAGCACAGAACTTTTCAACCTCTATTTCTTCTTTGGTGGAAATCAGGTTGCCGCGCACCAAGAAATAGAACCGCAGCCCTTATATACATATGAGCGGCGGTCCTGTTTATGACAGAATCTATTATAGTCGAAATCTTCAGTTCAATCAGATTTCTATTTCGAAGTATTCAGTCAGAGGGAGTTCCCTTCCCCCTTCATGCCAGTTGTTGTATTTCCTGAACACCGCATGGGCGCTGCCGTTCTCCCGTTCCACCAGCTCACTGACCGCGAGAAAGCTGCGCCAGTAATCAAACATGATCGAAGGCAGCGTCCCCTCATAGGATGCCGCACCGAAGTCATCAAGCGGATGTTTTCCGTAACGATCCTTCAGTGCATGGTAAAGGGCCCGCTCGGTTGCTGTTACTTTATTGAAGTAGGCTTCTCCGAGCAGATGCCGGCGCGGCAGGTAAAAGCACATGCCTTCCTCAAACCAGATGGCATCCGTGCGCTCGTCCTCAAAATCGTCGGGGAACAGGTCGAGGTGATGGGTCAGTTCATGGGCGAGGATATCCAGCAGCTGCGCTTCGCCGACCGATTCATAAAACGATCTCACTTCCGGAAGGTCCTCTCCGTCCATCTGTTCAAACATGATCCGCTTCCATTCCTCCTGATCCGGGCACATAAAGATCAGGTTCTCTCTTGTATAGGCAGGTATCGGGACATTTCCGAA
Source organism: Bhargavaea cecembensis DSE10 (assembly GCF_000348905.1). Classification (GTDB taxonomy): domain Bacteria; phylum Bacillota; class Bacilli; order Bacillales_A; family Planococcaceae; genus Bhargavaea; species Bhargavaea cecembensis. The sequence continues at coordinate 141,221 of NZ_AOFT01000005.1, forward strand.
CACATCCCGCGCAAGTTCCCCGCTCGTCCACACTACGGCCTTCGGAACTTCCGTAAGGCCGAACGCATTGCGGAGAAACGCTTCGTAGGAACCGAGCCGCATCGTGAGCCGTTTGGCTGTTGTTTCGTAAGCAGCCCCTTTTCCAGGAGTTTCGAAAGCGAAAACTGATTTCATTCTTTCCCGTCCCCCTTATCCAGACGCAGTTTCATGCCTTCATGGGTCGGCCTGAATCCGAGGCTTTCATAAAACCGGATGGCATCCGGACGGCTCTTGTCTGTGGTCAGCTGGACGAGCCGGCACCCTTTTTCTTCGGCAAGCCCGATGGCGTGCCGGATCATTTCCCTGCCGATTCCCCTGCCCCTCATGGCTGAAGAGGTCCTGACACCTTCGATCATCGCCCGCCAGCTACCCCTGTACGTGATGGAAGGGAGAAACGTGAGCTGCAGGACTCCCGCCAACTTACCGTCCGCTTCCGCCACGATCAGTTCGTTGTTTGGGTCCTCATCAATTGCACGGAACGCCTCTTCGTAAGAGCGCTCAAGCGGCAAGTCAGGATTTTCCCTTGTCCGTCCCAGACTGTCGTCCGCCAGCATGCCGACGATCCCCTCGAGGTCGGCACGGGCGGCAGGACGGAATATCAGGTTTTCATTTTTCATTGGAAGCCCCCCTTTTCGTCAACGATACCGGAACACGGGCAAGAACAAAAGCGCAGGCGCCCGTTCAGCAACGTACAAACTGGAGCTCTTCGCAATGAGATAAAGGAAACACGGCGAGGGACGAGCCGATGTTAACTTATCGCAATGGAGAAGGGTGAAGTTTGCCAGTTGCTGGGCGCTGAAGCCGGACGTGGCCGACACGGGAATAATCAGTATCCGTAGAGTGACGTTTTTATAATTTCCAAGTAAAAAAGCACGGAAAATGAATTCCGTGCCGGTGCCGTCAGGAGACGTCTTTTTTGATTTGCTTGCTGCGGAGCTGTCCGCAGGCGGCATCAATGTCGGTTCCCTGCTCAAGACGGACACCGCATTGGATCCCCTTGGCCTTAAGCGTCTTTTCAAAGGCTGCGATCGCCTCCGGGGTGCTCCGGCTGTAGCGGTCATGCTCTTCAACCGGATTGTACGGAATCAGGTTGACATAGCTGAGGTGCTTTTTGTTCTGCAGAAGTTTGGCAAGCTGCTGAGCTTCCTCTACATGGTCGTTTACGTCACTAAGAAGGATGTATTCGAAGGTGATGCGACGGTTTTTCTTCGACAGGAAGTAGTCGATGGCATCCATGACCTGCTCCAGAGGGAATGCTTTGTTGATCTTCATGATTTTCGTCCGGAGCTCATTGTTCGGTGCATGGATCGAAAGCGCCAGGTTGACCTGAAGATCCTCGTCGGCAAACTTGCGGATGCCCTTCACGAGGCCGCTTGTCGAGACGGTGATATGGCGTGCTCCGATGCCAAGTCCGTTGCCGTCGTTGACGACACGGAGGAAGTTCATCAGGTTATCGTAGTTGTCGAACGGCTCCCCGATGCCCATGACGACGATGTTGGAAACCCGCTCGCCTCCGCCGAGTGCGTCAAGATGCTCCTGGACGTTCATGATCTGCTCGACGATTTCACCCGCCTGCAGGTCACGGCTCTTGCGCAGCAGTCCGCTTGCGCAGAAGCTGCAGCCGATGTTGCAGCCGACCTGGGTGGTGACACAGACCGACTGTCCGTAGCTGAAATGCATGAGAACGGTTTCAATCAGGTTGCCGTCCGCCAGGCGGAACAGGAACTTGACGGTGCCGTCCTGGGATTCCTGCTTGACGGCGATGTCCATTGTCCGGATGGTGAATGCCCCGTCGAGAATCTCCCGGCATTCCTTGTTGACGTTTTTCATTTCATCGAACGACTTGACCCGTTTCTTGTACAGCCAGTCCCATACTTGGGCCGCACGGAATTTTTGCTGGCCGTGTTCCGCCATCCATTGCTGAAGCTGTTCGAAGGTCAATCCGTAAATCGATTGTTTCATTGTTTATTCTGCCTCATTCCGTTGAAATTCTTTTTTTATCCTATACGATGCGGGAAGATCCGACAAGTATTCAGACTTGACTCTTCCTGCCCGTTTTGTTGACATACATGGCATGGTCCGCCGCGTCCACGAGGGACTCCAAATCCTCGCCTTCTGAAGAGGCGACTGCAATGCCGAACGACACGCCGATCGACCGGCCTCCGGCATATCCGAGAGTGTTCATCCGGGCCGAGATTTCCTCGGCGGCATACATCTTGAACTCGTCATCCGCTTCCCGGAAAATGGCCAGGAACTCGTCTCCGCCCCATCTTGCGATAATTCCCCGGTTGCCGACGAAATCGGAAAGGGTCTCGGCAAAATCGCGGAGCACGGCGTCGCCGGCTTCATGTCCGTAGGTATCATTAATCTCCTTAAAATCATCCAGATCGAACAGGACAACTCCGTATCGGGGATGGCCGGAAAGCCGGAGCTTCCTGACATAATCAATCAGAAAGCGGCGGTTGTAGGCGCCGGTGAGCGGATCCCGTCTCGAAAGATAGTCCGCGCGGTCGTACTGATAGCCACCCGCATAGGCGATGGCAAGAAACACAGCCGTCAATAAAAAGAAAGAACCGTCAAACGGCACGTCCAAATAGACATGATAGTAGAAATAACGCATGATGTTGAACAGCACAACAATTCCGGCTGCGATGAGCCGTCCCTTCCAGCGCATGTCCATCCCCCCGATCCATCCTGCACAATGCTTATCAGTATACCATAAAAAAGGAAAATCCTCTGAAGGCGGAAAAGACTGAATGTGCTTTTTCCTCCTGAGCGTATGGAACTTTGCAGCCGATCGTTCCGTATAGAAAACAATTGATTGAAAGGAGCCTTTCTATGGCACCCATAAACTCAGAAAAACAGGATGGGCTAAAGCCGTTCATGCGACTGATCCGCTCAACCGGCATCCCGAAAGCTGCTTTCGGTTCCGGCATCGCCGGTTTTCTGATCACAACCCTTGTCGGGCTCGTTATCCCGCTTCTCACAAAAGAGCTGGTGGACGGGTTTTCCCTTGAATCTCTAAGCCCCGTTCTGATCGCAGCCATTATTGCCGCATTCCTCATCCAGACCGTCATTGATGGGGTATCGACCTATCTCCTCAGCTACACCGGGCAGAAACTGGTGGCGGACCTGCGCGGGAAAATGTGGCGCAAGCTCCTGCGGCTTCCGGTTTCACATTTTGATGGCGAGGCGAGCGGCGGAACGGTCAGCCGTGTCGTCAACGATACCGGCATCGTAAAAGAGCTTATTTCGAACCATGTGCCGCAGTTTATCAGCGGCCTGATTTCCATCGTCGGCGCCGTTGTTTTGCTGCTGATCCTCGACTGGCAGATGACGCTCGTCATGCTGATCTCGATTCCGGTCACCATGGCACTCATGATTCCCCTCGGCCGGCGGATGGCCAAGATCTCCCGCGGGATGCAGGACGAAACTGCCGCATTCAGCGGAAGCATCCAGCAGACAATCAGTGAAATCCGCCTGATGAAAGCATCGAATGCCGAGGAAGATGAAGAGAAAAAAGGAATGGCAGGGATTCTCCGGCTGTTCGACTTCGGACTTAGGGAAGCCCGGATCAACGCGGTCATCGGTCCGCTGATGGGTCTGATCATGTGGGCGGTCATTGCATTCATCATCGTTTACGGTGGCGTGCGCGTCGCGGACGGATCCATGTCCACCGGCACACTGGTCGCCTTCCTTCTCTATCTGTTCCAGATTGTTTTCCCGGTTACGACATTCGCCATGTTCTTTACCCAGCTGCAAAAAGCCAAGGGCGCCACAGAGCGGATCATCCAGATCCTTAGCCTGGACCCGGAGCCGGGACAGCAGGGGAATAGGGTGGATGTCTCGGGGCTTCCGATCACAGTGGAAAACGTCAGCTTTTCCTACTTGTCCGGAGAACCTGTCCTGAACGGCATTTCCTTCCGGGCAAATCCCGGCGAAATGATTGCATTCGCCGGACCGAGCGGAGGCGGGAAATCCACAATGTTCGCGCTGCTTGAACGATTCTACGAACCGGACAGCGGAACCATCCGTGTCGGGGATACACCGATCACCGCCCTGTCCCTCGAGAGTTGGCGGAGCCAGATCGGCTATGTCCCGCAGGAAAGCGCAATGATGTCAGGGACGATCAGGGATAATCTGCTCTACGGAATTGAACAGGATCACATTCCAGAAGAGAAAATCTGGCTGGCTGCAGACATGGCGTTCGCCTCTGAATTCATCAGGGGCTTCCCTGATGGATTAAACACGGAAATTGGAGAACGTGGCATCCGCCTATCCGGCGGGCAGCGTCAGAGAATCGCCATTGCCCGGGCATTTCTGAGGGATCCGAAAATCTTAATGATGGACGAAGCTACGGCAAGCCTTGACAGCCACTCTGAAGGGATCGTCCAGGAAGCCCTCCAGCGCCTCATGGCCGGGCGGACTACATTTGCCATCGCCCACCGTCTGTCCACGATTGTCGACGCGGACCGGATCGTTTTCATTGAAGGAGGCCAAGTGACCGGGATTGGTACTCACCGGGAATTATTCGATTCCCACCCGGTTTACAGGGAATATGCCGAGCAGCAATTGATTTAGGATCACTCTTCTTGACTTGATTCCTAAATCTGTTATCATTATTAATTGTGATGCTTCAACTTGAACGGAATCGGTTTGAACTGGCGTCCATTCGCATGATGCGGAGGACACTCATTCACGCTGGCGCGGCTATAGGGCCGCAAGGACGCAATAGCAGGTAGGGATTGCGTTGCTTGGGTTAGCATGTGAGTGGATTCATACCGCGGCAAAGAACCCCCAGAGCAAAACGGGGGAGAAAAACGGAAAACGATTGGCTTCAACTGAACATTGCCTACTAAAAAAGGGATGCTCCGCTTAGCGGATGCATCCCTTTTCCAATTTCTATACAGCTTACATGAACATGCCGGCGATCGATGCGCTGAGCAGCGATGCGAGCATCCCTGCTGCAACGGCACGCATACCCATGCGCGCGATGTCCGGGCGGCGTTCAGGCGCCATGCCGCCGAGTCCGCCCAGAAGGATTGCCAGCGAGCTCAGGTTGGCGAATCCGCAAAGCGCGAAGCTGACAACCATGACGGTCTTATCAGAAAGCTCGGCAATCTGAGGTGCAAACGACGCATAAGCGACGAATTCGTTCAACACAAGCTTTTGTCCGATAAAGCTTCCTGCCTGTACGGCTTCCTGCCAAGGAACACCGATGGCGAACGCAAGCGGCGAGAACACATAGCCGAGGATGCTCTGGATCGTCAGATCTTCAGCACCGAACCAGGATCCGATTCCGCCCAGAAGTCCGTTCAGAAGGGCGATGAGTGCGATGAATGCAAGAAGCATAGCGCCGACATTCAGCGCGAGGCTCATCCCGTCCCCTGCCCCTTTCGCAGCAGCATCGATGACGTTGGTCGCGCCGGTATCTTTCTCCATGACGAATTCATCGTCTTTCGGCTTTTCTTTTTCAGGCATAATGATTTTCGCCATGATCAGGCCGGCCGGTGCAGCCATGAAGCTTGCCGCGATCAGGTATTCAAGCGGAACGCCCAGAAGCGCGTATCCCGCGAGTGTGGAACCGGCTACGGAAGCAAGGCCCCCGGTCATGACCGCGAAGAGTTCCGAGTTGGTCATGTTTTTCAGGAAAGGCCGGACAACGAGCGGCGCTTCCGTCTGGCCGACGAATATATTCGCCGCAGCCGAAGTGGACTCCGTCTTGCTCGTCCCGAGCAGTTTCGAAAGTCCGCCACCGAGCAATTTGATGATCCACTGCATGATGCCGAGGTAGTAAAGCACCGAAATCAGAGAAGAGAAGAAGATGATGATCGTCAGTACCTGGAAGGCGAAGATGACACCCAACTCTCCGTTGCCGTCAGCGAGCGGCCCGAACAGGAACGAAATCCCTTCCCCGGCATAGCCGATCACGTTGTTGACAGCTTCGGTCACATTCAACAGCGCTTTTCTGCCGATCTCCGACTTAAGGACGATAAATGCAAATAGAAGCTGAAGTGCCAGCCCGCCGATGATCGTCCGCGGGTTGATCGACTTTTTCCCGGTGGACAGCAGAAAAGCGATTCCGAGAACGACCGCCATTCCCAACAAGCCCCACAAAATATTCATGGCTATTCCCCTATCATTTCAGATCCGGCCATCCCGGGTTGGAAGGCGGACCGATTATTGTTGTCTGACCTCAGACATTTTCGTTATTAAAGGTATCAAATAGGCCATACGATTGTAAATGCTTAATGTCCTACTAATTCATATACGCAATTGTGCAAACCATCGGAAAGTATGACAACTTCAACATTCCCTTCTGCCGGCGTCCATAAACAGGAAAAGCCGGCAGGCCGGTTCCCTTGCGGAAAGCGGGCCTGCCGGCTTTACTCGTAAATCCGTTCCTTTGAAAAACCGTGGCCGAGAATTTCGGAGGCGTTCACGAAAATGACAAAAGATGCGGGTTCTTTTTCATTCAGCATCTTTTTCAGATAGACCGCTTCTGACTGTTCTGCCACACAGAGAATCATCGTCCGCTCCCTGTTGGAATGGCCGCCGGTCACCCGCAACTTCGTAAGTCCCCTGTCGATTTCCTCCCGGATGATCGTCCTCACTTCCTCTTCCCTCTCGGTGATGATCAGAACCAGTTTCTGGGGAGAAGTCCGGAGCTGAACAAAGTCGATGACTTTGCTTGTCACATAGATGGACATCAGGGCAAACAGCGCCAGTTCGAAGTCAAAGACAAGCGCAGATGTGAGTACGACAGCTCCGTCAACGATGAGCTGGGCAAAGCCGCTGGAAATTCCGGTGAACTTCCTCAGGATCTGCGCGACCAGGGCCGTCCCACCTGTCGAACCGTTTCCCCTATACACGATCCCCAGACCGACTCCGAGGATGATCCCGCCGTATATGGATGATAGAAGTGGGTCTTGCACCCCAAGATTAAGCCCTCCTGTCAACCAGATTGTGAATGGGACAAATAAGGTACCGACAAGCGATTTCATGCTGAAATCTTTCCCGGCAAGAATCACCGCCAGAACAAACAGCGGAATGTTCAGCAGCCACTGGACGTAGGCAGGATTGAAGCCATAGAGTTCATATGTGATGGTACTGATTCCGGATACGCCTCCCGCCGCCAGCCTGGCCGGCAGCAGGAACAGATTATAGCTCAGTCCCACCAGTGCCGACCCGATAAGGATCAGCAGATAATCATTGGATACTGCTTTCATGGATTGCTTCATATTAAATCCCCCCTGTTGCACCTCAACTATTTTACCAGTCAGGCTTTGTATGGAAGTTCTGAATTTCTTTAGCAGACTGACGAGATAACAGAATGTAATGGACTCCATCCAAAAGAAACCGCACTGCCGATAAACAGTGCGGTTTTTCTGTATTATGAAACTTCTTGAGCGCTTTCCTTCAGGACAGCCGGATCTTTCTTTGCTGCCGGTACAGAAGCCTTTGCGGGTAACATATTGAAGACAATGTTCAGCACAATGGCGGTGAAGCTTCCTGCAACAATTCCGTTGCTTGTCAGGATCTGCACGCCCTGCGGCAGCGCGCTGAACAGATCCGGAACAACAGAGACGCCCAGTCCAAGCCCGACAGAGCATGCCACGATCAGCGCATTTTCCTGTGACTCGCCCATGCACTTGCTCAGCATTTTGATGCCCTGTGTGGCAACCATGCCGAACATGGCAAGCATTGCTCCGCCAAGTACCGATGTCGGGATGATGGTCGTGATTGCCGCGACTTTCGGAAGGAAGCCGAGCGCAACCAGCATAACCCCGGTGATCACGATCACACGGCGTGTCTTGACTCCGGTCATCTGCACCAATCCGACGTTCTGTGAAAAGGCCGTGTATGGGAAAGCGTTGAAGAATCCGCCGAGCATGACAGCGAGCCCTTCAGCCCGATATCCCCGGGACAGGTCTTTCCTTGTAAGCTTTTTGCCCGTGATGTCGCTCAGTGCGTAATAGACGCCGGTCGACTCTACAAGCGAGACAATGTTGACGAGGCACATCGTGATCACTGCAGGCCACACGATCGACGGAGTGCCAAGCTGGAATGGCTCGAGCATATGGAACATGGAAGCTTCCCTGACGTTGTCGAAGCTGACCATGCCCATCGAAGCCGCCATGAGTGTGCCGGCCACCAGTCCGAGAAGGATCGAAATCGCCCTGATAAAGCCCGTGGCGAATTTATAAATCAGGATGATGATCAGGAGAGTGGCAAATGCGAGTGTCACGTTTGTCGCAGATCCGAAATCAGCCGAACCTTGGCCGCCGGCCATATTATTGATGGCCACCGGAATCAGTGTAAGGCCGATGATCGTGACGACTGTGCCGGTCACGATCGGCGGGAAGAATTTCCTCAGCATGCTGAAGAACGGACTGATCAGCACGATGAACAGGCCGGAAAGGATAATTGAGCCGTAAAGCGCCGAAAGGCCATATTCCCCGCTGATGGCGATCATTGGCCCGACAGCCGTAAACGTACAGCCGAGCACGATCGGCAATCCAATGCCGAAGAATCGGTTGGAGGCAAGCTGCATCAGTGTCGCCACCCCGCTCAGGCAGATATCGACCGCCACGAGGTAGGTCAGCTGTTCGGCACTGAGCCCGATGGCCCCGCCCACGATCAGCGGAACAAGGACTGCGCCCGCATACATGGCAAGAAGATGCTGGATCCCAAGCGTCGTTTCACGTATGCCTTGCTTCATCGGACCTCAGCCTCCTCTCGGAATGACACTTTTCCGTCTGCAAGTGAATCGATGATGGCAAGCGATTCGACCCGGATTCCCTGATCCCGGAGCAAGATTCCGCCCTGCTGGAAGCCTTTTTCGATCACGATCCCCACTCCGGCAACCGACGCACCGGAATGCCTTGCAATATCCAGAAGGCCAAGTGCCGCCTGGCCATTTGCAAGAAAGTCATCAATGATGAGGAGGGTATCTTCTGCGGTCACATAATCACCAGAAACCGAGATTGTATTCACAGTCTGTTTGGTGAATGACTTGACCTCCGCGCTGATCAGACCTTCCGTGAGCGTGAGGGAAGCCCGTTTTCTTGCGAAGATGACCGGAACTCCCATCGTCAGCCCCGCCATGACTGAAGGCGCGATGCCCGACGACTCAATCGTCAGGATTTTGGTGATTCCGTCGTTTTCAAACCGGCGGGCAAATTCTTTTCCGATTGCCTGCATGAGCCTGGGGTCGACCTGGTGGTTCAGGAAAGAGTCCACTTTCAGAACATCTTCCGAGAGCACACGGCCTTCCGAACTGATTTTGTCTTGAAGCTGTTTCAAAATGATTCCTCCCGTTTTTTACCACGGCGCTCAATGGCACGAAATAAAAAACCGGCGGCAATGCCCTATAGAGGGGCATCACCGCCGGCTTTATCATTCCGGTGGAAAAGAAACAAGACGGGGCTTCCCCCCATCTCTGATTTCCGTTGCCTCTCATAGTCGGCCCGTTTACGGCGGGCCGGTAGAAACTTGCAGGCCATATCCCTGCGATTATATGAGCGTCTGATATTGAATGGGCTTAGTATATCACGGCAACAGAAGTTTTCAAGTCAGACATTAATATACGGAATTCACCGAAAACAGGAAGCGTTTTCGGTACTCCGGCATCCGGTAACTCCCCTAAATCCGAACGTTCGTCTTTTTTCTCTATCAAGCAGGTGCAGCCCGGCGTTCATCCGGCAAATACAGGGAGACCAGCCCGAGGATCGGCAGGAGGCTGATGACGACCATCGTCGTATAGACGCCCGCCAGGTCCATGAATGCCCCGATTGCGACGGAACCGATCGCCCCCATTCCAAAGGCGAATCCCACGGTCAGGCCGGCCATTGTGCCGATTTTTCCAGGAACGAGCTCCTGTGCATAAACGACAGAGACCGAAAAACTCGACATCAGGACAAATCCGATGATCCCGAGCACCGGCGCGACAAGCCAGATCGGCAGATGAGGCAAGGCAGCAGCAAGCGGGATCGGGATCAGTGCGGAGGCCGCGATGACCCGCTTCCGGCCATAGCGGTCCGCGAACGGCCCGCCGAAAAACGTTCCCGCAGCCCCCAGCGCAAGGAACATGAAGATAAAGTACTGTGCCTGACGGACGGTAAGATCATATTCACCGGTCAGATGAAACACGTAATACCCCTGCATGTTCACTACATAAAACGACCGGACAAAAATGACGATCAGCAAAAGCGTGAGTCCGGCTTTTACCTTGCCCGGAGTGAGCCCTGAAATACCGGCGATCTGTCGTTTCCTGCCCTTGGCCGCTGCGTCTTCTTCCCTGAGACGATTGCTGGTCCATCGTGCGACCCGGCTCAGAATCAAAATCCCGGCCGCGGCAAGGATGAGAAACCATGCGGCCCCCGCCTGCCCGAGCGGAATCAGGATCAGTGCAGTGATGACCGGGGCAAGGGCCTGTCCGCTGTTGCCGCCGACCTGAAAGATCGATTGTGACATACCGCGCTTTGCCCCGCCGGCCAGAAATGCAACGCGGGATCCTTCCGGATGGAAGATGGCCGATCCGAGACCAAGGAACATCGCCGCGACAAGCAGCATCCAGTACTCGGGCGAGAATGCGAGCAACAGAATTCCTATAAATGCAAGCGCCATGGCCGCCGGAAGCATCCACGGGCGCGGTTTTTTATCACTGATGATGCCGACCACCGGCTGCATGACCGATGACAGCATCTGCAGCACGAACGTGATCAGGCCCAGCTGAAGGTAACTGTAGCCGTTTTCCGCCTGCAGGATCGGATACATCGCCGGCACAACAGCGGAAATGGCATCGTTCAGAAGATGGCACCCGCCGATGGCGAACATGACCGGATAGACGGGATCCGGGGCCCGTTTCAGTGAAGCAGCTGTAGCCGCCATAACTTCTCTCCCCCTTACTCCCCTGCAATCGCCTTGTCGGGACTGTATAGAGACGGATCAATGTCAAGCGGCTCCCCTATAGCCATCTTCGCAAGCTGGACGCCGAGATAAGGCCCTACGGTCAGCCCGGAAGAGCCGAGCCCGTTCGCGAAATACAGTCCGCTGATACCGCCGAGCAGGCCGGCAACAGGCAGGTTGTCTGCCGTAAACGGCCGGTAGCCCACATTCACTTCATCGAACACCGCTTCCTCCAGAGCAGGAGCTGTGACAAAAGCTTTGTCGAGCATCTCATGGATGGCCCCGGCGGTCGGAGTCATCTCGAAATCGTGTTCGTCCTCGTGGGTCGTTCCGACAATGACCTTTCCTCCATCTGCCGGCACGATATAATGGCGGCGCGGCGGCATGATGACCGGCCATTCTCCAGTAGGCTCTTCCCCGAGCCTAAGGTGGAGGATCTGCGCTTTCTGGGCGTGGACTTCAAGCTGGAGGCCGAGCGGTGCGACCGCCTCCGCAGCCCAAGCGCCCCCTGTCACCATCACAGTATCCGCATGAATCAGTTCTCCGCCGACAATAGCCCCGTTCACTTTTCCGCCTTCCGCAGAAACAATTGCGGATCCGCGGACGAATGTTGCATCGTGCTTTTGGGCCGCGGACAGCATCGCGTCGCGAAGCTGGCCGCCGTTTACCCTTGCAGCCCCGCTGATCCAGACCGATGCAAACCCCTCACCGAGCATCGGGACAAGTTCCCGTGTTTCCTCTTCACTGAGCCTGCGGATTTCCCCGATTTCAGGAGCCTCCACTTTTCGGGTAATTGCCCTTTCTTCCGCAAGATCCAGCACTGCAGGATCCGTATGTACGCTCACCGCACCGACACGCCGATAGCCGGTTTCCGTCTCACCATCCTGCTCAAGGGAACGGATGAGATCCGGATAAAAGGCCGCTCCCCCTTTGGCAAGTGCATACCACGCCTTGTTTCTGCGCTGTGACAGCCATGGGCAGATGATGCCTGCGGCGGCCCCCGTCGCCTGCCCCGGCTCCCCGCGGTCAATCACTGTTACCGCATGTCCTGACTTCGAAAGATGGTAGGCGGCGGAAGCGCCAAGGATCCCGCCGCCGATAATGATTGTATGATTCATTGGCTGACACCCGATTTCTGTTAGGATTCCTCTTCTATTGTATCTGAACAGCAGGCACTGGCAAGCCGTTCCAACTTTATCCGGCGCTTCCGATGAAACATTTCGGGTATATGAGACGTATACAGAACAGATAAAACGTACCGGGAGGCGCTTATGGAATCAAGACAATGGCTGGAACAGGAACTGGAACAGATCCGCAGATGGGAAAAGGACCAGGGGAAAGTGAGGATCTGGGACCGGATCGGCCGGATCCCCTTTGCCTTGCTGGACAAGGTGACCCCGGAGTTCATCCAAAACAAGGTGGGCAAGGCACTGGACGAGCTCGGCAAGTTTGTCCAGACGGGCGGAGGTTACCTGAGCTCGGAAAAAGCTGTCGCCAACTACTTTCACAACCAGCAGGTCCGCACCATCGCCGATGCCAGGCGGATGCCGGTCTCCGCGATGGACGAGGCCGCAGACCGCGTTTCCGGCACCAGGACAAACGTCGCGACCGTACAGGGGGCATCCACGGGGTTTGGCGGCATCTTCACTCTGTCACTTGATATACCGGTCCTGCTCGGTCTGCAGCTGAAGACCCTCCAGGATATTGCCATGTGCTACGGATTCGATCCCGCTGACCCCAAGGAGCGGCTCTTTATCGTCAAGGTGATGCAATATGTCACTTCCGATAACCACGGCAGGGACTCCATCATAAAACAGATGGACCATCTGGACGGCGGAAGTGAGGAAGCCCGTCGCGAAGTCGTTTCCGAGCTGAAGGGATGGCGGGAAGTCGTGCTTTCTTTCCGTGACCGCTGGGGAATGAAGAAAATGTTCCAGCTGATTCCTGTGGCGGGTCTCGTCTTTGGCGCCATCACCAACCGGAACACGATTTCCGAACTTGCCGAAGCCGGAACCATTCTGTACCGAAAACGCCGCATCCGGGAACGGCTTGCAACACTGGATCTTCAAACGGAGGCATCGATCAACCAATAGCCTTTCCATAAATGCGAGACATGAAAACACGCCTGCCGGCCCGGCAGGCGTCAGACTGCAGACAAAGCGAGTCGAATACTCCTTTGTCTGCATTTTTTTCTATTCCTGAAAATCCTCCGGATTTCCGCTGAGCGCCCTTGTCGCTCAACGCTATCGCTTTTGAGCACAGTCGCCGTTCTGCGTGACGGCGTCCGCTAGTCCGCGGGCGTTGCCTTAGCCGGCGCCAGCACGAAGACTGGCGTTTGTGCGCATCGCGTAGCGGAAGATCTTCTGCGAGCATAAGCGTAGCGTTGCGGAGCATTGCGTAACACTTTTGGGCACAAAAGCGTAGCGTTGTGCCACATCCTGCGGGGTCTTCGGCCAACGCTTTTCCCGCAGGCGTCTCGGGCCCTCTGCTTCAATCCGCCATAAGGCTTATTGAGGCAAACGGTACCTGTTTATATATCGAATTAACAGACTACAAAACGGGTAATGGATATGCTGTCAAAATCGGATGGTACCAATCGTGATCAACTGGAAATGGTCTCGCTTGATAAGATGGTCCCGGAGGACCACCTGGTCAGGAAACTCGAGAAAACCATCGACTTTTCGTTCATTTACAATCTCGTAGAGAATTTGTATTCAGACCGTGGCCGTCCTAGTATCGATCCGGTGGTTGTCCTCATCAAGCTTCCATTTCTCCAATACACCTTTGGCATCTTTTCGATGCGCCGCACGATCGAAGTGGTCAATACGAACCTGGCTTACCGCTGGTTCCTGGGCTTCGCATTCTATGATTAGGTGCCTCATTTTTGTCATTCGCGTGGAAATGCCGCGAGTTTTGCCCCTTAAATTCCCTTGGCAATACATGGTCAACAGAGAAATCTGGATGCCCGTCAATAAGAAGCAGGAGGGCCAAACCTAAAGCCAGCTATTCTAGACGCAACGAGATTACATAATCTCCCGGAGTCTGCACATTCCCGCAGAGAGAGATTACAAGTTTTCTTGCCGGGTCTATACATTCCTCGGTGTCAGCTATTTGGTTATCGGCGCGGATAGTAAAAACGCCTGCCGGCCGGCAGGCGTTTTCTGATCGTTCAGGAGGCAAGTCCGTCCAGGAAGGACTCGACCTCTTCTTTTGTCTTGCGATCCTTGCTGACGAAGCGGCCCGTCTCCTCACCTTCGCTGAAAGCAACGAAGCTCGGGATGCCGTAGACATCCAGTTCACCGCACAAGTCAATAAACTTGTCGCGGTCCACGGAGACGAAGGTATACTCGGGATAGTCCGCCTCGATCATCGGCAAGAACGGATCGATAAAGTGGCAGTCCGGGCACCAGCCGGCAGTGAACATGAACACCACGCGCTCTTCCTGCTTCAATTCATTAAACTGCTCAATTGATTTTAACTCTTCCATCAAAATCTCCCCCTCTTGCTTTACTCGGCGACTGTGACATCGGACACCTGGAAAAAGCCATTGCTGTCGATGATGACCTTATAGTCCCGGTTTACATTGTTCTCGGTGACCGTACCGTCAGCCGCGGTCGTCTTTTCTGTTTCAGACGAATGCACGATAGCATGATCATCATAGATTTCCACCGATGTGACGTCCTGGCCGAGCAGTTCATACTTGATGCCGCTGCCGGCCAGCTCATTCGCCTCTTTTGTCAGTTTATCATAGGCAGGGCTTCCGGGTTCGACAAGATCCGCAAGCCAGAAGAAATCACCGGCATCCTTCATGAGTGTCTGGAAGTGCCCGACTCGAAGGATGAAGTTTTCAAGTGCGATTTCGTTGAAAGTCTCGCCTTCCCAGCCGCCTTCAAACTGATCATCTTCAGGCGATGCGGCCCCGCCTTCAAACTCATCGTACGTACCGAAGACGCCTGCAACCTGTTCCGGAGACATCGGGCTTGCCGCCCACTGATCAAGTAGTCCGGTCATGCTGTAGAGCGGAATGGCAAAGCCTACGAGGCTGTTGTCCTGCATCACGAGGGAGTTGATGCCGACCACCTTTCCTGTCTTGGCATCGATCAGCGGGCCGCCGCTGTTTCCGCGTTCGATCCGTGCATTGATTTGATAAATATTTTCATAGATGAACCCCAATTCAAGATTCTGGTCATGGGCGGTCAGTGTACCGGTCGTCACCGTGTTGGACAGGCCATGCGGACTGCCGATTGCGATGACTTCGGCACCAATCGGCGTAACGCCGGTTTCCACCTGGAACGGTTCGATGTTGGCATAGTCATCGACCTTGATCAATGCAACGTCGGAGCGGTCCGAAATGCCGACCACACGGCCCTGTGATTCTTTCCCGTCACTGTTCCGGACAGTGACATCCGTGTAACCGCTCACGACGTGGGCATTTGTCGCAATCAGGCCGCCGCTTTTATAGAGGAAACCCGAGCCGATGTTTTCATCGGTAAGGATCGTGAATACCTTTGGCAGCGAATCTTTGATAATCTGCTGGGCGTCCCGTTCCTGTCCGGCGATCTTCTCCGGCAGGATGATCGCTTCCTGGGCGACCGCATTGTCCTCCTGGATTGCGCGCTCCACCGTTCCCTCCCGGACAACCGGCTCTTCGGATTCCTCACCAGTGGATTCCTCATCGGCTTCCTCTGCCTCTTCCGGCTGCTCCTCTTCTTCGATCAGGTCTGCCTCATCCGACTCCGGCAAGATTTCTTCCTCCGGAGCGACCGGCTCCTCTGCCGCTTCTTCGTCACCCCAGAATTGGAGCGCAGCGAATGTTCCCCCCGTCAGGATGAACAGCGCAGCAACCGTGCCGGCGAGCAGTCCCTTTCTTTTCTTCTTCCGCTTGCCGCGTGTCAGCCGTTCGCCGCATTCCGGGCAAGTCCCTTCAAATCGATCCGATTGATGTCCGCAGTTCGGGCATTTCATTTGTTTGTTCACTCCGTCCGCTGATGGATATGTAACGTCTATATGACCTTATAATACGACATTTAACCCTCATTCTATCATGCCTTAAGAGGGACCGGCACACGAAAATAGATTCAATTTCATTTCTCGCCCCTGTTCCCGCTGTCGGGTATACTGGGAACTGAAAAAGGGGTGTTGTTCATGTGCCTGGTATTGTTTAACCACGGCGAGCACCCGGTCTATCCGCTGATTGTGGCGGCCAACCGGGATGAGTTTTATGACCGGCCGGCTGCACCGGCCCATGTGTGGGAACAACCGGCGGGGCTTGTCGCCGGCAAGGATCTGACCGGCGGAGGAACCTGGCTCGGACTGACGCATTCAGGGCGGTTTGCAGCCCTGACCAATGTCCGGAAGCCGGATGTGCCTCCCCCACCGGGTGCCCGTTCCAGAGGCGGCATTGTCACAGACCTTCTTGATGATTCAGTGTCGATGGAAAAGACGCTGGAACGCCTTTCTGAAACGGCGGAACAATATGATCTGTACAATGTCATTGCCGGGACACCGGACCGTCTGATGTATGAGACGAATCAGGCTCAGGGAAGTTTCACGGAAATCCCGCCCGGCACGCATGGCCTCAGCAACGCCATGCTGAATACCCCATGGCCAAAGGTCGAGCATGGGGTGGATCGGCTTTCCAGGATTGCGGATGACGTCTGTCCGATCGATCCGGATGTGCTCTTTGAAATCCTCAGCGAGGCTGAGCCGTTCCCGGATCACCGCCTTCCGGAAACAGGCGTCGGACCGGACCTCGAACGTTCCCTTTCCCCGCTGTTTATCCGCATGAGCGGCTACGGTACCCGCTGCCAGACGGTCATCCTCATCGACCGTGATGGCCGCGCGACATTTATCGAGCGCAGTTTTGCGGACGGGAATTTCATGAACGAAGAACGCTTTACCTTCCAGATTCGCCCTCAGTGAGGATGAAAGCAGGAGAAAACCGGCTGGCTCCGTTAGGGGCCTGCCGGTTTTCTCACATCATGAATTCCAGAAGGATGGCAATTGCGATGACCGCAAGTGCGATCCAGAATGCCGCCCATTGCGGCTTGTCCGTATCGTAAGGGTACGGACGGCTATCCGGATAATGCTTGGCCAATGCGGATCCCCCCTGTCTGCCCGACATGATCGTCTGAATTTATGATTCCCCAGACGGCTCCGGCCGAAACAGCCTCACAGAAAGGTTTTCCCTTTATTGTGCCGTGTAGCCGCCGTCCAGAACAACGGCCTGGCCGGTCATCCCTTTGGCGTCCTCGCCTGCAATGTATTTTGAGAGTGAGACAATCTCGCTGATTTCAATCAGCCGCTTTTGTGGGATGAGCGGATAAAGCACTTCTCCGAGCACTTCTTCTACCGAGACGCCCCTCGTTTTTGCAAGATCGCCCATCTGATTTCTGACAAGCTCTGTATCGATATAGCCCGGGCAGATCGCATTGACGGTGATTCCATCCTGGGCCGTTTCAAGCGCGGCTACCTTGGTCAGGCCGATTACGCCATGCTTTGCGGAATTATAGGCCGCCTTGCCAGCAAAGCCGATCAGGCCGTTGATGGAAGCCATATTGATGATGCGGCCCCACCCCTGTTTTCTCATATGAGGCAGGACATGCTTCGTCGCCATGAACGGGCCAACAAGCATAATGTCGATCAGCTGGCGATATTTTTCCGTCGGGAACTCCTCAAGGTCCGCGACATGCTGCATTCCGGCGTTGTTGATCAGGATATCGATTTTGCCGAAACGTTCAACTGTAAAGTCGATTGCGCGTTTGACGTCATCCTCTATTGTAACATCACACACAATGCCCTCGGCGCCTTCCCCAAGTGTTGCCGCCGCCTGTCTGACGCCTTCTTCGTTCATATCGGAAAGGACCACGTTCGCGCCTGCTCCGTAGAATCCTTTCGCGATTTCGAATCCGATTCCCCGTGCAGCCCCTGTTATCAGCAGTACTTTTCCTTCCATATCTGTCTCCCCTTTACGATTTTGTGACTGTCCTGATAAATTCATCGAACCGTTTCCGGTCGTCCAGCCTCCTGTTGCAGGCCATGCTGTCTGTGCAGATATAATTGCCCCGTTTTGTGTACGTTTCGCCTCCGGCATGGCGGGTCTCGGTAAGAAAGAGCCCGGTTTCGCCGATTCCATTGCAGATCGAGCAGACCCCTTTTTTGCCGGAAGGGCGGAATTGTCCGTAAAGGCCCGTGAATCCCTGCCCTTTTTCAAATACGATATATTTTCGGTTCGAGCCCGGGTCATTCCAGCCGAGGTATGTGAGTTCTTTGCGGACTTCGGCTGCGAATTTCGGCATGCGCAGGTTCTTCACTTTCGGGAACAGCCTCTTCAAGTCCCCGTCGGTCACTTCAGCCATCGGCCTGACAAACGGCAGCAACTGTTCCCTGAACCTGTCGTAGTCTTCACGTTCCCTGATGGAACCGATCTGCCGGATCACATCCGACAACGCACCAGACAGATCCGTCGCGGTATGTTCGGCACGCTCGATGGCCATCTGGCTGACCGCGGCAAGCACGCCTTCATCATTCGCGTTCATATTGCCATTCAGGACATTCCGGGCCTGCCGGAGTATTAAATGAAATTCGCTGCTTGTGATGGTTTCATGCAAGGCCATACACCCCTTTCTATGGAAAGTGTACACATCCTTCGCCCTTTTGTCCGGTCAGATGGCCGTCCAGCCTCCATCCACTTTGATCGTGTCGCCGGTCACAAAGGAGGACATGGATGAAGCCAGGAACAGCACGGCCCCGTTGACGTCTTCCGGTTTCGACGGATGGCCGAATAGAATCCGTCTCCGGATTTCTTCCATAAATGCGGGATCTTCCATCATGCCGCTTGTCATCTCCGTTTCCACGAAGGTTGGGGCGACAGCATTGACATTGATTTTGTGAGGGGCCCATTCGACCGCGAGGGCTTTTGTCAGCTGGACAAGCCCGCCTTTGCTTGAGCAGTAGGCAGCCCGGTTGTAATAGCCGACAAACGCCATCTGTGAGGCGATATTGATGATCTTCCCTCCGCCCTTCCGCTGCATATGCCTGCCTGCAGACTGGCACATGAAGAATGCGGTTTTCAGATTGAGGTCCAGTACCGTGTCCCAGTCTTTCTCCGTCACTTCAAAGGCCGGTTTCGCAATGTTGATGCCCGCGTTGTTGACGAGCACATCAATGGAGCCATATCGTTCGGCCGTCATATCCGCCACCCGCCGGGTCTCTTTGATGTCCGAGAGATCCGCCTGTATGGCACTGCTGCCGGGACTTTTGACCAGCAGCTCTTTCCTTGTTGATTCCAGGGCATCCAGATTCCTGCCGACGATGGTGACATTCGCCCCAAGAACCGCAAACGCAAGGGCGATGGATCGGCCGATTCCCTTGCTGCCCCCGGTGATCAGCACCGACTTGCCCTCTAAGTCTCCAAAGTGATTGTTCATTTCCCTCATCCTTTCTGTTCATCATCCTTCAGGAAGCGGATCAGCATGGTTTCCCGTTCAGCGCTGACTTCATCACTGCGGGTGCCGCCCCAATCGTAGAACCCTTCGCCGGACTTCACGCCGAGCTTTCCGGAACCGACCAGTGAGTCGAGTGTTTCTCCCGAAGCCTGCAGCGTGCTCAAATCCCTGAACAGATAATCCGAGATGGACTTGAACACATCCAGCCCGCCGAAATCAGCCGACATGAGCGGACCCGTCACAGGAAGACGTCTGCCGATGCTGTAGGTCACGGCAGCGTCAATATCTTCTTTGTCGGCCACACCCGCATCAAGCAATGCCTGCGCTTCCCTGAACAGTGCATATTGCAGACGGTTCCCGATGAACCCCTGAATCTCCTGCTTCACGACGATCGGTTTCTTCTCCATCGCATGCAGCAGATCCATGGCACGGTCCCTTGTGCTGTCGGAAGTTTGCTTGCCGCCCACCACTTCAACCAGAGGGATCAGATGTGCGGGGTTCCAGAAGTGGGTCACGACAAACCGCTCCGGATGACGCAGTCCGCAAGCCAGGTCGGAAGGCTGAAGGCCGGAGGTGTTGCTCGCGAGGACGGTATCCGGGGCAATCATTTCTTCCAGGCGGGCGTAAAACGACTGTTTGAGCCCAAGATTTTCAGGGATGGCCTCAATGACGAATGTCGCGCCGTCCACCGCCGCTGCCAGCTGATCTGTTATGATGATCCGTTCCCGGATGGCAGAAGATTCTTCCATGCTGAACAGTCCGTTTTCAGCCATTGTCCGGAGTTTCTGCCCAATTCCCTGTTCGGCCCTCCTGATGTCTTCCTCATTCGTTGCGTACATCTTAACGTCAATTCCCCGCCATGCCGCATTCAGAGCAATGGAATGTCCCATTGTACCGCTCCCGATCACTGTTAACTTTTCCATATTCCCATCCCTTTCCATTTATCGTTTAGAAAATAAAACCCGGCAGCAAAGGATGCTGCCGGGAGGAAATCAGATTCCCAGTCCGAGCGAGAACAAGATAACGGCGAGGATCGAGCCGAGAATCGGCACGATGACCGTCATGGCACCCATTGCCGGATAAGCATCCTTGTGGGTCTCCCCTGCAATCGAGCGGATCGTCGTTACGGTATAGCCGCCGTGCGGCAGTGAGTCAAGAGACCCGGAGGAAAGCGCGACCGTCCGGTGAAGAGCTTCCGCATTGACGCCCATGTCCAGATAGTGCGGTCCAAGCAGCGGCAGCGCGATGGCCTGCCCGCCCGAAGAGGAACCGGTCAGTCCGGCAATGATGCCGACTGCGACTGCACCTCCGATCAGCGGGCTGCCGGGAATGTTGGTAATCCCATCAACAACCGTGGCAAATGCAGGAGTCTGCTTGACCACTCCACCGAAACCGACAACTGCGGCTGTGTTCGCGATGGCAACGACTGCACCGACAGTCCCTTCCGAAACAGCCTTCCCGAAGTTCCTGAAATACCTGCGGTTCAGAAGATATGTGGCAATGACACCGCCCGATAGTGCAACAATCAGAGCAGAGGTCCCAAGTGAATCATGGAATCCGAAGGACACGATCAAAACGACCAGCAGCGGAATCAGGCTGAGAAGCGGATGAGGAAGTTCCTCTCGTTCCTCGCGATGATCCGACTCCCTTTCGATGAAATGCTCGCCGTTGGAAACGGCCTTGCGGATCATCTTACGGAGCCACCAATAACCGAAGACCATCATGAAGACGGCGACAATCAGGCTGACCTCCCATCCTGCAAGCGGCGTCGTGCCAAGAAACTCAATCGGAATCCAGTTCTGGATTTCCGGGGAGCCCGCCGATGTCATCGTGAACGTTGTGGAACCGAAAGCAAGTGCAGCCGGAATAAACCTGCGTGGCAGATCTGCTTCTTTAAACAGGCTGACCGCCATCGGGTATACCGAGAAGGCAACAACGAAGAGGCTGACGCCTCCATATGTGAGGACCGCACAGGCAGCGACGACCGCAAGAACCGCCTGTTTCATCCCAAGCTTGTCTACGATCCATTTGGATACCGCATCAGCGGCACCGCTGTCCTCCATTACCTTACCGAAAATCGCACCTGCCAGGAACATCAGGTACCATGACATGATGAATCCGGAAAACCCTTCCATATACCCAGTCAGGTAGTTGGCTGCCCCTTTCTCCGCAAGCTGCGGGAAGAGAGGCAGGCCGTTCATCAGAGCTACGAATAATGCCGCGAGCGGCGCTACGATCAAAAGGTTCATCCCGCGCATCGTCAACCAAATGAGCAGAACCAGACCCCCGATCATACCTATCATTCCGAGCATGAACAAATCCCCCTAATTATGTACTCCGGCCGCCGGGACTGATGACCCGGGGCCGGATAAAATGTGATGTTAGTTTTTCTTCTGGTCGCCGTACCTGCGGACCCTGAGGAGAGCCTGCTCGGCATGTCCGGCAAAGTTTTCAAGCTGGCAGAGACGTGCCGCATATTCGCCGATATAGGCGCTCGCTTCTGGCTTTACTTTCTGATAAGTGACCGTCTTGATGAATTTGCCGACCCATAGACCACCGGTATATCGCGCTGCGCCTTTGGTCGGGAGGGTGTGATTCGTTCCGATCACCTTGTCTCCATAAGCTACGTTGGTCTCAGGACCGAGGAACAGGCAGCCGTAGTTGGTCATGTTTTCGAGGAAGTAATCAGGATTCTCAGTGAGGATTTCGACGTGCTCGTAAGCCATTTCATCCGCCACTTCCCGTGCTTCTTCGATCGAATCAACGACAATCACCTGGCCATAATCGTCCCAGGAAACACGTGCCACATCAGCTGTCGGCAATACTTCCAGCTGGCGCTCGATCTCTTCCAGCGTCTCATATGCAAGCTTTTCGCTTGTCGTCACGAGTGCACCAGGAGAAGTCGGACCGTGCTCACCCTGTCCCAGGAGGTCGGTCGCAATGATTTCCGCATCAGATGTTTCATCGGCAACGACCAGGGTTTCAGTCGGGCCGGCGAACAGGTCGATGCCGACTCGGCCGTACAGTTGACGCTTCGCTTCTGCGACGAATGCATTACCCGGTCCTACGATCATATCGACCGATTCGATGGTTTCTGTGCCGATCGCCATGGCGCCCATCGCCTGGATGCCGCCGAGAAGGTAGATTTCGTCTGCGCCGGCAAGGTGCATCGCAGCAACCGTCGCTTCAGGAATTTCTCCGTTGATCGGAGGTGTGCATGCAATCACACGCTTTACCCCTGCCACTTTGGCTGTGAGTACGCTCATATGTGCCGAAGCAACCATCGGGTAACGGCCGCCCGGGATGTAGCATCCAACGCTGTTGACCGGAATGTTTTTATGGCCGAGGATGACACCCGGAATATTCTCGACTTCCACATCGCTCAGCGAAGCCAGCTGCGCCTCAGCGAATTCACGGATATTCTTTTGAGCAAACTTGATGTCTTCGATCACTTGTTCAGGTACACGGCCGACAATCTCAGAGATCTCTTCTTCGCTCAGGCGGAACGATTCCGGCTCCCACTTATCGAATCGAGCGGACATTTCGCGTACTGCCGCATCGCCTTTTTCTTCAATATCGGAAAGTGCCGCAGCTACCGTTTCTGAAACTTTTGCGTCACTTTGTTTAACTTCTTCAGAGGATTTGCCTTGCTTGATGAATTTCATGTGGTCAGACCCCTTTCAAAATATGGAGAATATATGAATACGTATGCACAGCTTTTTGAATACGTATGCAAAAACGCTTACAAAAGGAACATTACTTAAAATGTTCACAACAGTCAAGACCATTTTTACGTAGTGCCCCGCAAAATCATCTCGCCCGGCAGATAATGCACCTCTCCGTCCTCAAGGCTCCGCACCGGATCGAGAAGCAGTTCAATTGAAAGTGCCACCATCCGGTCCACCGGATGCACATATGTAGACAGATTGTAAGGGGACCAGGAAGACATTTCGATATCATCAAATCCGACAAGCTTCACCTGTTCCGGAACACGGATCCCCCGATCACGGAACGCATCATAAATCCCGTAGGCCATAAGATCAGTCACTGCAAACACCGCATCCGTAAGCCGGCCGGACTCAATCAGCTCGGCACCATTCCGGTACCCTGCGGCATAGGTGAAATCACCCGGCAATACTTGGCACCCAAATCCATGCTTCTTCAGTTCTTCAGTAAACCCTTTCAGGCGCTCGATATGAGTGGAGGCTCCCTCGCGCCCCCCTACGTATGTAAAAGATTCACATCCCCGTCCGATCAGCAGCCGGGCGATTTCCCTGGCAGCCTCTTCATTTTCGCAGCTGACAGAATGGAGGCCGGAACCCGGAACCACCCGGTTGAACAGCACGGCCGGTATCCGGAAACGCTTGAGCATCTCAGCGGTTTGGAAAGATGCAGTCGCGTCCATGATGACCACCCCGGCAACGTGATACGACAGCAACGCATCTATATCTTGCATTTGCAGTTCGACATCATCCGTATCAATCAGGAGGACGCTATACCCCTTCTTTTTCAGTTCTGCGGTGAACTTCTTCACAGCATGCGGATAATAAGGGTTGGATACCCCTTTCATGACCAGGCCGACCAGGCTGGATCTTCTTGTGATCAGGCTCCGGGCATACTCATTCGGCCGATAACCGAGCTGGTCAGCTGCTTCGAGAACTTTTTTCCTGGTCTCCTTCGACACACTCGCGCCTTTTGTGAACACGCGAGATACCGACGATTGTGATACCCCCGCCAATTTTGCGACTTCGTGGGCAGTTACTTGGTTCTCCACCGTATTCCCCTCCTCTTATTTCCGGATTATACAGCGAAGGGAAAAAGAAAAAAAGCTGTCATTGTCAGGAAGCCGGATAACCTGATATCCAAGTTGGAGCACAGATTTGCAACTTAGCGCTGCATACGCCAAAAAGCCGCCATCCCGATTTCCGGGATGACGGCCCTAAAATACTTGCACAAAGACGGGTTTCAGATGCCAAGACTCAGCGGATGGACTGTTCGAAAAACGCTTCTTTTGGCACATGGGCTTCCGAGCGCTTCTTTTCTTTAGGGTTCTGGTTATCGAAGCGGGCCCGGTCGTATACCGCAGCAGCCACGATTTCGGCAACATCCAAGAGCTTCTCCTTGCTGATCTTGTCAAGCGTATCCTGCGGCGTGTGGTACCACGGCTCAAGCGGGCTGTGGATAAAGAGTGCTGCAGGGATGCCGGCCTGGTGGAACGGCACGTGGTCGCTCGAGCCGCTTCTTCCGCGGGTTGTCGGCTCGCCATTCAGCTTTTCGCTCGCTTTTTGCGTCAGCTCCGTCACAAGGTTTGGTTCCCCGTCAACGGACGCTACAATCAGGTCACCGGCATCGCGGCTGCCGACCATATCCAGGTTGAAGTTTGCAATAATCCGGTCTTTTTCCTCATCAGGAAGTGCATTGACATAGTGGTGTGAACCGATCAGGCCAAGCTCTTCAGCTCCGAATGAAGCAAAACGGATCTCCGTGTCGGATGGCAGGTTTTTCATGGCACGTGCGAGTTCCAGTGTCACCGCTGTACCGGAAGCATTGTCGTTTGCACCTGGTGCACCCGGCACCGAGTCCATATGGGAACCGATCACGATCACTTCGCCCGTGTCCTTTTTCTTGTTTGTCGGATGCTTGGTGGCGATGACGTTATGGGAAGTATGTTCCCCGGTTTCCGCCCCTTCCACGATAATCCGGGCCTCTGCAGAGGCGTTTGCTTCCAGAAGCTCCAAAAGCGCCTGGCCCTGTTCCTGTGAAAGGGACACTGCAGGGATATAACGGTCGTCATGCCCGCCAAGCGTACCGTTCAGCGCACCCGGTCCGTTGTTATAAATAATGACACCTGCAGCTCCTGCTTCCGAGGCATTGATGACCTTCTCCGCGAAACTGAATTCTCCCCGCTGGACAACCGCGATCTTCCCTTCTGCATCGACGCGGTCAAAATCAGCCGGTGAGCCGATTCCTGCATGAACAAGTCCCGCAGTCACATCACCGGAAACTCCGTATGTGAAGTTACCCGGGCTTAGGTCCCCTTCAAGTCCCGGAACATTCAACTCTATACGGGTGGGCTCCGTGTAGCCAGTATATGTGAACGGCTGGACTTCCACATCATAACCGTACGATTCGAACTCATCTTTCAGATAGTCCACTGCCCGGTTTTCCACTTCCGTTCCGGCGACTCGCGGCGCTTCCGAAAGTGTGGCGATGTGATTGTAGATCCGGTCCACGTCGATCTTGCGGATGGCTTTCTGGTCAAACTGATCAAGCGCTTCCTGGTAACCTGTTGCGACCGGCTGTGCAATGACCGCTGTCGGCATTGCTGCGCCGGCAGCCAGCATTGCGGCGAGTGAAAATGCAATTGTCTTCTTTTTCATTTAACAGCCTCCCGTTTCATTATTCAGACATCTTAATCATAACAGTCTCACCTCCCCTTGAAATCCGAATAAAGTGATGGTTCAATTGGCTTGAATTCAGCCTATCTCTTCATCCCCTGATGGGACAGAAAGACCAGTCATGCATGACTTAACACCCTGCGGAAAAAAATATGTACTGAAGGGTTGCGCGCTTTTTTGGGGGATGCTATAATTTCTTTTGTCATCAAAAACATGGAGATGTACCCAAGAGGCTGAAGGGGACTGACTCGAAATCAGTTAGGGCGTTCACGCGCCGCGGGGGTTCAAATCCTCTCATCTCCGCTAGCGGCACCGGCTTTCCAATTGGAAAGCCGGTGCTTTTTTGTATAGTCTGATTCGGATTCCGCACCCTATACTGATCATTATTTTGGGAGTGGTATGATTTGGACGGGATCAACGAGTACCTGATCACCATTTTGCGTTCGCTGTTCGCATTTTTTGCCCTTCTTCTCATCACCCGGATCATGGGTAAAAAACAGATGAGCCAGCTGACATATTTTAATTACATCGCCGGTATCACCATCGGCTCGATCACAGCTGATTTGGCTGTAAGGCCCGTCGGCAATGACGCCATTCACGATCTGCTCGCACTTATCGTATGGGGCGGTGCGGTCGTCCTTTTGGGAATTGCAGGGCTGAAGTCCAAGAAAACACGTCTGCTGGTCGACGGCGAACCCTCTATCCTCATCCGCAAAGGAATCGTCCAGGAAGATGTGCTCACACAACTCAGGCTGAATTTGGACGATCTGAGCATGTTGCTGCGGCGGGAAAAAGCATTTTCCATTTCAGGTGTGGAATATGCCATTCTCGAACCGACCGGCCAGCTGAGTGTCATGATGAAGCCCGGGCAGCTTCCCGTGACCAAGGAAGATCTGCAGATTCCCGGTAAGACCTACAGGAACCTTCCGACCACTGTTATCCTTGACGGCCAGATGGCCAGCCATGAGATGAACGAGCTCGGACTGTCGCCTGATTGGCTGATCGGCGAACTGAGAAAGCAAAAGATCACTGCTGTTTCCGAGGTTTTTTATGCCGAATATCTGCCGGACGGGACATTGTCTGTCCAAAAGAAAAGGGAGCGCTGATTGCGCCCCTTGCTTTTTTCAAGACTTGTCTTCCGTTCTTTTCTTTCCTTCTTCCGTATAGGCAAATGACCGGGTCATTTTCTTGATGTCCGACACTTTCCGGTACCTTAATGCAGACCAGTCATCATCAATGGCCACCTGGCGGACCGGTTCATATCCGAAATCGGCGGGAATCTGCGCGACCGTTTCCCTGCTGCAGTCAGACTGATAAGCTTTGGATGACTTTTTCGGATAGCAAAGCCAAAACAGCGCGTCATCACTGAGCAGACCGGAGGATTTTTCTACAGCATCCCGGATGGCCTGGTTGGTCGTACCGAAAATCTGGATAAACGCGTAGGAGTCTTCGGCAGGTTCCGTATCGACCCGAGCCCCGATCGCCTCCATCACTTCACTGTACGATTCCGGCGCCCCGAGGATGAGAACCGGCGCGCCGCCGTCTTTGTACTGCAGTTTCTTCAGGATCTTTTCCGCTTCCACGAGATTGCTCCTTTACATGAGGAATTATTTCTTTTCCTTATCGTATCAGAACACCTTGCAATCAGCATCAGATTGCTGGCGGTTTCGTCATTCGTCTGGTGAGTTCGTCATTTAATTCAATGATTTCGTCATTCAAATCAATTGACCGGACGAATAATGAGAATATGATGCCGAATGCTGAAATGATGTTCATGAATGACGAAAATGGATCCGCAAACAGCGAAACCAGCCCCACAAGCAATTCGCACCGGACAAACAACCTAAAAAAGAAGCCCTCCGCAGGGCTTCTTTTCCGAATTTAGACGTGCTGCAGTTCTGTCTTCACTTCTGCCGGTTCTTTCTGTCCGCCGGTTCCGCCGCCTCCATCATCAATTTTGGCAATCGTAAATCCGGTGAACGCGTAAATGATTGAAATGATCGGGCACAACAGGTTCAGCAGGGCATACGGGCCATATTCAACAACACCGACACCGAGTGTCCCTAGGATAAACACTCCGCATGTGTTCCATGGGATAAAGACCGATGTGAGCGTCCCTCCGTCTTCAAGCGCGCGTGAAAGGTTTTTCGAGGCAAGTCCCATCTTCCGGTAAGTGTTTGCGAACATCCGTGATGGCACGACGATCGAGATGTATTGTTCCGCACAGGACGCATTTGTGATAAAAGCTGCTCCGATCGTGGATGCGATTAGCGAACCCGTGTTGCGGATCAGTTTCAGCAGCTGGTTCATGATGGACCTGAGCATCCCGGAGTACTCCAGGATCCCGCCGAATGTCATCGCCACGATGGTCATACTGACCGTATACATCATGGAGTCCAGGCCGCCGCCATTAAACAGGTCGTCGACTAGGGCATTCCCGGTTTCGATGGCGTAGCCTTCCTGCAAGGCGGTGAGAGCCGCCGTTACAGTATCCCCCTGTACGATAACCTGTGAAAAGAAACCGAGAATCGCCCCGACGATGAGAGCCGGAACGGCCGGAACCTTCATCGCGACCATCCCGATGACAATGACCGGGACAAGCAACAGCCATGGCGAGATCAGGAAACTTTCCTGCATGACGGAAGAAGTGTTCGCAATCTGATCGGCATCAATGGCTCCGCTTACATTCTGGCCCAGGAACGCATAGACTCCAAGCGCAATGACGAGTGCCGGAATGGTCGTCCACAGCATATGTTTGATGTGGTCGAACAGATCGGTATTTGTCAGCCCTGAAGCCAGGTTGGTCGTATCCGAGAGCGGGGATAGCTTATCGCCAAAGTAAGCACCCGAAATGACCGCTCCGGCAACCATCCCCGGTGATATTCCCATCGCCATCCCGATGCCCATGCCGGCCACGCCAATCGTTCCCATCGTTGACCAGGAGCTGCCGATCGACAAAGAGACGATGGCGCAGATCAGGCAGATGGCAACCAGGAAATACGATGGATTGAGAAGCTTAAGGCCATAGAAGATCATGGAAGCGACGATTCCGCCGCCCATCCAAGAGCCGATGATCAATCCGACAAGGATAATGATGACGACCGCCGGAAGCGCCAGGCGAATCCCCTTGTACATCATTTCCTCAATATCCTGCCATTTAAATCCTGCCTTTAATGCGACTAGTCCTGCCGTCACCGTGCCGATGATCAACGGGATATGTGGACCCTGCTTAAGCTCCACCACTGTATAGAGCATAATCCCGATCATGACGATCAAAGGAAGCAGAGCCCAGAAAAGAGTAAACTCCCGTTGCCCGTTGCCGTGATTTCGCTTTTGATCGACAGACTTCATAATGCAGTTCCCCCTTAAAGCATAAATGTAAGCGCTGTATCGATAATAGTCTAAATATTTTTGCCGGTAAAGGCAAAATTAATATGGAATAGCCAGGATCTTTTGCATTCTTAGATTCTTGCCAAGGCTGATCCATCTGCCGGAGCACGATAGGAATATGGTTGCCTTTCGCCTCTTTTCCGGGCCTTTGATGAAAATTTACCCTTTTGCATGTCTGGCGTTTCGTGTATAATAAGAGACGTCGTGATTCATGTCCTGGTAGCTCAGCAGGATAGAGCAACAGCCTCCTAAGCTGTAGGTCGGGAGTTCGAATCTCCCCTGGGACGCTAGAATAAAAAACCCCGTCGTAGTCTGCGTTAAGCCAAACGCTGACTACGACGGGTTTTTGTTTTTGGCATCGTGTTTGCAGCGGCCCCGGACTGACGCCGTCATGATGAACAGTATTTCTTATCCGAGGCCCCGCAGCGGAAAGCCGCAGGCTATCAAAAAAACTGCAGACAAAGGAGGAGTGCGTCCACTTTGTCCACAGTTTGAGTCGCCGATCCTTCTGTGGATCGGTTCCGTTTTATCCATGTCTCAGGAAAAATGCTGGTCGTATTTCTGGTACCGGTTCAGCAAGTCGTCCAGCATCTGGCTGCATTCGACGGTTTTCGGATGAGTCAGTCCATGTTGACGAGCTTTCCAGTACATTAGCATTCTCCTGCAGAAAATCCGGTTTTTCAAAATCTTCTTCGACATATACATGTCCATTTTGCCTCCGCATTTGTATGATTATGATGGTTTAAAGCAGCCTGTTCATCATACAACGCGAATCTTGCAACGTTTGTCGAAAAACAGCAGGTTTGTGAAATTCGTTAAATGTTCACATTTGCCTAGTCTAAACAACCAGGATTTTTCGAAAAAACAAAGCCGAAACGGGTCATTTGACCTGTTTCGGCTTTATTCCAATATTCAGGACCGGAACTAGAGGACACGGCAGCCGGCAAATTGACCCAAAACCCGGCATCCCATCAGCTCGCTTCCGGGAAGGTTCTATCGACCAAATCGTTAAATTCTTCAAAGAATCCTTCTACAGGATCTCCCTGTTCAATCCGGTTCCCATAATCCTCGAACTGCTTGGTAAAGTCCGGATCGGCCGATACGTAGACATTTTCCACGTCCGGCTTGGATGCCTTTACTTCATCACTGATCTTCGTCTTTAACTCATCGGTTTCTTCCGTGCCTTCAGCAAGATTGACGGCGACATAGGCATTTCGATCAGTCATCAGAACAGTTGCACCTTCCACTCCTTCTACAGTGGATACGCGGTCCGCCGTTTTCTGATCGCGTTCAAGGTTGTTTGCGTCCCCTTCTCCGCTGTTGTTGCCGTTTTGTCCGCCGTTATTTTCGTTGTCATCCATCGCGCCGTTGTCCGGGTTGCTGCCGTTTTGATCAGAATTTGTGTCGGTGCCAATATCGTTCTCCTCGTGACCATTCGATGTCGACGACGGATCTTCATTATTTCCTCCGCAGGCAGCAAGACCGAGTACGAGTGTGAGGGAAGCAAATCCCAATAGAAACTTGTTCATGGTTTTCCTCCTTTCCTTTCTTCCTATGATGGCTTTTCCGCTTCGGATTATGTAACGGAATTGATTTACCGACCGATCTAAATAAAATGAAAACGTTTTAAAAAATTCAACCTTTTGAAATCGCCTTGAAAATCAAAAAAGTCCATGTATAATTTTCAGTATTATTCATCATTGGCACGCTGCAACAGGAAAAGGAGTGGAGTTAATTGGCTGTACAATCAACTGGTCTTGTATTGGAAGAACTAAAAGAACTGCTCGGTGCGGAACGGGCTACCTCAAACGAAACCGTCCGCGACCTTCATGGGAGAGATGAATCCTACCATGCCGTCCGGCCTGCGGACATTGTGGTATTTCCCAAAACAACAGAAGAGGTGAGTGCTGTCGTCAAGGCGGCCGCCAAGCACCGTATGCCGATTATTCCTTTCGGCCTCGGCTCGAGCCTTGAAGGGCATGTGATCCCTTATGAAGGCGGAATCACCATCGATTTTTCATTGATGAACAAGATCCTGGAAATCCGGGAAAACGATTTTCTCGTAAGGGTTCAGCCTGGCGTCACCAGGACCCAGCTGAACAAGGAGCTGAAAAAACGGGGCCTCTTCTTCTCCGTCGATCCGGGTGCCGATGCCACAATCGGCGGCATGGCGGCGACTAATGCCAGCGGTACGACTACTGTAAAGTACGGGGTCATGCGGGACCAGGTACGCGACATCGAAGTCGTCCTTGCAGACGGATCCGTCATCCATACCGGGAGCCTTGCGGCCAAATCGGCATCGGGCCTGCACCTGAACGGCCTGTTTGTCGGTTCGGAGGGAACTCTCGGCTGCTTTACCGAACTGACCCTGCGCGTATACGGGATCCCAGAGCAGATCGCTGCGGCGAGAGCCTCCTTCCCGACAATCGATGATGCCGTCACGGCGGTTGTCTCGATCCAGCAGGCCGGTGTTCCGATTTCGCGTGTTGAACTTGTCGATGAGCCGTCGATGCAGCAGGTCAACCGGCATGCCGGGACCGATTATCCGGTGAAGCCGACCCTTTTCCTCGAGTTCAGCGGCAACGAGGCGGGACTCCGCCAGGACATCGAGTTCACGGAAGAAATCGTAGCGGACCTCGGCTGCGACAACTTGGAGTTCGAGATGGACCAGGAAGGCATGAACCGGCTGTGGGAAGCACGGCACCACCTCGCCTATTCCTATATCCACAGCCATCCCGGACGTAAAATGATGGTGACCGACGTCTGTGTTCCGATTTCCGAACTTGCCGGTGCAGTGCACCATGCCCGTGAAACCGTGGACAACATGGGCCTGATCGGCGGCATTACCGGCCATGTGGGTGACGGCAACTTCCATATCATCCTCATGATCGACATGGACAACCCGGAAGAGGTCCTCAAGTCTGAAGAGCTGAATGAAGCCATTGTCAGCTATGCACTCGACCGCAACGGCACCTGCACCGGTGAGCACGGAGTCGGCGTCGGCAAGCGGAAGTACCAGGCCCGTGAGCACGGTGCCGCTCTGGCAGTCATGGAAACGATCAAGCGGGCACTGGATCCGGAAAACCTGATGAATCCCGGAAAGCTGTTCAGCCCGCCCAAGGAGGATGCATAAAAATGAAAGTTCTTGAAACCATCAGCGGTTTCGCCGGACGCAACTTTGCTATATTCGTCATCGCTGCCGCCATCATCGCATTCCTGGTTCCGGACCTGTTCCTTCCGTTTGGCGCTTTTATCACCATCCTACTGGGAATCGTCATGTTCGGCATGGGCCTGACTTTAAAGCCGGTTGACTTTAAGCTGGTCTTCACGAACCCGATCCCGGTCATTACCGGCGTGCTTCTCCAGTACACAGTCATGCCGCTTACCGCATTTGTCATAGCGACACTCCTGCAGCTGCCAGCGGAGCTCGCTGCAGGACTTGTCCTCCTCGGCTGCGTGCCGGGCGGGACGGCTTCCAACGTAATGGTCTACCTGGCAAGGGGGAACGTCGCTCTGTCTGTCGCGATGACCTCCATTTCAACACTTTTTGCTCCAATCGCCACACCGGCTATCCTGCTTCTTCTGGCAGGCCAATGGCTCCCTGTTGACGCCAAATCAATGTTCATGTCAATTGTCCAGGTCATCATCATTCCGATTGCTCTCGGGTTGATCGTTCAGCGGTTTCTTCCGGGACTTGTCCAAAAAAGTGTCGCGGTCGTTCCGCTCATCTCGGTTATTGCCATTCTTATCATTGTAATGGCTGTTACGGCTGCCAATGCGGGTAATGTCGCATCCGCCGGATTCATTGTCTTCATCGCGGTATTCCTTCACAATAGTGCCGGACTGCTGTTCGGTTATCTGCTGGCCAGGGCATTTGGCCTGAAAGAAAACGACCGCCGTGCCATCTCGCTCGAAGTCGGCATGCAGAACTCCGGTCTGGGAGTCGCGCTTGCCACCGCACACTTCAGTCCGCTAGCTGCGCTCCCGAGTGTATGGGGTGCAATCTGGCACAACATTTCCGGACCGATACTGGCCACGATCTGGTCAAAAAAGGACGTGTCGGAAGCAGAGCCGACTGTTCCCGCAGATGCCGTTGCCAAGTAAATACGAACGAAGACCCGCTGCCACATAACAGGCAGCGGGTCTATTCGTTAATCCATCATTTCAGCAAGCAGTTCATAAGAACGGATCCGCTTATCGGTATCATAGGCGACGGTGTTGACGATGACTTCATCCGCCTGTGTCTCCTCAATCAGCCGGAGCAGCCCTTCCCGGACCTTGTCTTTCGTGCCGAACAGTGTGGTCCGCGGGTCAAGCGTCTGCATGACATACTGCCGCTCATACGGAGTCCACAGCGCTTCGATATCCTCAACCGGAGGCTGCATTTTGCCCCGGCTGTTCCGGATAATGGAAAGGAACTGCTGCATATGTGTCGTGATCAGGTACTCCGCCTCTTCCTGCGTGTCGGCGATCAGGACATTGACGCCCGGCATGGCGTGCGGTTTTTTCATCTTCTCCGAAGGCTCAAAACCGTTCCGGTAAAGCTCGAGCGCTGCATCCATGTAACCCGGTGCAAAGTGGCTGGCGAACGAGAACGGAAGGCCTTTTCTCGCGGCCAGCTGTGCGCTGAAACCGCTGGAGCCGAGAAGCCAGATCGGGATATCCTGCCCGTCACCAGGGAATGCACGTACAGGCATGTCCTCGCCGCCCTCAAAGTAAGCTTCCAGTTCAGCCACATCCCTCGGGAACTCGTCCGCTCCGCCTTTTAGATTCCGGCGGAGCGCCCACATGGTCTGCTGGTCGGTTCCGGGTGCCCGGCCGAGTCCGAGGTCAATGCGCCCCGGATACATCGCATCGAGCGTACCGAACTGCTCGGCAATGATCAGGGGCGCGTGGTTCGGCAGCATCACCCCGCCGGAGCCGACCCGGATCTCTTTCGACTCGGAAGCAAGCCGGCCGATCAGCACGGCCGTCGCGGAGCTGGCAATGCCTTCAAAGTTATGGTGCTCGGCCAGCCAGTAGCGGTTGTAGCCCAGCTCATCCGCACGACGGATCAGCTTTGCGCTGTTTTCAATCGCATCCGCCGGCCTGTCTTCTTCCCGGACCTGGACCAAGTCAAGGACGGACAACGGGATTCCTTCAAATTTCTTTGCATTTTCTCGGATCAGATTCATGGGGATCACTCCTTCTCTCCTTTTTATCTTACCGCCCTGCCCCACAGCGATGCCAAGAAACTGCCTGTCGTATAAATAATTACATTATGTAAACAATCCTCCTTCCAGTAACAGAAAGGAGGATCATGATATTCGTGATTATAAGGCCCGCCGGGTCACTTTCTTGCCATCACAGGAAAAAC
The DNA here is from genome assembly GCF_000348905.1 of Bhargavaea cecembensis DSE10. Taxonomy (GTDB): domain Bacteria; phylum Bacillota; class Bacilli; order Bacillales_A; family Planococcaceae; genus Bhargavaea; species Bhargavaea cecembensis. Next base: position 175,762 of record NZ_AOFT01000005.1, read on the forward strand.
AGATTTTCCTTCCTTCCACAACCGTCTCAAGATGGACAGTACGTCCCCATAGGACATGCAGATGCGGCAGCACATGCTCCAGATAAGGGAGGTCCAATTCGGTGCCCTCGTACCGGTGGGACAGATACAGCTCCCCGTTCCGGAGATAATCGCCATCTTCTACGACAATGTATGGAAAACCGCCGTTTACCCTGGAGGAAATCAGACGATCGCGCACTTTCTCGAAATCCTTCTCTGTGATCCGGTACTCCTGGCCGCGTTTGCCGAACAGGTACAGATCCTCCTGCTCCGCCAATTCCTTTGTCAGGTAATTGCGGACAAATGAAGTGTCCGACTCGATCTCGCGGACCTCAAACAGTTTTTCCCTGCCGCTGCCCGGCTCAACCCCTCTCTGTTTCATCCGATCGTCCGGCCGGTCGTATCTGCGCTCGATGTCCTCGAAAATCCGAAGCCCCAGGGTGTACGGATTGATCGATGTCGCAGAAGGCTGGATGACCCCTGCGTTCAGCTTGGAGAATTCGATCGTCTCTGCGGGGGTCAGATCAAGCTCCCGCATGATGCGCTGGTGCCAGAATGTCGCCCATCCTTCGTTCATGATTTTCGTCTCCAGCTGCGGCCAGAAGTAAAGCATCTCTTCCCTCATCATCGTGAGGATATCACGCTGCCAGTCTTCCAGTTCCCGCCCATGCTCCTGGATAAAGTGAAGGATGTCCTTTTCCGGGCTTTCCGGGACTTTCTTTCTCGCCGGAGTCTGCTGGCGGGCATCCTTGCCCGGAGTCCGGTCAAGTGCCCAGAGGTCATCATATGGCGTCGTCCGGAGTTGCGGACTTTCCCCGGATTCCCCATCGGAATCCGCAATGATCAGTGACGGATCGACATGTTCCTGGACTGCCAGTACCGCATCAAGGAACTTCTCCACGCGGTCCTTGCCGTAGGTGATTTCGTAATCAGCGATCCGGTCAGCTGTCGAAGACATGCTTTCGACCATATCTCCGCGCGTATTGGAGAATCGTACATTGTTCTTGAAGAAATCGCTATGCGCCAGAACGTGCGCCACGATCAGCTTATTCTGGACGAGCGAATTGGAGTCAAGAAGGAACGCGTAGCACGGATCCGAATTGATGACGAGTTCATAGATCTTGCTTAGTCCGAGGTCATATTGCAGCTTCATCTTGTGGAACTGCTTGCCGAAGCTCCAGTGGCTGAACCGGGTCGGCATCCCGTATGCGCCGAACGTATAGATGATATCAGCTGGGCAGATCTCATAGCGCATCGGATAGAAGTCGAGCCCGAATCCTACCGCCACCTCAGTGATTTCCGCAATTGCGCGCTCCAGCGCCTTGGCATCGGTCATGATCCGATCGCCTCCCCTTTCCGGAAGAAGCTTTTCAGCGCATGGTACACATCCGCTTTCTCCTTCAGGACATAATGCCTGAACTTCGGATCGTCCACCGTACGGAGCGCCGTCAGCATTGTTGAGTAGCGGCTGTGTTCATTCACTTCCCCGTATCCGAACATGCGGGAGACGCCCAGCAGCTCATCGACCAGCCGGAGCACTTCCTTGTTGTCGGAGGTCATGTTCTCCCCGTCGGAGAAATGGAACGGATAAATGTTATAGCGGGCCGGACTGTATTTTTCCCCGATCAGCTCCATTGCCAGCCGGTAGGCGGACGAGCAGCGCGTTCCTCCGCTTTCCGCCTTGGTGAAGAATTCTTCCTCGGTGACCACCTTGGCGTCGGTCTGGTGAGAGATGAACTCGATGTCGACTGAACTGTACCTGGTCCGTAGAAAACGGGTGAGCCAGAAAAAGAAGCTTCTCGCCATATACTTCTCGAACGCGCCCATCGAGGCACTGGTATCCATCATCGCAATGACGACAGCACGTGACTCCGGCCGTTTTTCTTCTTCCCAGGTTTTGAAGCGGAGGTCGTCGTCCAGTATCGGCATGATCCCGCTGCGGCCTTCCATCGCATTCCGCTTGAGTGCAGAGACGATCGTCCTCTTTTTATCGATGTTTCCGATAAGGCCTTTTTTCCTGATGTCATTGAAAGTAATTCGGTCGGTGACGATGTCGGCCTGTTCCTTTTGCTCCATGTTCGGCAGCTCCATCTCGGAGAACAGTGCTTCCTCCAGCTCGGCGACTGACACCTCTGCTTCATAGACATCTTCTCCCGGCGCGTCCCCCGCTTCCTTGCCCTTGCCCTGTCCCGGGCGTCCGCTGCCGTCTTTTGCGATGACGTCGCCAACCTGGCTGTCTCCCTTTCCCTGGCCGACATGTTCCGACTTGGAGTGGTTATAGCGGATCTTATATTCATCGAGCGAACGGATCGGGATCTTCACAACCTTGCGCCCGTCCGACATCACGATATTCTCTTCACTGATCAAGTCTGGAAGATTATCCCGGATCGCCTTCTCCACCTTGTCCATGTGACGCTTCTGGTCCTCGTGGCCTTTCCGGTGGAGGCTCCAATCATCCTGCGACACGACAAACCGGCCATATTTGTTCATGCTCCACCCGCCTCTCCTCTTTTAGAGTTTCCATTATCTTATGCAGTACGGAGCGGACGCTTGACAATGTTCTGAATTATGAAAGAATATAAATCGATTTCGGGCACAGGCCGGGGCAATTGCAAAAAGCAGGGTGTCGCCAGATTTCCACGGTCCGGCGGGCCCCTGCTTTTTACTCTGTCCTATTCGTCAATATCCCAGATGGCATTGCGGCCTGCAATCGATGATTATCTGTTCAGCAAACTCCCGACATAACGAAGCAGCTCGTTCGCGGACGTACTGTTATACCCGTGTTCGTCAACGAGGCGCGCGACGACTTCGTTGATTTTCTTGAGTTGTGCTTCGTCAGGCGTGGCGGACGAAGTGGTGATCTTCACAACATCCTTCAGGTCGGCAAACAGCTTTTTCTGGATCGCTTCCCGCAGCCGGTCGTGTGAATTGTAATCAAACCGCTTGCCCTTTCTCGCATAGGCGGAAATTCGGATCAGGATCTCTTCACGGAACGCTTTTTTCGCGTTTTCCGAGATGCCGATCTGTTCCTCGATCGAACGCATCAGCTTCTCATCCGGCGGAAGCTCCTCGCCGGTGAGCGGATCACGCAGCTTGTTTTTATTACAGAACGCCTCGACATGGTCGAGATAATTATCCATCAGTGTCTTTGCGGATTCCTCATAGGAATAGACAAACGCCTTCTGGACTTCCTTCTTCGCAATATCATCGTATTCACGGCGCGCAATGCCGATATACTCCATATACCGGCTTCGGTCCTCCGCACTGATCGAAGCGTGGTCGGCCAGCCCGTCCTTGAGCGAACGCAGCACATCAAGTGCATTGATGGCCGGAACATCCTTCCGAATGATGGCGGACGAGATCCGGTTGATGACATACCGCGGATCGATCCCGCTCATGCCCTCATCCGGGAACTCTTTCTTCAGTTCATTCACGTCCACTGCGCTGAAGCCCTCGACATTTTCCCCATCATAGAGACGCATCTTCTTCACAATGTCGGCGCCCTGTTTCCTGGACGGTTTCAAGCGGGTGAGCACAGAGAAAATGGCCGCGACCCGGAGCGCATGGGGGGCAATGTGCACATGGGCCATGTCGCTGTCCGAAATCATTTTCCTGTAGATGCGCTCTTCCTCCGACACCTTCAGGTTGTACGGCACCGGCATGACGATGATCCGGGAGTGCAGCGCTTCGTTTTTCTTGTCTGCGATAAACGAGCGGTACTCGGTCTCGTTCGTATGGGCCACGATCAGCTCATCGGCACTGATCAGCGCAAACCGGCCCGCCTTGAAATTTCCTTCCTGGGTGAGCGACAGCAGATGCCAGAGGAATTTCTCATCCAGCTTCAGCATCTCCTGGAACTCCATCAGCCCCCGGTTCGCCTTGTTCAGCTCCCCGTCAAAGCGGTAAGCGCGCGGGTCAGATTCAGATCCAAACTCCGCGATGGTCGAAAAGTCGATGCTGCCGGTCAGGTCCGCGATGTCCTGGGACTTCGGATCGGATGGTGTGAACGTACCGATGCCGACCCGCTTATCTTCGGAGAGGAAGATGCGCTCGACCGGCATGTCTTCGATCCGCCCGCCATACTCCCGCTCAAGCCTCATCGAGTTCAAAGGAGAAAGCGTACCCTCAATCCGAATGCCGTATGCCCGGCGGAAGTCCTCCCGGAGGTGGAGCGGGATCAGATGAAGCGGGTCTTCGTGCATCGGGCAGCCCTTGATGGCATAAACCGCCCCTTCATCCGTCCGCGAATACGCCTCCAGTCCCCGTTTCAATAGGGTCACGATTGTCGATTTCCCGCCGCTGACGGGTCCCATCAGCAGCAGGATCCGCTTGCGCACATCGAGCCGCTTTGCAGCCGGATGGAAATATTCCTCAACGAGCCGCTCCACCGCTTCCTCAAGACCGAAAATCTGCTCACCGAAAAAGCCGTACCTGCGAACTCCTTCAACTTCCGTAATGCCATGGCTTTTGATCATATTGTAAACACGCGAGTGTGCGTTCTGCGCCACTTCCGGACGTTCCTTCACAATCTCCAGATAATCCGCGAATGTCCCTTCCCACTTTAGACGGTCCTCTTCTTCACGATGCCGTTTTGCCTTCTCCAGGATGTCCAACTGATCGCCTCCAGTCAGTGCTTCGTTTCTAACAGCGTATGCGACGGACGGGCCGTTAATGATGCCGGTGCGAATCCGGCGGGCTGACACGGAATCAAATGGTGCGGCCGCGAATCCGGATGTTCCGGTCGCGAATCCGGGACTTCCAGACGCGAAATGCGATGTTCCGGCCACGAAATGGCCAGTTGCAGTCGCGAATTCTGAAGTTCCGGTCGTGAATTTACAAATTGACGATCGGAACAAAACCGTCAAAAGAAAAAACCGGGCGCCGGCCCGGTTTCATTCCTCACTCATATTCTTTTTCAATTTCCCTGTTGCTGCGCATCGTATCGATGTGCCGCACGTAAGATTCGATCTGTTCCCGTTTCGGTTCGAGGAACGGCGGGAGGGCGAGTTTTTCGCCGAGCGTCTCATAGGGTTCGTCGTCCATGAAGCCAGGGCCGTCTGTCGCGAATTCGAACAGGATACCCGGTGCTACGCGTGCGTACAGCGACTCAAAGTAGAAGCGGTCCACGTATCCGGAAGTGTTGAAGCCGATGCCTTCCATATGGTTAATCCAGTCTTCAAGCACGGAGCGGTCTTCGACCCGGAAAGCGCTGTGGTGGATCGTGCCGAAGCCCTGCATGCCGCGCGGAAGGACTGTATTGTGCTCAATAATAACTCGGGCACCATTGCCTCCTTCCCCGACTTCAAACAGGTAAACGGAACCTTCTTTATTAATTTCCCGGAAGCCGAGTGCCTTTTCCATGACCTGCTTCATATAGTCGATGTTGCTGACACGGAGAATGATCGGCCCAAGACCCGTAATGGCGTATTCAAGCGGAATCGGGCCTTTCTGCCACGGAATGCCAGCTGCGACGCCGGTGTCCCCTTCATCGGAGATCAGCTGATACAACTGACCGTCAAAATCGGTGAACGGCAGAACTTTACGGTCAAATTGCTGCCTGATGCCGTCATGTTTAATCTCCAAACGGTCAAAGCGCTTCACCCAGTAGTCAAGTGCTGCGTCATCCGGCACACGGAATGAAGTTCTGTGAATCTCGTCTGTGCCGTGAGTTCCCTTCGGAATCCCCTGGAAGTCAAAGAACGTCATATCAGTTCCGGCACTACCACGGTCATCTGCGAAAAACAGGTGATAGGTGCTGATGTCGTCCTGGTTGACGGTCTTTTTCACGAGGCGCATCCCGAGCACATAAGTAAAGAACTCATAGTTCTTTTCCGCCGAACTCGTGATTGCGGTGACGTGGTGCATTCCTTTCAAGCTTTGCATAATGTCGCCTCCAACTAGTTTATATCTTGAATTCGAGATAAGTATACGCTCTTTCATCTCTCTATTCAATTCTTTTGCCCAAAATATTGAACTTTAACCGTTCTTCAGTCATCATTAACGGTATGACCACTACAGAAACGAAGGAACATCATATGGAAGAAAAACAAATGATCCAGCCCGAAGCGGCATCTGCACTGGAAGAGGAGAATGTCACCCGAATCCAGCTGGAAGGAAAAGAAATCATTCTGATCGGAACCGCCCACGTTTCAAAACTGAGTGCCCTGCAGGTCAAGGAAGTGATTGACCGCGAACAGCCCGACACCGTCGCAGTTGAACTGGACAAGCAGCGTTTTGATGCCATCACGAACGGCAACCGCTGGGAGGACATGGACATCTTCAAGGTCATCAAAGAGAAGAAAGCAACCCTTCTTCTCATGAACCTTGCCATCTCCTCCTTTCAGAACCGGATGGCGAAGCAATTCGACGTCAAGCCGGGCGCCGAGATGATCCAGGGGATCGAATCAGCAAAGGAAACTGGAGCGAATCTGGTCCTCGCCGACCGGAACATCCAGACTACGTTTTCCCGCATCTGGGGCAACCTTGGCCCCGGCGGAAAGGCACAGCTGCTCACTTCAGTCGTTGCCAGCATCTTTAGCCGGGACGATATCACAGAAGAAGAAATGGAGAAAATGAAGTCTCAGGATACGCTAAATGCCGTTCTGGCCGAATTCACGGAAGCTTTCCCCCGGCTGAAAACACCGCTTATCGACGAACGCGATCAATACCTGGCCGAAAAGATCCGCACCGCACCCGGCAATAAAATCGTCGCGGTGCTCGGCGCGGCCCATGTTCCAGGAATCACAAAGGAGATCCACCGCAAACACGACCTGAAGAAACTGACGGAAAAACCGCCTAAACCGGTATGGCCCAAAATTGTCGGCTGGGCAATCCCGCTCCTCATCATCGGGATCATCGCCTATACATTCATACAAAACAGCGATGTTGCCACGAGCCAGATGCTCAGCTGGCTGCTGTGGAACGGCTCCCTTGCGGCACTCGGGACGATCCTTGCCAAAGGGCATCCGCTGGCGGTGCTCACCGCATTTGTCGCGGCACCGTTTACTTCCTTGAATCCGCTGCTGGCAGTCGGCTGGTTCTCGGGTCTCGTTCAGGCTTACTTTACCCGCCCGAGCGTAAAAGATTTCCAAAAGCTCGCCGATGATGTTTTGAGTGTCAAGGGCTTCTGGCAGAACAAGGCGACCCGCGTGCTGCTCGTCGTCGTACTCGGCAACATCGGCAGCTCGCTCGGTACCTTCATCGGAGGCGCCGATGTTGTCCGATCGTTTTTCCAGCATATTTTTTAAGACGAAAAACCCGTACAGGTTCGTATCCTGCACGGGTTTTTGTTTGGATTGCAGATGGTTTACATAACAGATATATTTGCTGAGATTTAAGAAAATCCCGTTGAGTTGAGTGTTAAGAAAGCGCCGCTGGGTATACGCTGACCCAGTGGCGATGAAAACTTCTTACTTTACACTTCCGCACTCTGAAATTCTCTAATTGCTTCCAGGAACGGCTCCCCGTACTTGGCCAGCTTGTTTTCCCCGACTCCATGGACATCGAGGAAACTGTCCTCATCGACAGGCTTCCTTGCGCACATGTCTTTCAGTGACTTGTCCGAGAAGATGACATACGGCGGAACCCCTGCCTCATCTGCCAGCGACTTCCGCAGATCACGCAGCTTTTCGAAAAGAGGATCCGCATCGCCGATAGCGACAGTGACGATCGCCTGCTTGCGGGTGACACGCTCGCCGCCCGTCAGGACTTCCTTGCCCTGGGCAGTGACGAAGATCGTCGGGAACTCACCCTGGCTCACACCGATCAGGTCACGGGAAATCATGAAGTCGATCAGGTTTGTCGCTTCCTTCATGCTGTAGGCGCCCTTTAGGATCCCGTAGGTCGACAATTCGTCGAATCCCCGCTCCTTCACCGCCTTGTCGGCCGATCCGCAAAGGACTTTGGCGGTGATCGCCTTGCCCCAGCGCTGGCCCATCCGAATAATGCAGGAAAGCACCTTCTGGGCGTCTTCCGTCACATCAATGTTTTCCCGGTCATCGGTACAGTTGCCGCAGCGTCCGCAGGCGTCTGTATCCGCATCGCCGAAGTGACGCACGATATACTGCTGGAGGCAGTCCTCGGTATGACAGTAGTCCACCATCGACTGCAGCTTTTCGAGCTCGCGCGGAATGCCGTCGCGGTCATCCGTCTGGTCGATCAGAAAGCGCTGCGTCTGGACGTCCTGCGGAGAATAAAGCAGGATACACTCACTCGGCAGTCCGTCACGGCCGGCACGCCCCGCCTCCTGATAATAACTTTCCATATTTTTAGGAAGCTGGTAGTGGATGCAGTAGCGGATATTCGACTTGTCGATGCCCATGCCGAATGCGTTCGTCGCCACCATGATCCGTGCTTCGTCATTCAGGAATGCTTCCTGCGCATCACGCCGCTCTTCTTCCGGAAGCCCGGCGTGATAGCGCGATACCGGAAGCCCAGCTTTTTTCATGTTTTCATAAAGGGAGTCAACAGTCTTTCGTGTTGCCGCATAGATGATACCGGCTTCTTCCCGGTTTTTCTTCAGGAAATCCTTTACGAATTTACCGCGGTCCTGTCCCCGGACGACCGAGAAAGATAGGTTTTCCCGTTCAAACCCGGTGAGGACCGTGTTGCCCTCCGGAATGCCCAACTGACGGCAGATGTCTGCCCGCACCTCGGGAGTCGCCGTAGCGGTCAGCGCTAGGATGACCGGCCGTTCCGGCAGCGCTTCGACAACACTGCCGATCAGACGGTAGCTCGGGCGGAAATCATGGCCCCACTGCGAAATGCAGTGCGCCTCATCAACCGCCACCATCGGAATGTCCATCCGGACCAAATCCTGCAGAAAGAAGTCCGACTCAAACCGCTCCGGCGCCACATAAAGAAGTTTATACGCACCGGCTCTTGCCCGCTCCATCGTATAGCGGAACTCATCCAGTGACAGTGTGCTGTTGATGTAGGCCGCGGGAATGCCCATCTCGTTCAGGGCATCTACCTGATCCTTCATCAGGGAGATCAGCGGGGAGATGACGAGCGTCGTGCCTTCCCTGACGAGCGCAGGAATCTGGTAGCACACCGACTTACCGCCGCCGGTCGGCATGACACAGAGGGTGTCCTCGGCTGTCAGCACCTGGCCGATCACCCGCTCCTGCCCCGGCCGGAAAGACGGATAGCCAAAATACGTTTTCAGTTGTTCATGCGCCTGCTCGAGCATGGTTGACACTCCAATCATGAAGGACGCCGCCCGATTCCCTCCAGGAATCGGCGGACGTCCTTTCTGCTTTTCAATATAATCACTTGTTTGTCCGGGCCGAGGCTTTCCAATTTCCTGAGAACCCCCGGCCTTTTATTTTTTCGATAGTTCCAGACCCATTTGACAAATTCAAAGTTGAGGCGTTCCGGGCAGTCCCTCTGCATATCCGGCCTCGTTTTTCCGTGGTACCGAATCCGGCGTCGGATAATCCCGTACATGCAGACCCGCCTCGGCATATCCATGAAAATCACCGTATCGGCCGCCTGCAGACGCAGATCCATCGTTGCCCCATAGTTGCCGTCGACAATCCAGCGTTCGCCGTCAAAGAGGCCCCGCTGGATCTCCTTTTGTTCCTCCCGTGTCGTGAGCGTCCATCCCGGCTTCCACAGAAGCGCATCCAGATGATGGACTGTGATGCCCAGCCGTTCACCCAGTTGGCGGGCGAGCGTCGACTTCCCTGCGCCGCCCGGCCCGATCAGCATGATCCGGTCCATGACGATCCCCCGATCCTTTCGTGTGACTCTCATTATAACGCATCGGCCGGCATGTTCCCATTCCCCTATTTGGATTAGGAGATTTGGAGCTTGGAAGTTAAGTGCGCGGCGGCAACTCGTGATTTCGCGACTGCAAGTTGTCCATTCGCGGCCGCAGTCCACCGTTTCGCGACCGCAACTCATCATTTCACGACCACAACTCACCATTTCGCGGCCGCAGCCGATGCATTCTCGGCTTCACCCTCATTCCGCGCCTCCGCAATCCATAAAAAATGCACCGGCAGCGGCCGGTGCATCCTTATTTTAATGAACGATTCCGCTCCGGTCTTCCGAGAGCCTGGCGATGGCGGCTTCGTATTCCTCCGTAAGCTTTTCCACAATTTGCGCGACGGTTTCGCGTTCTGTGATGTTTGTGACGCCCTGTCCGGCTGACCAGGCATCCCTCCAGGCCTTGATTTCATCTTCACCGGAGAAATCCAGCTTGCCTGTTGTCCCTTTCAGATTTTCCGGATCCAGCCCCTGCCGGACAAGAGAAGGGGTGAGGAAGTTCGCAGGAACCCCGCTAATGGCATCGGTGTAAATAATATCCTCCACCGTCGAGTCGATGACCATCTGCTTGTAGTCTTCGAATGCACCGCTTTCCTCTGCGGCCAGGAAACGGGTGCCCAGATAGGCATAATCCGCGCCCATCGCACGTGCCGCCGCAACGTCCGCACCAGTGGACATCGCGCCGGAAAGAATGATCGTTCCGTCATAGAACGTCTTCACCGCCGAGATGAAAGCGAACGGATTCAGCAGGCCACCATGGCCGCCTGCGCCCGCGCAGACGAGAATCAGTCCGTCCACTCCTGTCTGTGCCGCTTTCTTTGCATGCCTGACGTTTGCGACATCGGAGTAAACCTTTCCCCCATATGCGTGAACCACTTCCACGACCTCACCCGGATGGCCGAGAGAGGTGATGACGATCGGCGGCTCGTATTCCCTGATCAGCTCCAGATCATCGCCGTATCTCTGATTCGCTTTTTTGTGGCAGATGAAGTTGACCCCCCATGGCGTGTCACCCAAACCATCCTTGACCTGCTGCAGCCACTCCGCGCACACCGACACCGGCCGCGCGTTCAGCAGCGGAAATGTCCCGACCACGCCCGCTTTCCCCGATTCAATCACCATTTCCGGATTGGACACCAAGAACATCGGCGCCACGATCACCGGCAACTTCAGCATATCCCCCACCCCTTATAATCGTTTGAAAACTAAGACTCTTCCACCTTTATTTTCGGCTTCACCGGAAAGCCTGTCAAGCAAAAATGAATGATCGTTCATTCTTTGCGATCTAACATTCTTAAACTATCGACAATAAATTGTAAGATATTACTCAACCCGTTTCCCTACAAAGAAAAAGGGAAATCCGCTATAATGGGCTTATTCTGACTTAGGAGTTGACGGTCTTGAAGCCGATTTCCAAACTATCTTCCAAAGTGTTTCTTGTCGCATTGCTTCTCGTCGCGGCAGTCGGTAGCGCTGGGTGGTTCTGGTATGACAGCACCCGGCCGGCAGACGTTCCGTTCGCCAAGATCCAGGAACTGGTCCGATCTGAATCCGGCCCGATGATGACGCTCACCGAATCGGCTTCCGGAACGCTGACCCTCAAGACGCCTGACGGCACTTACCGCACAAACGTGCCGCCCAACAGCCAAAGCGTCGAGCAGCTGGTCGTGAACCATGCAGTAAACTACGAGTACTCCAAACAGAGCACCGGGGACCGGCTCCTCCTCGCCGGGATCTTCGGTGCCATCGCGGTGACGTTCTTCATCCTTTACCGCAAAGGAAAGCTTGGAACGGCATCCTCGATGAAGCAGAGTGCGGCAAAATCCACTCCTCTTCCGGATGTCACACTCGATGATATCGGCGGCATCCCGGATGAGATGAAAGACGAAATCGGACAGGCACTTGTCGTCCTGAAAGATCCGAAAGCCGCCGAGGAAGTCGGGCTGACACCGCCTCGGGGCATTCTGCTCTACGGGCCTCCTGGCACAGGGAAAACACTCCTTGCACAGGCAATCGCCCACGAGCTCGGCGCAACGTTCTTCTCCTCCAGCGGTGCGGCCTTCACCGAGATGTTTGTCGGGGTCGGCGCATCCCGGGTCCGTACCCTCTTCCAGAACGCCCGCAAACAGCGGCCGGCCGTCATCTTCATCGATGAGGTCGATGCGCTTGCAGGAAAGCGGAAGCAGCACGGGGGCGAGGAGTCCGAAAAGACCCTCACCGAGCTTCTCGTCCAGCTGGACGGCGGAAACGACAACGACGGCATCCTCTTTATTGCCGCAACCAACCGGAAAGACATGCTCGATGACGCATTCGTCCGTCCGGGCCGGATCGATTTCGAGTTCCAGGTTCCGCTTCCCGATACCCAGGGCCGCCGCGAGATCATTGATATCCATACAAAAGGCAAGACCTTCGCACCGGAAGTCGCAATGTCCTTTGATGCACTGGCAGAAAGCACATCCGGATTCTCCGGTGCCGAGCTGAGCTCCCTGTTTGAAATGGCGTCCCGGCGTGCACTCCGGGACGGCCGGACCGAGATTGCAAAGGCCGACCTTGACTTTGCGATTGACCGCACCATCCTCGGCAGCACGGCACGCTCACTGAACGACCCGGATACAAAGCGCCGCGTCGCCATCCATGAAGCGGGCCACGCGCTTGTCCAGGCGCTCACGAACCCGGGCTCCGTCCGGAAGGCGACCATCATCCCGCGCGGCATGGCACTCGGCTATGTCGCCCCGCTCCAGAAGGAACTGCACCTGTCGACGGTGAGCGAGCAGCTTGACCGCGTCGCGATGATCCTCGCAGGCGGCGTCGCCGAGCGGCTCCACCTCGGCGAACACAGCCTGGGTGTCGGCGGAGACGTCCAGCAGGCCAAACACCTGCTGGAAGAAATGGTCGACACCGGCCTTCTCCAGGAAGGGTTCAAGCTCACCTTCAACAACAACGAAAAAGAAGCGCGTATGCAGGAACTGTTTGACGAAGCCCTTGAGATGGCCGAACTGCTGATCAAGAGCCATCCGTCCGAATACGCCCGGCTCGTCGATGCGCTCATGACCAAAGAAACAATCGACGGCGACGAGATCCAGGAAATCGTCGGGTACAAAAAAGTCGTCCGTGACGACCTGATTGCTTTCGAAGCTTAATCGAACATAACGCCTGCCGAAGCCGGCAGGCGTTTCTTTTTGCCCATATTGTAAAAAAACCGCCTTCCAGATTAGGAAGGCGGTTTTCATCGATCAGCGGGAAGTGTATCCCGCGTCCGCGTGGATGGTCGTTCCAGTTACATAAGAGGATGCATCGGACGCGAGCCAGAGTGTCGCCTGCGCAACCTCCCGAGGCTGACCAAAGCGGTTCAGCAGGCTGAGTTGCGGTGCATACTCCTCTTCATTAAGGTTGAACTGCTCAAGCGCCCCGCGCAGCATCGGCGTGTCGATCGCACCCGGTGCAACAGAGTTTACACGGATGTTGTACTTGCCGTTTTCAAGGGCAGCAACTTTTGTCATGCCGACCACTCCATGCTTCGCTGCGACGTAAGCGATGTTGTCCGGCTGCGGACGGAATCCGCTGACAGAAGAGATGTTGATAATGGAGCCGCCATTGCCCTGCTTGATCAGCTGCTGAAGCTCGTACTTCATGCAAAGTGCCGCGCCTTTCAGATCGACCGACATCAGACGATCCCAGTAATCCTCATCAAACTCTGCAGCCGGCTTGTCATCCGGTGTGAGGGCGGCATTGTTGACGCCAATATCCAGCTTGCCGTACGTGTCTACCGCGAACTGGACCATTTTCTGAACCTGTTCGGAGTTGGATACATCCACTTTGACGAAAGCCGCCTCGCCGCCATCCTGTTTAATAGAATCAGCGACGGCCTGTCCCTTTTCCTCATTGAAATCGGCAATGACCACTTTGGCCTTTGCTTCAGCGAACAGTCTTGCAGTGGCTTCACCCATGCCCATCGCAGCGCCGGTAATAATTGCTACCTTGCCTTCAAGAATCGGAAATGTTTGTTCCAAGTAAATTCCTCCCCGAAAATGACTTCCATGACTAAGTGTACCCCAGGAATTTGGAATAAACGCAAAATCAGCTTGTCCTTTATAAGTGCTCGGATAAAACAAAAACGCCTCCCGATGCAGGAGGCGTTTTGAATACAATGGGCTTTGTCAGTCCATATCCTTATGCCTGAACGGACACTTGCCCTTGATCGGCACAACATCATCACCGATGAAGAACTGCTTCCACTCATTATGCGTGGGGTCGCCGAAGTGGCTGATGTCCGGGTGTTTCGGCAGGTTGTCCCACTTCTCCACGCGCTCACGGACTTTCTCGCGTGAATTGATGCCGCCCGGCTCGGTCCCTTCCAACCCTTTGAAAATCTTGCGCGGCTGGAATCCGAGGACCATCGCGTTGCCGAGGTCACGGGTCTTGCGCTGCTTATAGGCCGGCGCATTGCCGAAAACAAAGATCGGCTCGCCTCCGAAGCGGAAATCCCAGAGATGATGGTCCGGATCCTTCGGTGAGTCCTCGGGCCAATCAACCGGATCCTGTTCATGCAGATACTGGAGGATATCCCAGAATTCCTTCCGGTAGTCTTCCAGGGAGCCCTCTTCCTCAAACGGTTCAACAAACACGAAGAAGCCATACCGCTTGTGCTTCGGATCTTTGAAAAGCTCCAGGAACTCCATCAGCGCCTGAGGCAGATTGGACCAGTCATCCCGTTCAATATAGGCATACCGCAGCTCTCCGCCGAGCTGTGCGGCCATCCCGAAATAACAGGGGAAGGTCTTGTTCGTTACGGTTTCGTGGAATGTCTGATATTCACGCAACAGCCACTCGGGAAGGTCTTCCCGGTTACTGAAGTCTTCCTTGACCAGCATTTTGTTTTCCAAAGTTTTCATGATGATGACCCCTCCGTCTGATCTCTATTCACTATTATGCCCTTTTCCTGAAGGGCAGAAACGAACATATTGAGAATTTGATAGGAATCGGATTTAGTGATGCAGAACAACTATAAGTGATTGGATAAGGAGGCGGCAAATGACAGGCAAGATCGTGAGCAGGCAGTTTCTGTTAGTAGGAATGAGAAGCAATGGGGCTTTTTCGGAGTTTGGAACAATTGTTCCAAATGCCGCACGGGAAGTCATGGCGCGGTCCTCCGAGATTGAAGGTTCATCCGGCAGAGAAATCGCTTTATTCGAGCCCAAGAGAAGCGAGGACCATCTCCAAGGAGAATTTATCGCCGGCCTGATGGTGGCCATGCCCGTCCGCAATGTTCCTGACGGGATGTTGTATATCGAAACGCAGGGTGATTACGCAATGGCAAGCGGCAAGATCGAAGCTTTAAATAGTCTCCATGCCGGTCTATTGGAATGGACTGCCCGCCAGGGATTTCAGGTCGACCGAAAAGAATATATCGTCGAAATCTATATTCCTGCGGATCATGGTGAAGATGTTGAAATCTACCTGCCTCTTCAGAGCAGTCACAAGCAAACCTCACCATTTCCCTTCTTACCTCCTAACGACAGGCAATAAAAAAAGCTCCAGCAGAGGGGAGCTTCAGACTGTAGACAAAAC
>NZ_AOFT01000006.1 GCF_000348905.1 Bhargavaea cecembensis DSE10
AAATCTCGTCATTCAGCTGCTAAGTTTCGTCATTCGCGTCCGGGAGAGGTTGAATGACGAAACTGCGACCTCGAATGACGAGATTAAAGCCCCGAATGACGAAACCACTCAAATCGAAAATCCCCCGCCACGGCCAAAGCCATAGCGGGGGATCTCATCAACCTAATTATTCACCTTTAGCCGCAAGCGCCCGCTCAAACTCAACTTGAATCTTGTTAAGCAGCAGTTCTTCCGTAAGCAGGCGGTAGCCCGCAGCGGCAAGGGCTTTGGCGCCGCGGATAAGGGCTTCATCGCCGACTGGGGAGGCGGCGGCTTCGCGGAACTCGTTGGTGTGTCCGATCAGGTCGTCCGGCCCGATCTTGATGTGCGGGTGGGCTGTCGGGACGGCGTAGCTGATGTTGCCGGCGTCGGTGGAGCCTTTGCCGGAACGCTTTTCGTCGACGACGTGTTCACCGACCGCAGACAGTTCCTGGCCGATCGTTTCGTCGAGGACACGGTTCAGGACAAAGTCACGGACTTCGTTCTGGAACCGTTCGATCTTGACTGTGGCGCCGGTCGCAAGGGCTGCGCCTTCCGCGACGGCGCGGACTTTTGCGGAGACTTCCTCGGTCCGTGCCCAGGTTTCCGCACGGATAAAGAAGCGGGCGGAGGCATAGTCCGGAATGATATTCGGAGCATCGCCGCCGTGCGTGATGATGCCGTGGATCCGGACATCTTTCGGCAGCTGCTGGCGAAGTGCGTTGATGCCGTTGAACAGGCCGATGACGGCGTCCAGCGCATTGATGCCTTTTTCCGGGGAACCGGAAGCATGCGCGGAGCGGCCGTAGAAGTGGAAATCAAGCGGGTCGACGGCAAGCGTCTCTCCGGTCGGGGATGTCTTGGCGCCCGGGTGGATCATCATGGCGACATCGACATCCTCCAGGAACCCGTGACGGACAAAGCTTCCTTTTGCACTGCCGTTCGGGCCGCCTTCTTCGGCCGGGGTGCCCAATACGACCACCCGTCCGCCGGTTTCATCCAAACGCTCTCCGAGGGCAATTCCTGCTGCGACACTCATCGTCCCGATGATATTGTGTCCGCAGGCGTGGCCAAGTCCCGGGAGTGCATCGTATTCCGCCAGATAAGCGACAGTCGGGCCTTCTTTGCCGCTGTCCTTCACGGCATGGAACGCCGTTTCGTGCCCGGCGACATTCCGCTTAACCGTGAATCCGGCTTCCTCAAGCAGTGCGGATAGCCGGCCGCTTGCGTAGATTTCCTCATTCCCGATCTCGGGACGGGCATGGATATCATGGCTTACACCAATATAGCGCTCGCGGTTCTCTTCGATCGTTTCCCAAATCTTCCCTCTCGCATCCTGTGCAACGGTCATTCCGGATCCCTCCACATCAAATTACTTTTTCAGTTCTACAAATGCCTTGTCCAGCTCTTCCTGGCTGAGTTCGACGAGGATCGATCCATCGTTCGTGTCTTCCTTGACGGCCTCGGCGATGTCTTCTTCCTGGTAAAGCTCGGCGATGCGCTTGTACGTTTCGTTTTCTTTGTCCTCACCGCGTGCCGCGATGATGTTGACGTAAGGGTGGACGTTCTCGTCGGTTTCATCTTCCACGAAGATCGCATCTTCCTTAGGAGAGAAGCCGGCCTGTCCGGCCACACCGTTGTTGATGACCGAAGCGGCGACGTCAGGCAGGACGCGCGGTGTCTGCTGGGCGGTCATCGGAAGGATCTCAAGGTTCAGCTTGTTTTCCGCGATCTTGGACGGGTCACCGAACATGCCGAAATCGTCTGCAAGCGTGATGAGTCCGGCGCTTTCAAGAAGAAGAAGTGCGCGTGCCTGGTTGGACGGATCGTCCGGAATGGCGATCTTGTCGCCTTCCTT
Organism: Bhargavaea cecembensis DSE10; assembly: GCF_000348905.1. Classification (GTDB taxonomy): domain Bacteria; phylum Bacillota; class Bacilli; order Bacillales_A; family Planococcaceae; genus Bhargavaea; species Bhargavaea cecembensis. The sequence continues at coordinate 1,877 of NZ_AOFT01000006.1, forward strand.
CAGCTCAGAAACGTCGGAGATCTTCTCGGAATAGAGGCCCATCGGCGCGAACATCGTGGAGCCGATCGGGATGATGTCATTTCCGCTTTCAGTCACATACTGTCCGAGGAACGCAATGTGCTGGAAGGCGTTCAGGTCGATGTCCCCCTGGGCAAGGGCGTTGTTCGGAAGCGTGTAGTCGGCGAACTCGATCAGCTCGATTTCGATACCTTCTTTTGCTGCCTTTTCCTGCAGGATCGGCCATTGTGCGCCGTCCGCGCCATTGACGCCGATCTTCACTTTGACGGTCTCGCCGCCGCTTTCTTCAGAACTTCCGCTTCCGCATGCCGAAAGGGCGAGGGAAGCAATGAGGGCAATTGCCAGAATCCAGATTTTCTTCATGATGAGGCTCCTTTAAATTAATAGTTCTTTAATTCTTCGTACGTTTGATCAAGTTCTTCTTGGCTGAGGTCAATCAGGAATGAGCCGCCGTTCGTGTCTGCTTTAACCGCCTCGGCAATGTCTTCTTCCTGGTAAAGCTCGGCGATGCGCTGATACGCTTCATTGTCTTTGTCTTCGGCGCGTGCCGCGATGGTATTGATATAAGGACGGATGTTTTCATCATTTTCATCTTCAATGAAGATCGAGTCTTCAACAGGGGAGAGACCGGCCTGTCCGGCAATGCCGTTGTTGATGACAGAGGCAGCGACATCCGGAAGGGCGCGCGGTGTCTGCTGTGGGGTCATCGGGATGATTTCAAGGTCCAGTTTGTTTTCTGTGATCTTCGTCGGGTCATCGAACAGTCCGAAGTCTTCGGAAAGGGTCAGAAGCCCTGCGCTTTCAAGGAGGCGAAGCGCGCGTGCCTGGCTGACTGCATCATCCGGAATGGCAATCTTGTCGCCTTTTTTCAGTTCGGAGACGTCCTTGATCTTATCGGAGAACAGGCCCATCGGCGCGAACATCGTGGAACCGACCGGAACAAGCTCATTGCCGCTTTCCTTGGAATACTGGGCAAGGAAGGCAATCGTCTGGAAGGCGTTCAGTTCGATGTCACCCTGTGCGAGGGCGTTGTTCGGCAACGTGTAATCCGCGAACTCAACCAGTTCGATTTCAATGCCTTCTTTAGCAGCTTTTTCTTTGAGGATCGGCCACTGTGCGCCGTCCGCACCGTTTACGCCGATCCGTACTTTGACAGTTTCGCCGTCCGCATTTTCTCCGCTTGCCCCGCCGCATGCCGCGAGGGTAAGGGAAGCGATCAGGGCGATCGCCAGAATCCAGAACTTTTTCATAGAGGTTTCTCCTTTTGTTAGGGGATTAGTTTCCAGCAAATCGCAAGCGCCGGTCAGCGGCGCATGATTTTTCTTGAGAGCGTGTTCCCGAGCCACTGAGCCAACTGCACGAGGACGATCAGGATCAGCACGGTGACGATCATGACGCTCGCGTCAAAGCGCTGGTAGCCGTAGGTCATCGCGATATGGCCAAGGCCCCCGCCGCCGACGGTTCCGGCAACTGCCGAGAAGTCGATCAGGGTGACCGTGACGAATGTCAGGCCGAGAACGAGCGGTCCGAGCGCTTCCGGGATCAGGACCGTGAAGATGATCCGGAGCGGGCTCGCGCCCATTGCCTGGGCGGCTTCGATCACACCCGGGTCGATGCTGACGAGGTTGTTCTCGACAACACGGGCGATTGTGAAGCTTGCAACAATCGTCATCGGAAAGATGGCGGCCGCAGTTCCGATCGTCGTGCCGACCACAAGCCGCGTCAGCTGCGAGATGGCAACGAGGAAGATGATGAACGGCACCGGGCGGATGATGTTGATGACAATATTTAATAGGTTAAAGACGAACTTGTTCTCCAGAATATTGTTCTGGCGGGTCACAAACAGCAGGAGCCCCATGATGATGCCGAGGATCGATCCGAAGATGAGCGTGGCGATGACCATCGTGATCGTCTGGCCGGTCGCTTCGATAATGCGGGGCCAGAAGGTTGTCCAATCAACGTTCAATTTCCTGCACCTCCTCGATGTCAGTCAGTGTTGCAATTTCCCTGATGGCGGCTTCGACGGCCGCCGGGTCGCCGAGGAACGAGACAATCAGATTGCCGAACAGCCGCTCCTCAAGCTCCCGGACGGAGCCGTACACAATGTTGAACGTAATCCCGTGTTTTGCAGTCACAGTTGATAACACCGGTTCGTTTGCAACCGGTCCCTTGAACTTGAGCCGGTACAGACTGCCGCCGCCGGATTCCCTCCATTCGGCAAGGACATTCGGGGAAGGGAGGTCCTGCTGAACGGAATGGATGAACCGCTTGGTCGTCGTGTGCTGCGGATCCGTGAACACTTCGAACACGCCGCCGGACTCAATCACTTCACCGTTCTCCATGACCGCGACCTTCGTGCAGACCGACTGGATGACTTCCATTTCGTGGGTGATCAGGAGGATGGTGATTCCGAACTCCCGGTTGACCTGCTTAAGGAGACGGAGCACATCGGCTGTCGTATCCGGGTCAAGTGCGGAAGTCGCCTCATCGCAGATCAGGATGTCCGGGTTGGTCGCGAGCGCACGCGCGATCCCCACGCGCTGTTTTTGCCCGCCCGACAGCTGATCCGGATAATCCTTCGCCTTGTCGGCCAGGCCGACGAATCGGAGAAGCTCTTCGACGCGGGTGTTGATCTCGTGCTTCGGAGTGCCGGCGAGTTTCAGCGGATACGCAATGTTTCCGGCAACCGTCCGGGAATTGAACAGGTTGAAGTTCTGGAAGATCATCCCGATGTTCCGGCGCTGTTTCCTGAGCTCCTTGGCGGAGAGTGACGTGACGTCCACGCCCTGTATTTCGATCGAGCCCTCACTCGGGCGCTCCAGCAGGTTCACCAGCCGCAACAGCGTACTTTTCCCGGCGCCGCTAAAGCCGATGATTCCGTAGATGTCGCCCTGCTCAACTTTCAGCGACACATCCTTTACTGCGTGAACCTCACGCTTTCCAAGCCGGAATGTCTTGGAGACTTGTTTAAATTCAATCATCCGGCGTACCTCCTGTTGTCAGAAATGAAAAAATCCTCTTGATCTCATAAAGAGAAAAAGAGGACCGTCAAGGCCATCTTTTTCTCATCTTCCAGATGGATAGACATCTGCAGGAATTAGCACGGTGCCGCCAATGGATGGGGTCCGCTGCCGAGACGTCCTAGGGCCTGTCCCTCGGTCTCTCTTGATAAGAAAAGATGTGCATATTTGATTAGTGCAAGAATTGTAACTAACTTTACTGCGATGCAGAAGGGAAGTCAATGACTTGCAAAAAGTAGTTTTATTCTGATTAATTGTGAATTTAATGGAAGCGTTTGCGATGTGCTGGGACATATGGAGAGTGGGATTGGAGGTCATTCAAGGGGAAAATAGAAGATTGCAAATTGACTATGGTGAAAAGCATAAAAAGCTCCCGGTGCACCGGAAGCTTTCAGCCTAAAGGATCGCGCATACGTTTTCGTTATTCCCCTCCCAGAGCAAGTGGTGAATGACGAAATCGAGCCCCGGCACCCATCATGCCGGGGCCCTCAATTTCGATCAGTCCATCCGCCGTTTCCGGTAAACAATCACAGTCGCTGCGATGGCCCCCACAGCCCACAGAACGAGGAAGAGGAAAGATTCACCGACGGCCGTTCCGCTCTCCAGCCCGACCCAGATTTTCGTGAGCAATTCATTCGGGAGATAATCCAGCACGGTCAAAATCGTTTCGTTTGTAATCATCGACTTGAACATCGACGACATCCCGAAGATCACCATGACGGGCATGCCGATGATGCTCGTTTCCATGACGGTACGGGACAATAGTCCGAGCAGTGTGCCGATTGCGAGGAAGAAGATGAGCCCGAGCAGGATGCTCAATGCAAACAGCGGGAGAGAAGGGACATTAAATTCTGCCAGCCAGATGCAGCCGACCACGACAACCAATGTCGACACGGCACTCAGCAGGCTTTTGCCGACAAACACTTCGGTCACGCTTGCCGGGGAAAGAAGCAGTCCCCGTAACGTGTTTTTTTCCTTTTCTTCCGCGACCATTGCGGCCTGGACGAACGCGCCGGCGATTACCAAAGCAAAGACAATCGGGAAAGCGATCATTTCAGCACTGTCAGCGCCGATCCTTCCGAGCCATGCGGCGAAGAAGAGGGGCAGGGCCAGTGTGAACAGGACGTACGAGTTGCGCTGCAGGTCTTTCCAGTCTTTCACAAAAATCGCGTTGACGCGTTTCATCGAAAATGTGGTCATCATAGGTTCCTCCCGGTCAGTTGTACGAACAGGTCGCCGAGTGTCGGCTCATTCGAGTGGATCGTCAGCAGGCTGCCGCTGGCCATGTAGCCGGCGATTACGGCGGCGCCGCTTTCATTCGGTTTAACAGTGACAGTCGTCTTGTCTTTGAGAAGAAGTGAGATGGACGGGCTTCCGGACATCGTCCGCAGGTTTTGCGGGGTATCAAACAGCTTGATCTCCCCGTCATGCAGGAAGGCGACCCGGTCACAAAGCGCTTCCGCTTCATTCATGTCGTGCGTTGTCAAAAAGATCGTCGTGCCTTCCCGGTTCAGCTCACGCAGCCCCTCGTGGATATGCTTGGTCGTCGTCGGGTCGAGCGCCGAGGTCGGCTCATCGAGGAACAGGAGGGCCGGCTTATGAAGGATGGCCCGGGCAAGCGTGACGCGCTGCTTCATTCCCTTGGAAAGCTTTTTGACGGGTGTCCGCTCTTCGCCGAGGAGGCTGACCATCTCCAGCACTTCACGGATCCGCTCTTTCCCGACACCGTACAGATCCGCATAAAGTGCCAGGTTGTCCTGTACGGTCAGCCGGTCATACAGCCCGCTGTTGTCGGTCAGGATGCCGACCTTCTTCATTCGTGCCGGTTCTTTTAATAGGTGGACCGGTTCCCCGAACACCAGGATGTCGCCTGCCGTCGCAGCGAGCTGGGCGGTCAGGATCTTGATCGTCGTCGTCTTGCCCGATCCGCTCGGTCCGAGAAAACCAATCGTCTCTCCCTTGCGGACATTGAAATCCACATCTTTCAGTGCGAGTTTGTCTCCGAATGATTTGACGAGGCTGTTGACCTCAATGATGTGCTCCATCATCATCGCTCCTTTTCTGCCGTTCGTTTTCTTGACTCCACCTTACCGCGCCCCTTTAAAGAACGCAGTAATATCAAGGTGAAAGGAGCTCTCGGCAACGTGAGTGGAGTAATTCGGGGATGAATGGAGCGCTAATATTAGCGCTGACAGATCGGTCAGATGCCGAGGAACGTCTTCAGCTCGGCGTACTTGCCCTTGGAGAGGGGGACGGTGCTTTTATTGGGATCCTCCAGAATGAGGCTATAGCTGTTGCGGGTCCATGTGATGACTTCGCGCACGCGCTGGAGGTTCACAATATACGAACGGTGGCAGCGGAAAAACCCGAACGGCTGAAGCCGTGTTTCAAGATCGGCCATTTTGATGGCGCACGGGAACGTCTCGCCCTTGACATGCAGCTGTGAGATGCCGTCCACGCTTTCAACGAAGATGATCTCCGTCGGGTCGAACAAAATCAGCTTGTCATTCACCTTTGCGGGAATCTTGTTGAACTGGAGCTGGGGAGCAGGAATGCCCTCTTCGGCTTCGGGCCCTGTTTCTTCGGCAGAAACAGGTTCCTCCAGGATCACCTCCCCGTCTTCCTCCTCCGCCAGTTCAAACAGTTTAAGTCCATCCGAATTCAGGCGGTAGACGGCATCACCCATCGTGACCGCGTTCTCCAGGTTGCTGGTCGTCAGCAGCACCGCACCGCCGCCAGTCGTGAATTCAGAAAGGACCCGCTGGAGGATGATCCGGCTCTCCACATCCAGGTTCTGCTCCGGTTCCTGCAAAATCAGCAGCTCCGGACGATGGACAAGTGCCCGTCCAAGCAAGACGCGGCGTTTTTCGGAATACGTGAGTTTCGAAATTCGGACCCTTCCGCGTTCATCCATCCCGACTTTCCTGAGCAATTCCTCAACCGGAGTCCCGGCACCATACAAATTACGGAATAGCCGCAGCTGCTCGGCGGGCGTCAGCCGCTCATAAAGGGCATCATCCAGCAACACCACCCCGACTCGCGAGGCCAGGTCCCGGAAACGCCGGCTGACGGGCTCTCCGGCAAACCGCACTTCTCCGTGAGATGCGGGAGCTGTCCCTGTCACCATGCCGATCAGCTGCAGCCCTGCCTCATGCTCGCACTGAACAGCCGTCACCGCACCCGGCTCCACATTCAGATCAAAGCGGGGAAACACGACCTGATTCCCCGCCATTTTCTCCACCTGATGAAACTCCAAAATTCCCATGATGATCCCCCTGATGTCTGACTCTTCATATTAATTACAGTCTAAAGAAAGGGTGAGTGGGGAGCAATAGGGCTTGTTTGTATTTATTGAGGTATGGGCGAATGGTGAGGGATTAGGAGTGCAAGGTTTTGCGGATGAACCAAAATGGAATGCGAGTGCTTCAAAGTAAAGCTCCAGTGCTTCCATTAGGAGCCCGAGTACTTCCGAGAGGCTAATGTTAACCCTCACCCCCCAGCCGGGGGATGATTCACCGAAACCGGGGACTGTCTTTTGGGTACCTTTGTCCCTTAATATCAAAAACACGAAGGCGATGCGGCTATTCGGAATACGGTTCAAAAGGGGGCATCCACATACCTAAATACGGTTCGATGCTGAATCAAGCAGAATTTTGTAAGCGCATACAATGCGGGCTTCATAATCAGGCTGTCAAACTCACTGGAAAGGAAGGGAGATGCCGATGAATCAGCAGGTCGATTTCGATGCGGTTGTGGTAGGTGCCGGATTTTCAGGGTTGTACATGCTCCATTTGCTGAGGGAGGCAGGCTATTCGGCTCAGCTTTATGAAGCTGCGGGTGATGTGGGCGGAACGTGGTATTGGAACCAGTACCCGGGAGCCCGATGCGATGTCCCGGCCGAGTTCTACAGTTATACATTTTCCGAGGAGATTCACCGCGACTGGAAATGGTCCGCCGTTTATCCGGAACAGGACGAGATCTTGGCGTATATCAAGTATGTCACCGAAAAACTGGATCTCCGTAAAGACATCCAGTTCAATACGCGCATCACGGATGCCAAGTATGATCCGGAGGCGTTTACGTGGACGGTCAATATCGGAGGCGGCCGGACCGTGACGGCCCAGTACTTTATCCCGGCGATCGGGAACGTTTCCGTTCCTCATGCGCCGGCCATTCCGGGGCTCGACAAGTTCCGGGGCCAGACGTACCACACAAGCCAATGGCCGCATGAGCCGGTTGACTTCAAAGGCAAGCGGGTGGCTGTCATCGGGACGGGCTCCAGCGGTGTGCAGGCGATCACGTCCATCTCCAAAGAGGCCGGCCATCTGACCGTCTTCCAGCGGACGCCGCAATACGTCATGCCGGTGGAGAATCCGAAGGTGGGCGAGGAAGATCTCGAGAGAAGGCGGGCTGAGTTCCCGACACTGCGCAAGCGGGTCCGCGAACACATCGTCGGCATGCCGTGCTTTGATGTGAGGAAGTTCTATTCGGCACTTGAGGACACCGAGGAAGAGCGGAACAGGCATTACGAAGCACTTTGGCAGGAGGCAAAGGGCTTCCAGATGCTCTATGCGTATACCGACCTGACGATCAATGACGATGCGAATGCGACGATCGCAGAATTCGTCCGCGGGAAAATCCGTGAGATTGTGAAGGACCCGGCAAAGGCGGAGAACCTCATGCCCACTTACCTACTCGGAGGAAAGCGGCCGGTCGTCGCGACCAAATACTATGAAACGTATAACCGGGAAAATGTCGACCTCGTGAATCTCAAAAAGACGCCGATCACGGAATGCACCGAGAACGGCCTCGTCACGGCGGACGGGACGGAGCACGAGCTGGATATCATTGTGTTCGCGAGCGGATTTGATGCGATGATCGGGCCGCTTGCGGGAACGAAAATCCGGGGCAGGGAAGGCATCACGTTAAAAGAAAAATGGGATGACGGCCGAAATCTGAAAACGTATCTCGGGGTCTGCCATGTCGGCTTCCCGAATATGTTTACCATTACGGGCCCGCACTTCCCGCTGACCGCCAATGCGCTCGCGGTAAACGAAGTGATCGCGGAGTGGGTGATCGACTGCATCGAGCATGCCGAAAAGCAGGGCCTGGCCGAAGTGGAAGCGACGCCTGATGGGGAAGAGGAATGGACAAGCCATGTGAATGAAGTCGGCAACGCATCGATCTATGCGAGAACCGACAGCTGGTATACCGGCGCGAACATCGAAGGCAAACCGCGCGCCTTCTACGGCTACACGGGAGATTTCCAGACCTACCAGGATAAATTCGAGAAGTCCAAGGACTACAAGGCGCTTGCCGTGAAGCCGCTCCAACAGGTCGAAACCACCTGACCCGAACAGAAAAACCACCACACAAAGGGAGGAAATAAGAATGAACTATGATCCGCAGGTAACGGCATTGATTGAACTGTTAAAGCAGGCCGGCGGCCCGCCGGTGCATACCCTGTCGCCGGAACAGGCCAGACAGGTCATGGACGGCATGAATGCCGTGGAGCAGGTGGAGGAAGTCGGCAGCGTGGAAGACCGGAAGATACCGGGTCCGGAATGCGAGATTCCGATCCGGATCTATAAGCCGCAGAATGCGGCAGCCTCCGGAGTGCCGGTTCTCGTCTACTATCATGGTGGCGGCTGGGTGGTTGGCAGCGTCGAATCCTATGATCCGGTGTGCCGCAAGATCGTGAACCGCGCGGAATGCATCGTCGTGTCTGTCGATTACCGTCTGGCACCGGAGCACAAATTCCCTGCAGCGGTCATTGACTGTCAGGCAGCCTTTGAATGGGTCAAGAAAAACGCAGGAGAAATCGGCGGCGATCCGGATCGGGTGGCGGTCGGCGGAGACAGCGCGGGCGGAAACCTGGCAGCCGTCGTAGCTGCGAACGTAAAGGATTCCGAGGATCTGAAAGTCGCCCACCAGCTGCTCGTCTATCCGACGACCGGCACCGGCGGCAAATCCGAATCGTACCAGAAATACGGCTCAACGTGCCCGATCATCCCGACCGAGGTCATCTCCTACTTCTGGAATCATTACTGGAGAGACCCGAGCGACGAAAAACACCCGGACTTCAGCGTCTACTCCCGTGAAGACGTGAGCGGCGTGGCACCGGCAACCATCATCGCTGCGCAGTATGATCCATCCCTTGATGACAGCAAGCTCTACGCGCAGAAACTCATTGCGGAGGGTGTTGATGTTGATTACAGGGAGTATCCGGGGATGATCCACGGATTCTTCACGATTGACGCAATCGACAAGGGCCTGGAAGCCATCGAGGATGCGTGCAACAATTTAAAGGCGCAATTTGAAAAGCTCCAGCCGGCAGAGGCCGGAGTCGGCAAGTAATTGTTATTGGAATTGGGGAGGCGCCTTGCTCAGGCAAAGCGCTTCTTTTTTGCGTGGAATTGGCGGGAGCAGACAATCGGTTGCTGAACGTACACTTTGACCCCGCAAACGTACACCTTCGTTGCGGGAAATGACACCATCAGAAAAAATGTCGCAAACCAACAATATTCATCGGAACATTCAAAATCATTTGACGTTTGACTCCTGGCGATTATAATCTTATCCATAGCATAACAATTGTTAGCGGGTAAGGGGGAATGTCGGTGGTCACACTGGAAATGGATCAAATGATTTCAAGGCTGCAGCATGTCCCGGGGCACGAAGATCAGATTATCGAGATGCTCGAAGGGTTTCTTGAGATGTTTCCCATTTTGGATGTGGGGCTGTTCCGCTATTCCCCGATCGGTTACCTGACGGAAGGCGTCATGGCAATCGTTCCGGAAGATGCCGGACTGACGGAACTCAGTCACATCCGGGATGTCCGGGATGACATCCGCACTGTGCCGCCCGTGAAGGAAGCGGTCCGCGAAAGAAGGGCCGTCCTGGTGAAGGGCGAGGAGTTCATCAAGTACAACTTCAGGTACCGATTTTCCCAGAACACGAAGTTTTTGCTGTTTGTCCCGATCTGCTTCAGGAATACGGTGATCGGCGTTCTCTCCAGCACCCAATTCTCTGCCGGGGAAAAGGAGATCGAAGCCCTGCTGCCCGACATCACCCGCTACGGGGTGGAAGTCGGCAGGATTTTTGAACGGCCTTACTTGAAAAGCGGCGACTCCGAACTGCTGAATGCCCGCGAACTGGAGATCATGTACCTGCTCTCACTCGGGGAAAGCACCAAGTCCATTGCCGAAAAAATCCACCTGAGCGAATTCACCGTCCAGGACTATATCAAGGCCTCCCTGAAAAAGCTGGGCGTCCGTAACCGCACGCAGGCAGTCGCCGAGCTGCTGAGGAAAGGGATCCTGTGAGTGATTTCGTCATTCGTGTGTACAGTCTCGTCATTCGACGCAATCATTTCGTCATTCACTCCTGGTAAAAGGGCGAATGACGAAATCGGGGGTGTGAATGATGAAACTGAGGTCACGAATGATGAAATCAGAACGGCGAATGCAGAAATCTTGATGGAGTTATCAGAAGTCTGTAATTGTGGGAAACCATCTACTCATCCCTACCTCAGATGCTGACGCGTCGGAACTTACTATTGTGACTAACCAACTATAAACGGTCCTTCAAACCGAATATCCGTGTTTGAACCATGTTCAAATAATTCTTGGCCCTTGTTCTCAAGCAAGGGCCTTTTCCATATAAATATTTTGAACAATGTTTAAAAAATCTCTTTACAACCCAATCGCGAGGCGTATAATAGGGGTCAACACCCAATAGTCTGATAATTTAACAAAGTTCAAAAACTCTTCCTTCCAGCAGGGAGATTCGCAGGTTCCAGACACATTTATGTAAGCCCTTACAAATAAAAATAGACGGCGCTAACCGAGGTGATGGCCATGAGAAATGCAAGCCGCAAACAGCAGGAGAAAAGAGAGAGAATCATCCTGTCCGCAATCGCAATTATGAACCGGGAGGGCTTCAAGTACACGACGATGGAGCAGGTCGCTTCCGAGATGCAGATGACGAAGGGGTCACTTTATTACTATTTCCGGAATAAGCAGGATCTGATGTTCCAGTGCCACGAGCTCGTGCTGGACCAGGCCATCGAAGACCAGCAGGAGGCATTCGAGGCCGAGGGGACCTACGAGGATAAACTCCGCAGGATGATCCACTGCCATATCGATTACGCGGTCAACCGGAAAGAGACGTTCAACATGATCATCCAGCCGGAGCAGGCATTCGAGAAGGGGCAACTGCCATCGATCGTCGAGAAGCGTGATGATTACGCGCGGCTGTTTGACCGGGTCGTCTCGGAAGGAATCGGCGCGGGAGAGTTCCGGAACTCTGACGTGAAGATCATCCGCATGATCCTTCTCGGGGCGATGAACTGGGTCCAGACCTGGTACCGGAAAGACGGGCTGATCAGTCTGGATGAACTGAAAACCATGTACGCGGAATACCTGATGAAGCTCCTGAAGTAAGGACTTCACAAGGCCAACACATAGAGAAATCTGGAGGAGATGCAGAAATGACTGAAGTTTATCTGATTGACGGTGCACGGACGGCATTCGGGGCATTTGGAGGTTCATTCGCCAGCACGCCTGCCGATGAGCTCGGAAAGGCAACGGCGGTTGAAGCAATGAAGCGTTCCAATGTGATTCCCGAAGACATCGACCATGTCATCTACGGAAATGTCATCCACACGTCGACGAACGCATCCTACCTTTCACGCCACATCGGGCTCAAGGCGGGCATCCCGCAGGAAGTGCCTGCGCTGAACGTGAATCGTCTCTGTGGTTCCGGGACGCAGTCGATCGTATCCGGCACACAGATGATCAAGCTCGGCGACGCGGGAATCGTGCTTGCCGGCGGAGCGGAAAACATGTCGATGTCCCCTTATGCCAGCTTTAAGGCCCGGTTCAGCCAGCCGAAGATGGGCGGCATGCAGTTCGACGACATGCTGCTGGCGACGCTGACCGACGAATACACCGGAAGCGGAATGGGGATGACGGCGGAAAAGCTGTCCGAGATCCACGGCATCAGCCGCGAGGAGCAGGACGAGTTCGCCGTACTCAGCAACAGCCGCGCGGCAGCCGCCCGTGAGTCTGGCCGGTTCGCAGAAGAGATCGTCGGCGTGGAAGTGAAGACGAGAAAAGGCACCAATACAATCACCGAAGATGAACATATCAAGCCGGAGGCGAGCACCGAAACCCTTTCCAGGCTCCGCCCTTCTTTCAAAAAAGGCGGGACGGTCACCGCGGGGAACGCGAGCGGCATCAATGACGGGGCGGCCAGTGTCGTCATCGCCGGGGAAGATACGGTCAACAAGCACAATCTGCAGCCGACCGCGCGGATCGTCAGCTACGCCGTCACGGGCGTTGACCCGACGATCATGGGAATCGGCCCGGTGCCGGCGATCCGCGAGGCACTCCGCCGCGCCGGACTGACGCTGGACCAGATGGACCTGGTCGAGGTCAACGAAGCGTTCGCCGCACAGTATCTCGCGGTCGAAAAAGAACTCGGCCTGGAGCGGGAGCGGACGAATGTGAACGGCGGCGCGATTGCACTCGGCCACCCCGTCGGCGTCAGCGGCACCCGGATCGTGCTGTCGCTTGCCTACGAGCTGAAAAAGCGGAACGGCCGATACGGCGTCGCGAGCCTCTGCATCGGAGGCGGCCAGGGAATTGCGTTAGTCATCGAATCAGTCTGATGAAGGAGTTGAACGCTCATGACCACGTTGACGATCTCTGAGATGACACTGTTCGGGCGGGAAAACATCCGTGTTTACGGGGAGCGCCCGTCCTCCATTGCGGAATTCATCCATCAGTCGGCGGAAAAATATCCGGACAAAACGGCAGTTTCGAATGAACAGGGCGAACTCACGTACAGGGAGTTCGAGAGATGCTCGAAAAACCTGGCGGCCTATCTCCAGAATGAGCTGCATATCCGAAAAGGCGACCGGGTCGCGAGCCTGATCGGCAACAGCCTCGAGTTTCCGATCGTCTGCTACGCATGCGCGATGATCGGGGCCATCATGGTTCCCATCAACACGAAACTGTCCAAAGGAGAAATCGACTATATCCTCAACCATTCGGGCGCCCGGACCATCCTTCACCAAGAACCGCTCCAAGACAAGATCACCGACACCCCTCACCTTGAATCACTGCACGACATCACCGAACTCATCCGGAAAGTCGCCAGGGCCAACCTGGTCAATCTCCGGAAGACCACTGTCGAAGAAACGGATCCCGCCTACATCCTGTACACCTCCGGGACAACCGGGCGGCCAAAGGGCGCGGTCATCTCCCACATCAATGTCATCCACAGCGTCATGAACTTCAAAAACATCCTGGACTCGGATGAAACCCTGTCCACCGTTATTGCCGTCCCGATGTTCCATGTGACCGGCCTGGTCGGGCAGCTGCTCCACCAGTTCTACAACGGCGGCACGGTGTACTCGATGGAACGCTATCAGAACGAAGCCTACATCGAACTGGTTCAGAAGCACAAAATCAACTTTCTCTTTAATGTTCCGACCATCTTCATCATGATGTCGACCAGCCGGAAGTTCCTCGAGAATGACTTCAGCTTTGTCCGCAAAGTGGCCTACGGCGGGGCACCGATCTACCGGCAGACATACGACACGATGAAGCAGGCCTTCCCGAATGCCGACCTGCACAATGCCTACGGATCCACCGAGACAACTTCGCCGACGACGCTCATGCCGGCCGTCTACGATGAAAGCAAAGTCCGCTCATGCGGCCGCCCGGTACCGGTCGCCGACGTCAAGATCGTGGACGAAAACGGCGAGGAACTGCCTGCCGGCCACACCGGAGAGCTCTACATCCGGGGCCCGATGGTGGTGGAGGGCTACTGGGACAACGAAGAAGCCAATCTGAAAAACTTCACCGACGGTTACTGGCACTCCGGCGATCTCGGCACGATCGACGAGGAGGGATTTGTCTATATCCTCGACCGCAAAAAAGACATGATCAACCGCGGAGGCGAGAAGATCTTCTCCATCGAGGTGGAGGACGTCCTGAAAGCCCATCCCGAGATCAACGAAGCGGCCGTGGTCGGCGAGCCCGACAGCGTATTCGGCGAACGGGTCAAGGCGTTCATCGTCTCCCCGAGCCTGAACGAAACGGACATCGAAGCGATCCGAAGCTACTGCCTCGAACGTCTTGCCAAATTCAAAGTGCCGGAATCGATCGTATTCCTCGATGAACTGCCGCGGAACGCTGCAGGCAAAATCCTGAAGACCGCACTGAAAAACAAAGGAGGATCATCATGCTAAAAGAACTATCCCCGAAAGCTCAAAAAATCAAGGACCAGCTGACGCAGTTCATGGACGAACATGTCTACAAAAACGAGGCCGTTTACGAACAGCAGCTGAATGACGCGGAACACCGCTGGGTCGTCCCGCCGATCATCGAGGAACTCAAAGCGAAAGCCAAGGCGGAAGGCCTATGGAACCTGTTCATCGACAACGAGGAATACGGACCGGGGCTGACCAACTACGAATACGCCCATCTGTGCGAGATCATGGGACGTTCGCTGATCGCGCCGGAAGTTTTCAACTGCAACGCGCCGGACACCGGCAATATGGAAGTGTTCATGAAATACGGCACGGAAGAGCAGAAGGAAAAGTGGCTCAAGCCATTGCTTGAAGGCGAGATCCGCTCCGTGTTCTCGATGACCGAGATCGAGGCCGCTTCCTCGGACGCGACGAACATCCAGGCCTCGATCACGCGTGACGGCGACGAATACGTGATCAACGGCAAGAAATGGTGGTCGTCGGGTGCGATGGACCCGCGCTGCAAAGTCGCGATCGTCATGGGCAAGTCCGATCCGGAGGCGGAAACGTACCGCCAGCAGTCGATGATCATCGTCCCGTTCGACGCGCGGGGTGTGGAAGTCAAACGGTACCTGCCGGTGTTCGGCTATGACCATGCCCCGCACGGCCATGCGGAAGTGCATTACAACAATGTCCGGGTGCCGGCCTCGAACATCCTTCTCGGCGAAGGCCGCGGATTTGAAATCGCGCAGGGCCGCCTCGGACCGGGCCGGATCCATCACTGCATGCGGGCGATCGGTGCCGCGGAACGCGCGCTGGAACTGATGATCGAGCGGGCGGACGGCCGTGAGACATTCGGCTCCCGCAACATCGACAAAGCGGTCATCCGCGAACAGATCGCGGAAAGCCGGATCGAGATCGATTCCGCACGACTGCTCACGCTGTCAGCGGCTCACAAGATGGACACCGAAGGCAACAAGGCGGCGCGCAAGGAGATTTCGATGACGAAAATCGCGGCACCGCGGATGTGCCTGAATGTCATCGACCGCGCGATCCAGCTGTTCGGCGGCGCCGGCGTCTCGGATGACACGGTACTTGCGGCTCACTGGGCAAATGCCCGCACGCTCCGGATTGTCGATGGTCCTGACCAGGTCCACCTCCGCGACATCGCCAAGCTGGAAATCCGCGAGCAACTGAACGAAAGGACGTCCAAGGAAAAGGAGCCCGTTCGATGAGGGCGTGGCAGATCACAAAGCTGGACGATCCGCATGAAGCACTCGAGCTGAATAAAGTGACATCGCCGGAGCTCCAGCCCGGCCAGGTCCGCATCAGCGTCCGGGCGGCAGCGATGAACTTTTTCGACATCCTCCAGTGCCAGGGCAAGTATCAGGAAACCCACGACCTCCCGTTTACACCGGGCGCGGAAGTGAGCGGTGTCATCAAGGAAACGGCCAACGGCTCCGGCCTGAAGGCGGGGCAGCGGGTCATCGCGACACCGCTCCTGCCAAACGGCGGATTCGCGGAAGACCTCGTGATCGACGAATCGCTCGTGTTCCCGATCCCTGATGAACTGAGCCACGAAAAAGCGGCGTCCATGTTCATCACTTACCAGACGGCCTATTTCGCCCTCCACCGGATGGGCAAAATCCGGGAAGGCCAGGTGCTCCTCGTCCATGCCGGTTCCGGCGGCGTCGGGTCTGCGGCCATCCAGCTTGGAAAAGCGGCAGGTGCCACCGTCATCGCGACTGCAGGTTCGGATGAGAAAACGGACATCTGCCGTAAGATCGGAGCGGACTACGCGATCAATTACCGGTCTGAAGACTTCGTGAAGGAAGTCAAGGCGATCACCGAGGGCCGCGGGGCGGATCTGATCTTTGACCCGGTCGGGGGAGATGTGTTCGACAAGTCGAGAAAGTGCATCGCCTTCGAGGGCAAGATCCTCGTCATCGGGTTCGCGGGCGGACGCATCGCGGATGCCCCGACCAACCACGTACTGATCAAGAACTATTCGGTCGTCGGCGTGCACTGGGGCTACTTCCGGAAACTTCACCCGGAGGAAGTGGCCAACTACCACGACGCGCTCATGGAGTTATATAAGGAAGGGAAAATTGACCCGCTCGTCTACGGGGCGTATCCGTTCGAACAATTGCCGGAAGCACTCGGCAAACTGTCGAACCGGGAGACGTATGGGAAGCTGCTGCTGAAGGTCGGAGAAACCCAATAACAGAAAAGGAGTTGAACGAGATGAGATGGACGAAGAAATCAAAGCTGATGGGGGCCGTTCTTCTGGGCGCCTCGATGATGCTCGCAGCATGCGGAGGGGAGACGTCCTCTGAAGACGCCGCTTCTGCCGATGGCGAAAAGATTACGCTCCGCGCGGCAACGGGACTCAGCCCGCAGCATGCCTGGTGGGAAGGCGGCATGGAGCCTTGGATGGACCGGGTCACGGAGCTGACCGACGGCCAGGTGGAATTTGAAACGTTTACGTCCGGAGAGCTTGTCGCCGTACCGGATGAGGCGGAAGCGGTGGAAAACGGCACGGTCGACGTAGCCCTGATTTTGCCGATCTACCAGCCGGACCAGTTCCCGATGGCGGAAGTGACGATGCTCCCGCTCAGCCACTCCGACACGATGATCGCATCGAACGCATGGAAAGCGCTGCTTGAAAGCGATGTTGAGCTGCAAGACGGCAAGACATTCTCCGAGCTCCAGTTCGACCAGTTCAAGGTCTTCCCGATCTCGACCACACAGGAATACTCCATCTCAACAACCGGCAAAGAGTTCGCGTCCGCCGGTGATGTGAAAGGCACCTCGCTCCGCACGCCGTCCCGGATCCATGAAATGTATTCCAAGCAGACCGGCCTGAACAGCATCACGATGCCGGCGGTCGAAATGTACGACGCGATGAGCCGCGGCGCCTTCGACGGCAGCTTCTACAGCATCGCAGACTGGACCGGCTACGGATTCCAGGATCTGTTCAAGTACACGGTGACCGGCATCAACTTCGGCCACTTCAACGCATTTATCGGCATGGACGAAGCGAAATTCGATTCGCTGCCTGAAAATGTCCAGGAAGCGATGGAACAGGCGACGGACGAGTACTTTGAAGACTCCGCACAGATCTGGATGGACCGCTCCGAAGAAGTGATTGCGATGAACGAAGAACAGGGCGGCCAGTTTGTCGACTTTGCGACGCTCCCTCAGGACGTTCAGGACCACTTTAATGAAGGAATCGAAAACACATGGGGCGACTATGCCAAGCTTCTAGAGGACAACGGCCTTCCGGGCACCGAACTCGTCAAGCTCTGGAGGGACCTCATGATTGAGCAGGGCGGCGAAGTGCCGCAGAAAGTCAAGGAGATGTAATAGAAAAAATGAAAAGGCGATAATCCTGGCATTATCGCCTTTTTTCAACCTAATGGGGGTGAAACAAGATGGACAGCTATTTGGTGGTCGGAATCATCATCTTCATGATGATTATGTTCCTGCTGATGGGGATGTATATCCATTCCGTCCTGCTGGCAAGCGGCATCATCGGGCTGATTTTGCTTGAAGGCTTCTCGATCCTGCCGGGCCTGCTCGGAAATGAACCGTTCAACCGTGTGGCGAGCTATACGCTCACGACGATCCCGCTGTTTGTCCTAATGGCGCAGTTTATCCTGCACTCAGGCCTGGTACAGGACATTTTCTACATTGTTCATAAAATCTCCCGCGGCCGGCGGAGCCTGCTCGGCACGCTGACGCTCATCATCGGCGGGATGCTCGGGGCGGTATCCGGCTCCGGGACGGCCACGGCCGCTTCACTCGGACAGGTCGCGGTACCCGAACTGAGAAAACACGGCTACAGCGGACCGCTTGCCGGTGCGATTGCATCAGCCGGCGGCTCGCTGTCCGGCATCATCCCGCCGAGCATCATCCTGATCCTTTACGGGGTCGCGACGGAAACACCGGTCGGGGCGCTGTTCATCGGTGCGTTCATCCCGGGTGTGCTCGTCATGGTGACATTCATCATTGCGATGCTGTTCTACTACCGGAGAGAAACGAAGCGGTCCCCGGCCGCAGCGGAAGCCCAGGCGGAAATCGCAGCCGCGGCCGAAGCGGAAGCTGCAGAGGAGAAAGTGCCCGTCACAAGGCTGGCCGTCTCCGTCATCATGGGCTTTCTGATTGTCGCGACTATCTTTGGCGGCATCTATTCCGGAATCTTCACGCCGACGGAAGCCGGCGCCATCGGTTCTGTTGTCGGCCTGCTCACCGCACTGCTGCTCGGCAAGGTGAACCTGAACTTCTTCAAGGCCTCCCTCACGGAGACCATCAAGCTGACGGGGATGGTCATGCTCATCATGATCGGCGCCCAGATTTTCGGCCGGTTCGTCTCGCTTTCTCTTCTTCCGAGAAAGCTGATCAGCCTTCTGGAGCCGGTCATGGATTCGCCGGCACTTGTCCTGCTCCTGATTTCCGCCATCCTCTTTGTCATGTTCATGTTCATTGAAGGGGCCGCGGTCATCCTCATGACAATCCCGGTGTTCCTGCCGATCATCACGGCGCTCCAGGTCGATGTGCTCTGGTTCGGGGTGTTCATCTCCGTCATCTGTACGATCGGGCTGATCACGCCGCCTGTCGGACTGAGTGTCTATGCGGTATCGGGCGTAACGGGTATCAGTTCCGGTTCAATCTTCAAAGTCGGCATGGGGTTTGCGGTATTCTCGATGATCGTCGTCTGCGGCCTCATGATCGCCTTCCCTGAACTGGCGACATGGCTGCCGTCGGTCAGCGGCGGAAAGGGGTGAACGGAATGACGACCTTTTATAAACTTTACGGCTATTTCGGAGTACTGAAGAAAATCGGACTCGTCATCAGTGCCGTCGTTGCACTGATCATGATGTTCTTCATCACCTACGACGTCGTGATGCGGAACGTGTTCTCCAGCTCGATCCGGGGCGGGTTTGAGATCATCCAGAACTACATGATGCCGCTTGTCGTGTTCCCGGGTCTGGCCTATGTGTATGCATCGGGCGTCCTTCCGAAGATGGAGCTGCTGTTTGCGAAGTTTTCTCCCGCGGTCAAGCGGATTCTCATCCTGTTCCTCATCGCGATCGAAGTGTTTATCCTCGTCCTGGTCGTCCAGTTCAGCTGGACGTATGCGATGGACGGGATGGAGCGGAACACATCCTTCCCGGCAGCCGGCACACTGTACCAGCTATGGCCGGTATTCTTCACGATCCCTGCAGCATTTGCACTGATCGTCATTGAGAACATCTTCCTGTTCATTAAAAACCTGATCGAGAAAGATCCGACCTTCGTCGTGGAGTACAATCCGTCCGAGGAAGAGCAGATCATCAATCAGGCCGTGAAATGAGGCATTCCATGAGAAAAATCCATGTGGTTCCGCAAAAGGAAACCATTGATCCCGAGAAAATAACGGATTGTGTGGCGGTGGTCTACGACGTGTTCCTGGCCACTTCCACGATCCTGTTTTTGCTGGAAAAGAATTATGGGCCGGTCACGGCGGTGGAGAACGAGGCGGCGGCACGGGCATTCCATGCTTCCGCCCAAACGCCTGCTGTCATGATCGGAGAATCTGACGGAGACCCGATCGAAGACTTCCTTTATCCGGACCCCCAGCAGATCGGCCCGGCAGAAAGCAGTGAACGGGCGGTGTTCTGTTCGACCAACGGCACGAGGGCGCTCGAGAAGGCGAAAGGGGCAAAGGAGCTGCTGATCGGATCGTTGCTGAACGGGCGCTCGCTCGCCGCCTATATCGCCGGACAGACGGAAAGCGACTCGATTGTCATCGTCGCCGCGGGCAACGCCGGCAGGCTTTCGGTGGAGGATATGGTGGGCGGGGGCCATCTGATCGATGAGCTCCTGAAGCTGGGTGATTATCAGCTGTCCGACGCTGCCGTGATCGCCCACCGCCTTTATGCCGAGTCGGCGAACGCGGATCACCGCGATCTCCTGGATGTCGAGACCTTCCATCTGCTGGAGGCGAAAGGGTTTCCCGATGCGGCGGAATATGTGATCAGACACAAAGACCGGGTACCGGTCATTGCACGGTATTCGGCAGAAGAAAGAGGGATTGTGAAATTACGAAAAGGGGTGTTTCCATGACCGTCCAAACATTTTATATCAACTGGGAACCGCTTGAGCAGCTGCTTAGGGATAAGATCGATCTTCCGGAGGAGCCGCTCCGCTACGAGAAATTCTCCGAAGGCTACTCGAACATGACCTATCTCCTGAAAGTGGGGGACTGGGAAGGCGTCATGCGCCGTCCGCCTGGCGGGCCGCTTCCGCCGCGCGCCCATGACATGGAGCGGGAATTCACGTTGCTCAAAAAGATCAACCCGCTGTTCCACTACGCGCCGAAGCCCTACCTGCTCCATGAAGACGAAGCAATCATGGACAAACACTTTTATGTGATGGAGAAAAAGGAAGGCGTCGTCGTCGACGAAACCTTCCCGGAGCGCTGGGGAAGCTCCGAGATCGTCGGTCCCAAGCTGTCCCGCAATCTGATCGGCACACTGATCGAACTGCAGCAGGTGGACTACAAAAAGGCAGGCCTTGAGAAGATGGGCAAACCGGAAGGGTTCATGGAGCGGCAAGTGAACGGCTGGATCCGGCGATATGACGCCGCGAAGACCGAAGATATCCAAGGCATTGGAGAACTCGAAGAATGGCTCAAGCAGGCCGTCCCGCTCAACCCGGAAACGACGATTGTCCATAACGACTTTAAGCTGAACAACATCGTCATCGATACGGATGATCCGTCAAGGACGACAGGTGTCCTCGACTGGGAACTCGCCACGATCGGCGACCCGCTCAGCGATGTCGGCTCGGCACTTGCTTACTGGGGAAGCGCCCAGGACCGGGACATGGGCATCAATGCGGTTTCAAGCCTGCCCGGATTTTATTCCAGAAGGGAATTCACGGAAGAATACGCGAAAAAAAGCGGCAGGGACATGACCCGCATCGACTTCTACCTGGCATTCGGCTTCTACAAGCTCGCGGTCATCCTCCAGCAGATCTACAAACGGTGGGCAGACGGCACGGTGGAAGACGAGCGGTTCGGCACACTGAACGGGGCGGTCCGGAACCTGATCGAGATGGGCCACGACGCCCGTGCGGGGAAACTGCTGTGACCACGGTCGGATTCGAATTCGACTACACCCCGCTTGTCCTGGAGCCGGAGGTTGTCCGGACCTTCTCCGAAAGCGTCGGATACAGCGGCCCCGGACTGCCGCCGACGATCTACTCGGCCGCCCTCTACAGGGGAGAGCGGAATCTGTACACCTTCCTGGATGAACTGGGGCTTGGCGAGGCGCACGTTCTCCATGTGGAGCAGCAGTTTGAAACACTCCAAGAGCCGGAAGAGGGAGAAACCCTCCGGATGACTTCCCGGGTGGTTGGGGACGAGCAGAAAAAGAAGTGGCGGATTTTAATAGTAGAAACGTCGATCCGCTCCGACGCTGACGAGGTCGCCAAGGCTCAAATGACCTACTTCTGCAGGAAAGGGGGCGATGCGGAATGACCCTGCAGCAGCTGATCATTCCCGTCACCGTCACGGCAGAACAGATTGTGGAATACGGCCATGCAAGCGGTGACCTGAATCCGATCCATATGGACCCGGAGGCGGCAAGGGCGCATGGTTACCGTGACCGCATCGCCCATGGCCTGCTCATGATGGGCATCTGTTCGTCACAGATCACGGAAGCCCTCGGCAAGAAGCCGGAGCGGCTGTCCGCCAAGTTCAAAGACATCGTCTACCCGGATGATCCCCTCCAGTTGGAACTGGAGACGACATCGGACGGGGCAGGGACCGGCAGCCTGACCGGCCAGGACGGTACGGTGAAAATCGCACTGGAATTCGGACTCAAAGGAGGAAACCCATGAACCTGCCTGTTATCGTTTCCCCCATGTTTCTCGTCTCGAACCCGGCGATGGTCGTCGAGGCATCCCGCAATGGACTAATCGGATCGGTTCCATTACTGAATGCCCGTACCCGGGAAACATGCGAAAAGTGGCTCAGGGACATCAGTTCCGAACTGATCAGCGGCGAGCCGTGGGCGGTGAACTACATTTCCCATAAGACGAACAAGCGGTTTGAAGAAGACCTTGAACTCATCAGGGAATACGAGCCGCCGATCGTGATCGCCTCTCTCGGACATCCGGGACGCGTCGTTGAGGCGGTGAAATCCTACGGCGGCAAGGTGTACGCGGATGTCGCGACACTGAAGCATGCACGCAAATCCGCGGAAGCCGGCGTTGACGGACTGATCCTCGTCTGCGCCGGAGCGGGCGGTCATGCCGGGAAGCTGAACCCGTTCGCCTTCACACAGGCGGTCCGGGAATTCTGGGACGGCACGATCATTCTGGCAGGCGCCATTTCGACAGGAAAAGACGTCCTTGCTGCACAGACGATGGGCGCCGACTACGCCTACATGGGCACTCGTTTCATCGCGACGGCAGAAAGCAGCGCCCCTCAGGAATACAAGGAGATGCTGGTGGAAGCTGGTCCCGAGGACATCATCTACACCGATTCCTTCAGCGGCGTCCATGCCAACTACCTGATTCCGAGCCTGCTGAAAAACAACATCGACCCGGCATCGCTTAAGCCGAGGGAAGACGTGGACCTTGCCCATATGACCGACGCCAAAGCGTGGCGGGACATCTGGTCGGCCGGCCACGGCGTGACCGCCGTCAAGGAAGTCCAGACAATGGCGGACGTGATCGGCCAGCTGAAACAGGAATATGAAGAAGCGCTGAAAGGTGTGACCCAGCTTGTATGAAACGATTTCCGTAGAGACGAAAGCCGGCATCCGGACGATCTTCCTCGACCGGCCGGAGGCGATGAATACATTTTCCGAGAAGATGATGGAAGAACTGATCGATGCCTACACGAAAGCGGGCGGGGATGACGACGTCCAGGTGATCATCGTGACCGGCAAGGGACGCGCCTTCTGCGCGGGGATGGACCTCTCGCAGGGGGATGACGTGTTCACATCCACCGAGTCCTTTGATGACTTCCGGGACACCGGCGGCCGTGTCAGCCTGGCAGTTTACCGACTCAACAAGCCGGTCATCGCCGCGATCAACGGTGCCGCCGTCGGGATTGGCATCACGATGACACTGCCGATGGACATCCGCATTGCGGCACCTGCCGCCAAAGTCGGGTTCGTCTTCGGGCAGCGCGGCATCGGGCCGGAAGCGGCCAGCGGCTATTTCCTTCCAAGGCTCGTCGGCCATGCCAAGGCACTGGAATGGGTCTACACCGGCCGGATTTTCCGGGCAGAGGAGGAAAAAGACAGCGGGCTGTTCCAATACATCGAAGCCGATCCATACGCGCGCGCCGTACAGCTGGCGGAAGAGATGATCGGGAACACGTCACCGGTTTCAAGAGCGTTCTCGAGACAGCTGTTTTATTCGATGGTCGGCAGCAACCACCCGGAAGAATCCCATCTTGCCGAATCAAAATTCCTTCATTGGATCTCGGATTCCCCTGACGTGAAGGAAGGCATCGCTTCATTTAAAGAAAAGCGGAAAGCCAACTTCCCGATGCGGGCCGGTGACCTGCCGGACTTCTTCAAGGAAAAGAAAGGAGCAGGCGTATGACGGTACAAATTGAGCAGGAGGGCGCGGTATTCACCCTTACCATCAGCAATCCTCCGATGAACACGCTGAATGCGGACGTGCTTCGGGAACTGGACGAGGCCATCACCAAAATTGCGGAGGACGATTCGGTCCGGGCACTGATCATTACAGGAGAAGGCGACCGGGCATTTGTTGCGGGAGCGGAAATCAGCGAGTTTCTGGGGCTGGACGCGGAAACCGCCCCGGCACTTCTCGGCAGGGGCAGCGGCATTTTCCGCAGGATCGAGCAGTTGGAGATCCCGGTCATTGCCGCGATCAACGGCTATGCCCTCGGCGGAGGGCTGGAACTCGCACTTGCCTGCGACATCCGCGTGGCCACGACCAAGGCGAAAGTCGGCCTGCCCGAGGCGAAGCTCGGCATCGTTCCCGGTTACGGCGGCACGCAGCGGCTCAGCCGGATTGCGGGACCGGGAACGGCAAAAGAACTCATCTTCACCGGCCGCATGCTGGATGCCGAAGAAGCCCGGCGCCGGGGCATCGTCGAGGCGGTCACGGAGGGGGAAGCCCTGGTCAAAGCACGGGAAATCGCCGAAGCCATCACGAAAAACGGCCCGCTCGCGGTATCCGCTGCCAAGCGGGCCATCGACGAAGGGGCGGCGCTTCCGCTGGATAAAGCACTCCAACTGGAAACCGCCGTCTGCAGCCCGCTCTTCGGGTCGGGGGACATGCGGGAAGGGGCCACGGCATTTCTCGAGAAGCGGCAACCACAATTTACGGGGAGGTAATGAGATGAAGGTAGGGGTAATCGGAGCAGGCACGATGGGGAATGGCATTGCGCAGGTGTTTGCACAGCACGATCATGAAGTGGTGTTGTGTGACCAGTCCGGGGAAGCGCTTGAGCGGGCCAAACAGACGATGGAAAACAGCCTGAAGCGGATCTACGGCAAACAGGGCAAGACGGATCAGGACATTGCGGACACACTGGCAAAGATTTCGTTCACGCTCGATATCGAAACGCTCAGCGACCGGGAGTTCGTCGTCGAGGCGGTCGCGGAAAAAATGGAGGTGAAGCTGGAAGTGTTCCGGAAGCTGGATGCCATCTGTCCGGATGAAGCACTCCTCGCCACCAACACTTCGGGACTGAGCGTGACCGAGATCGCCGCCTCAACAGGGCGTCCGGACAAAGTGGTCGGCACCCACTTCTTCAACCCACCGCCGATCATGAAACTCGTCGAAGTGGTGACGGGTGAAGAGACATCCGAGGAAACGGTGAAGGCTGTCCGGGAAATCTGCGGATCGATCGGGAAAGAAACGATCCAGACCGTCGACTCCCCGCTGTTCATCGTCAACCGGATCCTCGTCCCGATGGTGAACGAAGCGATGTTTGTCTACCAGGAGGGCCTTGCGTCAAAAGAGGACATCGACAAGGCCATGAAGCTCGGCACGAGCCAGCCGATCGGCCCGCTCGCACTGGCCGACCTGATCGGACTCGACACGCTCCTGTTCGTGTGCGAGACGCTTCTTGAAGAAACGGGCGACTCCAAATACCGCGTCCCGCAGATTCTCCGCAAGAAAGTCCGCGCCGGCCACCTCGGCAGAAAAACAGGGCGCGGCTTCTATGAATACGAGCCGGCAAAAGAAAAGCAGGCATCGCTCACGTAACAGTCGGGAGGTGAAAACATGTTTAACCTGACCGGAAAAACCGCCCTGATCACCGGCGGCAGCAAGGGGATCGGCCTTGCGATGGCCGAGGCGCTCGGCAAACAGGGCGCCAACATCGTCATCACAGGACGGGGGGAAGACGCCCTGTCTGCGGCAAAAGAACAGCTCGGCTTCTCAGGCATCCGGGCAGAAGCAGTCCAGTCCGACGTCACGGACCGTATCAGCATCGAGTCGGCAGTCGCACATGCGGTGGAGCAGTTCGGCTCACTCGACATCCTCGTCAACAACGCCGGCATGAACATCCGGAAGCCGCTTGTCGAAGTCGAAGAGGAGGACTGGGACCGCGTCGTCGACACCAACCTGAAAGGCATCTTTCTCGCCGGACAGGCCGCCGCCCGGCAGATGATCCGGCAAAAGCGCGGCAAGATCATCAACATCTCCTCGATCTATGGACTCGTCGGCGGTCCCAACCAGACGAGTTACGCCGCCAGCAAAGGCGGCATCAACCAGCTGACACGTGTCTGGGCCGAAGAACTCGCCCCACACGGCATCCACGTCAACGCCATCGCACCCGGCTACATCCAGACCCCGATGACCGCGTCGTTCCTCGAAGACAAGGAACGCACCCAAAAACTCATCGGCCACACGATGCTCGGTCGCCTCGGCGAGCTAAAAGACCTCGCTGGCCCCGTCGTCCTCCTGGCATCCGATGCATCCAACTACATCACCGGCCAGATCATCAGCGTTGATGGCGGATGGTCGGCGAGATAATCAGTTTAATCAATCCCCCAGCTGAGGCCGGGAGCTCTTGTCTAAGTCAAGATCAGTATGATAGGGGTTGAGAATATCGGGACTGCCTGGGGTAGTCCCGATTTCTTCAGTAATAATAATTTCGTCATTTATCTAGCTAGAGAACCCTCAAAATTTTCATTTAAACCACAATCTTTCAAGTAGTTTACTATTCATTTCCCCACTTAAGAAATTCATCATCAATATTCCAAAATGGTACATGTGTTGTACTCGTATCTGTATTTCTATCACTTTTTATAGCATTGCAATCTGAACATAATAATTGCATATTTGAAGCATCATTAGTTCCAAAAAGGCTCAAAGGTACAATATGGTCAATATTAATAGTACTATCCAGTGTAACAACTCCTGTCAAGTCACGACGACAAATGACGCATTTCCCTTTATCTCTATGGAAAACAGCCTTTTTAAGCCAAACCGGAAAAGCCAATCTTCTTATCCTCCCTCTAGCTGTAACATTATCAGGGTATTTTTCTTTAATTTCGTCAATATTCTTTTCTATAAATTCAGCTAGTTTTAAATTAAAATCGTGAAGGAATTTTCTATCTTGAAAAACAAATTGGAAAGCAGAATGGATAACAATTTTATCAATTTCAGAAGCCATACTTTTAGCGTATTCTTCCCACTTATCAATTCTTCTTGCACATTCGCACTCATAATGATTATCCTCATCTTCACAATTATGAAAATCAGGTTCTTGCAAATCAGGTAACAAATTTACATCTGTTAATAACCTTTTTAGATATGCAAAAAATTCTTCCTTACTTTCTGCTCCTCTAACATTATCTATTTCTTCATAACTATCTTGAAAACAATTTAATAGATAATGAATAGCGCTCGTCCTATTAGCTTTAACCACAACATTAATAATTTCTTCCCCAAAAACATCAAAGAAGACTTCAGATTCACTCCAAAAATTTATTATTGTCCATCCTGCAAGTCCAGCTCCAGAACTCATTGCTAAATGTTGTGGTGTGCTAGTCAATTTTTTGTTCACCTCATGAAGTATGATTGATTAATTATATCACGCACGAAATAAAACAAATTAAATCATTGCTAGTATTGTATCCACTATACCTATTTTTTAAAAACGGAAGCGAAAGGTTTAGTTGCCTCCGAGAAACATATGAATGACTAAACCGCGACGCATATGACGATACTGAGCCCGCGAATAACGAAACCAAAGCCGCCAATGACCGCGCCATACCGCATATAAAAACAGGGCCGCCCGCAGGCGACCCTGTTTTCCTAATCCAACTCACTTGCTCTTAACCGGGTGGTGGTAAACATGCTCCGTGTAGTCGGTGATGATGCCGTCCACGCCGAGGTCGAACAGGCGGAGGGCCTGCTCCTGCGAGCGGGACGTGTACGGATAAATCTTCATGTCCGCCTCGTGCACGTCAGCCACCAGGTCATGTGTCACGATGTTCATGTTCGGGTTAAAGTAATCCGCGTATGTAGCAAACTCCGCCAGCTGCTCTTCCGTTACATCAGCCCAGCTTGCACCGGCGAGTACGCCATGAGGGACGTTCGGCAGAAGCTCCTTGGACGTCTGCATCGATTCATGGTTGAACGACTGGATGATGATCTTTTCATTGTTCGGGCGGTGCAGGTTGCGCTCCATCAGCGCTTCCGCGACCTTTTCCTCGATTCCAGGATACAGTTCCGGTGCCTTCAGTTCGATCAGGATGCCGACCTTGCCGCGGAACGCATCAAGGATCTCTTCGAATGTAGGGACTTTCTCGCCTGCAAACTCCGGACCGAACCAGCTGCCCGCATCCAGCTGACGGATCTCTTCAAATGTCAGGCTGCCCACTGCGCCCGTGCCGTTCGTGGTGCGGTCGACAGTCGTGTCATGGATGGCGATCAGTTCGCCGTCCTTCGTCATCTGGACATCGATCTCAATATAGTCCGCCTTCATTTCGAACCCTTTATGGAACGCCGCCATTGTGTTTTCCGGCGCGTGTCCGGAAGCCCCGCGGTGTGCCACGTTGATCATCTTCTGCTGCTCCTGCTTGGAAACAATGCTGCTGAGCTCTGCCGGTTCCGCCGCTGCAGTCCCCGCAAACGAACTCATCGCGATTCCCACTCCTGCCAATACAGTTACAATCCGCTTCATCCAAACCACTCCTTGTCCTTTTGTCGACTCCAGTATAGGAATCGAATATGAAGCAGACATGAACAGAATATTAATAACCGATTGAGGTCAAAGAAAGTATTTTAATAGAATATCAACAATGAGCCCCCGGAACCATGTGGCCGGGGGCTTATTTCCTATGTAATTGCGGCACTACCGGGCTCTCACCCCGGCCGGAGCGGCGCGTATTTGTTTTCCACTCTCCGTCAAGAGTGCCCATGCGCGCAGGACAAGGCGGTGCCGCGGCCTTGTGATAAAACCAGTCTATGCATTTCGCAAATTGTTTATTCACCATTTGGGTAGGGATTAAGATTCATTTACTTTCCTGATTTCAGAAAATATAAATTACTCTATTAGGTCATTTTTCCTTTCTATCTCGCATAAATATAGTTTTGTGCAGGAATTAAGGACCAGTATAAGAGAGGTCTGCGCATAAACTCGGATCGAAAGGAGGGAACTTGTATGCGGAAATTGAGGGGGCTTTCGGTCATGCTCTGTGTGCTATTGGCCCTGCAGCTGGCGATTCCTTACTGGACCGGGGCTTCAGCGGGCCAGACGGACGATCCGGGGAGAGTACAGGCAGAGCTGATTGATCAGTCCCCGGAATCCGTGAAATGGCGGATCACACTCAATGCATCCGGTACGGAATTTGAAGGATTCCGCGCCGCCATCCGCCTTGGCGCAGGACTGGTTCCAGGGACAGTGACGAATGACGAAAATGCCCAGGTCAGCACGACTTCGGATGGCTATGACGTAGAGGCGGGTCCCGGCAATGGAAGCATCAGGCTGGACATAACCGCCGCCATCAGCGACCCGAATCTATCAGTCTATGAGATTCGTGCAACTGCCTCGTATCCTGACGGGGAATTCAAGGCAAGCCATCAGGCGGAAGCCATCAAGCCGGAAATTCCTGAGCCGGAGCAGGAGGCCGCACCGGAAGAAGCCGATGATCCTGCGGAACAGCCTGCAGAGGAAGACCCAGGAGCCCAGCCGGAAGGTGAACAGGCGGATTCGGAATCCCCTCCTGCTGATAGCCGGGACCAGCCGGCTGAAGAGCCATCGGAGGGAGCGACCGAGGACCAGGATGTCCCGGTCGAGCAACCGGCCGAACAACCTGAATCCCCTGCCGATCAACCTGCTAATTCTTCGGATGCGCTTGAGGCACAGCCGGAGGAAGAGGTGGTCGAGGAACAGGAGCCCGCTGATCAACCGTCAGCACCGGTTGTCATTGACGACAACTGGCCGCCAAAAGATGAAGAACAGGTACCCGCAGACCAGCCGCCAGCTCCTGTCGTGATCGACGGCACGACCGACTGGCCGGCGGAAACCGAGCCTGACGGAGTCGTGCCGGATCCGCCATCGGCACCGGTGGTAATCGATGATTTGATCATCCCGGATGAATCGGACGAAACGGAAGAATCTGCCGAACAGACGGAAGAGGATACACTCACCGAACTGCCGCCACCTAAAGCCGGCCTGGCGGCTGCCACCGGCCAATACACTCCCGATCCGAATGCCATCATTGTGCCGACCCGTTTGGAAGGCGTCTCTACTAATGCTCATACTCGACCGGTGCTTATGTGGGTTAACAGTGGATTGGTACATGTAGCCGTAAAGTCTACACATCGCCTTGAGTACATGGAGCTGGTTGGCGTTAGGAATACAACCTTTGACCGATATAATGCACAGATTTCAATAACCGTCGGTGATGATGAGTTCAAACCAGATGGGCTTAACGGGAACACTAATGATGCACACTGGACAGTCTTCAAGTTTTTCGCCGATGACCTGTTCCTTAAGGACCGAACAAATTATCCGTTTTTCATAAAAGGAATCGGCGGCGGCCACGATGTGCGCGACAATTTGGTAGTCACACTACCAGTAGCCGACGTAACAGCGAACAAAAATTGGGTCGGGGGTAAGGAACACCCGGCAATTAACCTTCAACTGATTGCACAGGCAGAAGGCGAAGCCCGTAGAATTATTGGAGCGGAGAAGGTAGACGGAACGGAAACACCTGCCTGGTCAAACACCTGGCTACAAGTCCCCCAATATAACCCGTTCGGAAGGCCATATGAGTTTACTGCAGATGAAGTAGAGGTTCCAGTGAACTATGTGAAGACCATTAAAGGCACGACCGTCACAAACACCTATGATCCTGTAAAACGAACCATCAAGGTTGAGAAGAAATGGATCGGACCGGCCGGAGAATCAGCTACGGTCCAGCTGATGGAAGATGGAGC
Organism: Bhargavaea cecembensis DSE10; assembly: GCF_000348905.1. Classification (GTDB taxonomy): domain Bacteria; phylum Bacillota; class Bacilli; order Bacillales_A; family Planococcaceae; genus Bhargavaea; species Bhargavaea cecembensis. The sequence goes on from NZ_AOFT01000006.1 coordinate 32,612, forward strand.
GGACACAGGCCAGACAATCACTCTGAGTGAAGCCAACAACTGGACCGGGTCATTCTTCGTAAATAAGTTGGACGACAAGAGTGGCGCTGAAATTGCCTATGACGTAGAAGAATTGGAACTGGACGGTTATTCAACAGTCAAGACCGGTTCGATGGAAGAAGGCTTTATCTTCACGAACACAAGCACCTCAACCACGCAGGTGGATGTCGTGAAGAAGTGGGTAGGACCTAAAGCGGGTCCCGTTACAATCCGGCTGCTCGCCGATGGGAAAGTGACAGAACAAACACTCGTCCTGTCTGAGGAGAATAGCTGGGCTCAGTCATTCACCGACCTCTCAAGGTACCATTCGGTGACGGGAGAAGAGATCGATTACTCGGTTGAGGAACTTCAAGTTCCCGCTGAATATGTGGTCAGCTACAGCATCGACGAACAGGGAGCATTCATAGTCACCAACACGGCCCAGGCCGCCATGCTCACTGTGCTCAAAGTCGATGAAAGCGACCAGCCGCTTGCAGGTGCAGAGTTCGAACTGCGGGATGCAGACGGAGAAACAGCCGGTACCGGCACATCTGACAAAGACGGAAAAATTGTCTTCGGGAATCTCGAGTGGGGCAGCTACACACTGGTTGAAACCAAAGCGCCCGATGGCTATCGTCTGTCGGCTAAACTGATTGAAGTAACAATCGGCGCCGGTTCGCTGAATGTCGAGAAGAAAGTGGTCAACACCCGGATCGGATGGGAACTGCCGAACACTGGGGGAATGGGCACGACACTGTTTTACGGTGCCGGAGCGGTCCTGATGGCGACCGCGGGATTCATGCTGTTCAGAAGAAGAGATGAAGAAGAATGAGAGGGGAATTGAGAATGGCTGTGTCCAAGAAAAAGAAACTGAATCTCGTTTTTGTATTCGCATTGTTGGCAGCGCTGTTTTTCCCGCAGATGGCTTTGGCGGTTACACCAATAGGAGATCCAAGTAATCCGACACTAACCATCCAAAAGTTTGAGCAAGAGCCGGATACAGGAGCAGGCCTAGAAGGGACCGGTATGCCGGTAGAGATTATAGGTAAAAAGGTTCAAGGGGTCACCTATGAAATAACTCAGACTCACTCCTTTAATCCTGAAGACAATGAGTGGAGTGAATTTAATGGTGATACTATCGAAGGAACCACGGGTGCAGATGGGATTGTAGTCTTCTCAAATTTGGAGCTTGGCCGCTATGAGATAGTAGAAGTGTCCGGCCCTGACCATATTCTTCTCAATAAAGAACCTTTCTATGTGGACATTCCGATGACAAACAAAGAAGGAACAACTCTTAACTATGACGTGCATGTTTATCCGAAGAACGAAACAATTCGTTCGAACGTGGAGCTGAACAAGGTTGGTGAAGATGAAAACCCACTTGATGGGGTATCTTTCAAACTTTATAAATTTGGCGGAACTCCAGCAACAGATTTGGAAGGAAATGAAATCCCAACACTAGTCACTAAAGATGGCGGAAAGATTAATGTTTCCGGTCTTGCTGCGGGCAAGTACTACTTCCAAGAAACAGGGGTGCCAGCGAAATACGCTCTGAACAATACGGAAATCGAATTTGAAATCAAGAAAACCAGCGAAACTCGTGACGGAATCACTGTAGAGTGGACTCCTGAACCTGGTTTCGTCAATGACGGGGTCGTAACTAACTACTACAGCCCTGAAATCAAAAAAGACGCGAATGGCCAACAGCATCTACGAATTAACCGCGATACCGAATTTGACTACAATCTGACCATCAAAATTCCAGGTGACATAGGGAAATATAAAAAATTTGTAGTGACAGATAATCTCGATCCACGTCTTGCTTACACGGGTACATGGGATGTGAGCGAAGGTGCTTCCAAAGAAGACTTCAAATTTACGCAGGATGGTCAGTTGCTCACTTGGGCGGTGGAGGACTTTGAAGGCTTGTCTGGTAATGAGGAAATAATAATAACCTTCAAAGCAAAAATCCTTCCGGATGCTGTAATAGACAAAGAAAAAGAAGAAGGCATCGAAAACACCGCAAAACTAAACTTTGACAACGACAACGGCTGGATTAAAGAAGTTGATTCTGGAGAACCGCCGATTGTAACTCCTAATGATGGAGGGATGCAGGTCATCAAGATGGACGCCACTGACAACACCAAGTTGCTTCCGGGGGCAGAGTTCCAGCTTACGGATAAAGAAGGTAACGTAATCGACGTATCGGATACTTCCGTGAGATACAACGGGAATCCAATCGGCCAACTGAAAAATCTGGTGACCGATGAAGACGGTCAGTTTAAAATTACCGGCCTCACCCCAGGTACGTACTATCTGGAAGAAACAAAAGCACCGACATACAAAAATGATAAAGAGGAAACAAAATCGTACCGCCTCCTTGCCCAGCCAGTTAAAGTTACGATTCTACACGGCGAGCCCACTAAGGTGGAAGTGAAAAACTCCAAATCCGACTGGCTCCTGCCGACAACGGGCGGTATTGGTACGGTTCTGTTCACATCCGGCGGCCTTTCGCTGATGTTGGCAGCAATGGTGCTCTATGCCCGCCGACGCAAGTCGGAATCCAACGCAGCTTAATGGACCTGAATGGGGGAGAGATTCTCCCCCATTTTTTATCATTTTAAAAATTTCCTTATGATAGGACGGGAAGCGCTGTGAAGAAACATCTATTTCTTATTTTATTTCTAGTGGGTTTGGCCATCTTTTCCTATCCTATGATAAGCAATATTTTTTCAACGAAGGCCCATCAGTCGGTCGTCAGGGAATACGAAGAGACGGTGAAAAACCTGGATGCGGAACGGATCAGGGCTGAAAAGGAAAAGGCCAACCAATACAACCGGCAGCTTGCTGGTGTTCAGACGGATTTTGTCGATCCTTTTTCCGAGGGCGGAGGCGGCGAAGGGGACCGGAGTTACTATGACGCGCTCAATATCGGCCCGGCCATCGGGTCCGTGGAAATTCCCAAGCTCAACGAGGAACTTCCTATTTATCATGGAACGAGTGAAGAGGTGCTGTCGCAGGGCGTTGGCCATCTGGAAAAGTCCTCTCTGCCTACAGGCGGACCGGGCACACATAGCGTGCTTACTGCGCACAGGGGCCTTCCTTCCGCCAAGCTGTTCCGGAACCTAAATGAATTAACCGTTGGAGATCGGTTTTATATCCGGGTACTCGGTGAAACACTGGCTTATGAAGTCAGTCACACAGATATTGTGTTGCCGGAAGAAACGGACTGGCTCCAGATGAATGAAGGGGAAGACCTTGTCACACTGCTGACTTGCGACCCATATATGATCAACACGCACCGCATGCTGGTCACAGGCAAGCGGATTCCATACGAACCTGAAGCGCTTGAAGTAAGTGCCCAGCAACAAGCGGAAGATAACGACCAGTCGTGGATTTACTATGCATCCACCGCAGCACTGCTCGTTCTCACAATCGCACTAATCGTGTACCGCAGAAGAAAGAAAAGGATGAAAGCTCATGAAGAAGCATAAATGGCCCCTCCTTTTATTTCTGGCAGGCCTCCTCATCCTCCTCTACCCGCACATCGCCCAGTTCATCAACAGCCAGATGCAGCGCAGCCAGGTGGAAGAGTTCCGGACCGCCCTGGACGATCTGCCTGATGACGATGTGGATGACCTGTTGGACCGCGCCCGGCAATATAATGAAGAGATCTCCCGTGACCTGGAAGGGCTCCGGGATCCGTGGGGCGACCACCAGGAGCTGATGACGACCTATCATGATCTCGGATTCGACGATAAGAACATGTTCGGCGCCATTGAAATTCCGAAGCTGGAGTTGTGGATTCCGATCTACCTCGGCTCGTCGGAGGCCGTCCTCAGCAAGGGGGTCGGGCAGGTCGAAGGCTCCTCTCTGCCGCTTGGCGGAAAAAGCACGCACACGGTCCTCGCCGGCCACCGCGGGATGAGCACGAAGGCGATGTTCCGGGATCTGGACCAGCTGTATCCGGGTGACGTCTTCTACATCCACACAATGGGGGAAACGCTTGAGTACCGGGTCACCGAACAGGAAGTCATCTATCCGACCGACACCGATTCGCTGGAAATCCGGGAGGGCAAGGACCTGGCCACCCTGCTGACCTGCCATCCGTACCGGCACAACTACCAGCGGCTGCTGATCCACGGGGAGCGGACGGGGTAGGGCTTTCTGAGTCATCCGCCCAACCGCCACCCCTGACAAACGCATAGGATGCACTTGATTCCCTATAAAAGGAGAGATCTTGTGGATCCGAGATTGGCCCAGCTTCTTCAGATGACGAGTTTGTATGGAACATTGGCGAAGTTTTATGAACACAGTGACCCGGAAAAACATATTTATTTCTATAAGAAACATATCCAGTACGAGATGCAGCTGGTCCAGATGTATTGGGCGTTGCATGGCCATGACCACCAGGAAGCCTATTCCTGGGATGAGCAGCATTATCACGGTTAACTGAACGGAATCATCTTTGAAGGAGCCGAATTTGGCTCCTTTTTGCTGTTTTCAGGCGTAATCCATCCTGTGTAAAATCAGGCAGACGACAGCGGAGAGAACGGAAGGGCGTCTGCATACAATGGCTACTAAGGGGTGAGGAACCGATGTGGAATGCCTTCTGGACGACCCGGCTGCGGCCCTTTTTGACCCGGTATTTGCCGCTGACGATTTACTTCGCCGGGCTGCTGTTTTTGCTGGGGGTCATTTTCCGCAATGTGCTGGCGTTCGATGGCGTCAGGGAGTTTACCGAGGCCGAGCTGGAGAAGTTCAGTCTGTTGAAGCTGTCCATCGTGGCGATCGGGGATTCGCCTGAGCTTCAGAAGATCACGGTCAGCGCCTGCCTGATTTTGCTCTGGATCCTGTTTTTTGTCGTCGCACGCCTTGGCATGAAGAACCTTCAACGGCTGAAAGTCATGAACTTCGAAATGGAAGCGGAAAGTCCGGAGAAGAAGATCGAAGTGCTGAAGGGGGAAGTGGAGGGGTCCATCCAGCCGGCGAAGCTGATGAAGTTCTTTTCGGGGCAGGAAGTGTATGACTTCGTATTTGAAGTGCTGCTTGAGGAAAGCTTTCAGCCCGTGGACCGGATGCGCCCGATCGGTGAGGTGTACGAATCTCTTTTGTCCGGTTATCTTGAACAGACGGCCGACCAGTACCTTCAGCATTACGGGAACAGCTTTGATTATGAAATCATCCATGGGTCGGAGGCGGAATCGCTCTCCAAGCCCATGACGCTTCTCGTCAACAAGGCCCGCCATTCGGCTGAATCGGTCTTTGTGAACCGGGAGGCGGACATCTGGCCGAAAAAGAACACCTTCATCCACCGCCACGTATTCGAGGAGGAGGAGTACTTCACGATCCTCACCAGCTACGCCTATGCATTCCGCACGAGCGATGACTTCCTGTTTTCCGTGCTGCACAATACCATCATCAGCAACATCGACCGCGCGCTCCACGTCATCACCCTTTCACAACATCTGTTAGAGGAGGAGAGTCAGAATGAGAAATCGCCGCATTAATAAAGCCTTTATGGAAGCGGCCTCCCAAAGGGCGCAGCAACAGATGAAGTCGCATATGGACCGGTTGAGTGACCAGGGTTACGCCCGGTCATGCCGAATCGACCCGAGACTGGCTGAGACCACCAAGCTGCCGGATAATGACGGAGCGGTGCTGGACATCAAAAAGAGAATCCGGAAAATCAACTGATGGGCATGCACTGAAAGGTGCATGCTTTTTAGTTTGCAAGAGCCAACCCTGTCCGGTATATTGAAGGTTAATGGCAAAATATTTAGAAATAAATACGGAAAAGGGGTTATCGCATGGATGTGAAGTTCCCGATCGGCCAGCTGGACGTTCCCGAAAAGGTCACGCTAAACGACGTACAGGGGTGGCTGGAGGAGATCAAGACGTATACGACCCGGCTAAGAGAAACGGTCGACTCCCTAAGTGAAGAGGAACTGGGCCGGAAATACCGCGAGGGCAGCTGGAATGTCCGCCAGCTGGTTCACCATATTGCTGACTCCCAGCTGAATATGTACCAGCGCCTGCGTCTCGCATTGACAGACAACAGCCCGACCGTGCCCGGATTTGACCAGGATAAATGGGCAGTCCTGCCGGATACCGAGCTCCCGGTGGAACCTTCCATTAAAATGCTGGAAGGGCTCAATGAGCGCATTGTCGCCCTCGGCCAAAGCATCACCGAAGACCAGCTGGACCGCTCATTCATCCACGAGACAAACGGCGAAATCAAAGTCGCCACGAAGCTCAGAAAACTCTCCTGGCATCAGGAGCACCACTTGGAACATATCAAGATTGCATTGGAGAATCCTGCATAATCCTCATCCTAATAAGGCCGACCGGCTCCCGGTCGGCCTTCACGTTTTTATTCTGGTCATCAATAGCGATGCGGTTTGAGAAAAATCCGTCCGTCTTCCGCCGAATCCACTTTATATCTTCCGCCGAAGGCAAGGTAGATGCCATCAAGCGCGGCAAGGTTGGTAATGACCGTCCGCTCTGCCAGGAGCACACGGAAATGATCGAGCGTCGGCCCGTCTGCAGTCCGGATGTCGACGCCCTTCGCGGAATAGGCGATCGATCCTGTGACGGTCCGTTCCCATTTGTCATGCGACAGCCTGGTGAATTTAACTGGTTTCAATCCATCACCTCTATACAGTTCACGATCATCACTTTGAATTCAAACTTCTATTCCCTTTTTGGCTGCTTCGGCAAACTTGGTAAAAGTAAGGGGAAATGCTAGCCCACCCTCAATGAATAAGTCGAGTGTTTAGAAAGTTAATTAATTTGTCGTTTTGGATTTTTATTTCCAAAATCGGGTAATGAATAACCATACATCGTTCCAATAAAGGAGGGAGGGACCATGGAACAGAAAGAACGAACCCCTGAAGTGATGATGTTCTCTTATGAACTGCTGCGCCTGTACAGCGACCGGATCCGCTGCCGGGATAAAGAAGTACAATCCAAAATTACGGATGATATTACACTTCTGAAACAGGCATTAAAAGAATCCGTTGCTTAATACAGAAAAGCATGCGCTGTTTTAGCGCATGCTTCTTAATGTATAACGATTAATAGATGCGATATTGAAGTCCCTGAGCCTATCATAATAGACCTTCAAAAAATCACTCATTAATCTCTGCTGGTTCGAGTGGTTCGACTATGAAAATGTCATCCTTGGTGACCGTGATCGTTGCTGGGGCCACTACAGGATTTTTGTTTACAGAATCATCCGTGAGAACTAATGCCTCGTTGTCTTTCCCTTCCGGAACAACAGTAATTGTAGAGGTGTGGTTGATATCCATCTTTGGGAATTCAATATAAACTTGCCCGTTTTCTTCTACCCCTAGGCTAGTAATATTCACTTCTGTACCGTCCACGGTAAGGACCAGATCATCCTGCTTGTGTAGAGAGTTATAACCCTCTAATATAATCAAGCTTACAATCAGGTCGTAGTCGTTCTCGTGGGTAAGGCCATTGCGGTTGTAATATAAAGGTGCCAGTTTTTCAGAGAATGTGAGCAGCATGGCATCAGTGGTTTCGGTATCCGAAGAGTAAACGACATACTGACCGGAGACGAGTGTCGGTGGTACATTATCGTGAAATTTTCCATTCACAGTAAAGTTAATGGGTTCTTCAGCACCGTTATTTGCCTCCTTGGCATTATTAGCAAAAATGTCGCCGGATTTGGTTTTAACGTTTTTGGAGAATTCAATGGTATACTCGGTATCTTTAAGGATTTTCTCAGGTGCTTCAAGAGTGATCGTCATTCCGCCGTTTTTAAGGAGCTCAATCGTCGTGCCTGAAGGCATGGGCCCGCCATTAAACGTATAATTGGAAAGATCCAGGGCGGAATCACTTAATTCTTCAGATTCAAATACGATGACATTGTTGTTGGCATCGACTGAGACAGGTTCAGTGTATGTAGGTTTCTTTACGACCACCTGAACAGACGCCATCAGATCAGTGTCGACCACGTCTCCTGTGATGGTATAGGTCTCGATTTCATCTGTGGCCAGGTCGTTCGTGTTCCATTCCACAGCCTTGGTCGTTGTCACGCCGCTTTCGAGTGTCACGCCGACTGTTTCCGGGAGTTCGGGAGTTTCACCTACCGTGATGGTGATGTCATCCAGAGAGTGAACCGATTCAACCGGGAATGGATACGGGCTCTGAGGATCCAGTCCTTCCGCCACTTTATAGGCACGGACCAGGAACGAGGCAAACTGTCCGCGGCTGGTTGATTCAAACGGACGGTAGGGATTGGCGTTGGAGATGCCATTTTCATAGATCGTCTCAATTGATTTGGCGTAGCCGGACTGATCGGTGTCTGAAATCCCCGGGTCACCTTCCTGATCTTCGAAACCGAATGCCCGCACGAGGACTTCGGCAATCTGATCGCGTGGCATCAATTTGGAAGCATTGAGCTTGTTGTTGGCTCCTTTAAAAATCCCTGCTTCTTTTACGATCTTCGAATAGGTGACCAGTTCTTCGTCAACCCAGTCATCAGGGACATCTGTAAAGTTTTCGACCTCTGAGATGTTGTTCGCTTCTACATATTCTTCAAGCGTCAATCCGCTCTTGGCAACCACGTATTTGCCGAACGCTTTTGCGACGTTTCCGCGGTTCAGCTTCTGGTCCGGCTTGAACGTCGAGTCTCCATACCCTGTCATGATTCCCAATGCACGTGCTTCCAGGATCGTTTCATAGTGTGAACTCGATGTCGGAACATCCGAGAACTTTTCTGGTGTTTCTGCCGGAGCCGCCGCTACGGGCACAATCGCGGAGCCGACCAAAGCCGAAGCTGCAGCGAACACTGTAGCTTTTTTGGATGTCTTTGTTTTCAAGAAAAACAACCCCCTTTATGTAATTTGGAACCTGAATCCTACTACAGAAAATTATACCATTTTATTTGCCGTGATTGAGATACATAAAAGACAACTCAAAAAGAAGAGCCGCCCAATAGGCAGCTCTCACACTCATTCAGCTTCTTCTTCTGGTTCCTCTGCTGGTTCGATTACCACAACATTATCTTTTGTAATCGTCTTGGTTGCCGGAGCGACTGCGGGATTTTTCGCTACAGAATCATCTGTAATAACCAACATTGCGTTGTCTTCGCCTTCCGGAACAATGGTGATGGTGGAAGTTTGGTCAACTTCCATAGGCGGAATCGATAGATAAACTTTACCGTCCTTTACCGATGGATTATAAGTGTCAATCTTTTTACCGTCTACTGTGAAGATTAGGTCATCACGACTGTTGTAAGAAAGATTGGAGTTGTAGGCTTCCCAATATTCAAACCAAGGGTCCTCAGGATATTGGCTGACATACTCATAATATAAAGGTGCCATATCCTCAGAAAATGTCAGCTGAATGGTATCTGTAATCTCCGAATCCTCAGAAGGAATAACATAGTCTGCAGAGACTAATGTCGGCGGTACATTTTCCGCAAACGTACCAGGGATTTTAAGATTGACCGGTTCTACCTCACCGTCTTCTCCAACAATGAGTTCATCGATTAATAAACTGCCGGATGCAGTTTTAACATTCTGGATTTCCAATATATATTCAAAGTCCTCGGTAACTTCCTGATCCGTGGGAAACTCAATAAGCATCCCGTATTCGCTTGTTTTAATTTTCGTGCCAGGGGGCAGGGGACCGCCGTTAAACTTGTAATTAGAAAAATCGAGGGCAGAATCGCTGAGTGGCTCTGTATCAATTTGGATTGTATTTGGGACACCAGGTCGAGTGAAAATTGTAACAGCGTATGCATAAGTAGGCTTATTGACGACCACCTCGACAGATGCCGTAAGGTCCGTATCGGCAACGTCTCCTGTGATGGTATATGTACCAATTTCATCCGTGGCAAGATTGTTGGTGTTCCACTCCACAGCTTTGGTCGTTGTCACGCCGCTTTCGAGCGTCACGCCGACGGTTTCCGGAAGTTCAGGCGTATCACCAACCGTGATGGTGATGTCCTCTATGTCGTGAACCGATTCAACCGGGAATGGATATGGGCTCTGAGGATCCAGTTCTTCTGCCACTTTGTAGGCACGGACCAGGAACGAGGCGAACTGCCCGCGGCTGGTTTGGTTAAGTGGATGATATGGATTGGCGTTGGATACACCATTTTCATAGATGATCTCGATCGACTTGGCATAACCGGATTGTTCGGTATCCGAGATTTTCGGGTTACCTTCCTGATCTTCGAAGCCGAATGCACGTACCAAGACTTCTGCAATCTGATCGCGCGGCATCAGATTGGAAGCATTGAGTTTGTTGTTGGCTCCTTTGAAAATGCCGGCCTCTTTGACGATTTTCGAATAAGTCACCAATTCACTGTCAGACCAGTCGTCAGGAACGTCTGTGAAGTTTTCGACTTCCGAGATATCGTGCTCTTCGATGTATTCTTCAAGCGTCAACCCGCTCTTGGCAACCACGTATTTGCCGAACGCTTTCGCGACGTTCCCGCGATTCAGCTTCTGATCCGGCTTGAACGTTGAATCGCCGTAACCGGTCATGATGCCGAGTGCACGTGCTTCCAGAATGGTTTCATAATGCGAGCTCGACGTCGGAACGTCCGAGAACTTGTCTGCCGTTTCTGCCGGAGCCGCCGCTACGGGCACAATTGCAGAGCCGACCAATGCAGAGGCTGCAGCAAACGCTGTAGCTTTTTTATATGTATTTGCTTTCAAGAAAAACAACCCCCTTTATGTAATTTGGAATCGGAATCCCTCTAATGAAAATCATACCACTTCTCTATGAATATTGGAGTGGTTAAGAAGATCGGGTTTACTTTCAAATAGCAAGAAGAGCCGCCAAATGGCAGCTCTCAATCTTATTCAGCTTCAGCCAGTTCCTCGGCTGTTCCGATTACGACAACATCATCTTTAGTAATCGTTTTTGTTGCTGGAGCTACTACAGGATTTCTTCCAAGGGAAACATCTGTAATTCCTAATCTCTCATTGTTTTCCCCTTCCGGGACAATGGTGATTGTCGATGTTTGATTAATATCCATTGTAGGGATTTCAATGTAAATTTTACCATCACCATCGTAATAAACACTTTCATGATTGACTTCTGTGTCCCCCACTTTGAAGGTAATATCATCATCCCAGTCTTGTGGAATAAGCATCGCATCTTCAGAGAATGTAAGTTGAATGGTATTTGTGATTTCAGCGGCCTCAGAGGTAACCACATAATCCGCGGAGACTAATGTCGGCGGTACATTTTCAGCAAACGTCCCAGGGATCTTAATGTTGACCGGCTCTACCTCACCGTCTTCTCCAATAACGAGTTTTTCGATTAAATAACGTCCGGATACAGTTTTAACATTTTGGATTTCCAATATATACTCAAAATCCTCGGTAACTTCTTGATCCGATGCAAGTGTAATGAACAAATTGGCCTTTTCGCCAATTTTAATGGTTGTCCCGGAAGGCAGGGGGCCGCCATTAAACTTGTAATTGGAAAAGTCGAGGGCAGAACCGGTCAACGCTTCTGTATCCACGACAATTGTATTCACTTCATATGGGTGAGGTCCGTATGTTACAGGGAAAGAGTAGGTTGGCTTCTTGACGACTACCTGAACAGATGCCGTCAGGTCCGTATCAGCCACGTCTCCTGTGATGGTATAGGTACCGATTTCATCTGTCGCAAGATCGTTCGTGTTCCACTCCACAGCTTTTGTCGTTGTCACGCCACTTTCGAGCGTCACGCCGACTGTTTCCGGAAGTTCAGGCGTTTCTCCTACTGAGATTGTGAGATCTTCCACATCGTGAACCGATTCAACAGGGAATGGGTATGGGCTTTGCGGATCCAGGCCTTCTGCCACTTTGTAGGCACGGACCAGGAATGAGGCAAACTGTCCGCGGCTGGTTGATTCAAGCGGACGGTAGGGGTTGGCGTTGGAGATGCCATTTTCATAGATCGTCTCAATTGATTTGGCGTAGCCGGACTGATCGGTGTCTGAAATCCCCGGGTCACCTTCCTGATTTTCGAAACCGAATGCCCGCACGAGGACTTCCGCAATCTGGTCACGCGGCATCAGTCTGGAAGCACCAAGCTTGTTGTTGGCTCCTTTGAAGATTCCCGCCTCTTTGACGATTTTCGAATAGGTAACCAGTTCCTCGTCGACCCAGTCGTTAGGGACATCTGTAAAGTTTTCGACCTCTGAGATGTTGTTCGCTTCTACATATTCTTCAAGCGTCAATCCGCTCTTGGCAACCACGTATTTGCCGAACGCTTTTGCGACGTTTCCGCGGTTCAGCTTCTGATCCGGCTTAAACGTCGAGTCGCCATACCCTGTCATGATTCCCAATGCACGTGCTTCCAGGATCGTTTCATAGTGTGAACTCGATGTCGGAACATCCGAGAACTTTTCTGGTGTTTCTGCTGGAGCCGCAGCTACCGGAATAACAACTGAGCCGACCAATGCAGAAGCTGCAGCGAGCGCTGTGGCTCTTTTATATGTCTTAGATTTCAAAAAGAACAACCCCTCTTATGTAATATGGAACCGCAATCCCTCTAAAGAAAATTATACCACTTCTCTATGAGTATTGAGGCAGGGGGAAGGACTCTGACAAAAAAAGAAGAGCCGTCCCAATGGCAGCTCTCCAACTCACTTCATCTGCTCCAGCCAAACATCATACCCCTTCCCGTTCAGGTGCACACCATCGACGGTGTACTGTCTGTCCAGCTGCCCCTTATCATCCAAGAAATGAGGGTGGAGGTCAATAAATTCCGCTCCGCTCTCCTCCGCGACTTTCCGGATGATCTCATTGAACCTGTTAATCTCCTCATCCTTCACTGAGTTCCCGACCAGGTCATGGTTCACCGGCAGGATAGAGAACAGGGCCACTTTAGTTACAGAAGTATCGAAGGCATCGACAATCTCCCGAAGGTTCTTTTCGTATGTCTCCGCTTCGACGCCTTTGATGATGTCATTGATTCCGACCATCACATACGCTTCCTTCGGCTCCCGTCCCGCAACTTCTTCAATGCGGTTCAGCACGAACTCTGACGTATCGTCATAGACGCCCCGATTGATCACTTGCTCGTCCGGGAAGTACTCGCCGAACGCTCCGTAATCGGTCAGGCTGTCACCAACGAAAGCCTTGTCGACCGGCGCATCCGGCGACTCCTTGAAAACGGAGGTTTTGGTCAGATAGTATTCACTGAACGACTTGTCGGAAGTCATTGCCCGCCACTGGGCCTTGATGAAACGCTCCCCGCCGTTCATCTGGATAATCCATACGGCTGCCCCGATCAGCAGCATATTCAATAATACCGAAATCACAAACCATTTCTTCACGTTGTCCACTCCAAGTCATCTGACAGAATAAAAGATGTCTACCCGCTCAAGCCCCGGTGCAATCAGGACCGGGCCAACACTATGATTGAGCATCTCCGTTCCTTTATAATAAAACCAACAGGAAATGGAGCGGATAATATGGAGATCACAGCGACATTAACCCCCTTTGCACAGCAGCTGGAGGGGCTGGATCAATACCGCCTGCCGCAGCGGGCGTATCATACGGTAAGGCTGGCGATCCGGAACCTGGTGCTCCCGCCGGGCCAGGCGATCCTCGAGCGGGAAATCAGCGAGGCGCTTGAGATGAGCCGGACGCCGGTGCGGGAGGCGCTGGTCCGACTTGAAACGGAAGGAATGCTGACGCTTGTTCCGCGGCGGGGGTTCATCGTGGCACCCATTGAAGCGGATGACCTCCGGGAGATCTATGCAATCATCGGCACGCTCGATGGGCTGGCAATCGAGCTGGCTGCGGAGCGGGCAGAAGAGGAACTGCTCGGACAGCTGGACAGCATCATCGACAGTCAGGAAGCGGCGCTGCGGTCCGGTGACCTGAAAAAGTGGTCGTCCCTGGATGATGAATTCCACCACCGGATCGTCCGGTGCGCGGGAAACCAACGGCTGACAGGCATCATCGACAGCTACGCCGACCAGTCGTACCGTGCCCGGCTGTATACGATCGCGGAGCGGCCCGTACCGAAGCGGTCAATCATCGAGCACCGGGCGATTGTTTCGGCGATGAGGGCGAAGGACGGCAAAGCTGCGCGGATGCTGATGGAGTCCCACCGGAGCCGTGCCCAGAAAGAGATACTTGAAGTGCTCAGCCGGATCAACGAATAAAAGGATTGGAAGCCGGGAAGCTTCCAATCCTTTTTGTTATTTTATCAGTCCGCCAAACACCAGCGGAACAAAGTAGGTGACGATAATCAGGGTGAATACAAGAGAGAACAGGTTAAGCCAGAAACCGGTAACCGCCATCTTGCTCATTTTCACATAGCCTGTACCGAAGACAATGGCGTTGGGCGGGGCGGCGACCGGAAACATATAGGCGAAGGTGGCTGCCATATTTGCAGCAACCATAAGGATGATCGGGTCCGTCCCGAGCGATGCTGCTGCCACCGCGACAATCGGGTAAACCATCGTGGCTGTCGCCGTATTGGATGTGAATTCTGTAAGAATCAGAATCACGAGTGCCATGAGGCCGATCGAGACAATAAGCGGCAAACTGCCGAATGCGGTAATCTGCTCGCCGATCCATTTATCCAGACCGGATTCCATGATGCCCGCAGCAAGCGCAAGGCCGCCGCCGAACAGCCAGAGAATGCCCCAAGGCAGTTTCATCGCTGTATTCCAGTCCATGATGTTGCCGTTCGCGTTTTTCGCAGGAATCATGAAGAGCAGGATACCCGCCAGTAATGCAATCAGTGCATCATCAATTCCGGGAATAAATTTGCTCAGGATGAAACCGCGGGTGATCCAGGCAATGCCGGTCAGTGTAAAGATTGCAAGAACGACCTTTTCTTCATAGCTCATTTTCCCAAGTGAATCGAGGTCCTTTTTAACAATATCACGGCCACCCGGAATGCTTTTGCTCTTGATGGGGAACGCGACTTTTACAAGGTAAAGCCAGACCAGCGGAATCAGGATGGCGACAATCGGCACCCCGAACATCATCCAGCGGGCAAAGGAAATATCGACATCGTACATTGTCTTAACGGTGCCGGCAAGGATGATGTTCGCCGGCGCGCCGACAATTGAACCGAACCCTCCGATTGTTGCGGAATAGGCGGTCCCCAGCATCAGGGCGGTTCCGAAGGCGAATTTCCCGGGAGTCGTATCGATTGCGGAATCTCCCTTGAGTGAATCGGCCACATGCTTCGTGACAGCGAGGCTGATCGGCACCATCATCATCGTTGTTGCCGTATTGGAGATGAACATGGATAGGAATGCTGTCGCGGCCATGAAGCCAAGCACAATCGTAGCCGGATTCGTGCCGACCGCGTGGATGATTGATAGGGCAACCCGCTTATGGAGGTTCCATCTCTCCATGGAAAGGGCAATCATGAAGCTTCCCGCAAACAGGAAGATCAGCGTATCCCCATAGTTTGCTGTCACGGCACCTGAATCCATCACTCCCTGGAGAGGGAACAGAAGGATCGGCAGGAGTGAGGTAATCGGAATGGGCATCGCTTCGGTGACCCACCAAGTAGCGACCCATGCGACAGTGGCGAGAACGGAAACTGCAGCGGCCGACATACCGGCAGGTTCTACAAACAGCTTGATCAATAAGAAGAAAGACGGTCCGAGGACAAGTCCGATCTTCTGCGGGACGGTATACGTCGGGGCACGGGGCGGGCTTTTCAGCCGGCCCTCTTCTTGTTCCGAACCGGAAGAGCCGGATCCGGCGGTGGTCACGATGGCCATGACGTTCAGCGTCAGGATCGCCTTCAAGAGTGCTTTGGCCTGGTCATTCCAGACCCAGAGCTGCGCCCACAGGTTTTTAGCAAATGACATTAACTGTTCTCCTCCTTTTCCCTGCCTTCAAATGAAATCGCTTTCAACAACCAATCTTGAAACAGATTGTAGACAATGAATACGTTATAGTCAATAGTAAATAAAGAAATTTCTAAAAATAAAGCGATTTTGACCCTAATTGATACCGTTTTCATTTTCCTCTTGACTTTAATGTATACGTTAATCTAAGATTCAGATAACACGAAACACGAAGGAGGAGCATGACGATGGCAGAACAGACATTCAAGATTGCAGTCATCCCGGGGGACGGGATCGGTAAGGAAGTCATCAAGGAGGGACTGCGCGTCCTGGATCACCTCGCGGAGGAATCTGAAGGGAAGTTCGCATTTGAATACGACCATTTCCCTTGGGGCTGCGAGTACTACCTCGAGCACGGCAAGATGATGGATGAGGACGGCGTGGAGAAAATGCGCAACTATGACGCAATCTACTTCGGTGCAGTCGGCTTCCCGGGCGTGCCGGACCATGTGAGCCTTTGGGGCCTGCGTCTCGCAATCTGCCAGGGCCTCGACCAGTGGGCGAACATCCGCCCGGTCGAATTCCTGCCGGGCGTTCCGCACCGCATCAACCATCCGGACCCGGAAAGCCTCAACTGGATCCTCGTCCGCGAAAACTCGGAAGGCGAGTACTCCGGCATCGGCGGGCGCAACTTCCAGGGACGCGGTCCTGGCGGGGAAGTCGCCGTTCAGTCGGCGCTGTTCACAGAGAAAGGTACGGAGCGCATCATCCGCTTCGCATTCGACCTTGCCCGGACACGCAAGCGCAAGAAAGTCACAAGCGTGACGAAAAGCAACGCCCAGCAGTACGGCATGGTGCTCTGGGATGAAGTATTCGCTCGCGTGGCGAAAGACTATCCCGATGTCGAAACCGACCAGTGGCTCGTCGACGCCATGGCGGCTCACTTCGTCCTCCATCCGGAAGACCTCGAAGTCGTCGTTGCATCCAACCTGTTTGCGGACATCCTGTCCGACCTCGGCAGCGCACTAGCCGGAAGCCTCGGCATCGCGGCAAGCGCCAACCTCAGCCCGGACAAGAGCGCACCGAGCATGTTCGAATCTGTCCACGGATCCGCGCCGGACATTGCCGGCAAAGGCATCGCCAACCCGATCGGCACCATCGGCAGCGCCGCGCTCATGCTTGACCACCTCGGCCTGAAAGAAGAAGCGGAACGCGTCAACCAAGCGATTGCCGACACGACCGGCCAAGGCATCCTCACCCGTGACATCGGCGGCACCGCGGACACAGTGGAAATCACCGATGCCATCATCAAGAACCTATCGAAGGTGAATGTGGAAGCTTGAGGGTTTTTGGGGGTGTGAGGAGTGAGGGGGGTGCCTCTGAATAGGGGTGAGTGCTCATATTCTCGGGGTGAGTGCTTCCATACGGGGAGTGCGTACCCCCAAACATCTCTTGAGTGCCCACATCCGCCTCACGAGTGCCCGCTAAAGGAATTCCAGGCTCTCACGCAGAATCAGTAAATAAAGAAAGAGGGACTGCCGCCTGGCAGTCCCTCGTTGAATAAGGAAGGTGATTCCGGTGAACATCCTCATCGCCATCGATTCATTCAAAGGCAGCCTCACCTCGGCCGAAGCGGGCGAGGCGGCCGCAGCCGGCATCCGCGCGGCAAATCCCGACGCTGAAATTGAGGTCGTGCCGCTCGCGGACGGCGGGGAGGGGACGGTCGAGGCACTTGTCCAGGCGACGGGCGGGGAACTTGTCCGCGCCCGGGTGACCGGCCCGCTCGGTGAGCCGGTTAATGCCGCTTATGGCATTCTCGGTGACGGCACGACCGCTGTCATAGAAATCGCCGAGGCATGCGGGCTTCCACTCATCCCGGAAGCCGATCGCAATCCGCTGGAGGCCACCAGTTACGGTGTCGGCGAGCTGATCTTGGATGCCGCCTCCCGGGGAGCCCGTTCACTCATTGTCGGCCTCGGCGGCAGCGCGACGAATGACGCAGGTGTCGGCATGCTGCAGGCACTCGGCTGCCGCTTTCTGGACGGGGCGGGGGAAGAAGTGCCGCGGGGCGGGGCGGCGCTCGGCGCCATCCGTTCGGCTGATGTCTCCGGCCTGCACCCCGACATCCAAAGTCTCGACATCCAAGTCGCCTGCGACGTGAACAATCCGTTGCACGGGGAGCAGGGGGCGGCATATATCTATGGTCCGCAAAAAGGCGCGACGCCTGAGATGGTGGAGGAACTGGACAGCGGTCTCCGCAACTTTGCTGAAGTGGTTGAAAAGGAACTCGGAAAAGATATCCAGGAGATTCCCGGCGCCGGGGCGGCCGGCGGACTCGGCGCTGCCTTCGCCGGACTCCTGGATGCCGAGCTCAGAAGCGGGATTGAATTGGTTCTGGATACCATCGGACTGGAGGAAAAGGTGCGACCCGCTGACTTCGTCATCACCGGTGAAGGCCGGATGGACGCCCAGTCTTCCATGGGCAAGGCGGCCATGGGCGTTGCCGGACTTGCAGAAAAACACGGCGTTCCGGTCATTGCACTTGCCGGCAGTGCCACAAATGAAGCCGCATCATTGAACGGCAAAGGCATGACCGCCTATTTCTCCATTCTGCAGGAGCCGATCACACTGGAAGAAGCGATCCGACCGGAAATCGCCCGACAGAATATGGAGACGGCGGCGGAGCAGGTATTCCGGCTGATTGGAGCGGTGAAACCGGCACTACCCGAGGTTCAGAGACTAAAATGATGAAGGCTTCCTTATCGATTTCCGCGGTATTCGTCTTCCCTAAAGGGGCACTCGCCCTCCCAAAAGAGGCATTCACTTCCGAGAAAGAAGCACTCGCTAAAGCCTCCTCACGACCGCTGAGCATCTGATAGCTTATTCATCAAAAGGAAGGTTCCGAAAAATTCCGGGACCTTCCTTTTCGCAATCAGCCATAACTTTCTTGTATGGTGATTCATACATTAACGGTATTTTATTTATTCTTCTATTCACCTTACGATAGATTCATCAAAGAAGCTGCCAGGAGGAATAAAGATGACAAAGAATTATGACGTGATCGTTGTAGGAGCTGGGAACGCGGCACTGTGTTCGGCCATCGCTGCTAGGGAAAACGGGGCAGAGGTTCTTGTCCTCGAGCGCGGACCGAAAGAAAAGCGGGGCGGGAACTCCTTCTTCACGGATGGGGCAATCCGGGTTGCCTATGAGAACCTGGATGCCATCCGTAAAGTGATTCCGCTCACGGATGAAGAGGCGGAGAAAATCGAGATGCCCGAGTACACGCAGGAGGACTTCCATGCGGATCTGATGCGCGTCACGGAGGGCAAGAGCGATCCGAAACTGGCCGACCAGCTGATCTCCAAGTCCTATGAGACCATCGCCTGGATGGCGGAGCAGGGCGTACAGTTCGAGCTGAACTTCGAGAACCAGTCGTTCGAAAAAGACGGCAAGCGCCATTTCTGGGGCGGTCTTCCGATCCGCACGAAGAACAAAGGGATTGGCCTGATCGACGACCTGATCAGGCGGTCCGAGGAACTGGGCATCGACATTTGGTACAACTCGCGTGCGACGGATCTCGTCATGGATCAGGGCCGTGTTACCGGTGTGGTGCTTGAGCAGGAAGGTGAACAGGTTACCGTCAGCGCACCAAGTGTGGTCCTTGCGTCCGGCAGCTTCGAAGCGAATAAGGAAATGAGAAGCAAGGAAATGGGCAAGGAGTGGGAAGCGGCGATTGTCCGCGGAACCGAGTTCAACACAGGCGACGGCATCAAGATGGCGCTAGCTGCAGGAGCACAAAAGCACGGACAATGGGACGGCTGCCACTCAATCGGGACGGACTACAACGCGCCGAAGGTCGGAGACTTCAACAAGCCGGGCGACATCTACAAAAAGTCCTCCTTCCCGCTCGGTCTCCTGGTCAACAAGGAAGGCAAGCGGTTCGTGGACGAAGGTGCCGACTTCCGGAACTACACGTATGCCAAATACGGCCGCGAAGTGCTGAAGCAGCCGGAACAAACGGCCTTCCAGCTGTTTGATGCACAGGTCCGTCCGATGCTGCGCAAGGAATATAACCTTGAAGAAGCCACGGTCCTGGAGGCAAACACCCTTGAGGAACTGGCTGACCTGATGAAAATCGACAAAGAGCAATTCCTTGAAACGATCAAAGCTTACAATGCGGCAGTCCAGGAAGGGGAGTACAACCCGACCATAAAGGACGGCAAGGGCACAGTAGGCATCACCCCGCCGAAGTCCAACTGGGCGCTGACCCTCGACCAGGCGCCGTTTTACGCCTACCCGCTCACATGCGGAATCACGTTCGCATTCGGCGGCGTGCATGTCAGCCCTGAAGGCGAAGTCCTCGACGAACACGAAAACCCGATTGCCGGACTTTACGCGGCAGGCGAAATGGTCGGCGGCATCTTCTACCACAACTACCCGGGCGGCTCGGGGCTTATGTCCGGAGCGGTCTTCGGAAAACAGGCCGGCACATCCGCCGCGCGCTACTCACAGGCGAAAGTCACAGTCTGATCAACAATAATAAGAGCATCTGCCAAAACAGGCGGATGCTCTTTTTGATGCCCTGATTTCAATCTGTCAGCCATTCCCTGGCATCCGATTCCTTCACAAAGTTGACGAACGCCTTCACCATATTGAGCTCCAGCGACTCCTCGTGGTAGAGCATCCAGGTTTTGCGGACAATCGGATTGCCGTCGGCGGTATGGATCACGTTCGTGTGAATGTCATCGTTGCCATTTAGGACCATCGACGGCAGGATCCCATAGCCCAGCCCGTTCGCAACAAGTTTCTTGCACGTGCCGGCCTTGTCCACCTCGATGCTGACCAGGGGCGGCTCGGAGAAGTTTTCGTGCCACCAATGATCGATGGAATGCTTCAGGCCAGGATCCGTATGGTAGTCGATGCGCGGCAGCTCGGGAAGTTTCCGTATATCAATTTCGCGATCGGCAGCAATGCTCAAGGTATCTTCGAACAATAAATGTTTTTGGCCGTTCCAGGCATAGTCGCCCCGCACGATCGCGATGTGGACCTCCTGGCTGTAGATCAGATCTACAATATCACTGCTGAAGCCGGTGGTGACCTTGAACTCGATACCCGGGTACTGCTCCTTGAATGCCTTCAGCAGGCTGGGCATGAGGTAGTCGGTCGAGAAGTTGGAGACGGCCAGCCTCAGGGTGCCGGTGAGCCGGTCCTCGAAGTTCAGCACGTTTTCCTTGATCCGCTGAATGGCCATCAGCATTTCCGATGCAGCCTTCGCCAGGTATTCACCCTGCGGCGTGAACTGGACACCTCGCCGCCCTCTGTTCACGATCTTCACGTTCAGCTTCCGCTCCAGCTGGTGAAGACGATTCGTCAGGGCCGGCTGTGAGATGTAAAGCATCTGGGCCGCCTTCGTGATGTTCTTTTCCTGATACAGCGTCTGGATCAGGATCCAATCCCGTTCATCCAATCTTTACCCCTCCTTTCCATAGACTTTCGAACAATGTATTTCCTGTTCATCTCCCGGTTAGGATATGATAGAGACAAAGCTAGTTCATGCCAAAACGTTAGGGTGATGATCGTGTGTTCATTATTCCGGGATCCTGAAAATCGTCTGCAAGACTCCACCCCATTTTATCTGAAACCCGGCGGGAAAACAGAAGACAATGAGATTTCTGCTTTGTCTCTGACCATCGGGGAAATCATCCGGCAGGCTTCCGCCGAGGGCCGGGAAGTGGTCTTTTTGTGCATCGGATCGGACAGGTATGTCGGGGATTCCCTCGGCCCCCTGGTGGGATCGATGCTTGAAGACAGCCAAGTCCCATACAAGGTCTACGGAACATTGAAAGATCCGGTCCATGCATTTAACCTGAAGGGGACCATCAAGGAGATCAACCGGCAGTTCACGAAGCCGGTCATCTTTAGCATCGATGCATCCCTCGGGACAAAGGAAGAAGCGGGTTCCGTCATCTTCAGGGATGGACCGCTGAAGCCGGGTAAGGGAATCGAAAAAGTGCTGCCGCCGGTCGGTGATTATCATTTTGCGGGTGTCGTGAATTATATCGACCCGCTCCCGACTTCCCAGTTTCTGAACGATACGAGGCTGTACACCGTCATGACACTGGCGCAGGCAATCGTGAAAGTCATCTTGGGTGCGCGGCGGGACGAAGAATCACTTTAAGATTGCATTCGAGAAAAAGCCATCCAAACCGTAAACTCCCGGTTTGGATGGCTTTTGTTTTTGGCCTCGAATCACAAATTTGTCGCGAAAACGGCTGTTGCGGTCGCGAATTGGTGACTTGCGGTCGCAAACTCATGACTTGCGGCCGCAAATAACGAAGCTTCCGCAAAAAATGTTCTTGGTGTCTTCAGATCACGCCTGTCAGAACCGCGATGATGATCATGAACACGGAGCAGAGGAAGGCCCATTTAAAGGCGAACTTCTGAATTTCCCCAAGATCACGTTTGATCATACCGGTTAGCAGGAGGGTGGAAGCCACCAACGGACTGAGGAAGTGTACAGGCTGACCCAGTACGGAAGCCCTGGCGATTTCCAAAGCACTCGCGCCATACGCCGTGCCTGCTTCTGCCAGGATCGGCAGGACACCGAAGTAGTACGCGTCATTGGACAGGACAAACGTGAACGGCATGCTGGTGATTGCGACGATCAGCGGGAAGAAGCCGCCGGCAGATTCTGGAATGATGGCGATCAATGCATTCGAAATGGCATCGACCATTCCCGTACCGGAGAAGATCCCCGAGAAAATCCCTGCTGCGAATACTAGCACAACAACCGTCAGTGCATTTCCTGCGTGCGCCTGAATCCGTTCTTTCTGCATCTCGAGATTTGGATAGTTGATGACGCAGGCAAGGACGAATCCAATCAGGAACAGCACGGCTACCGGCATGACGCCAATCACCAACAGTGACATGACCGTGACAACGAGAATCAGGTTGACGATTCTGAGTTTCGGGCGTTTCAGGCTATTTTCTGCAGCGGCTGTAGCGGATACAGCCATTTCAGTCATTCCCAGGGATACATTGGAATTGTCCTTTACTTCGACGACTCCGAGCCTGGCCCGCTCTTTCATGCCGAGGACATAAGCGATAAACAGGATGGAAGCCATTCCTCCAAGCATCGTAGGGATGATCGGGAGGAAGAATTCATTGGCGTCCAGACCTAACGAAGCGATCGCTCGTGTAGCCGGACCTCCCCACGGTGTCAGCCCGCTCACGACACTGACAGAAAGCAACGAGATGGTTGCAAGAATAAGTGGATTCATTCCAATCCTAAGATACAGGGCAAACATCGCGGAAATGGTGATCATGTGGGTCGTGGTTCCGTCACCGTCCAGGGCAACAGTCATGGCAATGACGGCTGTGCCCAAGGCGATTTTTGCAGGGTCCCCCTGAACCAGTTTTGTAATCGTATTAATCAAAGGATCAAATAATCCCGCATCGATCATGATTCCGAAGAACAGGATGGCAAACAGCAGCAGGGCAGCTGAAGGAGCGACTTCTTTCAGACCGTCCATCATCATGTCCCCAAGCTCTAACCTAAAGCCGGCAATCACTGCGAAAATAATAGGGATTGCGACAAGCGCAGTGACCGGTGATAATTTTTTGGCCATAATCAGATAAGTAAATGTAATGACCATCGCGATGCCCAAGAACGTAAGCATGGATGAATCCCTCCTCCAAAGTAAGTAATCGCTTTCATCGATGATAACAAAAAAAGCATCGAAAAAAAGTATTGTTTTTAGAATATTACAAGGAGAGGGATAAGTGAAATAGTTTTATTTTAGAGGTTTTATAAAAAATTTCTTATAATCCAATCTCTTATACGGAAGGACGCGCCTCAAGAAACTCCACAAAACTTCGGACCGTCGGCAGTTTGAGCAAGTCCTGGTCATACATCAGCCAAGTGTGCCTGCTGACCGGATTGCCATTCTTATAGGAGAGTTCATAGACATGCAGATTGTCTGACGGCTGTAGACAGATCTGAGGAACGACGGCGATTCCCAAATCATTCTTCACCATCTCTTTGCACGTTTCCAGACGGTCCGTCTCCATGACGACACGCGGAGGCTCCGAAAACTGATCCTGCCACCATCCCATGATCAGAGCTTTTAAAGAGTTATCGGTTTTGTAATTAATAAAGGGGAGGTCAGCCGAATTTTCAATGGAAATCTCTTGTGCGGAAATCAGGCATAAGTTCTCGGTATGCAACAGTGTTCTTTTTCCGTACCATTCATAATCCCCGCGGAAAATCCCCAACTGAACCGTA
Organism: Bhargavaea cecembensis DSE10; assembly: GCF_000348905.1. Lineage (GTDB taxonomy): Bacteria > Bacillota > Bacilli > Bacillales_A > Planococcaceae > Bhargavaea > Bhargavaea cecembensis. The sequence continues at coordinate 56,719 of NZ_AOFT01000006.1, forward strand.
GAAGAGTTAAGCAGGTCCATTACCTCGGTACTCCATCCTGTGTTGACGCTGAATTGGACTTGCGGGTATTCGGTGGAGAACTCCTTCAGGATCTTCGGCAGCTTATATTGGGCAAAGTTACTGGAAACGCCCAGCCGCAAGGTTCCTTTCACTTCGCCCTGCATATTCATCATATAGTCCTTGGTGTGCTGCAGTTTTTTGATCATTTCATCTGCGTACTCGGCCAGATGGGTGCCTTCCGGCGTGAATTCGATGCCGCCTTTGATCTTGAAAAAGATCTTGGTCCCGAACTCAGTCTCCAGGTTTTTAAGCCTGTAACTCAGTGCCGGCTGGGAGATGTACAAGCGCTCTGCCGCCCTGCTGATATTTTTTTCTTCATATAGGACCCTGATTGCAGTCCAATCTTTTTCATCCATTCTCATATTCTCCCTTCATGGTTATAAGATTTTTTATAAGTTTAATAAATAAAATATCTATTTTACTTATGACATTAACTATCATACTCTAATTTTACAAGTAGGGTGTTGAATGATTGAAAAAATTAAGCAAAAGGTGGTTGGTGACATGAAAGTTCCTGTAGTGGTGATGCGAGGCGGAACCAGCAAGGGCGTATTCATCAATTTCGACGATATGCCGGCAGACCGGTCCCTCTGGGAGGAGTTCCTTCTGGATATTATGGGAAGCCCGGACCGCAGACAGATTGACGGGCTTGGAGGAGCCAACTCACTGACCAGCAAAGTGGCGATCATCAAGCAGTCGAAACTTGCCGGAGTGGATGTGGAGTACACGTTTGCCCAAGTGAGCATCGAGCACCAGATGGTCGATTTCAAAGGGAACTGCGGGAACATCTCATCCGCGGTAGGGCCTTATGCCATCCAGCAGGGGCTGGTGGCAGCCGTTGAACCGGTGACCAAAGTGAGGATCTTCAATACGAACACGAACAAAATGATCGGCGCGGAAGTGGAAGTGGAAGGCGGTCAGGTGAAAACGGAGGGACTGTGCTCGATCCCGGGCGTCCCGGGAACGGGCTCGCCAATCTACCTGGCGTTCAAAGATGCCGAAGGGGCCGTCACGGGAAAGGTGCTGCCGACAGGAAAACCGGTCGAGCAGATCCAGACGTCCAGAGGCCCAGTATCCATCTCAATCGTGGATGCCGCCAATCCGCTCGTGTTCGTCCGGGCGGAAGAAGTCGGCCTGACAGGTGCCGAGCTGCCTCATGAACTGTCCCAGGAAAAGCTCGACGAACTGGAGGAAATCCGTTCCATCGCAGCAGAGCTGTGCGGTTTTGCGTCCAGGGAAGAGGCGACGGTGAAGTCCCCGGCAGTTCCCAAAATGACCGTCATCGCAGCTCCGCAAGACTACACGGATGTCACCGGTGTCCTCAGGAAAGCCGAAAACATGGACTGCACCATCCGGATGATGTCGATGCAAAAACCTCACCAGGCACTGGCCATCACAGGGGCCATCTGCTCGACGACAGCCATCTTCCTGAAGGACACGCTCCTGTATGACCTGGTCGAACCCAAGCAGGAAGTCATCCGCCTGGGCCATCCGGCAGGAATCATGGAAACCAAAGTGGACCTGATCGCCGGCAACATCAGCTCAATAAAAGTCGTGCGCACGGCCCGCACCATCCTGGAAGGAACGGTCTACACGAAGAAGAATTATGAGTATGCTTATCACCTGGCCTGACAGAGAAGAAACCCTATTATGACTTCTAAATTGGCCTCCGCCCAAGCGGAGGCTTTTTGTGTTTATATGTATCTTGTCAAAAGAGAGTGTGGAATCTTAGCCCAGGCTTAGCGGCAGGCCTTTGTGATTAGAGATTAATTCTCAATAAACTCATTAATTTACTGGTAAAGCACACTATCTAAAAACTAGTAAAGTTATTGCATCATCGTAAGTTTTATACGGCTCACATGTTCAATTACAAGATCTGCCAATTATGAATGTTATTCAAAAACAGGTAATTTACAAATATTCTCGTTACCTGGCTTAAGTGTTTAAATCATATGTTTCATTTATTTGGCAACCTAACGCATCCAGAGTGTTAGGGATATAGAACCTTTTGTTAAATAAAATTCCATTTTTACTTACCATTTCCATTAGAAAGAAAATGGACTAGTATAGTTTGTGCAATCGCTTCTTGCTTTTGCAAGGAGGTGGGGTGGGAAGTAATAGGCAATTTGTGCAGTTCTAAAACGCAGCTTAAGGGGGATTTTTCATGAAACAAAAAAAGTTGATGGTATTTCTATCTATGGTGCTGCTCTTTAGTAGCTTTATTCTTGGCACCGGCAATGCGGAAGCCAGTACCGGAGCAGCGCAGCAAGATGTCACAAAGCCTGAATTAAGCCAAGAAACAATTGAATTGGCCGATCCATTCATTATCCTTAAGAACAACAGGTTTGTAGTCGTTGATGCTAATTCGTTGATTAAAGTAATCGGAAAAGATGATTTTGTTAAAGTAAAACAGGAGCTGGCAGAAAAAAATGCGGTTTTAAGCGGAGTCACAAGCAAAGAGTTTGAAGCCGCCCATGTCACCGGAAACACAGTTGAATTTATTAATGAAACAAGTGGCTTCAGCACACTTGCTTCAAAAGGAAAAAATGGGATTTCCGTTCATTGGTGGGGTTATAAGGTCTACTTGAATGACAATTTGACCAATACAACTGCCCAAGCCCTGGCTGCAGGCGGTGGAGGAGCTGCAATTGCTGCTATTTGGGCGCCGTTCATTTCCGCTCCTACGGCAGTTGTTAAAGCTGTAGCTGCTAGTGCAGCAATCGTTTTGGGCGGAGCATCTGCGATGTTCTATAAGACGAACAAAGGAAACGGTGTATATCTGAGGTTCACAGGGATTGTACCTCACGCTGTTATTTACACAGGCATGTTTGCTCAATAAATCATCTTTCTTCAACAACACAACCAGCCCAAAAGCTTCTATCGAGGCTTTTGGGCTGGTCTTTAATTTATATACCGGAAGCAACTATGCAGCCGAACTCACGTTAAAGTCTTTATACACCAACAATATAGTAAGAGGGATCAACAGCATCAAATAGGCGATCAATGTCGTTTGAGTGCTTCCATCCAAGACAAAACGGTTGATGACAATGATCAAAATATTGAATGACAGAAACAATCTGAATCCTATATCCAGCTTCTTTTCTTTCGGTGAGTAACCCTTTTTCCTCTTGGCAGTGAGCCATTGGTCAATGGTATACATGGAAGCAACCGTGAACGCAATTACTGCCCAAGGCGTATAGAAACTATAATTGATCAAAAAGATTACCGAAGTGATCAATAACAAATATGATAATGCGCTCGATGGATTGGGCAAGTTAGTCACACTCCTCATTTTTGGTACGTACAGCTGAGTGGGCAGGTAAATGGATTTCTCTGGTTATTGTAACAGTTCCATACATATCCAGTCCATGCGGCTTTTTACTTAATTAGAAAAGGAGAGGGGCATGATATTATGACTGCTCTATATGAAGTAAGCTATAGCCCGGATTAAGACGCGGATAGGAGTCTAACCGCTTGTGCAGCGTAAAGATGTGTTTCAGATTGTAGCTTTAGTGGATTTGATTGCCCCCGGGCCTTCACTCTCTTTGGTGGATCGACAAAGTAATACTCCAATTGGGTTTGGTCCCGGCGGAAGCCTTCTTTTAATTGTTGGAGGCCATTCGCATACTGGAGGGAGGACCTCGGCTTCACCATTAAGGCACTCGCTTCCGCCAAAGAAGCACTCGCCATACCCCCCTCACTTCCGTTCCTCTTCCGCCAGGAGCTCCTCAAAAAACTCCCCATACGTTTCCCATACATCCGGTGGCGAAGCGAGCGCTCGGTCGGCCAGATTGTTCACATCCGTCGCATCGAGCCAAATCACTTCCGGAGTGCCTGTGGTATCCATGACAATCAGGCTCCCGGGAGGCTCGGCCAGCACGACGAATCGGGAGGGGAGGCCAATGCTTTCCCTCAGCCGCAGGGTCTCTCCCTTAATATTCGGCTCCCGATCATCCGGTATGGAAAAATGGCTGATGCCGCCAAGGAGGCCGCCGCTGTAGAACGAAGAAGTTTCCATGAACGTCACCGGAAACCAGATGCCCAGCACCCTCTCGGTTTCCTCTAATTTTCGGCGTATTGTGCCTTCATTGGGATAAAGTTTGGTGTACCGCGGTTTTAATTGCTGCATCTGCATGCTCCTTGTCAATATGTATAAAAGGCCCATGAATCAAAAGGAAACGATCATCATATAACCTAAAGGGGAGTGCGGCATCCCCCGAAAAAAGGCTCCCCAAAATACACAGTATCGTTTGAGAACCACCCCATCGGTGGTATAATAATGTCGAACACAGTCGAATCCGCCAAAAAGCCATCCGGGGGCAACCGGATGGCCCAGCGGACACGGCGCAGGGAGACCTGCCCGGAACATATGGATCAAGCAAAAAATGACCTCACCATCGAGCGGCTATTCTCAAACGGGGGGTCATTTTTTCTGTGCTGATTCCATAATGGTAGCGACCAGGGCCGCAAATGCGACAGCAAACATCAGTGCCTCGTGAATAGACACAAGCCTCACCCCCTTTCGTCTGGGAGTGGGCAGATCCGTTGCAGGCCGCACCGCTGTCCTATAATTATACCATTTGTCGATCAAAAACTTACTAGGCTAAGAGTAGGGAATACTATTCTAAGTAAAGGAATAAAGTAGCATTTTTGTATAATCGTTGTTTCTTCTTTTGCTTGTTCAGAGGCTGATTGCCCTAGAGAAGAGCCATTCCGTATAGTCCGAGCAATTCCCAAATGAAGGCGCCCGATGCGGACGCCTTCTTTTCAAATATTATAGTAATCCATGTCATAAGGGTAACAAGAGAGCTGATTCCTTGCGAGGTTTATTCATTCTGATCCCAAATCCATGACTTCCTCGCGGTTATAGTCGATCATCGCAAGGAAATACTCCTCGAAACTCCCGAACCGGTCGATTTCCTCTCCGGCAAACCAGATGACCGTGCCGGGGGAAGGGGAGCCCTCCAGAGCAATAACGAAGAGGTCCTTGTCGGATGCTGTCGAAGCAATCGGCAGCAGATCCACTTTTGCAAAGCCGCTGCCCTCCAGGACATCCGGCTCGATCGAATCGAGCAATTCCATGGCATCATCCATAACGCCGGAGCGGGTTAACTGCCCGGTTCCGAACAGATCCACTGTCTGAAGGAAACCTCTCCAGCCGTCAGCATGCATCAGGAACTCGCGGTACTGGGGATCCAGCGGGATGCCCAATGCCTTCTCGGCTGCCTGCAGCTGTTCTTCGGTCGCGCCGACTTCCGGCAGGTGGTGGGGCCACAGTTGGTCCCTGTCCCGTTTCAACAGTTCCTGTTTGACCAGATGCATGATGGCGATGTGGTCTTTCCAACTGTTCATTGTCCGATCCTCCCGCCATTGATCATTGTTTGGACAAGCCAACTTTTGTGAGGCCGCTTAAAATTGTCAGGACCGGGCACAGCAAACAGAAGATCGCGAATGGCACGTATTCCACCGTCGGAACGCCGAGTACGCCCGCGATAAATACGCCGGCCACTCCCCACGGGACAAGCGGATTGATCACAGTGCCGGCATCCTCCAACGCTCTGGATAATGCTTTTTTGTTGTAACCGAGCTTGGTGTATTGCCCCTCAAACGCTTTTCCTGTGATCAGGATGGACAAGTACTGCTCGCCGACGAAGAAATTCAGTCCGATTGCCGTAAAGGCCGTTGTGGAAATGAGGCGCGCAGCGCTGGTTAACAGCCCTGCAACTGCCTCCAGAATCGCCGGGATGATCCCCAGCAAAAACAGCAGTCCGCCCATGCCGAGCGCCAGCAACACCAGGGAAATGGAGAACATCATGCTCTCAATCCCGCCGCCGGAAAGCACAGCGTTTAATTGATCCACGTTGCTTTCCATGACAAATCCGGAAAACAGGATGTCGGCCATCTCCGTGAAATTAAGGGAACGAACTTGAATAAATGCAATCACAATACTGCTGATGATCCCGGCCGATAAAGTAGGGATCGCAGATACTCTCCTCATCGCCAGAACAGCGACAATGATAAACGGGATGAAAGCAAACCAGCTTATGTTGCTATATTCTTTAAGCGCCTGCAAAAAGGCTGTAATCTCGTTTGTTCGTTGACCTTTTTCCGGCGAAATGATTACAAATACAACAGCAGAGATGATGAATGCCGGAATCGTCGTCCATAGCATGTTTTTGATATGTTCGAAGAGGGGGACACCAACGGTTTCGGAAGCGAGGTTGGTCGTTTCAGAAAGGGGAGACATCTTATCTCCCAAGAAGGCTCCGGACACAATGGCGCCCGCCGTAATGGCCAAAGAGGCATCCAGCGCGGTGGCCATTCCGATAAATGCCACCCCGATCGTCGCTGCTGTCGTGAACGCACTGCCGATCGCCACCCCCACAAGGGAAGTCACGACAAACACGGCGAAATACAGCGGCAGATCCGAGAACAGGTGGAACCCATAGTACATGAGGCTCGGAATGGTCCCGCTTGCCATCCAGCTGCTGATCAGCATCCCGATAAAGAAAAAGATGTAGACGGCGCCGAGTCCCGAGGCCGCGCCATTGATCATGCCCTTTTCAATTTCATGGATGGGAAGGCCCTTTATCAGCCCATAGATCATCAGGAAAATGATCGAGAAAATGATGGGCAAATGCGGATTCATGCCAAGCATGATGATGCCCACACTGATGGATGCAAAAACCACCAGCAAAACCAGAACCGCTTCCCAAACCGGTAACTTTAACTTTGACGACTGCAACATACGATTCTCTCCCCGTAACATGATGAGCCTCAAAAAAAGAGCACAAAAAAAGCCCTTCTCCGTAATAGGGACGAAGAGGCTTCGCGGTACCACCCTAATTGGCAAGAAAATCTTGCCCACTCAATTCGAACTCCGCCTGAAAGGCGCAGGTGTAATTCACTTTGATTCCGCTCGGATTCGCACCAACCATCCGATCTCTTCCTTCTGCGGGAAATCAAAGCTACTGTGTCTGCCGGCAGATGATAATGATGTTGTCGTGCAAAAGTATAATGTTTAATTTACGGATGAACCACCCATTTGTCAACCGGGGCACTGCACGCAGCTGCTGTCATCCTTCCTCTGAATAACAAAAGCCAACTTGGCATAGGGTAAAAGGGGACTCGCTGAAGGTTTCGTTTTCATCAAAGGTAATCACTCAAATCCGATAGGTAAGAACTGAACAGCTGCAGGTAAAGATTGGGCGTCTCAGGTACGAATTCGCACTGACACACCCGTTTCATAACCCCGCCATCGGTGGTATACTAATGGCGGTAAGAGATGAATGAAAAAACCATCCGGCGGCAACCGGATGGCCCAGCGGTACGGCGCGGTTTTGAGACCTGCCCGACGCTACGATCAATCAAAAAATGACCTCACTATCGAGCGGCTATCTCAGATGGGGGTCATTTTTTGTGTTTCGCTTCCATAACGGTTGCGATCAGTGCTGCAAAAGCAACTGCAAACATCAGTCCCTCATAAACGGACATCTGGCCTCACCCCCTCTCGGCGGGGAGTGGGCAGACCACCCATCGCAACCGTACCGCTGTCCCATAATTATACCATTTACTGATAAAAACCTTACTAGGCTAAGAGGAGGGAATATTATTTTCTGCAAAGGAACAAAGTAGCATTTTTGTTTGTAGATTCTTTCTTTTTTTCTTAATGGAATGCTGATCTCCCTATGGAAGAGTAGGAAAAGACAAGCCAATACTCGATTGATGTCGAAATGTGGAACCCGGAAGGAAGGCGTCTGTCACGGACGCCTTCTTTTTCTGTTTCACAATGAACTCTATTATTGAGATAGTATTTTTAGGGCAAACGACTCTATCGGAAAGTAGTTTTAATTGTTAAAATTTTAATCACAACAAGAGCCGGCTTCTCATGAATCTCTTAAGGGGAGGGAAAGAAATGGAGCATCATGTTCGCGTCATTCCTCACACGGTGATTCAGCAGGAAGAGTCAGTCAAGGAAGTGCCAAAGGGTGTTGAATTGATTCAGGCGCCAGAGATCTGGAAGGAAACCAAAGGAAAAGGCATGAAAGTCGCTGTCCTGGACACGGGTTGTGACACCAATCATCCGGACCTGAAGGAACGAATCATCGGCGGCCGCAATTTCACGGACGACGATCAAAGCAACCTCGAGATTTATAAAGATTACAACGGGCATGGGACGCATGTGGCCGGGACGATTGCAGCCCAGGAAAACAATGCAGGTGTCGTTGGAGTCGCCCCTGAAGCCGATCTCCTCATTGTGAAGGTGCTGAACAGAAACGGATCCGGACAATACAAGTGGATCATCAACGGCATCCATTACGCCATCGAGCAAAATGCCGATATCATCTCGATGTCCCTCGGCGGACCGGTGGATGTGCCGGAGCTTCATGATGCCGTCAAATCGGCGGTCAAAAAAGGGATCCTCGTCGTCTGCGCCGCGGGCAATGAAGGCGACGGCGACCATTCGACCGACGAATACGCCTATCCCGGCTGCTACAACGAGGTCATCAGCATCGGGGCGGTCAGCCTGGAATTGGATCCGTCCAAGTTCACGAATTCCCACAACGAAGTGGACTGCGTAGCACCGGGTGAAGGGATCCTCTCCACTTATCTGAACGGCAAATACGCCACCCTCAGCGGCACGTCGATGGCGGCCCCCCACGTCTCCGGTGCGCTGGCGCTGATCAAGGTCTATGCCAACGAGCATTTCGGAAGAGAACTTACGGAACCCGAACTGTATGCACAACTGATCAGGCGGACCGTTCCGCTCGGCAACTCACCGAAACTCGAAGGGAACGGACTGGTCTATCTGACTGTGCCTGAGCATCTGGCAGGCATCTTCGAACAAAGCGTCCAATCTGTGATTGCGATATGATCAACGCATCGGTTCAGGTTGAAACCTATTACGATCCGGAGAAGGATTTGAAGGCGCAGGAAGACTATTACAGGGAGGTGGATTTCGGGAAAGGAAACCTCCCGGAACAGATCCGCTCGCTGCTCGTCGGCACCCACACTCGCCCACTGAATTACTCACCGCATCAATACGTCTATCCGTGGGTGGACCTGCAGGAAAACGGCCGGCTGAAGAGCCTGTACTCGGGAGCCAGTCTGGACCCGATCGAAGCCATCAACCATGATCTGAAGATCCTGCAGATGAGCCGTCAAGAAGGTGCATCCACAAGCGAAAAACTGATGTTCAATACCGAGCATGTCGTGCCCCAATCCTGGTTTGACGAGAAAGAACCGATGAGGGGCGACCTCCATCATCTGTTTGCCTGCGAACCCGCCTGCAACAGCATGAGAAGCAACTATCCGTACCATGATTTCAAGTCGTATGTTCCTGAATTCCGGGCGGACAAGATCCGGAGCGGATGCGGCATGGCGGAAGAAGGGAAGTTCGAGCCCGAGTACGGCAAAGGAATCGTCGCGCGGGCCGTGTTCTATTTCGCGGTCAGATACAAAGACGTGATCCGTATGGAAGACAAAATGGACCTGGAGCTATTGCTGAGGTGGCACCGGGAACATCCCGTAGATGTCTACGAAAAGCACAGAAACGCCGCTATCCAGGAACTCCAGGGTAACCGGAATCCGTTTATTGATCACCCGGAGCGGGCAAAAGAAATGCTTGGCATATAAAAGAGAAGGCGCCCATTGCGGACGCCTTCTCTTGTTTATTTTGTTTCCATTGGCAGTGACGGATCGTTGGCCCATTCTGTCAGTGACCCGTCATAAACCGATACATTTTTCTGTCCCAGTTTGTTCAGAATCATGCCGGTCCAAGTCGCGGCAATGGCGCTGCCGCAATACGTGATGACTTTCTTGTCAGGGTCAAGCGCGCCGACACTTCCAAAGATCTCACGCAACTTTTCATCATCGTAAAGTTCCTTTGTCTCCGGGTCGGAAAGCGCACCGAAGAATACATTGACGCTTCCGGGAATATGGCCGGGTCTTCCGTAGGTGTTTACTTCACCGCTGTAACTATCCGGCGACAAACTATCTAGGATGACGACGTCTTCATCATCGATTGCCTTTAGGACGTCTTCTTTTGTTACAAACAATTCAGGTCTTCTCTCACCTGTAAAGTTCCCTTTTGGATAGGACCCGGGCTCGGTCGTCACCGGACGCCCTTCTTCCATCCACTTCGGAAAACCACCGTCGAGAACCGCAACATTGTCAAAGCCTTCATATTGCAATTGCCAAGCAAGACGCGATGCCCAATCCGATGCGATGACTTCTGGGATATTGACGATCGCCCCCTGATCGTAGATGACGACATAAGTGCCCTCACCGACACCCAGCTCACTGATTTTCTCAACAAATCTCTCGCGGGAGGGATGGGTAAAGGCGTGTTCTGCATCCGGGTCCGAGAGCTCCTTGTGCAAGTCAGCAAATACGGCACCAGGGATATGTCCCTTTTCATAAGCTTCCTTACCTGACCAGACGTCATAATACCCGCCCTCTTCAGGGTGTTTCAGAAAGGTCGTGGCATCCAGCAATCTCAGATTAGGATCATCCAATCTTTCCGCAAGCCATTCAGTCGTTACGAACTTTGGTACGTTAACCATTTGGACAGCTCCTTTAAAACAGATTTATTTAATCGGGATTAAAAATAGCGTAACACGCTGTTGGGCTTCTTTCAAACGAATCACATCTAGAATAAAAAGGAAAGCGCCCATTGCAGACGCTTTCCTTTTAGTCTTTGTAGTGGACCAGGTCATATGGGTAGTAGGGGACATTCTTCAGGCTACTATCATCCAGCTCAAGGATCTTTACGATTGCTCCGCTTTCAAAGCTCCAATAACCACAGTAGATGGCATCCCGATGATCATGGGTATCATGCCAGCCGGCATGCTTGTTGCCGTCATACCAGTACTTCTCAAGGTATTCTTTTAATTTCTCTAGCTGCGTTTGCTTGTTGCCGCCTTTAATGACATCAAGAAGACTGTCATAGGGGGCTTCAACGCTTGCCGAACCTTCGGATGCTGGGCTTCCTTGGATCATCAGCTTAATGATGGGATTTCGAAGGTCATGCTTCCTGGCCAGGTCCACGAGCCGGCTGAATGAATCATCCTCCAACTCCAGCATGACACATACGGAGAGCACCCGAAGCATCTGCCCAACATCGCTGCCGTTCCACGTTTTCTCCATCGATTCAATCAGCGGTGGCATCAGCGCTTCGATTTCTTCGATTGGCCGCCCAGCGGAATACAGCGCCCTCAGCTTCTTGAGGTATCGGTTATTCAATATGGAATAGGCATTATGAACGCCCGGATCATCAGCACCCCGGGCTTGCTTGACCTGATCCATCGCCAGTTGGAATTTCTGAATGCTTTCATCCACCCAACTTAGGTAATCTTCAAAGTAGCGTTCGTCTTTGATGAAGTCGCGCATGCTTCATTCCTCCTGGCCGGTGTCTTTGGAATGCACCATGTCATACGGATAGTAGGGGACGTCCTTGAGTATTTGGTCATCCAGACAAGTATCTTCATGATCGCCCCGCTTTCAAAACTCCAGTAGCCCCTGTAAATGGGGTCCTGATGCAAATGGGAATCGTGCCACCCCATGCCGTCATGGCCCCTGTACCAGTCGTTTTCCAGGTAGACATTCAATCGCTGGATGCTTTGCTCACCTTCGATTACCGGGAGCAGCCGGTTGTAAGGATAACCATATACAAAAGAGGCCTGGCGAGGCTTCCAGGAAACAGAACGCCGGGCATTCAGGAGAAAATCGATGAGCGCATCATGCGGAGCGTAATGCTGCGCCAACCGGTCCAGCCGGGACATGAGCGCTTCGTCAATCCCCAACATAATCCCGATGGAAAGCAGCCATACCAGCTCGACATAATCATCAAGGGAGTCAGGGTCATCCGGCTCCCATGTTTTCTCGAATAGACCAATCAGCGGCGGGAGGGCGTCCCTGATTTCATCCAGCGGACCGCCCGCTGAATACATGGCGATCAGCCGGTTGAAATGATAGCCGCTTAAGGCGATGTAGCCATTCCGCACGCCCTCATCATCGACACCGCGCTCACGGATCACCGTCTCCAGCAATTCCTCGAATTCCGCGATTGTCTGGTTCTGAAACGTAAGATATTCCATGAAGTAGGCTTCGTCTTTTAAGGGGTCTCTCATCTCATTCATCCTTTGTAGTGCACCATGTCATACGGGTAATAGGGGGTGTCGTTCAGGCTGTTGTCGTCCAACCCCAAGATCTTTACGATCGCTCCGCTCTCGAAGCTCCAGTACCCCCGGTAAACAAAATCATCAATAGCATGCGTGTCATGCCAGCCGGTGCCTTCGTGGGCCGGGTACCAGTTGCTATGCAGATATTGAGCGAGGTGCATGACGGAAGTGTCTTTGTCTGACGTCATAAGGACATCGTCTAAATTTGCGCAAGGCCGGTCCATGAGAAAGAAGTGATGGTTTCCGCTCACCGAACCGTTCATCAGGAAATCCATCATCTTGTCATGATTCTGATAAATCCGGGCAATCTGTTTGATCCGGTTCATAAGCCCGTCCTCGATATCCAGCATGATTCCGATGGACATCAGCCAAAGGCATTCATTGTAGTAATCCATGTTCCGGATCACCGAAGGGGTATAGGCTCTCTCCATGATCCCGACCACTTCAGGAAGGAATCCCCGGAATTCATCCAAAGGGCGTCCCGCCGAATACAGGGCAATCAGCTCATTGAAATAAAGGACTTCCAGATAGGTGACGAGCGTGTAGACGCCTTCACCATCAGGCCCTCTTTCTGCAATCAAAGCCTCTGCGGCACGTTCGAACTTTGTGATTCTGGCATCTAGATTATCCAAAAACCCCTCAAAATAGGCCATGTCCTTGTATCGGTCTCTCATTCCACTCATCCTTTATAGTGAACCATGTCATACGGATAGTAGGGCACATCTTGCAGCTTGCTGTCATCCAGCCCAAGAATCTTTACGATTGCTCCGCTCTCAAAGCTCCAATAGCCAGGGTAAATGATGTCGTCATCATGATGCGTCTCGTACCACCACGCTTTTTTATTTCCCTTATACCAATCATTCTTCAAATAAGCTTTCAGCTTCAGGGTTTGTTGCTCTGGGTCATCGCCATTAACGACCGGCCGTAGTTTCTTGTAAGGCAACCCAAACAAGAATGTGGAGTGATCAGGCTTCCACCCGGAACGACGGGAATTCAGAAGGAAGTCAACCAAGGCATCGCGTTCCTCATAGGTCTTGGCCATTTTTTGAACACGAGAGAGCAACGTCTCGTCGATTTCAAGCATGATTCCGATGGATAACAGCCAGACCACTTCAAGGTAATCGTCATAGTTTCCAATTCCATTTGTAGGCCGGCTTCTTTCAATCAGATCGATCAGCTTTGGAAGGGCGTCCTTGATTTCATGAAGCGGGCGTCCGGCAGAATACATGGCAATCAATTTGCTGTAAGAGTAAACACTCAGGGAGTCATAGGTGTTATCGATACCTTCATCGCCTATGCCGCGCTCGTGAATTAAATGTTCCACTAGATCCTCTAACTCACCGATTGCGGAATGATAGTTTTCGATGTAATCCTTGAAATAGCCTTCATCCCTCAGGCGGTCTCTCATCATATCGATTCTCCTTAACCAGATATCCGTTACCAATAGTTTACCATTTGGAGATGAGGGAACTCAGTGTTCTGTCTGGAAGGGAACGGTGGCAGGGTTTTTAAAAGGGATAAGGAGCTGAAAAAGAAAAGCGCCCATTTCGGACGCTTTCCTTTCAGCCTTTATAGTGAACCATGTCGTACGGGTAGTAGGGGACATCTTTTAGGGAACTATCGTCTAGCCCTAAGATCTTTACAATCGCGCCGCTCTCGAAACTCCAGTAGCCGGGGTAAATGAGATCTTCATCAAGATGTGTTTCATACCACCAGGCATATTTATGGCCTTTATACCAATCTTTTTTAAGATAGGACGCGAGCTGTTGAATTTGAAGGCCAGGATCATTGTTGGTGATGATTGGCAGGAGTAGTTCATAGGGGAAGCCATATAAGAATGAAGTTTGCTTAGGCCTTCGAGCATTTAGAAGGAATTCCATAAGTGCATCACGGTCAGCGTAGGTACTAGCCAACCTTTCGATTCGGATGTTTAAGTCATTATCAATCTCTAGCATAGTTCCAATTGATAATAGTGTAATGACTTCTAGGTAATAGTCATAACTACCAATGACTTTAGGTGACCATGTATGCTCCATTAAATCAACGAGTGGAGAAATAACTTCCTTAATTTCATCTAATGGTGCACCTAACGAATACAAGGAAAGAAGTTTGTTGAAATAATATCCGCTCAGGGCTATATAGCCACTGTGGACTCCAGGGTCGTCTTCACCTCGCTCCCGGATTACTTGCTCAACAAGATTCTCGAATTCCTGGATAGAGGTTTCTTCGAAATCTATTTTTTCCTTGAAGAATGTTTCATCTTTAAAAGTATCCCTAATCAAGATATTTCACTCATTTCTTTATAATGTATCCATCAGTATTAAGTTCTTTCTCCACTACATTCCCATCATGTTTTATACGAACTAATTTCTTCTTTACAGAATCAGGATTGGTAACCATGCTTTTTTGGATATCATTATATTTCTTTACTCCAACAGCACTTCGTAACCTTCGTTGCACCCAATAGTTATCCATCTGTCGCCAGTCTTGTGTCTTATTCAGTTGAGCTTTGTTATATTTTGCTTCAGCAATGATGAACTTTGGCGGAGGACCAGAGTCTTCATAAACACCATCAATACCTTGAGCAATTTTTTGATCTAACTTCGTTACTCGCCCTTTGCTAATCCTATTGTATCCCTGACTCTCATAATGCACGTCCATCTTCATCTCGCCGTAGTTGCCTTTTTGCTGGTTGTTTTTCAGTTTGGTTTTTCCGGATTCTACAGATTTTATAGCATTCTGCTGCTGAATCTGCGCAACTTCAGTGGCGGTGTAGTGGCGTTTTCCTTTGAGCGCCGCGTTGTTGGAGTCAGTTTTGAACCACTTGCCGACGGGGGATTCCTTTACCAGCTTAAATCCGAGCTTTCCGGCCTTCACGCCTTTGCCCATCGGCGTCATGCCGAAGATGGCTATGCCTTTTTGCAGGAGGGAGGAGTCCTTGTCTGTGATGGTTTCCAGATCGTCGAGTAGTGCGTAAATCCGCGAAGTCTTTTGCAACCTTGAGGAATCCGTTCTCGCTTTCTGCTTCTGGTTTTTCGGTGCTGTTTCCGATTGCAGCGTTAGGAGCAGTCATCAGTGATTCAGGAGGAAGACCTTCCAGAGTCGAGAAGCCCAGGTTCCTTCCATTGTACAAAACATTCTGGGGGTTCTCCATGCTGTTCAAGCCCCTGACGCTATCCATTTTGGCGGATTGGTGTGCCAGTCCTAGTTGGAGCGGAGACCTGGCCGCTACTGCAGCCCATTGCTCTGCTGGAAAATCAACGCCAGTCAATCCGCTCTGGAACAAGGATTCAATTTGAGCAATCCACTGTTCCATTGCCTGGAGTTGGTCTGACACGGGCATCAGCCGGTTTGTCTGTGTGGCGTCGAATTCATTCAGATCACTGACGGTCTGATTCTTTTCGCGCCGTGCATCCAGTACGCCCTCCTGTACCTGACTGTCATCCAGGTGGGGGAGGCTGACGATATCGGCAACCTGGTCCATGATGGCATTGGTCTCATCGGTCAGGTTACTGGAAATCCGGGCAATCTGATTCAGCCCATTCTCCACTTCACTTTCGATAAAGCCTTCATCTATGTAGCCGTTGGGAGCGGGCTCCAGTGCATCTGTGGCGGATTCGATGCCGGCCAATGTGCTGTAGAAGTTCTCTTTGAACAGGAGAAAGTACTCTAGGAACGGCAGGTGGCATTCCTGATAAAATCTCCTGATGGTGTCTCCGCCCTGGCCTTTCAGTGCTTCGTTAAGCTGGACCAGTTCTCTGACGGAGTCCATGATGAGCGTCATTTCGCTCTCCAGCCGGTTCAATGTGTCCTTATTACGCTCCAGCCTCTCCTCAAACGGGGTGACATCCAACACTTTCAATCTCCATCACCTTCTTCTGCGGATTGCACAGCAAAGATCAATTACCAATAGTTTACCATTGAGGGGTGGGTGAGGGACTGCGACGTTTAGCCCGTTTTTGCTAGAGGGTGGGAGGAGGATGGGGGCTGTCTTATAGGTAAGAACTCATAGAAGAGCAGACGAAGAGAAGGCACCCGATGTGGATGCCTTCTTGTTAATTCTTATAGTGGACCAGGTCATACGGGTAGTAGGGGACGTCTTTCAGGCTGCTGTCATCGAGTCCAAGGATTTTTGCAACGGCTCCGCTTTCAAAGCTCCAGTATCCACTGTATATTGGATCTCGGTGTTTATGGGAGTCATACCACCCGGAATCGCTATGGCCGGTGTACCAGTACTTTTCCAGATAAAGCTTCAATTTTTTTAACTGCTCCTCTTTGTCCGGGGTGCCTATTACATCAGCCAATTTGGCGTAAGGGCGTTCGTAGAGAAGTTCTCCCCTAAGAGTTTTGTCCCCTTGCTCTTTCCCTTTAATCAGAAACTCCAAAAGACCGTCTTGCACGTTGTATTTCCTCACGAGCGCAACCAGTCGATCAAACTGGTCGTTATCTACATCTAGCATGACTCCAATAGATAACATCCACAGCATCCGTTCATAGTTTTCTCCATTCCATGACTTCTCTAATACTTCAATGACATCAAGGAAAAAATCTCGGATTTCATTAATAGAGTGGCCTGCTGAATAAAGCGCCCTTAACTTTGCGAAATGGTAGCCGGTCAATATGATGTAACCGACCCGCACTCCATCATCATGTTCACCTCGTTGCTGAATGACCATCTCTATTCCTTTAGAGTACTTTTCAATCCGAGCAGTTTCATCTTGAAGGAATTTCTCGAAATAAAGATCGTCTTTTAAATAGTCCCTTGCCATTGTGATTCTCCTTCTATTCTTAATCGATCACTTTCTTATGTAATTTTCCATTCGGACGCCTTTTGTTTAATCCTTATAGTGGACCATCTCAAATGGGTAGTAGGGGACGTCTTTCAGGCTGCTGTCATCCAGCCCTAAGATCTTCGCAACCGCACCACTCTCATAGCTCCAGTAACCTGTGTAGATGGCATCCCAATGATGATGGCTGTCATGCCATCCGGTGTCTTCGTGGCCGTCATACCAGTGAATCTCAAGATAATCCTTCAGCTTCCGGATTTGCTGTTTATGATCATCGAAGTAGATCAGGTTAAAAAGATTTTGGTAAGGGTCTTCGTGCAGCAATGGGCTATTGCTTTCATTGGAAGCTAGGCCTCTCGAGGACAAGAGGAAATCGATCAAAGCATCTTCCAATTCATATGTCCTGATCAGCTCTTTGAGCCGGGCTAAATCAGAGTCATCTATTTCAAGCATGATTCCAATAGAGAGGAGCCAAAACATTTGGACATAGTGACCGCCGTTCCAGGAATTCTCCATTGTATCAATGACCTCTGGTATAAAATCTCGAATATTTTCTAACGGGACTCCGCCCGAATACATGGCATTCAATTTATTGAAGTGGTAAGTGTTTAAGGACACAAATCCATTCTGAACCCCTTTATCTTCTATCCCGCGTTCCGCAATCACGACTTTTAATAGATCCTTTAGTTCCTCGATGCTCTCATTTTCGGACTCTAAATAAGTTTTAAAATAGGTTTCATCTCTTAAGGTATCTCTAACCACGACAATCACTCCAACTTCTTGAGGTCTTCTGTATAGGTATTGTAGTAACCTTCGCTGCGCAATGAATCCCTCACCACCATTTTTCAGCACTCCTCTTAGCAGTATCCTGAACGGGCGACTCACGCCTTTCTTTCCGGTCAATCAGAGAAAGGACGATCGTGGTGATCAGGGATAGAGTCAGGAAGAGAAACAAGAGAGAGGTTTGTTTGTAAACAACATGAGAGAATACGCCCAATAGCACCAGGGATGTAGGAAGCATCCAGCGGGCTTTTTCTCCGGCCAGCCATTCGCCGGTCATTAAAATGATGCCACCGCCGATCAGAAAATAGGGAAGGGCGGATTCGTAATAATCTTCGTAGATCGCAAAGGCCGGGAGGACGACGGCTAAGAAAAATCCGATGATTTTCATGCCTTTCCCGAGTCGCACTTTAAACGATTTCTTTTCCATAACCATTCCCCCAGATCGTTAACGTTGCTCCAATTATACCATTCTTTCCCACTTATGTTTTATAAGTATTAATCAGTGGGTGGTTAGGGGCCAAGTCTGGAAAATGAGCTAACGAGGGTTAATTAGGTTGGATATTTATGTTTTACTAAAGAAAATGAGACTTTCGATTAGCGGTATTAGACTTTGGAGCTCTATACAATCTTTGGCTGAAGGGATTGAGCTACAAGTGAAAAGCAATCTTAGTGTGGGTGCTGCCTTTTGTATTGTCATCATCTTAAATATCGATAAAGTGATCAGCAGTTCATTCATTGCAAATTTGATTAAAGTGCTGGCAATCATAGCGTTCGTTGCTTATGCAATTGTAGTAATAAGAAAAAGAGGGAAGAACAGGGAGCGTGAAAAAGGCGATCGCATTGAGTAATCGGATCACTTGGAGCGATCAGTAAATGCCGCGGGTCTGGAGACGAATCTCCGGACCCGCTGCTTTTGATTGGTGGGGATTCACCACTGATTCGTCGTAACTCAAAGGGGTGGAGGACGGAACTCACACCCTCATAGGTAGTAACTCGGTGGGGGTGAGGTGGGGATTCGCATTTTACAAACATTTAATAGTGTATTGATACGGGTTCAATCCTGCCAAGCTACACTGGAACTATCCAGGATAGAAAGAGGCGGGGAGAAGTGAGGGAAATCCATCAGGTGAAAAGTGGGGCCATCCTTTCTGAAGAGCCGACCGTGCACGGGACGGCTCAGGTGGCGAACAGTCAGGCGGGTGTGTATACATCAATCGGGGCGTTCAATAAAATCGTGGAGTCCGAGATAGGAGACTACACATACACGATGGAAAACGTCACGATGAATTACACGGAAATCGGAAAGTTCTGCTCGGTGGCGGCGCAGGTTTGCATCAATCCGGTGAATCATCCGATGGAGCGGGTCACCCAGCATCATATGACGTACCGGCGCCGCTCATTTGGTTTTGCCGATACGGATGATGTGGAGATTTTTGATTGGCGGCGTTCCCACCGGGTGAAGATCGGCCATGATGTCTGGATTGGCCACGGCGCGATCATCATGAAGGACGTCACGATCGGGGACGGAGCGGTGATCGCGTCGGGCGCGGTGGTGACGAAGGATGTGGAGCCGTATACGATCGTCGGCGGAGTTCCGGCCAGGAAGATCAAGGACCGTTTTCCGAAGGAGATTGCAGAAAAGCTCCAGCAGATCGCCTGGTGGGAGTGGCCGAGGGACGTGATCGAAGAGCGCTTTGAAGAACTGAATGACTTGGAGCGATTTTTGGAGAAGTATGGTCAATAAAGGCAATCGGGTCCGGATTTTCCGGACCCGGTTTGTTTTTTTAGGGCACTCGCGAGTAAAAAAGGGGCACTTGTAAGTGGAAAAGGAGCACTCCCGCACGAATCGGGGGCACTCGCCGTCACGAAAAGTGCACTCGCCAATTCAATCCCCCAGCTTCGCAATGTAGTCGACCATGAAATGCAGAACGATCAGGGGCAGCAGCGAGTCCAGAGAGATGTAGATGGTGCAGAACAGCACACCGAAAACAGACGTTCTGACGACGCCCATCAGGAAGCCCTGATAGGTGTGGGCAAGCCCGAAGAGGATCGCCGCCAATACAATCACAATCCAGATGGAAAGCGAAGGGAACAGGTACAACAGGGCAAAGATGAGAAATCCCCGATAAATCACTTCCTCCGTCAGACCCGCTGTGATCGAGACATAATTCCAGCGCTTGTTTTCCTCAGCCGTAACCGGCAGGATCGGCGAAATGACCGACCGGTCCCATTCTTCTTTTTTCTTCTTCGTCAGTTCTGCCCTGACTTTGCTGTTGAAATGGAATCCGAGAATGAAATAGGTGACGAACAGAAAGTACAGGAGACCGATGCCGAGAGCGATCATCGACGGAATGGTCCCCAGCGGTTCGAAGTTGAATGTCGGCAAGGAAAGTCCGATGTCGCCCAGTGTGATGCCGGAGAAGGCGACCAGTAAGAGAATGACAATGGTGGGGACCCAGAGGCCTATAATGGTTTGTTTGTAGAACGTCATTCTCGCCCGGTCATTGACCTGGACGTCGACTTTGAACTTTTGGAAATCCCGGTAGCCGAAGATCGGATCATAGATCAGCAGGAACAGCAGCAACCCCCAAATGACGGCGTCGACCATGACTTCACCCCTTTTCTACAAGTGTACCTGAAAACAGTGTAAGGAGAGGTAGGGATTCATCCCATATACGTTATGATTCGGAGTCCCTTAGGTTGCGACTCGGAGGGGGTGAGGTGGGAATGAACCCAAAAGGAAGAGGAAGGCCGCGGCCTTCCTCTGATTATGAGGTAATCACTGAATCCGCTTCGGTCACGATTCGTAAGATCGAGGTAAACGCTCGCACCTCTGGGGTAACCATTCACCATTCCAAGGTAAACACTCACCCGTGCTCCCGGAAAAACGCCTTCACGTCTTCATCTGCCTTCAACTGATCTTCCCCACTTATCTTTCCATACATAATCCCAAACAGCCCATACTCGATCACACCATTCACGGGGTCGTACCAGATCGTCCCCGTAAAACGCCCGGTCGTCTCCTTCACGCGGACGCCCACAAGGCCATTGTTCGTATGGGTCAATTCATCGGATACAACCTCACCAATTCCATGGACACTTGACATCAACCTCACGCTCCATTCACTCACTCACGCCCATCGGGTCTTCCACGAGCACATTTACTTCAAGGGTGTGTCCGGTGTCGCCAACCGTGCCGGTCACATCATATTCTCCCACGGTCATGGTATCCAGGTCTCTCAAATCCCAGAAGACTGGGGTTTCCGTCACAACGCCATTCACCAGCGTGACGTTCAGATGGGTCGGCGGCTCGGGGTGCTCCCCGACGGCGAGAGTGATGATATCGGGGAAGTCGACGCTTTCAATCGCGTAGTTCACGACGCGCTCGTCATGTGCCCGTACGAGGAAGCTGGCGAACTGTGCCCTGGATACGGATTCCTTCGGCCGGTATGTGTCGACGAGCGTCACGCGGTTTTCCCAGAGGGTACGAATCGGCTCCTGGAAGTACGGCGCCGCCTGGCCGATGTCGCGGATCGATGCGATGCGGTTCGGGATGTCTTTCAGCCCAAACGCGCCGACGAGGACTTTGGCCATCTGTTCACGGGAGATGTGCGGAGTGGGGTTGATATGGTTGTTCGGGTCCCCGTCGAAGATGCCTGCATTTCTCACAATCAATGAGTACTTGTACAGCTCGCTGTCCGGGTGGTCCGCCGGTACGTCAGCAAACGGTTGGATGCCGCTGTAGTCATAGGTTTCCAAAGTCTCGCCGGAGCGGTTCAGTTCCAGTTTGCCGAGTGCCTTGATCGTCTGACCTCGGGTGAGCTTCATGTTCGGCTTGAACGTGCCGTCCGGGTAGCCGGTCATGACGCCCGCTTCCTGGGCGATGAAGATGTTCGTGCTGTGTTCCGCTTCAGGCGATACGTCCGAGTATCCCTTGGCAGCCGCGGTGCCCGGCACGAGTGCGCCTGCCGCAAGCACCGCAGCTGCACACCACTTTGCAAATCCTTTCATGTCAATCGACCCCTTCTTTATAGTTGGTACTTTTTACATACCCTTCGGGAGGGGCGGGGTAATCACGAATTCAAGCAAATACATGCCGAAAGCCTTCTCTACATAACTTTTACAAAAAGTAAAAGATTATTTGACTAACGATAAAAATCTCCGTACCATTGCACTAACTTCCAATTCTCAGGAAAGGGATGATTTCATGCTATACGGCAATACACCATGTTTTCTCGATGCGAAGAACATCTCCAAGACGAAGGACACCACGGATCTCGACGCGGTGGTCTACGGGGTGCCCTGGGAGGGCGCGGTGACGTGGGGGGATTACACGGGCTGCGAGCTGGGGCCGAAGGTGATCCGCCTGGCGTCGGGGCGCTACAGCGGCTATCTTCCTGAGCTGGACCATATCGATGTGTTCGAGCATATCCGGCTGGGGGATGCCGGCGACATCGATGTCGTGCCGGCGGATGTGGAGGAGACGATGGAGCGGATTTCCGGATTCACCGCGGACCTCTGGAAAAGCGGCAAGTTCCTGGTCGGGCTCGGCGGCGATCATGGAATCACGTACCCGATCATCAAGTCGCTCACCGAGACGACGGGCAAGAAGGTCGGCATCATCCACCTCGATGCGCACTACGACAATATGCCGCATTACCAGGGCGACAAGTACGCCCGCTCCACGCCGTTCGCGCGGCTGTATGAACTCGACGGCGTGCGCAATGAGAGCCTGATCCACACCGGCATCCACGGTCCGAGGAACAAGCCGGACAGCGGCAAGCTCGCGCGTGATGCGGGGGCGGTCACTTTGACGGTGAACGACATCCGGGGCCGCGACCTGAAGGAACTCGCAGCTGAAATCTACGAGATGGCGAGCAAGGACGTCGACTGCGTCTACCTCAGCATCTGCAGCGATGTGCTCGACTTCGCCTTCAACCCGGGAGGCCCGGTCGACGGCAACGGCATCACTTCGTACGAACTCGTCACGCTCGTCCACGAGTTCACGAAAAAAGGCATCATCGGCATGGACTTCGTCGAAGTGTACCCGCAGCAAGACGCCAACCAGAATTCTGCACACTTCGTCTCCACAGTCGTGCTGTACGCACTCGCAGGCCATGCGCTGCACCAGCAAAGCAAGCAGGCGAGCAGCAGCCAGGAGACCGTCAGCTCCAGAAGCTAAATAAAACAGAACAGGTGAAATCATGACAGCCAATGAACACCAGGACATATTCAAGCGCTACATCCCGATCGCGGACATGATCGCGGCGACGTTCGGAAGCCGCTGCGAAGTGGTGATCCATAATCTGCGCGACCTCGAGTCATCCCTCATCTACATCACCGGGAACGTCACGGGCCGGAAAATCGGCGCGCCGACGACCGAGGTGATCCTGAAGGAACTCGTGAACCAGGAGGACGGCATCAAAGATAGGCTCGGGCAGGTGACCCGGACGGAGGACGGCAAATTCATCCGAACGTCCACGTCGTTTATCCGCGACAGCCGGGGGAAGGTCATCGGATTTATGGGCATCAATTTCGACATCTCCGCATTTGCAGAGATGGAGTCCGTCATCAGCGAGTTCACCGCCGGGATGAACGATGCGTTTGTCCCTCCAAAGGAGTCCTACGCCCAGTCGGTCGGAGAAGTGTTCGAGAAGCTGATCGATGACGCCCTGAAAGAGGTCGGCGTCCCGATCGAGAAGATGAAGAAAAGCGACAAGGTGCGGTTCGTTAAAAAGCTCGAGGAAAACGGCGTCTTCCTGATCCAGGGGGCCGCCGAGCGCATCAGCGCGGTACTCGGCGTCACGAAACAGTCTGTTTATAACTACTTGGATGAAACACGGTGACAGCCTTCAGGCCGCACCGTCATTGGCAAACCTGAAAGCGCTTTAGGGGGAATCAACCAAAAGGGGTGGAAAGGATGGAAACAACGGTAAGCAAGTCGGAAGCGCCCAGAAGGGGACTGATGGAGCGGCTCAAGTCCATCGGTCCGGGCATGGTCATCGTCGCAAGTTTTATCGGACCCGGCACCGTCACGACGGCGACCCGGGCAGGGGCATCGTTCGGATATGCCCTTCTCTGGGCGGTCCTGTTCTCGATTCTCGCAACGATCATCCTGCAGGAAATGAGCGCACGGCTCGGCATCATTACACAGAAAGGGCTAGGGGAAGCCATCGCCGAGCAGTTCTCCAATCCGGTCATCAGATACGCCACGATGACGCTCGTCATCGTCGCCATCACCGTCGGGAGCACTGCCTATATAACGGGGGACTTATTAGGAGGCTCTACCGGGCTGTCGATCATCACCGGCCTGCCCCAGAAAGTGATCGGCCCGATTCTCGGGATCATCATCCTGTTCCTGGCACTGAAAGGCTCCTACAAGATCGTTGAGAAATTCATGATCGGGCTCGTGCTCATCATGGGCGTCACGTTCTTCACGACGATGATCGTCGTCAGGCCCAATATCGGCGAGGTGTTCCAGGGTGCCTTCCTCCCGTCGATTCCGGTGGGCTCGATCATCACGGTCATCGCCCTGATCGGCACGACGGTCGTACCATATAACCTGTTCCTGCACGCCGCCACGGTGAATGAGCGGTGGAAAAGCCCGGACGACCTGAAGGACTCGCGCCGCGACAGCATGATCTCGATCCTGATCGGCGGCCTGATCACCGCGGCCATCCTGATCACCTCCGCGACGGTGATCAAGGGCATGAGCGTCGAAAGCGTCGCTGATCTGTCGCTCCAGCTTGAGCCCGTGCTCGGCAGCTGGTCATCCGCCTTTATCGGCATCGGATTCTTCGCGGCAGGCCTGTCCTCCGCACTCGCCGGACCGCTCGGCGCCGCCTACACCATCTCCGGCCTTCTCGGCTGGAAAAACGGCATGAAGGACAAACGCTTCAAAGCCGTCTTTGCCGGCATCACGGTGTTCGGCATCTTCTCGACACTCACCGGCTTTGAAGTCGTCTCGGTCATCATCTTCGCCCAGGCGATCAACGGGATCCTGCTGCCGTTCATCGCGTTCCTCCTGCTCGTCATCGTCAACAACAAAAAACGCCTCGGCGGCTACGCCAATAACCTCACGCAGAACATCATCGGCGGGGTAGTCGTAATCATCTGTGCGGGGCTTGGGATTTACAGCCTGGTCGATGCGATCGGAGCATTTCTCGGATAAAAGCATAAAGGAAAGCCCGGACGGATTCCCGTCCGGGCTTGATTTGATTTGGTGGTGATTCAGGCAAGATTGGTAGGAATTCAGTAGAGGGGAGGTGGGAACTCAGCACCCCCTTGGTAGGGACTCGCACCCCCATAGGTGGGAACTCGCGATTCCTTATGCCTCCGTTTCCTGCAATCTTCCTCTGAAATCCTCTTTTGTTTCCCTTTTCTTCTGCTGTAACCGAAGAAACAGATTGTTTAAAAGTAAGGACAGGATAATGAAAACGGTGCCGATATAATCATAAGCCGTGACGCTTACACCTTGGACAATTTGAATGACTAGCGTGGTGACGGGCACAAAGTTAAGAAATAACAACCCATTCAGCGGTGTGATGACACTGACGCCATAGTTCCACCCCACCAGTGCGATCACTCCCGGGAAGATGACCATAAATGCAAGATGCGGGCTTGTAATGGTCAATGTTTCAACGGTTGGAAACGAGACATAGCCTGTGAGCGTGACACCAATCACGACAACAGCCGCAGTAGCCGTTCCGAGCAAACAGCTTAAAGTTGAATAACGCAATGCAGACCAGCCATCGTTACTGAATCGGGTTCCGCCCATCGTGTACACAACCCACCCAACAACTGCGATAAAGACCAATAAAGATGGGATGATCGCATTTGAAGCTGAGAAAAAGGCACCGAAATCGCCTTTTGTTACGACCAACGATGCGCCGACAAACCCAAGAACGACACAAAACATCGTAAATGCATGAGGTCGTTGCCTGATGAACAGCCAAGCAATCACAATAGAAATCATCGGCATTAACGATTCCATAATCGAAGCAATCATCGTACCCGGATCACCCAATAAATCCTGACCCCAGAAAATCAGCAAATTATAAACCGCAAAGGCCATGGTTCCAAAAAACCAGAGGAGCCGACCCTTCCCTTCAAAACGGAAAGCTTCCTGCCCTTCCTTCCAAAACAGCCATACAACTAAAATAATCGTTACAAAACCATACCGGAAAAGTGTGAAATAAAATGGGTCGATATGTTGAAATGCATGATTCGCAACCGGAAACATGGCTCCCCAGGAAACTGCGGAAATCAGGCATAACATAGCGGCCCATACTACGGTGTTCTTCATGATGTTCGGTCTCCTTCAACTAACTGTTAACTCTATTAAATCATAGGTACGATATCTCTTAAAATGAACAATAACGATGTCTTCCATCTCGATTAGTGATATCATGAGAAAGAGTATATTGAAGGAATGATCATATGGAAATTAAAGATTTAGAGATTTTTCAAATGGTTGCACAAAAAGGTACAGTCACCGATGCTGCAAAAGAATTAAGTTATGTCCAATCCAATATCACCTCCAGAATTAAAAAACTTGAGACTGAAATGAATACCGCTCTTTTTAACCGTCATAGTCGTGGAATGACATTAACGCCCGAAGGAAAAAAACTTCTTGTTTACTGCGAAAAGATTCTTGCGCTGACCAATGAAATGAAGAAAGTCGTTCAAAGTAAAACTGAACCGGCAGGCAAACTTGAAATCGGGACGGTCGAAACCGTTATGAAATTGCCGGTGATACTGGCTTCTTATAACAAAAAGTATCAAAACGTAGACTTATCACTCTACACGGGTGTGACTCATCAACTGCAAGATGATGTGCTGCACCACCGTTTGGACGGTGCGTTCGTGACAGAAATCGATCCCCATCCTGAACTGGTTTCCCATGATGTGTTTCAAGAAGAGCTTGTCCTGATATCAGACAGTGCGAAGACTTCGTTGGATCAACTAAAAGAAGAACCGATTCTTTGCTTTAGCGAAGGATGCGGCTACCGGGCACGACTGGCAAAGTGGTATCAAGATCAAAACATCACACCGCAAAAATTAATGGAGTTCGGGACATTGGAAACGATTTTGGGGAGCGTAACGATGGGGCTGGGCATTACATTCGTTCCCAAATCAGCCGTTGCCCATCTGGAAGAAAGAGGAATCATCCACTGCCATTACTTGCCTAAAGAATATAGTAAAGTCAATACAGTATTCATCAGACGGAAAGATGCCTATTTAACTTCTACACTCGAAAAGTTCATCGAAACATTTGAACGGGTCGAAGGCGTAATGGCCTACCCGCTTGCAAATAAAAAAGTCCTCAGTACTTGAAAAAGGATCTGAGGACTTTTTCGGTTATTACTGTGCGTGCTTTATTGGTGGCGTAACGATTCACGTTCTTTTGGTAAGAACTCAGTTGAGGAAGGTAATCACTGACGTTTTCGGGGTAAAGATTCATCAGAGTGTGGTAATCACTCACTGCAATACAGATGAAAAAGGAGGAGTGCCCGCAGGCGCTCCTCCTTCGACATTACTCAACCGGTTTATCTTCCAGCCACTCATCCTCAGCATACACATAGATCGTCGCCACTGCCGTCTCACCCGGGAAATCCTTGAGTGTGCCGGTAATCACATACTCACCCGGTGTAGAGGTATCCAGCTCAGCCAGATCCCACTCGACAGGCGTATTGAACATGGCGCCATTCTGGAGGAACACATACAGAGAATCCGGCAGCTCCGGCTGTTCGCCCGGCAACAGGTCCGCATAATATTCTTCGATATACTCCACCGGGGAGTTGGTCATGACGTCATACGAGCGCACCAAGAATGAAGCAAACTGTCCCCGCGTGGTCGTCGCGAGCGGCCGGTACTCCGACACAGTTGTCACGCCATAATGGGACAGCACCAGGATGTAGTCTTGGAAATACCAAGCTGCCTTATCAAGATCCATGATTGCAGTATCATCGAGGTCACCGACTTGCCACAGTCCAAATGCATTCACCAGCACCTTCGCCATCTGCTGGCGGGTTATGGGCTTGTCCGGATTCACATTGCCGTTGGAATCCCCTTCGAAGATGCCGGCATTGCGGACGATGACCGAGTACTTGAACAGCTCCTTGTCCGGATGCGTCCGCGGGATATCCCGGAACGGGCGCGTCCCATAGTAAGGATACGACTCCAGCGTCTCGCCGATCAGGCGCAGCTGCAGTTTGCCGAGCGCCTTGATGACATTCGCGCGCTGTAGCGGCTTCGATGACTGGAACGTGCCGTCCCCGTAGCCGGTCATGAGCCCGAGCTCCTGCGCAGCCAGGATGTTTTCATAGTGCGCATCCTTCTCTGTAACGTCCGAGTACCCCTTCGCGAACGCGGCGGACGGCAGGAGCGTCCCAACCGCGATCACCGCTGCCAGCCCCCATTTGATCAATGATTTCATGTGAATTCCCCCCCAATTCTCTGTGTGTTGAGATGAGTATAGTCGGTGTGCGGAGGCCAGTCCATAGCGTTTGATGTCGGAAGAAATATATAGTTTTAGTGGAATAAAAGCGGTATCCGACACGGGTCCGGATTCGCCGTTCACACCCTGGGGAATGAAAGAAGAAAAGAGCGATTGAAGGAGTGAGCCGAATGGGCAAGAACATACATGTAATACCGGTTGATGACAGATGGGGCGTGAAAGCAGAAGGGGAATCGGAGCCGTCTCAAGTGGTGGATACGCAGGAAGAAGCGTTTGAAATCGGACGGGAACTCGCCAAGCAGGAGCGGTCGGAGCTGCTCATTCACGGGGAAGACGGCCAGATCCGGGAGCGGAATACATACGGGAAGGATCCGTTTCCGCCGAGGGGATAAGAGAAGAAGGGAAGGACTGCCGGCCCGGCAGTCCTTTTCGTATAGACTAAAGCGGTCTTGGTAAAAACACGAATGCCAGCAGTAATAACTAGGGAGGGGGAGGTAAAGGTTAAGGCACTCCAGGTAATCACTCACCAGAATGCTAAATTTCAATTTTGATAAATAGCCTGTTTAGTCCTGCCATGGCTTCTCCGAAATAGCAACCTCGCAAGATTCAATTATGAGCCATATAAGGAGTTCAAATTTGAATGATGCCGATTCGTCAACCGACAGTCATCCTGCTATGGTAACTCCAAAAAGGAGTGAGGGCATGGAGGTGAGGCGACAATATCCTGTCTATCTGTATGCGTTGGAGCGGGCACTGGCAAGGCTCAAACCGGATGATCCTGCGATTCGACAGGTGAAGGACGAAATTTATCGGCAGGAGGCCGGGTACTCAGGTGAGTTGGCGTCAGATCAATATGTGCAAAGGACTCGACTGCCCGGGAGCGTGCGAGTGCTTACGGATCTGCAAATCGAGCTTGGGGAAGGTGAAAGCGTGCAGATTGATACACTTATTTTGACGCCGAGAGGGGCGTGGATCATCGAGTCGAAGCGTTACCGGGGCATGCTCCGCTATTGCCATTCACCTAAGCGGATTGAGCGGGTGGATGATGATGGACTTGCCATCGCATTCCCTTGCCCGATTCTGCAGCTGGAGACTCAGATCCGCGCAATGGAAGGCTGGTTGGAAAGCCGGGGGATTGAGCTTCCGGTAAATGGCACGGTAGCTTTCGCATCCCACAATGTGTGGGAAGGATTGCCGGATGCCGCGCCCATTATCCCGGTCCGCGAGATTCCGTTTTACCTGGAGAACGAGTTCAGGATCAAGCCGGACTGTCTGGATGCTCAACAGTTCAATCAGCTAGTTAGGCTGCTTGAGCGAGAGGGTCTTCATAAGGAGTGGACTCCGATCTGCAAACGGTTCGGAATCAATCCGAATCATCTGAAGCGGGGATTCCTATGTCCGGACTGCGATGCCGTCCTGGCCCGGGCGACTGAGCGGACTGTCCACTGCACGGGTTGTGGTCATGAGGGGCTCCGGGATTATTGGCAGCTGATCTTGGACTGGTTCCTGCTTATCCATCCGACAATCAATAATGCCCAGCTCCGGACCTTCGCCAGGCTCACCGGCAAGCAATCCGCCAACCGGATTCTCCGGATGTACGAGCTGGATAAAGGCGGTGCTTCCACCCGAACTGTTTATAGTCTGAATCCTTATCGGGATTTGGATGCAATGTATGAAGTGTCTCTCTATTGACCAAGCTCTCTATAAATCGGTTAGGGAGGTTGGCTATGAAGAGCAGTGTGTTGGAGATTACCCCGTCTCAGTATTATTTTCTGGCGGTGGGTTGGATGGATCTATTCGCTACCCGACAGCAGGAGGATGTGGAGGCGGCAAATCGGGAGCGGTTCGCGAGTATGGCGACGGAGGATTTGGTGGCGCTTCATGAACGGGTGGGGCCGCAGGGGCTGAAGGAAATGATTGAGGCAGAACTTACTATAAGAGGACGTTAAAAGGCTTCCGGCGCGAACCGGAAGCCTTTTAACGTTTATTGAGCGATGAAGTATTGGATGAGTGCGTCTGCCCAGACATCGAGGCCCTGTTCAGTCGGGACACCGTTTTCGTCGAGGTATGAATCCAATTCATCCATTGGCCAGTTGTTCCATGTGTCTACATAAGGAATGCCTTGCTGCTCGGCGTAGTTTTTGAGCGAATCAATCTGCGTCAAGTAGTAGCCGGCATTCTCAATCGGGTGGGACGGGGTGATCAGGAACGCGGAGTCCTGGACGGCTTCCATGGCGCGTTCTTCGACTTGCGCGATGTGGGCGTGTTCGTCTTCGATCACGACGATGCCGTTGTTGTTGAGGGTGAACGGTTCGTACAGGACGATGTCATATTCGTTCGTCCACGCCAAATTCGGTACGCCCTGTTCGACAAATTCGGCGCTTGTTCCGTCGAATGCGAAGGCATCAACGGTCAGGAAATCACCGTATGCTTCATTCACAGCATCCGCCAGGCGGTCAGCAATGCCCTGAATTTCACCGGATCCGATAACAACCATTTGTGCAGGTTCGCCGGCTTCCAGACGCGCCAGGAGCACTTCCTGGACCTTAGCATCAGTGTTGGCCGACAGGATTTCCAGTTCTTCCTGCTTAATCGACACGGAATCTGTGTTTTCTTCTCCATTTTGCTCCGGTTCAGAAGTGGTGTTTTCTTCCGGTTCATTTGTTACTGTTTCCTCATCCGTTTTTACCCGTGCGGCTTCTTCAAGCCGGTTTTGGTAGGTGAGGTAACTGAATATGAGTATTGCTCCGCAGAGCAGTGCGACTAATGTAACAAGAAGTCCTTTCCGCATGATTACGGCTCCTCCCAAGGTCATGTGTATATAGTCTTAGACCGCTATAGCGCGGTTCTTTACAAACTGATTACAAGTTTACCATAAATGAATGCGGATTTTGTCACAAAATGAATGGATTCTATGATATACTACGAGAATAATTGGAAGAAATTCCGAATAGACCACAGCAATAAAGGGGCCGCATGATGGAAGAGACTATCAGTCTGCAGGATCTGTTCAGAACATTAAAGAAACGCCTGGCTTTGATTCTGACCTGCATCATATTGGCGACGACTGTCGCAGGGGTTGTGAGCTTCATGCTTATGACGCCGGTATACCAGGCGAAAACACAGATTCTCGTGAACCAGACGAGCGCTGAAACCGAGCAGTTCACTTCGCAGGATATCCAGACAAACCTGCAGCTCATCAATACGTACAACGTGATCATCAAGAGCCCGGCAATCCTGGACCTCGTCATCGAGCGCCTGGACCTTGACCTCACCGCGTCACAGCTTACACAAAAAATCGCTGTCGAAAGTGCACAGAATTCCCAGGTGGTCACGGTGACCGTGCAGGATCCTGACCCGTATCGGGCGACGGACATCGCCAATACGACCGCGCAAGTGTTCGAAGAAGAAGTGCCGAACCTGATGAGTGTCGACAACGTGAACATCCTCTCGCCTGCCATCACATCCGACAACCCGCAGCCGGTAGATCCGAACCCGGTACTGAATATGGCGATTGGTGCAGTAATCGGACTCATGCTTGGTGTCGGGATCGCATTCCTACTCGAGTATCTGGATACGACGATCAAGTCCGAACAGGATGTGGAAGATGTCCTCGGCATGCCGATCCTCGGACTGGTCAGCCCGATTCCGGATTCTGAAGTGAATGTAGATGAAGTCGTCAGGACAAGCAGAAGGAGAAGGTGAACCGCATGGCACTCAAGACAAAGAACCGCAAGAAAAACCAACTGGAGCAGCGTGCGCGTAAGCTGGTCGTCCACGCAAGTCCGAAATCACATGTATCCGAGCAGTTCCGGACGGTCCGGACGAACATCAACTTTTCTGTGCCGGACAAGGATCTGAAGACACTGCTCTTCACATCGTCCCAGCCGGGTGAGGGGAAGTCGACGGCTTCGGCGAATCTCGCAATCCTGTTCGCACAGGACGGAAATCGCGTCCTGCTGGTGGACGGGGATATGAGGAAGCCGACTGTCCACTACACATTCCATATGACCAACACACTGGGTCTTTCAAACGTCCTGACCCGTCAGGAAAATCCGGGTGAGGTCATCAGAGAAGCCGAAATCACGCCGAATCTTCATGTGATGACAAGCGGCCCGATCCCGCCAAACCCGGCGGAACTCCTCGGTTCCCAAACGATGGACCAGTTCATCGAGGACATGACTGCCCGGTATGACATGGTCATTTTCGACGCGCCTCCAGTCCTTTCGGTGACGGATGCGCAGATCCTGGCCAACCGGGTAGACGGAACGATCTTTGTCATCAATACAGGGGAAACCGAGAAGGAAAGCGCCGAAAAGGCGAAGGAGCTTCTTGGTTCTTCAAAAGCCCGCGTTCTCGGGGCGATCATGAATAACTTTAAACTTGGTAAGGACCATCACTATTACCACTACTACGGAGAGGGAGAGTAAGGGGAACACCCTCTTCCTCTCTTTCGTTTTGCGTTCAGACAGGAGGAACAACACGTGATTGATACACATGCACATATTTTGTACGGAGTCGATGACGGCCCGGCGACCCTGGAGGACGCACTAGAGATGCTCAGCCAGGCAGAGGCGGAAGGGATCACCGATATCACGGCGACGTCCCATGCCCTTCATCCACAATTTCATGCGGAAAAGGAAGACGCGCTTATACGTCTTCAGAACCTGCAACGGGCTGCCGACCAGGCGGGCATCAAGGTGAAAATTCACCAGGGCCATGAAGTCCGGATCAAAGACGATATCGTGGAACGGTTTGACCGGGGAGAACTTCTCACACTGGCAGGCTCGAAGTATCTCTTGATCGAGCTTCCGTCTTCCGGCATCCCAGGCAACACAACAAGTGTAATCAATGAATTCCTATCACGGGACATTCTGCCGGTCATCGTCCACCCGGAGCGCAACCGCGCTATTATCGATAAGCCGGAGCGGCTGGCACGCCTCATCAACCATGGAGCGCTCGCGCAAGTGACGGCGGGTAGCCTGGCAGGGAAATTCGGTAACGATGTCCGGGATACAGCTCTGCAGCTGATCGATGCTAATCTCATCCATTTATACGGCTCGGATGCCCATGACCTGAGGAAGCGCAACTTCTTCTTCGACAAGGGCCTGACGTATCTGGAGCGCAAAAAACATGCCGATGCCGTCGATATCTTCCTAGAGAATAACGCACGTGTCATCGAACACCGCGATCCGGTCATCTTGGAGCCGGCTGAGCCTGCCCCGAAGAAGAAATGGTTTATTTTCGGTTAAGTCTATGTAAAATTGTCAAAGATTGATAGCCCTGGGTTCCATTTATAGGAATTCTTTAGTATAATAGCCTATGGTAAAATAGACCCTTATGTAACTTGAAAGGAGTTAGGTGTGTGACGCATCCAAAACGTTTGATCTTGTTAGGATTCATCGACTCCTGCATTGTCTTTTTCTCAATCTATGTCAGCTTCCTGCTTTTGCATCCGGCAGCGGATGTACTGGAATCCAAAACACTCCTGCTTAGTGCTCTGACGATCTTTGTCGCCCATCACCTGACCGCAGCCTATTACGGGCTGTACCGGAAAGCTTGGGCCTATGCATCAGTCGGAGAATTGAAAGCCATCTTCAAGGCGGTAACCATCTCGATCGCCACGATTGCAGTCGTCCAGATGATCGTACTGCAAGACATCTATGTACGGGTTCTCGCAATCACCTGGATGCTTCATATGATCCTCATCGGCGGCTCCCGGTTTATGTGGAGAGTGTACCGCGACTCGATCACCAAACGCCTAAAGCTAAGCGGAAGACGCACAATGGTCGTCGGTGCGGGACAAGCCGGAACCATGGTTGTCCGGCAGATGAAGCAGAATCCTCAGAACGGCCTCATGCCTGTCCTGTTCGTTGATGACGATAAGACGAAGCAGCATCTCGACATCTACGGGGTGAACGTTGCCGGAGGATCAAAGGAAATCTCTCAACTCGTCAAGGCCCACAATATCGAGAATATTGTCATCGCTATTCCATCCATGTCCAAAACTGAGATGGCAGATCTTACCAAGGCCTGTGTCGACACCGGGGCCCGCACCCAGACCATCCCAAGGATTGAGGATGTAATGACGGGCAAGGTCTCTGTCAACGATATCCGTGACGTGAAGATCGAAGACCTCCTCGGCCGCGAGGAAGTCGAACTCGATATGAAAGCCATCGCCAATAAGCTGCAAAACAAAACGATTCTTGTTACGGGCGCAGGCGGGTCGATTGGGTCGGAAATCTGCCGGCAGGTTATGAAGTTCAAACCGGATAAGTTGCTACTTCTTGGCCACGGTGAAAACTCAATCTACCTGATTGACCGTGAACTTCGTGGATTAAAGCAATCTGAAACCGAAATCGTTCCGATTATCGCAGATGTACAGGATCGGGAACGGATCTTCGATACAGTTGCCGAACACGCACCGGACGTCATCTATCACGCCGCAGCCCACAAACACGTCCCGCTTATGGAAGCAAATCCATTCGAGGCGGTAAAGAACAACATCTTCGGCACGAAGAATGTTGCAGAAGCAGCGGACACATTCGGCGTTGGCCATTTCGTCCTTGTCTCTACAGACAAGGCGGTCAACCCGCCAAACGTCATGGGCGCAACCAAACGCTTTGCGGAAATGGTCGTCCAAAACCTGGCTAAGAACAGTAAAACTAAGTTTGCAGCAGTCCGATTTGGTAACGTCCTCGGATCTAGAGGATCTGTGGTTCCGCTCTTCAAAAAGCAAATTGCTGCAGGCGGTCCTGTGACGGTCACGGACGAGCGTATGACCCGCTACTTCATGACTATTCCGGAGGCATCCCGCCTTGTAATTCAAGCCGGCACACTCGCCAGTGGTGGTGAAGTATTCGTTCTCGACATGGGTGATCCCGTGAAGATTGTCGATCTTGCCAAAAACCTCATCAAGCTGTCGGGCTATGAGGTCGAAGAGATCGGCATCACTTACTCAGGCATGCGGCCGGGAGAGAAGCTTTACGAAGAACTTCTCGATCCTTCAGAAATCCAGCAAGAACAGGTCTTCCCGAAAATTCATATCGGAAGAGCTACACCGATTGGTAGTTCGGAACAACAATATATCCTGGACAAGCTCCTTGATATGAAAGAGGACGAATTAAGGATTACATTAGTTGCTCTTTCAAACAGAAAAATACCTGAATCTCCAAGAGAAACCGAACTTGTCAAGGGGTGAAAAACTACTTGAAATTAAGTGACGGTAAATAAGAAGACTGAAAGGATAACTTTATCTATGAACTTCCTTTTAGCGTTCATACAGCTGATTAGTATAATTGTGTTGTGTATTTATGAGTATAGGATGAAATTTGTTTCAGTTTTTTTGTGGGCTACTCTTTTGGTTATGTTTGGGATTCCGCATTTTCTTTCCGTGGTTTTTAATCAAATGGAATACGGTTATAATGTTATGATCAAAGCATCAATATTTGTTATTTTATTCAATTCAATCTATCTCTTTTCAAGATTTATGTTGTGGAAAATTGGTAAGAAAAGAAAAAACATTATAACTCTTAAGGAACATAGTGCTATACAAATATCTCATTCGCATTTTCCCAGCAGGGAAAAACTGCTTTATGTATTTTTCTTTGTAGGCTTAATAGCTTCGTTTGTTGCATTGTTGCTTTACACTAATTTCTACTTAGGTAGTATCTTTAATGCAAATTGGGGTAGCTTTTATGTGATTGGGCAGAATTTGGGTTATGGGAACGTATTGAAATACACTAATCTTCTCTTTTTTGCAACGGCTGGGGTGGCATTGGTTTTTCGATTAAATGGTAAAAAGAAACTTTTCGTAATATCTTCTATATTGGTTCTTTTCTACT
The DNA here is from genome assembly GCF_000348905.1 of Bhargavaea cecembensis DSE10. GTDB lineage: Bacteria > Bacillota > Bacilli > Bacillales_A > Planococcaceae > Bhargavaea > Bhargavaea cecembensis. Next base: position 92,834 of record NZ_AOFT01000006.1, read on the forward strand.
CTTTAATTACTGGTAATAGAATTACAATTTTGCCGCTATTTATAGCTTTAATTATTCCATATGTCTTCAATGAGAAACGGAATATATCCTTAAAACAAGTGATCTTTTTTACTACAGCAGGATTGGTAGTTATATATTCAGTATACTTTTTAAGATTATTGAGAATTTATGGTGGGTTTTATTTATTGATGAGTAATTTTGATTTTTGGGGGATTAACAACCAAATAATAACTATGCTATTGAGTGGAGATGGTGAACTAAGTTTAAGAAATACATTTTACCGTTTCATCGAAATTGATAATGATTGGCCTGGTTTTAACGAAGCTCATACTTATATTAGGTTGTTATTAATCGCAATTCCCACATCTCTCTCCTTTGGGTTAAAACCACCAGATTTCGCCATAACGATGGGCAGTGCGTCACTCAATAATATTTATAATACAAAATCTTCAATGCATCCAACACTTTATGGTGATGTATTCGCTAATTTATGGTGGTTTGGTATTTTTTTGGGTGTTTTTTGGGCTATACTGAATTCTATAGTTGATAATTTTGTTAATAGGAGAAGTTTTGTGATAAAAGCTATGTTAATAGTTTTGTTTGGTGTGGTTTATGTGATTGCAGGAAGAGGATCTGTTTACAATGGGTTTTTTATAGGATATACAGGCTGTATTATTATTTTCGTAGTCTTCTTAATGACAAGATTGAGGCTAAGTAAATAACATTATTTGGAGGAATAAATAGTGAAAAATATAACATTTTCACCGCCAGATATAACTGAAAGAGAAATTGAAGAAGTTGTCAAAACAATGAAAACTGGCTGGATTACAACTGGACCAAAAACAAAAAAATTCGAAGATGAAATCGCTAAATTTGTTGGAGTCAAAAAAGCTGTTTGTTTAAATTCGGCAACGGCAGCTATGGAACTAATTCTTAGAATATTAGGAGTCGGGCCAGGTGATGAAGTTATTACTACTGCGTATACATATACCGCTACAGCTTCTGTAATTAATCATGTAGGAGCAAAAATAGTATTAGTAGATACGGCTCCAAATTCATATGAAATGGATTATTCTATGTTGGAAAAAGTGATTACTCCAAATACCAAGGTAATAATCCCAGTGGATATAGCAGGAAAAATGTGTGATTATGACAGGATTTACGATGTTGTAGAAAAAGTTAAAATGAAGTATAAACCAAGTAACGACATACAGAGCTTATTTGGAAGAATTGTTGTGCTTGCAGATTCTGCGCATGCATTTGGTGCCGTTAGAAATGGTAAAAATTGCGGACAAGTTGCGGATTTCACTGTGTTTTCATTCCATGCAGTTAAAAATCTTACTACATCAGAAGGTGGAGGGATTGTTTGGAGAAACGATAACGGCCTTGATGATAAGTGGATGTATAATGAGTTAATGCTATATAGTTTACATGGTCAATCAAAAGATGCACTTTCTAAGTCGCGGATAGGTGCATGGGAATATGATATTATTTACCCGGGTTTTAAATGTAATATGACTGACATTAACGCAAGCATTGGACTGATTCAATTAGAGAGATATGAAGAATTATTAAGTAGAAGAAAGGAAATAATTAAGAGATTTGACTATGGATTAAAAGATTTAGATGTTGAATTGATAGAACATTATGGCGAACTATACTCATCTTCAGGTCATCTCTACCTAACTCGAATAAAAGGAATCGGTGAAAAACAAAGGAATAATATTATTAACAAATTGGCAGCAGAAGGCATTCCATGTAATGTTCATTATAAGCCCTTACCTATGTTAACAGCATACAAGAGGATGGGGATGGATATTAAAAATTATCAAAATGCATATAAACAATACGAGAATGAAATTACCCTTCCTCTACACACACAATTAAGTGATGAACAAATAGAATATATTATAAGTAAATTTAGGCGGTATGTCGCAAATGAATAATATTTATGAAAAATTCGGAAAAAGAGTATTTGATATATTGGTTGCGATTTTTGCGTTACCTTTTTGGCTATTGATTTTTATCTTTGTTGCGCCAACAATATATATCACTGACAGAGGCCCAATTTTTTATAATTCATCAAGGTTAGGAGAAAATGGGGCAGTTTTTAAAATGTATAAATTTCGTTCTATGATTGTGAACGCCCCGGATATAAGAAATAATGATGGATCCACATATAATTCATTAGATGACAAACGGTTAACATCCATAGGACGTTTCATTAGATCTACAAGCATCGACGAAACCCCCCAAATATTAAATGTTTTAAAGGGGGATATGAGTATCGTAGGCCCACGGCCTGATTTGCCGAGTGCCATTACTAAGTATAACGAATTCCAAATAAAAAGATTAAAAGTCAAACCAGGAATTACTGGATATAGCCAAGCTTTCTTTAGAAACTCAATTTCAAGTGAACAAAAATATGAAAACGATATATATTATACTGAAAACGTTTCTTTATCTTTAGATATTAAGATTATAATTTATACAATAAAGAATACAGTAAAAAGAAACAATATCTACCAATGAACTGGAGACGAAAATGAAAGACTTAATTATATTTGGAGATTCTCAATTTGCTAAAATAATAAAATGGTATATTGATAATGATAAAGATCCTCGAAAAGTAGTTGCATTTTGTAAGGAAAAACAGGGAACCGATAAAGATTTATTTGAAGGATTACCATTAGTAGACTTCTCCTACATTGAAAAATTATATCTTCCTCAAAAATATGAAATCTTATTGGCAATAGGTTATAAAAATATGAATAAAATAAGAGAAAGAATTTTTAAAGAATGTAAAAATAAAGGATATAGTATTGCTTCATACTTTCATTCGTCGTCAATAATAGAGGCTAAAAGTATTGGTGAAGGTAATATTATCCTTGAGCGTTCTCTTCTATGTCCTTTTGTTTCTATTGGAGATGGCAATCTGATATGGAATAACGTGTCAATTGCTCATGATTCAATTATTGGTGACTTTAATACTTTTTCTGGAATGGCGGCTATAGCAGGAAATGTCCAAATAAAGGATAATTGTTTTTTTGGAAAGGCCAGTGTGGTAAAAGACCATGTTTCTATTGATAGTTTTTCTTTAGTTGGTGCCGCAGCATATTTAAGCGAAGATATACCTCCATATACCGTAGTTGCTGCAAATAAAGGGACTATTTTAAAAGGGAAAAAAAGTACACATTTTTTATGAGGAATGAGTGCATGAAAAAGAAAATTATGATTTTAGGAGCTAGTATCTTACAACTTCCTGCTATAAGAGCGGCCAAGGAAATGAATTTAGAAGTAATCGCTGTTGATATAGACAAAAACGCAATTGGATCAACAGAAGCTGATATCTTTGTTAATAAAAGTACAAATGAAATTCCCTCAGTGATAGAGGCCGCTAAATATTATAAAATTGATGGAATAATAACATTAGCAAGTGATTTGCCTATGAGAAGTGTAGCAGCTGTGGTTAATGAACTTAATTTAACTGGAGTATCAATAGAAACAGCAGAGTTAACAACAAACAAATATCTAATGCGAGAAGCTTTAAACAACAAAAGTATACCTGTTCCGAATTTTAAGAAGGCTAAAACCGTTTCAGAATTTCTGGAGTTGTTAAATGACTTCAATGATGACATCATAGTAAAACCAGCTGACAGTTCGGGCAGTAGGGGCGTTACTAAAATCCATCAAAAGGACGATGTGGAAACAAAAAAAGCAGCGTTCCACAAGAGTTTATCTTTTTCAGTTGCAAAAGAGGTAATTGTTGAGGAATTTATGATTGGTCCAGAAATTAGTGTTGAAACCATAAGTATGAATGGCCATGTATCTGTACTTGCTATCACTGACAAAGTTACTACTGGCGCACCTAATTTTGTTGAAGTTGGTCACTCTCAACCAAGTATTTTATCGATTGAGATTATAAAAAAAGTGGAGGAAATATCAAAAGCCTCTATTAAAGCATTAGGCATATATAATGGACCCGCACATATTGAAATAATTATAACTAGTGAAGGACCTAAAATAGTTGAAGTTGGAGCAAGGCTTGGGGGAGATAATATTTCCACGCATTTAGTTCCCTTATCAACTGGTATTGATATAGTAAAAGCTACGATTGATATATCTTTGGGTAACCAACCGAAATTAACGTTTACTAAGAACGGTGGTGCAGCTATAAAATATTTTTATCCAAAGGACACTGGAACCCTTAAAGGAATTTATAATCTTAACAAAGCTAGGATGATTGAAGGGATTAAGCAAATCACCGTAACAAAGAAAAAAGGAGACAAAGTAATAGGCGGAAAGGATTTAGAGAATAGCACTGATAGACTCGGTTTTATTATATCGCAGAGTGAAGATAACCAATCTGCAATAGAGAAATGTGATAAAGCGGTATCTTTATTACACATCGAAATTGAATAGAAGGAAAGGAAGTTCTTATTGAATATATGGATAGTTTCATCTGGAGAACCACTACCTATTGATCCTGGAAAACCACGACTTAGAAGGATGGGGTTATTGGCGGATGTATTAAATAAATTGGGCCATGACGTTCATTGGTTTAGTTCCTCTTTTCATCATTATAAAAAAGAACATAGAAGTTTGCAGAATAAAGATATAGCAATTAATGATATGTATACTATCCATCTATTAAAAACTAAAGGGTATAAAAGGAATATATCCTTACAAAGAATAATGAATCAGAGAGAATTAAGTGAAAAGTTTAATATTAAGGCAGAAAGTCTCAAGAAACCTGATGTAATAATTGCGACAATGGCACCTTTACAACTCTCTAAAAGTGTGGTCGAGTTTGGGGAAAAGAACAATATCCCAACAGTAATAGATATAAGAGATCTGTGGCCAGAAATATATTATGAAGCCTTTAATGGTTGGAAGAAAAAACTTATCATACCGTACGTCAAGTATTCCGAAAAGAGATTAATTAGCACATTAAGAAAATCCACCTCTATAATCGGTGTAACTCCAGGCTTTTTAGAATATGGACTGAACTTAGCAAAAATACAAAAGAGAAAATATGACGATGTTTTTTATACTTCGTATAAACAACCAGATTATAATAAGTATAAAAATAGATTTGAAGATTATTGGGGCCAATATGGACTCAAAAAAGATGATTTTATAGTTACCTTCTTGGGGAACTTTGGTAGGCAATTCGTGCTAGAGCCTGTTATTGAAGCTGCAAGAAAACTCTCTCACATCAAGGGATTGAAATTTGTTTTATGTGGTACTGGAGAATCTTTAGATCGAATTAAAAGCAATACTAAAGATACAGAAAACATTATTTTTCCTGGTTGGATTGAGGAAAAACAAATTTACTCTCTTTTATCAAACTCAGATCTTGGTATAGCACCATACAAAAATAGTATTAACTTTACTAAGAATACGCCAAATAAGTTTGGGGAATACCTTTCGGCATCTTTGCCTATTCTCATGAGTGTAGATGGGATTATGGAGGACTTGGCAGAAAAATATAATTGCGGAAGGAGATACCGAACCTCGGAAGAATTAGCAAAATATATTATTGAGTTTAAAAATAACTCTCAAAAATTATGCGCGATGAAAAAGAATGCAGAGCAATTATACCAAGATAAATTTAATGCTGAAGAAGTTTATCAAAAACTTTCATTGCATTTAACAACCATAGTGAAAGAAGTAAGGAGCAAATAATGATTAATTACGAGAATTTGATTAAACAAGAAAAGATAATATCAATAATAGGATTGGGCTATGTAGGATTGCCATTAGCAATTGAATTAGCAAAGAAATTTAAGGTAATAGGATACGATAATAACTCTGAGAAAATCCAAAAATACCTTAATGGCATTGACATTACACAGGAAGTGGGCGATACCGAAGTTAAACAAACTTCCATGCGCTTCACAACTAATGAAGAGGAGTTAAAACAAGCTGATTTTCATATAGTTTCAGTACCAACTCCGATTAATTCTGATAAAACTCCTGATTTAAAACCAGTAATTAGTGCGAGCGAAGTTATAGGTCGCAACTTAAATGAGGGTGCAATCGTAGTATATGAATCAACTGTTTATCCGGGTACAACGGAGGAGGTTTGCATTCCTATATTAGAGAAGGAATCAGGCTTGAAATTTGGCAAACAATTTAAAGTTGGTTATTCACCAGAAAGAATAAATCCAGGTGACAAAAAAAATACATTAACAAAGATTAAAAAGGTAGTCTCTGGTTCTGATGATCAAGCACTTTCGCTCATTGCAAAAGTTTATGGTGAAATAATTAAAGCTGGAATTCATAAAGCGGAGTCAATTAAAGTTGCAGAAGCAGCAAAAGTCATTGAAAACTCTCAACGAGATATAAATATAGCTTTTATGAACGAATTATCACTAGTGTTCAATCGAATGAATATAGATACTAAAGAAGTATTAAAAGCAGCAGGAACAAAGTGGAATTTCCTCGACTTTAAACCAGGTTTAGTAGGGGGGCATTGTATAGGGGTAGACCCATACTATTTTATTTATAAAGCAGAACAGTTAGGTTACCATTCGCAAATTATTACGGCTGGTCGCAAGATTAATGATGATATGCCTAAGTTCGTGTCCTCAAGTGTAATTAAAGAAATGATAAAAGCAGATATTCCAATAAAAGGATCAAGTATTGGTTTATTAGGTATTACGTTTAAAGAAAATTGTCCTGATGTAAGAAATACTAAAGTGATAGACATAATAAATGATTTGAAAGAATTAGGGGTTAATATAATTGTATATGATCCATGGGCAAACCCGGTAGAAGTAGAAAGGGAATATGGTATTAAGCTAGCTCATAAAGATGATTTGAAAAATCTAGATAGCATTATTTTAGCTGTAGGACATGATGAATTTCAAAAACTTACAATAAGTGATTTTAATGATTTTTATAAACGTGAAACAAGAAAAGTCTTTATTGATATAAAAGGAATTCATGATAGAAAAAAACTTACACAGAATAGTTTTATTTATTGGAGCTTATAATATGAAGATTTTGGTTATTGCAGAGGATTACTCAGAGGTAGGAAGGGTTTCTTTACATTATATCCATAGTAGAAATAATTGGTATAAACAATCCGGTATTGATGTTAAAGTCATTTCATTTAAAGCGAAACAAAACTATACTTATGAAGATATCCAGGTCTATACATTCGAAAATTTTACTGAAAATCCTGATTTCTTTAAGAGTGATATCCTAGTTTCACATGCACCTAATATAAAAAATCATTATAAATTTATTAAGAAGTATCATTATTTGTTTTCTGATATAGTCTTTTTCTTCCACGGTCACGAAGTCTTAAAAACATCAGAGATTTATCCACAACCATATAAATACCTTAAAAAGAAATCTCAATATCATTCCATTGAAAGGAAGATATATGATTACTTTAAGTTGAAGATTTGGAGGTCTTTCTTTATTAAAATATCACACAAATCTCAATTTGTATTTGTAAGTGAATGGATGCTTGAGATGTTTTACAAGTATGTGAAGGTACCCCGGGAAACTTTAGCTGGCAGAAGTCATGTTATTTACAATTGTGTTGGGGAAACCTTCGAGAAAGAATCCTTTGAAAGTGAAACCCAAAAGTTTTATGACTTTATCACAATACGTAGCAACTTAGATGGTTCGAAATACGGGATAGACATAGTTAGAAATTTGGCGTTAAATAACCCCGATTATAAATTTTGTGTAATCGGAAAAGGTAAATTCTTCGAACATAATTCAAAACCGGATAATCTAACTTTAATTAAGAAAAATCTTTCCCACTCTGAAATTATTAATTATTTAAATAGGTCAAGATCTGCTTTAATTCCAACAAGAGTGGATTCTCAGGGAGTTATGGCTTGTGAATTCGCTACATTTGGGATTCCTGTCATTACCTCAGATATCTCAATATGCAGAGAAGTATTTTTGGGATTTGAAAATGTTTCTTTTATTAATAATGATAATCCTAAAATAAATCTCGGAACTATCTTAGAAAGATTTCCTCAAATTAAAGAAAAAAATACAAAATATTTCTCGGAACATACAATTGAAGAAGAGATTAAGCTCTTCCAAGAAATAATTAAAAGGTGAGTGGAATTTCCGACGAGTTTTCATTTCTTGTTGGAAGAATGTATATGAACAAACTTTTATCGAAATTCTTAACGTATTTCTTAGGAAGTGGATTAGCTTTAATAGTAGGTGCAATTACTACAATTATAAGTACAAGGATTTTCCCCCCTACAGACTTCGGTAAATTTTCCATGTTTACTTTAGCGGTTAACTTAATAATGATATTAATTATATTTGGGACAGACCAAGCTTTTGTTAGATTTTACTATGAAGAAGAAGAAAAGAATAGAACCACTTTATTTATAAATACACTGAAAATGCCTGTAATTTTAACTGTGTTTTTTGTTTTCTTCATTATTATTTTTAAGGAAAAAATCAGTTTATTGCTCTTTGGCGAAATAGAAGAACAGGTTGTTTGGATTCTTATAATAAGCATATTATTCCAAGTATTATTCAGATTTGCATTATTAGTCATACGGATGGAGCAAAAAGGAATACTTTACTCTATTGTTACTGTAGTTAATAGATCCCTCAATTTGTTGTTAATTATTCTTTTTATTATTTTCTTTACTGCAGATTATAAGCTTCTTATCTATGCTTTTTCTTTCGCATTAATATTAGCTACATTTCTTGCGATATTTAAAGAGAAAGCTTTTTGGTGTAAATCTTTGCTGAAACACAGCAAAATAGCATTGCATTCTCAAAAGGAAATATTAATATATAGTTTTCCCTTAATGATTACAATATTAATTACCTGGCTGTTTCAATCCTTCGATAGATTTGCTATTAGATATTGGGCTAATTTTGAAGAATTGGGCATATACACAGCTGCATTTCAAATTGTTGCCTTATTAAAAGTTATAGAGTCTGCTTTTACAACCTTTTGGGCCCCGGTTAGTTTCCAAAGATTTCAAGATTCTCCGCTTGATTTTAATTTCTTTTCTAAAATAAGCAAGGCGTTAGCATTCGTACTGTTTTTTATTGCAATAATAATTATCCTCCTAAAAGATTTAATAATATTTCTATTGGGCGTTGATTACAATGCGGCTAAAGTAGTTATACCGTTTTTAGTTTTCATGCCTATTATGTACACATTGTCAGAAACTACTGTGATAGGAATAAATTTTTATAAAAAAACTCATTGGCATATATTAATAGCACTAATTTCATGCGTTTTTAATATAATTGGAAATGCTTTATTAGTTCCGGATTTTGGTGCAGTTGGAGCAGCAATTTCTACGGGTCTATCATATATCGTATTCTTTTCTTTAAGAACGCATATTTCATTAAGATACTATAAGGTGGATTTTGGACTAAAGAAAGTGTACTTTTTTATTGGACTTCTGACTGTATTTGCATTAGTAAATATAATATGGCCATTAGAATTATTCACATATATTTTCGGTGTTATATTAATTTTTATGCTGTGCATGTTTTATAAAAAGGAAATTGTTTTTATTTTTGGTTTGATAAATAAAAAAAGTAATAATATATGAGGAGTAATATACATTAAATGGAGGATTAATGATGTCCATAAAAAAGAAGTTCTTGTCCTTGGCAAAAGCAGCAAATGTTCACAGAAACTTTTATCTTAAGGAAAAAAATTCACGATTACGAACAAATTTTGTTAAAAGAATTAAGTGGATGTCAAAAGGGTTTTTGAGCGAATCTGAATATATATACAATCTAAATACGAACGATTATAAAGACTATCTTTCAGACCGTTCACGATATAAAACTATGTACCTTAATTCTCCTTATTCTTTTATTTTAAAGGATAAGGTAGTCTTTGAAGCTATGTATAAATACCATTTTAAAGTACCAATAAGCTATGCTTTTATATCAAAGGGTAAAATTTCTTCACTTGACAGCAAGCATTCAATAAAAACAATTTCGGATATCTTTTCCTTCCTCGAGGAAAATCAAGCTTGTGTTTTTAAGCCTGCGAGAGGGGATGGGGGAAAGGGAATTTTTATTCTGAAGCGTATCGAAAAAAAGTATTACTTAAATTCGAGTGAAGTCCTGCCTCAGCAAATTGAAGAGTTGGTGTACAGTATGGATGATTATTTTATGAGCGAATACCTAATACAAGGCGAATTTGCAAATGCGTTTTATCCAAGTACTACCAATACATTGAGGATCGTTACAATGGTTGATGAAGAAACTCAAGAAGCTTTTATACCGATAGCTGTGCAAAGAATAGGAAATTCTAAATCTTCTCCAGTTGATAATTGGACTGCTGGGGGGTTAAATGCAAGGATTAATCTCGAAACAGGTGAACTAGGAAAAGGTGTTTCATTTCCATTTAATGAAAAACTAATGTGGTATGATAAGCATCCAGAGTCTGGAGAGCAAATAGAAGGCAAGGTTATTCCAATGTGGAATGAAATAAAGAAGGGCATCTTGAGAGCGGCGTCTTCATATCCTTATATAAAGTACGTGGGGTGGGATGTTGTTTTGCTTGACAAAGGCTTTGCTATACTAGAAGGCAATAACGTACCCGATGTGAATTTGTTGCAGGTTCATACTCCATTGTTAAAAGAGCCTAAAGTAAAGAAGTTTTACAAACAACATAATATATTATGAGTTTAAACCTTTATATCGCAATACCGAAAAGCGTGTTTGAAAGGGCTGATTATTTTTATTTAAGACTTAATAAGAGATTGGAGATACATTATGAAGAAAACAGTATTAATAGTTTTCGGAACTAGACCTGAAGCAATAAAAATGTGCCCCTTAGTAAAAGAACTAAAAACAAGAGAAGCGCTAAAGACAATTGTTTGTGTAACCGGACAACACCGCGAAATGCTTGATCAGGTATTACATGCATTTGACGTCCAACCGGACTATGATCTATCCATCATGAAGGCAAAGCAAAGTCTCTTTGATGTAACCATCAATATTCTAGAAAAGATGAAAGCTGTCCTTGAGGAAGTGAAGCCGGATGTGGTCTTGGTGCATGGAGACACGTCTACAACGTTCGTGACTTCATTAGCATGCTTCTACCTGCAAATCCCAGTCGGCCATGTCGAGGCGGGCCTGCGTACATATAATATTTATTCGCCATACCCTGAAGAGTTCAACCGACAGGCAGTCGGACTTGTGGCTAAGTACCACTTCGCTCCTACAGAAACCTCCAAGGAAAACCTAGTGAAGGAAGGGAAGAACGCGGAAGACATCTATGTCACGGGTAACACAGCAATTGACGCTCTTAAGACGACTGTTCTAGAAGATTACCGTCATAAGCAGCTCGAATGGGCATCGGATAGCCGATTAATTATGATTACCGCACACCGCCGTGAGAATCTCGGCGAGCCGATGAGAAACATGTTCCGTGCAATTAAGCGGATTATCGATGAACATTCGGATATTAAGGCGATCTATCCAATCCATATGAATCCGGTTGTAAGGGAAGCGGCCAACGAAATCTTGGGAGACTCCGATAGGGTAAGAATTATTGAGCCACTAGAGGTACTGGACTTCCATAACTTCCTTGCACAGTCCTATATGATACTTACAGATAGCGGCGGCATCCAGGAAGAAGCCCCGAGCCTTGGTAAGCCCGTTCTGGTTATGCGTGATACTACAGAACGCCCGGAAGGCATTGCTGCAGGGACACTTAAGTTAGTTGGAACTGATGAAGAGACAATTTATAACACCTTTAAGCAACTGCTAGAGGATGAAGAAAAATATGCAAAGATGAGTAGGGCGAGTAACCCTTATGGAGATGGTTTTGCTAGTAAACGGATTGCGGATGTTTTGGAGAAGCATTTATAAGCATAAAAGGGACCGAAGAGAAACAGCGTTTTCTCTTCGGTCCCTTATTTTTGAGTATCTTAGAACTCGCGGGGGAGTGGTTACTGGTGGGGCTATCTATTCAAACCGCAACGCCCGACTAGGCTGCAACCTAGCTGCCTTAATCGCCGGATAAACCCCACAGACAATGCCAATTAGAATAGAAGATCCAAGTGCTAGCTGAACAACCCACATAGGCAGAACAAGTGGGAAGATTGTGATGGATTCGTTCCACCATGTGACAAATCCATATCCGAGCAACAGTCCTATGATTCCTCCTGCCAGGCAGAGAAGGATGGTTTCAAAGAGAAATTGGAATAAGATCTCAATAGTAGAGGCGCCCAATGCTTTACGAATCCCGATTTCCCGGGTCCGTTCCCGGACAGACATCACCATCACGTTCATGATACCTGCGCCGCTGATGACGAGTGCGGTGGTCGTGATGCCGATCAGCATGACCTGCAGGATTCTGGTGACCGTGTCGATGGCATCCAGCATCTCGGTTTGCTTGACCGTACTGAAGTCGGTTTCGGGATGGTTGATTCCAACTGCTCCATGCACGTCTTTTTCCGCCTGAGCCAGGTTGTCGATCGAGTCCGCTTTGACATAAATGCTCGTCAGGTTTTCCGTGCTGGTCACCTCGAGTGCAGTTTGGACCGGCATGAGTATGCTGTTATCGGATGTCATGCCGAGTGTGGCTTCGGATTCCAGAACGCCGATGACGGTAAAGCTTTCTCCCTGGATGGTGACTTCCTTACCGACCAGGCTTTCTCCTTCAGCCGGTGCTTCTGCGGCACTGACAGATGAGCCGGTCAGTCTATCCAAGAGCTTCTGCCACCAGGCTTTCTTTGGTACTGCCTGCTGTGCCGGATCTGTTTCGGGCAGTTCCTGTTTCTGATTGAGGAGGGAAGCGTGGATTCCGCTCCCGAGCACGACTACCCGGTTTTTATTGGCCCCTTCGTCATTCGTGAAAAATCGCCCTTCTTCAAGGGTCGTATGTAAGACTTCCTGGTAGGATTCACTCGTACCCACGAGCATGCCTTCCACCGTGGTCGGCTCTCCGTTTCCATTGTCGTACTGGATGCGGCCTACCGTTTCCAGCATAGGGGTCACAGACTTGACGGATTCCAGTTTCCCGATCTCCTCGGCGTCGGTATTGGTCAATGTGCTTGGCGTACCGGACACGCCGCTGAGGAAATTATGGGCTCCGCCTTCGTCCTTCAGAACACGCCCAGGCATGACCATGATCTGTTCCGCGCCGAGACCGCCCATCTGCTTCATCACCGTATCCTTGACACCCAAGGAAATGGCGGAAAGGGCGATGACGGCAAATACACCGATGACCACGCCGAAGATCGACAGCAGCACACGGAACTTATTGCTCCAAATCCCGAGAAGCGCCATCTTAAAGGCTTTGAACAGTCTCATAAGCTTGCTCCTTTATCTGTCCGCCTTTTAAATACAGAATTCGTTCCGCCCGTTTCGCCACTTCCGGATCATGGGTGATTAGGATGATCGTCACCCCGCGCTGATGCAGCTCGTCGAAAATCTCCAGGATTGACTCCGTCGTCTTCTCATCCAAACTCCCAGTCGGCTCATCCGCCAGAAGCAAGGAAGGCTCATTCACAATCGCACGCGCAATCGCCACACGCTGCTTCTGCCCGCCCGAAAGCTGATGCGGCTTCGCCTTCAGCTTTCCCTCGAGTCCTACCATGGCGAGCGCTCTTTTGACCCGAGCCCGCTTTTTCGACTGCCACTTCCGCTGATATGAGAGGGGGAGGAGCACATTCTGATACACAGACAGATTTGGGATCAGCTGATAATTCTGGAACACAAACCCGATCTCCTCGTTCCGCAAGAGCGTCAGCTTCCCATTCCCCATCCGATGAACCTTCTTATCACGAAATATGTACTCACCGCCATTCGGCCGCTCCAGCGTCCCAAGGATATTCATCAACGTACTCTTCCCCGTACCCGAAGCCCCCATAATCGCCACATACTCACCCTCATCAAGCTCAAAATCCAGTCCCTCCAAAACCGACTCCCTACCCGCAGCCGACCGATAGGACTTACTGATATTCGATAACCGGATCATCTGAAAACCTCCCACTTCGTCAGCAATCGACACGTTTCACCCCGTACCCTCTATCTTTAACACGAAAACTAGCTGATGAAAATGGACAGAAAGACGTGAATTGAGCGGGGGAGCAGGGGAACCACCAATGATTGGGTTACAAATGACACAGTTAACAAACAGTAGGCGAATGAGTTCTTCCCAATTGCTCTCGAATTCCTACCAAGGGGCACCCGAGTTCCTACCTGCACCCGTCCGAGCTACTACCTCCGGTGTCTGAATCTTAACGAATCCGGGGTGAGTGTTTATCTGGCACAGGTAAATGGTTACCTAGAAGCAATGCCGCAAGGCATTCTTCAAAAACGAAAAGAAAAAGCCACTGCCCGCATGGTCCTGGCAGACCATGCGGGCAGTGGCTAAAACATTCACCTTGGGCTACGAATATGAAATGGATTTGAGCTCATGAATACGTGCTTTTTAAAGTGATCATCTAACAGACGTGCATGCGAGTTTCTACATCTTGTACCTGAAAGTCATCCGCCATTGCTCTGATCACCCTCATCTTGCAACCAAGGCATTCTCGGCCATGGACTGAAGAACAGCCTTTCCATCATGTACCGGACACAACATGTACGTTGGACACGTTTGAGGAGGCTCTTAAAGAGTCTTCAACCAGAAGTCATCCTGCATTCAGACAATGATTCCACTACACCGATCTGAGGATCAGAAACACCTCAAAGACGTGCAAATTAGCCAATCGATGTCCCTAAGAGGAAAAGCCATATACGGCTCTAAACGGAATTAATTTCACTCACAGTGAAATATTTATTGACTTTACGCATATGGTGAAATAATATAACTAATATTCAGTCTAATCGAGGACTGAAAGTTCGTCTAACAGAATCAAAAGGGGGCTGGTTGGATGAAAAAGAAGGTATGGGGACTTCTGTTTTTGGTGGCTATATTGCTTTTGAGTGCGTGTCAATCCTATCAGACGATTCCGGAGGGGGAAGCCAGAGTCTACAAGTGGAGGATGGTGACTCACCAGATTCCTGGCACAGCAAGATATGAAGGAACGGTCGTCCCGTTCGTCAAAGCGGTGGAAGACATTACAGGGGGGCGCCTGATCATCGAACCGTTCGGTGCCAATGTTCTTTTCCCGAATGATGAGACGTTTGATATGGTGAAGAACGGCGTGGTGGAGCTGGCGGCTGTTTACACAGGCTTCTGGACAGGAAAGGATCCGGTGTTTGCGCTTGGGGGAGGCACAATTCCCGGAGATCCAATTGCGAATTTCGATGAACACTTCTATCGTTCTGATCAACTTCAGCCGATTATAGATAAGGCTTATGAGAAGCACGGCATCAAAAATTTGGGGGCTTTTGACTATGCCCCCGAAGAAATCCTCATGTCAAAGGTGCCTATTCGTTCTCTCCAGGATTTCAAAGGGAAAAACATTCGGGCTGCAGGTGTTGCGAGCTTATATTACGGGAAACTTGGTGCATCGGCCATCTCGTTGTCAGCGCCGGAAATCTATACAGGTTTGCAACTCGGCACTGTTGACGCGGCAGAGTTCAATGACTATCTCGTCAACGGAGAAATGGGGCTGGATGAGGTCACGAAATACGTAGTTGAACCGGCTCTGCATGTAGGTCCGAGTACAGACAAAGAATTGATTGTAAACCCAAAGGCATGGGATGAACTGCCAGATGATCTGAAAGCGGCATTGTATGTTGCCCGTGACAAAGTACGGTACGAATCGGCTATTGCATACGGCGTGGAAAGTCGGAAGGCCATGAAAGAGTGGGAGGAAAACACGGACATCGAGTTCATTCAGCTTCCAGAGGAAGATGTCGAGGAGATGCGCCGGCTCGGCTTTGAACTGCTCAATGATTATAAGGAAAAAAGTGATTTGAGCAGGGAGTATGTGGAAGAGTATGCGAAGGTTCTCGCGGAATTGGGATACACGGAAGAAGCGAAAATCTTGGGCTATGGGGAATAAGGCGGTGATCAGATGAACGTACTATTAAGAGGGATCGAGACTTTGTCAGCACTTATGGGGAAATTGGCTGGGTTCTTGATGATCCCGTTAACACTAGTCATCGTCTATACCGTCATTCTCCGGAGATTCTTCTCAAATGCCCCTGACTGGGGTTTTGAAGTCCCAATATTCCTGTTCGGGATGATGATCTTGCTTTCAGGAGCAGACACGTTGAGGGTCAAGGGGCATATTGCCGTCGATATCATCCAGAAGTATGTATCTGAACAATGGGGACGTATTTTGACCACTTTTGGGCTTTTGATTGTCTTACTTGTAAGCGCATTCTTGGTGTTTAAGGGGTTGGATTCAGCAATCGAATCGACGAAAATCATGGAACGGTCTTCTCATCAGAGTTCATTTAACCCTCAAATCTGGTGGTTTAAATGGTTTATCCCCATCGGGGGCCTGCTAATCTGGCTTCAGGCATGGGTGGAGATCTATAAAGTATGGCGCGGAGGTGATGCAAGATGATGCTCATCTTTGAATACGCGCCGATTGCCATGTTTGTTCTGTTGCTGCTTCTCCTGTTCCTCGGCGTACCGATTGCGTTTTCACTCGCTTCAACCGGGATTTTATTTGCCCTGATGATGTGGGGGATTGACAGTACGGCGCTGCTGACAAGTGCCACATGGGGAATCATGAACAACTTCACGCTCATTGCCATTCCATTGTTTATCCTCATGTCGGTGCTGCTTGAAAAGACTAACATTATCTCTGAGCTTTTCGACGCTGTGTATAAATGGTCCGGAGGTTTGCGCGGTGGCCTCGCCATCACGGCCATCGTCGTCGGAGCCATTATCGGGGCAATCTCCGGCGTCGTTGCGGCGGGTGTAATCGGGCTCGGCCTGATCGCACTTCCACAGATGATGAGATACAGATACAACGAAACGCTGAGCCTTGGGTCGATTATGGCCGGCGGGACACTCGGCCAGCTGATTCCTCCGAGCCTGAACATGGTCGTTTACGGTGCCATTACAGGTGTTTCGGTTTCCAGTTTGTTTGCAGGCGGGCTCAGTGCCGGAATGATGTTGATTCTGCTGTTCATTGCATACATTCTCTTCCAGGCCTACCGGAAAGAAGACGTGGCACCGGCTCTTGCTAAAGAGGATCGCGCCACAACCGAGGAAAAGTTTGCTTCGCTGAAATCCATCTTTCTGCCGATGCTTCTTATCATCCTCGTACTCGGTTCTATTTTCACGGGAGCAGCAACACCGACCGAAGGGGCGGCAGTTGGAGTGCTGGGCACGGTCATCATCGGTGTCATCTCCAAGCGGTTGAGCTGGACGAAAATGAAAGAATCCATCTATGAATCCATGAAGATGACCGGGATGGTCGGATGGATTTTGATTGGTGCAGCAGTCTTCAGCGCGGTCTTCTCCGGAGTTGGGGGCAATCAATTTGTTTCCGAGATGGCAGCCAATGCACCGGGGGGCAAATGGGGAATTCTCTTCTTCGCCCTTGCATTCATCATTGTGCTCGGGATGTTTCTGGAAACGATGGCACTTATCATGCTCGCCACACCGATCATTACGCCGGTCGTCGTCAATGCAGGATTTGATCCGCTTTGGTGGGCAATCATTTTCATGGTCGTTCTGCAGATGGCATTCCTGACACCGCCATTCGGCTTTGCAATTTTTTACTTGAAGAGCGCAGTTGGTGAGAAAGTCACCATCGGCAAGATCTACCGCGCAACCGTGCCGTTTATCATTATTCAGCTAATCGCGGCCATTCTGCTGATTGTATTCCCGCAGTTGGCAACATGGCTGCCTGAATTGCTAAGTAAATAAATTTAATGGAGGTATTAGAGATGGAAGAATTTAAGGGAGTTTATCCAGTGCTCGTTACACCAATGAACGAGGATGGAAGCATTGACTGGGAAGGCTTTGCAGAGAACATCGAGTATTACATCGGAGAAGGGGTTGATGGTCTTGCCATCAATGGCAGTACAGGAGAATTTGTCAGTTTGACTAAGGATGAACGGTTTAAGGCAGTGGAAGTCGCAGTCAAGCAAGTGAATGGACGCCTGCCGCTTATTGTCGGTACAGCGGCTGAAACAACGGCCGATGCGATTGAATACACCCGCCAGGCTGAGGAAGCGGGTGCGGATGGTGCATTGCTGATCAACTCTTACTATGCCCATCCGAAAGAAGAAGAAATCTACCAACACTTCAAGGCAGTTGCAAAGGCAGTCTCCTTCCCGGTCATGATCTACAACAATCCGTCTACGAGTGGAGTAGACATCTCAGTTGAAACCATTCTTCAGGTCGGAAGAGACGTAGGCAACATTACTCATATCAAAGAATCAAGCGGGGAAATCCGGAAAGTCCGGGATATTTCACGGCAAGGCAAAGGATTCATCAAGACGTTCTGCGGAGCAGACGATATGGTGCTTGAATCGTTCCTCGTTGGGGCAGTAGGCTGGATTTCAGTGGCCGGCAACATCGCTCCCCGCACAGCAAAAGAGTTATTTGCCTCATTTGAAGCGGGGGATTTGGAAAAGGCGTGGGAAGCCTATGACCGATTATTGCCGCTCTGTAACTTCCTCGAAGGCTCGGGCAAATATGTGCAGATCGTCAAGCGAGCTATGGAACTAAAGGGGCTCGCTGGAGGACCACCACGAAAACCACGGCTGGGACTCACTGGTGAGGAAGAAGAGAGACTGACGAGGCATATGCAGGAACTTGGAGAACTAAAGGTTACTCAATGACAGATAGGATCCCAGAGTGTAAATACGCTCTGGGATTTTATTGCACTGAGACAAAATTTAGAAACGTGATGATAGAATAGTATGGAAAGAAGCGGATAACGAATCAGGAGTGAGGAGTCATGGATAACCAAATCGGGGAAGAATTCAAGCGGATTCGCAAAGAAAGAAAAATGACTTTGCGGGAACTAAGTGAAAAAAGCGGACTGTCAGTGAGCTTCCTATCGCAAGTCGAACGCGGAATCAGCACCGTTACATTCACCTCGCTCCGTAAAATCGCGGAAGCCCTCGGTGTGAGTGTCAATTTCTTCTTCGAACCTGAAGAAGACACTCCGATTAAAAAGAGGTCCCTGAAGAAAAGCGCCGACCAACCCAACTTCACATACACCAGCCTGGCGGGAGACCTTGACCAACCAAAATTCACTCCCGCCCGAATCGAACTTAAGGCAGGCGAATCCCAAACCGCCCCCTATTCCCACCAAGGTGAGGAGTTTGTATATGTGCTAGAGGGGGAGCTGAAAGTGATGCTCGAAGGGCACGAAGAAATCCTTTATCCACACGAATCACTTCATATCGATTCAACGAAAGAACACACATGGTATAACGAGACAGACAAGCCGGTCGTGTTGTTGGTGGTGAGTACGAATGAAGATGGTAGAGACTGAGAAGTAAGCCTCGGAGTTAGTAATCTCTCTGAAGTATACCTGACCATACGGGGAGTATTTCCTTTTTAACAAGCTTACCCTTGAATCAAAGGTGACACCCCAAGGTCTTATAACCGAACCCCCACCCAATGAATAAGATGAGGGGAGGTTTAGGAAGGGGGAATGAAGATGACTGGCAATTACGGTCAATGGTCGGCGGAGCAAGATGATGTGAAGTGGCATGTTGGTCCGGATCTTTCCATTCCGTATATGGATGGACCGTTTGAACATGATCAGGACTCTATGTATGAAGAACAGCCGGCTCTGTTTGTTCAGGATCAATTTATGGATAATATGGGTCCGGTCTACGCTGTTCCGTCTTTTTCATGGCAACAGGGGGACAGTTACGGGGCAGGAGGCGGACAGTGGCAGCCATATGGGCAATATCCTCAAATGCCGATGCCGTGCTGTATGCGCTGCGGATATTCCCCATGGATGGAGCAGGGCTTCTGGTACTAATCGAACCGCGAACATGAAAACCACCTGTTGCCAGGTGGTTTTGTTAGTTATTCGGATTGACTTTGGCTACGGAGCACTGATCTGCCATGGGGCATTGACGGCAATCCCGTAGAGGTTCTTGACTGCCTTTATCGTGTAGGGGCTCAGCGAGTTGAGGGGATGGCTGAGCACTTTTTGGTTTGTCGGTAGCTGTTTTCACCAAACTCACGTGATGATCTCTTCCTCGAGATTCCTCCACAGATGGTGGGCTTCCCGGGCGATGTGTTCCAATAAATCAGGAGGTGACGTGGTAACAGCCGCGCATTGTTTGACCAAATCGTCCAGCTCCAGTTTAAACTCCTCTAAGCTTTTGGCTTCTTTGATGATCATGTTCTTAAATTGGGTCAGGACCGGCAGGGTTTCATTTCTCGGGGTCCGGATCATGGTCTGCAGGGCTGTCGCCTGCATTTGCAGACGCTCAAACTTCTGCATCATCTCCGTCACCCTGAAATTCAACTCATAATTCGATACATCTAAATAATGGCGGATATAGCCCAGGTGATCGGCCATTTGCCTGATCCAAAACACGCATTCATGAATGATGGCATCTGACGGGGAAATCTGAGCGCCGCTCTCGATCAATTGATAAACCCGCTGGGACTCCTCGGATTCCCTCACCATATGGTCCAGGAGAGAAACCGGCGTGGAGATGATGACCTCACAATGCAGTGACTTATCCATCGTGTACGCAAGCAGACTATGGAACTCCTTCGTCGCATGGCGCGCCTCGTCAATCAACTTGCCCACATCGCCCTGCTTCTTAACCGCCTTCTCATACACCTTCCCCAAACGCTGGATATTGTTCAGGTTCGCACGGGCCAACTCCGTCTCATAATGGCTGATCTCACGGTCAAAAAACCGCCCGTGGTCATAATCATTCTGCAACCAAAACGCGATAATCCCGTACGCATCCCGTTCGTAACGATCCGTATACCCCAAGTACCTGGCTCCTTCCTTCCGGTTATGGCATAGCCTTATAGATTGTATTCGATTAGTGGATGGGCTATGAGCGGATAAACGAGCTGCCAGGGTTGAGTGGTTACCCCGGTCACCCGGGTGGTTACCTCGGCACTGAATATCTAACTACTAGAAAGGGTAATCTACCTCTATAACACAAATGAGGTGATTCTATGAAACAAGAAGAAATGGAAACACTCCGAGACCTGATCAAAGGCGTTGACACCGCAATGCTAACGACGGTATCCGATGAAGGACTCGTCTCCCGCCCAATGAAAACACAGGAAGTCGAATTCGACGGCGACCTCTGGTTCTTCACCAAGAAAGAAACCGACAAATACAAAGAAATCCTCCACAACAAAGACGTCAACGTCGCCTACGCCGGCAAATCCTACGTCTCCGTCCGCGGCCGAGCCGAAATCGTCGAAGACATGTCCAAGAAAGAAGAACTTTGGAGCAAAGCCTACGAAAAAATCATGCAAACCACATACGACGACCCCGATGTTATCCTGATCAAAGTCAAAGCAGAAGCCGCAGAATACTGGGAGAGCGGCAGCCTTGTGAAGAACATAGCGTTTATGTACAAGCGGATGACAGGGAAGGATCCGGAGTCGGCGGAGATTAATGAGACGTTGGAGTTGGATAAGTAATTGAGGAGAACAAGAAACGAAACGGTGCCATGGGAGTGACCCATGGCACCGTTTAATTATTCAAGTAAAAACCAACAGTTAGCTCCCTAGCCGATTAAAAAATCAGAAAGTAATTCATATGTTTGTCCATTTCTCTTTCTGCTGCCTTTACATCGCCGGCGATAACCGCATCTATCACTTCAATGCTGTTCGCGGTAATAAATATTTTATTGTCATCATTAAAATCTTCGGATGACTCCAGGTACGATTTTGTTATTGCATTAATAATTGTTTTTGTCAGCGGGTTTTGTGTACAGTCTGCGATGGACATGTGAAATTTCAAGTCAAGTTGCAGGATTTCTTGCATGCTGAGTTTTCCGCAGTCATTTAATTGACTTTTCATCATCTGGAGTTTTTCCAAATCACTCTCTGTTCTTCTTTCTGCAGCCAATCCGGCGCAAGGTATTTCGATTAACTTCCTCACTTCGAGCAAGTCATTCGTTTGCATTTTATTAAAAGTGAGGGAGAACGTAATCATTTCATACATACTGTTCATTAACTTATCAGGGTAGGACTCTGTGATGAAGTAACCGCCGTTTCTTCCTTTAATGATTGTAATCAGGCCGGATTCGTAAAGGGACTGTAGTGCTTCCCTCACCGTAGGCTTACTTACTCCCAAGCTTTCACTTAGATCGTCCAGTGAAGGAAGTTTGTCGCCTGGCCGTAATCTCCCTGTTACGATTTCATGCTTGATATGATCTGAGATTTGCTGAGGAATGGATCTTACTTCAATGCTTTCTATAAAACTCATGCATCAGGGTCCTCCTTAAAAAGATTAAAACTTTTAAACGGTAAATTTTCTTTCATTTTAAAGTTATTTGATTAGTTGTATCATTTCCATTAGTAAGAGTATAACAAATACCTCGTTTGGAAAGGGGAACTTTCAATGCAAGCAGTAGCTGGTGTTGTTCAGAAAAGATTTGACCTGTTGGAAAAAAGGATGGAACAAGAAAATTTGGATGCGGTGATTGTTTACGGAAGAGGTATGGTCACCCAGTACGGATATTTGTATTACTTTGCAAATTACTATCCAATTCTCCGCCCGGGCTTTGTCATTAAAGTAAAGGGCGAGGAACCGATTGCTTTTTATACAACAAGAGCGGATTATTATTTGGCGAAAGAAAGAGGTTCTATTGAAGATGTGCGTTATGCAGGAATTGGGGATGTCGTTGATAGCAAAAATGGCATTATGGAACAAATTTCTTCGCTTCTCAATGAAAAAGAACTCGAAAATATCGGGATTTGCGGCTTGAATTCACTCATGTCATATGCCGAAGCAAGCTACTTTAAAGAAAACCTAAAAGGAAATGTTATTGACGGTACAAACCTGATCCAAGAAATGAAAGCGGTTAAATTTGAAGAAGAACATGAACAAGTCAGAGAGACATTTGAAATTGCGGAGCTGAGCTTTGCAGAGTTTGAAAAACATATCGCGGGCGGCAAGACACCGGCTGAGATTGCTGCAGAAGTTGATAAAGTCGCTAGGGCTCATGGGTCCATCTCCACTTTGATATTCTTGGAAGATGGTCCATACTTCCTGAGAAAACCAACATTAACGCCTCTAAGGCAATCCGGCCTCTTGACAGCTTTTGCTGAAATTGTCGGACCTAACGGAAGTTGGGTGGAAAAGGGTGGACTTTTTGCACTGGGTAAACTGACCAAGGAAGAAGAAGAGATTGGGAATGCGTGTGTAGCAGCCATGTACGCAGTTAAAGAAGCGATTCGGCCAGGCATCAAAGTATCAGAACTTGCACGGATCATCACAGAGAAAACAGAACATCTGAATGTCAATCCTGGCATCTGGCATGGACATGGAGTGGGTGTTGACCATGATTCCCCAATCATCCGTGAGGATTCGGATGCGGTGATTGAACCTGGTATGGTCATCAGTGTCCATCCAAACTTCTCAAACCAGGAAGAAACCATTGGAGCAAGCCTCGCCGATGTATTTTTGATTCATGAAGACCGTGCGGAATCACTCAGCAAAAGAAGCTACGATATTACTTACTTGTGAGGAGGGTAAGCAAATGGGCTATGCCATCGGGATTGATGTAGGCGGAACATTCACTGATCTGCTTTTAATGGATACAGAGTCAAAAAAGCAAATGATTAATAAAACCTCGACAGTCGTAGAGGATCCTTCTGTCGGGGTGATGAACGGACTTAAAGGATTTGCCGACAGATTCAATTTGACCGTAAAAGATCTGCTGGCGAAAACAGATCTGATCGTCCATGGAACAACCGTAACGACGAATGCAGTACTGACGAATAATGGAGCCAAAACTGCCCTGCTCACTACGGAAGGTTTCCGTGATGTTTTGCAGATGAGAAGAGGAGTCAGAAGCAGGGATAATTTATTCAACAATAAATATGTCGCTCCTCCTGTCCTTGTGCCGAGGGAGTTGAGAATTCCAGTTTCAGAGCGGATGGACAAAGGCGGAGTCGCTGTCAAAGAGGTTGAGGAAACAGAGATCGTCCAAATTGCAAAGAGCATGCAAGAAGACGATGTTAAAGCTGTGGCAATTTCTTTCATGCACTCGTACGCAAACAATGAACACGAAGAAAAAGTCAAAGAAATTATCAAACAGTACCTTCCGGATGCATTTGTAACGACGTCGACCGAAGTAGTCCCGATTGTCCGTCTATACAACCGGACAAGTACTGCGGTGATGAATGCTTATGCGGGTCCCATCCTGAACCAATATATCATCAATCTTGTCGATAAACTGGAAGCAGAAGAATTCCAGGGGAACTTATTGATCATGCAATCAAACGGCGGTGTCAGCAACCCTGAAACCGTGAAGAAACTTCCTGCGACCACATTGCTTTCAGGCCCTGCTGCAGGACCGGTCGCCGGAGGAACATTTGCCAAATCAAGCGGATATGATCATTCGATTGTAGTAGACATGGGCGGCACATCTTTTGAGGCATCAATTGTACGGGATGGGAATGTGTCGATCAGAAAAGAAGGGGAGATCAATAAAAACTCGATTTCTCTGCCGATGGCTGATATTCACACGATTGGGTCGGGTGGGGGAAGTATCGCTTACCTTGATGACGGGGGCCTATTGAAAGTCGGACCGCAAAGTGCCGGAGCGACACCTGGCCCGGTCAGTTATCAAAAAGGCGGTACAGAACCGACAACCAGTGATGCTAATTTAGTGCTTGGTTACTTGAACGATGACTACTTCCTGGGCGGATCGATGCGATTGGATAGAGCTGCAGCCAGACAGGCGGTCGAAGAAAAAATTGCTAATCCGCTAGGTATGTCTGATGAAGAAGCTGCTTTTGGTATTTATACAATTTCCAATCTGAATATGGCAAGCGGTATCAAGGAAATCACCATTGAAAATGGATATGATCCGAGAGAATTTCCATTGGTCGTCGCAGGGGGGGCAGGTCCAATCCATGCCGCGATGATTGCGCACGAGTTAGGGATAAAAGAAATCATCATTCCAAGATTTTCATCCGTCCTCTGTGCCGTCGGCATGCTGTCATCGATGCTTAGACATGACTACTTGAGAAGCTATCCTGCAAAATGGAGCAGTTTGGAATTCTCTTCCATTCATGAAGAAGTCAAAGAGGATATCAAAGAAGGCAGCGAATCCTTGTTGCATGAGAGCGTCCCTGTCAATGAGCAGACGATCATGATCGGGCTTGACTTGCGTTATGTCGGTCAACATTTCGAGGTGACTATAGAATTTGACCAGAAATTATTGATTGATGGCGATAAGGATCAGGTAGAAGAACTGTTCCACAATGAACACAACAGGTTATACGGCTTCGATTTGAGAGGACATGAAATGGAACTCATGAATATCCGTGTATCTTGCCAAGGAAAGCATACTGATTTCTCCATTCAAGAAGTGGGAAATACGGTTGGCGATGTGGCACAGTATATTAAAAACCAGCGTTCGATGTATGACCCTGTTCTAAGAGAGCGGGTGGATGCGCCAGTATATGATGGGGAGAAGATGGGGGCAGGATGTCAGTTGGAGGGTCCGGCAATCATTGAGTTGATCACGACAACTATCATCGTTCCGCACGATTTTGAAGTGACCACAGAGAAAAACGGCAACTTCATATTAAGGCATAAGGGAGAGTGACGAAATGGATCAAATACTAGTGTCAGTGATCTCAAACCGGCTAAAATCCATTTGCAGTCAGATGGGTGTAACGATCGAAAAAAGTGCGCACTCACCCCTATTGGTAGAAGGACGGGATTTTTCGCTGGGATTATACGCCGCAGATGGGACGCTTATTGAGCAGACAGAGTATATTCCGATTCTCGGATATGCCACTGTACCCGGTGTGAAGGCGATTGTGGAATTTTTCGAAGATGACGTCCACCCGGGAGACGTGTTCCTCCATAATGACACGTATACAGGAGGGAACCAAAACTCAGACTGGAAAGTTGTAAAGCCGGTATTTTCGGATGGTGAACTCGTTGCTTGGACTGCGATCATCGGCCACCAGGCTGATGTCGGAGGTGCTGTTCCGGGTTCTTATAATCCGCATGCAACCGATTTGTGGCAAGAGGGATTGCGGATTCCCCCGCTTAAAATCATTGAACGAGGCAAAAAACGCCGAGACGTATGGGATCTCGTTTTTGGTAACGTCCGTCTGCCGATTGTTGCCGATGACATCACCGCGATGATCGGCGGTTGTGCAGTCGGTGAAAGAGAATTTCTGAAGCTTGTCGACCATTATGACATCGGTACAATCAATCATGCGGTGGAGGAGATCTTCAAATCCACAGAAAGAATCGCGAAGAAAATCATCCGTGACATTCCGAACGGAACCTATAGAAGCAGCATTATGACTTACGATGATGGCTTCGATCACGAGAAAGAAATGAACATTGACGTGGCCATCCACGTGACGGATGAACATATGACGTTTGACTTTACTGGCACACATGAGCAGACGAAAGGATATGTCAATGCTCCGTTACCAGTAACTGTATCTTCCGTCATGATTGGATTCTTTATGTTGAGTGATCAAGATTTCCCTCACAATGATGCCATTCACAATTGCATCGACATTATTGTCCCAGAAGGAACGATGTTGAATCCGAAGTTCCCGGCAGCTTCCGGATTCGGCAACCATCTGAGCGATCAAATTGTAACCGTTGTTATGATGGCACTTTCTGAAGTGCTTCCGGAACGTGTAACCGCCGGATGGAACCCGCAGTTGGGTGCCATTATCAACGGTGTCGATCCGGAAACCGACGAGCAATTTGTTGATATTTTGCTGAATGGGGCAAAAGGCGGCAGTGGGGGAACACATGAGGCGAATGGCTTCGATCATATCGGACTGATTGCATCAGGCGGTGCGCTCGCAGCTCAGGATCCGGAAATGTTTGAAATTACGCTCCCTCTATTCCTTAAAAAATATGAATACGCGACAGACTCGGCCGGCGCCGGCCAGTGGCGTGGAGGATTCGGGGTGGAAACCGTCTTCGAGATCAATTCCCCTGGCGCACAGCTTAGCGTATTTGGTGACGGCGAATCTCCAAACTCTGTAGCCAAAGGTCTGCTTGGCGGAACAGACGGAGCAGCCAACTTGATTGAACTGGAATACCCTAATGGAGAGCAATACCGCTCCAAAATGAAAGATTTGATTTCGGATATTCCTAAAGGGACGATTTACAGGCAGATTGCGGGTGGCGGCGGAGGTTATGGTGACCCTAAGAAACGGCCGAAAGAATTGATCTTGAAGGAAGTCAAACAAGGGTTAATTTCCCCGGAATTTGCACTGAAGCACTACGGTGTTGAGACTAGAGGCCTACTCGTATAAAGGTTGAATTAAAATAGCAAGCTACTGCTTTGTTAACTGCAGGAGCTTGCTATTTTTATTTGAAAATAGGAGTGATATAAATGGAAAAGAAAAGCTTTTTCAACTACGAAAATAAGTTGTTGATCATCCTGTTTTTCGCAATGGGATTTGTTTTCCTTGACCGGCTTGCGATCACTTTTTTATTTCCATTTATTACAACTGAGTTTAACCTGACGAATATGCAAATCGGTCTCCTTGGAGCAGCCGTATCCATTGCCTGGGCAGTGTCCGGACCGTTAATCGGCTTTATCGCCGATAAACATGCAAAGAGGAAAGTACTTATGATTACACTCATGGTGATTTTTTCTTTCATTTCATTTGCACAAGGATTGGCGACCGGATTTGTATCCTTGCTGATTCTTCGGCTATTAATTGGTGTTTTTGAAGGTCCCTTTTTGCCAATCGCCCAATCCATGATGGCGATTGAATCGACACCCTCACGCCGAGGTTTTAATATGGGCTTCATGCAAGTGACATCAACCGGACTATTCGGAGGTGTTTTGGCTCCCATCGTTCTTGTAGCACTCGCCAATGCATTTGACTGGAGAGTCGCTTTCTATTTTACAATCATACCTGGTCTCGTTGTTGCCTTTGTCATGTGGAAGTATGTAAAGGAACCACAGACAAGCATTGAGGTGAAAAAACAAGCCCCGGTTGAAAAAAAAGAAAGCAGAGCGCAGTTATTTCGCATTATTAAAGAAAGAAATGTCTGGCTATCCATGGTCATATGCAGTTTTGCGCTCACATGGTTTAATGTTTTTGCGATATTTGCGCCAACTTATTTGGTTGATATCAGAGGATTCACAACGGGGACGATGAGCATTATCATGAGTACAGCCGGGGTTGCTGCGATGATTTGGGGCTTTGTCGTCCCGGCCATCTCCGACAAGCTTGGCAGAAAACCG
Organism: Bhargavaea cecembensis DSE10; assembly: GCF_000348905.1. Taxonomy (GTDB): domain Bacteria; phylum Bacillota; class Bacilli; order Bacillales_A; family Planococcaceae; genus Bhargavaea; species Bhargavaea cecembensis. The sequence continues at coordinate 121,112 of NZ_AOFT01000006.1, forward strand.
ATCATGACCACATTTGCGCTGCTCTCCGCAATGTCACCGCTCCTCGTTCTTTACTTTGAATACTCGGTATTTCTGTTGGGGATTTTAATCTTTTTGCTGCACACTGGTCAAGGGTTCCATCCTTTATTCATGTCAGCCGTTCCAGCAGAATCCGTTCCACCCAAATACGTCGGTTTTTCAATCGGATTAATCATGGGGGTAGGCGAAATTTTTGGCGGCGTGCTAGCCCCAATCATCGCCGGTTACCTTGCCGACACAGTAAGTGTACAGGCACCGCTATGGATCTGCGTATTCAGTGCGCTGGCGGCAACTTTGTTCTCCATGTTCATTAGAGAAACTGCACCAGCTAAAGTAAATGCAGAAACTCAGAAGAAAGTGATTTCTTCAGTTAACGTATGAGTTACAGGAGAGAGAGAGTCGGCGGAGATTAATGAGACATTGGAATTAGATAAGTAATCGTGGAAATGGACTGTCCTATATGGGCGGTCCATCTTTTGATTTAAACGAATGAGCACTGAGTGATTACCTTCGAAGAGCGAGTGGTTACGGGCGCCTAAGGAATAGGAAAAAGCAGCCGGTCGGGCTGCTTTTGTCCAAGTACTTCCATTAATCAAAGCTATACTCGCAAACCACATGTGCAACGGATTTGGCGGAGATCAACAAGGCGTCTTCATCAATGTCGAACTTCGGGTGATGGTTCAGGTAGGGCTTGTCCACGCCTTTGGGTTTGCATCCGATGATATAAAACGTGCCTGGGGTCTTTTGGGTATAGTAGGCGAAATCCTCGGAACCCGAGTTAATCGGAATTTCTTTGACGGCCTCAATGACCGGGTCATCCGCTTGTTCCAAAATGGAGACGACTTTGGCGGTGACGGAAGGGTCATTGTAGAGCGGCGGGTAATCCGGGACGTAGTTGAGCTCGCATTCGACCCCGAACTCTTCCTCGATTCCTCTTGTGATCCGGTGGATTTCCTCCGAGATGACTTTCTGTGTGTCTTCATTCATATAGCGGACGTCGCCCTCGAGTTCGACGCTGTCCTTGATGACGTTGAATGAGCCTTTCCCGTCAAACGAGCCGATGGTCACAACGCCCATTTCAAACGGATTCAACCGGCGGCTGACAACGGTTTGGATGGCCGTGATGAAATAGGCACCCGCAACGATCGAGTCGTTGGATTGGTGGGGAGAGGAACCGTGGCCGCCTTTGCCTTTGATCACCAGCTTAAAGTACGTCCTGCCAGCCATGGAAAAGCCGCTTCTGTATCCGATTTCCCCTGTAGAGAGTGCGGGCATCAGATGGGTCCCGAACACGGCATCCAAATCATCCAGAACACCGGATTCAACGATGCTTTTTGCGCCGCCCGGCGGTGTTTCCTCCGCGTGCTGATGGATGATCTTGATCGTCCCGCTGATCGAGTCCTTCAGCTGAATGAGGCAGTCCGCCAATACGAGCATGTAAGCCGTATGCCCGTCGTGGCCGCATGCGTGCATGACACCCGGGTTTTTGGATTTGAATGGAACATCGGTCTCTTCCTGAATCGGCAGCGCATCAAAATCGGCACGCAGACCGATTGTCTTGCCTTCTTTTCCACCCTTGATCGTCACGATGATCCCATAGCCGTTTCCGACATTTGTCTGGATTTCGACGTCCTTGCCTTTGTAGAATTCTTCGATGTATTTTGCGGTCTTCTCTTCTTTAAAGGACAATTCAGGGTTTTCGTGGAGATGCCGCCGGATCTGGATCATCTCTTCCTTCCGGTCTTCCAGCATGGACAGCAATTGCTGCTTGAGCGTCTGATTTTCGTTCGATATGTTCGAAGTCGTCATTTGTCTCCCGCCTTTTCTGATTTTATCTTCTCTAATAGTATACAGGCTGCGACCGTCCCGAAGATGCATAAGAAGGTTTGAAGGGATTGAGGAACCGGCCCAAGATTCACGAAGAGGCCGAATGCAATCCCGATCAGTCCCCATACCGGCTTCTGAATCGCAAACTGGGCAATCACACCGCCGTAAATTGCAGGGAGGACGAACTTGAACGTATCGACCAACGCGGCCGGCAGCAGAGAAATCAAATAGGATCCTCCCAGAACGACGAGGACGAGAATCGATGTATTGATGATGGCCGCCGCCGCTATGGCAAGGGTGGCCGTCAGTTCTCCTTTTTCAGTCCCGGGCTCCGCACCGACTGCCGTCTGTGCAACCGAGGCGCTGGGAAGGCACATGTTTCCGATGTTCCCGTTCAGAAACGCCAGATACGTCCCGGAGACCCCCAGTATCGGATAGTAGCTGATCGGCTCAACCACCCAGACAACCGCAATGATGGAAGCATAGGCAAGGAAACCGGACAAGATGGCGGACCAGCCGGGGTGATAGCCCAGGCCAAATGAAAGGATCATCGGCAGAGAAAAGGTCAATAAAATAATGCCCCAGAGTGTCAGGCGTCCCCAGAAATGCGATTTGTCCTGGAATGTCGTGAAGCTGAATGCCTCTTCGCGGGCGGCGCCTCTTACCGCAACCGAACTTTTTAATTCCTTACTGACTGACATCAAGCCTTCCCTCCCTTAGTTAACTTAACAGGTAGCCGACAGCCAAACCGACGAGAATCACCAATCCAAGTGACCATTCCACCAGCCACTTCATCTCGAACTTTTTAGCTGCCTGTAAAATGATCGGCATCACCATGAACGCGACAAGCAACACAATCGCTTCCTGATAGCCCTTGATCATCTGGCCGCTGCCCAGATAACTGAATGCGCCGATCATCGCGGCGGTCGAAATGATTTTGAACCGTTCCAGATTTTTCGGAGTGCTCGTCGTTTTCGCCTGGACCTTCCCAAGCGATTTAGTGAATAAGGCAGTGAACAAAAGCCAGCCGAGCCCTCCAAGACACATCACCCAGACCGCATTCGTGAAGGCGTGCGCTGTAAAACTCGCTGCCCCGAGTTCAGCACCCGCCGCCTCAGCCCCGAGACTCGCACCCACCGTCTCAATCGGAGCAGAACCGATGATCCCGATCCGCACCAGGGTCACCGGATTCCCGATCAGTGACAGGAGGGAGATCGCGATAATAATGATGGCAAAGGAAGGACCGATCGAACTGATGGCGCCCGCCCGGATCGCTGTCTTCACCTCCTGCTTCGACATTCCTACAGAAGCGCTGGTCTTTGTAGCGAGGCTGATAAACTTGAACGCCTGAAAAAAGACAAGTCCGATCACCAACGATGCGATAATCCATAGCGGATAACTGTTTGCGATTCTCATGACATCATTCATCGTTCTCCTCCATCCCATCAGAATCAATATTCTGTTTATTTGGTGAAGTATAGAAGAGTGAACCTGTTAAAGCAATGGCAATTGGGCGTGTGAGGTGAAATTCTACCTTATGTATCAGGGGGCTGGGGCTTACTGACTGGGGGGGAGAGAGGCAGATTCGAGATTTGATCGGTGAGGTGGGCTGGAGGTATGAGGTCGATTCCGCAAGCGTGCTGTTTCCGTCAGTTCCCACCTACAGGTACCCGAATCCCTACCAAGGGGTACCTGAGTTCCTACCAAGAGGGATCTGAGTTACTACCAACTGGTGCTGAATGATAACGAATTGGTGGTGAAATTAGATGAACCGAGAGAAGGGAGTAGTCCTCTCTAGAGCGAACTATTTAAAGAGAGATTACAAGGGGGGATGAACATGCGACTGGCAACAGTGAAACTTGAGGGGAATGAAACAGCGGCCATCATTGCGGGGGTGAAAGCAGTGATGGTTGAAGAGGTGAACAAGGCCGAGGGGAAGAAATGGGCCACTTCGTTATTTGAGATTATCGATTCCGGTCAGCTCGGTGAAATGACCAACTGGTACCACAGGGAAGGGAAACAGAAAATCCTGGATGGGGAGATCGGAGAGTTGGACACAGCATCTCTTGAATACCAGCCGCTCTACCGCAATCCTTCGAAAATCTGGGGAATCGGACTCAATTACGTGGACCACGCATCGGATCTGGGTGAAATCGCTCCGAACACCGAACCGGCAAGTTTCATGAAACCGACGACGTCGATCATCGGACCGGGTGAGACGATCAACATTCCTCACCAGTCCGAGCGCACGACCGCTGAAGCAGAACTCGGAGTCATCATCGGCAAGGTCTGTAAGGACGTTGAAGAAGCGGACGCGATGGACTATATCGCCGGATACACGACGATCATCGACATGACCGCAGAGGACATCCTCCAGCGCAACCCGCGGTACCTGACCCGGTCCAAGAGCTTTGATACGTTCTTCAGCTTCGGCCCGCAGTTTGTCACCCCAGATGAAGTGGAAGACCTCATGAAACTGGAAGTGTCGACAATGATCAACGGTGAAGTTCACCGGAAGAACACCGTCGACCATATGACATTTAATCCCCTGAACCTCGTGTCGTTCCACTCCAAGGTTATGACGTTGCTGCCCGGGGATATCATCTCAACCGGGACGCCGGGAGCGGTGGTGATTAACAATGGGGATGTGGTGGAATGCCGGATTGAGGGCTTTGCGCCGCTGTTGAACCATGTAAGGGATTTGAAGGTGGAGACGAAGGGAGAGTTGGCTGCGGAGACGGGAGTTTGATTAAAGTTCAAACATTCACAAGCCGGATGGGTAACAGTTAATTCCCATCCGGTCTTTTTCCTTCGTTTGTTACCTCGGTTTTTTCTTCGTTTAAAAACCACTCCCCAATAAACTTCAATTCTTCTTCTTTACCCAAGAGCCCCCTGGCTTTTCCAAGCGTCCCATCCTGCAGGTCCCAGATATAGTTATGATCCTTGTCAGCCTCGCTGAAGTCCCCACGCTCCCATTTCGCAATGATACCCAGCAGTTCTGATAGTCCCTGCGGCGAGGGAGACAGGTATGACTTTGATCAAGCTCCGGCGGGAGTTGGGCATTGCCAAACGGGTCCGGGTTGGGTCTGTTGCTGTGAGTGCATCGATGGGCTCCGCCCGGTTCCCTCAGGACGGCAGCACCTACACAGAATTGGTTGACGCGGCGGACCGGCGGATGTATGGCGAAAAGGCGCGGCGGAGGGAAGAGCATTCATTTACATTGGCTGGCGACATCTGTTGAGGTGTCTTTTTTTGTTGTTCAAGAGTCAGTGAGAGATCCGCTGGTGTTGAGGGAGTAGGAACAGGAAATTTCGGAATGGTTACCCTATTGGATTAGTGGTTACGAAGAAAAGTTACTCAAATGGAGGGTAATATATGCCTACTAAGCAAAGCACAACGAGAAATCCTAACCCCTATGTAATGAATGAAGGTACTGTAAATGTGTTCCCAACTTTCTTTTGTCAATGTTTTATTTTGTAGCTCTTTGACAGGCTTGATGTTAAAGCGATAAAAGTAGAGATTAACGTCTACGTAGAGTCCATGTGGCCGCATTTTTAGTGAATTAGCATGAAAACGGTAAGGATCCTGCCGGGCTTAGGGTTTTCGAATTTAGCTTTTTGACCGGTCATTAAAAGATATAGAACAGAGAATAATTTATACACATTTCTTTGAAAGAAACGAATAAATATGAAATACTCTTTATTATCTGAGATTTCTATAATAGAATATAGAGATTCAAAGGACCTATTACGGGTCAATAGAGTAGAAAGGCTGTGAAGAATATTGGATAAGACAAACGCATTCATCGAATTGTATCAACTTCTACTGTTTTACTCTGAAAACCGTGATCAACCCGTTCCGGAAGACTTCAATTTTTTTGGTGAGCTTAAGCGCTATTGTAAGACTTTGGATTTAGACTACACTACAATCGAAAAAGAATTTCAGCTTAATTCTTTTAAGGGATAAGGAGAATTGAGCAATGGAACTAACCATGCGGGATTTGCTGAAGTTAGGGGGATTTACTGAGTGCCAATTAGTGGCGGGTGAAAGAGGTTTGAAACGCCAAGTGAACAGTATTACCGTACTTGAAGTACCTGAAGTAGCAAAATGGGCCAAGGGGGGTGAGTTTATGCTCACTTCCCTTTATGCGGTAAAAGATGATCTGACAGCACAGCTGCGCTTGTTGGAACGATTGAATGCTTCAGGGGCATCCGGCATTGGGATAAAACCGGCGCATTTTATCGGAGAGATTCCAAAAGTATTACTCGCCCGAGGAAATGAGTTAGAATTTCCGATTATTGAAATTCCCGAGCATCTGCCTTATCTGGATCTAATGTCACCGGCTATGCATGCATTATTCAATAAAAAGGTCGTCCTTCAAGAAGACCTCGACCGTGCAACTCGTTTACTGGAAGAATTATCACTGACAGATCAAGGAATTGGGCAATACGTAAAAACAATCTCCTTTATTTTAAAGACAGATGTCTCTATTGAGAGTGAATTGCCAACTATAGATTCTTCTAACATTCCAGAGGGCTTGGAGGACCTATCTGACCATCAAAAGAAAGAGCTCACAATAGTCAAACGCCCTCTCAAACTGGAGCGAAGGATAAATGAAAAACTTGTTTCTTGCGCTGTTGCTCCTATCATTGTTGAGGGAGAGTATTTCGGAAATATTACAAGTTGGAACCATTACATTGAGTATTTAGCTAATGATGTAGCAATTCTTGAACGAGCAGCTTCAAAGCTTTCTTTCGAATTTTTGAAACAGAAAGTACATTTAGATATTGAACAACGCTATGAAAGTGATTTTATGCGAGAATTGCTGTTCAGTGAAACCATCCGTGAAAAGCAGGTTGTCGAATGGGGTGGCAAATATCGAATCGGGCATCACCAACGTTATACTTGTCTCCTTTTTAGTGTCTTGGACTCTGAGACAGGAGAAAAGCAATACCATGTTCTGAAAAACTATAGGTTGACAAATTACCTAAAGCAATTGAATCCCCAGGCACTTGTCGGAGCAATACGGAATGGAATTTGTATCATTCTGCCTAATACATCTGATCAACAACTTAGGCATATGGCTAATCAGTACTATAACGGTATTAGCGGTCAGATCAGCCAAAACTTTCGTTTGGCACTCGGAACAGGAAAGTCTGAAATAGGAGTAGCTGGAATTCAGGACAGTTTCCTTCAAGCAGAAAAAGCACTGTACTTTGCTGAAACAGAAGAACGGCAGAAGAGAATCATCTATTACGATAACTTGGGAATTTATCGTTTAATATATTCAGTTAGAAATGAAGAGGAGCTCCGCTCTTTCTATTTTGAGACTTTTCAAGGTCTGCTGCAAGAAGCTAAGCGGGACGAATTTTTTGAAACGTTACGTACCTATTTTTTGCATGATGAGAGTTTAAAGGAGACTGCGAATGCGCTATTTATCCATGTCAATACCCTTAAATACCGTCTTAGGAAAATTGAAGAGTTAAGTGGCTACTCATTAAGAAAAACAGAAGGGAAGATGAATCTATTTATCGGATTGAAAATTGCGGAACTGATTAAAGTATAGTTTAGTATTTGTCTTTTAGGACAATGAAAAAAACAATATATTGGTGCATAGGACATACTAATGTTCTCTAAATTTTTGTAATATTAATTTAAGCATTATGAAAGGGCTTTCAAACTATTTCCAAAAGAGAGGGTGGGTTCTATTAAGATGAAAAAGTCATCTATGTTTGCTTCGCTGTTCTTGGTATCTTCCGTGTTGCTTGGGGCTTGTAATGGTTCTGGTGCCTCGTCAGGGTCTGATGATGCAACCAATGAAACAGATGGAAGCTATCCTGAAATGACGATTACGCTAAGTCATAATCAGCCAACAGAAAGTCCCGAACATGTAGGGGCTCAAAAGTTTAAGGAAGTTGTAGAGGATAAATCAGAGGGTGCAATTCAAGTTGAAGTGTATCCGGCTTCCCAGTTGGGAAGCTTGCGAGAGCAAGTGGAATCAACGCAACTTGGAGAGATTGATATAACGATGCAGCCGACTGCTGTCGTCTCTCCGTTCGTGGACGATGTTAAAATTGTCGACTTGCCATATCTGTGGCCTGCAGAAGCCGACAAAATGTATGAAGTCTTGGATAGTGAGGTAGGCAGTGAAATTCTTTCAACGCTAGAGAGTGGTGGCTTTAAAGGTCTTGGATTTTGGCCTGGTGGCTATAAGCTGATGACGACAAAAGACACAGCCATTCATAAACCTGAAGACTTAGATGGATTGACCATGCGCGTTATGGAATCACCACTATTGATTGATCAATACAAGATGTGGGGAGCAAATGCTATCCCTGTCCCTTATGCTGAGGTCTATAACTCACTTCAACAGGGAATTGTAGATGGCCAGGAAAATCCACTTCAGACTGTGTTCCTAAATAACTACCATGAGGTTCAAAACAATATCATCGAGACGTATCACGGTACGATGACTTACCTTCTGATGGCAAACCAAGGCTGGTTTAATGGCTTAGATGGTGACGCTCAAGAGTTAATCCTTGAAGCTGAAGAGGAAGGTCGTAATGCAGCAAGGGAGAATTTAAAAACAACCGAAGACGACTATCGTGAGAAAATTATCGATTCGGGTGTGGAGTTCCATCAACTAACAGAAGAAGAAATTGAGACGTTCCGTGAAGCATCTGAACCATTCCATGAAGAGGCATATAATACTCCGGAGCAACTTGAACTTTTGAAAAAAGTAAAGGAAAAGATTAAAGAAGTTACAAGTTGATCGTCCAAATGTGGAAGGACCAAGCAGGACGTGATAGCGTGCCAGTGCTTGGTCCTTTTACTATACGTCTTCGCAAAATGGAAGGGGGAGAATAATATGCATGTATTAAGGAAAACGGAAGACATTTTTGTCGGTGTTGCATTAGCAGTAGCTACACTTCTGTTATTCGTAAATATTGTTCTAAGATATTTTTTTGATGCAAATACAACATGGGCAGAGGAATTTATACGATATGCAATGATCTGGATTGCTTTTATAGGTTCAAGTATCTGTTTCCGTAAAGGAATCCATGTTGGGGTAGACTTATTAATGAATAGTTTAAAGGCCAAGGGGCGCAGGATGCTACAAATATATATAAATATATTGTCTATTCTTTTTATGGTGCTTCTCGTGAAATTCGGAATTGATCTAGTTATTTTTAGTGTAAACACTGGTCAAATTACGCCATCTCTAAAAATAAACATGTTCTGGATATACCTGGCAATCCCAGTCGGAGCCGCATTATCAATACTTCATCTAATAATTGACACCTTCCAATTGTTCAAGGGTCATGATACTCCGGATAGAGGAGAGGTGGTCTGATCCGATGCTGATTGCTTTATTGGTATTTATCTTGCTGTTTTTGTTCACAAGTGTACCGATTTTCATCTCTTTGGGCCTAGGTGGGTTTTTGGCAGTTTTGCTATTTAGTGATACACAGCCTGTAGTTCTTATTCAGCGACTGTTTGGTGGTATTGATCAGTTTGCGCTAATGGCACTTCCATTCTTCATTCTAGCGGCAAATCTGATGGATGGTGGAGGTCTCTCAGATCGTATCCTTCGATTTTCGAGAGCTTTGGTTGGCCACCTTGCAGGTGGTATAGCCCTGACTGCTCAGGTGGCCAGTATGTTTTTCGGGGCATTATCCGGGTCAAGTCCGGCTACAGTTATAGCGATTGGGAAAATTATGTATCCAGAAATGCTCCGGGGGGGTTACAGCAAAAGCTTTTCAGGTAGCTTGCTTGCATCGGCTGGCGCTGTGTCCTTAATTATTCCGCCTAGTATTACATTGATTATATTTGGATCTGTGACAGGCGTTTCAGTAGGTAATTTGTTTATTGCAGGAATCGGGGCAGGCTTGGTGATAGGGCTCACTTCCATTGTTTATATCTATATTTATGCGATACGCAACAACTTGCCGAGAGATAAGAGAGCATCAGGTAAAGAATTAGGGCAATCATTTCTGAGGGCTTGGTGGGCACTGATGATTCCTGTGATTATTTTGGGAGGAATCTATAGTGGGATTTTCAGTCCTACTGAGGCAGCGGGTGTATCCGCAATTTATGCACTCTTTGTTGGAATGGTCATTTATCGTGAATTGAATTTTAAAAAGCTTTTCCAAATCACAATCGATTCGGCAGTGACTTCTGCGCAAGTTTTGGTTTTGGTTGCCGCAGCCCAAGTACTAGGTTGGATTCTGACCCGTGAACGTCTTCCGCAAATGGTAGTACAGTTCATTACTGAGAATATAAGTTCTCCATGGGTGTTCCTGTTACTACTAAATGTAATTCTGCTTGTTATGGGGATGTTCATGGAAGGCGTGGCAGCGATTATTGTTACGGCCCCGCTTGTCTATCCAGCTGCAATGGCGCTCGGTATAGATCCGGTTCACCTTGGCGTGATTGTAATTGCGAACCTTGCTATCGGAATGTACACGCCTCCGTTTGGAATGAATATTTTTGTTAGTCAAACCATCACTAAAATCGGAATGGCTGAAATGATGCCCGGAATCGTAAAGTTTCTAATTTTCAATCTAGCTGGTTTAATGTTAATCACGTATATTCCGGAACTTTCTTTATTCCTTGTTCATTTACTGGATTAATAAGGAGTTGATAGCTTGGAGGAGACTGTGTTTATTGCCACTGGAGATAGCTTTATTACAAGGCGTCTGCCTCAGCCGGCATCTGAAGCGTTTGATCAGCTTTCTGCACTGATCCGGAATGGGGATATAAGATTTACTAACTTGGAAGTTATCACGCCGGGGCCTGATGCCCCGCCCTCCGCTTTTTCGGGAGGAACATGGGCCCGTGCGGATAAACGGGTCATTGATGACTTAAAGAAATATGGCTTTAACTGCATGAACACAGCAACTAACCACGTACTTGATTATTTGTACGAAGGCCTCTATGCCACGGAACAAGCCTTGAAGGAAGCAGATATCGTCTACGCAGGCGTGGGGGAGAATCTTCATGCGGCATCAGCACCAAAATATGTTGAGGCGGATCATTCGAGGATTGCGTTGATTGGAGCAACAACTACTTTTCATGAAAGTTGGATGGCTGGTCATCAGCGAAAGGATAGTCCGGGCCGCCCAGGTGTCAATGGCATGCGGGTGCAATCTACATACAAGGTGGCACCTGAGAGGCTGGAGCTTCTAAAGGAAACTGCAGATCGAGTTGGTCTCAATCATCAACGGAATCTCGATATCAAAGAAGGTTTTCTTCCAGAGGATGAGAATAATCGTGTGCACTTTGGATCTTATGTGTTTGAAAAAGGGAACGTAGAAGCTTCTTCACGCACAATCCACAAAGAAGATATATCAAGGATGGTTAAGTCTATTCACGAAGCAAAGCGTCAAGCCGATTATGTTCTGGTAAGCTTGCATACTCATGAAATGGAAGGAGATAGAAAAGAAGTACCCGCCAATTTTGTCCGGGAAGCTGCACACCGTTTTATAGATGAAGGTGCGGATGCAGTAATAGGGCATGGTCCCCATATATTGCGTGGAATCGAAATCTATGAGGGTAAGCCAATATTTTATAGCCTCGGTAACTTCATTTTTCAAAATGATACCGTTCAGCAACTTCCCGCCGATTTCTATGAGAAATACGGATTGTCATATGAACATAATGTGGCGGATGCTTTGGACCACCGAAGCCGTAACGGAACCATTGGCCTGGGGACAAACCCGCTCGTGTGGGAGTCAGTGGTGGCAGAATGGACGATGAGTGAGGGTCAACTTACCCAACTGGTCTTACATCCGATTGAACTCGGATTTAACCTACCAAGATACAGGAAGGGTTGGCCGAAATTGACGAATGAGTCTTCTCCACTTTTGAGGCTCCGTGATTTATCCGAACCTTTTGGAACAAAGATGGAGATTGTGGACGGAAAGGCAATCGTTCAAATCCCAACATAAATTTAGATGAAGACAGTATCCGAACCTTTGACAGGGCAAGGATACTGTTTCTTTTTATCATGGATCTTGCGATTGTTTGAATCGACAAGAATTAGTGCTCAGATTTGTCCAATCGTACGTTAAGATTCTGACTTTTCTATAATAATATAAGTATATCCAGTTATCCGAGCGTGAGGAGTGAAGACGATGGATATAAAGCGTTTACAAAATGAAGTTGACAAGTTGTCAGGGTTTTCAAGCCGTAATGATGGAATTGACCGTTTGGCATACTCTAAAGCCGAAAGAGAAGCGGTGCGATATCTGGAAAGGTGTTTTTCCCAGATTGGTATGCTCACCCGTTACGATCCCGCGGGTAACCTGATTGCCCGTATGGAAGGCAAGAATCCGAAATTGCCGGCTCTTGCGATTGGCTCCCATGTTGATTCAGTTTATGACGCAGGCCGCTACGATGGAGTGGCTGGTGTGGTGGCTGCGTTGGAAATCGTTAGAAGTTTGAAAGAATCAGATATTAAACCCGAACGGCCGATTGAAGTTATCGTGTTTGCTTGCGAAGAATCATCAAGATTCGGGATGTCCACTGTAGGAAGCAAGGCAATAGCAGGTAAATTAAGTGTAGATGTATTTAGAAAACTAACAGATCGCAATGGGGTGTCGACTGAGGAAGCACTGAGTGAAGTTGGACTTAATGTAGAAGAACTCTTAGATGCACGTCGAGCAACTGAGGATCTGCATTCTTTTATAGAAATCCATATTGAACAAGGTCCAGTTTTGGAAAACGAAGGATGTGAAATCGGTATTGTTACAGCGATTGCAGCCCCGCTTAGATACCGTATTACACTGCATGGTCAAGCTTCCCATTCAGGTACCACGCCGATGGCATACCGCAATGATGCATTTCTTGGTGCAGCTGAAATTGCTTTAGCAGTTGAGGACGCGTCGGTTAAGGAAAGTGATTATGAAACAGTCGGGACAGTCGGGGTAATAGAAGTTTCCCCTGGTGCTATGAATGTTGTTCCTGGTGAAGCAAGATTGGATATTGACATCAGGAGCACCGATCTTGAATCAAGAGAGCGTGTAAAAGAAAGAGTGCTGTCCAAAGTAAAAGAAGTGGAGAGGCGCCGGGGATTGCGTGCAAGCATTCTCCAGTTGTCTGAGGAATTGCCTGTGAAGTTAGACGATGGCGTGATTGCTGATTTAACAGAATCTTGTCGATCCAAGGGTATATCCTTTAAGAAAATGGCTAGCGGAGCGGGACATGATGCTATGAATATGACTGCTATTTGTCCAACTGGAATGCTGTTTGTCCCTTCGAAAGATGGCCTCAGTCATACTCCAAAAGAATTTACGCTGATAGAGCACATCTATGAAGCCGCCGATCTTCTCATGCAATATGTTTTGAAACATACAGTGGAAAGCTTCCTTCCAGAACATCAAAGCCAATGACAAAATTTTCATTAGGGAGAGAGATTAATCATGCAGTCCAATAAATTATCCATCCTGGAACACCGACAAGTGAGCGTGCGTTATTGGCATATGGTCGTATCCGCACAAGGATTGACCGAACAGATTCGACCAGGACAATTCTTTAACATTCTTTGTGGTAATCGGGCACTTCCATTCCTAAGACGTCCTTTCAGTATCTATCGAATCAATCGGGAGGAAGAAACGATTGAATTCCTATACCTTGTGCAGGGAGCTGGAACGAGGGAAATGACCAATATGAAGGTTGGTGAATCCATCGACCTTCTCGGTCCGTTTGGAATCGGATTTACATTGGATGAACAATGGGAAACCGTGCTTCTATTAGCTCGAGGAGTTGGTATTGCTACACTTGCCGCTTTGGCACAAGAGGCCGTTGCACAAGGAAAACAGTGTATCGCAATTTTAAGTGCAAGAAGTCGCAATGACTTGCTGGCGGCGGACACATTACAAGGCCTCGGAGTGGATGTTCTAAAGGTTACTGAAGAAGACGGCAATAGTGATGTGACCCAAGTCGAAGAACTAATTATGGACATACTGGACAAACGAAAGATTGATGCAGGATTTACGTGCGGTTCAAAACGGCTATCACGACTGATGCAAAAGGTCTCTATAAACAATGGATTCCCAGCACAAGTAGCACTTGAAGAACATATGGCCTGTGCAATGGGGGCATGTTTTGCCTGCGTCTGTGATATCCGTGAGGGAGACGCAATTAAATCTGTTCGAATCTGTACAGAAGGACCCGTATTTGACTTATCTAAGGTGGTGATGGCATGAACATGAGAAGCCGAAATCTGGAAGTGAAAATCGGCAACCTGGCCCTTGCGAATCCGATCATGCCAGCCTCTGGTGCATTCGGCGTCGAAATGAATCAAGCTATGGACTTCAACCGGCTTGGAGCGCTTGTGCCGAAAAGCATCACGAAATACCCGAGAGGGGGCAACCCTACTCCCCGTGTTTGTGAAGTTACCAGCGGAATGATTAACTCAATCGGCATTCAAAGTAAGGGGATTGATTATTACATTAAAGAAGCTATTCCAGAATACGCCCAGTATCCAGTTCCACTGATCTCTAGTATTTCTGGAGACACAGTTGAAGAATTTGTTGAGATGTGTCAAATCATTGGTAATCATCCAGACGTGGATGCAATTGAATTGAACATTTCATGCCCTAACCTGGAGCATGATGGGAAAGCATTCGGGATGGATCCAGATATCTCCTATGATTTGATTAAGAGGGCGAAACAAGTCACCGATGTTCCGCTAATTGCCAAACTTACACCTAATGTAAGAAGTATTCAGGAAATTGCAATTGCCTGTGAAAATGCAGGAGCTGATGCACTCACAGTTGCTAATACATTCCTTGCCATGGCCATTGATATCCATACAATGAAGCCGAAAATAGGAAACATAATGGGAGGTATTTCTGGTCCTGCAGTAAAACCAATGATTGTGCGAATGATCTATCAAGTATATCAATCTGTGGATATCCCGATTATCGGTTGTGGCGGTGTGATGAATCCCGAAGATGCTATTGAAATGATGGTTGCTGGAGCAACCGCAGTACAAGTTGGGACTGCGTCGTTTATTAATCCCAACAGCATGATAGAGATCATTGAAGGAATCGAAGCTTACATGATTGATAAAGAGATTGATGATATTAACGAACTTATTGGGCGTTTTCATGCAGACGGTACTCCCAATCTCTGTGTATGACAAAAAAGAAACCGAAGGGATGATGATGAATATGTGGGATCAGGCGTTTATAAATGGAGTTATTGTGGATGAAGACCATACATTCAAAGGAAATATTTATGTTAAAGACGGTAAAATCGAAGCTGTATCCGAGACGCAATTGGAAGGCAACGTAAAGGAAACAGTTGATCTAAAAGGCAGATATGTTCTGCCGGGATTAATCGACACCCATGTTCATTCTAGAGATGGAGGAGCGACTCACAAGGAAGATTTCTTTCATTCTACACAAGCCGCTGCCGCGGGGGGAATAACTACAATTTTTGAAATGCCAAATACAAACCCGCCGATCAGCAACCGAGAAAATTTCATCAAGCAAGTAGAAAATTTCAAATCAAAGGCGCATGTGAATTTCGGAGTTTGGGGAATCTGCCTTGGTGACCTGAACTTGGGAAATATCTCAGAGCTCGACGAAGCAGGTGTAATTGGATTCAAATATTTCTGGGGCTATGCTGTCGACCGTGCCAACTATCAGCTGGTCTATAACTACGAGGAAGGCATGGAAAATGTGATCCCGCCAGCGGATGATGGTGAAGTATATGAAATGTTCAATGAAGTGGCGAAAACCGGAAAACTGATTGCTATCCATGCAGAGAATAGTGAACTCATTAATCATATGACGAAGAAGGTGAAGGAAGAAGGAGGGACGGGGTATGCGGATGCTCTCCGTGCCAGGCCCGCTCTCGCAGAACAATTAACGATTCAGACTGGAATCGGGCTTGCAAAAGAAACCGGCGCTAGACTCCACATTCTCCATGTCAGCTCTGGGGAGAGCGTGGATATTATCAAGCTCGCGCAGGAATCAGGCTATCCGATTACAGCAGAAACTTGTCCGCATTATTTGTTTCTTACCGATAAAGATTTTGAAGAAAAAGGCTCAATGATGAAAGTTTACCCTCTCGTCCGCCATCAGGAAGATCAGGATCGTCTGTGGAAAGGAATTGAGGAGGGGGTGTTTAGTCTAGTTTGTTCGGATCATGCGCCCCATACACTCGAAGAAAAACAAAGGGATTTGTGGAGTGCTCCCGCAGGCATGTGCGGCGTGGAAACGCTCGTTCCAATGATGCTCAATGAAGTTAGCGAAGGACGATTGACTCTTCACGATATCGTTGCCTTACTTTCATCCAATCCGGCGAAGTTATATGGGATCTATCCTCAAAAAGGTTGCATTCAGGTGGGAGCAGACGCTGATTTGACAGTTGTCGATCTTGAAAAAGAGCACACCATTCGTTTGGATGATCTGCACAGCAAGAGTAAGGTCTCTGCCTATGACGGGATTCAGATTAAAGGAATGCCAGTGATGACAATCGTGAATGGACAGACTGTCATGAAGGACGGAGATATTGTCGGTGGCCCATCCGGTGAATTGGTCACACCGGCGCGAGATTAAATTGTACAGGAGGAATAGAATGAGCCAATATCAGGAAGCAATCGATCTCCATGAGCAGTGGCAGGGAAAACTCTCTGTCACAGTCAAGCCGGAAATCAATAATATGAATGACTTGAGTCTAGCGTATTCCCCTGGTGTTGCGGGTCCGTGCATCGAAATTGCAGCGCGGAAAGAAGACGTCTATCGGTATACATCCAAAGGAAATCTGGTGGCTGTCATAAGTAACGGCACAGCTGTACTGGGGCTTGGCAACATTGGTCCGGAGGCTTCCCTGCCTGTCATGGAGGGCAAGTCGGCGCTGTTCAAACGATTTGCTGATATCAACTCCGTACCGTTGATTCTGGATGCCGCGAATCCTGAGGTTTTTATCCAGACCGTCAAAGCCATTGCGCCGTCATTTGGGGGAATCAACCTGGAAGACATTGCTGCACCGGAGTGTTTCTATATTGAAGAGTCGCTAAAGCAAGCGTTGGATATTCCTGTTTTTCATGACGATCAGCACGGCACTGCAATCGTTGTAGTGGCTGCTCTTATTAATGCCGGGCGCCTGGTTAACCGAAATATAAGTGAAATGAGAGTAGTCATAAATGGAGCGGGTTCAGCGGGGATTGCAATAGTGAAGTTGCTGAATGAATTCGGGGTCAGAAACGTCATTATGTGCGATACGGCTGGTGCCATCTATGAAGGAAGGCCAGAACGCATGAACTCGGTTAAGGAAGAAGTCGCCCGTTTCACGAATCCTGAACTGGCCAAGGGTGATCTCATAGACGTTCTTAAAGGCGCGGATGTGTTCATAGGAGTTTCTTCCGGCGGTGCATTAACTTCAGAAATGGTCGCCGGAATGAATGAAGATCCCATTGTATTCGCCATGGCCAATCCAGTGCCGGAGATTATGCCGGAAGAAGCGAAGGCCGCCGGTGTACGAATCATCGGGACGGGCCGCTCAGACTATCCAAATCAAATTAATAATGTATTGGCGTTTCCTGGTGTGTTTAGGGGGGCTTTATTAGCACGTGCGAGCAAGATCAATGAAGAAATGAAAAAAGCAGCGGCGACAGCAATCGCTGGCCTGATCAGTGATAAGGAACTGCGCCCAGACTATATAATCCCCAATCCGTTTGATGAAAGAGTCGTTAAACAAGTGGCTAAGCGTGTAAGTGAGGCCGCTTATCAATCGGGAGCGGCAAAAAAGAATCGTTCTAATGAAGAAAAGATGATTCTGCGATGACGGATAAACAGGTACGTATAGAAAGGGATTTTCTCGGATCCATCGAAATTGATGATCGCTCATATTATGGAATTCAAACATTGCGAGCGGTGGAGAACTTTCCGATTACAGGTTATTCAATTCATCCGGAACTAATCCGTGCATTAGGGATGATTAAAAAGGCTTCGGCACTGGCCAACAGGAAAACAGGTCGTTTGGAAAATGGAATCGCAGCGGCTATCTGCATCGCTTCCGATGAAGTCATCGAGGGACAGTTAACAAGTCAGTTTATTGTAGATCCAATTCAGGGAGGTGCAGGCACCTCCATTAACATGAATGCCAATGAAGTGATTGCCAATCGGGCACTCGAACTACTAGGTCATCAGAAGGGGAGATATTCAATAATAAGTCCGAACACACATATCAACATGTCCCAGTCAACCAACGATGTATTTCCCACGGCCATCCACCTTGCTGTCCTGCGTTTGTTGGATGGTGTAATTGAAGAGTTGGAGGGATTAGTTGGAGCTTTTTCGTCAAAAGCAATGGAGTTTGATGACGTTATTAAGATCGGGCGTACACACCTTCAGGACGCTGTGCCAATCCGATTGGGGCAAGAGTTCGGCGCTTATGCCAACGTTCTTCGCCGTGACCTGAATCGTATTCGCCGGACGCGTGAACCGCTACTATTTGTTAATCTAGGTGCGACTGCGGTTGGGACCGGGTTGAATGCAGATCCGGACTATGTAAGGTTGTCAATAAAGCACTTAGCTGAAATCAGTGGTTACCCACTTGAAACTGTGGACCATTTAGTGGATGGCACTCAGAATACGGATGGTTACACAGAAGTTTCAGCAGCCCTCAAAATCTGCATGGTCAATATCTCGAAAATCTCCAATGACCTAAGACTGATGGCTTCCGGTCCTAGAGCTGGTTTGAATGAACTTAATCTTCCACCGAGACAGCCTGGATCATCCATCATGCCCGGAAAGGTAAATCCGGTCATCCCAGAAGTGATGAACCAGATCGCCTTTCAGGTGATTGGCAATGATCATACCATCACACTAGCATCCGAAGCAGGGCAAATGGAGTTAAATGTCATGGAGCCAGTCCTGGTGTTCAACCTGCTGCAGTCGCTGTCAATTATGAAAAACGGGTTCCATGTGTTCAAAAATTACTGTATCGAGGGGATTACACCAAACGAAGACAGGATGAGGGAAAATGTGAATCAGAGCATCGGTTTGATTACGGCCATTAATCCTCATATCGGATATGAGCAATCTGCTGAGATTGCGAGAGAAGCTTTAGTAACCGGCAAGCCAATCAGAGAAATCTGTCTGGACCGAAATATCTTGGATGCAGTCGTTTTGGAACAGGTTCTGGATCCGTTTCAGATGACCGGAGCTAAGAGTTGAGGTTGTCCTTACGCCAATGAAAAATTTAAAAACATTTTAAAGCTCCCAAACCTAACCTGGGGGCTTTGTCTTAATGCGCAAGGCATAAGGTTTATCCGCTGTTCACCTTAGATTAAATATTTGTCCGAGTGCGACACCATTTTACCAAGAGGGAATGCCGATTTAATCTAGTATGAGAGACACTATGTCTATTTGAAGGATTGGACGATTTACACAACGTATAGGGACTTTTCGGCTATTAAAGTTTATAATATGGTGAATTAACGAACTGTTTTGACTTTTTGTAAGCGCTTTTATTTACAATCTTAAGGGGGAGAAGTAAGTGGATGCAAGAGAGTTGGGCATCCCGTTTGAGGGGGAACCAGGAGAGTACAATGCAATAACGGATGTGCCGGGGGTCCAAGTAGGGTATTCGACCATTATTGAAGGGGAAGGGGCACTTGAAGTCGGCAAGGGTCCTATTCGGACAGGAGTGACCGCAATCCTTCCTAGGGGCGATAATAAAACCCTTCAACCTGTGTGGGCTGGTATGTACGCACTAAACGGAAATGGGGAAATGACGGGAACCCATTGGATTCATGACGCAGGATACTTCTTAAGCCCGATCTGTATCTCTAATACTCACGCAGTCGGAACCGTTCATCATTCGGTAACGAAGTGGATGATTAACAAGTATCAGAACCAGTATCACAATGAACATTTATGGATTATGCCGGTAGTAGCAGAAACGTATGACGGTATCCTCAACGATATCAATGGCCTACATGTAAGAGAGGAGCATGTCTTCGAGGCCTTGAATACTGCGAATACCGGGAAAATTAAACAGGGTAATGTCGGCGGCGGTACAGGCATGATTTGTTATGAATTCAAGGGGGGCACAGGGACTTCTTCGCGCAAACTTGAGGTTGATGGAGAGACTTATCATGTCGGTGTCCTCGTACAGGCTAATCACGGCAAGAGGGATTGGTTGACTGTTGCAGGTGTCCCGGTAGGCAAGCATCTTACGGAAGACACTATTAACGGGAAGGAAATGGGTTCAATCATTGTTGTAATCGGTACGGATATCCCAATGCTGCCTCATCAGCTAAAGCGGATGGCTAAACGGGCCGCAATAGGGATCGGTCGTTCCGGTACTCCTGGGGGAAATGATTCCGGTGATATCTTCCTGGCTTTTTCTACAGCGAATGAGATGGAAATCCCTCATAAAGAGAAAACTCGTCTGAACATGGAATGTATCAATGATGAATGCTTTGATCCGATTTATGAGCAGACAGTACATGCAGTGGATGAAGCCATTATCAATGCGATGGTATCTGCAGAAGATATGACGACATTGAAACCGGAAGGAAAAGTTGTTAAAGCAATTAATCATAATGACTTGGTTGGTGTCCTAAGAGAATATAAGCGGATCTAATAAGGGGGATCTTCGATGACGGGGCAATTAACAGGATATTTAATTCTACTTGTTTTTGCAGTTATTCTGATTGGCATTTCAGCTTTAATCAATAAGAATAACAAACTGAACCGAGTCGATGAATTGCTGACGGCAGGGCGCGGAATTCCGTTTGGTTTCATTGCAGCAAGTGTATTTGTTGCTTGGGTTTGGGCTGGTTCCCTTATGGGTGCGGGGGAAGCTGGAATTTGGTACGGCGTAAGCGGAGGATTCAATTATGCATGGGGTGCAGCGCTTCCGTTCCTATTGTTCATCCCAATCGCGCTACGGATCCGTAAAATCATGCCTAAGTCCACAACGTTCATAGAGTTTATTAGAGAGCGATTTGGTGCTAGGCTAGCCAATACATTCCTGGTTTTTGGTATCTGTTTGGTTCTCTATGTTTGTGTGATGCAGGCGGTCGGGATTGCATATGCATTTGAATACACATTCGGACTCAACTTTAAGATCACGGCATTCCTCGCCTCGATGCTCTTCGCCAGTTTTATTGCCATCGCAGGACTTCGGGGTTCCATCTATAACTCAGTGTTCCAGTTCTTCGTCATTATGCTAGTTGTTTTTGTTACTGTTCCATTTATCGTGAAAGAGCTCGGAGTCGCACACATCTTTGAATCGTTAAATATCATTGCTACCGATGCGTCACACCCTGAACATAATGCTGATGCACTAAACTTCTTCAGTACAGCTGGACTCCGGTACGGACTGTCTGCGGTCGTGATTGCAATGGGGCAAGTATTGCTGAGCCAGAGCTACTACTCAACTGCTGCTTCAGCTAAAAGTACCAAGAGCCTGTTTTGGGCATACCTGATTGGTACAGTGGTTGCGTGGATGCCGATTCCCATCATTTTCGGCAATGTTGTCGGTGGGGGGTTCCATGCCCTTGGCCTTACTTCGGGCGACGTTCCGGTTGATAGTGGAGCAGCACCGTACATCTTCCAACTGGTTCTCGGTGATTTCGGGGCAGTTGCATTCGTCATCCTGATCTTAATGACGGGAATTACAACAGGCGGAAACGGATTGGCCGGGCTTCAGGCAATGTTTACACTCGATCTATATAAGCGTTACATCCGTCGTGATGCAACGGAGGAACAGCAGACAAAGTTTGGCCGAATGATTATTCTCGTCGCGGGAGCAGTGATCGGCTTTGCTGCTACATTCCTGGATGGAGTTTCTCTTCTCATGATCGATATCTTCAGTGGTATTCTTTTCGCAGCTCCTGCTGCAGCTCTGATTCTCGGTCTCTGGCTGGATAAAATCAACAGCAAGGTCGCATTTGCATCAATTATCATCGGTTTGGGTTCCGGTCTTGCAGCATTCGCCCTAATCTCCGATGATGAACTGAATTGGTTCGTCGGAAATATGTTTTCCCTCATACTGCCGTTTATCGTGCTGCTTGTGTCGATTCCCTTTACGAAAGAGCGCTTCGATTACAATGTGCTCAGTAACTATGAACCGTCCCATGACCTAGGAAAAGGAGGAGCTTAAATGTCATTAGAAACATTCTCGTTCTTTTACTACTTCGTCTTTATCTGGGGTGGTGCCGGAATGCTGTTCATTGCTGTAGTCCTGATTAGAGAGATGTTGCAAATGGGCAAAAAAGCAGATGACATGGAAGCTGAATTGAGTAAGGCGAAAGCAATTGGGTCGGAGGAATCTACGATATAGGGATTTGGCAAAATTATATTTAATGAGCTAAATATATGACCCTCTTCCCGAACTTTGGGGAGAGTTTTTTCTTGATAAAGAATTAATATAGTAACACAATAAAAGGAGACAACTCCTTTAAAAACCACAATGTCCCATTACCTTAGAAACCTAAACATTCGTTGTAAGGTTTAATAGAGGGAAAATGACCATATAATTTATGGATAGCGGGTGATATAATGGATGAATTTATTGAGTATTTGGAAACGAACATCACTAATCTTCGTTTAGTAAGGGCTCATGAATTTCAAAATCATGCTAATTATAATTACGAAATGTTTGCCTTAAAACATCAAATTAGTACAGACGGTTGTGAACTAAGAAAACCAATTCTACAGTCCGTTGAAAACTATGGAGAATGGCTTGGTTATATTGAAGAAAGGGCTCTATCAACTACTAATTCTGTGTTGCGTTCTCGCTATAACGATATTCTGTGGGTGTACAGAAAAGAGGGATCGGCACAATCAATTAGGGTGGGCAATGTTAAAGATAAGTGTGAGTTAGCAATTTCAGACTATATAGAATTAGCGAAGTCGAGACTATTAAGAATTGAGGATGATAAACATCTGTTGTATAACCTTACAACATATTTATTTAGACCTTGGTGTTTAACCAAGCAAATAAATAGCGCTAAGAAGGATAGTTTAATTCAAATAATGATTGATGTTGAGGCCACAATTGAAGAGGATGGAAAAATAGGATTATGGGGCTTCTCATATGAAAATTTAATAAAAAATACTTCTGTTACTTTGTCAGATGAACAAAAAAGAGAAGTGATACAACTAATAGATAGAAGAGTTAATCGGCTAGACCTAAGAGAGTTTCATCCATTAATGCATGGAGTGACTAAGTTACTTGAATATTATAGGGATGACCCAAAGAAGCAGTTGGAGTACCTTGACATTTTAGAAAAGAGCGCTGAATTGGGGGATGAAATGCCTTTTCGTACCCAGTACCGCTATGAACAACTCATAAAGTTATATCATAAGTACGATTTCAAGGAAAGAAAAGAAATGGCATTAATTAATTATCAAAAGCATGGCAAGGAGATAGTTAAGAATCTAGCCAAAATCGAAAGAGGAACGGAAATTAGTCGTGATACGCATCAGACTCTCTTAAATTTGTTATATAACGAAGATCATCAAAAACATTTGATGAATATTACATACAATTTCTTTAGAAATAACAGAAAAGAAGCAGAAAGGCTAAAAAGTAAAGAAGAGAGAATGTCCTATATCAAAACTATAACCTCCAATGGCAATGCAAATTGCAATTTTTGTTAATTTCACTTGCGGATTTTGCCGCGAAACATGAAATGAAAGATAGTAAGAGATGGGATGAAATATTATATGACGATCTCTTATACAAAGGCCAACAACAAATATTTTCGAGAATAACAAATGCCTTTGTAAAAGAGGATCATATCTCTATGTGCTATCTATCTATACCTGTCATTGAAAATGCTCTTAGAAATTTATTGTTCTTATGTGATCGATCTATTTATGAAGAAAGTAAAGAGGATGCATATGAAAATGTTAAGTTAACACGAATTCTAAAAACATTAGAAGAGTATTTGGATGAAGACATAATTTTTATACTTAGATTTATTCTTAATGAAAAGGCAGGGTTAAATCTAAGAAATAGACTTGCTCATGGGCTTATAAATGATGCAGAAATTAATGTTGGAACTTCGACTACATTGTTTTATGTATTAATGATTTTAAGGTTTCTTGTAAATTCTTCTCATCAGAATGAGTAGAAGGATAAGAAATAGAATACTTAACATAATTGTTTGGATGATAATTCGACTGTCAATGCCAAATGTCCGTTAGTTGCTTGGGACCGAGCCGCAGGATTTGTGAAAAGCGAGCAGATCACTTCAAAGAATTTTTGGAGAACAGCTTTATGGACGCCAAGGAAGAGTGGGAGGATTAATTACTATTCATATATTGTTAGGGACTGCTGTATTCACTGTAAGCATTCGATAGCGTTAAGTATTAGCTTAAAAAATCTAATCTGAACAAAAATAGGAAGTGAGATGGTTCTAAAGGTAGGAGGGCAGGCTGGGACTTAAGGATAAAGAATTTTATCCAGTCTGGACCTCATTGACCCATCTACTTTAAGGTGTTAAACTACTAAATAGTTTGACTAACTAACAACTTAAAATATTATATACTTCTTATCCAGAGCGGCGGAGGGACTGGCCCGACGATGCCCGGCAACCGGCAGGCGAAAGCTTGTATCGGTGCTAATTCCTGTGGGAGTGATCCCAGAAGATGAGAAGAGTCCGCCGATATCATCGCCACGCACTCTTCTTATGAGTGCGTTTTTTATTTGTCCGGGTCTTGGATAAAAGCTTTCGCCGCTTGGGCGAATCGTTCTGCGAGGGGAGAGGCATCCTGCCGGTTCCACGCCAGATACAGGCTGATGGCGTCATCTGCACTTTCAATTTCCCTGTAGACTATCTCATCTCTTTGGGTCTCGGCAGCGGCGGTCGACACGATGGAAATGCCGATGTCGGCGGCGACGAGGGAGAGGATGGTCGTGACGCCTTCCGCTTCCTGGCGGATGTCGGGGCTGATGCCGGCCCGGTTGCAGAGGGCGATGATCTGGTCGAAGTAGCCGGATTCTTCACCCCTTGGCGGCAAGATGAACGGTTCGCCTTTCAGTTCGGACAGCCTTATCGGAGAGGGGTCGCCGGCGAGCGGATGGGAGGACGGCAGGGCGACGACGAACGGATAATCGTACAGGTGGAAGAATCCGAGCGCGTCCCCGTCGATCGGCGGGCAAAGGAATCCGATGTCGATTCGGCGTTCGGCCAATGCTTCGTTCTGCATGGCGCTCGACATCCGGTGAAGGATAAGCTCGACGTCCGGATGCCGGTCCTTGAACGAGCGGAGGATCCGGATAATGCCACTGCTCAGCATCCCTGTATAGCCAACGGCGAGCTTGCCCGCTTCACCGTTATAAATCTTCCGGGCCTGGTTGGTCGCCCGCTCAAGATTGCCCATGATGGCCTTGGCCTCGCGGAAGAGATGTTCGCCTGCGGGGGTGAGCCTGACGGAGCGGTTCGTCCGGTAGAAAAGCTGCGCACCGATTTCTTCTTCCAGCTGGGCAATCTGTTGGGAAAGCGGCGGCTGGCTCATATTCAGTTCCTTGGCGGCGCGGCCGAAGTGCAGGTGTTCGGCGACGGCGATAAAGTACCTCAGATGTCTCAGTTCCATGGCGTTTTCCTCCGGTGGCAGTTAATGGCTGATTGATAGCCGGTGCGTATTATTTCATCTTCAATACATATTAGCCCGACTGAAGTCTTAATGGTAGTGTAATTCAAAAGATTTAATGTCGGAATATTTATATAGGGAGGAAGGACAATGTTTGCTCCTGCAAATGATTTTAATACATTCCTTAGAAACCGATTTACCACACACGGAAAAAGAATCGCCCTTCATGCGGACGGAAAGTCGATCAATTATGAGGAACTACTTGCGGAATCCAGCCGACTGGCGAATGCGTTCATCCGCGCGGGCATCCGCCGGAATACGCGCATCGGAATGCTTATCCCGAACAGCATTGAATACGTAGTCACTGAGCTTGCCGTCTATTTTTCCGGCGGGACGAAGGTCGCGCTCAACACGATGCTGCGGGAAACGGACATCGAGTACATCCTGAATGACTCGAGTGCGGAGATCATGGTCGTGGACCACCAGTACCTGCCGATCATCGAGAATGTGAAGGACAAGCTCACGACGGTGCGCCAGATTGTCGTCCTGAACGGCCCGGCAGACCAGCCGGAAGAGTATGTGGACTGGCATGCGTTCAAGAACAGCGAGTCCGCGGAATTCCCTGAAGCGGGCAACGATCCGGACGACATGACGACGATCCAGTACACGGGCGGGACGACGGGAGAGCCGAAGGGCGTCATCTATACACGCGAACGGACGCTGCTCACGCTGTCATCGATCATCATCGATGCGGACGTGCATCACGACGAGAAGATCCTGGTCACGACACCGCTCCCGCACGCGGCCTGGCTGTATACGTATTCCGGGCTGATCATGGGGGCGCAGGTCTTTATTGAAGAAAAGTTCGATCTAGAGAAGGTTGTCCACCATATCGAAGAGAACAGGATCACGTTCCTGAGCCTGGTGCCGACGATCATCTACCGCCTGTTGGATTACCTGGAGGGCAAGGACATCGACGTCAGCTCGATCCGCACGATTCAGTACGGCACCGCCCCGATTACCGCGGAGCGGCTCAAGCAGGGACTGGAGCGGTTCGGTCCCGTCTTCACCCAGATCTACGGGCTGAGCGAAACGCAGAGCGCTGCGACTTGGCTGAGAAAAGATGACCACCTGAAGGGCGGCAAACTGCTCCGGAGCTGCGGCAAGCCCGCGTACTTCAGTGCGGTGAAGATCGTCGATGACGAGGGGAATGAAGTGCCGGCAGGAGAGCCGGGCGAGATCCTAGTCAAGGCGGTTACGAACATGACCGGCTACCTGAACAAGCCGGAAAAAACTCGGGAAGCGCTCACGGAAGACGGCTGGCTCCATACAGGCGACGTCGGCTCGAAGGACGAGGAAGGCTACATCTATCTGCTTGACCGCAAAAAAGACATGATCATCAGCGGCGGCATGAACGTCTACTCGTCGGAAGTCGAAAACGCCCTCCAGCTGCACCCGTCCATCCGCCAGGTCGCCGTCATCGGCGTACCGGACGAAGACTGGGGCGAAGCGGTCCATGCATTCGTCATCCTGAAGGACCACATCACCGACGAAGAACTCGTCCGCTTCTCCAAAGACAACATGTCCAAATATAAAGTGCCGAAAGCCTTCCACATTGTCGACGAATTCCCGCTCACGAACTACGGCAAAATCGACAAAAAAGCACTGCGTGAACCGTTCTGGAAAGTTAAAGAGAGGCAGATCTGAGTTTGACTGTGAGGTTGATTGCAGTGGAAGGCCCGAGACTCCTGCGGGAATAGCCGGACAGGCGAGACCTGCATGGCGTAGCCGCAGGGCTCGGCGCCGGCCCGCGGAAAGCGAGGGCCTGAAACGGAAATCAACAAGCTCTATATAACAGCGCTTAATCAGAGAAAAGGGGGAGACCAAATGTTCAACTACGAAACCATCCAAGTCAACGACGAAAAGCCCGTGCTGCGGGTGAACCTGAACCGTCCGGAAAAAGCCAACGCCATGAACGCGCAGATGAACCAAGAACTCGACGACGTCATCACACGCGTCCGGCAGAATCACGACTACCGGGTCATCGTCTTCACCGGAAACGGCCGCGTGTTCTCGGCCGGCGCGGACATGAAAGAAATGAGCGGCATCCTGAAAGACAACCCAACCGACACCACCTGGATCCGCGAAGACCAGCTGCAGCGCCATGAGTTCCTGCACAAGTTCGACACACTCGACCAGATCACCGTTGCCGCGATCAACGGCCCGATGCGTGGCGCCGGCATGGCGCTCGCGATGGTGTGCGACTTCCGCATCATGGCGGAGGAAGCGGACGGCGGCCTGCCGGAAATCGAACGCGGGCTGTTCTTCTCGGGAGGCGGCACGCCAAGGCTCGTGAACCTGGTAGGTCCGTTGAAGGCAAAAGAACTCATCATGCTCGGCGAGACGTTTACCGCAGAAGAAGCGGACAAGATGGGCCTTGTGAACAAGGTCGTTCCACGCGAAGAGCTGGAAGCGGCGACCGATGAACTCGTCGGCAAGCTCACGGCGAAGTCGTTCGCTCCGCTCCGCATCTCCAAGAAAATCGTCAATGCCGCCGTTCCGGCGATCGATCCGCTCCTGTATTACGACGCGGAACTCCAGGAAGCCGTCATGACGGCCGGCGGCACCGCCGACCAGATGGCCGGATTCGAAAAAGCGAAGAAATAAGGGGGAACGGAAGATGAAAAAGAGCCTCCTCGGCATCACGCTCCTCGCACTGCTTGCCGTCCTCTCCGGATGTGCTTCGGCAAGCGGGAGCGGCAAGGCGGAATATGTGTATTCATTTAATATCCAGCCGGCGGCGACGCACAAATTCCATACAGATGTCGTCGCCCCGTGGGCGGAATACGTGGAAGAACAGACGGACGGCCGCGTGAAGATCGAGATCTATAACAGCGGCGCGCTCGGCAACCTTGCAACAGCATACGAAGACATCGAAGGCGGCCTGTACGACATCGGCTACGTGAGCCCGAGTGCTTCGACAAGCACACCGGCCTATCCGCTGACGCTCGGCGACTTGCCGTTTGCGATTCTCGACCCGATGGACAGCCCGAAAGTCCTTCAGCCGTTTATCGATGAATTCATGCAGGACGAATTTGAAGATAGCATCCCGCTTGCCATCTCCGCGACGGATGCCTACCAGCTCATTACGACGGAGCCGGTTGAGACCGTGGAAGATGTGAAAAACAAGAAAGTCATCGTCTCCGGAAAAGAGCGCGTCCAACTTGTTGAGCTATGGGGCGGCGTGCCCGTGACCCTCGGCATCGAGGAAAACTACCAGGCGCTCGATCGCGGCACCGTCGACCAGACAACGTACACCGCGATCGGTGCGAACGGCTTCCGCCTGTTCGAAGCGGCGCCTTACCTGACAAAAGTCGATATCGGTGCCACAACGCTCCTGTTCCTCATGAACGAGCGGGCATTCGACAAGCTGCCGGACGACCTCCAAAAGCAGTTCGAGGAAGATTTCGGACCGAAGCTTAGCGAACTCAACTCGAAAATGTACTCCGAAGGCACTGCCGACGCCCTGGTCCAATTCGAAAAAGAAGTGGCGGACAAAGGCGGCCGTGTGATCGTGCCGGAGGGCGAAACACTCGCGGAATTCCGCGCCCCTGCAGGCCAGATCTGGGAAGACTGGGTGAAAAACGCCGAGAAGAAAGGCTATGACAATGCCCAGGAAATGATGGACTTCTTCACCGAAACGCTCGAAGAGCAAGGCATCGACAGCCCGGTCGATTAATTTCGTGAAAGATAGAAACAGAAAGAGGGGGAAAGCATGGAGCTCCTGCAGAAACCGGTCCGTCTCCTGACGAACATCAACAAATGGATCGGCCTGATCGCACTAGGTCTGATGTTCCCGGCCGTGTTCGTCTTCGCCGTCGCGCGGACGACGGGCAACCCGATCATCGGGGACATCGAACTCGTCCAGTTCGTGATGGTCGTCCTGATCATGGGCTCGCTGTCCCTCAGCGAAGCCACCAACACCCATATCTCGATCGGGCTTTTTGTGGACAAGTTCTCGCCCAGCATCCAGCGCGTGATGGATTTTATCGCTCACCTGCTCACGCTGGCGTTCTGCCTGCTCGTCTGCTGGGCATTCCTGTCCCACCTGAAAACCCAAACATCCGACCTGCTCGGAATCTCATACGTCCCGTTCAAGCTGTTCGTCATCTTCGGCTTCCTTACCTGGGGGCTCGAGGCACTGCTCAAGCTGGTGCAGGATCTGAAAGGGGAGAAGAGCGGTGCCCACTGAAATCGTTGGTCTCATCGTCATCCTTGGGGTCCTCTTCCTCATGTTCCTCCGGATCCCGATTGCGATTGCCATGGTCGTCCCGGCAGCACTCGGCATCATTTATCTCCGGGGAATCGACACGCTCCTGGCCGCCGTCAATAGCATCGTCTGGAGCCAGAGCTTCAGCTACACACTCAGCACCATCCCGCTGTTCGTTTTAATGGGGCAATTGCTGTTTGCCTCCGGCGTCACGAACAGCCTGTTTGAAACGTGCAAGCACTGGTTCGGCCACCTGAAAGGCGGCCTCGGCATCTCCACAATCGGCGCCTCCGCGCTGTTCGCAACTGCCGCAGGCTCCAGTGTCGCGACGACCGGAACGATGGGCGTCATCGCGACCGATGAAATGAGGAAAGGCGGCTACAGCAAGAGCCTGACCGGCGGCACAATCGTCGCGGGCGGCGCGCTTGGGATCCTGATCCCGCCAAGCACCACGTTCATCGTGTACGCGATGATCACCGAACAATCCGTCGGCGCGTTGTTTACCGCGGGTATCATTCCTGGGATCCTGCTCACGCTGTTCTTCATGATCACCATCTGGGCGGCTGTTCTGATCAACCCGAAGCTTGCACAGACCGAGGAAATGGAGAAATCCACGTGGAAACAGCGGTTCGCCTCGCTGCCGAGTAACCTGTTGGTCGCTTTGCTGTTTGTAGTCGTCATGGGCGGCATCTACCTCGGCTGGTTCACCGCAACGGAAGCCGCCGGCGTCGGCGCACTCGGTGCCATGCTGATAGGTGTCATTAAACGCACACTGACTTTGGAGAAACTTAAAGAAGCCATGGTCGGCACCCTGCAAACCACCGGCTTCATCTTCGCCATCATCATCGGCGCCTTTATCCTGAACTATGTATTGGTGCTGACAAGGTTCCCGAACATGCTCGCAGACGCCCTGCTGTCCGCGAACCTGTCCGACGCCATGATCTTTGCCCTGATCGTCCTGCTCTTCATCATCCTGGGCGCACTCATGGACTCCCTCGCCATGATGGTTGTCACCATCCCGATCCTCATGCCAGTCTTGGCGGCGCTGGAATTTGATTTGGTATGGTTCGGCGTCATCATCGTATTGGTCGTCGAAATGGCCCTCATCTCACCACCGATCGGCATGAACGTCTTCGTCCTGAAAGGCGTCACCAAAGAACTCGAACTCACGGATATCTTTAAGGGAGCATTCCTGTTCATGATCCCGATCTTGACGCTCATTATCTTAATCTATATCTTCCCTGAAATCGCCTTGTATCTGCCTCAGCAGATGGCAGGGTAAGGGGAGTGGAGCTACCTGGAGAGAAAACCCTCCAGGTGGCTTTTTTGTTATGGGGGTGAGTGGTTACCTTGGGGGAGTGAGTGGTTACCCTCGAATACTTACCAAGGGATACCTGAGTTCCCACCAAAGTGTATCCGGGCTCCTACCAATCCCCGCCGAATCGCCACCAACCGGGATTGAATTACCACGAATTTCTTAGAGGAGTGAATGGGGAAGAGTCGAAATCAACTGCATTAAAACGTTTAGATATACGGGGGAGGCGGTTAAATGGAGAACATGTTGAATGAAATTGAAAAAGGGTTGGAAGCAGGGTTATATCACTTGGCATTGGGAATGACATTATGTATTCCTGATATCTGTGCCGCTCTGCAATCAAATAATGGGGAGACCAAGAAAAATAAATATGTGAATTGGTATGATCAGTACGTAGGAGATAAAGTTCGTATGTCAGCCAACGATTGCTATTATTTCCGATGTGCATTCTTGCATCAGGGGAGAACTGAACACAAGGATTCGCAGTATAGGAAAATTATTTTCATTGAACCAACTTCGACATTAACTTTACACAACAATGTATTGAATGATGTTTTGAATATCGATATCCAGATTTTTTGCAGAGTAATCATTGATGCCGCGAGAAATTGGTATGAGGAACAGAAAGATACCAAAAACTATAAGAGTAATTTTGAGCACTCATTTAAAAGGCATCCTGAAGGGATGGCTCCTTATATTGTCGGTGTTCCTGTATATGGATAAGATAACTGGAAGGAGGCGAATTAATCGTGAAACGAGGAATGCGTTACTCGGACTTTCTTGAAGCGTTGGATAAGGAACAGAATTACCTTCAAAATGGGGGGACCTCTTATCGCCGGCAAACAGCAGCAATGGCAAGGGACTTGGCAAGTATTAATGATGGGCTCGCTCAGTTCTTGAACCGCCAGGAATTGGTACGTCAGGTTCGTACTGCTTATCCGTTAGCAGATGAGGAACGCATCCAAGACGTAGCTAAGATGTTGAATGTGGTGGCAAAGAACGTCTATCTGCGATCTAACGTTTCCGATGAAGCCGCCGCATATGTCCGTTCAAGGAAAGCCCGCCGAAAACCGTTAACACTGATGAAACATGAATAAAAATAAACAATAGCGCCTTACTTGAATTATTCGTATTCAAGTAAGGTTTTTATTTGCAGGTGCCGTGTCAATAACAAATACTCTCCGGGTGGTTTTTTTGTTTTGGGGGCGAGTAGTTACCTTGGGGGAATGAGTGATTACCGACGGATCCCCACCGAGGGGTATCCGAGTTCCTACCAAGCCCCTAGTGAGTTACTACGAGTACAACTGAATTCTAACCAACGTATGAATAGACAGAAAAGATGAAACACATTGACACTTCCTACTTTTGTAAGATACGCTTTTTCTACAACACCGTTCAAACAAAAGGGGGAAACATCATGAATACTAGCAAGGGGTTCCTTACACCACCGTCAATCGTCTATCTGCAGGGGGCGTTTCAGCAGGTCGGCAAGCAGGCGCTGAACTTGAAGGGGAGCAAGGCGCTGATCAT
This sequence comes from Bhargavaea cecembensis DSE10, assembly GCF_000348905.1. GTDB lineage: Bacteria > Bacillota > Bacilli > Bacillales_A > Planococcaceae > Bhargavaea > Bhargavaea cecembensis. The sequence continues at coordinate 153,645 of NZ_AOFT01000006.1, forward strand.
CAGTGATGCCATCATGGACAAGCTTGGTTATGTGGATGAGTGCCGGAAGCTGCTTCAAAATGACGGAATTGAAAGCGCTATCTATCTGGGGGTCGCGTCTGAACCGACCGATGACTTTGTGGCTGAGGCGCTGCGCATCTTTGAAGGGGAGCGCTGTGACCTGATCATCTCCCTTGGGGGCGGGAGCTGTATTGATACGGCGAAGGCGGTGTCGATCCTGGCGACGAACGGGGGCTATATCGGGGATTACATGGGCGGCCGGAAACTGGCCGACCAGCGGCCGGTGCCGCATATCGCCATTCCGACTACAGCCGGGACCGGAGCGGAAGCGACGGACGTCACCGTGATCACGAACTCCACAACTCAGGTGAAGATGATGATCAAGCAGCCCGCGCTCATGCCGGACGCCGCGATTGTCGACCCGATGCTGACACTGTCCACGCCGGATAAAGTGACTGCCGCGACAGGCGTCGACGCCCTCAGCCATGCCGTCGAGGCTTACATCTCCAGGAAGGCGCATCCGATGACGGACATGCTGGCCCTTTCCGCCATCCGGCTGATCGCAGCCAACCTTCAGCGGGCTTACGACAACCCGGAAGACGTTGAAGCGAAAGAAGCGATGTCGCTGGCGGCACTGCAGGCGGGCATGGCCTTCTCGAACGCTTCCGTCTGCCTGGTCCACGGCATGTCCCGCCCGATCGGCGCGCTGTTCCATGTCCCGCACGGCTTCTCCAATGCCATGCTGTTGCCGGCAGTCCTGGAATACAGCAAGGTTGCCTGCGTGGATCGGCTCTCGGATATCGGCCGGATCTTCTCTCCGGATGAAGACATGACCAATGAACAAGCCGCAGAACGGACCGTTCAAGCGGTGAAAGAACTCTGTCATTCATTGAACATCCCGAACCTGAAGGAATGGGGTATCGATGAAGAGGAATTCATGAACGCCAGAGAAAAAATGGCCAAAGACGCCTTGGACAGCGGTAGCCCGTCGAACAACCCGAAGGTGCCGACGAGTGAGGAGATTATTGAGCTTTATCAGATCGTCTATAATTACCAGGCGGTTGAGCGTGTAAATCAGTAAGTGAAAGAATGGAGAGACGGGGCTGTCCAACCAAACTTGGATTCAGCCCGCCATATAGCAAACGGCACGGACGCCGGGAGACACCTGCGGGAAAAGCCGGGCTGTCGAGACCCGCTTCACGCGGGGTTCGGCGCCGGCCCGCGGTAAGCGACCAGAGTCCGTGCTGTTTGCTTTTTTTAAATTCATACTTACTTTCTGGACAACCCCGTCTTTGCGTGTGGAGGCGAGTTGTTACAGAGGACGCCTGAATGATTACGAAGCAGGGTCCAGTGATTACCTGCCACCATCAAATCGTTACCAATGGTGAGAGAGTTAGTACCAACCATTTGCTTCTGTGGTCATTAATTTTTACTCTGTCATATCTCTATCGAATCCCCACCAATACCGCCCGAATCCCTACCATTTCAAACCACTCCGAGCACTCATTTCTATTAGCTCCAATTTCACAATTAACAATAAATCTCCATTTAATCCACGCACTCGTTGAATCCCTTTCGCCAGTAAGGTATGATATCGTTAGGAATTTTGGAGGTCTTATTAATGAAAGAAACTCAGCGTGAGTCGTTGAAAATATTAATTATTGTCCCGGCTTTTAATGAGGAAGAGGCGATTGCGGGGACGATCGGCAACCTGCTGAATGTGCGGGATCGTTTTCCGGGGCTGGACATCTGTGTCATTAACGATGGTTCCAAAGACGGGACCGCGGACATTGTGCGCAAGTATCCGGAAGTGGTTCTTCTGGATCTTCCGAACAACCTCGGCATCGGCGGCGCCGTCCAGACCGGCTATAAATATGCGGATTATGCCGGCTATGACATTGCGGTCCAGTTTGATGCGGACGGGCAGCATAGTGCGGCTGAACTGGAGACAATCATCACTCCGGTCGCTGACGGGGAATGCGACATGTGTATCGGTTCCCGATTTGTGGAGAAGACCGACTACTCCGGCAGCCCGTTCCGCCGGATGGGGATCTTTTACTTTGAGCGGCTGATCCGCCTGTTGTCCGGACAGCGTGTCACCGATCCGACTTCCGGCTTCCGCGCGGTGAACCGGGAGATCATCCAGCTGTTTTCGGAGGCTTATCCGAGCGATTATCCGGAGCCGGAAGTCATCATTTATCTGAGGCGGAAAAAGAAGCGGATCCAGGAAAAAGCGGTCCGCATGCATTCCCGTCAGGGCGGCGAGTCTTCGATCACGCCATTCAAGTCCATTTACTATATGGCAAAAGTGACGCTGTCCATCGTCATGCAGCGCCTCGTAGGCGGGAGAGTGTAAGATGGATATCAGCATATTGTCTTTTGTCCTTGTCGTTGTTTTGTTTATCGTTGTCATCGAGGCGGTCAGGCGCGGAATCCTCGAGACCAAGTATTCGCTGCTCTGGATTCTGACCTGCCTGTTCATGGGCTTCTTCAGCATCAATGAGACGTTCATCAACCGGCTCGGGGAGTGGCTTGGCGTCTTTTATCCGCCGTCCCTGCTTTTCCTTTTTGGTCTGCTGTTCGTCTTTGTGCTGATTTTCGACCTGACACGCCGGATTTCCAAGCTGAACAAAGCGCTCACCAACCTGACCCAGGAACATGCCATCCTTAAGAAAAAACTAGAAGAGAAGGAATAATCCATGGTTTATCTCGTTCTGATTGCGAACATTCTGCTCCTGGTTACCGGTCAGGTGCTCTGGAAAATGGCGGTGTCTTCGATCGATGCCTGGTCACTCCAGTCCGCCATCCGGCTTGTTCTCTCGCCGCTGTTCATCGGCGGTGCTACGCTCTATGTTATTGCCACAGGGCTTTGGCTGTATGTCTTAAGCAAACTTCCTCTAAGTGTCGCTTATCCGAGCCAGAGCATCAGCTATATCCTTGCCGCCATCATCGCCATTCTGGTATTTCGCGAGACTGTCCAGCCGACCCAGTGGATCGGCATGGCGGTCATCATCTTCGGCGTTTATCTCGTCGCAAAATAGGAGTTCTGAATTATGTCCATAGCTAACAGGATGATGCCCTTTCTGAAAAGGCACGTCATCATCATTGCCTTATTGGTCGCCTATGCGTTTGTGAACCTGTATTTCCTTTATACCCACCCGGGGTCCATCTACAATGACCCTGAGTATTTCGGGGAAGAGATTTCTACATACGGATCGCGGGATGCCGCGCTCTATGCCAAGATGGCCTGGCAGTTGCTGAATGACGGAATCTACGGTTATGAATACAGCCCGAACGCCGCGGGCCAGTCGAATGCCTACGTCACCTATGGGCAGCCGTTTTATCTGGCCGCGATCTTTAAGACGGCAGAAGTGCTGAATACGAACCACCTCATGCTGTACCGTCTGGCCAATATGATGCTGAACTTGGGGATTGTCATTCTCATTTATTCGATTGCCCAGAGGCTGTTCCGCAATCGCTGGATTTCGGTAATTGCATCCATCCTGTACATGACGCATATTGCGCCGTTGCATTATTTCCGCGCCGCGCTCACTGAGATTCCGAGTATCTTCCTTCTGATGCTGTCGATCTGGATCTACATCATCGCCCTGAAGAAAAAAGATTTCAAATGGCATATGTTCTTCGGTATTGTGGCATCACTGATGTTGATGTTCCGCGCGACGCCGGCACCGATGCTGTTATTTGCCTGGTTCCTCACGGTCTCCCGGTATGGCTGGAAAGACGGCATCAAAACCGGCTTTATCTGGTGCATCGGGCCGCTTATCACGATGGCTCCCTGGGCCGCACGGAACATCTATCACTTCGGACATGCCTACCTGTTTTCCAACCATGCCGGCGGTCCGTTGCTCGGCGGGGCGAATCCGTTCTACCGGGTTCCGCCTGAAGACCTCGTCCACGAGGCCGTGGCAAAAGGCTATAACCAGGAGCAGTATGCCAAGATCCTGATTCCCCAAGGATTCAAGGAAGACTTTGCGCTCTGGTTCAGCTGGTTCACAATGGGCAAGACGTTCTGGCTGTTTTTCGACAACAACTTCACCCCGGATGGTCTCGGCCCATATAACCGGTACATCTCGGGCACGCTGCGTTCGTTCTTTGTCGTGCAGAACCTCTTCCTTGCGGGAGTCGGCCTCATGTCGGCCATCCTGACAAGAAAGCACCGGCCTGTCATGTATCTGAGCGTTCTCGTGCTGATCTATATCGCCGCGTCGAACATCTTCCTGGCACTGCCGCGCTACGGGCTGCTGATCATGCCGCTCCTCGCGATCATCGGAGCCTATGGAATCGTGACACTTGTCGGATTTGTTGTTGGTAAAGTAAAAGCTCTGCGAATGAAAAATGCGATGCAGTAAATGGAGTGGACCGGGCGATCAGGCCTGGTCCATTTTTAAGAGGAAGTGGAGGAACGATGAAACAATCTGTTAAAAATAGTCTGGCTCTTGTCCTGACAGCGATTTATTTTGGCATCCTTGTGCTGATGCTTGAGATGCGGCTTCATGGCGATGCATCGGAAGAACGGCTGGAATGGATGCAGACGACCGGCACGACCGCGTATCTGCTGAATGTCCTGATCTTGTTCGTGATCTACCTGATCCTGATGGCTGTGACGAACCGGTTCTTGATCAGTTTTATCATCACGAACATCCTGGCTGCCGGCCTCACCGCTGTGTCTTATTTTAAGATGAACTTCCTTGGGGAAAATCTGTATCCTTGGGATCTGTTCCTCTACAATAACGTCATCAACCTGTTGCCGAGCCTGTCCGAGCAGATCAACCTGCCGAGGATTCTCACGATGGCCGCGATCGGATTGGCGGTCATTGTAGCGCTGATCGTATTCATCCGCCTGAAAAAACCGCCTCGGCTGGTGAAGTTCCCTTGGTGGGGACGGGTAATCATGGCGTTGGTCGGCCTGCTTGTCCTGTCTTCATTTATCTTCTACAGAAGTTTTCCGGTGGCGGGCCAGGTACTGGAAGATCGGTTCGGCATCATGAACCGGGACTGGAACCAGAATGAGAACTATACGGTGAACGGCTTTTTCGTCGCTTTTCTCCTGAACACCCAGAGCGCGATCGTGCTGCCGCCTTCCGGATACGGAAAAGGAAAGATGGCGGAGATTGCCCAAGAGATCGAAGAAGAGAAAGACGAGCGGGAAACGGAGATCTCGGATACCCGGCCGAACATCATCATGATCATGAACGAGGCATTCTGGGACCCGACGTTATTGAGCGAAGACCTCAAGTTCAATCAGGATCCGATGCCGAACGTGAGAGAAATGCAGAGCGGCTGGTTCCTCGCGCCGGTATTTGGCGGAGGCACCGCCAACTCCGAGTTTGAGGTGCTGACGGGCATGTCGAACGCGTTCCTCCCGAACGGATCCGTTCCTTATCAGCAGTACATCACAAGCGACATCCCGGCATTGCCGAATTACCTGAAGTCGTTCGGCTACAGGACGCTTGCCGTCCACCCGTACCCGAAATGGTTCTGGAACCGGGAAAGCGTGTACCAGCATATGGGATTCGATGACTTCATCGACATCGACCGCCTGGACAATCCTGAATATATCGGCCCGTATGTCGGCGATGCCGAAGTGACAAGGGAAATCGTCCGGCAGGTGGAAGACTCGGAAGATCCGCTTTTCCTGTACGCGGTCACGATGCAGAACCACATTTCCTATAATCCGGGCCGGTATGAGGAAGTGAAGATCACTTCCCAAGGCGGCGGCCTCACCCCTGAGATGCGGTCGATCGTCGACCTGTATGCCCAGGGCGTGTTGGATGCGGACCAGGCACTCAAGGACCTGATGGATACGCTCGAGGAGCCTACGGTGATCGTGTTCTTCGGAGACCATATGCCGTCCCTCGGGCTGGACTATCAGGCGTACAAGGAAGCAGGCTATGTTCCTGGCGGCCCGGGAGAAGAAAACTGGGAACTCGCGGACACCTACAACATGAGACGGACACCGCTTGTCTTCTGGAACAACTTCGGCGCGCCGACTCCGGAAGTGGATGTCCTGAGCGCCTCCTTCGTCGCGCCATACGCGCTGGAAATGGCGGGAATCGAACAGCCGCTGTTCTACTCATTCCTCGACCAGATGGATGACGTCATGCCGGGCTATACCCGTGACGTCAAAGTCGATGCGGATGGGGAAATCTATTATGTAACTCCGGATGATGTGGATCCGCTGCGGCAGAAATATATGCAGATCCAATACGATATTCTGTTCGGCGATCAGCACTCCAGGGAGACGCTATTTGGGAAACCGGAATAAAGATGGATGGATAGAGCGGCTCGGCCTATTATGGCTGAGCCGCTTTTTGGTGTTTAATGATTACCTCGGGGCGGCCAGTTGTTACCTGGTAGTGATGAATCATCACCATTGGGGATTAAGGGGTTACCTTTCTTGCTTGAGTGGTGACGAATAAGATTCAACAAAATCCACCAGTGACTGTCGCTATTTGTCTATAATATTTTGTTGTTTACTGAAGGTGCCATTGGTAGTATTTGAATATGCAGAAGTATGAGAAAATAGTTGCCGAAACGGTAGAAGGGTACAGACGAAAGTTGTGCATGGGGGACAAAAAATTGCAGGGGACGGTGTCCGATGGGGGAAGTGAGGGATATCATGATTGCATCGCATGTACCGGTAAGACTGTTTGAAATTGTGGATACGGGGTGGGGCGAAGAAGACCTGTTTGTAGTCATTCTATCTTCAGGGGACCCTATATCATTGGATAGCGAAGGAGCCCGGGAATATGCCAGGGTCGTGGCTGCCCGGAGACGATGCGGCATCCCGGTTTCCGCTGGTCCCATCAAGCCGGGAGCCGAACACCCGGGCTATCAGCGGGCCTTTTTCTTTAGAGATTCGGTTAGGAGAAGTTAACCACAACCTTCCAAGCCTAAATTGCAACAAATGCTGTCTAAGCTCTAACCAATCAAAATCGCCGGCAATCCTTCGCGAAGGGTTGCCGGCTTATTCAATACTGCTTTTAAGTGTGCACTCACACGCGGAGTTCATGGATGAAAAAGGAACGTGCCGTGCTGAGTCTGCTCGTAGATTGCGGGTGACAATCTCAACCGGGTTGTCCTGTAAACAGGTCATTTGGAGTTCAAGAAGGATGATAGCGCAAATTACCTGTGACTCTTCATTTAAGCCAGTGTCATAGAGTCATTCATTTACTTTTTGGAAAAAGAGTGTTTCATTTATTGAAAAAAGTCTTGAAAGTGAAAAGGCTTTCAAATATAATTCTTTCTAAACCGGTTTACTAAACCGGTTTATGCTAGGAGATAGACAAATGAAAAAAGTAACTATGGCAGATGTTGCAGAGCGTGCAGGCGTATCCAAAAGTACCGTTTCGCAATTTATCAATAACCGCTATGAATATATGGCGGAGGCGACCAAACTCAGGATTGAAGAAGCGATTGAGGATTTAGGATATGTTCCGAATTACATCGCGAAAAGCCTGAGGCAAAAGAAAACATCGACCGTCGGTGTGATTGTCGCCAATATTCTTCATGCCTTCTCGACAGAGATTATCCGGTCGATCGAGGATGAGTGTGAGCAGAATGGCTTTCATTTGTTCGTCTGTAATGCAGATGATCAGCCGGAAAAAGAGCGGGCCTATATCGATATGCTCGTAGCCAAGCAAGTGGATGGTCTGATCATATTTCCTACAAACGGAAATGAAGATTACTACGAGCAATTGAAACGCTCAAAGTTCCCAATTGTGTTCATGGACCGGAAAATCGATCACACATTCTATCCGACAGTTCTGCTGGATAACGAAGCAGCTGCATCGTTAGCTGTCGCAGAACTGGTCCAAGGAGGGCATCGTAAAATCGGTATGGTTTCCAACTCTATCGAAAACAAAGTCACTCCACGACTTGAGCGGATAGCCGGTTTCCGGGAAGCTGCGGTAAAACACGGGCTTGAAGTGGTGGAAGAATGGATCATTGCAGACCAGGTACCGAACATCAAGGGCAGGTTGGAGAATGTTTGGAAAAAAACAGATCGGCCAACCGCTTTCTTCGCTGCAAACGACCTTGCTTTAATCGAACTCATGAAGTTTGCGAAACAGGAAAGGCTCCGGATTCCGGACGACCTCGGAATGATTGCCATCGATGATTCTCCGTTCCTTGAGATTGCACAGACGCCCATCACGGTCATCAGGCAACCAACGTTTGAAATGGGCAAGGCTGCAGCAGAGATGCTGTTTAGTCTGATTCAGGGCGGCCGGATTGACTCGGTTTGCGAAGAGATTCGATTTGCCCCTGAGCTGGTCAAAAGAAATTCGATCTAACTGTTTTTGAGGAGTGGGTGCTGTGTCTGGGAAATATGGAATGCTGACCATCGGTGACGCCATGATCACCATGAATCCTCTGTCAACGGGACCGATGCGTTATGTATCAGAGTTTGAAAGAAAGGTTGGAGGGGCGGATCTGAACGTTGCCATTGGCTGTGCGAGGCTGGGGCTGAATGCCCGCTGGATCAGCAGGCTCGGAAAAGATGAATTCGGCAAGGTCATCTACAGCTTTGCCCGCGGAGAAGGGGTGGATGTGAACCATGTCCGTCTTGAAGAGGGTTTTGCCACTGGAGTCAATTTTAAAGAAATCCGCGAAGACGGTTCGGGAAAGACATTTTACTACCGGTTTCCGACACCGCTGAGTGTACTGACACCCGAATCCATCACCGCAGACATGTTTGAAGGCATTCAGATGCTTTATCTGTCCGGTGTCTTCCTTTCTTTGGACCCGAAAAATGTTGCGATTGCCTTGCGGATGATCGACATCGCTGAAGAAAAAGGCATCACCATTGCATTCGATCCGAATATCCGTCTGAAATTGTGGACAATCGAACAGGTTCGGGAAGCCTTTGCTCCGATTTTGCCGAGGGTGGATATCTTATTAACCGGCTTTGACGAACTTCAGCTGATTGCGGACCGGAAGGATTTGCAGGAATGCCTGGAATTCCTGAATTCGTACGAAATCAGAGAGGTTGTCATCAAGAACGGAAGCAAGGGATCGAAGCTATACCGGGAAGGATCATGCTTTAACGGAGAACCATTCCAGGTTAAGGCGATCGATACGGTCGGAGCAGGTGATGGATTCAATGCCGGATATCTCTACGGATATCTGAACGGCCTTGGGCCTGAAGAGAGACTTCGCTTTGCCAATGCAGTGGGGGCGCTGGTTACGACAGTATCAGGAGACAATGAAGGTTTGCCTGATACTGATGAAGTGAATGCGTTTCTCGGGAACAAAACGGTCATCGAACGTTGAAAGGGGAGGTGTCTGAATTGGTCACGCCATCAGTCATCCTGCAGGAAGTCAGCCAGGTGATCGGAAAGGTCGATCCCCGGCAATACCGGCAACTCAAGGAAATGCTGAATGAACCGGGCAGGCTGTTTATCTTCGGTGAGGGACGATCCGGGCTCTTGGGGAGGATGATCGCCATGAGGCTGATGCACTGTGGCTGTAAAGTGTTTGTCGTTGACGAAACGATTACGCCCTCCCTGGCTAAAGAGGATCGTTTACTGGTTATCTCCGGATCCGGCAACTCTGCACGCATCCGGGATATGGCAAAGAAAAGCGAGGGCGCGGGATATCGGATCTGGCTGGTTACAGCGAATGGGGAAGCCCTCGGGGAAACCTGGTGCGAAGGCGGGCTTCTGATTCCGGCTGCAACGAGGAGCCGCAAGTCTGGAGAGCCCGGGACTATCCAGCCGCTCGGCAATCAGTTTGACCAGAGCGCGCATCTGTTGCTTGATGCGTTGGTCATCGATGGACCGGCTTCCGGATTGGATCATCAATCTCTGAAGGACCGCCACTCGAATCTCTGAGAAGGAAGGTTGACTCATGGCGACTGTCACAGTGCCTCACCAAGAGGCTCAAGTGCTTATCGAACAAAAACTGGTGGAAAATGGTGTTTCCCCAAAAGAGGCTTCGAAAGTTGCAGATGTCCTGCTTCATGCAGACTTGCGGGGTGTGTCCTCTCACGGATCGCTCAGGACGGAACATTATGTGACCCGGCTACAATCAGGGAGCATCAATCCTGCCCCGAAACTCGAATTTCAGGCAACCGGTCCTGTGACCGGTGTCGTCGACGGAGACGATGGGCTTGGGCATGTGGTCGCTGACTTTGCGATGGACCGGGCCATTGAGATGGGATTGGAGAACGGTGTGGGAATGGTAACCGCCATGAACAGCAGTCATTGCGGAGCGCTCAGTTATTTCGTCCAGAAGGCGGCAAGTAGCGGCCTGATCGGAATCGCGATGACCCACACCGACAAGATTGTCGTGCCATTTGGCGGTAAAGAACCGTTTCTCGGCACAAACCCGATTGCCTATGGGGTACCGGCAAAAAACGAAAAACCGCTGATTCTGGATATGGCCACATCCAATGTCGCACTCGGAAAGATTCTCCAGAGTGAGGCGGAAGGAAAAGAAATTCCGTCGGGATGGGGAGTTGATGAAGAAGGCCGCGAAGTGAACGACCCTTCAAAGGTTAAAGCGCTTCTTCCATTTGGCGGACCCAAAGGTTATGGTCTTTCACTGATTGTCGACATCTTTTCCGGACTTTTGGCCGGAGCCGCTTTCGGTCCACACATCTCGAAGATGTATGGAGATTATGACCAGAAGCGCAAACTTGGCCATTACTTCTGTGCAATTGATCCGGCCCGGTTTACCGATCGGGATACGTTCTTCGTGCAGATGGACCGGATGATCCGTGAGCTTCACGAGGCGCCTCCTGCGGAAGGGTTCGAGAGAGTTCTTGTCCCGGGAGAAATCGAACAGATGAATGAAGAACGGAACCTCCAGCTGGGAATCCGGATCGCCGAAAAGACTTATGAGTATCTGAAAAGCTGAAACAATGAATTCATCAAATAAAAGGGAGAGATTGAGATGAAAAAAGCATGGTTGGCAGGAGCGTTGGCATCCGCGATGATTTTGGGGGCTTGCGGATCGGATACTTCGTCGGGAGGAGAAGCAGAAGGCTCAACGGGTTCGGGCGATAAGATCGAATGGCGGATGGGCCACCTGGCAGATGAAAATCATATCTGGCATAAGACAGCCGAGCAATTTGCAGATTCAGTCAGCGAGAAAACCGACGGTCAGATTGAAATCACCATCTATCCGAACAACTCGCTTGGCGGAGAGACCGATACGATCAATGCGATTCAGGCAGGAACAGCAGACATGGTCATTTCCGGTGAAACGCTTCAGAACTGGGCACCTAGCGCTGCTTTGATGGCCGCTCCATATGCCTTCCGTGACCTTGATCATGTTAAGTCGGTGGTCGAAGGCGAGATCGGACAGCAGATCGCTGATGAAATCAAAGAAAAAGCCGGTCTGACACCGCTTTACTACCATACCCGTGCGCCGCGTAACCTGACGTCCAATGAGCCGATTGAATCTCCTGAAGATCTGTCAGGATTCAGCATGCGTGTCCCGAACGTCCCGCTTTTCCTTGATGCGTGGAGCGCTGCAGGAGCGAAGCCACAGGTGATGGACTTCCAGGAAGTGTTCACAGGCCTCCAGCAGGGTGTCATCGACGGACAGGAAAACCCGGTCGACCTGATTCAGAGCGGAGGACTTTATGAAGTTCAGGACTACGTCAACCGTACGGAACATGTCTACTCCTGGATCTATCTCCTCGTTGGTAACGAGCAGTTCAACCAGCTGAGCGATGAGCAAAAGTCGGCTGTTGAAGAGGCTGCGGCTGAAGCTCAGGAATATGGAATGGAGCTCTACGATGAAGAAATTGAAAAGATCGAACAGGCGCTGAAGGATGAGGGCATGGAGTTCGTCGATGTTGACCAGGATGCGTTCCGTGAAGCGATGAAACCGGCTATTGAAAAATCCTTGGGTCAGGAACAGTTGGATCTCTACAATAAAATCCTTGAAGCTGAGTAAGAGCATTGAACTTTGAGAGGCACATCTGGCTGCAGGGAAGCCAAATGTGCCTTTCCAACTAGAAAGGACTGAACTGATATGACAACGATGCGGAAGGCGATAGATTTTACTCTGGCTACTTTAACTTTTTTAAGCTTTGCCGGCGTCATAATCATCGTTACCGTGCAGATCATTTCGAGATTTGCACCGTATTCATTTGTCTGGACGGAAGAACTGACGCGCTATCTTTTTCTATATGCCATTTGCTTCGGGGCACCGCTTGCATTGATGAGAAATGAATTTATTAATGTTGACCTAATCTTGAACAAGATGCCAAACAAGTTTCGCCGATACTATGAGGTGTTCATCTATGTTCTTATCATTGCCCTCAGTGTTGTGATGGTTATTGAAGGCTACAATTTCACACTGATCGGGAAAAATCAGGCCTCAGCGACTATGCCGTTCCAGATGTCAGTGATTCACGCAGCACTGATTATTATGGCCGTGTTCCTGATTTACTACGCTGTGCTGAAGGTGATTGATCTCATTAGGAACGAACAGGACTATTCTCAAGACTTTGGAGGTGAGGATCTATGATGGCCGCTCTGCTGTTTGTTTCATTTATTGTACTCATTTTCTTGGGAGTGCCCGTTGCATTCAGTCTAGGTCTCTCTTCACTTCTCTATTTGCTGATTGCGGATATTCCGCTAACTATCATCCCCCAGAGAATGTTTGGCGGTCTAAACTCTTTCGTATTGCTATGTATACCGGGGTTTGTACTGGCAGGTAACTTGATGAATGCAAGCGGAATCACTGAAAGAATCATTGGTTTTGCCAATAACTTTCTTGGTCACATCCGTGGGGGGCTAGGACTTGCAAACGTCGGTGCGTCAATGGGATTTGCGGGTATCTCTGGTACGGCGCTAGCTGACACTGCAAGTATCGGGTCGGTATTGATTCCGGCAATGAAGCGGGAAGGATACGGGGCTGGCTTTTCGGTTGCAGTTACTGCATCTTCCTCTACGGTTGGTCCCATTATTCCACCGTCTCTGCCATTAATTATCGTTGGTACACTCGCATCATTATCCATTGGCGATTTGTTCCTTGCCGGAGCAGTTCCAGGAATCTTACTTGGTTTGGGCCTGATGATCCCTACATATTTCATCTCTGTAAAGCGGAACTACCCTAAGGGTGAACGCAAAACACTAAAGGAAGTCGGAAAAAGCTTTGTCAGTGCGTTTTGGGCACTCCTCATGACCATTATTATTTTGTGGGGAATCCTCGGAGGCTTCTTTACACCGACTGAAGCATCAATTGTAGCTGTACTCTATGCGTTCATCATCGGAATCTTTGTCTATCGCCAATTGCCTATTAAAGAAATTCCTAAGATCATGCTGGAATCCATGACTTCTACGGCGTCTATCATGTTACTTGTCGGGTTCGCCAACCTGTTCGGCTGGATCATGGTGCGGGAACAGATTCCACAGCTTGTAGCTGATTCCATCCTGGGGATTTCAACAAATGCGATTGTGGTTATTATTCTGATCAACTTGCTGCTGCTATTTGTCGGTACCTTCATGGAAACCATTGCGGCTATTGTCATTTTGTTCCCGGTTCTTCTGCCTGTGGCGACATCCATCGGAATGGACCCGATCCAGTTCGGCGTCATGATGGTGCTCAACTTGGTGATTGGCCTGTGTACTCCTCCGGTGGGCGTCTGCCTGTTCGTCGCCTCTCAGATCGGGAAAGTCTCGATGGGCAAGGCAACGAGAGAGCTCCTTCCGTTCCTCGGAGTCAGTCTCGTGGTCTTGATGCTGGTGGCGTTTGTGCCGGAAATTACTACATTCCTGCCAAGCCTATTTGATAATTAAGGAGAATGTCTGATGAAAGCTGTCCATATTCCTGAACCACATACGTTGAACATTATTGAAATGGAGAAACCGGAAATTCGGAATTCTACAGATGTGCTCGTGAAGGTGAAGCGGGCGGGGATCTGCGGATCAGATATGCATATTTTCCATGGAACCAATCCGCTGGCCACCTATCCGAGGATCACCGGCCATGAAGTTGCCGGGGAAGTGGTGGAAACCGGAACAGGCGTTAATCATCTTAGAGCCGGTGATCATGTGGTTATCGAGCCGATCCGGTATTGCGGCGAGTGCTATGCATGCCGTAAAGGCCGTCCGAATGTCTGTGAACACCTTTCCGTGTTCGGTGTCCACGAAGACGGAGGGATGCGTGAATATCTCGTGTTGCCTGAACGTCAGCTGCACGCGGTGGATCTGGAACTTGATTGGGACGAGATCGTCCTGGCGGAACCGTATACAATCGGTGCCCAGGCAGTATGGCGCGGAAATGTTGAGGAGGGGGACACCGTTCTCATCCAGGGATGCGGGCCAATCGGCATCTGCATCCTGAAAATGGCCAAGATTGCCGGGGCAACTGTTTATATGACCGACCTGAACGAAGAACGGATGAAGTTTGCCCTTGAAAGCGGTGCGGATGAAGTCATCGATGCAGGAAATGAGCAGGTCGATCAGGCCATTATGCGCCTAACGGACGGCAGAGGCGTCAATGTCGCCATCGATGCAGTGGGCCTACCCTCAACGGCGGCACTGGGAGTAGATGTGGTCTCGCCTGCCGGGTATGTCGTGATACTCGGTTTCGACGAGCGCCCTTCTCAAATCCCGCAGCTTCCGGTTACCAAGAAAGAGGTGACCATCGTCGGCTCCCGTCTGCAGACCAATCAGTTCGGCCGTGTGGTGGAACTCCTGAATCAGAAAAAACTGTGTTCAGATGGCCTGATCACCCACAAGTTCTCTCTGGAACAGGCTGGAGATGCATTCAAGTTTGTCGAGGAGCACCCGGACCAGGTCCGGAAAGCATTGATTGTATTTGACTGAGGAGGCTGTCCATGATTCCGAAGATGAAGGTATACGAGGAATTGCTTGATACAAAAGTGGTTGCCGTGATCCGGGGAAAAAATGCGGAAGAAGCAACAGCCATTTCTGAAGCTGCGCTGGAAGGGGGCATGAGGGCCATCGAGGTGACCTACACCACCCCTGGGGCGGGACAGGTGATTGAACGGCTATCCGGCACGGACGCGCTGGTCGGAGCAGGTACCGTACTTGATGCGGAAACCGCCAGACATGCCCTTCTGGCAGGAGCGGCGTTTATCGTCAGTCCCCATTTCGATCCGGAAGTGGCGAGGCTGTGCAACCGTTACAGCACGCCGTACTTGCCTGGCTGCATGACGATCAAGGAAATGGTGCTTGCAAGTGAAGCGGGCTGTGACATTCTCAAGCTGTTTCCAGCCAACGGATTTGAACCATCATTTATCAGGTCGGTGCAGGGACCGCTTCCGAATGTCCGGATCATGCCGACCGGAGGCATCAATAAAGAAAATATGAATAGCTGGCTCGAGGCAGGCGCAGTCGCAGTGGGCGTCGGAAGCGACCTGACCAAGACGTACCGCGCTTCTGGCAGGGAGGCGGTCGTAGAGTCAGCCCGCAACTATATGGCCGCTGTACAGCGATGAGGAGGAATAATTCTTGAACATCACATTCAGATGGTACGGACGGGGCAATGACAGTGTCACCCTTGAGCAAATCCGCCAGATTCCGGGCGTAAAGGGGATTGTATGGGCCCTGCATCAGAAACCGGTCGGAGACGTGTGGGAAAAGGAAGAAATACTCGAGGAAGTTGAGTATATCCGCTCCCATGGCTTCCATGCGGATGTCGTGGAAAGCGTTAATGTGCATGAGTCAATCAAGCTGGGAAATGAGGACCGGGACCGCTACATCGAGAATTACAAGGAGACCATCCGCAATCTGGGCGAGGCAGGCGTCAAGGTGATCTGTTATAACTTCATGCCGATCTTCGACTGGACCCGGACCGCGCTGTATGAACCGCTCGAAGACGGTTCGACCGCCCTCTATTTCGATAAGGAAAAGATCGAGTCGCTGGATCCAGAAGAACTTGTCAGTACGGTCGCTTCTGCGTCAGATTTGACGCTGCCGGGCTGGGAGCCGGAAAAGATGGCTCGGATCAAAGAGCTGTTTGAGGCATATCGGGAGATTGACGAAGACAAGCTCTGGGAACATCTCGCCTACTTCCTCGAGGAGATCCTGCCTGTTGCAGAGCAAGCCGGCATCCGGATGGCCATTCATCCGGACGATCCGCCGTGGTCGATTTTCGGTTTGCCGCGCATCATGACGGGCGGCGAAAGCTGGAAAAAGCTCCGTGAAATTTCCGATTCCCCATCAAACGGCATTACATTCTGCACGGGTTCGATGGGCGCGAATCCAGATAATGACATGGTGGAATTGGCAAAAGATTATCTGGCACACTCGCCATTCAGTCATGTCCGCAACGTGCGCATTTTTGAAAATGGAAGCTTTATCGAAAGTTCCCATCTGACTTCTGATGGTTCGGTCGATATCAACGGGGTCATCCGTCAATTCGCTGATCAGGACTATGAAGGTTACGTACGCCCCGATCATGGCCGGCATATATGGGGAGAGGAATGCCGGCCGGGGTACGGCCTTTACGACCGTGCTCTCGGCATCATGTACCTGCTTGGACTATGGGATGCCTACACGTCCGGAAAAGGGGAGAAGGCATCATGGTGACACATGAAAACCTTAGCGGACGGGTAGCAGTCATTACGGGCGGGAGTGGCGTCCTATGTTCTGCGATGGCCCGGTCGCTGGCATCCCAGGGTGTGAAAGTCGCCATTCTCAACCGCACCGAGGAAAAAGGATCGGTCGTGGCTAAGGAGATTAAAGATATTGGCGGCGAGGCGATGGCGGTTGCGGCTGACGTGCTCGACCGACCCTCTCTTGAACAGGCAAAGAAACAGATCCTGGAACGCTTTGGCAGAATTGATATCCTGATTAACGGCGCAGGCGGCAATCATCCGGATGCCATTACGGATATGGAAACCGCCGATGAATCAGCAGAAGGGAAGTCATTCTTCGACCTGGAGCAAGAGGGCTTCGACAGGGTGTTTTCGACCAACTTCACAGGATCCTTCCTGGCCAGCCAGGTGTTTGGAAGAGAACTGCTCAACCAAGAGCATCCCGTCATCCTCAATATCTCTTCGATGAGTGCTTACTCACCGATGACGAAGGTGCCGGCATACAGCGCGGCAAAGGCCGGAATCAATAACTTCACCATGTGGATGGCCGTGCACTTTGCGGAGAAAGGCCTGCGAGTCAACGCGATTGCCCCAGGCTTCTTCCTGACGACCCAAAACAAAGACCTTTTAACGAATCCGGACGGCTCACTAACACCCCGTTCCGAGAAGATTATGAACGGCACACCGATGAAACGTTTTGGTAAGCCGGAAGATCTGGTCGGCACTGTGCTTTGGCTGGTCGACGAGTCCTATTCAGGCTTTGTCACAGGAATTACGGTACCGGTGGACGGCGGTTTTATGGCGTATTCGGGAGTTTGATTGAATGAGCAGGCTGTGCCGGAGACGGCATGGCCTTTTATTTGAGGGAGGGAAACGCATGAAATTGCAGCTGGCTCTGGATCGCCTATCAAGGGAGGAGTGTATCGATTTCATCGCGAAAACTCGTGATTTTATCGATTGGATTGAAGTGGGTACCGGAACCATCAAGGAGCATGGTATCCGGCTTGTGAGGGACATCAAGGATGCCTATCCGGATAAGACGGTCGTAGCCGATATGAAAATCTGTGATTCCGGCCGGCACGAGGCTGAAATGGCTTTTCGGGCGGGAGCGGACGTGGTCACCGTGATGGGGTTCGCAGGTATCGAAACCATCCGGCAAGTGCTTGAATCTGCAAAAGAAAACAGGAAACGTGTCATGGTGGATTTGCTCGAGGTAACAGATTCCGGCCGGGTAAGGAATATATACCTGGCAGGAGCCGATCTGTTCTGTCTGCATATTGGAAAAGACCGGCAGTCAAGCGGCAAACAGCATTTTGAAGATCAGCTGCATCTTGTGGGCGGCCTGGACCAGGCAGATCTGGCCGTCGCGGGAGGAATTGGTCCGGATAACCTACCATCACTGAGAAAGCTGGGAGTGGGAATTGCCATCGTGGGGAGTTACATCACAAACAGCCAGGACCCGGAGCAGGCAGCTGCCGGAATGGCGGATGCACTCCGCCGATCGGATGGGCAACAAAAACATCTATAAATACAGGGATGGTAATCAGAATAGATTTCCATTTTAGTATTGGTAGAGGGAGTTCAGGAATGACTTAGGTAAGATGTCTTCAGGCATTTTCTTTTTACGATGCTTCAATCTGTTCTGTGTGTTCTGACTGGGTAGGAGTTCAAGTTTCCATGAGCGAAATACAGTATCAGTTGGAATCCATAAAGATAAAAAGGGGCTATCACCAAATGATCACGGTAGACCAAATCGCTCAAGAGCTTGCAAAAGCTGATATTCCTCTTCTGGCAGGCAGGAATGGGCTTGAACAGGAGATCCGGTATGTGACCGCAATTGAGCTGAAGGAGCGGACTTCACGGATTCAAAAGAATGGGTTGCTGCTGTCCACCTTTCATGCATTTCAGGATGTTGAGGAAATCATTGATCATCTCCATTGGTTGGTGGACGTCGGCGTGTCTGCCATTGGTTTTCATACATCGGTTTATCCGGACATCCCGGTACAGGTAAAGCGCTTTGCCGATGATCAGGGTCTGCCTGTTTTCCGGATACCTGCTGAAACGCCATATAATTTGATATTTGAGCTGTTTAACCGGATGCGGCAGACAATCAGGGACCAGGCAAGGGAACGGATCGGCCGGCTGAATAACCTGCTGATTGAATCGATTCTTTCCAGGCGAAGCCTGAGGGTAATTATTGAGATGATCGGAGAGTATATGGGTGGGGATGTTGTCTTCTGGATCGACTCGGATCTGGAAGTCCTGGAACAATGGGCGGATCGTCAGGTTGAACGGGGAGCGGTACATTCATTCGCAGAGACCATCATAGCCGAAAAAAATCGGCTTCAAGAATCGCGCATCAAGAATGAGCCTTGCCGTCTGACTAATCTTGATGGGGCAGGATGCATAATCATTTATCCGATTTTCTCGGATTCCGGATTTGGAGGATATCTGGCATTCCATTTCAAGCAGGACCAGGATGCACCCGAACAAGACCTCATGGAAGAAATGATCCGGACGGCATCCAAAATTCTTATGTCGGATGTGTATAATCCGGACAAACAGGGACGTCAGGAGGCTATCAGCATCCTGGAAAAACTCCTGTCCGGAGCGACCGATCCTCATTTGGTGCAAGAGCTTCCTGATGTTGAGGAACGAATGTATCAAGTGGTCCTGATCGAATCGACTAACCAGGATAATGCCGGAGTGCTGGAGAGGGTTAGCCGGTGGGTAGACATGCATGCTGAACAATCGTCGGAACGCTTCATCTTATTTCCGCCTTTTATCCGTGATCATCATCTGGTTTTATTGACCCGGGCAGATTCTCGAATCCAGCAATGGAAATCAAAACTGCCGGAAACCGAGCATTTGCTGATCGGGGTCAGTGACCGAGCGGAACTATCGGATGCCTCTACCTATCGGCGTTTACATGAACAGTCTGAAATTGTTCTCAAATTGTGCAAGCAGAGCGGCCATACGTACGCGGAATGGGGACAAATGGGCATTGAGAAGGTGGCTGCATTTCTGGAAGGGGAGGATCTGTTCCAAAGTTTTGCGGAGCAGCTTTTACAGCCGCTGATCAAGTACGACTGCGAGAAGAATACCGATCTTGTCGGGACACTCCGAGTCTATCTTGACAATTTCTTTAATCTGAAGAAAACCGGCAAGGAATTATTCATCCATCCGAACACAGTGAAGTACAGACTCGAAACCATTCGTGGATTGCTTCCTCTTAATATTGAAGATTCGTCCATCTACGCATTATTGGTATTGGCCTACCGGTCTTATGGGGATCACCCATAAGGCCGGTTTGTTGATGACAGACAAATTCATTAGATAAGTTTGTCGATGGCTCACATGGTGATATGGTTGTATACATTATAAGATTTAACTATTCAATATAGTCAGTCATTCGGGAGGGTGAAAGTAAGCGCTTACTATCCGGGGTTAATGGAGGAGCCATAATTACGATAAGAGGTGAACAAGAATGAGTATCTACCTGGTAGCTGTCGTTGTTTATCTGATTCTGATGGCACTGCTCGGCGTCTACTTTGCCAAAAGTTCGATCAAGAACAGCGATGATTTCATGGTGGCGGGGAGGAGCCTGCCGCTGTGGATTGTCATCGGGACGCTTCTAGCGACTTTCGTCGGTTCCGGCACCGTTGTAGGCGGGGCCAGCTTTATCTATCAATATGGTCCGTTTGCGGCAATCTTTAACCTGTCCGGCGGCTTTGTCGGTGCGTTCATCTTGTATCTGATCGCAAGCAAGGTGCGCCAGAGCGAGATGTACACGGTTCCACAGCTGCTTGAAAAACGGTTTGGTACAGCTACGCGTGTTATTGCTTCAATCTTTATCCTTCTTGCTTACGTCGGAATCACGGCTTACCAGTTCACTGGAGGAGCTTATGTCCTTCAACTGACGACAGGCATGCCGCTTGAAGTAGGGGCGATTGTCATGTGTGCGCTGGTCATTTTCCTGACGATGAGCGGCGGGCTTTTCTCCGTTGCCTATTCGGATGCATTGGGCGCGGTGCTGATTCTGATCGGATTTATCATCGGGATTCCATTTGCTCTGAATGCAGCCGGAGGGTTCAGCGGATTGGCGGAAGCTCTGCCGGCAATGACGAAGACATGGAACGGCGGCCTGTCCATTCCGCAGCTGCTTGGCTTCTTCCTTCCTCTGTTTCTGCTGGTATTGGGGGACCAGAACATGTACCAGCGGTTTGCTGCGGCAAAAGACGAGCTTACGGCCAAACGCTCTGTGCTCGGATTCATTGCTGGTAACGCGCTGGTCGTCGGCCTTGTTATCATGATGGCGACAACGGCCATTGTGCTGTTCCCGACCATATCACCGGATGCGGCAATCCTGACTGTCGCAATCGAAGGAGTCCCTGTAGCAATTGGCGTACTGATCCTGTGCGCTTCGGTCGCTTTTCTGATCACGACGGCTACTTCTTATTTGCTTTCCGCATCCGGCAATATCGTGTACGACCTCGTACAGCGTTTCAGCAAAAAAGAGCTTCCGGAACAAAAACTGCTCTGGCTGAACCGGGGTACCGTGCTCGGACTTGGTGTATTTGCATACGTGCTGGGTCAGTTCTTCCCGAGTGTCCTGGCGATTCAGATGTACTCGTATACGATGTATGGCGCGGCCATTACACCGGCAATCATCGCGACGCTGTTGTGGAAGAAGGCGACCACAGCGGGCATCATGAGCTCCATTATTGTCGGAGGATCGGCCACGATGTTCTGGGAGCTGGTGCTCAACCGGCCGTTTGACTGGAACAGTGTGCTGTTCGCGCTTCCGCTTTCTGTGATCACACTGGTTGTCGTAAGCCTGGCAACACAAAAGAAAGGGGCAAGCCTGACGCTCGGCAACAAGAATCTGAACCTGGAGTAAGGAGAAGGGGTTTTGACGGTGGAATATGTTATTTCAAACGTACGGCTGCTTCTTGGGGAAGAGCTGGAACTAATCGAGAACCGGGCAGTATGGGTAAAGGATGGAGTCATCGAGGACGTCATTGCAGATTCGGAGATTCCTGAAGGGGTCCTTGTCTATGACGGTCAGGGGCATCTGCTCATGCCGGGTCTGATTGATCTCCATATTCACATGATGTGGGACGGTTCTGCCGACCCGGTGGCGACCCTTGAGTCAGAAGGTTACGAGCAAATGCTGATCCGGGCGGTAGCCAACTGCAGGCATTACTTGGAGCATGGCATCACTACAGTACGCGACATCGGTTCGGTTGATGATATCGCATTACATGTGGCCAAAAGCATCCGGCGGGGGCTGGTTCAGGGGCCGGATGTCATTGCAAGCGGGAAGACGCTGACGATGACCGGCGGGCATGATCCGTTCTGGGCCCGGTTTGTGGACGGGAAAGATGAGGCGCTGAAAGGTGTCCGTGAGCAGATCTATAAGGGCGCCCAGGTGATCAAGGTGAGTGCGACCGGAGGGGCATATGGCCGTGATGAAGGGGAGCAGGTCGGCCATTCCGAGCTGAACCTTGAGGAACTACAAACCATTGCAGATGAAGCGCATCGCTTCGGGCTTAAGGTCGCTTCCCATGCAATAGGACGTGAAGGCATCCGGAACTCTCTGCTAGCCGGCATAGATACGATTGAGCACGGGCACTACTTGGACGATGAGTTAGTGGGCCTCATGAAAGAGCGGGGAGCGGCATGGATTCCAACGCTTCATGTCTATCAACAGCTCGCATCCATGAAAGAAATCCCAGACTACGCGAAGGAGAAAGCAAGAAAAATCACGGAAATCCATGCAAATGCATTCAGAAAATATCTCGAGAGCGGTGTTCTGGTCGGGGCCGGATCCGATGCAGGTTCGCCGGGCACTTCCCATCATGCATTGATCGATGAACTGTACGCCATGCACGAGCTCATTCCTGATACAAGGGCCATTTTGAAAACGGCAACGGTGAATGCCGGCAAGATCTTGGATTTGAACGTCGGCAAAATTGAGAAGGGATACAAGGCGAATCTGCTGATGATAGCGGACAATCCGCTGGAGAGCCTGTCCCACTTGGAAAAGGTCAAGCAGGTAATTGTCGACGATAAAATTTTGGTCAATCACGGCCTTACCGGAACACCGTCACTTGAAACTGTACGATAACTCGAAGAAAAGGCGGGATGTAGATGAATACAGAAAAACGGGTGCAAAAACTGCGCGAAGTGATGGACGCAAAGGGAATCGACGTATCGGTCATCTTTAATTTTGAAAACCAGTATTATTTCAGCGGGCTAAAGGCCATTATCTATTCCCGGCCGATCGTGCTGCTCGTTGATAAAGAGAAAACCGCACTGATCATTCCATCTCTTGAAGAAGAGCATGCCAAGGCCAAAGCGAACGTCGATGAGTTGTATGTCTATCATGAAGTAAAGTCGAAGACCGGGCAGGGTGGGTCCTACACCGAGCATTTCGACACGCTCCTGTCCCGTTATCCGAAAGGAACGGTGATCGGGGCAGAGTTCGCTTCATTCTCGGTGAAGCTGGAACAGATCGCGCATCAGCACGGTGCAGAATTGGTCAGCATCGACCAGGAAATCGTGGACATGCGGGCGGTCAAGGACGAAGAGGAGATGGCCATGATCGC
This sequence comes from Bhargavaea cecembensis DSE10, assembly GCF_000348905.1. Lineage (GTDB taxonomy): Bacteria > Bacillota > Bacilli > Bacillales_A > Planococcaceae > Bhargavaea > Bhargavaea cecembensis. Next base: position 176,802 of record NZ_AOFT01000006.1, read on the forward strand.
CGAATCCGGCCGACTCGTCAGCCTGGCGCTCAAACATTCCCTTGAAAATGCAGCAGCCGGAATGTCTGAGATTGAAATGGACCAGTTCGGTACACGGGCTCTGTTCACTGAAGTGGCGGAGCGGCATCCGAACGCGACGCTCGACTATTTCGTCATGTCTCCGTCGGGTGTTGAACGGACCAATATGCCGCATGTTTTCTCAAACACCCGTCAACTAGAGGAGCAGGACATCATCATCCACAGCCGTCAGGTCGGACTGAACGGTTACCGTGCAGAGTGCGAGCGAACCTTCTTTATCGGTCGCCCGACGGACAAGCAGAAAGACGCGTTCAAAGTCGCGGTGGAGGCACAGGCTGCCGCCCTCGATTTCATTAAGGTCGGCGTAACTGCGAAAGAGGTCAACGAAGTCGCACGCAAAGTAATTGAAAAAGCGGGACTTGAGCCGTATGTCAACCACCGTACCGGCCACGGAATCGGCATCGGCCTACACGAAGAACCGTCGCTCCGCTACGACAATAACCTGGTCCTGAAGCCGGGCATGGCCTTCTGCGTCGAACCGGGCATCTATATCCCTGAAGTCGGCGGCTTCCGCCATTCTGATACGGTCATTCTGAAGGAAAACGGAACAGAACTGATTACAGAATATCCGAGTGATTTGGAGTCGCTGGTGTTTGATGGGGTGAAACAGGGAGTGTAAGAATAATACTGGAATTGTTGTTGAAGAGAGCGCGGAGTGCGCTCTTTTTTGTGCTTTCTTCTGCCGTATCAATGAGAAAAGGACCGGTGCCAGGCACCGGTCCTTTCTAGTATAACTACTGTTAAACATCGGCCGTGACGCCACACCCCGCCAGCTCCTTAAACAGCTCGACGCCCGTTTCAATCAGCTCATCGCGGAAGTCATATTCGACGGTGTGGATATGCGGATAATCTTCTCCGTTTCCGATAAAGCAGAAGGCCCCTTTCGTGAGTTTGGTGTAGTGGCCAAAGTCTTCGGAACCGCGGAAGGCTTCCTGGATTTCGACGAGTTCCATTCCTCTGGTCCTTGCTGCGGAGCGGATGCGGTCGGCGCTTTCCTTGTGGTTGTAGGTTTCGGGAAATTCATCATTGTACTGGAAGCTGACCTTGAGCCCGAATTGTTCCGCCTGTTTCTTTGCAAGGTTCTCAAGGTTTTTCTGCAGGTTGTCCAGTTCCTTCTCGTAGAGGGCCCGGATCGTCATGCGGAGGTCGCCTTTGGATGCGGCCACGCCAAACGCTTTTTCGCCGACATCGATCTGGACGACCGTGCAGAGAACAAGGCCTTTATGATTTTCTGGAGCGGTAAGTGCCGGAATCGCGCCAAGGATATTTCCGATGGCGAAGGATGGGTTGATTCCTGTTTCCGGCTGGCTGGCGTGGGCGGGAGTGCCTTCCAGGTGGATGGTCATACCCTTGGATGCACACATCATTGTGCCATCGATGATGCCCACCGCTTTGTAGGGCAGGCCGCTCATATTGTGCCAGCCATAGATGGCATCGACCGACTGGTCTTTGATGAGTTCCGCACATTGGCGAGCGCCGTCTCCGGTTTCTTCCGCGGGCTGGAACAGGAAGAAGATATTAATGTCCGCGCCTTGCTGGTCGACTTCGAGCGCAAATGCAGCCAGTGTCGCGGAATGGCCGTCGTGGCCGCATTTATGGGACACTCCCGGAATCCGGGAAGCCCATGGCAGTTCGATTGTTTCATCAATTGGTAGTGCGTCAAAATCTGCCCTGAATGCGATGTTGGGCTTATCCGCTCCGGCCCGGTAGATGGCATAGAACCAGTTCCCTTTGTCGACAACCTCGAGTCCGGTGTTTTCTTGGATGAATTCCATCAGGTGCTGCTTGGTCCAGACTTCTTCGTTGGACAGTTCAGGATGCTGGTGCAATTCGTGGCGGAGTTTTTTTACCAGTTCATAGTGATGAGCGTTCATTTCCAACCCTCCAACGTGGTATCTATCTGATGTACGGCCGCTTATTAATTATCGATGATGCCTTGCAGATAGACAACATCAAATAGTTGAAGAAAGGTGAATAGGAAGATTTTTTATTAGCAAGCAGAGGCTTGATGTGTGGAAACTACCAGAGTAGGAATTTTGGTTGTTCATCAAGAAAGTAGAGAACAGGGAAGTCTTAACAAAGGGGGGAGCGGCATGAAGCTCCAGGATAAAATCGAGAAACTACTAAAAGAAACCGACGCCACCTTCGGCATCTCCATCAGGCACCTCCAGTCAGGGGAAGAAGTGCGGATCCGCGCAGACGAATCGTTCCAGATGGCGAGTGTATTCAAAGTGCCGATCCTGCTTGCGCTGTTCGAGCAGGTGCATGAAGGCCGGATTGATTTGACGACGAGGATTGCCCTCACGGAGGAGGAGCGGGTGCCGGGCTCGGGAATCTTGCAGGAGCTCGATCCCGGACTCCCGGTTACAGTCAAAGACCTGGCAACCCTCATGACAATTGTGAGTGATAACATGGCGGCCGATGTCCTTTTGGGAATGCTTGGGAAGGATGCGGTCCGGGATACAGCAAGGAGGCTTGGTGCCGGGAGCATCTCCATCGCGCATTCCTGCTGGGAACTGCTGAGCTTGGCGGTGGGAATGGAGCCGCTTCCCTACAGCGAGGAATCCTGGAAGCAGCTGACGGAGCGGCTGGAGATGGATGTGGATGAAGCGCCCGGTCAGGAAAATCCGGTGATGAGGAAGGATCGGGAGAACAACCTGTGCACCCCGGATGACATGACGGCAATCCTGACGAACTTGGCGGAAGGGGCGTTTATCAGTCCGGGGTTATCGGAGTCTGTCCTCGACATCCTCTACCGTCAGCAGCTGAACGACCGCATCCCTGCCCGGCTTCCGGCCGGAACGAAAGTCGCCCACAAGACCGGTACGATCGCTTCCGCTGTGAATGATGCCGGAATCATTGATCTGCCCGGCGGGAAGGGACCGCTCATCATCAGCATCTTCTCCGCCGGCAACCCGACGACCGATAGCGGGGAAGCCATAATTGCACGGATTGCCGAAACGGCCTATCAGCATTTCACGAAATGAAAGATATGCGTTCTCATGAGATTCGAAACTCCATCATATACCTTAGAGAAGCAGCTGTTTTAGGCTGCTTCTTTTTAAGATAGTAGAAATCAAGCGGAGGGGGAATGGGGATGGTCATCTGGAAAGAAGAGGATGTCCGGATTGAGTCTGGGTTTTGGAAGAATGATGAACATGTTCTTGTGATGTTTGATCACACGGACAGGCATCGCTACCGGTTAAGCGTAACTTGGGAGACAGGCAAGCCCGAGTGGCTGTTTGTGATGCTGAATCCGAGTACGGCGGATGCGGGAAAGCCGGATGCGACGCTTTACCAGTGCATGAACATCGCCAAGCGACAGGGCTACGGTTCGCTTGAGGTCGTCAACCTTTATTCGCTCAGGACGAAAAGTCCTCAAGTCCTCTTTGCTTCGGATGAACGCCATCATTCCCCGAATGACGGATATCTGGCTGATGCTATTGGAAGCGCCAGGCAAGTGATCGTTGCATGGGGGCAGCATGGCGGAAGGGATGGCCGGGATCAGGCGGTCCTCAATAGGATCCGGGAAGCCGGTAAAACACCGTACTGCCTGGGAACAACAAAAAGCGGAATGCCGAGGCACCCGCTCTATCTTCGATCCGATACGCCGCTTGTTGAATATAGACATTGATCGGCCATGAAGCAGAATCCGATTTTCGGCTTCCTGATGCAAATCGGACGGATGAGCGAACAATTTTCCCGGAGAAACCGCCAGCACACGCGCGGCGAGATGGGCGAATGGATCAACCAGGGAGATGAGTGGGAAGAAGACTGGGTCTGGGTTGACAGTGACAAGGCGAAGTGGCTCTACAGAATCTGTTACATCAACATTCATCAGCGGGAAGACGGCCACGACTTAATCGTTTCCTGGGAGCGCGATCCGGATGCCGATCACGTCCAGGAGACCACCTACCGGCACATCGACCAGGCCATCGCCATCTGGTCCAGGTATTACAGGCACGAGGGGAAAATCACATTGATCCGGGAAGTCGAAGATGAGGGGTGGGAGGGTGACGCGTGGTTGTAACCGGAGAAATAAAAACTGCAGACAAAGCGAATGTTTCGCCTCATCTGCAGCCAAACGCGCATCTCCCGGGAGGTGCGCGTATTTCTATTCAAAAACTTATTGTCCCTTTACCAATTCTCCGTCTTTCAAAACGGTCAGGATGTTGTTCGGGTTGGAAAGAGAATCGATATCCTCCAGCGGGTTGCCCTTCACGATGACCACATCCGCCAGCTTTCCTTGTTCAAGCGTCCCGACTTTGTCTTCCCAGCCCATGCATTCGGCGGCGGACTTGGTGGAGGCGACGATGGCGTCCATTGGGGTCATCCCGCAGTCGACCATGAGAGAAAGTTCGCGCAGGTTGGTGCCGTGCCTGAATACGCCGGCGTCGGTGCCCATGGCGATGTTCACGCCTGCCTGGTAGGCCTTTGCGAAGCTGGCTTGATGGGCTTCGATGACTTCGGCGGATTGCTCGACAGCCGATTGGGGCATGCCGACTTCTTCCGCGGTCTCCAGGACGGAGACCGGGGCGAGGAGGGTTGGCACGAGGTACGTCCCGTTTTCTTTCATCAGTTCGATCGCTTCGTCATCCAGGTAGATGCCGTGTTCAATCGAGTGGACGCCCGCGCGTACCGCGTTCTTGATGCCTTCTGCGCCCTGGGCGTGCGCCATGACCTTGACGCCTTTGCGGAAACGGGCTTCTTCGACGATTGCCGAGAGTTCCCCGAACGAGTACTGGGTGAACTCAGGGTGGTCGGTCGGGCTGAGGACGCCGCCCGTGGCATGGACTTTAATGACTTCGGCTCCGGCGCGCAGCATTTCACGTGTTTTCTTGCGTACTTCATCGACGCCATCAGCGATTCCATTCGGCATGCCCCGGTAGCCGGACGGGGAGATGTCGAACACGTCTCCGTTCAATTGCATCCCGTCGCCGTGGCCGCCTGTGATGGTCAGGGCATTGATGCTGACCTGGATGCGCGGTCCCTGGATCAGCCCGTCTTCGATGGCGCGTTTGACGCCGAGGTCGGTTCCGAGTGCATCGCGCACAGAGGTTACGCCTGCGTCAAGTGTCTTCTTCATGTATGCCATTGCCTGATAGAACATGTAGCTGAACGGCGTCGTCAGCCGCTGCTGGAGCGGCGCGTATTCAAACATCATATGGACATGCGTGTCGATGAATCCCGGCAGGACGGTGTTGCCTCCCGCATCGATCACTGTCTCGTCACCGGTTTTCGTATAGCCCGAAGCGTCCCCGATGTAGTCGATTTTGTTGTCCTTTACGACAACAATTCCTTGGCGCGGCTCGCTGCCGGTGCCGTCGATGATCTGTCCGTTTTCAATGATTGTTGTAGTCATCAGCAATTCCTCCAATTATAAGAATGAAACGAGTATACCTGCGATAAAGACCGAGGCGACGGTGACCGTCGTGAATCCGCCGATCAGCATCGGGGTCAGCAATTCGTTGAAAATGAGTTTTTCCTCATCCTTTGTCCGGGCCGTGCTTCGTGCGACTTCTTCACACAGCAGGTAATCCCCCGGGAAGCCGAACAATGCTGTGAGTGCAACCGGCATCCCTTTTAGCGGATCCCATTTGACGAGTTTCGCACCTACATATCCGCCGAGCGCGATCCCGGCCGTTCCGAGGATGATGATCGCGGCAACTGCCGGAAGCTGTGTCATGACATCCTGAGGGGAGACCCCGGCCATGGAACCGATGACGACGAACATGATGCCGACCAGTGTCAGTGTGAACGAGTTCGCCTTCACAAGGGACTCCTGCTCGAGGAAGCCGATCTTTGCACCGATGATGCCGAACACGAGGCACCAGATGCTGTAGTTGATCGGTGTAATAGAGCCGAGAACGACGCCGAGCGCGCCGACAACAAAGACGAGGAACAGCCGGATGGTCATGCTGGAACGCACCGGTCCGAGTTTCTTCGTTTCCTCCAGTTCCTCGGCAAGCTCGGCGTTCATCGGCGTAAAGGTACCGGCATCGATCTTGCCGATCAGCCGCTTGGCATAGGCACGCATAAAGTTAAGTGCGAGCGGCATGCCGAGCAGTCCCTGGAACGCGACGATCAGTGCAGGGATCAGGGCAATCGTTCCGAGGTCCAGTTCCTGAAGTTTTTCAGTCGTGATGATCATTGCGACCACGCCGCCGCTGATCGGACCCATTCCCGCGACCGCCGTCTCGAAATTAAAGACAAAGGGAATGACCGCGAAAATCAGGATGGCCGCCACAACAACGCCGGACAGCGCAATGATGACAGCACGATATTGCTCCCGAAGCACCTTCATCGGAATCAGTGTCCCCATATGGACAATGGCCGGCCCGATCAGGATGGCGCCGAGCGCTGCGAACTGGGAGCTTTCCAGGATATTTTCCGGGAAGATGCCCGTCCAGGTAAGGAGCATAAATCCGACCATGGCGGTCAGCAGCATCGGCACACGGGCGCGTGACACAATTGAGAGCCATTCGCCGAACGCGATCAGTGCAAAAACGAGCACCGTGGCAACAAGTGGAGAATGTATGATTTCTGACATAAATAGCCTTCCTTCCAAGCTGATTCATTGCGCCAACCAAGTTAGCTAAAGCAATGAACTGATTCTACAGAAAATAAGGAAGAATAGTCAATGGAATTTTTAGAAATATATCGGATTTTATATTTTGGATTCCTTATCTTTATTGAAGAACCTTGCAGGCACAGGGGATTCTTCATGAATGCCAATTTATGTTGTAAAATTCCTAATTGGTGGACAATAAACTATGGTAAATATTGTTCCTTTAGCAAAGTTTGGATGGAGGCGTTTTCGATTAATGGGTGGCAATAACAAGCATTGCTTGGCATAGACTTCCCAATACAAAAAGGCGGTACCGGAATCCCATCCGGTGCCGCCTTGCTATTTCAGATTGTCTCTACTGCTGTGAGTTCCCGGACAAAGGCCTCCATCCGATCCATGGCTTCCATCAGGTTGTCCATCGAATTTGCGTAGGAGATCCGGATATGGCCTTCGCCGTAGGAAGTGAAGGAACTGCCCGGAACGACTGCGACGTGCTGGCGGTCCAGCAGCTGTTCGGCGAATTCATAAGAAGTCAGGCCCGTCTTTTGGATCGACGGGAACAGATAGAAGGCTCCGTCAGGCTGTTCCACATCCAGTCCCATTTGCCGGAGGCGGTCCATGACAGCGTTTCTGCGCTCGATATACTGCTTGTTCATCTCAGCAGGCGCATTTCGGCAGTGATCGAGTGCTTCAATCGCGGCATACTGGCTCGGCAGGGAGGCGCAGATGGTGCTGGAAAGATGGACCTTCAGAATCTGCTCCATCACCTCTTTGGATCCCAGCGTGAATCCGATCCGCCAGCCGGTCATGGCGTGAGACTTGGACAAGCCGTGGATCAGGATGAGCTGTTCCCGGAGCTCCGGATAGGAAGCAAAGGAAATATGACCGTCTCCGTAGGTGTTTTCACTGTAGATCTCGTCCGAGACGACCCATAGCTTGTGCTTGCTGAGTACGGCAATCAGCCCATCCATCACTTCCCGGGTAAGGGT
>NZ_AOFT01000007.1 GCF_000348905.1 Bhargavaea cecembensis DSE10
ACAAACGGTTGAATGATGAAACCTGACGGCCGAATGGTGAAACCGAAAGCGGCGAGATCTCACACCTCGGGCTGTACCTGCAGGCCCGCCTTCTCCTTTTTGCCGTGCATCGAGAAGTACAGCAGCGCCGAAACGAGCACGACCGCCGCCAGAATCAGATAAAGCGCACTAAAGCTCATGTACGCGATCAGGAAGCCAATCAGAAACGGGCCGAAACCGAGCCCCACATCAAGAGCGATGAAAAACGTCGACGTGGCAAGGCCCATGCGGTGCGATGGCGTGAGCTTCACCGCGACAGCCTGCGTGCAGGATTGCATGTTTCCGAATCCGAGGCCGATCAGCACGCCGGAAGCAAGCAGCATCAGTCCGTTCTGCGCAGTCCCGAGCAGGACTAATCCGGCTGCGAACAAGACAAACGCCGGATACATCACGGCATTCGCACCCTTTATATCCATCAGCCGTCCCGTGAACGGACGCGACAGCAGGACCGAGATGGAATACACGAGGAAGAAGAAACTTGCCGCTCTCACCAGGTCCAGCTCTATTGAATAATTGCCGATAAACGACAAAACGCCGGAATAGCAGAACGCGATGACCATGGTCACGAGCGCGATCGGTATAGCGCGCGGCTCAACAATGCGGGAGAGGCTGAACTTTCTTTCATCCGCCGGGTCCGCCACAGCCTCCGATTCAGGAACACGCAAGAACAGTGCCACTGCCAGTCCGATGATGCTGACAGCGAGGCAAAGGCCGAAGATCGCCGTCATTCCGGTCTTGCCGCTCATGTAAAGTCCGATAAACGGACCGATCGCCGTGGCCAGCGTCGAGCTCATGCTGTAGTAGCCGATTCCCTCCCCCTTGCGCACCGCAGGGATGATCTGGGCAACTATCGTTCCTGTCGCGGTGCTCGCCATGCCCAGCGCCGCTCCGTGAAGAAATCGCGTCAGCATGAGAAAGGCGATACCCAGTTGGATAAAGTACAGGGCAGCCGTCAAAGCAAACAGGGCAAGCCCGATGAACAGGGTCTTCTTCCTTCCGAGCGTTTCAATACTGTGCCCGGTGAACAGCCGCCCTGCCAGCGCACCCACAATGAAGAGGCCGGTGACCAGTCCCGCCTCGCTTGCCGTGGCACCGTATTCATCAACGGCATAGATCCCAATGATGACCACCAGCAAGTAAAAGACCAGCGTCATCAGGAAATTGACGCCGGATACAATGATAAAGTCCTTTGTCCAAAGCCTGCCGTCAGCTTTCATCCCCGCCTCCCCCTTTCCGCACGAGATTGTTCCGGACTGCGGCAAGGAAACGATGCAGAAGCTCCTGATCCCCATGCCCGATCCCTTCCATGGCCTCGTCTTCCAACAGGGAAATCTTTTCCCGGCATTCCCGGTAAACGGTCACGCCCTTTTCCGTCAGACGGATGATCTTTGTCCGCCGGTCCTTCCCGGGAATCTGCTCCACCACACCCTGCTCTTCCAGACGGTGGACCCTTCTCGTAATCGATGGTTTTTCGACCCCGTAATAATTTGAAATCTCAACAAGCGTCGACGGTCCCTCACGCTCAATATAGAAAATGACCTGCCACAGCGAATACGAGAGTCCATGCGGCTCCAGCAATTGATTCAGCCTGGTGATCAGCGGACGGTAAACAGCAAGATACTGACGAAAGATCCCTTCCAAAAACCGATGCCTCCCATTTACTATCTAAATGATTAATTAAGGTAACTATGAAGGAAACGAAAAGTGCTGTCAACGAAACGCGGGAGGATGGTCGCGATGTATAGTGAGACGTTGATGATCTTCATTGGGACGTTGACGATTCAGCCCGCCGATGAACTGTAATGACTTAACTTCACACAAAAGGGAATGATTCTTTTATAATGGGCCAGACGAGGAGTGATGACCTATCAACCTGCAACAAGACAGACTACATAATCCGACCGGAAAAACCCGGATCGGACTGGCGCTCGTCCTCGGGCTCCTCGCCATACTCGGGCCTCTAAATATCGATATGTATCTTCCGAGCTTCCCGGAGATTTCCCGGGATTTGGGCACAGGTGCCTCGCAGGTGCAGCTGAGTCTGACCGCCTGCCTGATCGGGCTTGCGCTCGGGCAGATCGTTGTCGGTCCGATCAGTGATGCACAGGGCAGGAGAAAGCCGCTGATCATCGGTACTTCCCTGTTCGCCCTGGCATCCGTCTTCTGCGCGCTCGCCCCCAATATCACGGTGCTCATCATCGCACGGTTCCTGCAGGGATTCACCGCTGCGGCGGGGGTTGTCCTGTCCCGTGCCGTGGTGCGGGATGTCTTCAGCGGGCGTGAGATGACGAAGTTCTTCTCGCTGCTGATGGTCATTAATGCCGTCGCACCGGTCGTCGCTCCCATGCTCGGGGGAGTGATCCTTGCCATTCCTTCTGCAAGCTGGGAGACGATTTTCTATGCATTGGCTCTGATCGGCGTCCTGATCGTCGCAATCGTGGCCGCAAGGCTGAAGGAGACCCTGCCACCGGAAAACCGGATTCCAAGCTCCATCGGCTCCTCGGTTAAGACGATGGGCAGTTTGCTGAAGGACCGCTCCTTTATCGGCTACGCGCTTGTTGTCGGGTTTGTCCATGGCGGGAGTTTCGCCTACGTCTCGGGCACGCCTTTTGTTTACCAGCAGATCTACGGCGTGTCCCCCCAAGTCTTCAGCATCCTGTTCGGGATCAACGGTGTAGCCATCATCACCGGAAGCTTCATCATCGGGCGGTTCGGCGGAATCGTCTCCGAGAAAAAGCTGCTGCAGGCAGCCGTGACCATTGCTGCAGCTTCAACGTTCATCCTGCTGATCATGACCATCATCAAAGGGCCGCTGGCGTCGCTGGTGATCCTGATCTTCATCTACATGACCACGATGGGCATGATCATCACCAGCACCTTCACGCTCGGGATGGCCAAGCAGGGCGGCCGTGCCGGAAGCGCCAGTGCCGTTCTCGGCATGCTCCCCAGCCTGCTCGGCGCAGCCTTCACCCCACTGTCCGGCATTGCCGGCGCAACAGCCGTCCCGATGGGGGCCACCCTTTTCGGCACCTCCCTCATCGGCCTGATCGCCTTTTTCACACTGGTCAGGAAGGACAGCGAAGAAGAGGACTAAGTGCGACACTCCCTCGCCAAATCATCCTTGGAGGGGGAGTGTTTGTGTTTAACGAACTCGGAATACGTCAAAGCGTAATTTTTAATACGTTTTAATTAATTTTCAGTTGCATTTAAGCGTAATACAATTTACACTTCAAAGTAAGAAAGGGGTGTTTGAAATGGATGACTTGCGGTTGAATGTCGGTCTGCTGCGGAGGAAGGTCCCGAACCTGACAAGTGCGGCCCGGCAGGTCGGGCTTCGTCCGGCGACCGTATCGAACCTGTGCACGGGCAAGATCCCCGTAGGGCGGGCCGAGGTACGGACACTGGCAGCACTCGCATCATTGGCCAACTGCACATTGGATGATCTGATTATCAGGGGGGAGAAGATCGAAATGATTGAGACGAAGATCAAGACGCTGGATTTGTTTGCGCCTCTTGCCAAAGGCGGTACCGTCGGTCTCGTTGCGCGTCCGGGGATGGGCCAGCTGGTCGTATTGGCGGAACTGCTTTACCGGCTGAAGCAGGATGGTTATCAGACCATCCTGCTCATGCCGGAGGGCGAGCACCGCGGAGTGGAGGATCTTTCAGAGAACGTGGATATCATCACCCATTCGATCGGGGAAACCAGCCGTAAAATCACCGAGCTGGGCGGTGACCGGGAATTGATCTTCGTCGCTGACCGGACCCATGTCATCACCGGAGGCATCCAGGAACTCCAAGAGAACCTCGAGGATAAAGGCATCCATTCCGTGACTACGTTCCTCGTCGACCTGACCGGCGACGTGGTGGATGAGAACCTGCCTTACGGTCCGCTTGAGACGCTGTGGCAGTTTGACGCCGACCTGGTGGCCAGGCACCGCTACCCTGCTGTCAGCCCCCTGGGATCCGTGTCCTCTGTTCTTGAAGGGGCCCATCTGGATCAGGAACACTTTGCCGTCCAACAGAAAGCCCTGAAACTCCTCCGCCGCTACCGGGAGCTTCGTTCCCTGGTGGCAGTCGGCGGAATCGACCGGTTACCGGCATCCGAACTGCAGACCTTCCGGAGGGGCGAGCGTCTGGAGGCGTATCTGACCCAGCCGTTTTACGTTACAGAGGCCTTCACGAAGAAGCCGGGAGCATCCGTCAGCCTCCAGGAAACGCTGCATGATGTGAAAGAGATCATGAACGGCGCAGCCGATTCCAGAGAAGTCGCCGAGCTGGAGCTGATCGGCAGCCTGCAGTCCTAAAGTGCCCGGTGAAGCCCCTGTGCTCCACTCCCCGCCCATTCTGTTGTATACTGATGGAATACTGACGACCATTCTTAAGTTTATATAGACCATCCAGCGCGAGAAGATTTCTTTTGCCGGATGTATTCCAATCAGAAACGAGCAGGTGAATTGTTTGATCGAAATCAAAACATCTACACTAAGCGACGGAGAATTCAACAGAGGGGTATTTGCCACGTGCGATATCCAAAAAGGTACGCTGATCCACCAGGCTCCTGTGATCGCCTACCCGAACGATCAGCATGAACACATTGAACGGACGCTTCTGGCTGACTATGCGTTTGAGTACGGACTCAACCACACCGCCATCCTTCTCGGTTATGGGATGCTGTTCAACCACTCTTACCGGCCGAATGCGGACTATGAGATCAGCTTCGAGAACCAGACGTTCAACTTCTACGCCCACACCGCCATCAAAACCGGGGAAGAGATTCTCATCAACTACAACGGTGACGTGGACGACCAGGAACTGCTATGGTTTGACCGGGAAGAAGAGAATAAAGCCTGAAATCACTGTTTATAGCCCGTGTGCCGGAATCCGGCGCACGGGCTTTTTTGCGTCCGGAGCTCCGGAGAATCGTTCACCAAACCTCCACGGCCTCACCGCAGTTTGGCCGGATGCCCGTGCTACACTTTGGGTAATGGAGGTTGAGGCGAATGAAACAGGTGATCACGGACAACTTGCTGATGACGAAGGCCGGACAGTTTATCAGGGAATGCTACGGGGAGCTTGGAATCCCGGAGGACCGGCAGGAAGAACGGATCCGGGAAATCCGGTCGGAAGTGGAAGCCACCGGCACATATGTCCACACGTCCGCTGAGCTGACGCACGGGGCCAGGATGGCGTGGCGCAACAGCAACCGCTGCATCGGGCGCCTGCTCTGGCACACCCTGCATGTTATCGATGCCCGCCATGTCCGCACTGCAGAAGATGCATTTGGACAGCTGATGGACCATATCCGATTTGCCACGAACGGCGGAAAGATCCGCTCCACGATCACCGTCTTCCCGCCGCGGAAACAGGGGACCGACCCGCTCCGCATCCTGAATCACCAGCTGATCCGCTACGCCGGTTATGAGACGGGCGATGACGTCACCGGCGATCCGGCATCCCTCCGGTTCACCCGTCTGTGCGAAAATCTCGGATGGCAGGGGGAAGGCACGCCGTTTGACGTCCTCCCCCTCGTCATCAGGGAAGACGGAAAAGAGCCGGAGCTGTTCCGGATTCCGGATGATGCCGTAATGGAAGTGCCGATCACCCATCCGGATAACGATGGATTCAGAGAGCTTGGACTGAAATGGTATGCCGTCCCGATGATCTCAGATATGCTGCTCGAGATCGGCGGGATCGAGTATCCGATGGCACCGTTCAACGGCTGGTACATGGGCACGGAGATCGGCGCGAGGAACTTAGCGGACGAGGACCGCTATGATTTCCTGCCGGCTGTAGCGGACGTGTTTGGCCTGGATACTTCCTCTAACCGGTCTCTCTGGGTCGACCGGGCCCTCGTCGAGCTGAACATCGCCGTGCTGCATTCCTACCGGCAGGCCGGCGTCACGCTGGTCGACCATCACACGGCGGCCGAGCAGTTCCGGAAGTTCGAAGAAAATGAGCAAAAGGAAGGCCGTTCTGTCACCGGAAACTGGTCCTGGCTCATTCCGCCCCTGTCCCCGGCCTCGACGCATATCTTCCACAAACCGTACAACAATGAGAAGCTGACGCCGAACTATTTTTATCAGGACCCTCCTGAACTCTGAAAGGGACCCATCCGCTGATGGGTCCCTTTTCCGTTACAGTTTTACAACCGTCCGTCCCCGGACCTTCCCTTCCAGGATGGCCTCGAGCACTTCCGGCAGCTCTTCCAGTGAGACTTCATTGACCAGGTCGCCGTCCAGCACGGTCGGCTTGTATTCTCCGCTTAACAGCTCCCACACCTTCAGCCGCCGGTCCATCGGGCACTGCACGGAGTCGATTCCGAGCCAGTTGATGCCCCGCGAGATAAACGGCAAGACCGTCGTCCGGACGTCGATGCCGCCGGTCAGGCCTGAAGTCGCGACCGACCCGCTGTACTTCAGGGTGCTCAGGATGTACTGAAGGGTTTTACCGCCGACCGGGTCGACCGCTCCGGCCCACATTTCTCCCCGGACCGGTGCTCCGTCTTCATCGACCACTTCGTTTCGGGGGATGACTTGGCTTGCCCCGATCGATTTCAGATAAGCCTCCTCATCTGACTTGCCGGTGCTGGCCGTCACCTCATAGCCCCGCTTGGCCAGGATGTTCACCGCAATGCTGCCGACGCCGCCCGTGGCACCCGCGACAAGGACCGGCCCCTTGTCCGGCGTCAGCCCGTTCTCTTCAAGCCGAAGGACGGAAAGGGCAGCGGTAAACCCGGCTGTCCCGAGAATCATGGACTCCCGCAGCGACAGCCCTTCCGGTAGCGGCACGACCCAATCCGCCGGCACGCGCGCCACTTCGCTAAACCCGCCGAAATGCCCGGTCCCCAGATCGTAGCTGGTCACAATCACCTCATCACCCGGCTTAAAGCGACCGTCCGACGACTCCATCACCGTCCCGGCCAGGTCGATCCCCGGCACCATCGGATAAGAGCCGACCATCCGCTTCTTCACGGCGACCAGGCCATCCTTGAAGTTCACACTGGAATAGGCCACCCGGACGGTCACCTCCCCTTCAGGCAAGTCCCCCATGCCCAGCTGTCTGATCTCAGGGCGTGACTGCCCGTCCTTCAATACCATCGCCTGGAATGTGCTCATTTTTCCCATCCATCCTTTCTATCCGGCCAAAAGCCCGTATTCAGTAGAAGCATAGCCATAAGATCCTGCTCATGCAAACAACCCGGTTCGTTCCGATAGCCGAAGATTTACCTTTCATAGTTGTTTGGACCACGTGGAGTAAAAAAAGATACATATGATGAAGTGACTGAAGTTGCTACAATTTTGGTCCCCCGATAAGACGACAGAGAGGAGGACTTTCGATGAGCACGTTTTCCGGTTCCGACGGGCCTGAAAAATCCTGTCAAGCAGAGGGTTGCAATTGCAAGTGTGACTGCGGCGGCGGGTGCAACTGCACCGGCGGATGCAAATGCAAGTGTAAGTGCGGCGGCGGGTGCAACTGCACTGGCGGATGCAAATGCAAGTGCAAATGCAGCGGCGGGTGCAACTGCACTGGCGGATGCAAATGCAAGTGTAAATGCGGCGACGGATGCAACTGCACTGGCGGATGCAAATGCAAGTGTAAATGCGGCGGCGGGTGCAACTGCACTGGCAGATGCAAGTGCAATTGCGGCGGCGGGTGCAAGTGCAAAGGCGGATGCAATTGTAACGGGCTATTATGAATCCTGAAGAATGTACAATCTGCGCCATGACCTTAGACTCCGTTTAGACAGCCCCAATTCTGGACTGGTACTCATGCAGCAGATCGGT
The DNA here is from genome assembly GCF_000348905.1 of Bhargavaea cecembensis DSE10. GTDB lineage: Bacteria > Bacillota > Bacilli > Bacillales_A > Planococcaceae > Bhargavaea > Bhargavaea cecembensis. The sequence continues at coordinate 7,824 of NZ_AOFT01000007.1, forward strand.
TGCTATGCAGATTCGCCGTTGGAAGATGACACGACTGTCAACGGGAAAAATAGAGCCGCATCGATGAGGAGTTCTCTCGATGCAGCTCTTTTTTTGGAGGCAAACCGTCACCGATCAAGCAAAAAGGAGCCATCCTGAAGGCGGACGGCTCCATTTCAGTCATCGTATGTTCTTAACCGTTATTCTTGTCCGCCCGGTGCTCCAATCTCCACTTGTCTCTGAAACGTCTGCCGGCTATTTGATCAGCATTTCGATATGTTCGGCAATCTGCTCCACATTGACCGCTGCCTGCCCCGTGTTCATGTCGTGAACGGCACGGATCTGATTTTCATCATCCAAAACATACATGGTCGTTCCATGAACAATCTGTCCCTCCTGGTCTTTCTGGAAAACCATTTTAAACTGGTTTGTGACCTTTTCTGTCTGCTCAACGGTCCCCCTGAGAAATACCCAGTTTCCGGCAGTGATGTCAAATTGGTTCTTGTATTGCTCAATCCTTTCCACCGTATCCACTTCGGGGTCCAATGTAATCATGATGACTTCGTAGTCTTTCTCTTGAACGCCCTTGCCCTCCAATGTTTCTTGAAGCCTTAGCAGGTCAAACACGGTCATTGGGCAAACATCCGGACACTGGGTGTAATAAAACGCCACGAGTTTCGGTTTTCCCGAGGAAAAGGTATCCGTTTCACCCGTAATCGACGGCATTTGCGGATCACCGATAGAAGCCAGCTTGGGGAGATCTACAGTCCGGGGCCAAAAAAAGTAGACCGCTGCAAATCCGATAAGGACAATCAATACAATGACCGAAATTCTTTTCAACTGGCTCACCCTCAACCTTTCATTGAATAGATCACGAGGCAGACAACAACTGTGAGCAGCAAAGTGGCGAATCCGCACAATTGGTACATATTCATCAGAATCTGGGTATGATCAGAGATCGGGATGCTGCAGATCTGCGGGTTCTTCAGCACTTCCCCGATCATGACACCCATCGAGACGCCGACCAGCCCATTGTACAGACCGGTCAGAACCGAATGGTATTTGACGAGCGCTCCGAAAAGAGCCCCGACTGCTGCTCCAAGCAGAAGGTTCACAAGAAAAACCAGGGAGAGGCCGGGTGACACCAACACAGTCACGTGCATGCCCAGCACGAGTGTGACACCCAATGTCACCGTGCCTGCGATGGTGGCGGCATTCCGGCCGTCAAACAGCTTCTTCCTTCTGTGCAACCGAAAATAACAAAAACAAACCATCGCAACATTCCAGATCAGAAGTCCAACAATGCCGAGCATTTTCTCACCCTCATGATCGTTTGACCGCAGTGAACAGAACAGAGATGATCAGGGCAATGAAGACTTCCAGAATGACCGTGAAGAAATAGGGTTCTGTCACAATAGCTCCGAGCATCGGTGCCATCAAGCCCATCATCATGCCGTTGATCAGCCCGGTCAGCACCGTCTGATAGTCGAACAGCGCACCAAAAAACGTACCGGCAACCATCCCGGCCAAAGCGGCCGCCATTGTAATGGCCGTAAAGTGGAAGGGATACTGAAAGATCAGGAAAATCCCCGCTGACAAAGCGACCAGCCCGCCCATAGCCATCGCAATATTCATGCCCAGATGAACGGCAACCACTTTCCGGTGACGGCGCACATAGAAGTACAGCCATGCAAACAGCACCAGATTGATGTACAGAATCAGGACATACAAAAGATCATGCATCCAACCACCTCCCGACAGGATATGCGGCCTTGACGGTTTACGGGCCGGCCTATGTCCGGCTCCCGGCGGGAACCACTGAATCGCTTCAATTAAAAAAGACCTCCCCTGATCCTTGTAAGAATCAGGGGAGGTCTTGTATCTAAATTTCAGTACTCTAGTTTGTTCTGGGGGTAAATGGCCGCCATTGGCGTGTTTATGCCAATGTCTCCTCTTCGAGTCCGGCATCTTTCGGCTGACCTCTGGTGACCAGCACAGCTGAGTACAGGACCAGAACAATCCCCAACACTTGCCACCCTTGAAGACTTTCCTGCAAGAGAACGATTCCGATCACCACCGCTACGATGGGCTCCACCGTTGCCAATATAGAAGCTTTGCTGGCTTCCAGATGTTTTAGACCATAAGTGTACAAAGCAAAAGCCGCAATGGTTGAAACCAGGGACAGCAATAGCGACGAGATCCAAACATCTGCATATTGGAATTGGCTGATTTGTTTGGTCACATCACTGGTCAGCAGCATGAAGATACTGGCATACAAAAACGTGTACAACGTAACCGTTAATGAAGAATACCGATCGATGACTGCTTTACTGAAAATGCTATAGAGCGCGTAACAGAAGCCGGATAAAATCCCCATTAACAGAATTCCCCATGTCACATTTACATTTCCGAACGGCAGCAGTCCCACCACAAAAGCACATCCGCCCATGGCGAGTCCCAACGCCCATCCTTTGCGAAGCGTAAGAGGTTCCTTGAAAAAAATCCTCGACAATATCGTCACAAACACCGGTCCCGTATAAAGGAGCGTCACGGCAAGAGAAAGGCTCGACCTGGAAAACACCTCAAAATAAAAGAAGTTAAATAAGGAAATGCTCAAGATCCCGGCACCTGCGAAAAAAACATGATCCTTTAGCCGGGTTTTGAGTTGGGACCGATTAAGCACCGCCATGCCAATTAACAGAAAGACGGCCGTAAAGATACTTCTGACCGCAACTACATCCCATGCAGTAAATCCCCGATCATACAAGGGGGCAATAAATAGCCCGATTAATCCCCAACAGGCTGCGCCCAGCATGGTGATCATGTAAACTTTGAGACCCCGCGCCTTTTCCATGGTCGTCACCTACTATCTGTTTCTTTGGTAAACCGTTTAACCGTCTTTATAAATACCGATCAATCACCGCCGCAAATTCCTCTGCAACCACCTCTGCCCCCCTGCTGTTCAAATGAATGCCGTCCAGGGTGAGATGCAGCCCCCGTTTCTCGGATAACTTGTCGATCCGCTTCGGGTCCTTATAGAAGAGGGCCTCTTTCATGACCGTCAGCACCCCGGTGCTGATGTAGCCGGAGCTGTCCGATTCATCCAGCTTATTCTTAAATGCGGATCGGATATCAAGAAAATCGACATTCGGGTAGCTGCGGGTGATGGACAGAATGATGGCTGCCAGCTCTTTTAACTCTTGGTTCGGCGCATTCTGCATGTCCTCACCGACCAAACCGGGAGAAACCGCCACTACGTGCTTGGAAGAGGAGATCACCGACTCCAGGACCGCGGTGTACAGCTCCCGGAATTCCTCCTGGTCTGCCGCGATGGGCTGGGCCTGGACTTTCAGCAGTTTTGTATAGACATCATTGACCCCGATCCAAAGAAAGCTGAGGTCATAGTCCGTATCCAGTTTGGTTTTGTTCAGGCGTGTGTGCAGGCTTTTCACCGACTCCCCCGGTTTTCCCAGATTGACCAATGTAAGCCCGGGATAGCGCTCTTTCAGCTTGCGGATAAACGGGACACCCGGACGCCCCTCGGTCAGACTGTCCCCGATCAGTGCGATTTTCAATTCAAGCTCCCCCTTCGGCAATTCCTCCTGGCTGCTGAACTGACTGATCCCCTATGTATTACTTTATGCATGCAGCGCCTTGACACTATTTTGGCACAGTCTTACTTCTGATTGAACAAGTAAAGCGACACGAACAGCAGCAGAATCGCCACCAGCTTTTTCGCATCAACCGGAAAGCGTTCCCCTCCGAACAGCCCGAAGTGGTCGATCACTGCGCCCATGATCATCTGCCCGGCTATGATTCCGGCAAGCGTCGCCGCCACGCCGATTTTCGGGACGGAGAAGACGAGAATGATCACATAAATCGCACCCATCAGCCCCCCGATCAGCTGCCATTTCGGAACCGACGCCATGGCCATCAGGTTGCCGTTGCCGAAAAAGAGAACAGCAAAAAACAGCGCGAGTGTGCCGATCAGGAATGAAATAAACGACGCTTCAATCACTCCGACGTTTCTGCCCAGGTTTCCATTCACCTGGCTCTGGATGGCGACGGCGATGCCGCCGATTAATGCGAGTAACGGAAAAAGCAGCTTCATTCAACATACTCCCTTTGCAGACAAGTCATCTTTGAGTCTTTTGAATATTGTATCAGATAGGGCTGTTCAATCCCGAACTCTTGGTAATCGAGTAGGAGGGAGTGATACCTCCCGTCCTCTCACACCACCGTACGTACGGTTCCGTATACGGCGGTTCAATAACTTAAGTATCGACGCTCGTAAAGTTGGTTCAGGTCTTTCAGACCCCACTTTATGAGCGTTTTTGTCTTGATTGCTTTGTGGAGTGTTTCACTTTTGGACACACGCCAATATCCCTTCCGGGAATTTGATACTTTCCAGGCCTCTTCATGCCAGATGCCCAGTCTGCGCAATTGGCGGTACTTTGTTCCAATCTTCTTCCATCGTTTCCATATCATCTGTCGCAACCGATGGTTAAGCCACTGGGCTATTGATTGGATATACTTTTTCATCAATCCGATGCCGTAATAATTGATCCAGCCAACCGTCACTTGGTTGATTTCTTTTGCTATCTCATCGAAACGGCCCGAACGGTTCCGTTTTGTAATGCCCTTTAATTTGGCTTGGAAGCGTTTCTTGGCCGAGTGATGGGGTCTACATCCAATACCTTTAGCCGTAGGATGCAGACAGAAGCCAAGGAATTTCAACTTGGTCGGGGAACCGACTTGGCTCTTCTTTTGATTCACAGTTAGCTTCAGGTCGTCCTCAAGGAATCCGGTGATACTTTCCAGCACCCGTTCTCCAGCCCTTCTGCTTTTAACGTAGATACAGAAGTCGTCCGCAAACCGGACGAACTTATGTCCCCGCCTCTCCAGTTCCTTGTCCAATTGATTCAGGTAGACATTACTGAGAAGGGGTGACAGTACGCCTCCTTGCGGAGCACCCTTTTCTGTCGGACTGATAAGTCCGCCTTCCATGATGCCGCTCCTAAGGAACTTCCATATCAGTTTCAGAACGGTTCTATCGCTGATGAACTCTCTTAGGTACTCCATCAATTTCTGATGATGGATGGTGTCGAAGTAACTTTTCAGGTCACAATCTACGACCACCCTGTACCCTTGCTCGTAGTAGGCGATTGATTTCTTGATTGCCTGGTGCTGGTTCCTTTGAGGACGGAATCCAAAGCTCATATCCGAAAAGTGCGGGTCGATGAGCTTTCCAATCACTTGATAGATGGCTTGCTGGACCATACGGTCCCGGACACATGGAATGCCTAATTTCCGCTTTGACCCATCCTGCTTTGGAATTTCCACCCGTTTGACGGGCATCGGTTCGTATGATCCGTCCTTTAGTTTCCGGATTAGGGCGTCACGGTATTTGGCGACATGACCGAAGAGTTCGTCCACAGTCATTCCATCGATACCGGGTGCTCCTTTATTGGCCTTCACTCTCTTACAGGCATTGAAGAGATTGTTGATGTCAACCACTCGGTCAATCAAACGGATACCACCCCGCTGCTCAATTTCCGTAAAGACAGAGCTGCACGCTCCCGCATACCCTTCGGTTTCCAACCTATCTCTTTGCGGCCAGCCATCTGGCGATGTATTCTGTGGTCTCTGCACTGTCCTTACCTCCATTTCGTTTTGGGGTTGTTATTGTTCGGCCCTTCGTCCTGTCGGACTACTATGGCCTCTGCTGACTTCTTACAGTTCAACCCGCCATCACTGACGGGTTTGTTCCTGTGGGATATTCCATCCCTCTTGTCGGGAACCCCTGTAAGACCTCCCCGGGTAAGAGCTATAACCTTCCTCCCATGTAACCGCCGCATTTACTGTATGGAACTCGGGCAGTATAGGACTTCGATTTGTTAAGCAAACTCGTCCATTCCAATTCAGCCTTCTATGCGGTTTCTGTTCGTCGGTTCGGGATTTTGCCTCCGGCTTCCTTCAGATTCCACCTCACGGTGGACACCCTTGCCATCAGCTAACAGTTCCTACTGCCAAGCCTGTAGTGGACTTTCACCACCAAGTTATAGCCCATGCCGGGCGCACTTAAAAAACCCTTTCCGACTGAAACCGGAAAGGGCCGTATGCATGAACCTCTATTAGTAGGCGATTCCCACACGCTTTTTTGTGTATTCTCTGCTTTTGATCAGGCCATAAGCGAATTCTGCGGTATCCGGCACGGAAATCTTGCTGCCGCCTTCCGGCAGGAAATCGGTTTCTGTCCGGTAGTTGCCCAATCGTTCGCCGTCCGGCAAGTACGTCGGACAGACGATGGTCCAGTCGAGAGTGGATTCCTTTAACAAATGGTAGACTTTTTCATGTTCTTCGGCCGCACGGGTCGTTTTGCGCTTGGATTCACTTGAACGATAGCGCAGGACATCCGGGGTGACCCGGCTCTGCAGGATTCCGGCAGTCCCGATGGTAATAATGCGGCTGATCCCTTCCGTTTGCATGGCTTTGATGATCAGCGGCATGCTTTCCGAGAGCGTCGTGCCTCCGTCCGTATTGAGGGCACTGATCACCACGTCCATTCCTTGCATGGCGCTCGCAATCGCTTCCTGGTCTAATACATCACCCTGGGTGACCGTCAGACGTTCATCGTTGATCTGGACCTTCCCCGGCGTGCGGGCAAGGACGGTCACCTGATGTCCGTCGCGAAGCGCATGCCCGACGATGTGGCTTCCGACCCGTCCGGTGCCTCCTAATATCAAGATCTTCAAGAATGAGCCTCCTCTCTCCTTAGTTAAATAATGGATGTACTATAAAATCGACACTGAGAAGCAAAGCAACACGAAACCAATAAGGAGTAACCAGGAACGAATTGATTGAAAGAACATCCACCGTTTTCTTGTCTCCTTCCAATCAGCGGGCGGATTGTCTGCATCCCATTGTTGGATTGCCTTGTTAATCGGGACATTGTAAATAATAGTTAGTATCGTTGCTATAATGAACATACCAGCAGAAGCAAAACGGCTAGTGAGCTCGATCTCTCCAAGTTCTTTAGTAAATAATGCGAAAGACAAAGTTAGAATCACACTTGCAGGCATAAGGATGGGCATAATAAGTCCATATGTTTTCAGTGAACCTTGTTCAAAACGTATATGTTGCTTTTGAGGTAATTGACGAATAATCGGATGTACTAAAGCATATGAAGTAAACTCTGCACAAGCAGTAAAGCCGGCAATGATCAATGTAATAAACCCTAAGAAATCCAAATTGTCATCCCTTCCATTATTCGGCCATTAATTTCTTCATTACTGCACAGGTTTTGGATATTATTTTCTTAACAAACCACATTATATTACACTGCGAATAAAAAACCTCTCTCCAATAAATAAATTGGAGAGAGGTTTTTGCAATTCGATTAGCGCTTCGAGAACTGAGGTGCACGACGCGCGCCTTTGAGACCGTACTTCTTACGTTCCTTCATACGTGGGTCACGTGTGAGGAGACCTGCGGATTTGAGCGCAGGACGGAAGTCAGGGTCTACCTGAAGCAGGGCACGGGCAACGCCATGGCGGATTGCGCCGGCTTGTCCAGTGTATCCGCCGCCGTTGACGTTAACGAGAACGTCGTAGCTGCCGAGAGTTTCAGTCGCTACAAGCGGTTGCTTGATGACTTCACGGAGTGTTTCGAATGGAATGTAATCTTCTGCGTCACGGCCGTTGATTACGACTTTGCCTTCGCCGGGTACGAGGCGTACGCGGGCAACGGAAGTCTTGCGGCGGCCTGTGCCGATGTATTGAACTTGTGCCAAAGTGGTTCCTCCTCTTAATTACCCGCGAAGTTCGTAGACTTCCGGTTGTTGTGCTGCGTGTGGGTGTTCAGCGCCCGCGTAAACATGAAGTTTGCGGTACATCTGACGGCCGAGCGGGCCTTTTGGAAGCATGCCCTTGATGGACGTTTCGAGAAGCTTTGTAGGGTACTTCTCGCGCATTTCGCCTGCTGTACGCTGACGGATGCCGCCCGGGTGGCCTGTGTGACGGTAGTAGATCTTGTCCTGGAGCTTGTTTCCAGTCATTTCGATCTTTTCTGCATTAATAATGATGACGTGGTCGCCTGTGTCCACGTTCGGAGTGTACGTTGGTTTATGCTTGCCGCGCAGGATTGCTGCGACTTCGGACGATAGACGGCCGAGCGTCTTGCCTGCTGCGTCGACAACGAGCCACTTGCGCTCGACTTCTTGGGCTTTCGCCATGTACGTTGTACGCATTTGTTAGTCCTCCTAAATTTCACTCAATCAAAAGTTCCGAGTTCCGATTCTCTATCCCAAACACAAAGAAACCTTACCGGGGCATTCTTAGTGGGGTTATCGAAATACCGTTTATCATCATACCTTGAATTGGCATTGAAGTCAACCATTTTTGTGTGTACACCAGGAAAAGTTGTTTCATTGCCCGTAGCGCACGTTTTCGAGGTACAAACCCTGTGCCTGCGCGGTTTTCCCGGCCCTGGACCGGTCCTTTGCGGCGAGGATGCCGGGGAGGTCGCCGGGATCCAGTTCTCCCTTTCCGCACATCCAGAGCGTGCCGGCGATAATGCGGACCATGTTGTACAGGAAGCCGCTCCCGCTGATCACCATATGGAGCTCTTCTCCGTGCCTTTCGAACCGGATCGATTCGACGGTGCGGACTTTGTCCTCCACATCGGTCTTCGCCGAGCAGAAGCTCGTGAAGTCATGCGTGCCGACCAGGTGCCGTGCGCCCTCTTCCATGCGGGAGACATCCGGCTTCACACCGAGCGACGGTGTCGTGAAATACCGCCTGAACGGGCTGATGACGTCGGACAGGTGCCAGATATACCTGTAGGTCTTTCCCGTCGCCGAGAAGCGCGCGTGGAAGCTGTCAGGCACCGTCTCCGCGGAGAGGACACGGATGGCCCCCGGAAGCCGTGTATTGAGCGCCATGGCCCAGCGGCCGTCCGGGATGCCGAGCGGTGTATCGAAGTGGACGACCTGCCCGCTCGCATGCACGCCGGCATCGGTGCGGCCGGATGCATGCACACGGACCGCCTCCCCCTTATGGATCACGGAGAGCGCCTGCTCCAGCTCGCCCTGGACGGTGCGTCCCTTCGGCTGGATCTGGTAGCCTTCGAAGCCGCTCCCGTCATAGGCGATGATCAGTTTGATGCGTGGCATGGGACTCTCTCCTTTCAGGTGTTGGGGCGGTGTTTCTAGTGTGTAAGTCCGAAACCGGAGTGCTAAGACCAGAATGCATGCTGTAAGTACGAATCAGGACGGCTAAGTACGACTGGACGCTGTAAGTACGAATGAAAGGCTACCGTTACTCCAGTTCCGGCGCCGTTACTCCAATTCCAGCTACCGTTACTCCAAACCGGACGCTGTTACTCCAGTTCCGGCGCCTTTATTCCATCCAGGCCGGTTTTATCCGAATCCTCACATGCCGGCATGGTCATCCCCGCAGGAACCACAGGGCCACGATCACCGCGAGCAGGATCAGCAGCGCCGTGGTATCCCGCCAGTCCCATTTTAATTGACGGTAGCGGGTCCGCCCTTCTCCCCCCCGGTAGCCGCGGACTTCCATCGCGACGGCGAGGTCTTCGGCGCGCTTAAAGGCGCTGACGAAGAGCGGGACAAGCAGCGGGACGACCGCCTGGATGCGTTCCTTCATCGTGCCCGACGAGATGTCTGAGCCCCGGGCAAGCTGGGCCTTCAGGATCTTGTCGGTCTCGTCCATCAGGGTCGGGATAAAACGGAGCGAGATCGACATCATAAGGGCAAGCTCGTGGACCGGGAACTTCACTTTCTTCAGCGGGTTCAAGAGCACCTCCAGCCCGTCCGTGATCGAGATCGGTGACGTCGTGAGTGTGAGGAGTGACGTCATCAATACGAGCACGAGGAAGCGGATCGAGATGTAGATCCCCTGCCGCAGACCTTCCTCATAGATCTTCAGGAAACCAAGCTGGAACAGCAGGTCGCCTTCTTTCGTGAAGAAGATGTGCAAAAGGAATGTGAATGCGATCAGGAACATGACCGGCTTCAGCCCGCCGATGAGGAACCCGATGCGCACCTTGGATGCAAGGATCGACAGCAGCGTAAAAGCGAGCAGCAGCGCGTAGCTCACGGTATTGTTCGCAAGGAACACGGCCGCAATGAAGATGAAGACAAAGATCAGCTTCGATCGGGGATCGAGCCGGTGGACAAATGAATCTCCGGGAATATAGCGGCCGAACACCATTTTCTCCATCATGATGCGCCGCCCCCCTTCCCGAGATCCGCCGCGAGATAGGCCGCGAGCTGCTCTTCCGTGAGTGCCGGTGGGCCAGGGGGCAGTCCTGCGCCTTCCTCGTACAGCCGCTGGAAGCTGACCGTGCGCGGGACGCCGAGGCGCCATTCTGCGAGGCGCTCCGCATCCGCGAACACTTCCCCGGGCGGCCCCTGCAGGACGTCCATGCCGTCATGCATGACGATCATGTGGTCCGCATAGCGCGCGGCGTCCTCCATGCTGTGGGTGACGAGGATCGTCGTCATGTCCCGCTGTTCATGGAGTTCATAGAACAGGTCCATGATCTCCTTGCGTCCGGCGGGGTCCAGCCCAGCGGTCGGCTCATCCAGTACGAGCACATCCGGCTCCATCGCCAGCACCCCGGCGATCGCCACGCGGCGCATCTGGCCGCCGGACAGGTCAAACGGCGACTTTTCCGCCGTCCCTTCCGGAAGGCCGAGGCGTTCGATCCACCTGAGCGCCCGGGCTTTCGCCTCTTCTTCCTCTACGCCGAAGTTCAGCGGGCCGAACATGATGTCCTTGAGCACATTCTCTTCGAACAGCTGATGTTCGGGGAACTGGAAGACGATGCCGACTTTGCGGCGGATCGGCTTCAGCTGCTTGCCCTTCGTTTCCTTGGTGACTTGGGTGTCCCCGATCCGGACGATGCCCGCCGTCGGCTTCAGGAGGCCGTTCAGGTGCTGCAGGAGCGTCGATTTGCCGGAGCCCGTATGGCCGATGATCGCCGTGTAGGAGCCTGACGGAATGCGGACATTCACGTCATGGAGCGCCTGCTTCTGGAACGGCGTACCCGCCGCGTATGTGTAGCCTACCTGTTCGAGCGCAATGTCCATAGCTGCTCCACCAACTTCCGTTCCGTCATTGTTCCGGGCTCTGTTCCGATCCCCTGCTCCCCGAGAAGCGCGGACAGCCGCATGGCGAACGGCAGATCAAGCCCGAGCTCCGTCAGTGCCTCCCCTTTCAGGAAAACTTCCTGCGGCGTCCCTTCCGCGAATTTCCGGCCGCCGTTCATGACCACGACGCGGTCCGCAAGCAGGGCCTCCTCCAGGTCATGGGTGATCGAGATGACGGACAGGCCCGTCTTCTCCCTCAGGTCGAGGATGACCCGGATCACTTCCTCGCGCCCCTGGGGATCGAGCATCGAGGTTGCCTCGTCCAGGATCAGGAGCCTCGGCCGGAGCGCCAGTGCACCCGCGATGGCCACACGCTGCTTCTGGCCGCCCGACAGGTGCTGCGGCTCATGGTCGAGGAAGGTGTCCATCTTGACCTGCTTCAGCGCGTTCTGCACGCGGAGGGTCATCTCCTCGAACGGGATGCCGTTGTTCTCCAGGGCGAACGCGACATCGTCCTGCACGGTCGCTCCGACAAACTGGTTGTCCGGATTCTGGAACACCATGCCCATCTGCGAGCGTTTTTCCCAGAGGTTGTCCTCCGTGAGCGTGTCACCGAACAGGCCCACTGTCCCCTCCTGCGGGAACAGGAGGCCGATCATGAGCCGTGCCAGTGTGGACTTGCCCGAGCCGTTGTGGCCGACGACGGCAATCCACTCGCCCGCATGCATATCGAACGAAACGCCGTCGACTGCATGGCGGCCGTCAGGGTCGTCCGGTGTATAGGTAAAACGGACGTCCTGAAGGGACAGGATCCGTTCCATAGTCATTCCTCCTCTGCTTCGCTCAACTCTGCTGTCTATTGTAACGGAATCTGCGGGTCGTGTCGTCCGGCCCCTGCGGGTTTGGCGCGCACTTCGGCGGCCTGTGGGAAATATGTCAACGTTTCAGTCGGATATGGCAACGTCTCAATGAAATATAGCAACGTCTCAGCCGAATATCGCAGCGTCTCACCGCCAAACGCTCCGCGGCGCCTTCCCGCTTCCGTCATTATGTAAAAAAAAAGCGCGCACCCCAACTGGTGACTGCGCTTTTGTCGTATGGCATGACCCGGCGGCTGCTCACACCGCCGGGACCATGATGGGGTGCGGAGAGCTAGACGGGACGCAAGCAGTTGCTCCGCCCATCATAACGCTCAGCTTTTTCATTTGCCGTATAAATCATTATAGAAAGAAAAGGGTGCCGTCCATACTCAGGTAACCGCACACCCTTTTCCGTTGACGCAATTAAACGAGTTCGATGATGACGACCGGTGCGCCGTCACCGCGACGAGGGCCGACCTTCATGATGCGTGTGTAGCCGCCCTGGCGCTCAGCGTAGCGAGGTGCCACATCGTCGAACAGTTTCTGCAGTGCATAGACCGTTTGTTCGTTGCCTTCTTCGTCAGTCGTCGTAACGAGTTCGCGACGGATGAATTCGGCAGCCTGACGGCGTGCATGGAGATCACCGCGTTTTCCGAGAGTGATCATTTTCTCAACGACGGAACGGAGCTCTTTCGCACGCGTTTCAGTCGTCTGCAGGCGTTCGTTGATGATGAGATCGGTTGCGAGGTCACGAAGCATCGCCTTACGCTGGGAGCTTGTACGACCTAACTTTCTGTAGCCCATCGAGTTTCCCTCCTTTTGGGTGAATTGGATGGTCCGCTATGGACGATTTATTCTTCCGTACGCAGGCCGAGTCCGAGATCTGTCAGCTTCGCCTTGACCTCTTCGAGGGACTTGCGGCCCAGGTTGCGCACTTTCATCATTTCATCTTCGGTCTTGTTCGCGAGCTCAAGCACCGTATTGATGCCGGCACGCTTCAGGCAGTTGTAGGAACGGACGCTCAGGTCGAGCTCCTCGATGGTCATCTCGAGGACCTTCTCCTTCTGGTCTTCTTCCTTCTCCACCATGATCTCGACGGACTGTGCTTCATCCGTGAGGCCGACGAAGATGTTGAGGTGCTCGGTCAGGATCCTGGATCCGAGCGAGATTGCCTCTTGCGGCCCGATGCTGCCATCGGTCCAGACGTCGAGGGTCAATTTATCGTAATCGGACAGCTGCCCGACACGTGTGTTTTCCACCTGGAAATTGACGCGTGAGACTGGGGTGTAAATGGAGTCGATCGGGATCACGCCGATTGGCAGATCTTCACGTTTGTTGCGGTCAGCCGGAACATAACCGCGCCCGCGCTGTGCATACATGCGCATGCGGAGGTGACCGTTCTTGCCGACGGTTGCAATGTGCAGATCCGGATTGAGGATTTCAACGTCGCTGTCATGCGTGATGTCTGCGGCCGTTACCTCGCTCTCGCCCTTCACATCGATCTCGATGACTTTTTCGTCGTCCGAGTAGATTTTAAGGGCCAGCTGCTTCACGTTCAGGATGATCGATGCCACATCTTCCACTACGCCGTCCACCGTCGAAAACTCGTGGAGGACTCCGTCAATCTGGATGGATGTTACAGCGGCACCCGGCAGTGAAGAAAGAAGAATCCGTCGCAGGGAATTCCCCAGGGTGGTTCCGTAGCCCCGCTCAAGCGGCTCCACGATAAACTTTCCATAGGTGTTCTCCACAGTCTGTACAGCTTCAATCCTCGGTTTTTCTATTTCGATCATTCAAATTCACCCTCCCTCAAAACGTCCATGAATGGCAGTTCCTATTGGAAATCGATATACAAGACAACTATTGCACTCTCACAAACCAGTTTATCCGTAAATCGTGTTTCTCAATCAATGGACGGACAGCCATTATACACGGCGGCGTTTTGGAGGACGGCAACCGTTGTGAGGAACCGGTGTTACGTCGCGGATCGCAGTGACTTCAAGGCCTGCAGCCTGCAGTGCGCGGATTGCCGCTTCACGGCCTGCACCAGGTCCTTTAACCGTTACTTCGAGAGTCTTCATGCCGTGCTCCATCGATGTGCGTGCAGCAGTTTCTGCAGCCATCTGGGCAGCGAACGGCGTGGACTTACGGGAGCCCTTGAATCCGAGTGCACCTGCGCTCGACCAGGATACTGCGTTACCTTGAGTGTCCGTGATCGTGACGATTGTGTTGTTGAAAGTGGAACGGATGTGTGCGATGCCGGATTCAATATTCTTTTTGACGCGGCGTTTACGCGTTTGTTGTCTACGTGCCATAGTGTGAAGTTACCTCCTTTACTAATTATTTCTTCTTGTTTGCGACTGTCTTGCGCGGGCCCTTACGGGTACGTGCGTTGTTCTTCGTGTGCTGACCGCGTACAGGAAGGCCGCGGCGGTGGCGGATTCCACGGTTGCTGCCGATTTCCATCAGACGCTTGATGTTGAGGTTCGTTTCACGGCGAAGGTCACCTTCAACTTTCAGGCTGTCGATTTGTTCACGGATCTTGTCGAGCTCGGCGTCAGTGAGGTCGCGGACGCGAGTCTCTTCGGAAACGCCTGCGCCGGCGAGGATCTTCTGGGAAGTCGTTTTACCGACTCCGTAGATGTAAGTGAGAGCGATGACTACGCGCTTCTCGCGCGGTACGTCTACACCAGCAATACGTGCCATATATTCGTGCACCTCCTTAGGGTTTAGCCTTGGCGTTGTTTATGTTTCGGGTTTTCACAGATTACCATGACCCGACCGCGACGGCGGATGACTTTGCACTTTTCGCAGATCGGCTTAACAGATGGTCTTACTTTCATCGCATAGAACCTCCTTATCGTCCGGAGTGCTTAGATCATTTGTAACGGTATGTGATACGGCCACGGGTCAGATCGTAGGGGGAAAGTTCCACTGTCACACGGTCACCCGGCAGGATCCGGATATAGTGCATCCGCATCTTTCCGGAAACGTGCGCAAGGATCGTATGGCCGTTTTCGAGTTCCACTTGAAAATTAGCTCCTGGCAGAGTCTCGACGACCTTGCCTTCCACTTCGATTAAATCATCTTTCGCCATCCATCATCATCCCTTCATGTTAGAATCAGGTCTCTCTTCGTCCCGCTGCGCCCTACCTTCAAACATATGAACGGTCTGCATGAGAGATGTCCGAAAGACTACCAATGGATTCCGCTTCCCAGTCCGAAAAGCGGACGGATCCACGGTCCCCATTATACCTTGTTCCGGACTGCATTGCATGGACGGAGTCCCGCCATGCCTGCATTTCCGCGCCATGCCCGCCGTTCGCAGCGGCCGGCGGACATGGTCTGCCGTCACATGCCATAAAACAGGATCGTCTCGCCTCCCCGGCACGGGTTCAGTTGCCCCGGAGCAGCCGGTCGATGTCCTCAAATACGACTTCGATGTCCTGCTGCCCGTCGATGTGGGTCAGAACGCCTTTGTCGCCGTAGTAGGCGAGGAGCGGTTCACTCTGTTTCATATTCACTTCCAGGCGGTTATTGACGGTCTCCGGGTTGTCGTCGGCGCGCTGGTAGAGCTCCCCGCCGTCCTTGTCGCAGACCCCGTCCTGTTCGGGAGGGTTGAAGACAAGGTGGTAGGAAGTTCCGCATTCTTTGCAGATGCGGCGGCCGGTCAGCCGTTTGACGAGTTCGTCATGCTCCACCCGGATATTGATGACATGGTCGATCTTCCGGCCGAGCCCGGACATGATTTCGTCCAGTGCTTCCGCCTGTGCGACCGTCCGCGGGAAGCCGTCCAAAAGGACGCCTTGCTCGCAGTCCTGCTTCGACAGGCGTTCACGGACGATGCCCACGGTCACTTCATCAGGGACGAGCGCCCCTTCATCCATGAACTGCTTTGCCTTCAGACCGAGTTCCGTTCCCTCTTGAATAGCGGAACGGAACATGTCGCCTGTAGAGATATGAGGGATTTCGTACTTCTCGACAATCCTGTCCGCCTGGGTGCCTTTACCGGCGCCCGGCAGGCCCATCAATACGATGTTCATACGTCGTGCCCTCCTACAGTGTTTTGTGCCGCCGGCCGGAACCGGCAGCAGATCACTTCATAAAGCCTTTGTAGTGCCGCTTGACGAGCTGGGATTCCAGCTGTTTCATCGTCTGGAGCGCAACCCCGGCAACGATCAGGAGGCTGGTGCCGCCGATCTGCACGGACTGCGGGAGGCCTGCCAGGTTGATGAAGAAGATCGGCAGGACCGAGATGACCGCAAGGAAGAGCGCTCCGACGAAGGTCAGGCGGTTCAGGACACGGGTCAGGTAGTTCTGGGTGTCCTGGCCCGGGCGGATGCCCGGGATGTAGGCGCCCTGTTTCTTCAGATTGTCCGATACGTTCTCAGGGTTGACCTGGATGAACGCATAGAAGTACGTGAAGGCAATGATGAGCGCTACATAGATGATCATCCCCACCGGCTTCGTATAGTCGAAGATTTCGATGATCGCCGCCGTCCAGCGGTTCTGGCCGAAGAACGATGCAATCGATTGTGGGGTTATGATGAACGCGACGGCGAAGATGACTGGAATAACGCCGGCCGCGTTTACTTTCAATGGCAGGTGGGTCTGCTGGCCGGCCTGCTGGCGGCCGCGGCCCGTGACACGCTTGGCATACTGCACCGGAATTTTCCGGAGCGCCTCCTGGAAATACACGACGCCGACCGTGATGGCGACGACCGCGAGTGCAAGGAGGATCAGAATGAGGATGTTCAGGAACAGCTGGTCCCCTGCATCCTGGATCTGCTGCGCATAGATCTGGTTCACCGCATTCGGGATCGCCGCAACGATACCCGCGAAGATGATGATCGAGATCCCGTTCCCCACCCCGTTCTCGGTGATCTGCTCACCAAGCCAGAGGAGGAACGCCGTGCCTGCTGTCAGGACAACTGCAATGACGAGGTAAGTCGCAATGCTGTCGTTCTGGATCAGCGTGCCGCCGTACATGCGGTTAAAGCCGTACGACATGGCGATCGACTGGATAAATGCCAGGACGATCGTGAAGTATCTGGTGAACTGGGCCAGCTTCCTCCGGCCGACCTCGCCCTGTTTCGCCCACTCGGCGAATTTCGGGACGACATCCATCTGGAGGAGCTGGACGATGATCGATGCCGTGATGTACGGCATGATGCCCATCGCCAGAATGGAGAAGTTCGCGAGCGCACCGCCCCCGAACGTGTTCAGAAAGCCGATCAGGCTGAATTGATCGGCTGCCTGGAGTGCCGACGCGTCCACGTTCGGCACCGGGATGAAGGTCCCGAGCCGGAAGACGATGAGCAGCGCCAGCGTAAATAGGATTTTCTTCCGGATTTCCGGAACACGCATAAAGTTGGAGATGGTCTCAAACATTAGATCACCTCGACGGAGCCGCCTGCGTTCTCGATGGCCTCTTTAGCGGAAGCAGAGAATTTGTGAGCCTGTACAGTAAGCTTTTTCTCAAGCTGACCGTTGCCGAGGATCTTGATGCCGGATTTCTCCTTGCTCACGACGCCTGTTTCGAGCAGGAGCGCTGGAGTGACTTCCGTGCCTTCTTCGAAGCGGTTAAGCGTTTCGAGGTTCACGATGGCATATTCCTTGCGGTTGATGTTCGTGAAGCCACGCTTAGGCAGGCTCTGGAAAAGAGGCATCTGGCCACCTTCGAAGCCGAGGCGTACACCGCCGCCGGAACGCGAGTTTTGACCGTTTGCACCGCGGCCGGACGTCTTGCCGTTGCCCGAACCAGGTCCACGGCCCACACGGTTGCGTTCTTTGCGGGATCCTTTTGCAGGTTTCAGTTCATGCAGTTTCATTTGACTGGCACCTCCTTATGATTTGATGAAAGATTAGTTTTCTTTAACTTCGACGAGATGGCCGACTTTGTTCAGCATGCCGCGGATCGCAGCGTTGTCTTCGTGTTCGACCGTTTGGTTCGTCTTGCGCAGACCGAGAGCTTCAACCGTTTTGCGTTGAGCCGGTTTCGCCCCGATCACGCTCTTCTTAAGGGTGATTTCGAGCTTAGCCATTAGTTTTCCCCCCTCAACCCAGCAGTTCTTCTACGGATTTGCCACGGAGTTTTGCAACTTCCTCGGCACGCTTGAGGTCCTGAAGACCTGCGATCGTTGCACGGATGACGTTGATCGGCGTGTTGGAACCGAGGGATTTCGAAAGGATGTCCGTGATGCCTGCAAGTTCAAGTACTGCGCGGACAGGGCCGCCGGCGATAACACCGGTACCAGGGGCAGCAGGTTTGATGAAGACGGAGCCTGCACCATAACGTCCGGTCACTTCGTGTGGCGTTGTGCCCTTGACCATAGGAACGTTGATGAGGTTCTTTTTCGCATCCTCGACTGCCTTGCGGATCGCATCCGGAACTTCCTGTGCTTTACCAGTACCAAAACCGACACGGCCATTCTTGTCGCCGACGACGACGAGTGCCGTGAAGCGGAAACGACGTCCGCCCTTTACGACTTTCGCTACGCGGTTGATCGTAACTACGCGTTCTTCGAACTCACTTTTCACTTCATTGCGACGCATGTGTATGGGTCCCTCCTTTTAATTAGAATTCGAGTCCGTTTTCACGGGCTGCATCTGCCAGAGCCTTCACACGGCCGTGATAGAGGTATCCCCCACGGTCGAAGACAACAGATTTGATGTTCTTTTCAACAGCTGCCTTGGCGATTGTTTCGCCGACTTTCACTGCTGCTTCAGTGTTCGAAGTGGAACCTTCGAAACCTTTGTCCATAGTGGACGCACTTGCGAGTGTCACACCGTTTGCATCGTCGATCAGCTGAGCATAGATATGCTTGTTGGACCGGAAGATGTTCAGGCGCGGACGCTCGGCAGTGCCACTGATCTTGGAACGCACACGTGCATGGCGCTTTTTGCGGACCTGGTTCTTGTCCTGTTTCGTAATCATCGTGGTCACTCCTTTCGATGCCTATGCGGCATTATTTACCTGTCTTACCTTCTTTGCGGCGGACTTGTTCGCCTTCGTAGCGGATCCCTTTGCCTTTGTACGGCTCAGGCGGGCGTACGGCACGGATGTTGGAAGCGAGCGCGCCGACGTGCTCTTTGTTGTAACCGCGGACGATGACTTTCGTGTTCGAAGGAACTTCGATTTCCACGCCTTCTTCAGGAGTGAACTCGACCGGGTGGGAGTAACCGACGTTCAGGACGAGCTTGTTGCCCTGTTTTTGCGCACGGTAACCGACACCAACGAGCTCGAGGGACTTTTCGAAGCCTTTCGAGACGCCTTCGACCATGTTGTTCAGGAGCGAACGGGTCGTTCCGTGGATCGCGCGGTGTTCTTTGTTGTCGGACGGGCGTGTGAATGTGATCACGTTGCCGTCCTGGTTGATCGTGATGTCACTGCTCAGTTTGCGAGTGAGTTCGCCTTTCGGGCCTTTGACCGTGACCGTGTTGTCATCCGCAATGGTGACAGTCACGCTTTCAGGCACTTCGATCAGCTTATTGCCAATACGGGACATGTGTGTGCACCTCCATTCGTTTGTAGCAGATTACCAGACGTATGCGACGACTTCGCCGCCGACTTTCTTAGCACGTGCTTCTTTGTCGGTGATGACACCGTGAGAAGTCGAGACGAGGGCGATGCCCAGGCCGTTCAGGACTTTAGGGATTTCGTTTGTCTTTGCGTATACGCGCAGACCCGGCTTCGAAATACGCTTCAGGCCCGTGATCACACGTTCGTTGTCCTGACCGTATTTGAGGAAGATCCGGATGATCCCCTGCTTATCATCTTCGATATATTCAACGTCGCGGACAAATCCTTCGCGTTTCAGGATTTCGGCGATCTCTTTTTTCATGTTGGAAGCAGGAACTTCCAGCTTTTCATGGCGTACCATGTTGGCGTTACGGATACGCGTAAGCATATCTGCGATCGGATCACTCATAGTCATTGTGTTGTACCTCCTTCCCAGGTATAGGGATTACCAGCTGGCCTTCTTGACGCCAGGCAGTTGCCCTTTGTATGCAAGTTCACGGAAACAAATACGGCAAAGCTTAAATTTACGATATACGGAGTGAGGACGTCCGCAACGCTCGCAGCGTGTGTATTCCTGCACTTTGTATTTCGGTGTGCGCTTTTGCTTCGCGATCATCGATTTCTTAGCCACAATTTCGCCTCCCTTTCGTTTACTTTTGGAATGGCATGCCGAGCTGCGTCAGGAGCTCACGGGCTTCTTCGTCCGTGTTAGCAGTCGTGACGATGACGATGTCCATGCCACGGACTTTGGATACTTTATCGTAATCGATTTCCGGGAAGATCAGCTGTTCTTTGACGCCGAGCGTGTAGTTGCCGCGGCCGTCAAACGCGTTCTTCGATACGCCGCGGAAGTCGCGGACACGCGGAAGCGCGATGGAAACCAGCTTGTCGAGGAAATCATACATGCGCTCACCGCGGAGCGTTACTTTCGTACCGATCGGCATTCCTTCACGGAGGCGGAAGCCGGCGATCGATTTCTTCGCTTTCGTGACGACCGGTTTTTGGCCGGAGATGATTTCGAGGTCCTCTACAGCGGAGTCGAGGGACTTGCTGTTCTGGACAGCGTCACCGACACCCATGTTGATGACGATCTTTTCGATTTTCGGCACTTGCATAACCGAGCTGTATTCAAACTTGCTCATGAGAGCAGGTGTGATGTCTGTTTTGAATTTCTCTTTCAGGCGGTTCATCAGGAGTACCTCCTTCCTCTAAGTCGCTTATTTCTTGTATGGGTCAGCAATGATCTCGCCGGATTTCTTGGAAACGCGGACTGTGACCATTTTGCCGTCTTGTTCTACTTCTTTGTAGCCGATGCGAGTCGGTTCGCCCGATTTCGGATCAAGCAGCATTACGTTGGAAACGTGGATTGGGGCTTCTTTGCTCACGATGCCGCCCTGAGGGCTTTCCTGGTTCGGCTTTGTGTGCTTCTTGATGATGTTGACACCTTCCACGATGACACGGTCTTTCTTAGGGAATGCAGCAAGGATGACGCCGGTTTTCCCTTTGTCTTTTCCTGTGATCACCTGGACTTTATCACCTTTTTTAACGTGCATTCTCTTGCACCTCCTTGGTTGGCACTACCCTATGGATTAAAGAACTTCCGGAGCGAGGGAAATGATTTTCATGAAGTTGTTGTCGCGCAGCTCACGTGCGACAGGTCCGAAGATACGCGTACCGCGCGGGCCTTTGTCGTCACGGATGATGACGCATGCGTTCTCGTCGAACTTGATGTAAGAACCATCTTTGCGGCGGACACCGCTCTTCGTACGGACGACAACTGCCTTCACGACGTCACCTTTCTTAACAACGCCACCTGGTGTTGCTTTCTTGACGGTGCAGACGACGACGTCGCCGATGTTCGCTGTCTTACGGCCGGAACCGCCGAGCACTTTGATCGTGAGGACTTCACGTGCGCCGGAGTTGTCAGCGACTTTCATACGACTCTCTTGTTGGATCATCGAGGGTACCTCCTCTCAAGTTAAATTCCGATCAGATGATAATCGCTTTTTCAACGACCTCTACAAGGCGGAAACGCTTCGTAGCGGAAAGCGGGCGAGTTTCCATGATGCGGACGATGTCGCCTGTTTTTGCAACATTGTTTTCATCATGAGCTTTATATTTTTTCGAGTATTTCACACGTTTGCCGATGACAGGGTGTTTCTTGTAAGTCTCGACAACAACCGTGATCGTCTTATCCATTTTGTCGGAAACGACGCGGCCTGTGTAAACTTTGCGTTGGTTACGCTCAGACATGCTTGCAGCCTCCTTTTATCAGTTGTTGGCGCTGAGTTCGCGTTGGCGAATAACTGTCTTCATGCGCGCGATCGACTTGCGCACCTCACGAATGCGAGCTGTGTTCTCGAGTTGGCCGGTAGCAAGCTGGAAACGCAGGTTGAAGAGCTCTTCTTTCAGCGACTTCACTTTTTGTTCGATCTCAGCAGTGGTCAGATCACGGATATCCTTAGCTTTCATTCGATTCACCACCAATTTCTTCGCGTTTTACAAACTTGCTCTTAACCGGCAGTTTGTGCGATGCGAGACGCAGCGCTTCACGGGCAACCTCTTCAGAGACCCCAGCGATTTCAAACATAACACGGCCTGGCTTCACGACAGCCACCCATCCTTCAACGGCACCTTTACCGGAACCCATCCGGACTTCAAGAGGCTTTTTCGTATATGGCTTATGAGGGAAGATCTTGATCCAGACCTTACCGCCACGCTTCATGTAACGGGTCATGGCGATACGGGCAGATTCGATCTGACGGTTGGTGATCCAGCCGGCTTCAACAGCCTGGAGGCCGTACTCACCGAAGTTCACTGTGCCGCCGCCTTTTGTTTCTCCGCGCATTTTACCGCGGTGTACACGACGGTGCTTAACACGTTTAGGCATCAACATGATCAGTTGCCTCCTTCCTCGGATTTCTTCTTCTCAGGAAGGACTTCACCGCGGTAGATCCATACTTTTACGCCGAGTTTGCCGTATGTTGTATCGGCTTCCGCGTGAGCGTAGTCGATGTCGGCACGGAGTGTATGGAGCGGTACAGTACCTTCGCTGTAGTGTTCGGCACGGGCGATGTCGGCGCCGCCGAGGCGTCCCGATACCATTGTGCGGATCCCTTTAGCGCCTGCACGCATTGTGCGCTGGATCGCTTGTTTCTGGGCACGGCGGAACGATGCACGCTGTTCAAGCTGGCGGGCGATGTTTTCTGCGACAAGTTTCGCATCAAGATCTGCACGCTTCACTTCAACGATGTTGATGTGCACACGCTTGCCTGAGAGTGCGTTGAGTTCTTTGCGGAGCGCTTCAACTTCAGAACCGCCCTTCCCGATTACCATGCCGGGCTTCGCTGTATGGATCGTGATGTTCACACGGTTCGCAGCACGCTCGATCTCGACCTGGGACAGAGAAGCGTCTTTCAGGCGCTCATCGATGTACTCGCGAATCTTAAGGTCTTCATGGAGAAGAGTTGCATAGTCTTTTTCTGCATACCATTTCGACTCCCAGTCACGGATGACTCCGAGTCGCATACCATTTGGATGTACTTTTTGACCCACGAATTATCCCTCCTTCTTCTCGGATACCACTACTGTGATGTGGCTAGTACGTTTGTTGATTGCAGTTGCACGGCCTTGTGCACGTGGGCGGAAACGCTTGAGCGTCGGGCCTTCATCTACGAATACTTCACTGACGACGAGGTTGTTGACGTCCAGGTCGTAGTTGTGCTCTGCGTTGGCAATTGCGGATTTCAATACTTTCTCGACAACCGGCGATGCGGCTTTCGGTGTAAGTCGCAGGATTGCGACCGCTTCACCCACTTGCTTGCCCCGGATCAGGTCGACGACCAAACGGACTTTGCGAGGAGCAATCCGGATTGTGCGGGCTACGGCTTTTGCTTGTTGCATCAGGAGTACCTCCTCTCAATTAGCGTTTCGTTTTCTTATCGTCGGCTCCATGACCGCGGTAAGTGCGTGTAGGTGCAAATTCACCCAGTTTGTGGCCGACCATATCTTCCGTTACGAAAACCGGTACATGTTTGCGTCCGTCGTAGACAGCAATCGTGTTGCCGACAAAGTTCGGGAAGATTGTAGAGCGGCGGGACCAAGTTTTAATGACCTGCTTCTTCTCGTTTTCGTTCTGTGCTTCGACCTTTTTCATGAGATGATCATCCACAAAAGGTCCTTTTTTCAAGCTGCGACCCATTTTGGTACCTCCCTCCGTGATTGCCCGGCGGCCCACCCCGTGAACCGCTGAGAAACCACATTATTTTTTGCGGCGACGAATGATGTAGTCGTCCGATTTGTTTTTCTTCTTGCGGGTTTTGAGACCAAGTGCCGGCTTGCCCCAAGGCGTGACCGGGGATGGACGTCCGATTGGCGCGCGGCCTTCACCACCACCGTGCGGGTGATCGTTCGGGTTCATGACGGAACCGCGTACTGTCGGGCGCTTGCCCATCCAGCGGGAACGTCCTGCTTTACCGATGTTGATCAGTTCGTGCTGCTCGTTGCCGACCTGGCCGATTGTCGCGCGGCATGTGCCGAGGATCATGCGGACTTCGCCGGACTGGAGACGGACGATGACGTACTTGCCTTCCTTACCGAGAACCTGAGCGGATGTACCCGCGGAACGGACAAGCTGTCCGCCTTTGCCAGGCTTCAGTTCGATGTTGTGGATCGTCGCACCCATCGGAATGTTTTCGAGAGGGAGTGCGTTCCCCACTTTGATGTCTGCTTCAGGACCGGACATGATTTCCATGCCGACCTTGAGGCCTTTAGGAGCGAGGATGTAACGCTTTTCCCCGTCCACGTAGTTGATCAGTGCGATGTTCGCGGAACGGTTCGGATCGTATTCGATCGTAGCAACGCGTCCCGGAATGCCATCTTTCCGGCGTTGGAAGTCGATGACACGGTATTGGCGCTTGTGCCCGCCGCCTTGGTGGCGGACAGTCGTACGGCCTTGGTTGTTGCGGCCGCCCTTGCGGTGTTTAGGCGCGAGGAGCGATTTTTCCGGCTTGTCAGTTGTGATCTCTGCGAAGTCGGAAGCCGTCATGTTGCGTCGGCCGTTGGAAGTCGGTTTGTACTTCTTGATCGCCATTGTTTTCCCTCCTCTTGTTTTATGGGTTCAGAGCGTAAGTCTTACGCTTCGAAAAGTTCGATGTCTTTAGAGTCAGCCGTCAGTTTGACGATGGCTTTGCGGCGTTTGTTCGTGTATCCGCCGAAACGGCCCATACGCTTGAACTTGCCTTTGACGTTCATGATGTTGACTTTCTCGACCTTGACACCGAAGACTTCTTCGACGGCCTGTTTGACCTGTGTCTTGTTGGCGCGTACGTCTACATCGAACGTGTATTTTTTCTCTTCCATCGCTTGCGCGGAACGCTCGGTAATGACCGGACGCTTCAATACATCACGTGCATCCATTAACCAAGCACCTCCTGTACTTTTTCGACCGCGGATTTAGTCATGACAAGCTTGTCATGGCCGACCAGGTCGAGGACGTTGATGCCGTTTGCGGAGACGACTGTGACGCCCGGGATGTTGCGTGCGGACAGTGCCACGTTTTCATCGAGCTCTGCAGTGACGAACAATGCTTTTTTGTCGACGGAAAGATCTTTCAGGACCTGAACGAATGCTTTCGTCTTAGGTGCGTCGAAAGTGAGTGCGTCGAGTACGACGAGGCTTTCTTCGCGGACTTTCGCGGAAAGTGCCGAACGGAGTGCCAGACGGCGGACTTTCCTAGGAAGCTTGTAGCTGTAGCTGCGTGGAACCGGACCGAATACGGTGCCGCCTCCGCGCCATTGCGGGGAACGGGTGGAGCCTTGACGCGCACGGCCTGTGCCTTTTTGGCGCCATGGCTTGCGGCCTCCGCCTGCTACTTCTCCGCGCTGCTTCGTTTTGTGGTTACCCTGGCGCAGCGATGCGCGCTGGGAGATGATCGCTTCAAAAAGAACGGCTTCGTTCGGCTCGATTCCGAATACGGATTCGCTCAGTTCAACTTCGCCGACGGAAGCGCCAGTTTGATTAAGTACGGATACTTTTGGCATTGTGTTGTCCTCCTTTCCTTATTTCTTGAGGGATGCGCGAACTTTTACGAGCGACTTGCGTGCGCCCGGCACATTCCCTTTGACGAGGAGCAGGTTGCGCTCTGCGTCAACTTTTACAATTTCGAGGTTTTGGATCGTTACGGTGTCGCTGCCCATGCGGCCTGGGGACTTCATGCCCTTGAAGACGCGTGCCGGGTCAACCGGACCGAGCGAACCAGGTGCGCGGTGGAAGTGGGAACCGTGGCTCATCGGTCCGCGGGCATGCCCGTGGCGCTTGATGACACCCTGGAATCCTTTACCTTTTGTGACACCTGTAATATCGACGAAATCGCCAGCTGCGAAAATTTCTACGTTGACTTCCTGACCAACTTCATAATCGGCCGTGTCCTCTCCGCGGAATTCGCGAACGAAGCGCTTAGGCGCAGTTTCTGCTTTTGCTGCATGGCCTTTTTCCGGTTTGTTCGCGAGCTTCTCGCGCTTGTCTTCGAAGCCGATCTGGACTGCTTCGTAGCCGTCCGTTTCTGCTGTCTTCTTTTGAAGGACAACGTTTGGTGCCGCTTCGATGACAGTTACCGGGATGAGATCGCCGTTTTCAGCGAAGACTTGTGTCATGCCGATCTTTCTACCCAAGATTCCTTTGGTCATTCGTCACACCTCCTGCATTCTGTGTGTTTTTTTATTTTGTGTTGATTAAAGTTTGATTTCGATGTCTACGCCGGATGGCAGATCAAGCTTCATGAGCGCATCAACCGTTTTTGGTGTCGGGTTGACGATGTCGATCAGACGCTTGTGTGTGCGCATCTCGAACTGTTCACGCGAGTCCTTGTACTTGTGGACCGCACGAAGAATCGTGTAAACCGAACGCTCTGTCGGAAGCGGGATCGGACCCGAAACACTTGCACCAGAACGTTTTGCCGTTTCTACAATCTTCTCAGCTGATTGATCGAGGATACGGTGGTCGTACGCTTTCAAACGGATACGGATTTTTTGTTTTGCCATTACTTTCCCTCCCTTTCGCCTTTTTTCAAGACAATTCTCCACGGAAATCTCCTGCACACCGCCATGGCAAAGCGGCCGGGTGTGTCAGCAACCTCCCGCTTCATCGCAGTCAAATGACCAACATTCCGTATTATACACAAAACGGAAGAGCCTCGCAAGCATTACGCGCGAGATTCTTTGCTGGACCCTAGAATTATATAACGGTTTGGCTCAGGATGCAATCAGTAAGGAAAGAGTCGGAATATTAGGTTGCTGTGAGTGGGATTTTTATATGGAAGGAAGTCATCCTTCGGCTCCTGGGGACACTTTGTTATCTTAAATCTTCCCCAAATTAAAGAAGCTGATTTCCGTTACGGGCGGACGCTTTCCGCGGGGAAGGCATCGAGCCCCTTGCAGGGTCTCTCCGCGCTTCCTTTTCCGCAGGAGTCGCCGCCCTTCACTCCAATCAACAGGTGAATATTGATCAGTTATTTATATAGAAGGTAATCGTTTCTGGTGCTTTGAGGTATAGAAAAAAGCCAAAGCTTAGAGGATACGGGACTTTCAATTATCATCTTTGGTTACAACAGACCTATGAACGGATTGTAGCGGAGGGCCCGAGACACCTGCGGGAAAAGCGTTAGCCGAAGAACCCGCAGAGCGAAGCTCGAGGAGGCTAAGGCAACGCCCGCGGTAAGCGAGGGCCTGCAGCTTAAATCCGCAGGATTTTTAGTAAAAGAAAAAACTGCAGAAAAAGGAGCAAGCAGCTCACTTTGTCTACAGTTTACGCCCCGGCAGCCCGGAGCTTTTTTCTGTTCCCTCAGAGAATCATGGCTGCGATCCAGCCGAAGATGATGAGGGGGATGTTGTAGTGGATGAAGGTCGGGACGCAAGTGTCCCAGATGTGGTTGTGCTTGCCGTCGGCGTTGAGTCCGGCGGTCGGTCCGAGTGTGGAGTCGGATGCCGGTGAGCCGGCGTCGCCGAGTGCTCCGGCCGTTCCGATCAGCGAGATGATCGCCAGTGTGCTGAAGCCGAACTCGACGCTGAGCGGAACGAAGATGGCGGCGATGATCGGGATCGTCGCGAACGAGGAGCCGATGCCCATCGTGACCAGCAGGCCGACGAGGAGCATGATCAGTGCCGCCACGCTCTTGTTGTCGCCGAGCATGCCGCTGGCGGATTCGACAAGCGCCTGGACGTGGCCGGTTGCCTGGATGACGGCGGCAAAACCGTTTGCCGTAATCATGACAAAGCCGACGAAGGCCATCATCTTCATTCCGTCGTTCAGGAGCTCGTCCGCTTCTTTCCAGCGGACGGCGCCGGTTGCGTAAAGTACCGCAATACCGGAAATGGCACCGATGATCATCGAATCGGTCGTGATCTGGCCGGCAAGAGCAGCCGCGAGCGCGATGACCGTAAAGACGATATTGCGTGTCCGGACTTCCCGATCCGGCCCGTTCGAGATGGCCTCGCTG
This sequence comes from Bhargavaea cecembensis DSE10, assembly GCF_000348905.1. Lineage (GTDB taxonomy): Bacteria > Bacillota > Bacilli > Bacillales_A > Planococcaceae > Bhargavaea > Bhargavaea cecembensis. Next base: position 35,792 of record NZ_AOFT01000007.1, read on the forward strand.
TTTCCGTAGTCACGCGGTTTCCGGTAGGAGATGAAAATGGCGATGATCAGCCCGAGGGCCATGCCGGCAACCGGGAGGGCCATGGCCGACGGGATATCCGCCATGTCGATCTCCAGCCCCGCAAGTGCCATCTGATTGGCGATGACCTCATGGAAGAGGAGGCCGAATCCGTAAGGCAGCAGGACATAAGGAGCGATGAGTCCAAATGCAAGCACACAGGCGATGAGCCGCCGGTCGATTTTCAGCATGTCGAGGATGTGGAGAATCGGCGGCACGAGCAGCGGAACAAAAGCGATATGGATCGGAATCAGGTTCTGGGACGAGATAGCGACCAGAAGCAGGATCAGGATGATCAGTGCCTTGGCAAGCCCTTTTCGCTCCCCCTCCCCTTCATTGCCGACAACCTTCAGAATAAGTTTGACGAGCACCTCCGGGATGCCGGTTCGGGAGATCGCGACCGCAAATCCTCCGAGGAGCGCATAACTGAGTGCGATGGTCGCCCCGCCTCCGAGACCGCCGGTGAAGGCCTCGATTGTTTCATTTATGGAAAGGCCGCCTGCCAGACCGCCGGCAAGTGCGCCGACCGCCAGCGCCAGCACCACATTGACCCGGAGAAGACTCAAGATCAGCATGATGGCGACCGCAATGATCACTGCATTCATAACAAGTACCCCTTTTCGCTTCACTACTTTATCATGGTAAAGCGTTAAAATGAATGTTATTAGATTATCATGGCGGCCACAGACTGTCAACCCTCTAAAGTCGACTGACTGGCCGTGACTGGATGGGCTGGCAGAAGCGCTCACTGTCACGTTATGAGGCGCAAAGTGCATCCGGAGTTGCCTCAACCGCTCATAGAACCGGTGCAAGCGCTCATAGAACAGGCATAACCGCTCGTAGAAGCGGCTTAAGCGCTCGTAGAACGGCAACAAGCGCTCATACAAATCCATGAGCGCTCTTCCCTGCCGCAGCACATCTCCACAAACAAAAAAGCCGGCAGGCTCCCAAAAGGGGCCTGCCGGTTTTCCGGTTATGCGCGCTGCATGGTTTTTTCGTATTTCGTGATCTGGTCTTCGTATTTGAAGGTCAGAGCAATTTCGTCCCAGCCGTTCAGGAGCATTTCCTTCCAGTACGGGTCGATGTCGAACCGGTGGACGGTGCCGTCCGGCTGCGTGACGGTCTGTTCTGCGAGGTTGACCTCAAGACGGACCGGTTCTGCCTTGCCCTTGGCGAGGAGTTCTTCCACTTCCTCTTCCTGCAGCCTGATCGGCAGGATGCAGTTTTTCAGGCAGTTATTATAGAAGATATCTGCGTAGCTCGGCGCGATGACGACGCGGAACCCATAGTCCAGGATGGCCCACGGCGCGTGTTCGCGGGACGAGCCGCAGCCGAAGTTTTCGCGTGCGACCAGGATCTCGGACCCATCAAAGCGCGGATCGTTCAGGACGAATCCGTCTTTCTTATTGCCCTCGGCGTCAAAGCGCCAGTGGTAAAACAGGTACTTGCCGAATCCGGTCCGTTCGATGCGCTTCAGGAATTCCTTGGAGATGATCTGGTCGGTGTCGACGTTGCTCCGGTCGAGCGGTGTGAGGATACTGGTGACTTCATTGATCGGTTTCATGGATGCAGCCTCCTTTCATCGTCCCGCTTCAGGCGTGGACGGCAAATTCTTCGCGGACGTCGGTGAATCGGCCATTGATGGCTGCGGCTGCGGCCATCGCCGGACTCATGAGGTGCGTTCGCGCACCCGTCCCCTGCCGTCCTTCGAAGTTCCGGTTGGATGTGGATGCACAGCGTTCGCCTGCCGGTACGACATCGTCGTTCATGGCGAGGCACATGCTGCATCCCGATTCACGCCATTCAAAGCCGGCTTCGGTGAAGACCTTGTCGAGGCCTTCCTCTTCAGCCTGTTTCTTGACTGTCCGGGAGCCCGGCACGACCATGGCTCTGACGCCGTCGCGGACTTTCTTGCCTTCGATCACGCGTGCCGCTTCGCGAAGGTCACTCAGGCGGGCGTTTGTGCAGGATCCGATAAAGACGTGCTGGATCTCGATGTCGGTAAACTTCTGCCCTTCTTCAAGGCCCATATATTCGATGGCCCGGAGGAAGGAATCGCGCTCAAGCTCGTTGGCATAATCCGAAGCGAGCGGGACGCGGCCGGAGATTCCGGCACCCATACCCGGGTTTGTGCCCCAGGTGATGAACGGTTCGATTTCATCCGCATGGATCGAGACAGACCTGTCGTATGTTGCCCCTTCATCGGAAGCGAGGGAAAGCCAGTCCTCGGCAGCCTTGTCGAATGCCTCGCCCTGCGGTGCATATTTGCGCCCGCGGAGATACTCCACAGTCGTCTCGTCCGGGCTGATGAGGCCTGCACGGGCTCCTGCTTCAATGGACATGTTGCAGATGGTCATCCGCTCTTCCATCGTGAGCTTGCGGATGGCTTCACCCGTATACTCCACGATGTGGCCCGTGCCCATGTCGGTACCGAACTTGGAGATGATCGCCAAGATGATGTCCTTGGCGGCAACGCCCGGGGCAATCTCACCATCGATGCGGATCTCCAGTGTCTTCGGGCGGGACTGCCAGAGCGTCTGTGTGGACAGCACGTGCTCGACCTCGCTTGTTCCGATACCGAAAGCGAGTGCGCCGAATGCGCCGTGCGTCGAAGTATGGGAGTCACCGCAGACGATTGTCTTGCCCGGCTGGGTAAGCCCGAGCTCGGGCCCGATGACATGGACGATTCCCTGGTCTGGATGGTCGACGTCCGCGAGCGGTACGCCGAACTCCTCGCAGTTTTCCGCCAGTGTGCGGATCTGCTTGCGCGCGATCGGGTCTTTAATCACCTTGCGGTTGACCGTCGGCACGTTGTGGTCCATCGTCGCGAAGCAGAGGTCGGGGCGGCGGACTTTGCGCCCGTTCAGGCGCAGACCTTCAAACGCCTGAGGAGACGTGACTTCGTGAAGAAGATGGAGGTCGATGTAGAGGAGATCCGGTTTGCCCGGTTCCCCGACGACGATGTGCCGGTCCCAGATTTTATCGATGATTGTCTTTGCCATTGCGTTCCGCCTCCTGTTTTACATGTACGAAAACATAATATCTTCCGACACGGCTTCCGCGTCGAGCTGCTCGATGACTTTGTCGGTCCATTCTTCTGTCGTGAGGGATCGTCCTTCCGCCTCGGCGAGGTCTGCCGTGCGGCAGCCGTCTTCGAGAACGGTCTGGACCGCTTCCTCGATTGCTGCTGCCTCGGTCTCCATGCCGAACGAGTAGCGGAGCATCATCGCGGCCGACAGAATGGCCGCTGCCGGGTTCGCAATTCCCTTGCCGGCGATGTCCGGGCCGGAACCGTGTACCGGCTCGTACAGGCCGAAGCCGTCGGTGCGGATGCTAGCGGACGGCAGCATTCCGAGGGAGCCGGTGATGACCGATGCTTCGTCGCTCAGGATGTCCCCGAACATGTTCTCCGTCACCACGACGTCGAATGCGGACGGATCCGTGATCAGCTTCATCGCACAGGAGTCGACCAGCTGGTGCTCGACCGTGACATCCGGATAAGCTGCCTTCTTCTCCTCGACGACCTCCCGCCAGAGCCGGCTGGACTCCAGGACGTTGGCCTTGTCGACGGAAGTCACTTTGCCCCTTCTCACACGGGCAAGCTCGAATGCCTGCTCGACGATGCGGCTGATTTCTTCTCTGGAGTAGACAAGCGTGTCATATGCATCGTCTGCCGTGCGGGCCTTTTCCCCGAAGTAGAGGCCTCCGGTCAGCTCGCGGACAATCATGAGATCGACGCCTGCCGCCTTTTCCTCTTTTAGCGGAGAAGAGGCCAGAAGAGCAGGGACCGCCTTGACGGGACGGAGGTTTGCGAACAGGCCGAAATGTTTGCGGATGGCAAGCAGCCCCTTCTCCGGGCGGAGTTCGGACGGATTGTTGTCCCATTTCGGTCCCCCGACGGCACCCAGGAGAACGGCATCGGCCGTCTTGCAGGCGTCGGCCGTCTCTTTCGGGAACGGGTTGTCGAGGGCGTCAATTGCCGCTCCGCCGATGAGGCCGTAGGAAAAATTGAATTCGTGCTGATAGCGGCGTGCAATAAGCTTCAGGACCTTGACGGCGGCCCTTGTCACTTCAGGGCCGATTCCGTCTCCGGGCAATACGGCAATTGTCTTTTCCATGTTCGTTTCCTCCTTTTGGTGGTCAGCTCGACGTGCGGGTTACGTTAATGGAACGGTCTCTGTCGGCTGTGCGTTTTTGACAAGTTTCCGGTTGATGGCGTTCAGGTAGGCATTGGCCGTTGCTTCCAGCACATCCTGCGCGGCGTCGCGGCCCGTGATCTCGTCTTCCCCGATCAGGACTTTGACGACCGCCTCACCGAGTGCGTCGCGGCCTTTGCCGACGGAAGACACACGGTAGTCGAGGATGTGGACCTTCTCGCTCACGATGCGCTCGAGCGCGTTGAAGATCGATTCGACGGAACCGGTACCGGTCGCAGCCTCGGTAATGGTCTCACCGTCAGGACGGACGACGGTGATAGTCGCCGTCGGGATGTTCGCCGTGCCGCTGGACAGCTGGACGCCCGACAGTTCGTAGATCCGCGCGTCCGCTTCCTGGATCTGCTGGTCGGTGAGGATGACAAGCAGGTCCGCTTCGGTGATGACCTTTTTGCGGTCCGCCAGCTTCTTGAATTCTGCGAACGCTTCGTTCAGCCGCTCCGGCTCGAGGGTGAAGCCCATCTCTTCGGCACGGGTCTTGAACGCGTGGCGTCCGGAGTGCTTGCCGAGGACCAGTTCGGTATGGGCATCGCCGATCAGTTCCGGCGTGATGATTTCATAAGTGTTCGGGTTTTTCAGCATGCCGTCCTGGTGGATCCCGGACTCATGGGCGAAGGCGTTCTTGCCCGTCACCGCTTTGTTCGGCTGGATGGCAACGCCCGTCAGCTGGCTGACCAGCTGGCTCGTGCGCTTGATCTCCTTCAGGTTGATGCCGGTCTCGACATTGTAGTGATCCTTCCGGATATGGAGAGCAACCGCGACTTCCTCGAGGCCGACGTTGCCGGCACGCTCTCCGATTGCATTGATCGTGCCTTCCACCTGGTCGGCACCGTTTTCGATGGCTGCGAGCGTGTTTGCCGTCGCCATGCCGAGGTCGTCATGGCAGTGTGCGGACAGCTTCACCCGGTCGATGTTCGGAACGGTCTCCTTCAGGAACTTGAAGATGGCGCCGTAGTCCTGCGGTGTCGCATAGCCGACGGTGTCAGGGATGTTGACGGTCGTGGCGCCGGCCTTGACGACTTCGGTCACGATGCGGGCGAGGAAGTCCGGCTCCGTACGTGAACCGTCTTCCGCCGACCACTGGACAAGCGGGAAGAACTTTTTCGCGTACTTGACCGCTTCGACCGATGCCTCGATCACTTCTTCAGGCGTCTTTTTCAGCTTGTAGGCCATGTGGATCGGAGACGTCGCCAGGAAGATATGGATATGGGGCTGCTCCGCGACGCGGAGCGCTTCCCATGCAGCATCGATATCTTTTTGGTTGCAGCGGGCGAGGCCCGTCACGATCGAGTTCTTGACCGTGCCTGCAATTTTCCGGACGGCGTCCTGGTCGCCGGGGGAGGCTGCCGGGAAGCCGGCCTCCATGACCGTCACACCGAGCCGTTCCAGCTGGCGCGCGATCTCGAGCTTCTCGGCGGTGTTCAGGTTAATCCCCGCCGACTGCTCCCCGTCCCTCAGGGTCGTGTCGAAAATATCAATTTTGCGCACTGGCGACCACTTCCTTTTTAATCTTCTTCCCTTCGTTGACAAATGGCATCATCGCACGAAGCTCGCGGCCGACTTTCTCGATCTGGTGCTCGGACTCGCGGCGGTTGATGGCGTTGTACTCAGGACGGCCAAGCTGGTTTTCAAGCAGCCAGCCTTTTGCGAACTTGCCGTTCTGGATATCTTCGAGCACTTCCTTCATGCGGACTTTTGTCTCGTCCGTGATGACGCGCGGCCCGGAGACGAAGTCGCCCCACTGTGCAGTGTCGGAGATGGAGTAGCGCATGTTTTCGATGCCGCCTTCGTACATGAGGTCGACGATCAGCTTCAGTTCGTGCAGAACCTCGAAGTAGGCGACTTCCGGCTGGTAGCCCGCTTCGACCAGTGTTTCGAATCCGGCCTTCACGAGTGCGGTTGTACCGCCGCAGAGAACAGCCTGTTCGCCGAAGAGGTCCGTCTCGGTCTCTTCCTGGAAGGTTGTCTCAAGGACGCCTGCACGCGCAGCGCCGATTCCTTTGGCATAAGCGAGTGCGAGATCCTTTGCCTGGCCGGTTGCGTCCTGTTGGATCGCAATCAGTGCAGGGACGCCTGCGCCGCTTTCATACGTACGGCGGACAAGGTGGCCAGGGCCCTTAGGCGCAACCATGAACACATCAACATCAGCCGGAGGGACGATCTGTCCGAAGTGGATGTTGAACCCGTGTGCGAAGACGAGCGCCTTGCCTGCAGTGAGGGACGGCTTGATCTCTTCGTTGTAGACCTGGGTCTGGCGCTCATCCGGGAGGAGAACCATGATGACATCCGCAGCTGCGGAAGCTTCGGCAACGGTTGCGACCTGGAGGCCGTCTTCCTTCGCCATTTCGAACGATTTGCCCGGGCGTACCCCGACGATGACATCGAAGCCGGATTCTTTCAGGTTCTGCGCATGTGCATGGCCCTGGGAACCGTAGCCGATGACCGCGATTTTACGTCCTTCGAGAACTGCCTCGTTAACATCCTGGTTATAGTACATTTTTGCCATTTTCAATTTCCTCCCTGTGGGTTCTGTTTTTTTGGTTGGGCCGGGCTTGAAAGCGGGCCGGCCGGCCGCGGGAATCTCTCTGTTTTTGCTTGAAGCCTTACTGCAGGATCAGGTCGGGCACAGTATCCGCGCGCTGTGTCTCGCGGGTAAAGGCGGTGACACCGGTACGCGAGATTTCCTTGATGCCATATGGGCGGACAAGGTCGATGAAGGCCTCGATCTTCTCGGGGTCCCCTGTCACCTGGTAGGTCGTGACGTTCTTGCTCATGTCGATGACCTGTGCGCGGAACGGTTCGACGATGCTCCGGACTTCCTGGCGCATCTGCGGCGGGGTCACGACCTTGACGAGCGCCAGCTCCCGCATGACCATCGCCTTGTCGGTGATGTCATTCACCTTGATGACGTCGATCTGCTTGGACAGCTGTTTGACCAGCTGCTCGACCTTTGAGGAATCCTCGACGTGGACGACGAAGGTGATCTTCGACATGCCCGGCGTCTCGGTATGCCCGACGGTGATGCTCTCGATGTTGAACTGCCGCTTCATGAGGAGCCCCGTCACCCGGTTCAGGACACCGCTTTGATTGAGGACTGTTGTCGTTATGATCCGTTTCACCGTTCCATCACTCCGATCATTTCACTGAGGCTCTTGCCCGGCGCGACCATCGGGTAGACGTTTTCCGTCGCGAGTACCCGGCAGTCGACGAGTGCCGGACCGTCCGACTCGATGGCTTCGCGGATCACCCGGTCCGCCTCGGCAAGCGTCTCGACTTTGTACCCCTTGACCTCATACGCTTCCGCCAGCTTCACGAAGTCCGGCTGCACCGGAACGAGCGAAGAGGAGTAGCGCTCCCCGTGGAAGGTCTCCTGCCACTGGCGCACCATGCCGAGCGACGCATTGTTCAGGATGATGACCTTCACCGGAAGTTTGAACTCCTGGAGAATGGACAGCTCCTGCAATGTCATCTGGAATCCGGCGTCACCGACAATCGCGACGACTTTCTCACCCGGGAAGGCGAGCTGGGCGCCGATGGCTGCAGGGAATCCGAAGCCCATCGTCCCGAGGCCTCCCGATGTCACCCAATGGTGCGGGTGGTTCGGCTCATAATACTGGGCTGCGAACATCTGGTGCTGGCCGACATCGGTCGTGACGATTGCATCGCCTCCCGTGTACTTGTGGATGAGCCGTACCGCGTCCTGCGGCATGATCTGCCCTTCCGGCGCCTCCGCGTAGCCGAACGGACGGGTTTCCCGGTATTCGCCGAGGCGGGCGAGCCACGCTTCCGTATCCGGAGCGCCGAAGCCCTTTTTGTTCAGCTCGGCGAGGGCTGCCTTGGCGTCGGCCACAATCGGGATGTCGGTCGGGACGTTCTTGCCGATCTCGGCCGGGTCGATATCGATATGGATCACCTTTGCATTCGGCGCGAATCCTTCGAGGTTGCCGGTGAGCCGGTCGTCGAAGCGGGCGCCGATGTTCAGGAGCACATCACATTCCTGGATGGCCATGTTCGCCGCGTAGGACCCGTGCATGCCCGCCATTCCGAGGCCGAGCTCATGGCCGCCCGGGACGGTGCCGATGCCGAGCAGCGTTGTCGTCACCGGGATGCGGTACTGGTCGATAAAGCTTCTGAGCTCCGCTGTGGCTTCTGCGGCAAGGATGCCGGCCCCGGCCAGGATCAGCGGCCGCTTCGCCTCTGAAAGGGCCTGTGCGGCTTTCTGGATCTGGAGGAAGTTCGGTTTGAACGTCGGCTGGTAGCCCGGCAGATGGATGCCTTCCGGATGAGGGATATCCGCGGCTAGTTCAGCGACCGACACGTCCTTCGGAATGTCGACGACGACCGGGCCCTTCCGTCCGGTGGAAGCGATGTGGAAGGCTTCCTTGATGATCCTCGGGATGTCTTTTGCATCCTTCACCTGGTAGTTGTGCTTCGTGATGGGCTGTGTGATGCCGATGACATCCGCCTCTTGGAAAGCATCCGTTCCGATTACCTGCTGGGCGACCTGCCCGGTGAGGACGACGAGCGGGAGCGAGTCCAGCATGGCATCCGCGATGCCGGTCACAAGGTTCGTCGCTCCCGGTCCGGAAGTGGCAATCACCACGCCGGTCCTTCCTGTCGTGCGCGCATACCCTTCGGCTGCGTGGATGGCACCCTGCTCGTGGCGGGCCAGGATGTGCCGGATCGGATTCTTGTACAGTGCATCGTAGATCGGGAGCACCGCCCCGCCCGGGTAGCCGAAAATAATGTCCACGCCCTCGTTTTTCAAAGACCGGACCAGCAGGTCGGCTCCGTTGCCGGCTGCTGCCGGCGTGACGGCTTGTTTTGTTTCCCTTACCTTGACGCTCGCTTCCATCTGCGCCTTCCTCCTTCACTCGTGAGTTTTGTATATAAAAAAACAAAAGACCCCTCCACTCCCTGCACGGAACACAGTCGTCTTCCGTTGCAAGGGATGAAAGAGCCTTTCATGGTACCACCCTTGTTCGCGGCATTGCCGCCTCGGCAGCCGGGCGTAATGCCCGGCCGGTTGGTAACGGGGCGGCGCGATGCCTGCCCCGGGAACACCTTGGGAATGATCCGTTCAGTGTTCCGCTCGGAGGTGATGTCGGTCAGGGCTGCAATGCCGGGTTCCAGCGGTTCCGGCTCTCTGGTAAATGCAGGGGTCCTTCCCTTTTGCCTCTTCTGCGCTTTGGTTCGATTTAGCTCTGTCGGCCGCCGTCAGATTTTCATGACGCCGCCTGTGTTGGCGGATGTGACCAGTTTCGAGTATCGGGCGAGATAGCCCGTCTTGATTTTCGGTTCAAACGGCTTCACTTTCTTGCGCCGCTCTTCCAGTACGTCTTCCGGGACCTTGAGTTCGATCCTGCGGTTGACGAGGTCGATTTCTATGATGTCGCCGTTCTCCACCAGGCCGATCGGTCCGCCTTCCGCCGCTTCCGGCGAAATGTGGCCGACAGCGATGCCGCGGGATGCACCCGAGAATCGTCCGTCCGTGATGAGAGCGACTTTCGTGCCGAGCCCCCGTCCGACAATTGCCGATGTCGGTGCGAGCATCTCCGGCATGCCCGGTCCGCCTTTCGGACCCTCGTACCGGATGACGACCACGTGCCCTTCCTGGACCGTGCCGTCATCGATACCCTGGAGGGCGTCTTCCTGAGAATCAAAGACGATTGCGTCGCCTTCGAACACCTTGATCGAAGGATCGACTGCACCGACCTTGATGACGCCGCCATCCGGTGCCACATTCCCGTATAAGACGGATAGGCCGCCCACCGGACTATACGGGTTTTCTTTTGGCCGGATGACCTGCTCGTTCAGGATCTTGCTGTCTTTCACGTTTTCAAAGAGTGTCTTGCCGGTGACCGTCATCCGGTCCGGGTGAATGGCACCCGGGATATCGCACAGTTCACGGATGATCGCACTGACGCCGCCGGCAAGGTGCACGTCATGCATCGAGTAGTCCGATGCGGGCATGAGCTTGGACAGATACGGAACGCGCTCTGCAATCTCATTAACCTTTTTCAGGTCATAGTCGATGCCTGCCTCATGTGCGATGGCAAGGGTATGGAGGACCGTGTTAGTCGATCCGCCCATCGCCATGTCAAGGGCGAATGCGTCGTCGATGGTTTCTTCAGTGACGAGGTCGCGTGGCTTCACGTCTTCCTCGACCATGCGGATCAGCTGCTTGGCCGCTTCATAGATCAGATCTTTACGATGATCGGATGTCGCGACGATCGTGCCGTTCTGAGGTAGCGCGACGCCCATCATTTCCATCAGGGTGTTCATCGAGTTGGCGGTGAACATCCCCGAACAGGAGCCGCATGTCGGGCAGGCACTCTGCTCGATCTCGAGAAGCTGTGTCTCCGACATCGTGCCCTGCTTATAGGCGCCCACACCTTCAAACACGGAAGTGAGGGAAAGCTGATTGCCGTTTGAATCGACTCCGGCTTCCATCGGCCCGCCCGATACGAAGATCGACGGGACGTTGGTCCGTACAGCCGCCATGAGCATCCCCGGCGTGATCTTGTCACAGTTTGGAATGTAGAACACACCGTCGAACCAGTGAGCATTGATGACTGTTTCCGCGGAGTCGGCGATGATCTCCCGGCTCGGGAGCGAATAGCGCATCCCGATGTGCCCCATCGCAATTCCGTCATCGACGCCGATCGTATTGAACTCGAACGGAACGCCGCCTGCTTCACGGATTGCGTCTTTGACGACCTCCGCAAATTTGTTCAGGTGCATATGCCCCGGGATGATGTCGACGTAGGAGTTGCACACGCCGATAAACGGCTTGCCCATATCCTTCGCTTTGACGCCTGCTGCATATAACAGGCTCCGGTGCGGTGCCCGGTCGATTCCTACTTTTATCATGTCGCTTCGCATAAGATGATCTCTCCTCTGAATGGAGGCGGAGCGGCTGCTGGCCGTGCTCTTTTGCCGTCTCTCAAAATGAATTGAACACATCATAACGCGGTTAAAATATTGCGTCAAGTCGCTTTTTCCAAGTTTTTGTGCAATTTAGATATACAGTCGGGCTGTAAACGTTTGCAAATGTTGATATATCGCATTCTGCAATTCAGAAAAATTTATTTAAATTTTTTTGAGCGGGACGAGTGTTTCAAGGTTCCTCCCCTGTCCCAGGAGTGATGACCAATCCTGGTATCCTCCGGAAGCGATACACAAGTAGGGGACATGAACCGGAAAGATGGGGATTCCCAGACAACAAAAAAAGACCCCCGCCCACGTCTGGGCGGAGGTCTATGTCCACGTCTGGACATAGGAAGCGGAGCGGCTGATCAGGCCGGTCCGTTTCCGGTATTCAGGTTACATCATCTCAAATTACTTCTGGATAGAAGCTACGACGCCTGCACCAACTGTGCGGCCGCCTTCACGGATCGAGAACTTTGTACCTTCTTCGATCGCGATTGGCGAGATGAGTTCTACTGTCATTTCAACGTTGTCGCCAGGCATAACCATTTCAACGCCTTCTGGAAGCGTGATGATGCCGGTTACGTCAGTTGTACGGAAGTAGAACTGCGGACGGTAGTTGGAGAAGAATGGCGTGTGACGGCCACCTTCTTCTTTGGACAGAACGTAAACTTCAGATTTGAAGTTAGTGTGTGGAGTGATCGAGCCTGGCTTTGCAAGAACTTGGCCACGCTGGATGTCTTCACGTGCAACACCACGGAGAAGCGCACCGATGTTGTCGCCAGCTTCTGCATAGTCGAGAAGCTTACGGAACATTTCAACGCCTGTTACTGTAGTCGATTTTGCTTCTTCAGCAAGACCGATGATTTCAACAGTGTCGCCGACTTTAACTTGGCCACGTTCTACACGGCCAGTTGCAACTGTACCACGGCCTGTGATCGAGAAGACGTCCTCGACAGGCATCATGAATGGCTTTTCAGTGTCGCGCTCAGGAGTTGGGATGTAGCTGTCAACTGCGTCCATGAGCTCAACGATTTTCTCTTCCCACTCAGCTTCGCCTTCGAGGGCTTTTAGAGCGGAACCTTTGATGACAGGAACGTCATCGCCAGGGAAGTCGTACTCGGAAAGGAGGTCGCGGACTTCCATTTCAACGAGTTCAAGGAGTTCTTCGTCGTCAACCATGTCGCACTTGTTAAGGAATACGACGAGGTAAGGAACACCAACCTGACGGGACAGGAGGATGTGCTCACGAGTTTGTGGCATTGGGCCGTCAGCTGCGGATACAACGAGGATTCCGCCGTCCATTTGAGCTGCACCAGTGATCATGTTCTTGACATAGTCAGCGTGACCTGGGCAGTCAACGTGAGCGTAGTGGCGCTTTTCTGTTTCATATTCGATGTGGGATGTGTTGATTGTGATCCCGCGCTCTTTTTCTTCCGGAGCGTTGTCAACATCAGCGTACGAACGTGCTTCACCGCCGCCTTTTTTCGCGAGAACTGTCGCGATTGCAGCAGTCAGAGTTGTTTTACCATGGTCAACGTGACCGATTGTACCGATGTTCGCATGCGTTTTGGAGCGATCGAATTTTTCTTTAGCCATTAGGAATATCCTCCTTAAATGTAAGAGATGATTTGGTATGGTCCGCGGGGAAGCCATACTTCCCCACCTTCCATAACTTATACGTTAGTTATACTTGAAACAAAGGGGAATTTCAATTATTCGCCTTTATTTTTTTTGACGATTTCTTCCCGGATGGACTTAGGAACTTCCTCGTAGTGATCGAACACCATCGAGAATGTACCGCGGCCCTGTGTGTTCGAGCGAAGCGATGTCGCGTAGCCGAACATTTCGGAAAGTGGAACCATCGCACGTACAACCTGTGCATTACCGCGCGCTTCCATACCTTCGACACGTCCGCGGCGGGAAGTGACGTCGCCCATGATGTCGCCCATGTACTCTTCAGGGATGACGACTTCTACTTTCATCATCGGCTCAAGAAGAACAGGGTTGACTTTCGCTGCAGCGTTCTTGACTGCCATGGAAGCGGCAATCTTGAACGCCATTTCGCTGGAGTCGACATCGTGGTAGGAACCGTCGAAGAGCTTGGCTTTGACGTCGATGACAGGGAATCCTGCAACGACACCGTTTTCGAGTGCGTCTTTAACGCCCGCTTCAACAGCAGGGACGTATTCACGCGGTACGACACCACCGACGATGCCGTTCTCGAATTCGAAGCCTGCACCTTCTTCGTTTGGTGCGAACTCGATCCAGACGTGACCGAACTGACCGCGGCCACCGGACTGGCGTACGAACTTACCTTCGACCTGTGCAGTCTGGCGGAACGTCTCACGGTAGGATACCTGAGGCGCACCGACATTCGCTTCAACCTTGAACTCGCGCTTGAGGCGGTCAACGATGATGTCGAGGTGGAGCTCACCCATGCCCGCGATGATGACTTCACCAGTTTCCTGGTCAGTGTGCGCGCGGAACGTAGGGTCTTCTTCCTGGAGCTTGCCGAGGGCAATGCCCATCTTGTCCTGGTCGCCTTTGGTCTTCGGCTCGATTGCAACCGAGATAACCGGCTCAGGGAACTCCATGGACTCAAGGATGACAAGAGATTTCTCGTCGCAGAGCGTGTCGCCTGTGCCTGTGTCTTTCAGGCCGACGGCAGCGGCGATTTCACCTGCGTGCACTTCGGAGATCTCCTCACGGGAGTTCGCGTGCATCTGCAGGATCCGGCCGACGCGCTCACGCTTGCCTTTTGTCGAGTTCTGAACGTAAGAACCGGACTGAAGGATACCGGAGTAGACACGGAAGAATGTCAGCTTACCGACAAACGGGTCAGTCATGACCTTGAACGCGAGTGCCGAGAACGGCTCGCTGTCATCAGCGTGGCGCTCGAGCGCTTCGCCGGTTTCAGGGTCGATTCCGTCGATTGCCGGGATGTCGATCGGGGACGGCAGGTAGTCGACAACCGCGTCAAGGACGAGCTGGACACCTTTGTTCTTGAATGCCGTACCGAGGACAACCGGATAGAATTCTACCGCAAGCGTTGCTTTACGGATGGCTGCTTTGATCTCTTCAACAGAGAGTTCTTCGCCGCCGAGGTATTTCTCCATGAGCTCTTCGTCGAACTCTGCGAGTGCTTCGATGAGCTTCTCGCGGTATTCGTCGGCCTGGGCCTTGAACTCTTCAGGGATCTCGGTGATTTCGACATCCGTTCCGAGGTCATTGCCGTACATGATGGCACGCTGCTCGACAAGGTCGATGATGCCGCGGAATTCATCTTCCGCACCGATCGGAAGCTGGATCGGGTGGGCATTTGCATCGAGGCGGTCGTGCAGTGTCTTGACGGCGTAGAGGAAGTCTGCGCCAGTCTTGTCCATCTTGTTGACGAATACGAGACGAGGAACGCCGTAAGTGGTTGCCTGGCGCCATACCGTTTCCGTCTGAGGCTCAACGCCAGACTGGGCGTCAAGGACCGTTACCGCACCGTCGAGTACGCGGAGGGAACGCTCAACTTCAACTGTGAAGTCGACGTGTCCCGGAGTGTCGATGATGTTGACGCGGTGGCCTTTCCATGCAGCAGTCGTCGCAGCGGATGTGATTGTGATTCCGCGCTCCTGTTCCTGCTCCATCCAGTCCATCTGGGAAGCCCCTTCGTGTGTTTCGCCGAGCTTGTGGATCTTACCTGTGTAGTAGAGGATACGCTCTGTCGTTGTCGTCTTACCGGCATCAATGTGGGCCATGATCCCGATGTTACGAGTGTTCTCCAAGGAGAATTCTCTAGCCATAATGTGTTTCTCCTCCTGTTATGTCGGAATAGAGTGGACTTCGGCTTGAACTTACCAGCGGTAGTGAGCGAATGCTTTGTTCGCTTCCGCCATTTTGTGAAGATCTTCACGACGCTTCACGGATGCACCAGTGTTGTTGGATGCATCGAGGATCTCGTTTGCCAGGCGCTCTTCCATCGTCTTCTCACCGCGCAGGCGGGAGTAGTTGACGAGGTAGCGGAGGCCGAGTGTGACACGGCGGTCCGGGCGAACTTCAACCGGTACCTGGTAGTTCGCGCCACCGACACGGCGGGCACGTACTTCGAGGACTGGCATGATGTTTTCAAGTGCTGCTTCGAATACTTCCAGAGGATCCTTACCGGAACGCTCACGGACGATTTCGAATGCGCCGTAGAGGGCTTTCTGGGCAGTACCCTTCTTGCCGTCTACCATGATTTTGTTTACAAGACGTGTCACGAGCTTCGAGTTATACAGCGGATCAGGCAACACGTCACGTTTTGCTACTGGACCTTTACGAGGCATGTGTGTTCCTCCTTTCAAACTTTACGGCACCTTTGGCAGGTGTATTATTTTTTCTCTTTTGGCTTCTTCGCGCCGTATTGGGAACGGCTCTGCATACGGCCTTGAACGCCGGCTGTATCGAGGGCGCCGCGCACGATGTGGTAGCGGACACCCGGAAGGTCTTTAACACGGCCGCCGCGGATCAGGACAACGCTGTGCTCTTGCAGGTTGTGGCCTTCACCCGGGATATACGCGTTGACTTCGATCGTGTTCGTCAGGCGGACACGAGCGTATTTACGAAGCGCGGAGTTCGGCTTCTTAGGCGTCATTGTGCCGACACGTGTGCAGACACCGCGCTTTTGAGGCGAGTTCACATCTGTAAGAGATTTCTTGAAGCTGTTGTAACCTTTCCCGAGTGCCGGAGACTTCGACTTGGTCGCTTTCGACTTACGCGGGTTGCGGACCAGTTGGTTAATTGTAGGCATCGATAGGGTCCTCCCTTCAGTTCTTTTTAATACCACACATCCAGGTGGTTCATTTTAGGGGTAAAAACAAAGTCTTTGCGCAGCATGACGCAAAAACCTACTCAGTAATGGCGATGACCGATGCGCCGACATCGATTCCGTATGCCCGGCCGAGGTCTTTCCTCGTGCCTTCATAGCGTACAGGAATCCCGTTCTGTTCCGCAAGGGAAAGAACGTCGCCGATCAGCCGCCCGTCTGCATCCGCTGCGAGAATCACTTCCCGCACACGGCCCTTCCGGAGCGCCTTTACTGCCTGCTTTATACCGATGATCGTCTGTTTCTGATTCGCTTGTCCATGAGACATGCCATTTCCTCCAAGGAACCAAAAGTCAACTCTCAACCTTGAACATATTATCATCCCTGTTCCGGTATGTCAATAAAAAACATATCAATTTTTCCGGGCGTCCGGAAGTGCGGTTCCATGCGGTGAAAACGGCGGTTCCGATCCTGGCGGGACTTGGGGTCCGTCATCCTGATCAGTGCGATTCCAGACTGCTTGCTTACTGCGATCCAGCCTGTCCATAGTACGACTCTCAGAGGGATCGAACGGAATCTCTCTCCGTAATACGATATCTCCATTTTAAGTACGGATCGGGGAGCCCATACTGCGAATTTGCAATCCATCATACGAAACTGCCGGATGAAGTACGAGTCCGCGGTCCATACTGCGATTTTCTATTCCCCTGACCCTATTCCCCGGCCGTCCCGCAGAAAAACCCCGGGAAGCGCTGGGCTTCCCGGGGTTCCTGTGAGGATTATTCCGCTGCTGCGGTTTCTTCCTGTTCTTCTTCCATGCCTTCGTAGGCCATTTCGATCTGGCGGTAGCGCTGCATGCCGGTACCGGCAGGAACCAGTTTCCCGATGATGACGTTCTCCTTGAGTCCGAGGAGTTCGTCCATCTTGCCTTTGATGGCAGCGTCGGTGAGGACGCGGGTTGTCTCCTGGAACGAGGCGGCCGAGAGGAAGGATTCCGTCTCGAGGGACGCCTTCGTGATCCCGAGGATAACCGGGCGGCTTGTCGCAGGCAGCCGGCCATCGCGGATGGCATCGGAGTTTGCTTCCGTGAACTGATGGATGTCGAGCAGCGTGCCCGGCAGGAGGTCGGTTTCGCCGGCTTCGATGACGCGGACTTTGCGCATCATCTGGCGGACCATGACCTCGACGTGCTTATCGCTGATCTCAACGCCCTGCATCCGGTAGACCTTCTGGACTTCCTTCAGCAGGTATTCCTGGACGGTCTTGACGTCCTTGACGACGATGAGTTGCTTCGGATCGATGGACCCTTCGGTCAGCGCCTCGCCGCGCTTGACGGTATCGTTCAGGCCGAAGCGGAGGCGCGCATTATACGGTGGTGTATATTTGCGTGTCTCGACTTCGCCGGTGACGGTGATTTCCTTCTGGCCTTCGCGGATCTCGTCGATCTCGGTGATGACACCGTCGATCTCGGAAATGACCGCCTGGCCTTTCGGGTTCCGTGATTCGAAGATTTCCTGGATACGCGGAAGACCCTGAGTGATGTCGTCCCCGGCAACACCGCCTGTGTGGAACGTACGCATCGTCAGCTGCGTGCCCGGCTCCCCGATCGACTGGGCCGCGATGATGCCGACCGCTTCGCCGACTTCGACCGCTTCGCCTGTCGCCAGGTTCATGCCGTAGCACTTCTTGCAGATGCCGTGCTTCGTGTTGCATGTGAAAGCGGAACGGATCGTGACGGTTTCGATGCCCGCATCCAGGATCGCACGCGCAATGTCCTCGGTGATGAGCCCGTCGCGCTCGACGAACACTTCACCCGTTTCCGGATGGCGCACCGATTTCTTCGCATGGCGTCCGATAATACGCTCATCAAGTGTCTCGATGATTTCCGTGCCTTCGGTGAGCGCGCTCACTTCAAGGCCGCGGTCCGTGCCGCAGTCGTCTTCGCGGACGATGACGTCCTGCGCGACATCGACGAGACGGCGTGTCAGGTAACCCGAGTCGGCCGTCTTCAGTGCCGTATCGGCAAGACCTTTACGTGCACCGTGCGTCGAGATGAAGTACTCGAGGACGGTGAGGCCTTCACGGAACGATGACTTGATCGGGAGCTCGATGATCCGGCCGGCCGGGTTGGCCATGAGGCCACGCATCCCCGCAAGCTGCGTGAAGTTCGATGCGTTACCACGGGCTCCGGAATCGGACATCATGAAGATCGGGTTCGTGTTCTCGAGGGACTCCATCAGCAGGGACTGGATGGTGTCCTTGGCCTGGGACCAATACGAGATGACACGGTCGTAGCGTTCCTCTTCGGTGATGAGACCGCGGCGGAACTGCTTCGTGACCTTGTCGACCTTGCCTTGCGCTTCCTGGAGGATTTCTCCCTTGTTCGGCAGGACGACGATGTCCGAGATGCCGATCGTGATGCCGGCACGGGTCGAGTATTTGAATCCGAGGTCCTTCATGCGGTCGAGCATCTTCGACGTTTCCGTGATGTGGAACCGTTTGAAGATCTCCGCGATGATATTCCCGAGGATTTTCTTCTTGAACGGCTGGACAAGCTCCGCTTCCTGGATCTTCGCCTTGACGTCTTCGGTCGGATCGATAAAGTACTTCTCAGGCGTCTCGACCTGCAGGTTGTGGTTTGTCGGCTCGTTGATGTACGGGAACGACTCCGGAAGGATCTCGTTGAAGATGACCTTGCCGACCGTCGTCATGAGCAGCTGGCGGTTCTGCTCTTCCGTGAATGTCGGGTTGTTCAGCGATGACGCATGGATGGCGATCCGGCTGTGCAGATGCACGTAGCCGTTCTGGTAGGCGACCATCACTTCGTCCGAATTGCTGAAGACCATTCCTTCGCCTGCTGCGCCTTTGCGCTCGAGCGTCAGGTAGTAGTTCCCGAGGACCATGTCCTGGGAAGGCGTAACGACCGGCTTCCCGTCTTTCGGGTTCAGGATGTTCTGTGCCGCGAGCATGAGAAGGCGGGCTTCCGCCTGTGCTTCTGCGGAAAGCGGCACGTGGACTGCCATCTGGTCACCGTCGAAGTCGGCGTTGTATGCCGTACATACGAGCGGGTGGAGACGGATGGCGCGGCCTTCGACAAGTGTCGGCTCGAATGCCTGGATCCCGAGACGGTGAAGCGTCGGTGCGCGGTTCAGGAGGACCGGGTGTTCCTTGATGACTTCCTCAAGGACATCCCAGACGTCCGAGTGAAGGCGTTCGATCTTGCGCTTCGCGCTCTTGATGTTGTGCGCGAGCCCGCGCTCGACGAGTTCTTTCATGACGAACGGCTTGAACAGCTCAATCGCCATTTCACGCGGCAGGCCGCACTGGTACATTTTCAGGTTCGGCCCGACGACGATTACGGAACGGCCGGAGTAGTCGACACGCTTCCCGAGAAGGTTCTGGCGGAAACGGCCCTGCTTACCCTTCAGCATATGCGAGAGGGACTTGAGCGGGCGGTTGCCCGGACCGGTGACCGGACGGCCGCGGCGGCCGTTGTCGATGAGGGCATCGACGGCTTCCTGCAGCATCCGCTTCTCGTTCTGGACGATGATCCCCGGCGCGCCGAGGTCAAGCAGGCGCTTGAGGCGGTTGTTCCGGTTAATCACCCGGCGGTACAGGTCGTTCAGGTCGGATGTCGCGAAGCGTCCGCCGTCCAGCTGGACCATCGGGCGGAGTTCCGGCGGGATGACCGGAAGCACTTCGAGGATCATCCATTCCGGGCGGTTGCCCGAATGGCGGAACGATTCAACGACTTCCAGGCGCTTGATGGCGCGTGTGCGGCGCTGTCCCTGAGCCGTCTTGAGCTCTTCCTTCAGCGCGTCGGCCTCTTTGTCGAGGTCGATCTGCTTAAGAAGCCTTTCGATCGCCTCCGCACCCATGAGCGCGGAGAACTTGCTGCCGTACTTTTCGCGGTACGCGCGGTATTCACGCTCGGACAGGAGCTGCTTGCGCTCAAGGCCGGTGTCCGCCGGGTCGGTCACGACATAGGAAGCGAAGTAGATGACTTCCTCGAGCGAACGCGGGGACATGTCAAGAAGAAGCCCCATGCGGCTCGGGATGCCTTTGAAGTACCAGATGTGGGAAACCGGAGCCGCAAGCTCGATATGGCCCATCCGTTCACGGCGCACTTTGGCGCGGGTGACTTCGACGCCGCAGCGGTCGCAGACAACGCCCTTGTAGCGGACGCGTTTGTATTTCCCGCAGTGGCACTCCCAGTCTTTCGTCGGCCCGAAGATCCGTTCGCAGAACAGGCCGTCTTTCTCCGGCTTCAGAGTCCGGTAGTTGATCGTTTCCGGTTTTTTGACTTCACCGTAGGACCACGACCGGATTTTGTCCGGGGATGCAAGGCCGATTTTCATATACTCGAAATTATTTACATCTATCAAGGAGCCTACCTCCCTTTAGTCTCAATCTGAACAGGCTCACCGTTCATGGCAATGCAGCGTCCCGGGCGGCCGTGCCGCCCCGCTGCAACTATATCCGCGTTATTCGGCTCCGATCGTTTCCTGCTCGTTGGCCGGCAGGATGTTCAGCGCATCCGTCGGCTGCAGGTCTTCGTCTTCGTCGAGGTCGCGGAGCTCGATCTCCTCGTATTCTTCCGTCAGCATTTTGACATCGAGGCCGAGGGACTGGAGTTCCTTGATGAGGACCTTGAACGATTCAGGGATTCCCGGCTGAGGGATGTTCTCCCCTTTGACGATCGCCTCATAGGTCTTCACGCGCCCGACGACGTCATCGGACTTGACCGTCAGGATTTCCTGGAGCGTGTAGGCTGCACCGTACGCTTCAAGTGCCCAGACTTCCATCTCCCCGAAACGCTGTCCGCCGAACTGCGCCTTACCGCCGAGCGGCTGCTGCGTGACGAGGGAGTATGGCCCGGTCGAACGGGCGTGGAGCTTGTCGTCGACCATGTGGGCGAGCTTGATCATGTACATGATGCCGACCGACACTTTGTTGTCGAACGGTTCGCCGGAGCGGCCGTCGTAGAGGGTCGTTTTACCCGAGCGGTCCATTCCGGCTTCTTCCATGGTCTCCCAGACATCTTCTTCGTTGGCACCGTCGAAGACCGGAGTCGCCATATGGAGGCCGAGATAGCGCGCGGCCATGCCGAGGTGAAGCTCGAGCACCTGGCCGATGTTCATCCGGGAAGGAACGCCGAGCGGGTTGAGCATGATGTCAACCGGCGTGCCGTCCGGCATGAACGGCATGTCCTCTTCCGGAAGGATCCGGGAGATGACACCCTTGTTCCCGTGGCGGCCCGCCATTTTGTCGCCCACGGAGATCTTCCGCTTCTGGACAATGTAGACGCGCACAAGCTGATTGACACCCGGCGCCAGCTCGTCGCCGTCTTCGCGGTTGAACACTTTGACGTCAAGGACGATCCCGCCCGCACCGTGAGGGACGCGGAGCGAGGTGTCACGGACTTCGCGTGCCTTCTCGCCGAAGATGGCGTGCAGGAGACGTTCTTCCGCCGTCAGTTCGGTAACGCCCTTCGGCGTGACCTTTCCGACGAGGATGTCGCCGTCGCGGACTTCCGCGCCGACGCGGATGATGCCGCGCTCATCGAGGTTGCGGAGCGCGTCTTCACCGACGTTCGGGATGTCGCGGGTGATTTCTTCAGGTCCGAGCTTTGTATCACGGGAGTCGGATTCGTATTCTTCGATATGGATCGAAGTATAGACATCGTCCTTCACCAGGCGTTCGCTCATGATGACGGCATCTTCGTAGTTGAAGCCGTCCCATGTCATGAATGCGACGAGGACGTTGCGGCCGAGCGCGAGCTCGCCGTCTTCCATCGACGGGCCGTCACCCAGTACGGTAAGCGGCTCGACGCGGTCGCCGACCTTGACGATCGGGCGCTGGTTATAGCATGTCCCCTGGTTGGAACGGATGAATTTCTCGAAGTGGTAGATGTCGAGGTCGCCCTTGACTTCCTTGCCGTCCACCGTTTCAATGCGGCGGACGCGGACTTCCTTCGCTTCGACGTGCTCCACGATGCCGTGGTGCTTCGAGACGATCGCCGCACCCGAGTCGCGCGCAGACACATACTCCATCCCGGTGCCGACAAACGGCGCTTCCGGATTAAGGAGCGGAACAGCCTGCCGCTGCATGTTCGCACCCATGAGGGCACGGTTCGAGTCATCGTTCTCGAGGAACGGGATACATGCCGTCGCGGCCGAGACAACCTGTTTCGGCGAAACGTCCATGTAGTCGATCGATTCGCGTTTGAAGACGGAGTTGTCACCGCGGAAGCGGCCGACAACTTCTTCGTTGACGAAGCGTTTTTCTTCATCGAGCGGTGCGTTCGCCTGGGCGACGACATAGTTGTCCTCTTCGTCGGCCGTCAGGTAGTCGATCCGGTCGGTGACGACGCCCGTTTCAGGGTCCACGCGGCGATACGGTGTTTCAATGAAGCCGAACTTGTTCACTTTCGCATAGGTAGAGAGCGAGTTGATGAGTCCGATGTTCGGGCCTTCCGGCGTTTCAATCGGGCACATGCGGCCGTAGTGCGAGTAGTGGACGTCACGGACTTCCATGCCGGCGCGCTCACGGGTGAGCCCGCCCGGCCCGAGTGCGGAGAGGCGGCGCTTGTGCGTCAGTTCCGCAAGCGGGTTTGTCTGGTCCATGAACTGGGACAGCTGGGAGCTGCCGAAGAATTCCTTGATCGACGCGATGACCGGACGGATATTGATCAGCTGCTGAGGCACAATAGATTGTGTATCGTTGATCGACATCCGCTCGCGGACCACTCGCTCCATCCGGGAAAGGCCGATGCGGAACTGGTTCTGCAGCAGTTCCCCGACCGAACGGAGACGGCGGTTGCCGAGGTGGTCGATATCATCGGTCGTGCCAACCTGATAAAGGAGGTTGAAGAAGTAGCTGATCGACGCGACGATGTCCGCCGGCGTGACGTGCTTCACTTCCTCTTCGATATCTGCATTGCCGATGACGTTGATGACTTTCTCATCTTCGCTGTTCGGCGCATAGATCTTCACGGAAGAAATCGTAATATCCTCGTCGAGTACGCCGCCGGCCGGCTCAAGCGTTTCATAGCCGGCGCCCTGCTCGAGGTACGGGATGATGCGGTCGAGTTCGCGGCGATCAAGCAGCGTCCCCTTCTCCGCAATGATTTCGCCCGTCTCCGGATCAGCGATCGCTTCTGCGAGCGTCTGGTTGAGGAGGCGGTTTTTGATGCTGAGCTTCTTGTTCATCTTGTAGCGGCCGACATTCGCAAGGTCGTAGCGCTTCGGATCGAAGAAGCGGGAGTAGAGCAGGTTCTTCGCGCTCTCGACCGTAGGCGGCTCGCCCGGGCGGAGGCGCTCGTAGATTTCAAGGAGTGCTTTTTCTGTGCTTTCGGTGCTGTCCTTCTCCAGCGTGTTCTGGAGATACTCGTTGTCCCCGATCAGGTCGATGATCTCCTGATCGGAACCGAAACCGAGTGCGCGCAGGAGGACCGTGACCGGCAGTTTGCGTGTGCGGTCGATGCGGACATGGACGACGTCTTTCGCGTCCGTCTCGTATTCGAGCCATGCGCCGCGGTTCGGGATGACTGTCGCCCCGAAGCCGCGCTTGCCGTTTTTGTCCGTCTTGTCGTGGAAGTAGACGCTCGGGGAGCGCACGAGCTGGGAGACGATGACGCGTTCCGCGCCGTTGATGATGAACGTCCCGTTGTCCGTCATGAGCGGGAAGTCGCCCATGAAGACATCCTGCTCCTTTACTTCCTCGGTTTCTTTATTATGGAGGCGGACCTTGACGCGGAGTGGTGCCGCGTACGTCGCATCGCGCTCTTTCGACTCGCCGACCGGATACTTCGGTTCGCCGAGGCTGTAGTCGACGAATTCAAGCGAAAGATTGCCCGTGAAGTCCTCGATCGGAGAAATGTCGCGGAACATGTCCCGCAGGCCTTCCTCAAGGAACCATTCATAGGACTTCGTCTGGATCTCGATCAGATTCGGGAGCTCAAGCACCTCACTGATCCGCGCAAAACTCCTGCGCTGACGATGTTGACCGTACTGAACTAGTTGACCTGTCAACTGATTCACCCCTCAATTAAAACGATAATGGGTCTTTGCGGATGCCGGCAAATTGATGTATGATATCCGAAAAGACAAAAAGAAAACGAGTCCGATGCAGAAGCTCATTTTCGGTTTCACCAGGCTTATTCCATTCCGGGCCAGTATTCCCAATTGAAGAGCCGGACTATACGGTACGATTGTCCGGCCCCGGACGCCGCCAGGGCAACCGGAGGCACTTCAGTCAAAAGGGCACACGACCTCAATTTTATTTGTGCATTTTATTATACTATCATTGAATATTTGTCAAGTCAATGTTTGTCAAGTCATTTTTTAACCGATCTGAAGATGAAATAGCCCTTTTTCTTTTCTTCGGCCGTCACATTGCCGAAAAGCGCCTGCAGCTTTTTCTCGGTGGAGGCAGCGCCCTGCTTTTTCTGGATGACGACCCAGAGCTCGCCCCCTTCGGCAAGAAGGCGGAAGGCGTCCTCATAGATCCGGAAGACGGTGTCCTTGCCCGCGCGGATCGGCGGATTCGTCAGGACGGCCGCAAACCCGTCCCCCCGCACATCCGCGCCCGCGTCACTTTCATAGATCTCCGTGTTGCCGGCGCCGTTTGCGCCGGCATTTTCGCGCGCCAGATCAAGTGCGCGGCTGTTCACATCGACCATATGGACGGTCCGGTCCGGCAGCAGCCTGGCCGCCGTCAGCCCGACCGGCCCATAGCCGCATCCGATGTCCAGGAGATTACCCGGTATTCCCGGCTCCCTGAACGTATCAATCAGAAGCCTCGAGCCGAAATCGACACTTTCCTTGCTGAATACGCCCGCATCCGTCTTGAAACGGAACGGGATGCCGCGCAGTGTTGCCGTCCATGTCTGCGGCGCGCTCTCGGTGCCCGGGTTCTTCGAATAATAATGATCCGCCATGCCCGTCGCCTCCGTTCGTGAAGATGGTGCCCGGCAGAAGCCGGGAGCCTTTGCTTCTATCATACCCTTTGGACATGAAGAAAAAAGCCCGTCGAGTTGAGACGGGCTTTTTTGTATGGGAAGCAAGGATTACTTGAGTTCGACGCCTGCGCCGACTTCTTCGAGCTTCGCTTTCATTTCTTCTGCTTCTTCTTTCGCTACGCCTTCTTTGAGAGCTTTAGGCGCTTCGTCTACGAGCGCTTTCGCTTCTTTCAGGCCAAGGCCCGTGATTTCGCGGACAACTTTGATGACTTTGATCTTCTGGTCGCCTGCGGAAGCAAGGACAACGTCGAAGTCTGTTTTTTCTTCTGCTGCAGGGCCTGCTGCGCCGCCTGCAACTGCAACAGGTGCTGCTGCTGTTACGCCGAATTCTTCTTCGATAGCTTTGACGAGGTCGTTCAGTTCGAGGACCGTCATTTCTTTGATCGCTTCAATGATTTGCTCTTTGCTCATTGATGTTTCCTCCTAAATGGATCGATTTATTTTATGCGGCGTTGCCGCTGTCCGTTGGCTCAGGCTGCGGGATTATGCGCCTTGCTCTTCTTTCTGATCTGCAACTGCCTTCGAAGCGAGGGCGAAGTTGCGGATTGGCGCCTGGAGGACGCTGAGGACCATGGAGAGGAGACCTTCCCGGGATGGGAGTTCCGCCAGTGCCTTGACTTCTTCCAGAGTTGCAACGTTGCCTTCGATGACGCCTGCTTTGATCTCAAGCGCATCGTTTTCCTTTGCGAAGTTATTGATGATCCGCGCAGGAGCAACAACGTCTTCTGTCGAGAACGCGATTGCGTTCGGGCCTGTCATGTACTCGTTGAGTGCTTCGAGGCCTGCTGCATCAGCCGCGCGGCGGGTCATTGAGTTCTTGTAAACCTTGAACTCGATGCCTTCTTCGCGGAGCTGTTTGCGCAGCTCAGTCACTTGCGCCACGTTGAGGCCGCGGTAGTCCACGACGACGACGGATGCCGCTTCTTTCAGCTTGCCGCTGATTTCATCGACGAGCGCTTGTTTCTGTTCGAGAATCTTGCTCATGTCAACACCTCCTGTTAGAGTGGCTCATTTATACCGCATATCAATGGAAAAGCCCTGTATCCGCGAACGCAGACACAGGGCATTAAAGTCGGCTTCATTCGATCAAGCACGTCTTTGTCCTCGGCAGGGAAGTTTAAGCGGCATGCCGCCCCTGCTGTCTACGGTACAAACGATATTCACAACATCGGCAATCTTACCAGACTGCCATTCTGTTGTCAACGATTATTTTTTGATGACGACGTTTGCCGCATCGATTTTCACTGCAGGACCCATTGTAGTCGTCACGTTGACAGACTTCATGTAAGTGCCTTTTGCAGCTGCAGGTTTTGCCTTCTGGATGGTTTCGAAGATCGTTTCGAAGTTCTCGATGAGCTTCTCGTTGTCGAACGAAACTTTTCCGATTGGTGCGTGGATGATGCCGGCCTTGTCAGCACGGTATTCAACCTTACCTGCTTTGATGTCCTGGACAGCTTTTGTCACATCAAATGTAACAGTGCCTGTCTTAGGGTTCGGCATGAGGCCTTTTGGTCCGAGGACGCGGCCGAGCTTACCGACTTCGCCCATCATGTCAGGAGTCGCAACGACGACGTCGAAGTCGAACCAGCCTTGCTGGATCTTCTGGACGAAGTCTGCTTCGCCGACATAGTCAGCGCCTGCTGCTTCCGCTTCCTTCGCTTTTTCGCCTTTTGCGAAAACGAGGACTTTTTGCGTTTTGCCCGTTCCGTTAGGAAGGACGACTGCGCCGCGGATCTGCTGGTCGTTTTTACGAGTGTCGATTCCGAGACGGAAAGCGACTTCGACAGTAGCGTCGAATTTGGTTGTGCTCGTTTCTTTAGCGAGCGCGATTGCTTCTTCTGCGCCGTAGAGTTGTTCGCGGTCTACTTTTTTAGCCGCTTCTACGAGCTTCTTGCCTTTTTTAGCCATGTTTGTTTCCTCCTTGATTGTGGTTATAGCGGATTAACCCTCCCACGAAAAAGGATTGCGGCGTTCGCGTAGAACGGGCGCAACCCTCCTGTAACAGAACAACATCAAGTGAAAGAATCAGTCTTCGATCGTGATGCCCATGCTGCGGGCAGTGCCTTCGACCATCTGCATCGCTGCTTCAACAGAAGCGGCGTTGAGGTCAGGCATTTTAGTCTCCGCGATTTCGCGGACTTTATCACGCTTGACGACGGCAACCTTGTTTTTGTTCGGTTCGCCGGACGCCTTATCGATGCCTGCTGCTTTCTTCAGAAGAACGGCAGCCGGCGGAGTTTTTGTAATGAATGTAAACGAGCGGTCTTCGAAAACCGTGATCTCAACAGGGATGATGAGACCTGCCTGGTCAGATGTCCGTGCGTTGAATTCCTTACAGAAGCCCATGATGTTTACACCTGCCTGACCGAGTGCCGGTCCGACCGGTGGTGCCGGGTTTGCTTTACCTGCAGGGATTTGCAGTTTAACGATTTTGCTTACTTTTTTAGCCACGAGACGCACCTCCTTAAAGTCCGTGATGTGGTAATAGGGTTGCCCCTCCCACTCATATGTGTCTGCCGGCATTGCCGGTAGAATACGGTTGATCCGCAGCAGACCTATTTTAGGCCTGACCTATGGAATGATACCACTAACGCCTTCCGTATGCAAGCGGAATGTCAAATTTTACGAATCTGGGCGAAATCAAGCTCCATCTTCGTTTCGCGTCCGAACATCTCGACAGCGACCTTGACTTTGCCTTTGGCCGGATCGACTTCCTCGACCGTGCCCTGGAAGTTCGCGAACGGCCCTTCCAGCACTTCGACAAGTTCGCCTTCTTCGATGTCCATTTCGACCTTGGCTTCCTTCATGCCCATCTGGCGGAGGATGAAGTCAACCTCTTCCGGCATGAGCGGCGTCGGCTTCGCGCCGCCGCCCGACGAGCCGATAAAGCCCGTTACGCCGGGCGTGTTGCGCACGACATACCAGGAGTCGTCCGTCATGATCATTTCGACAAGGACGTATCCCGGGAATGTCTTGCGCATGACGGTCTTTTTCTTGCCGTCCTTCAGCTCAGTTTCCTGTTCTTCAGGAACGATAACGCGGAAGATCTTGTCGAGCATCCCCATCGTTTCGACCCGTTTTTCGAGGTTCGCCTTCACCTTGTTCTCATATCCGGAATAGGTGTGCACCACGTACCAATTTTTCTCCATTCGATCGGACTGGCCGTCCGTCCCTCCCTTTCACTTCCATATCAACGGCTGAGTGCCGGGACAGCTGCCTCCCGGACACGGCTTCTCCAATGAGTGTACCCGCATCCGGCAGGCGCAACCCGCCCCGGAAACTTCAGCAAAATGAAAAAGCCCGTGCGGTCCTCCAGACGGGCTATTGTGGCCATGTATTCAGACAGCCTGAGTCAGATGCTCAGGAACCAGCGGAACAGTTCCGATATGCCGAGGTCGATGACTACGAAGTACAGAGCCATGAAGATGACCGTCGAAAGAACGACGACCGTATACTTGGTCAGTTCTTTGCGCTTCGGCCAGCTGACCTTCCGCATCTCGGAGACGACGCCGCTGAAAAACTCACGAATCTTGCCCATTTTATCGTAAAACCTCCGGATTATAAGTGTCTAAGTCGAGTGTGGTTGTGTCACCGGAAGTTCCGGCGTCGCATCACGATTTCCGCCGGCCGCCGGGTAAGGACGGCCGTGCCGCCGATCCGCGGACCGGTCCGTTTACAGCCTACCACCTGCAAACAAGGCTGTCAACGCGCCCGGGTGCCTACCGGCGCGCCCCCGCGGCAAGGTGCTGCTCCAGTTTCCGCTTGATCCGCTGGAGGGCATTGTCGATCGACTTCACCTGCCGGTCCAGCTTGTCGGAAATCTCCTGGTAGCTGCGTCCTTCCAGATACAGGGCGAGCACCTGCCGTTCAAGCGTACTCAGGACGTTGTTGACCTCTTCCTCCAGCCGGTTGAAATCCTCCCGGTGGACCATGAGGTCGGCAGGATCGTCCAGCTCCGGCCCGGTCAGCATATCGAGCAGTGTCCGCTCGGACTCATCCTCGTACACCGGCTTGTCGAGCGATACCGACGAATTAAGCGGAATATGCTTCTGCCGAGTCGCAGTCTTGATCGCGGTAATGATCTGGCGCGTGATGCAAAGCTCCGCGAACGCGCGGAACGAACTGAGCTTGTCCGCGCGGAAGTCCCGGATCGCCTTGTACAGGCCGATCATTCCCTCTTGTATGATGTCTTCCCGGTCTGCGCCGACCAGGAAATATGAGCGCGCTTTCATCCGGACGAAATAATGATACTTCCGGATCAGGTAATCGAGCGCGTCCGACCTTCCGGCATGCACCAGCTCGACAAGCGACTCATCGCTGTGGTTTTCAAACGCTTCCCCCAAAACCTCTTTCCGGCTGTCAATCATCATTTCAGATCACCCCGGTCCCCCTCGAGTTTAATGACAAGTTTACAGGAAGGAAAATATTGTCGTCAACCGCTCATTTTAGTCCGCGGCGCCATTTTTCGAAAATTTCGGCCACATCGTCACTGAGCGGGATTTTGGAGAACGGCCGATTTTCGCGGATTTCCCGCACCCGTTTCGCGATGCCGTCGCGGACCTCGCCCATTTCCAGGCGAAGCTCCCGGGCGGATTTACGGAGCGCGCCCTGGGCAAAGATGACACGCTGCTCGGTAAAGTCCGATGTGGCCACATGCACACGGGTGCGCCGGCTTCCGAGTTCGGAGGCGAGGCGCTCGATGCGTTCGTCAGCCGTCTCGTTCTCCCTTGTATAGATCACCTCGACATCCCGCCGCCGCTGCGGCTTCGGGATGCCCGGCACGTACTGCGCGTCAAAGACCACAATCACCCGCCAGCCCGTGTACGCCCGGTATTCCGCCATCATCTCGACAAGCAGGTCACGGGCATCCTCCAGACGGGCATCCCGGAGCGTTTTCAGCTCCGGCCAGGCGCCGATAATGTTGTAGCCGTCGACGATCAGGACGTCCATCACTGACCGCCTTCCGGATCCCGCTTGCGGAACACTTCGTACATGAGGAGCGCCGCAGCGACGGAGGCATTCAGGGAATTCACATGCCCGACCATCGGTAGGCTGTACAGGAAGTCGCATTTGTCCCGGAGAAGGCGGCTCATGCCGCGGCCCTCGCTGCCGATGATGACGGCGAGCGGCAGGCCCGCGTCCATGTTGCGGTAGTCGGCGTCGCCCTTTGCATCGGTGCCGGCAATCCAGACACCGCGGTCCTTCAGATCGTCCACGGCGCGGGCCATATTGCCGACCCGCACGACCGGGACATGCTCGATCGCACCGGTCGATGCCTTGGCGACCACGCCGGTCAGGCCGACGGAGCGCCGCTTCGGAATGATGATGCCGTGCACGCCGGACGCGTCCGCCGTCCGGAGGATTGAACCCAGATTGTGCGGGTCCTCGAGCTCGTCCAGGATGAGGAAGAACGGATCCTCCCCGCGCTCCTCCGCCCGGCGGAACAGATCGTCCATCTCCGCGTAATCATAGGCAGCGATGGATGCTACGACGCCCTGGTGGGTGAGATCGGTCAGCTGATCAAGCTTTTTATTCGGCACCTGCTGGACCACCGTGCCGGATTCTTTCGCGAGCCGCCGGATGTCCGAGGCAAATCCCTTCTGCATGCCTTCGGCAATCCAGACCTTGTTCAGCTGGCGCCCCGAACGAAGCGCCTCGAGCACCGGATTGCGCCCCGCAATGATTTCTTCTTCACGCTTCGTCAACGCGGTTCCCCTCCTTCCGATTCGGCAAATCCGATGGCGTAACGGATCACTTCGTCCAGCCGCTCCTTTTTGCCGAGCAGGTGGAGATAGCCGACCAGCGCCTCGAATGCCGTGCTGTAATTGTACGTCTGTACATCCGTGTTTTTCGGGGCATGTCCCGATTTGGCGTTCCGCCCCCTGCGGACGACAGCGGATTCCGACTCATCAAGGAACCCGCCCTCTTCCATCGAGAGGACGATCGCCGCCTGGGACTTCGCCGATACATAGCCGGTCGCAAGCCGGTGGAGCGTGTTCGGCTTGGCCCGGCCGGAGCGGATCAGATGCTCGCGGATCGCGACCTCGTAGACCGCATCCCCCATGTAGGCGAGCGCGAGCCCGTTTAGCTGGCGGATGTCGCCGTCACTGATTCCTGCCATCCGATCAGCCCCTCTTCCAGCGGACGCCCTGCCGGGTATCCTCCAGGATGATCCCCTGGCTCAGCAGATGATCGCGGATTTCGTCGGCACGCTTGAAGTCACGGTTTTTCCGCGCTTCTTCGCGCTCTGCAATCAGTGCGTCAACCTCTTCGCCCGGAAGCTCATCTGCCGTCTCAAGCGAGATGCCGAGCACGCCGGCCAGCTTGCCGAACGCGCCGAGGAACGCCTGGAGCACATCCTTCTGGGTGTTTTTCTCGTTCAGGTAGGTGTTCGACAGGCGTGCCAGGTCGAAAAGTGCCGCAACGGCGTTTGCCGTGTTGAAGTCATCGTCCATCGCGTCTTCGAATGCCTTCTGCGCCTCCCGGACCTTATGGAGCCAGATATCCGCCTGGTCGCCGTTGTCCGCCGTCTGCTCGAGGCGGAACATCAGGTTGCGGTACGCCGTGCGAAGGCGTTCAAGGGCGTTTTCCGCATCTGCGATCACTTCCGAGGAGAAGTTGATCGGGTTCCGGTAATGAACCGTCAGCATAAAGTAGCGCAGCACCTGCGGATCAATCTTCTGCCGGATGTCGTGGACGGTGATGAAGTTGCCGAGCGACTTCGACATTTTCTCGTTGTCGATGTTCACGTAGCCGTTGTGCATCCAGTAGTTCGCGAACGTCTTGTCGTTATGCGCCTCGCTCTGGGCGATTTCGTTCTCATGGTGCGGGAATGTCAGGTCCTGGCCGCCGGCGTGGATGTCGATCGTATCGCCGAGCACCTCGCGCGCCATGACCGAGCACTCGATGTGCCAGCCCGGCCGGCCTGCGCCCCATGGGCTTTCCCAGGAGATCTCGCCGGGCTTCGCGGCCTTCCAGAGGGCGAAGTCAAGCGCGTCTTCCTTTTTCTCGCCGGGCTGGATGCGCGCACCGACCTTGAGCTCATCGATCGACTGCTGCGAAAGCTTTCCGTAGCCGTCGAACTTCCGCGTCCGGTAATACACGTCGCCGCCCGACTCATAGGCATAGCCCTTGTCGATCAGCACGCCGATAAAGTCGATGATGTCCCTGATGTGGTCCGTGACTCGTGGGTGGTCATCCGCATGACGGCATCCGAGCGCCTCGATGTCCGCGAAATATGCGGCGATGAACCGCTCCGTCAGTTCGCCGACTTCTTCACCGATCTCATTTGCCGCCTTGATGATCTTGTCGTCCACGTCGGTGAAGTTCGAAACGAAGTGAACGTCATAGCCCTTGTACTCCAGGTAGTTGCGGACCGTGTCATAGACGATGACCGGGCGCGCGTTGCCGATATGGATGTAGTTGTAGACGGTCGGGCCGCATACATACATCTTCACTTTCCCTTCTTCAATCGGGACAAACGGTTCTTTCTTGCGTGTGAGTGTATTGAAAATCTGGATGGTCATCGCCGTACCTCCTTCAGCTGCTCCTGCAGCCGCTCCAATTCTTGATTGAGCTGATTAATTTTTGCTTCCAGCATGTCGCACTTGTCAGCGACCGGATCCGGGATGTCGTGGTGGTCCAGCTTCTTCGGCACCCTGACCCCATTCTGGACGACGACCGTCCCCGGAATTCCGACGACTGTCGAATTCGGCGGAACGTCTTTCAGCACGACGGATCCCGCGCCCACTTTGACGTTGTCGCCGAGCGTGATCGATCCGAGCACCTTCGCGCCTGATGCGACGAGCACATTGTTGCCGAGCGTCGGGTGGCGCTTGCCCTTTTCCTTGCCGGTCCCGCCAAGCGTCACACCCTGATACAGCGTCACGTCGTCACCGATTTCGCAGGTTTCCCCGATGACGACGCCCGAACCGTGGTCGATAAAGAACCGGCGGCCGATCACGGCGCCCGGATGGATCTCGATCCCGGTCAGGAACCGGGAAAACTGGGACACGGCGCGGGCAAGGAACCGCATCCCCCTCTTATGGAGGGCATGGGCGATCCGGTAGCCCCAGAGCGCGTGAAGCCCCGAGTAGGTCAGCACGATCTCAAAGGCACTTCTTGCCGCGGGGTCCTGGTCGAAAATTGTCGCAATATCTTCTTTCATCCTCTTGAACATGGTTGGGCATTCCTCCAAATATCCGAAAACTGAGGCGGGCGGGAGGCATCCGGCGGCATGCCGACAAAACAAAAAGCGCCCCTGTCAGCTGACAGAGACGCCTGGTATGCGCGGTTCCACTCTGGTTTGGGAGGAGCAAAAAACGCCCCTCCCCCCTCGGTGCCCGTAACGCGGGCAAGGCGGCCGGCCTACTTCATTTCGGCTCGGCGCTCCGAGGTGCATTTCCGCGCGCAGCGGCCCGGGCCGCTTTCAGCCGGCGGCGGCCCTCTCTGTCGAGCATGCGCAACGTACTTCTCCTCTTCGTCGCTTTCGGTATGTTGTTTCCTTGTTGACCTCTATTGTACTTGGGGAACGCGGAAAGTCAATTGATTAAACCGTATGCGCCAAATGCCCGGTGAATTCAGCCCGCGTACGCGGAAACACGCCGGATTACTTTGTCGCGGCCAAGAAGCGAGATGGCTTCCTGCAGCTCGGGACCGTGTGTCTGGCCCGTTGTCACGACGCGGATCGGCATGAAGAGATTCTTGCCCTTGTGCCCGGTCTCTTTCTGCACGGCCTTGATGGCCGATTTGATCGATGCCGGGTCGAACGTTTCGAGTTCTTCAAGCTTCGCCCGGAACGCAGTCATTACTTCCGGAACCTGCTCGCCGGACAGCACAGCCTTCGCTTCCTCATCGTATTCGATGCCGTCATTAAAGAACTGGGCGGACAATTCGACAATTTCCGCACCGAAGCTCATCTGCTCCTGATAAAGCGCGATCAGGCGCTCTGCCCATTCCCGTTGTTCCGCGGACAGCTCTTCCGGCAGGCGGCCCGCCTTCTGGAGATGCGGCAGCGCCAGCTTCACGACTTCTTCGGACGGAAGCTGCTTCACATACTGGTTGTTCATCCATGTCAGCTTCTGCTTGTCAAAGAGGGCAGGCGACTTCGAGAGGCGGTCCGCTTCGAACATCTCGATGAACTCGTCCTTCGAGAAGATCTCGTCCTCGCCCTTCGGCGACCAGCCGAGGAGCGCGATGAAGTTGAAGAGCGCTTCCGGCAGATAGCCGAGTTCCTCGTACTGTTCGATAAACTGGATGATCGATTCGTCACGCTTCGACAATTTCTTGCGGCTTTCGTTCACAATCAGCGTCATGTGCCCGAATGTCGGCGGCTCCCAGCCGAACGCCTCATAGATCATCATCTGCTTCGGCGTATTGGAGATGTGGTCATCCCCGCGGAGCACATGTGAAATCTTCATGTAGTGGTCGTCGACCGCCACTGCGAAGTTGTAGGTCGGCACGCCGTCCTTTTTCACGATGACCCAGTCGCCGAAATCGCCGGATTCGAACGACACCTCGTCCTTGACCATGTCATTGAACTTGTACGTGCGCCCTTCCGGCACGGCGATCCGGATGCTCGGCCGGCGGCCTTCCGCCTCGAGCTTCGCACGGTCATCGTCCGACAGGTGGCGGCATTTTCCGCTGTAGCGCGGCATTTCCCCGCGCGCCTGCTGTGCCTCGCGCTCCGCCTCAAGCTCTTCTTCGGTGCAGTAGCACTTGTAGGCCTGCCCCTTCTCCAGGAGCCCGTCGTACAGTTCCTTATAAAGGTCATTCCGTTCCGACTGGCGGTACGGGCCGTACTCGCCGCCGACGTCGATGCTCTCATCCCAGTCGATGCCGAGCCACTTCAGGTAGCGGAGCTGCGATTCCTCGCCGCCCTCGATGTTGCGCTTCGCGTCGGTATCCTCGATGCGGATGATGAACTTGCCGCCGTTGTGGCGTGCGTAAAGATAGTTGAAGAGCGCCGTCCGGGCGTTCCCGATATGCAGGTGCCCCGTCGGGCTCGGCGCATAGCGTACACGGACTTCCTGTGTCATAGATGGTTCCTCCTGTTCGTTCGAACATGTTTGCTCCGTCCATTTTACCACAGCACGTGAGGTTTTAAAGCACCGGGTGCTGCGGACGATGTCCGGGAGGCTTTTGGGATTCGCGTGCGGACAAAAAGGTCGGGATTTTCGTTCGCGAACCTCTTTTTCGGGCGCAAATTTTGCCGATTCCTACGCGAACCCCGCGGAGAGTCTCCTCTTATTAGAAGAGACCGCCCGGCATCGCGGGCGGTCCAGTCAATTACGCTTTCTCCAATAAGATCACCGCGAGTGCGGCAATTCCTTCTTCGCGGCCGACAAAGCCGAGCTTTTCGGTCGTGGTCGCCTTGACGTTCACCTGCGACACATCCGCGTGAAGCAGTTCCGCGATGCGGGCGCGGATCTTGCCGATATGCGGCGCCATTTTCGGGCGCTGGGCCATGATCGTGCAGTCGACATTGCCGAGTTTCCAGCCCTGCGCCTCGACATCCGCCCAGACCCGCTCCAGCAGCACCGCGGAGTCCGCGTCCTTGAACGCCTCGTCGGTGTCCGGGAAATGATGCCCGATGTCCCCTCCGCCGATCGCGCCCAGTGCCGCATCGGTTACGGTATGGAGCAGCACGTCCGCGTCCGAGTGGCCGATGAGGCCGCGCTCGTGCGGGATGGTCACGCCGCCGATGATGAGCGGGCGCCCCTCCGCAAATTCATGCACGTCAAACCCTTGTCCGATCCTGATCATTCCATCTCCTCCTGCCGTTTCAACAGCGCCTCGCCGATCGCGAGGTCCACCTTGGTCGTCATCTTCAGATTATCATACGTGCTTTCGACGACGCGGACGGGGTGTCCGAGCCGCTCGACCAGCATCGATTCGTCCGTTCCGAGGAACCCTTCGGACAGCGCCTTTTCCTCCGCTTCTGCCAGCAGGCCCGCGCGGAACGCCTGCGGGGTCTGGACAAGCCAGACGGTGCTGCGGTCGGGCGTATCTTCCACGACTCCGTCCGCCACCTGCTTTACGGTGTCCTTGGACGGGACCGCGGCGATCGCGGCACCGTGTTCCCGCACCGTCTCCGCCAGTTCCCGGATCACCCGGCGGGAAAGAAACGGCCGCGCAGCGTCATGCACCATGACGACCGCATCGTCCGCGCTTCCCGAATCCATGAATGCCCGGACACATGCCCGGACACTGTCCTGGCGCTCTCCCCCGCCGTCCGGCATCGCCGTGACTTTCGTGATGCCGTGGTCCGCCAGCATTTCCCGGATCCGGTCCCGTTCATCCGGGCGCACCGCGAGGATGATGCCGGCGCAGTCCGGGTCCTGCTGGAACACGGAAAGCGTCCTGGCCAGGATCGGCTTCCCTGCGAGCGGCAGGAACAGCTTGTTCTCCCCCGCCCCCATCCGCCGGCCGCTTCCCGCCGCCGGCAGCATGACTGTGTATTCCATCTGATTCCACTCCATCAAGCGAAAGGACAGGGCACGGGGCCCTGCCTTCCGTCAGTTTTTCGCTTTCACGTCACGCGGCCGGGCAAAGATCATCCGACCCGCAGATGTCTGCAGGACGCTTGTCACCGCGACGGTGAGCGTCTTGCCGATCTGGTTTTTCCCGTTTTCAATGACGATCATCGTCCCGTCGTCCAGATAGGCGATGCCCTGGTTGGCTTCCTTGCCTTCCTTGATGACGGTGACCCGCATTTCCTCGCCCGGGATAACGACAGGCTTCACGGCGTTGGCCAGGTCGTTGATGTTGAGCACGCGGACATTGTGCAGCTCGCACACTTTGTTGAGGTTGAAGTCGTTCGTTACGACGACACCGCCGTTTTTCTTCGCCAGCCTCACGAGTTTCATGTCGACCTCGCTCACATCGTCGAAGTCTTCGTCGGTGATGACGGTCTGGCGGTCGTCCTGGATGCGCTTCAGGATATCAAGCCCGCGACGCCCCTTTGTGCGCTTGAGCGAGTCGGAAGAGTCCGCGATATGCTGCAGCTCGGTCAGGACAAACTGGGGGATGACAAGCTCCCCCTCAAGAAACCCGGTCTCGGAAATGTCCGCGATCCGCCCGTCGATGATGACGCTCGTATCAAGGATTTTCTGGCTGGCGCGGGATTCGGCGGACTGCTGCACGCCGTCTTTTTTCTTTTCCCCGCTTCTCGAGAATGTCTGGATCAGCTCCTCCCGCTTCTGGAAGCCGAACTGGAAACCGAGATAGCCGAGAAGCACGGAGAGGATGACCGGCAAGATGTCCGTGATGGGCGGGAACTGAATCGCACCGACGGCGAATGACAGAAGGAACGCAACAATCAGGCCGACAATCATCCCGACTGTCCCGAACAGCAGATCGAGCACGGGCGCTTTCATGAGGCGCTCCTCGAGCCATTTGATCGATCGCACGGTCGGTTCGGTCAGCACGAGGCTCAGCAAATAAAATAGGACGGCACCGATCAATGCGGACGTATACGCATTGGTGAGCCATGGCTGGTTAACGGATAAAAAATCGAATAATGACGGAAGAAAAATAGCACCAAGCGTGGCCCCGATCAGTGCATAGGCGACCTTCACAAAAAAGTTCAGCATGGTTTTCACCTCCTTGCTTAAAGTATACACGTTCGGACCCCGGACTTCCTTCCGGAGGGGGATGAAAACCATATGATTTCCATAAATATTCGGACGAAGGAGAAGGAAAGAAGTTCCTTATTGGATGGATACCCGCCGTGACACACCGTTCCTTACCGTCCGATCCTCAAATCCTTCCCCTAACCGCCGCTCCTGAAACCAAAAAACGGCCCCGCCGCATGTATATGCAACGGGACCGCCTTGTTTTAATCTATGCCGCAATGTTTACTGTGTGACGGCCGGGTGTCCCCGGCCTGCTTTCCGGCATTTCGAGGCTGATCGTCAACGTTTCACTGAAGTTTATCAACATCTCAGCCAAGATAGTCAACGTTACAACAAAGTTGATCAACGTTTCACTGAAGATCGTCAACGTCTCATTAAAACCCGCTTACTTGAAC
This sequence comes from Bhargavaea cecembensis DSE10, assembly GCF_000348905.1. Lineage (GTDB taxonomy): Bacteria > Bacillota > Bacilli > Bacillales_A > Planococcaceae > Bhargavaea > Bhargavaea cecembensis. Next base: position 73,840 of record NZ_AOFT01000007.1, read on the forward strand.
GCCTCTCCCAGCGCTTCGGCGACGGTGCTGACACCGACGACCTGGATGCCTTCGGGATAGTCCCAGCCGCCAAGGTTCGAGGCGGGCACGATGGCGCGCTTGAATCCGAGCTTTTTCGCTTCCTGGACGCGCTGCTCGATGCGGGACACGCGGCGGATCTCGCCGGTCAGGCCGACTTCGCCGACAAAGACGTCGTACTGGCTGACGGGTGTGTCCTTGAAGCTCGAGACAATGCTCGTGAGGACGGCGAGGTCGATTGCCGGCTCATCCAGCTTCACGCCGCCCGCCACCTTGATGTAGGCGTCATGTGTCTGGAGCAGCATGTTCATCCGCTTTTCGAGGACGGCCATGAGAAGCGACACGCGGCTCTGGTCAAGGCCGGTCGCCATGCGCTTTGGATAGTTGAAGCTGGACTGCGTGACAAGCGCCTGGATCTCAACAAGGATCGGACGGGTGCCTTCCATCGAAGCGACGACGACGGAGCCCGCCGCACCCTGTGAGCGCTCCTCAAGGAACAGCTCGGACGGGTTCAGCACTTCCTTCAGCCCCGACTGCAGCATCTCGAAGATCGCCATCTCGTTCGTCGAGCCGAACCGGTTTTTCACGCTCCGGAGGATCCGGTACGTGTGATGGCGCTCCCCTTCAAAGTAAAGCACCGTGTCGACCATGTGCTCGAGAAGGCGCGGACCCGCGATCTGGCCTTCCTTCGTGACGTGGCCGACAAGGAAGATGGCGGTCCCGGTCGTCTTGGCGATCCGCATGAGGTCAGCAGTACACTCGCGCACCTGGGAAACACTCCCCGGGGCGGACGTGACGTCCGGATGGTGCACCGTCTGGATGGAGTCGACGATGACGAACTGAGGCTTCAGCTCCTCGATCGACAGCCGGATATGTTCCATGTCGGTCTCGGAGTAGATATAGAGCTCCGGTGAAGTGACACCGATCCGCTCCGCGCGGAGTTTGGTCTGGCGCACCGATTCCTCGCCGGAGATGTAAAGGACGCGGCGGCCCTTTTCAGCGAGGAGCGACGACACCTGCAGCAGCAGCGTCGACTTCCCGATCCCCGGGTCGCCGCCGATCAGGACAAGCGAGCCCGGGACCACGCCGCCGCCGAGCACCCGGTTCAGCTCGCCGAACGCCGTCTCGACGCGGGGCTCTTCCTGCGTCTCGACCGAAGTGATCGGGGACGCCTTGCCGGCCGGGCCTGCCTCGGTGCGGAAAGCGCCGCCACGCGCGGCTTTCCCGACAATCGCCACTTCTTCGTCCATCGTGTTCCATTCCCCGCAGCCCGGGCAGCGGCCCATCCACTTCGGAGACTCATATCCGCAATCCCGGCACATGAACTTTGTTTTCTTCTTCGCCATTAGTACCTCCAGGCACGGAAAAGACATCCCGCCGCGGAATGCGGACGGGATGTCTGAACCATTGGTTTGATAGATTGATTATATCATTCTTTCGCGCTTCCTGCAGTTGCAGGCTCTCCGGTGCGGACCGTGTACTTGCCGTCTTCGTCGACGTCAAACACGACTTTATGGCCGGCGAGCATTTCGCCTCTGAGCAGTTCTTCGGACAGGCGGTCCTCGACGTTCTTCTGGAGGGCGCGGCGGAGCGGGCGGGCACCGTATTCAGGGTCGTACCCTTCTTCGGCGATCCGTTCCTTCGCGGCTTCCGTGATGACGAGCTCGATGTCCTGTTCGGCCAGCCGCTTGACAAGCTGGTCGGCCATGAGGTTGACGATCTGGCCGAGCTCTTCCTTGTCGAGCGAGTGGAAGACGATCATTTCGTCGACACGGTTCAGGAATTCCGGACGGAAGGCTTTCTTGAGCTCGCCGAGCATCGTGTCCTTCATGTCCTTGTGGTCCCGCTTGCCGTCCTGCAGGTTGAACCCGACGTACTTGTTCTGCTTGAGCGTTTCGGCACCGACGTTCGACGTCATGATGACGACGGTGTTGCGGAAGTCGACCGTGCGGCCCTTCGAGTCGGTGAGGCGGCCGTCCTCGAGCACCTGGAGGAGGATGTTGAAGACGTCAGGGTGCGCCTTCTCGATCTCATCCAGCAGGATGACGGAGTACGGCTTGCGGCGGACCTTCTCTGTGAGCTGGCCGCCCTCGTCAAAGCCGACATAGCCCGGAGGCGAGCCGACGAGGCGGGACGTGGAGTGTTTCTCCATGTACTCCGACATGTCGATGCGGATCATCGCGTCTTCGTCGCCGAACATCACTTCGGCAAGCGCGCGGGCAAGTTCCGTCTTACCGACACCGGTCGGTCCGAGGAAGATGAACGAGCCGATCGGGCGCTTCGGATCTTTCAGGCCGGCACGCGCACGGCGGATCGCACGGGAAATCGCGTCGACCGCTTCGTTCTGGCCGATGACGCGCTTATGCAGCTCTTCTTCCATGTTAAGAAGCTTTGCAGTCTCGGTCTCCGCGATCTTCGAGACCGGAACGCCGGTCCACATGGAGACGACCTGTGCCACATCTTCTACGGTCACTTCGGACTCTTTCTTGCCCTGCTTTTCCTTCCATTCTTCCTTCGTGCGCTCCAGCTCTTCTTTCAGCTTCTGTTCCTTGTCGCGGAACGAAGCGGCCTTTTCGAACTCCTGGCTCTGGACCGCGGCGTTCTTCTCGGAGCGGACGCTGTCGAGCTGCTGCTCGAGTTCCTTCAGGTCAGGCGGCGTCGTGAACGAGCGCAGCCGGACTTTGGAGCCGGCCTCGTCGATCAGGTCGATTGCCTTGTCCGGGAGGAAGCGGTCGGAAATGTAGCGGTCGGACAGCTTGGCAGCCGCCTCGACGGCTTCGTCCGTGATCTTCACGCGGTGGTGCGCCTCGTAGCGGTCGCGCAGGCCGTGGATGATCTTGATCGTATCCTCGACCGTCGGTTCGTCTACCTGGATCGGCTGGAAGCGGCGCTCGAGCGCGGCGTCCTTCTCGATGTACTTGCGGTACTCATCGAGCGTCGTCGCACCGATGCACTGGAGCTCGCCGCGTGCAAGGGCCGGCTTCAGGATGTTCGACGCGTCGATCGCGCCTTCCGCGCCGCCGGCGCCGATCAGCGTGTGGAGCTCGTCGATGAAGAGGATGATGTTGCCCGCCTGGCGGATTTCCTCCATCACTTTCTTCAGGCGGTCCTCGAACTCACCGCGGTATTTCGTGCCGGCGACGACCGTGCCCATATCGAGCGTCATGACGCGCTTGTCACGGAGCGTCTCAGGCACTTCGTTGTTGACGATCTGCTGGGCGAGGCCTTCAGCGATCGCCGTCTTGCCGACACCCGGTTCCCCGATGAGGACCGGGTTGTTTTTCGTCCGGCGTGACAGGACTTCGATCACGCGGGTGATTTCCTTGGAGCGGCCGATGACCGGGTCAAGCGTGCCTTCGCGGGCAATCTCGGTCAGGTCGCGTGCAAGGGAGTCGAGCGTCGGCGTGCTGGCGGACGAATTGCCGCCGCCCCCCTGCGCGCCCTGGCCGTTTTCATTTGAGCCGAGCAGCTGGAGCACCTGCTGGCGGGCCTTGTTCAGGGAAACGCCTGCATTGGCGAGGACGCGTGCCGCGACCCCTTCCCCTTCGCGGATCAGCGCGAGGAGGAGGTGCTCGGTGCCGACATAGGAGTGGCCGAGCTTGCGGGATTCATCCAGTGACAGCTCGATGACCTTTTTGGCACGCGGTGTGTAATGAATGATCGGGCCGACATCGCGGTCGCCTGTGCCGACGAGCTTTTCGACGCCCTCTTCGATCGTTTCGAAATTAATGCCGATCGCCTCGAGCGCTTTCGCGGCGATGCCGCCGCCTTCACGGATGAGGCCCAGGAGAATATGTTCGGTCCCGATGGCGTCGTGGCGCATCCGGATCGCTTCTTCCTGCGCAAGCTGGAGAACTTTCTGTGAGCGTTGCGTAAAGCGGTTGAACATCATGCACAATCCCTCTCTTCTCTTAATGATTCATTTATGCAGATCCTGATGAACTTTGATTCTGGTTATATGATAAAAGGTTCCCCTAAACCGCCCGGCGTCAAACCGGAAACGGAAGAACCGGGACAACTCTTTCGGTAAGGCCTTTTTTGACCTTCTTTGACCATTATAAGGCGTACGACTTACCTGTACAAAACATATGCTCGCGGAACACTTTCCATCCTGCGGGTCAGTCTTCCGCGCCGCCGGACTGGCGGCCCATGCCGATCCGTTCGCGGATCAGCTGCGCCCGGAAGACGTCGCGCTCGCCGGGCTGGAGTGTCTCTCCCGCATACTGCTGGAGAAACGCCGGCTGCATGAAGATCATGAGCTCGTTCAGGACGGACAGGTCGACATCGGGGATGATGCCCATATCGATGCCGAGCCGGACGTCGGAAAGCCGGTTTGCCGCCTCATCCGTCGCGAGCACGCGGGCGTTTGTCAGGATTCCGTATGACCGCCAGACACGGTCCTCGAGCTTCATCGGTGAATGCTCCCGCAGCGCCCGGCGCGCCCGTTCCTCCTGCTCGATCAGCCGCTCCGTCAGGTCGCGCAGGTCCATCAGGATGTCCCGCTCCGACTTCCCGAGCGTCATCTGGTTCGACACCTGATAGACATTGCCGAGCGCATCGGACCCTTCGCCGTAGCTGCCGCGTACCGTCATGCCGAGCCGTGCGACCGCCTGCGCGATGCGCGTCATGTTGCTCGTGATGGACAGCGCCGGCAAGTGCAGCATGACCGAGGCGCGCAGTCCCGTACCCGTATTTGTCGGGCAGCTCGTGATGTAGCCGAAGTCCCCGTCAAATGCGTACGGCAGGGCCTCTTCAAGCCGGTTGTCGATGTCGTTCGCACGGTCGAACGCTTCCATGAGGTGGAGGCCCGGGTAGATCACCTGGATCCGGATATGGTCCTCCTCGTTCACCATGATCGAAACCGATTCATCACCGGAGAGGATCACGGATCCGGGCCGTTCCGGGTCCGCCAGCTGAGGGCTGATCAGGTGCTTCTCGACAAGCGCCTGCCGCTGGATCGCCGGTACGCTCTCCATCGGGATATGGGAAAAGTCCTCCATGCCCCCCAGTGCTGCCGCAACTTTCTGTTCGACCTCTTCCGCCTCTTCCCGGCTGAAATCCAGCGGGAAGCGGAAGCCCTTCAGGTTCCGCGCAAGGCGGACGCGTGTCGACATGACAATATTCGAGTACTCGCCCTTCGGCCCCATCCACGGAGTGACCGCGTTCTTAAGGAAGTTTTCAATCGACGACATCCTGTCCGCCCCCTTCCTCCAGGCTGCGCTCCAGTTCCCGGACTTCGTCCCGGAGCTGTGCCGCCCGCTCGAATTCCTCCTGGTTGATGGCTTCCTTCATCTGTCTTCTCAAATCCTTGATCTTCCGTTCCGCAGCAATGCGCCCGCTGTAGGAATCGGGTACCTTGCCCTCATGCTTCGTATGGCCGCCCTGGACCTTGTTGAACACTTCGGGCAGTTCTTTGCGGAATGCGCCGTAACATTCCGCGCAGCCGAACTTCCCGCGCTCGATAAAGCGGCGGAACGTCAGCCCGCAGTTCGGGCATTCGGGGCCGCTGGCAACCTGGGGCTGCGCGGTTTTCTGGAACGTCCCCGGGCCGGCAAACCAGTTCTGGAGAAACTGCTGGATGCCGAGCGGGTCTCCCCCGAAGTCCCCCTGGAACGGCTGGAAGTGCGCCGCGCAGACGTCGCACAGATGCCGCTCCTCTGTTTTTCCGTTTTTGCTCTGGGTCACGACGACCGAAGCCGGCCGTTCCTGGCAATTGTCACAGATCAACGAACACACCTCTTTCAGCGGCCGGCATGCGAGTGCCGGCGTGGGTCATTTGCCTTTTCCTTCATCGGCGGAGCCGCCCTGCCTATTCGCCGGGCCGCCTGACGCCTCGTATTTTAAAGTGCTGAGCATCGCCTGCATGATCCGGGAGCGGAGCAGGTCCCGTTCCGGAAGCTGCGACATGAGCGTCAGCCGGTGCACGGCGGCATGCATCATGTTTGCCTCGCGCTCCGTCAGGACATCCTCATCGATAAGGCGCCGGATGATATCCTCGGCCATCGCCTGGGTGGATCCGCCGTCCAGCCCCTCGACAATCTGCTCGATCAGGTCGATCCGGCTGTGCGGCCGGACGCGGACGATGCGGATGTATCCCCCGCCTCCCCGCTTGCTCTCGACCATGTAGCCGCGCTCCGTCGTGAACCGGGTCTTGATGACGTAGTTGATCTGCGAAGGGACGCACTGGAATTTCTCCGCGACTTCACTCCGCTTGATCTCCGCCATCCCGTCCTGTTCTTTTTCGAGAATCGCCTTCAAATATCCTTCAATGATGTCGGAGATGTTCCGCATGGTATCACCTCTTTCCAATGCACATGAGCCCAGTTGACTTTGACTATCTTTGACTTAATTATACGATGTTATACATGCATCCGCAAAGATTTTGCGCGGGCCGCAGCCCGGTTGTATAAGAGAGAATGAAACTTTTTTATAAAAAGAGGTTTATCTTGTTCCGGGGCGGGTAAAGAAAGGGATGTGCCATGCGTTAATGCATGAATTACCGGCCCCGCCGGAACGTTCGAGGATTTTTTCTCATCAGTTTTTTTCCTCATTTCATCTCCCCCAAAACAAAAACCCCGGATGAATCCAAACATACCGGAGGCGATTTGATTTGAACTGGTACGACAAGCTCAACGAATACTTTCCCGTGGAAGAAATGAAGTCAAGGGACCATATGGAGACGCTTCTTAAAGAAAAGGAAGGCGTATACGGAAAAGATGAGGGGCCGTACCACGTGCTGATGTACGCGGAATTCGACGAGTTTCTCTTTGTCGATTATTTGTTCGTTTCGTCGAAGTCGCGCGGCCAGGGGCTCGGGGGCAAGCTGATTGATAAGCTGAAAGCCAAGAACAAGCCGATCATCCTTGAAGTCGAGCCGGTCGACTATGACGACACCGATACCGCCAAGCGGCTGAAGTTCTATGCCCACAACGGATTTGCCCACGCCCGCCGGATCGGCTACAGCCGTCGGTCGCTGGCAACCGGAGAAAAGACCTCCCTGGAAATTCTGTACTGGGCACCTAACCATGAGGGTGAAGAAACGGTCGAACAGGCCATCTATGACCATATGCGCAAGACATACGAAGAGATCCACACATACAAAGACGAGGACTTCTACGGCGAATCTTACGAGCATACCGACGAAGTGTTCGACTTCCATGAGGAAGAGCGCCGGAAAGAAGATATCCTGGAGCCGTTCACGGTCTCCGCATAACGCAGAAAGCCCTCCGCGCACGCGGAGGGCTTTACTTATTGTCCGATGGTCGTATTCGTCATTTCTTTTACCGGCAGGAATAGCTCCCCGGTTTCCAGGTAGGTGATGTCCAGCTGGTCGCCTTCCTGGATATAGACCGCGAGCGGCACCGTTTCCGTGGAAGCGAGGAAGCTCCGCCCGTCTTCTGCCAGGACCGACACGAGCGTAAAGTCACCCGCGCGCTCCTTGTAGACACGCCGGACGGTGACGGCCGCCTTGGCCTCTTCGGCATCCGACGATCCGTCGACGGTCGAGCCGCCTCGCTGGAGCGCCGTCTTGTACAGCTTGAGTGCTTCGTTCGGCGTGCCGGCGAATGCAGAAATTTCCGGATTCGCTGCCGAGACGATGAAGTAGTTCTGCAGGAAGCCGTTCTGGTCAAGCACCGGCGTCAGCCAGCTGGCCTCGCCGTAGAAGTTGTACAGCACCGGCATCTCGCCGGACCATTTCTTCTCGATAAACTTCTTCTCAATGATCTGGAGCGTCCCCTGGGAGTCCATGTACGACTCTTCAAGATTGCCCGTATAGTAAGTGGCCTCCCCGGTCCGCGCATCGGTGAGCGCGTAGCCGAGCATCGAGTCCACCTCTTCTTTCGGGCTCGTGAAGTCGGTGAAGTAATACATATGGCCGGTCTCGTCGAACACCGGACTCACATTCGCCTCGGTCCCCTCGTCGGACGGAAGCTTCACGTCTTTCTTGCCGAACAGCGAGTTCCAGAAGCCGTGGACGTACTTCCCGAAGTAGCTGTTTGCCAGGCTGACGGCCTCGGGCGAAACGGCGCCGTCGATAAATTCCGGCACGTCCCCGATGGCGTAGCGCTGCGTCTTCCCGGTTGCCGGGTCGACGGTGACAATTCCTTTCACGTCAAAGCCGTTCCGCGCGGAGATGAACTCCCCGTACGAGCGGATATAGTGCGGCTTGCCTTCGTCATCAATCTCCAGCTGGGCATCCCCGTAGAAGATGAGGCCCGGATGCGCCATGCGCATATGGCGCTCGACGTTCTTATGGAAATAGGACGACGGCGTGTAGGCCATCTCGGCCTTCATGAACTTCGGATTGTCGGCGGAGTCGGTTGCGCTCATCGTGAAGTAGCCGGGCGTCGTGTCACCGTTGATCCACTTGAAGAATCCGGCAAACTCGACCGGTGCGATGTAGACGAACTCGCCTTCGACTTTCTGGATCTGCAGCTCGCCGAGTTCATAGTAGCTGGTGTTCGGCACCTGGCCGAACGCCTTTTTCATCTTGTTGCGTGCAAACTTCGGCGGAACGCTGGCAGGCGTCTTCGTTTCGTCGAACGCGCTGATCTCGACCTCTTCATCCATCTCGACTGCCTTGTATTTGTCATTGGCGTTAAACAGCGGAGCGGCGAGGATATAGGCCGCGAACACGAGCGCCGCAAGCGACACGAGCGTGCGCGCCTTGCGCTCCATGCCCCTGGCAGCCGATGCGGCACCGATCACCGCCGCGATGACAACCGCCGGCCAGAGCGATGTCCAGTTGCGGTCAAGATTGAGGAAGTAATAGACGGCAAACGTGATGATGGCGAACGTGACGGCGGACCCGATCAGGAGCGGCACCGTGTTCACCGGCTCCTCCGTCTTGTGTCCGTCCTTTTTCACATTCTTGGTGGCCCGGAACGGCACGGCAAGCAGCGCCAGCACCAGACCCGCGATCACGGAAAACAACAATAAATTCAGCATGAGGAAAAACCCTCTCTTTTTGGAGTGTATGGTCTTTCTACGGACAAAAGGGGGCGGTGGTTTCATTTTTTATGGAGCGCGGAGGTTGTCCAGAATTTATGGGGCGGCGGAGCGCTCATAGAATTCTATGAGCGCTTATCCACTTTCTATGAGCGCTTGATGAGATTCTATGAGCGCTCATCAACTTTCTACGAGCGCTTCGGCCCCTTCTACGAGCGCTCATGGATTCACCCAATAAAAAAGTGCCGCAATGGGCACCCAATTCACAGTTTGAGCCTATATGTCGTCCATCTGCCGGAACCGCTAACCTCCAAACCAGCGCTCTTCATCAAACGCTTTGCCGCATGCCGGTCCTCCACCCCAAGAAACCTCCGGCATTCCTCATTGGTGAGCTCGCCGCCGAAAATGTGGAACCAGTCATGGAGCGCACCGATATGCGCGGAGCGGGAGATGCACCCGCAGCGGCAATGCCATGCCCGGTCGTGCCAGCGCATGCCCATCTCCCCGCAGTCAGGACAGATGACGCCGGTGCGGATGTCCGACCGGCTCACTTGAGGGTACATGGTGCAAAGAGGCCGCTGTACATAAGGCGAATGTGCAGCAAGCACTTGGCGGGCAAGCCCGTCCAGTTCATGTTCGTCCAGCAAGGGATGTTCGGGAAGGTTGCGCAAGAATAATGGAATATTGTTCGGAAAGAGAATGGGGTGTGGAGCGGCTGCCGCCTCGACCATCTGGCTCGGATAGGCGAAGACGACGGCGCCGTATACAGGAATGGGGGTATTGCGCTCATGCAGCCAGTCACGGAACAGCATCAGGTGGCTGTCCAGCTGGGCAAACGGGCTGCCGAGCGCTTCTTCGCGGCCGTCCTTGGTGATCCGGACCAGTTGAGGGGGGATGTCCCTGATCACGGAGCGGCCGGAGATATTTTTCACTTCGAGAAGGCATGCCCAAGACCGGGTGAGCAAAAGAGCGTCCAGCTGGAACCTGGAGCCACAGACAAGCCCGAGATCCGCAAAAACCCGGATCGGACCGGGGTGGCGGTACTCCGCGAGCACGCCGTCGACCCGTTCTTCTCCGCCGAATCCGGCCTCGGCCTGTTTTCTGCGCTCCTCCAGTTTGCCGGCGACCGGATGGCCCGGCCTGAGCCTGCGCAATCCGGCATCACATACCTTTCTTATTCCGGGACTTGCCCGGTCCTTCATGATCAATCGATCACCTCCGTCTCCATCGTACCTCATCAAACGAGAAACTCCATGCAGTATCCGGCCGCTTTTCCGGGTATACACGGATGAGAGACGCCCGATACTCGAATAACAGACCAGCTGTCAGAAAAGGAGTGAGCCGATTGGAACCGGAGAAATTTGAAATCCGCTCGGTGACGCACCGTCCCGGTGTCATCACCTTTGAATGGGACGACACGGGCGATGACTACCGGGTTTATAAGGAAGGCAAGCTTCGCCAGGAAGGCCCGGTTTGCGATTTCACCGACGAGGACGTGAAGGACGGCAAAATGTATCATTACTCGATCGAACGGATCCGCAACAACCGGACCGAGGACGTCATCATGATGCAGACCTCCGCGCTGAAAAAGAAGAAAGACGCCCATAACCCGCTCCGCTACCTCGTATTCACAACGATTGTCGCCAAGTCGCAGGTGGCCCTCTCCTGGGAGAAGATCCCCGAGGCGGAGACCTACGCCGTCTTTAAAAACGGCGACCTTGTGCAAGAAACCGGGGACTGCTATTTTATCGACCGGGAAGTCCCGGACGAAAAGACTTTCTATATGATCCGGACAAGCCGACCCGCCCGGGAGGCGGAAGAGCCGATGAGCGCGGGCAAATCGATCCTCGGCCGCATCGCCGGAAAGTTCAATCCGGATTCGAGCACACAGGAAGATGTGATGGAGGAGTTCTGGATTACAAAAGTGATCGGGCAGCCGTCGAAACTTCTCCTGCCGGTGGAAGAATGGCGGGAGCCCGAGCCGGTCGAACGCTGGCGGATGCGCTATACGACATTTCTGGAGGAGAAGTTCATCAACAACCCGAACGTGCTCTCCCCGAACCGGACGTTCAAGGGCGATGGCCGCGACTTCGATCCCGAGGGTGATTCGTTCCGGACGCGCGGTGACGTGACACTTTCCTACAAGGACCCGGGCTATCCCCTGGTCTTCCGGAAAGAAGCCGGCAAGACGGTCGCGTATGGGCTGTCGGGCCGGAAACGGGAGGAAGGAACCGCTTCGATCGACGACTTTACCATCGAGCCCCTTGAGCATGACGGAAGGGAGTTCGGTTTTGAACTCAAACACTCCGTCGGCAATCCGCTGACCCCCGCCCCGCTGATCGATTACGAGGTCCACGCCATCCTGCGCCGCCACGGCACGTTCCATGTGACGGGCTACCACGACCAGGCGCCCCATCACGAGGTCTACCTCGACAAGGGGGACGGCTGGGTGCCGATTCACCGCGCGGCGTCAAAAGGCCTCGCCCATATGTCGGAAGTTATCGCTTACCAGCACTGGATCACGTCGAACTTTGAATGATGAAAAGGCCGCCGATGAGGGCGGCCTTCTTTATTTCGGGAAATAATCACAGGGACCGACATATTTCCCGGGAAATAGCGGCGGAAATCGACAATTTCCCGGGAATGCAAAAACCGCGGATGACCGCGGTTGTTACGCGAGGAAGCGTTCCCGGATGTTCCGGGGCGGCAGCCTGCACGCCTCTTCTTCTGTTTTCTTGCCGAACCACTTGAACCGGTTTTCTGCGATGTAGTCATAGGCGCGGTCCCGGAGCGGCTTCGGCACGACAATGAACAGGAAGGCCAAGTGCCAGAGCCCGTCCAGTTTCTTCGCGATGTGCAGGGCTGCGGTGGACTTGGTATAGGCCTTGTCCCCTTCAATCAGAACCATCGAGTCGACATCGTCGGGAATCTCGTGTTTTTTTCTCAGCTCCTGGCCCACATCACTTTGGAGCGATGCATATCTGAAGTGTCCGACGGGGTCCCGCTTGATGATGAACTGGACGCTTTTGTCGCAGAAATTGCAGGTTCCGTCAAACAGCACGATACGTTCTTTCTTCATTTCGGATTGCCTCCTCCCGGCAGTTGCTATCTCTTCCGAGTATTCCCCGTCCTCCGCGAGGCAAAACAGGACCCGGGACGTGACGCGCGTCCATCTGCATGCGATTGTCACGCATGTAATAAGAAAAGAGAGGAGGTGCTTATCATGAGGCGACACATGCAACACCATCGCCATGGACACGGCTGCGGCTGCCACTCGTGCCGGACACAGCCGATCGTCTGCCCGCCGACATACCGCTTCCACGACACCTTCACCCAGCGCGAAGTTCCATTCGTCCATCCGATCGTGAACGTCAACCGGCAAAACGTCGTGAACGTACCGCGCCACTACTTCACCGAGACCGAAACAACAGTTCCGGGCCGCAACATCTACGCGGACTCCTACGGTCCAGGATTCGGAGGTCCGGGATTCGGCGGATCCGGCTTCGGCAATACTGGATTCTTCCGGCGACGCGGCTACTGATCCGTTGTGGTAAAATCGGGTCAACAACACACAAAGGATGACTCCGATTGAAACGAGCACTTAAATTTGCGATTCCCATCATGCTCATTGTCGCCGGTCTGGCCTGGTGGTACCTGAACAAGGAGTTCCAGGACGTTCCCGGAACACACCGCATGTATATCACAATCGGCGCTGCCCTCCTGAGCGGCGTCATCTCCTGGTTTCTGTTTCCGGAAGAACCGAAGGACCCGGAAGAATGATTCCGCCCCGCCTCGAGCGGGGTTTTTTACTTTTCGGAAAGAACCCTCTCGACAAATTCCAGTTTCGCATCGGCATACGCCCGCTCGTCGCCCGGATGCCGCTCCGCCAATCCAAGCTTCAGGCGCTCATAATCCCCGGCAATTTCGGGATTTTCCCGTAGCCGGTCGCGGAAAAGCAAATGCTTTTGCCACCAGTCCCCGCCGTGCACGACGACGTGGACGACATGGGTCTTGACCGGCGGGTCGAGCTGCCGGAATTTCGCAATAACCCGCTTCCCTTCGACCGCCGCGTTCCGCAGCCGGCAGTAGCCGCGGGCAGCAAGCGCATTGAAATCGAACCGTTCGTATTCCCCCAGGTCATCCAGTCCGACAAGCAGGTCGACGAGCGGCTTCGCTTTCAGCCCCGGCACCGCCGTGCTGCCGATATGCTCCACCGCAACCACCTTCGGGCCGAGCAATTTCCGGAGCAGCTCCGCTTCTTCCCGGAATGATTCCCTCCACCTGTCATCATGGTCAACCAGAAACACACTACCTGCGGGCAACCCTTCCATCCGTATCCCCTCCTGCTCCCAGCGTAGCGGAGGCCGATCGCCTCCGCTTTTTTGTTATGCGATTGTTTCCCGGGAAATGCCGTATTCCTAAGCGAGATCTCTCCTCCTGAAAAGAATCAGCCCAAGTACCATCAGCACCACACCCGTGCCTCCGACCGCCAGGCAGGCCAACAGATCAGCGGCTTCGTTCGGCGTTTCATTCAGGTAATGGAACGGCGTCAGGACCCGGTAAATGTCGTCCAGGCCCAGCAGCTGGCCGAGGTAGCTGACGAAGAAGTTGTAGAGCAGATACAGCCAGACCAGCACATGGAGCCGGTGATGAAGGCCGATCAGGAACGCCGACAGCCCGGTGAACAGCAGAACCGCCGGGAAGTAGTTGAATGCACTTACCGTGTAATCGCCGAACGTGAGGCCGATGCCTTCTACGCCGAGGCTTGCCGCATACATGCCGGCATTTGCGAGAAACAGGGAGAGGAATCCCGCCGCAAGCGCGAGAATAACGTAATCCCCCATCATTTTCATTCGTCTGATGTCCAGTGTGCCGAGATATTCCAGATGCGTCCGCCGTTCTTCTTTCAACAATCTCCCCATCACCATTAGCGGGGGAGCCAGTCCGATGATGGTGACGATCACCATGAGCGTCCCGACAAACTGGACGGTCAGGCCGTTTCCTCCCTCACCGGCCATCTGGCGGAGCATCTCGTTGTCGCCGATGAAGGATTCCAGGTCACCAAGTATCGATCCGTAGCTTGCGCCGATCAGAAGCATCCCGGCAAGCCAGCTGATGATGAGCGTCCGGCTCAGCGTGAATGCCAGCCGCAGATGGCTCCCGATGTTCCGGCTCCGGCGGTTCATCTGCAGCCGGATGACGGAATCTCCGAGGTCACGGTTTCTGAACAGCAGCCAGGCCGCCAGCAGAAAGACCGGTCCCAGAATAAACGGAACGAGCCAGATCGCTTCATTTTCACTGTACAGCGAGAGCCGGCTGATCCAGTTGTAGGGCGAGATGACGGAAAGGTGCGGCGCCGCCACGTCGGTCGCAGCGCGGTACGCATAGCCGAGGAGCAAGACGGTCAGCACGATGCCGAACACCCAGTCCGCTGACGGCAGCAGCTGTGCCGCAAGCAGGGTCAGCCCATAGAAAAACAGCCCGAAGCCGAATGTGTGGGCGGCGTACAGGAAGTTGCCCGCGGTATCCATCGATTCATAGCCGAACGACTGAAGGCCCGCAAACAGCACAAGTGCAAGGATGGCATTCATGAGGAGGCCGAGCAGAATTTGCGCTGCAAAAACTCCGCCCCGCGTGATGTTTCTGGACAGCACCACCTCGAGCAGCCCGTCGTCCTCTTTGCGGCGGCTCAGGGAGTTGGCGATCATGACGTTGAACAGGCCGACGACGATCGCCATGAACACCGCCATCTCATGAGAGAACATGACGCCGAGTGTGTAGTCGCCCTCCTGGATCGGACCCGTCATGGCAATGACAGCCGGATTTTCCATCGTCGCCTTCAGCACGTCACGGTCCGCCTGGGTCGGGTAGAGTTCATGGAACGACGGCGGCATCATAAGCGTGAGGGATGCGATGCCGAAGATCCACCAGAAAATCCTGAACCGGGTGTCTTTCAAGGAAAGGCGTAAATAATGCCTCATGACGCGCCACTCCCCGCGTCATAGTAGCGCATGAAAATATCTTCGAGCTTCGGCGGCAGCGTCTCGAGGCCTTCCAGCTCATAGCGCTTCAGGGCAGCCAGGACATCTTTCACCCGGTCCGCGTCGACTAGGAACTCCGCCTCCCCGCCTTCCTGTCTGAATTCATGTACCCCCTCCATGCGGCCGACCGCTGCCAGGTCCTCCGGTGTCCGGACCAGGTAGTGCACGCGTGTGATGTGCTTGAGTTCACTGAACCGGCCGGTCTCGATGATTTTCCCTTCCCGGATGATGGCGATCCGGTCGGCCAGCTTTTCGACCTCAGAGAGGATATGGCTGCTGAGCAGGATGCTTTTGCCCTCTGACTTTGCCGAGAGCACATGGCGATGGAACGTCCGCTCCATCAGCGGGTCGAGTCCGGTTGTCGGCTCGTCGAAAATGAGCAGGTCCGCATCAGACAGGAAGGCTGAGATCAGCGCGACTTTCTGTCGGTTCCCCTTTGAATACGTCTTGCATTTCTTTTTGGGATCCAGCCGGAACTCCCGGATCAGCGTCTCCATCTTTTCCGTGTCGGCATTTCCGCTCATCTCCATGAAAAAGCGGATCACCTCGCCGCCTGTCAGATTCGGCCAGAGCTGGACATCGCCCGGCACGTAGGCGATGTGCTTCCGGTAGTCCGGCTGCGCGGTTACCGGCTTTCCGTGAAGCCGAACTTCTCCCGACGTCGGACTGATGGCCCCGATGATGGCCCGGATCGTGGTCGACTTGCCCGCACCGTTCGGCCCGATAAACCCGAACACTTCCCCTTCGCGGATTTCAAATGATACCTCTTCCACTGCGGTGAACTTCCCGAACCGCTTCGTGATCCCCTTTAGTTCCAGCACGCTCATGATCCGTCCCCCCTGTAATAAATCGTCTTCATCGCATCCAGATACACACCGAATTCATCCCAATAACGGTCCAGGTCACCGAAGTTCACCCCTTCCGCCTTCATCTGCTCCTCTGCTTCCCGGGCGTAGCCGTCAAATGTCCACTGCACAAGACGCATGAGCGTCTCCGGCGGAAGGTCGCCGCGGAAACGCGACAGATCAAGTCCGTCGAACATCTTCCGTTTCCCCTCCTCCATGAGCGTTCCGAGGCGTTCCCTGAAGGACGGGGGTACGTTCGGCGAAAGCAAGATCACCGCCGAAAACCCGGAGATTTCCGGATGTTCCCGGAAATACCGGCGCTTCGCCTCCGCGATCCGGGCCATCCGCTCGATGAACCCCTCCCGCTCCGTGCCGATCCAGCTTTCCAGGCTCTGTTCCATATGGTCCAGCGCATAGCCGATGCAGTCCCGGAACAGGTCTTCCTTGTTCTCAAAGTAGTAATACAGCATCCCCTTGCTCATGCCGGCATCCCTGACGATCCGGTTCGTCGATGCCTTGTCATATCCGTTTTCCGCAAACTCCCTCATGGCGGCCTTCAGAATCTCCTCCTGCCGGCCGGCTTCCAGGCGCCTGAATGTTTCTTTCATCGATTCACCCCGTTCTGCGGATGGCAATTGACCACCCTGGTCAATACCAGTATATGCGGAATTGACCAGGGTGGTCAATCAAAAGTCAAAGAAAGGCGGAGGCCGCGTGCCTCCGCCTTTTATACAGCTTCTATTAGCGCTCACAGAAGATGCGTGAGGCCTAACAGTAACCATTGCCCGGCCAGCCGGACACCCGTATGATCCTATGAACGTTACATTACCTTTATGAGCGCTCACCGATCACAGGAAGCCTGCCCGCCGACTCCAGACGGATCGCAATCGCCAGACCGATCAGCGCACCGCTGATGCTCGAGACGAGGAAAGCCGGAAGGAAGAAGAAAGCGCCTGCCGAAGCGCCCATCAGAAGATTGGCGTAGGGCGCCGCCAGCAGCGAGGCAATGACGCCGGTGCCGACCATTTCTCCTGCCGATGCCGTCCAGGCCCTGCCGGTTCTCCGGTACAGCCAGCCTGCCAGGAGCGCGCCGATCATGCCTCCAGGGAAGGCGAGAAGCGAGCCGGTCCCCGTCAGGATCCGGATCAGCGCGGTCAGGAACGCGATTCCGACGGCCGGGCCGGGCCCGAGCGAGACGGCCGCGATGACGTTCACCGCGTGCTGGACCGGATAGGCCCGCGCCACGCCGGCCGGGAAGGAGACAAACACCGAGCCCGCGACCGCAATGGCCGTAAACATCGTCATTAGGACAAGTGTCCTTGTATTCCATTTCATCGGGCCGCACCTCCCTCCGGCAGCCTGAGCGCCCCGCTGACGGCCAGCCGGATCTCCCGTGCTGCCCGCTCCGGATCGTCCGCCAGGGAAATCGCCGTGATGACAGAGACACCTGACGCGCCAGCCGCGATGACGGGACGCGCATTATCCGCAGTGATGCCGCCGATGCCGACTGACGGGAGCTCCGGGAATGCCGCTGCTGCTTCCCGGAGCGGCAGCGTGCCGCAGACCGGGCGGGCGTCCGGCTTGGATGTCGTCTGATAGACCGGGCCGATGCCGATATAGTCCGCATCTGCAGCAACGGCTTCCCGGACTTCATCCAGGTTATGCGCCGAGACGCCGAGAATCCGGTCACCGATTAGCCTTCGAACTTCTCCGGGGTCGCCGTCCTCCTGTCCGATATGGACACCGTCCGCCCCGAGCTCCAGCGCAAGGCGCACATCATCGTTCACGATAAACGGCACGCCGTGCGCCCGGCACAGATCACGGCAAGCCTCACCGAATGCGTGCAGCTCATTCCCCGCAAGCGCACCGGGTCCCTTTTCCCTCAGCTGGAAACAGGTGATGCCGCCCCTCAGTGCCGCCTCCAGCACCTCCAGCGGATTGCGCGAGCCGGCATTCCGGCTTCCCATGATGAAGTAAACACCAAGCTTCTCACGAATCAATGAGTACCTCTCCTTTCAGGGCATTTCCGGCACGGTGATAGGCCCAGTGGTTGGTCGGGCCGTGGCCACCGCCGAGGCCGAGACCGTCGGAGATCGCCGCATGGATGAACCGCTTGGCTCCCCCGACGGCTTTTTCAAGCGGTTCCCCGGCAGCAAGAAATGCCGTGAGTGCAGCGGAGAACGTGCATCCTGTGCCGTGGGTGTCTTTTGTCCGGATCCGCTCCGCTGACAGCCAGATCCGCTCCCCGCGTCCGTCCATGAACAGGTCGCAGGCCCGCTTTTCTTCCTCCATATGACCGCCCTTCACGACGACAGATTGGGCGCCCATCGCAATCAGCCGTCGGCCGGCTTCCTCCATGTCTTGCGCGGACCTGATCGCCATCCCGGCAAGCACCTCCGCTTCGGGAATGTTCGGCGTGATGACCGTGGCCACCGGCAGGATCTTATCCCGCATGGCCGCTATGGCCTCTTCACGCAGCAGATGTGCGCCGCCCTTCGCGATCATGACGGGGTCCACCACGAGCACCGGGTTGCCCGCCGCGGCAAGGCCCGCCGCGACCTCGCCGATAATCTCCCCGGAAAACAGCATGCCAGTTTTTGCGGCGGCCACATCAAAGTCCGCAAACACCGCATCCATCTGCGCACGTATCGCCTCCGGGCCGAGCGGCCAGACACCGTGCACGCCGAGCGTGTTCTGAGCGGTGACGGCAGTGAGCGCGGACGTGCCGAACACGCCCAGCTCCTGAAATGTCTTCAGGTCCGCCTGGATGCCCGCACCGCCGCCCGAATCCGATCCCGCAATGGTAAGTGCGACGCCCATCATGCCCGCACCTCCTTTGCCGATTCCGGAAGCTCGAAGTCTCCGTCTTCCAGAAGCGCCAGCAGGTCGATAAATGCCGGAAGGAAGCTTCCCGGAACAGATGAAGTTTCCGCCGCGCCCTCTCCCGCCGCCTTGTAGAAGGCGAGTGCCGCGGCCACGGAACGAAACGGGTCATCTTTGCCCGCCGTGAGAAACGCCCCGCACACCGCGCTCAGCAAACAGCCGGCGCCGGTGATCCGGCTCATGGCCGGATGTCCGCCGCCGATGCGCACAGTCCGTTCCCCGTCCGTGAGCACATCCGTTTCTCCGGTGACCGCGACAAGACAGCCGTGCTGCCGTGCCACTTGCGCAGCGACTTCCTCCGTATCCATTGTGCCTTCGCCCGCATCCACGCCGGAGGCCCGCCAGTCTACGCCCGCAATTGCGGCAAGTTCGCCTGCATTACAGCGGATCAGCGCCACATCCAACGCCCCGAGCAGCCGGCTGACGGCATCTCTCCGGAACCGGGTCGCGCCGGCGCCGACCGGATCGAGTATGACGGGATTCCCCGCCCTGTTCGCTGACTTGCCCGCCAGTTCCATCGCTTCCAGCGCCTCCCGGTGGAGTGTTCCGATGTTCAGCACTGTGCAGGAGGCGGCCGCCGCCATTTCTTCCGCCTCTTCAGGCGCGGCCGCCATGACTGGGGAAGCACCGAGGGCAAGCAGCCCGTTTGCCTGGAAGTTCGCGACGACGATGTTCGTCATGCAGTGGACGAGAGGGCGGCTTTCACGGAGTTCCGACAACAGTCTGCTCATTTTGCACCCTCCATTTCCGGAGTCTCCCACTGTTCTTTCGTCCAGGCCATCTCCCAGAAGCTGAGCTCATAGATGCTGCTCTTGCGGAACCTCTCCGCAAGTTCCAGGATGCGCTCTTCAGGCAGTTCCTCAGCCAGCCGGTTCATCCTGCCGATCTGCTCGTTCACCAGTTCGCCGAACCATTCTGAGCCATAGGTTGCGATCCACTTATCATAGACCGGGTGCCCCGGCTCGGCGCCCTTCAGCCGCTCGCCGATTTCCCAATACAGCCAGTAGCACGGAAGCAGCGCGGCGAGCACATCGGCAAGGTCGCCCTCGATGGCCGCCCGGTACATATGTGACGTGTAGGCGTACGCGGTCGGCGCCGGCCGGAACGCCGCATGCTCTTCCGGCGTCACGCCGAGCATCGTGAAGAATTCTTCATGAAGCGCCAGTTCCGCGGAGCATGTCGCTTCCGCATGCCTGGCAAAGCTTTGTGTCGTCAGCAGGTCCTGCGCCTTCACCGCGCCAAGAGCCTGGACTTTTGCGAAATGAGACAGGTAGTACGCGTCCTGCAGCACATAAAACCGGAAGACATCCTCGTCAAGCGTTCCGTCAGCGAGCGCCTCCACGAAAGGATGCCGGAAACTCGCCTCCCAGATCCCGTCGCACTCCCGCCTTACCCGTTCACAAAATCCCATCTTCTCTGTCCCCTTTCCTGGTTGGAGAACATGAAAAAGCCGCCTTCCGGTTCGACGCGGAAGGCGGCCTGAATCTGCATTCGGATACAGCTAAAGCTGCGGGCCCCACTTCCCTACGCCGGTATGATCCGGATCAGGTTCCAAGGGTCCGCGCAGCCCATGCGCGTCTCAGCCTTTCTGAAAGGCTCCCCCAGTGGCAGTTCATGTTCAGTTTTCACACCCACTATATCATGGACAGAATATTTTGCAAGAGGCGCTTTACCTGCTGATCCTGCCGACCGAGTCCCGGATGAGCGCTTCCGCCAGGTCCGGCTTCAGGTGCTCCGGCTCAAGAAACGCGTGAAGCGCCAGCCCATCGACGATTGAATAAAGCCGCTCCGCCTCGAGCCCGATGTCCAGGTCCTCTCTCAGCACCCCTTCATAGTTCAGAAAGTCGAAAAGCTTGCTGACAGCCCCGCGGAGCGCATGGCCGGGTGCGCCCTCCAAATCCTTCCGGTGGCGGACATGCGCCTGGAAGGTAAACCACACATCCATTTCCGCCCGCCGCTCCTCGTCGACCGGCACAATCTCCAGCAGCACCCGGATCACTTTTTCCTTGGGAGGAAGCTCCTCCTGCAGGATGCTCAGCGCCCGTTTTTCCACGCGCTCATTGACAAGGCGCATCGCGTACACCAGCAGTTCATCCTGGTCCTTGAAATAATGCCGCAGGGCACCCGTTGACAGCCCCGCTTCCCCGGCAATGTTCCGAACCGTCGCCCCTTCCATGCCCTTTTCCAGGATGACCCGCCACATGGCTTCCGCAATCTGCTCGCGCCGCTTTTCATGATTCACGATTTTTGGCATACCTCTAGTATACCATCGGTTTTTAAATAAAACACTTGTGCTAATTAAAAAGTGCGTGTTAAAATCTAAATAACACAAACGTATTAAAAAGGAGTGCAAACATGAGCGTTATCGCCTTCCTGATCATCGCCGCGGAAGTCGGATTCTGGGTATTTATCGCAGCAGGTCTTGTCACGCGCTATCTGCTTGGAAAGAAACGGCTTGGGCTGCTGCTGCTGGCCATGACACCGGTGCTCGACCTGATTTTGCTGATTGCGACGACTTATGACATCCTTGCCAATGATGCGACCGCCACGGCCGCCCACGGCATTGCCGCCATCTACCTGGGTGTCTCGCTCACGTTCGGAAAGCGGATGATCCGGTGGGCGGATGAACGCTTCCGCTATCACATCATGAAAAAAGGGCCGAGGCCGGTGAAGCGGTACGGCTACGACCATGCCAGGCACGAACTCTCGGGCAGCCTCCTTCATGTTCTGGCCTGGGTGCTCGGCGGAGGTTACCTCTTCCTCCTGATCCGCCTCGCGGGAAATCCGGAGCAGACCGAAGTCCTCCTGCAGATTCTGAAAGTCTGGACGCTCGTCGCCGCCATCGACCTTGCCCTTTCACTCTCCTATTTTATCTGGCCGAGAAAAGCCAAAACGGACAGCGCCCGCTGAGGGGCTGTCCCTATCTGTTGTATAACAAAGAAAGGTTTCCGCATGCCTTTCTAAAGGGAAGAGTGGAAGAAACTGTCCGAAACGGACACGGGAGTGATGGGATGGATCCGTATATTTTCGGGGCATTTGCCCTTGCTTATCTCGGACTGCTAATCTGGTCCGTCAACAAACAAAGGCATTGGACGCTGATGAGCGTCATCTTGCTCGTCATGCTGGCACTTGTTTATGACAACGGCATCCTGGCGGTCGGAAGCCTGATCGGGGAAGGGGCCCTGCTGGAGGGGCTGAATGCTGCGCGCTTCTGGCTTCACGCCCTTGTGACGCCGACCCTGATCTTATTCTCGCTCGGCGCGATGCGGCAGGCCGGAATTGAGTGGGCACAAAAAAGCTGGGCGGCCCTGCTGTTCTGGGCGGCCGCCATTGCCGCGGTCGTCGTCGAATACACCACCGTGCTCAGCGGCCTGAAGCTGGAGAAAAGCGAAAGCTATGGCGTGCTGAGCTACTCTTCAGCGGAGGAAGCATCCGGACCGCCTGCCATGATCCTGATCGTTCTCGCAGCGCTTCTGGTTGCCGGGATCTTCCTTGCATGGAAGGCCGGTTCCTGGTGGATGCTCGCCGGTACGGTTGCCATGACCATCGGCAGCATGTTCAATCCGGACATCCCGAGCGACGCCGCGACGAACTTGTTCGAACTGATCCTGATTGCTTCGCTTGCGGTCACGAAGGTGAAGATGGAGGACAAAGAAACCGGGAACACGGAGGCCGCTGCCCCTGTGAGGGAATAATGGCCGGGAAGCAGACTGCATCGGGACAATCAAAAGCCGGCCGCACCCATTTACCGGGTGCGGACGGCTTATTTATGAGTGTATTTCTCTTTTCAATCTTTCCAGCTCGTCCAACATCGCCGGACGCCTCCGATAATCGGCTTCAAGTCGGACGATCAGCGATTCCACCTGAACTTTTCCAATTGTTCCGATGCCGGCTTTAAGAATATTGCACAACTCCCGGTATTGGCCCCGGTTGGAAGACCGCTTGGCAGTATCCATGATGTAGGTCTCATAAATTTCCGCGACTTCTTCCGGATATTCACCGGCCAACCGTTTACCGTAGGAAGTGATCGAGGACGGTTTCGCCCAAGAACGGGCCATCATTTCCGGAAGGTCGTTTTCCTGGTCAATCAGGGAGAGGAAAACTCGCTCGGCCCTCCACGTTCCGGCATCCTTAAGTTTTTGCTTGGCTGTTTCATATAGTTGGCCAGAGTCTGCTGATAGCTCACGAAGTTCCCCGTAATAGTTCAATTCTCCGTCGACCAGCAGCATCCAGGCGAGTTTCTCGGCTTCCCGTTTCTGTCCGGTCTCTTTGTGCAAATTGAACCGCATTGCGCGCCATTTCTTCATAAGCCCAGCGTCCTCGCTGTCCTGCTCTTCCCCCTGCCTCGCCAGTTCAATCGCCTCTTTAAATGCACCTGCGTTGGCCGCGCGGCGGATGGCTTCCTCCCGTACATTTGAATATTGCACATACTCATCCAGAAACCGGTTCAGTTCCTCTTCGCTGCCGCCCCGGACAATCAGTTCCATCTGTATATCCAGAAGGTCACGCCGATCGTATTCATCCGCTTTGCGGAACAATTCCATGATCCATTCCATCAATCTTTTCCTGAAATCAGGGACGTCAGCCAATTCCAGCGCGGCAAAAAGCAAATTGTGGCTGATATACTTCCACTCATCAAAAACCTTGTCTGCGCTCCAGACCACTATGCGCTCAAGCAATTTCTCACCGGCTTCACGTTCTTCTTTCGCAGCTTCCTCTGCTGCCTGACGAATCGTTTCTATTGCACTGTCAATCAGCAATTCGAAACTTCCCCCGGAATCATCAGCGTATTTCAGAGCACCGACCGCCTTACGAAGAATGCGCCAGGCAACCTCCGCCTTGAGCACAGGATCCTCCACATCACTTCTCTTATCCAGCAACTCTTCCATGTCATCCGCATAATCCATCGTTTCGGCATAGCCGATAAATCCATAACGGTCCGAGTAATTGTCCTCAATTTTCTCGATCGCTCTTTCCACTCCGCTTATGTAGGAACCGTCACCAGCCGGCTTGCCATGCCCAATCAGTTTCTCCCGAAGCAATTGATCTTTCTGTGCCTGCTCCAGCAGCAGCGAGATCAGCTCTTTCCGAGGCATGGCCTCCAGGATCTTGGTCAGCTCTGCTGACGGGACTGAATTCGACAGCCTGCGCTCCTGCAAAATCTTCCGAATCTCATAATAAGCGGCTGCTTCATGCTTGCAGACCGGTCCCATATCGTACGGACAACTGCATTCTGAATAAAGAATGTCCCCGTTAGCCTCTACTACAAGAGACACTTCATAGTCGGTTGTGCCTTCCACAACTACTTCAAATTCACCGCCAGTGATTTCACGGACATCTGTCACACGGCCCTCCAGGAAGTAGCGATGAGCACGTTTAAGGATCACTTCGCTGATCCTGTTTTCAAAATGGGTCAGGTTCACTTTCAGCACCCCCTACTTCTGCGAGTTCGCATTTTATCGATCAGCCCTTGCTCTTCAGCCTCTTCCCAGGTAATCAGAGCGTTTCCTCTTTTTGCGTTTCTCCATATACCCTTCCCCCAGTCGAATTTATTTTATCGAAAGGCCTACCATGGTTCAAAACAAGGGCTGCACACACAAAACACCCGGGCGCTCCCTTTTCAGATAGCGGCCGGGTGTGAAATTCATGGTCAATCTTCCAGAAGCCGGGTGATGCGCTTTTCCAGCATGGACATGCCGCCTTCACCCGCCTGGAAGTGGCGGAGACGTCCGCTTTTGTCAAAGACATAATAGGCGGGAACATACCGGTTGCCGAATTCAGCAGTCAGCTTGCTTCTGCTGTCGACGAAGACAGGATGCGTAATGCCGTGCGCCGCGGCCGCTTCCCTGACCTTCCCCGGGTCTGTGTCTTCCCTCGAGCGCGGCATATGGACCGCGATGACATTCAGCCGGTCCCGGTACTTGTCACGGATTGCGCTGACATCGGGCATCATGTCCTTGCAGAGGCGGCAGCTGACGGACCAGAAATGGATCAGCGTCGGACGTTCACCGACCAGATCCGCCCTGGTTTTCACACCGTTCAACCAATCGGTTGCGCCGTGGAGCTCGGGCATCGGTGTGCGAAGTTTCATCAGATCTCCTCCTGTTTAAAAGGTCCCCGGCCCGGGTCAGTTCGCGGCGCGGCGGCCTCCCATTTGCAGGCCCTGCAGTACCCGGAGCGTCTCATCGATATCTCTGCCGATGTCTTCACGGAAGGCAGTCTGATAGCGGAGTTCGCCTTCAGGACTGATGATGAAGAGACCGCGGAGCGCGATGCCCTCTTCTTCAATGAGCATGCCGTAATCCCGGGAAACAGCGAGCTTCCGGTCCGAGGCAAGCGGGAAGTTCAGACCTCCGGGGCCGTTGTTCTTGCGGGCGATTCCGACCCAGGCGAGGTGGGCGTGGACCGTGTCCGTCGAGATCCCGATGACTTCGGCATTCAGCTCCGCAAACTCAACCTGGCGGTCGGAAAACGCCGTGAGCTCGGCCGGGCTTGATTGAGAGAAGTTCATCGGGTAAAAAATCAGGACCGTCCATCTGCCCTTTTTCATGTTTTCCTCCAGGCTGACCGTGCCGAATTCCCTGCTCGGCAGGACGGCCTTCATCTCAAAGCGGGGTGCCGGATTACCGATCATTCTTTCCACCATTGTGCCTACCCCCTTAATTTAAAGAAAATTCAAACTAAATTTAAGGAAAGAATAGCAGAACAATGGCCGGTTTTCAATGGTTCAATTGCCCTTCCTATGCTCTTCAAGCTGCCGGATCTCGCGGGTCAGCTCCAGGAAACGGGTGTCTAGACCTGCATAATCCGGATCGCCCGGTGATAGCAGGCTGAGTTTGCCGAGGACCGCCTGGCGCTCTGTCTCAAGCCGCAGGCGCTCTTCTTCCATCACCTTGCCGTCCCTGTCCTTCCCTTCCCCGCTCCGCTTTTCTTCCCATTCAGCGGGCGTCATCGGGAGTTTCCGGACGGTCCCTTCCGCGAATACGAGGATGCCATCCGCCAGCTTCCCTGTAAAGTACCGGTCGTGTGATGCAAACAGGAGCGTTCCCGGGAATGTGCCGAGTGTCCGCTCCAGCTCTTCCCGGGACGGCAGGTCGAGGTGGTTGGTCGGCTCATCAAGGAGCAGGACATCTGTCCCTTCCAGGATGAACCGCATCAGCTTCACCTTGAGCCGCTCGCCCATGCTCAGCCGGGAAAGCGGAAGTGTCCAGTGCTGCGCGGTAAAGCCGAGATTCGCCAGGTCGGTCCGGAGCTTTCCCTGCTGTTCGAACGTGGCGGCGGAAAAGTAGGCCTCCATCGTCTTCCCGAGGGGCAGGTCCAGCACCGACTGGCTGAGCACGCCGACCGTCATCCCTTCCGTCCGCCAGATCTCCCCTTCATGCGGCTCTTCGCCAAGCAGCATGCGGAATAGCGTCGTCTTGCCCGAGCCGTTCGGTCCTAGAAGGGCGAGGCGTTCTCCGGACAATACGGTAAAACGCACATCACGGAAAAGCGTCCGTTTTCCGAATGATTTCGAAACGTCCCGGAGTTCGAATACCCTCATGCCCTTTCGACGGCCGCCTTTTACGTCGAACGTAACGGACGCCTCTTCTTCCGGCTTTTCCACGCCATCCTTCTCCAGCTCGGCTTCGAGGCGTTTGCGCTTGGAGCGGATCTGAATGTCCTTTTTCTTTGCTTTGACCCGGTAGTACTCCTTCATGCCGCCTTTTTTCGTCGATTCCCGGTGCGCCCTGTCCGACCAGTCGGACAGTTGCGAAAGCTGTTCCTCGACCCGCGCGACTTTTTTCTGCTGTTGTTCGTAGTGCCTTTGCTGCGCGGCACGCGCAGCTTCCTTCTTGTTCCGGTAATTGGTGTAGTTGCCCTCGTATTCGGTGAGGGTGCCATGGTCCAGCTCCCATATGCTGTCCGCGACCCGATCGATGAAATGACGGTCATGAGACACGACAATGAAGGTCGACCGGCTTTCGCTGATCTGTCCGATCAGGCGCTCCAGCGCTTCCCGGTCGAGGTGGTTGGTCGGTTCGTCGAGCAGCACGAGCCGGCTTGGTTCCACAAGGGCGGCGGATAGGCGGAGCTTCATCCGCTCACCCCCGCTCGCGGTATTGTATGCAACCTCATCGGATAAGCGCCATTTCTTCCGTTCGGCCAGCACTTCGCCTGTTTCAGCCGGCAGGTCCGGCGCTACCTCCTCCTGCCGGAAATAAGTGACGGAAGGGCGCTTCCCGTGCCAGCGCACCCGTCCCGAAGACGGCTCCCGTCTGCCTGCAATCCGCTCCATCAGCGTCGATTTGCCCGCACCGTTCGGACCGACAAGCGCGATGACCGCGCCTTCCGGTATATCAGCCGATACCTTCTCAAAAATCGTGACATCCCCGTAGACGACGGTGAGTTCCTCCAGTCTTCCAAGCAACATACAGATTCCTCCCTGTTTCCTGGAGGGCATGAAAAAGCCCCCCCGGCCATAGTGGCCGGAGGGATCCGAAAAACGCCTCATTTACGCGTCGTCAAACAAGCCGCACGGTTGCGGCCGCAGTTCGGGATGACGATGGAAAAATGGGCAGACGGATCCCGCCGACGTTCGAAAAAAGCATCCGATTCGTCTAAAGCGCTCCGTCACTTGTCCATCTTCCCATTCGTCATTCCTTTCCGAATTAAGTTGAGTCCAGATTATCATATGACCTGAGGGCCGGCAACTATGCCCAAGAAAACCCGGCGCCTGATGCGCCGGGCACTCCTCATTGTTCGATGACCCGCTCGATCCGGTCCTCCACCATGTCGAGGCCGGTCCGGCCCGCCTGATAGTGGCGGAGCTGGCCTTCCCTGTCGAAGACATAGTACGCCGGAGCCAGCTCATTTTCAAAGGCGTCGGTGAGCTTGTACTCACTGTCGACGAACACCGGCTGGGTGAGACCGTACTGGTCCGCCGCCTCCCGGATTTTGTCCATGTCATTGTCTGCGCCGGTGAGCGGCATATGGACCGCCACGACATTCAGATCATCCTTGTACTTGTCCCGCAGTTCGTTTACTTCGGGCATCGTTTCCTTGCAGATGCTGCAGCTGACGGCCCAGAAATGGATGAGCGTCGGCTTGTCGCCGACCAGCTCCGCCTTCGTTTTTTCACCGTTCAGCCATGCGGTCGCGCCGGACAGTTCCGGCATCGGTTCATGCAGTTTCATCGGGAATCCCCTCCTGTTGCATAAGTTTCCCGGGAAATGAAACGTTGAAACAGTGGTTTTAGGTGGGACAGTTAATATTAGACTGATTTAAGGTGCCGGTTTGCGCTCCCGGGAGAGCTAATGTTAAGCCTCCTCGCCGTATTCTTCAAACTCACGCACCTAATCTTCAAACTCACGCACCTAATCTTCAAACTCACGCACCTAATCTTCAAACTCGCGCCCGTATTCTTCAAACTCGCCGGATCCCCATCAAAAAACAGCCGGAGTTAGCCTCCGGCTGCACATTAGCCCTCTTTCACAAACTCGATAAACGCATCCACTTTCTGATCAAGGAACTCCAGCGTGGACCCGTCGGTCAGGCTGCCCGATTCGCCTTCGAATTTCTGCTGGGCAAAGTTGACGAGCACTTCGTTTCCGCCCGGAGGCAGCACTTTGGCGGAGACGCCGGGCGCGACCAGGATCTGCCGCAGGTGGATCTGCGCGCGGAGTGTTCCGGCCATGCCCATGGATGCGCCCAG
This sequence comes from Bhargavaea cecembensis DSE10, assembly GCF_000348905.1. Lineage (GTDB taxonomy): Bacteria > Bacillota > Bacilli > Bacillales_A > Planococcaceae > Bhargavaea > Bhargavaea cecembensis. The sequence continues at coordinate 102,270 of NZ_AOFT01000007.1, forward strand.
CGGGAAGACCGGCTTGCCGACCATAACCCGCTCGCCCCTGGACGTCCAGTCCAGCGCGTTTTTCAAAACACCCGGAACCGACCAGTTGTACTCCGGCGTCACGATGATGATCGCGTCCGCATCCAGCACTTTCTGCTTGAACTCCTTCACGACAGCAGGCGGATCCAGCTCCTCGTCCTGGTCGAAATGAGGCAGCGCGCCGATATCGGCAATCTCCATCTCGAATTTATCCTGATAGCGTTCCTGCATCGTCTCGGCCAGCCGGCGGTTAAACGATTCCTTCCGCAGGCTGCCGACCAGTGTCAGTACCTTCACATGAATCTCCTCCCCTTATGTAGACCTCTTCTATCTTCGGTCAAAAGGTCGGAAGATTTCAAGTACTTAATTTACCAGGCTTAATCAGTGTCATTTTCTCTGAGCTTTTCCTGCTCATCATTCCCCTTTTCCCTGATGTCTTCCCGGATTTTGTTCCCTTCCTCACTGGCTTCATCCCTGATTGCCTGGAACCCTTCCTGGACGTGGTCCAGCATCAGCCCGGTGCGCTCACTGATCATATCGATGATATCGGAACTCTCTACTCCCTCCATCTGACCCTCCAGATCATACGCGAGAAGCTTCTGGCGGGTCTGCTCGTCATACAGAAGAAGTTTGGCTTCCGTCTCCTTGTCATAGGCATCCAGCGCATAGTCGGTGCTTTGGTCATAGGTGCTGTTGATGTTTTCGTTGACCCAGTCGAACCAGTCATTGATGAGCGCCGTGCGCTCTTCACTGAACGTATTTTTCAGCTCTTCTGCAGTGTCGGCCCGGAGGTATTCCCCGCCTCCCGCTTCTGCGATGGACTCAAGCGATTGACGTTCTTCTTCCGCGATATCAAAGCCGATAATATTGACGACAGCCCGGATGCCTTCCTGCTGCATGCTTTTTGCCGCAGCGACCGCGTCCCCGCCGCATGTTTCCTTGCCGTCGCTGACGACGTAGACGACATTCTGTGCACCGTCACCGTGCTGCTTCAGATCGGCGGCCGCCTCTTCCATCGCAAGGCCGATCGGCGTATAGCCCGTAGGCGCAACCGTGTCCAGCGCCTTCCTGAAGGAAGCCGCATCATAACTGTCCAGGGCATACACTTCTTCCGTCGTGGAGCAGGAAAGTTCCTTCCCGTCCGGCTGGTTGGATCCCGCATGTCCGTAGATTCTGAGAGAGACATTCGCATTGTCCGGCAGGCTGCCCGCAAAACCGGTGATCGCTTCCTTGGCAAGATCCATCTTTGAACGCCCTTCCATCTGTCCGGCCATGCTGCCGCTGGCATCCAGCAAAATCTGGACGTTCAGCGGAGGGGCATCTGCCGGGATTTCTTCCCCGGATTCCGCGTCGGGCGTATCGGTCAGCTCTCCATAATCGATTTCAGTGGTCTCCAATATCTCCTGATAAGGCCGGTAATCAGCCGAAGTCAGTGACACGATCGCCCGAAAATAGTCTTCCGGATCCAGTCCTTCCGGCCACTGGCCGATTTCCGCCCGGACCGCTTCCTCATCGTATTGGTCGCCTCCATACGGACCCGGGCCGGTTTTCATCCATCCCTCCACGTCCCCCATTTCCACCATGAAGGCAGGGTCAATCATTTCACGCGAGCCTGCATTGCCGGACTTCTCTACTTCCCCGGACGCCGCTTCATCCTTTACTTCAGTTTCTTCTGCAGGTTCTTGCCCGCCGGATTCGGGAGCAGCTTCTTCCCCGCTGCATGCCCCGATTCCCAATATGCCAGCTGCTGCAAGGCCGATGATCCATTTTCTCATTTTGGCGGCTGCGCCCCCTCAGGCCGCACCCTTCCCTCCTGTTTCGCAATCTGTACAGCCAAATGTTTATCCCTGCCCGAGCGCTCTGCCCGCCTGCCGTCCCGAGAACAGGCAGCCGCCGAGGAAGGTGCCTTCAAGCGAGCGGTAGCCGTGGACACCGCCCCCGCCGAAGCCTGCCGCCTCTCCTGCGGCATAGAGGCCCGGAACCGGTTTGCCGTCCGCCCCCAGGACCTGGCCCGACAGGTTGGTCTGAAGGCCGCCGAGCGTCTTCCGGCTGACGATGTTCAGGCGGACGGCGATCAGCGGACCGGCTGCGGGATCAAGGATGCGATGCGGAGGGGCGACACGGACAAGCTTGTCGCCCATTGACGCACGTGCGCTCCGGATTGCCATCACCTGGAGGTCCTTGGCGAACTTGTTGTCGATCTCGCGGTCCCGCGCCCGGATCTGCCGCTCCATCTCCTCAAGGAAGATGCGCTCCTCGCCGACCAGGTCGTTCATGCCGTCGACCAGCTCCGGAAGCGTCCGTGCGACGACAAAGTCCTCGCCCCGCTTCATGAATTTCTCGACGGGCTCCGGTGCACCCGGGAGCACCCGGGATAGGATCATCCGGATGCTTTTGCCGGTCAGGTCCGGGTTCTGCTCGGAGCCGGACAGGGCGAACTCCTTCTCGATCATCTTTTTCGTCAGGACGAACCAGGAATAGTCGTAGCCGCTTTTCCCGATCGCCTGGAGCGTCGACAGTGTGTCAAAGCCCGGGAAGTTGGGCGCGCCGAACCGCTGCCCTTCCGCGTCAAACCAGAGCGGAGACGGCCCGGGCAGGATGCGGATGCCGTGATTCGGCCAGACCGGATCATAGTTTTGGATGCCTTCCGTGTAGTGCCACATGCGGTCGCGGTTGACGAGCCGCCCGCCTGCCCTTTCCGCCTCTCCGAGCAGCTGCCCGTCAACATAGGCGGGCACGCCTGACAGCATGCGTTCAGGCGGCGTGCCGAGGCGCTCCGGCCAGTTTTTCCTGACCAGTTCATGGTTGCCGCCGATCCCGCCGCTTGTCATGAGCACCGCGCCTGCGCGCGCTTCAAAGAGCCGCTCCACTTCACGGGTGGTCTTTTCGCCGCGCGGGCGGTCGTCCGCCGCCAGCTTTTCCCCGCGCACACCCGTTACCGTCCCGTTTTCCGTAATGAATTCCGTCACCCGGTGGCGCGGCAGGTAGTGGACGAGTCCTTCATGGATCCCCTGTCGGACCTTTTCCGCGAACGGCCTGACAATCCCCGGGCCTGTTCCCCACACGATATGAAAGCGCGGGACGGAATTGCCGTGTCCGTCCGCGAGGCTACCGCCGCGCTCCGCCCAGCCGACAACCGGGAAAAACCGGACGCCGAGCGACCGGAGCCACTCGCGCTTTTCGCCCGCGGCAAAGTCGACATACGCCTTTGCCCACTGATAGCCCCACTCATCCTCGTCATTCATCCGGTCGAATCCTGCCGTTCCGAGCCAGTCCTGCCAGGCCAGATCATGGGAGTCTTTGATGCCCATCCGGCGCTGCTCCGGCGAATCCACGAGAAACAGCCCGCCGAACGACCACCAGGCCTGCCCGCCGAAATTCGACGCCGGCTCCTGATCGAGGAGCAGGACCTTCTTCCCCGCTTCCGCCAGTTCCGCTGCGGCAACCAGCCCCGCGAGTCCGTGCCCGACCGTGATTACGTCGTATTCCATCCCCATCCCGCCTTCCGTGTCCGGTTTCCTCTCATTGTAAATGAATTTTCCGCCTATTCACAAGAATGTCTGATTACGATAAAGCCGCACTCCATTCGGAATGCGGCCAAATTTTATTATTCCATTTTTATGGCTGGTCTGCGCCAACCCCGTCCCTTAACCATTTTGCGGTCACCGTCTGTGCGCCCAGCATGTCTTCCGGTGTCCCCTCGAACAGAATTTCCCCGCCTCGCTTCCCTCCTCCCGGGCCCATTTCGATGACCCAGTCGCTTGCTGCGATCAGGTCCAGATTGTGTTCGATGATGATGACCGTGTTCCCCCTGTCCACGAGGTTCTGAAAAACGTCCAGCAGTTTTCCGGAGTCTACCGCATGCAAACCCAGGGACGGTTCATCGAGAAGGTAGATCTGGCCCTCTTTCTGTAATTGGCTTGCGAGCTTCAGGCGCTGGACTTCCCCTCCGCTCAACGAACTCGTCGTCTGCCCCAGCGTCAGGTAACCCAATCCGACGTTCTTTAGCGTATGCACCCTGTTCAGGATCTTTTGCTGTTTAAAGTAATCGGCAGCCTCGTCGATGGTCAATTCGAGAATCTCGATGATGTTTTTGCCCTCATACCGATACGACAGGGCTTCATCCGAGTACCTTGTCCCGCCGCATGCTTCACACGGGATCGTGACCGGATCCGCAAATGCCACTTCCGGCGTCAGGACGCCTTTTCCTTTGCAGACAGGACATGCTCCCAGGGAGTTGAAGCTGAACAATCCCGCCGGCTGCCCCGTCGCTTTTGAAAAGGCCGCACGGATGTCATCCATGATCCCCATGTACGTCGCCATGGTCGAGCGGCTGGAGATTCCGATCCCGCCCTGCCCCACTGTGATGGATTCCGGGTATTTCCCCTTGAATGCCTCCAGGATCAGAGAGCTTTTGCCTGAACCGGACACTCCGCATACTGAGACCAGCACTTGTTTCGGAATATCGGCACTGACATCTTTTAAATTATTGTGATTGGCATCTCTGATCGAAAAGTATCCCTTATGGTCCCTTGGCTTTTTATTTATCTGAAGCTGATGCTCCAGAGCTTTTGCAGTCGGGGAATTTTCCAATCCTGCCAGTTTCCCCTGGAAGACGACGCTGCCTCCGCTTACGCCGGCCCCGGGGCCCATTTCGATGATTTCATCCGCTGCTTTTACGACGGAAAGATCATGCTCAATGACGATGACGGTATTGTGCTGGTCTTTGATCTTTTTCAGCATCTGGATCAGCAGATGCACTTCTTCCGGATGGAGGCCCGCGCTCGGCTCGTCGAAAATATAGGTCAGGTTATTCAGGCTGTTCCCCAGGTGGCGTGCAATTTTCACCCGTTGGGCTTCTCCGCCTGAAAGGGTGCCCACCCTTCTGGACAGGCTCAAATAGCCCAGCCCCATGTCAATCAGCTGTTGCACATAGGGGATGGCCTGCTTGGCGATCGCTTCTCCGGTCGGATCCTGGATGTTCCTCAGTTCGGCCAGCAGCTCCGGAAGCTCCAACTGATCATATTCCGCGATATTCAAGCCGTTGATCCTGCATTCCAGCACCTGCGGATTCAGGCCGGACCCCTGGCAGGTCGGACACAATGAATGGGTCGACACGGCCAAAACATCTTCCTGGGAGACTTGCTTGAGCTTTGAAATGTCCCGATTGATATAGACGCGTATAAATCGCGGCAATAACCCGTCCCACTCCGCATTTTGCGGCCCATTCTTCGTGTGGAACGGTGCATAGGCGCGCTCCCCTTCCCGCGGGCCGTAGAGCAGCAGCCGCCGGTCTTCTTCCGAGTAATCCTTAATCGGTTTATCCGGATCAAACAATCCGCACGTCATCATCCAATTGCCCTGCCAGCCGGAAGGCGACAGCGGCTTGAACCTGACGGCATATTCCCTGAGCGACTTGTCGAAATCGACCAGCTTATTCACGTCCGGCGTGATCACTTCCCCAAACCCGCCACATTCCGGACACCTGCCGAATGAACTCTGGCTGGAGAAATCATTGGCGGAACCGATCGCCGGCTGCCCGATCCTCGAAAACAGCAGCCTGATCAGCGGATCAATATCCATATAGGTGCCGACCGTGGATCGTGAATTGCCTCCGGCAGCTCTTTGCTCCACAACGATCACCGGGCTTAAATTCTGCATCAGGTCGGCCTGGGGCCTTTCGTATCTCGGCATCTGGTATCTGACATAGGCAGGATAGTTTAATGTCATCTGCCTCCGGCTCTCTGTTGCCAGCGTATCAAATACGACGGAGCTTTTGCCCGATCCTGAAAGGCCGGTAAACACGATGATCTTCTCTTTCGGGAGATTCAGATCGATGTTTTTCAGGTTGTTTTCTTTCAGTCCTCTTAGGATGATCTCATCTTTTTCCTGTGGCATTCCATGTTCCTTTCTGCCGATCGCATCAGATATTAATGCCGCATTAATGCGCCGTCAGGCTGCGGGATTTCCTGCTCGATGATCTGATTCATTTTGCAGAAATGCCCGAAGAATTGCTGTGCGAGCTCCTTTTCCTTCGGGTCACTTTTCAACGAAACGATATCCCGCAAAATCTGGGCCATCCACAAATTATCAAAGTAACGGTATTTGCCTGTGTTCCACGTCATTTTGTCGGGTGTTTTTTCGTTGATATAGTATTTCCAGAAATGCATTTGAGCCGATTCCTGTTCGGTGAGCGGGAGTCGATAAACTGAATGGGAAGGGACCATTCCGTCCTCACACTGCCTGCCGGTGCATTCTTCGTTCACCATATAGACCCCCAGGATCCTTCTGTCTTTTTCAGGCATGGCGGAATCCCTTGCTGTCAGCAGGACGGCACTGTTTTGGTGAAGACGGATGGGTTTGTTCGGCTTCCCCTGATTCTTGCCACTTTTAATCTCATCCGAAAAAACGGTCCACTCCGAAAGAGCACGATGCCGTTCTTCAGGATAACACCAAAAGACCATCTGTGATTGGGGATGCAGCTTATGATTCTTCATCAGCTTTTCATGCTCCAGGCGGAGTTCCTGTTTTTTCTGCTGAAGTTCTTTTTCCTCTTCCCTTTTTAGTTCTTCTTCCTCCCGTTCACTTTCCTTTTCTTTAATCAACTTCTTCAGTGAATGGGCAGCATCCTGGTCATGCAGAACCAGGTGCTTTCCGAAAACGTCCGGAAAAACAAAACGCTTTTTTTCCGTGCCAAACTTGATTTCAATTCTGGAATCATTAAAACGAACGATATTACCGGTCCCAAAACGTTCGTGTGTGACTTTCTTGTCAATCAGATTCATGATTCTTTTCCTCCTCCGTAAAACTGCTCCCCAACTGTTTTTTACTTCGGTATAAAAAAGAATATAAAAAAACGTATTCTTTGCGATCTGCGGAACATGCTGCAGAAATAGGAATACGAGTAGGGAAAACAATTGTACGATTATTGTAACATTTTTTCGGAAATATCACAAATTTATTATTGACATCCCGTTCAAACGGGATGTAATATTTAATGTTTGCAGATTTTCCATAGCAAAAGGGGACCGGTTGCCCGGTCCCCTTTCCTGCTTCTGTTTACTTGTCGAGTTTCATCGCTTCTGCGATCAGCTTCGGAAGGTCCGTGTTGTCATGGAGGCCTACAAAGCTGTCCGCTTCAGGTCCGTACACGTAGAGCGGAATGTCCGCGCCGGTGTGGTTTGTGCTCGACCAGCCGATGTTCGCGCGGTCGCTGATCACGTGGTTGATCGCCAGGCTGGCGTTGCGCGCCTTACTGATTGTTTGGATTTCTTCTTCAGACAGGTCAAAACCGGTGTAGGTCTTTACCACTTCCGCCACGTTCGAACGGTCTTCGTTCAGCTGGGCAGCCATGTGGTCGCCTGTCGCCGTCACGTCCTGGAGGATGTCCGCGTTCAGCGCCATGGACCCCTTGGAGCCGGTTGTCATGCCGCCTGTGTCGTGGTCACCCGCGACAACGACGAGCGTGTTTCCGTCTTCTTCGGCGAATTCGATCGCTTCTTCGACCGCCTCTTCAAATGCCGCAACGTCAGACATTGCCCATGCTGCGTCGTTGTCATGGCCCGCCCAGTCGATCTGGCTGCCTTCTACGACGAGGAAGAATCCGTCCTTGTCTTCTTCAAGCGCATCGATGGCGGCTTCTGTCATTTCCGCAATGCTCGGCTGTTCCGTTTCGCCGCGGTGGAGTTCAGGCGCCAGCGCATCATCGGCAAAGAGGCCGATCAGGCGGTCGCCTTTGTCCACATCCAGGTCATCAACGTCGAGCAGCTGGTCACGGGTTTCAACATATGCAGCGCCCTTTTCCTGTACTTCCTGGATCAGGTTGCGTTCATCCTGGTTGCCGCCTGCGGACGCCGGAAGGAAGTTGTTTTTGCCTCCGCCGAGGAGTACATCAACTTCGCTGTCCGCCATCTGGCGGGCGATTTCCGTTTCATTGTTCCGGCTTTCAACATTCGCGACGAATGAAGCCGGCGTTGCGTGTGTGATCGTCGAAGTGGCGACGAGGCCTGTGGACTTGCCGGCTTTTTCCGATGCCTCAAGGATCGACTCCAGCTCATTTCCTTCTGCATCCAGGCCGACTACGCCATTGTTCGTCTTGACGCCAGTTGCCATCGCCGTTCCCGCCGCTGCGGAATCCGTGATGTCCGAGTTGGCCGAATATGTAGTGAACATCCCTTTCAGATGCGCATCCCACACCGCTTCTTCGCCTTTGTAGATGCGGTAGTTTGATGCGTAATCAGCGCTGAATCCGTCCGGAATCATATAAATGACGTTTTCAATTTTGCTTTTGTCCTTTCCATTTCCCTTACCGGGTTTTCCGGCCCATTCCGGCTTGCCCTGGCCAGCCCACTCCGGCTTGGCTGCATCTGCTGCCGTAAGGCCACCCATTCCGGATAAAATGAGGCCCGCCCCCAGCGCGGCAATTCCGACTTTCTTCAGCATACTACCCACTCCTCAATACAAGTTTCTCGAACACTTGCAACTATATCTGAGGAATGTTTACGCAGAGTTAATTCGGGGTAAAGGAATTGTTAGAAAAAACCAGTATAAAAGAATCATTACAATGGTCCCGACAATTATTGAATCCAAAAATAAATGCCGTCCGTTTGCACCAGATTTATGCAAACGGACGGCTGCTGATTTTATTGGTCGAGATAAATTCCGCCGCCCGGTCCGAGCGGAAGGCCGAGCAGGTACCACACACTGAACAAAATGGTCCACATGATGGCAAAGGCGATCGTGTACGGGAGAAGGGAGGACATGAATGTCCCGATCCCCATTTTCGGATCGTACTTTTTCGCGAACGTGAGCACGATGGCAAAGTAGGCGAGCATCGGCGTAATCGGGTTCGTAATGGAGTCCCCGATCCTGTAGGCGACCTGGGTGACTGCGGGGTCGTAACCGAGCAGCATGAACATCGGAATGAACACCGGTGCCAGAATCGCCCACTTTGCGGACTGGCTGGCAACGAGCAAGTTGATCAGCGTGGCGACGATCATAAAACCGATAAAGAGCGGCAGTCCGGTAAGGCCGATCGAGTCAAGTGCGGCTGCGCCTTTGATCGCAATGACCGGACCAAGGTTGCTCCAGTTAAAGTAGGCGATCATCTGCCCGGCGATAAAAGCGATGACGATGTATGTACCCATGCCGGCCATTGCCTTGCTGAGCTGGTCACCAAGATCCTTGGAGTCCTTGAGCGTGCCGGAGGCTTTGCCGTAGGCCAGAGCCGGAACGAGGAAGAGGATCATCATGATCGGAATCAGTGAATCCATGAACGGCGACACGATCAGCCCGCCATCTTCGGGATTCCTCAGAATGGCGTTTTCCGGCAGCGTCAGCAATGCGATGATGGCTCCGGTGATGACAAGAGAGAGACCTGCCCAGAGGAGGCCCTTTTTTTCTTCTGCCGTGACTTGCTCTCCTACGCCTTCGGCAGCCCCCTCATATTTGCCGAGGCGCGGCTCGACAATCCGGTTGGTAACGAATGTCGCCACCGGTACGAGGACGAGCGCGGACACGACGAGGAAATAATAGTTGATCATCGGATTTCCGACATAGTCCGGGTCGATCATATGAGCAGCCGGCTCCGTGAACCCGTAAACCAGCGGGTCTGACAGCGACAAAATCAGGTTTGCCGCAAAACCGCCCGCGCAAGATGCATAGGCTGCGGCCATACCCGCAATCGGGTGGCGCCCGAGTTCGATGAAGATCATCGCAACAATCGGAGGCAGGACGACCATCGCCGCGTCAGCAGCCGCGTTTCCGCAGATCGAAACGATGACGATGACCGGCAGAATGATTTTCTGCGGCGCCTTCAGGATCGACGCCTTCAGGAGAGCGGTGATCAGGCCGGTCGACTCGGCAAGCCCTACGCCAAGCATGACGACGAGCACAAGACCGAGCGGCGGGAAGCTGGTGAAGTTGGTGACCATCTCCGTAAGAATCCGGACAAGACCATCCGCGTTCAGAAGGTTGACGACTGTGATTTTCTCCCCGGTGCCCGGGTGCGTCGCGGTCGTGCCCATAAAGCCGAAGATTGCGGAGGCGATCAGGATGGCCGCAGTGATATAGACAAACAGCATGATCGGATCGGGCAGCTTGTTTCCATATTTCTCGATGAAGTCGAGGAACCGGTTGAAAATCCCCCGCTTCTTCGTTTCAGTGGCATTCGCCATCACACTTTCCCCCTTTAACACAGTAAAGCATGTGTTCTATCTTAGTAAAGATGAGCTGAAGATTCAATATCTTTTCTATAAAAACTATATTAGTAATAATTCCTAAGGTGTTGCCTGGCGCAAATAAAATGAGGACCCGGGCCTTTGGCCGGGTCCATCCTCACGCTTTCTTTTTCTTGGCGGCCGCCCGTTTTTTCGGTGCCGGCTTTTTCTTTGTGGTTTTCTCCAGTGATGCCTGGAGCGCGGCCATGAGGTCGGTCGCATTGGTCGCGGCCGGCGTCTCGCGCTCGGCTGCGGTGACGGTCTCCTTGCCCGCCTTTTTCGCCTCGATCAGCTCCAGGAGCGCTTCCCGATACTCGTCCTTGTACTTTTCCGGCTCGAACGGTGTCGTCAGCTGCTCGATCAGCATGAGTGCGACATCCAGCTCTTTTTTCTGGACGTTCTCTGCTTCGGGCACGTTCGGGACATCCTCAACTTTGCGCACCTCGTCCGGGTAGTGGATGGTCTCCAGCATCAGCGCATTTTTATAGACACGGACCGCAGCAAGCTGTTCCTTTTGCCGGATGATGATTTTCGCAATTCCGATTTTGTCAGAATCTCCGAGGGCAGCACGGAGAAGCGCATAGGCCTTTGCCCCGCCCTTGTCCGGTGCGAGAAAATACGTCCGCTCAAAGTAGATCGGATCAATCTCTTCGAGTTTTACAAAGTCGACGATCTCGACCGCCTTGTCCTCATTTTCCTTCTTGAGCGCCTTCAGGTCGTCATCATCGAGCACAACGAACTTGCCCTTCGTGTATTCATACGCCTTCACGATGTCCTCAGGCTTCACTTCCGCATTGCACGACGTGCACACCTTCTTATAGGAGATCGGCGCGTTGCATTCCTTGTGCAGCTGCCGGAGCTTAACGTCCCGGTCCTCGGTCGCGGCGTGCAGCTTCACCGGGATATTGACGAGCCCGAAGCTGATGCTGCCCTTCCATACCGTATGCATCCCATCACCTGCTTTTTTTCCTAGCATGTCCCGTCCGGACAGTGATATGTATGAAGCTTTCCGAGGTGCGCACACTGGAATGGAGGTGCACGGGGCCGGACACATCATCATAACGCTTTGAGCGCTAATCTTAGCACTCATGGACGCAATTCATTACTCTCACGCACCTAATCTTAACTCTCACGAAAAATCCCGCTTCACAAGAGGAGGAAAATCGTGAAACCGATGAAGCTCACACCCGCAGAAACACTGCCGGAAGGTCCCGGCTGGCTTTATGAAGTCAAATACGACGGCTTCCGGTGCCTGCTGGACTGGCGGGAGGATGGGATACGCCTGCTGAGCCGGAACGGCCATGACCTGGCGGACCGCTTCCCGGAAATCATTTCGGCGATCAGCGAGACAAGTGATGCCGTCCGACCTGACCTGCCCCTTCTCCTTGACGGCGAGCTCGTATTTCTGCTGAACGATGTGAGGAGCGATTTTTCCGTCGTCGCGCGCCGGTCGAGGCTCCGGACGAAAGCGGCCATCACAGAGCAGAGCCGGATGTTCCCGTGCCGCTTCGCCGCATTTGACCTGTTGGAGTCGGGCGGTGACGACCTTCGTTCAAGAACAGTCGAGGAGCGCAAGAAACTTCTCGGCAACGTGCTGCAAGCGGCGGGCTTTCCGATAGAAATCAGCCATCACGACATGTCCCCGTTACAGGGTGTGCCTGCGCATACTCAATCCGAACCGCTCAAAGGCCGGCTGATTGCCGGGAACGGCGAGGGATTGGTCGCCAAGCGGGCAGGCAGCCGATGGACGGAAGGCATCCGCTCCACCGACTGGGTCAAGGTCAAAAACTGGCAGACCGTCCCCGTTGTCCTCACCGGTTTTGAGACGGAAAACAGCAACTTTTCCGGCCGGATTTTAGACGGAGGAGATTGGCGGGAAGTCGTGACCTTGCGTCACGGATTTTCCGATGAAGAATCGAAAACACTCATTTCGCTGTTTCGCGCAAACGGGACAGAAGGACCGTCCGGTGTCTTTGCGTTGGCACCTGCCGTCGTTGCAGAGGTATTGACGATCGGCGAGTCAGGCGGCAAGCTTCGCGAACCTCGCTTTTCCCGTTTTCTCTTAGAGGAAGACCCGGAGACCGTTACCCTGCAGCGGTACCGTCGGGCGCTGGAGCCGATTCCGCCCGGTGTCACTGTGACCAATCCCGACAAGCCACTTTTCCCGGAAGCCGGGATCGATAAGGACAGCTATCTCCTTTACCTGCAGCATGCCGCGCCCCATCTTTTGCCCTGGCTTAAAGACCGCCCCCTTACCGTCATCCGGTATCCGCATGGAACGGAGGATGCCGAACGGTTCTATCAGAAGCATGCCCCGGATTCCGTCCCTCCATTTGTCCAAACCGCACCGGACGAAGAAGGCGAGCTTCTGTTATGCAACAGTTTGGAGGCACTTCTCTGGCTCGGCAACCAGGCCGCCTTGGAGCTGCATGTCCCGTTCGGCCGATTGAGGGATGGAGAAGAATCGCCGTATCCGGACGAGATTGTATTTGACCTGGATCCGCCGGATGCAACAAAATTTCAGCTTGCAGTAGATGCCGCGCTCCGATTGAAGGCAGTGTTTGAGGGATTTGGCCTCCGGACGTTCGTGAAGACTTCCGGCGGCAAGGGGATGCAGCTGTATATCCCGATCCCGCCCAAGGCGTTTACCTACGAAGAGACCCGGCTCTTCACTTCATTTGCCGCGGGTTACCTTTGTGAGCAGGCACCGGACCGGTTCACGACGGAGAGGATGAAGAAAAAACGGGGAGGCCGGCTTTACGTGGATTATGTCCAGCATGCCAGGGGAAAAACCATCATCGCCCCTTATTCCACCCGGGGCGCGGGACATGCACCGGTCGCGACGCCGCTTGAATGGCAGGAACTAACGGACGATCTCCGGCCGGAAAGCTTCACGGTTCACACGGTGACCGAACGGCTGCAGACGAAAGGCGATCCTTTCCGGCTGATGGAGGAAGCAAGAGCCGCGCAACCGTTTGGTGATGTGCTGGAGAAACTAAAGGAAATGATGGAGTAAGAACAGATTATCCACCTGTGCACAAACGCACTTTATACGCATATTATCCACACAAACGAAACAGAATTTGAATATATTTCGAGTGTGTGTATTTTATCCACAGGATTTCCGCTAATCCTGTGGATTTGTTAATTGCCTGGTGTTAATCGGCTGAGGGGCAAAAACACAGCCCGCAATTAAAGTGGTTTGATCAGTAAAAGTATGATTGGGAAACACAGGCGATGAATGAGTGAGGAAGAAACAAAATGAAGTGAACGAACATCCGTCGACAAACTTTTTTATAGAGAACATCCTCATATTTTATGTCGAAATATGAAATGAATGAGGGAGTAAAAACGAGTTTCACTCTTCTCGAAGTACCATTTTTTACTTTTATTAACTTTCACACATTGTATTTCTATTGTGCGCACAAAAGAAATACAATATACTCACATTTTCATACGCATTTTGTGCGCAGACTTGAAACAGTTTATCCTCCCAAAAGGCGCTTTTCGGCGATTTCTGTAAGATTTTTGTGCGCATATCCTACATATTCTCTATTTCTATCATGAGGAGAGCGATGTATAATCATTGATAGAAACCTAGAGGGAGTGAATGGGAATGGCAGTATTCAAAGCCGGCGCCGATGCCGGTAACAACGCATTAAAATTATGGGTGAAAGATCATGAACCAATTCTGATTCCGACGGTCTACTCGCTGTATATGGGAGAGACAACGGAACTGATGGATATGGAAGATATCCCGAAGGATGCCCTTCTTGAGAATATTGACGTTACAATCAACTCCAAGGCGCTATCCATCAACGGCCAGCGCTATGTAATCGGAGAAAAGGTGCTGAACGATACGCTTCCGGGAATCGAGCTCGAAAAGCGCTCGGACAAATCTTCTGATGAGATTCCGGTTCTTGTGACACTGGCTGGCCTTGCAGTGGATGCGATGCGCCGCGAATACAAGAAAAACAAGATCACGGTCACGTATGACCTGTCCGTGGCGCTGCCGGTCGGCATGATTACACAGGAAGCGGCAAGAAACAACGCCGCTCGCTATATGGGCACGCACGAAGTCATCTTCCACCATCCGTCCGGACGCAATGTGACCGTGACGATCAAAATCGAATACTGCAAATGCCTGCCTGAAGGAGCTGCAGCCGCATGGGGTGTCGTCTTTGATGAGGGCGGCAAGCTGTCCGAGCGCAAAGTCGAAGTCGGCGACAAGATCATGAAGGTCGACTTCAGCGACAAGACGCTTCTTCACTTTGATATCGGCTCCGGCACAACGGAGATTGTCGTGACGGAAGGTGTCCGTTTTAACCCGAAACTGTCGGAAGGCCTGAATTTCGGCGTAAAATCGGCAATCAGCGAGATCCTCAAGCGCTGGAACCGCAACCACCCGGTCAAGTCGATCGATTCCATGGCTGAGTTCAACGAGATCTACTTTGACCCGGAACACCCGCGCCACAATGAGCTGAAGGCGGAGTCCCAGACCGGCCTCATGCAGCTGGCACAGCGAATCAGCCGTCCGATCATCAACAAGATCGACGACCTGAAGGACGATCCGTACGTCTTCATCTACGGCGGCGGAGCGGCCATCCTGAAAGACTATCTCCAGCAGATCCTGAATGCGAAGGAACGCACGACCAATGTCACGTTCCTCCAAGACCCGATGTTCGTCAACGCGCGCGGCCTCCTCGTCTACACCTGCTCGCCTCGCTATGAGCAGCAGAAAGAAAAGGAATTAGGTGTGGTCGCAAGTGGCGCGGAATCGAAGTAAAACCTATCAGCAGGGAGAGCGGATCAATATCTACTTGAGCCGCGATCTCACGCCGGAGTTCATCGACTGGATCAACGCCCAGTCCGACCTGTCGAACTTCTTCCTGTACGCCGCTCAGCAGCTGTACCGGAAGACGGGCTTCGTCGATGTCGCCGAAGTCATGCCGAGAAAGATCAACTTCGAACTTGCCGGCGCGGAAGACCGGGATCTTTTCATCCCGGAGGCCGCCCCGCCGGCACCCGTCCGCGCA
Organism: Bhargavaea cecembensis DSE10; assembly: GCF_000348905.1. Lineage (GTDB taxonomy): Bacteria > Bacillota > Bacilli > Bacillales_A > Planococcaceae > Bhargavaea > Bhargavaea cecembensis. The sequence continues at coordinate 117,541 of NZ_AOFT01000007.1, forward strand.
GAAAAACCGATAGTGGAACTGGAACCGGAACCCGAACCGGAACCGCCGAAGGAGCCAGCTCCCGCCTGGGGCGCCCTGGACGACTTCGACGACCCGTTCGCATAAGAAAAACCCGCCGATTTGGCGGGTTTTTTATTTCTGCCTGAGCAGATAGGACTCATCCAAAGCCCATGACAGAACAAGATACACCCAAAGAGAGACCGAGGCCGTCAGGAGAAAAATCAGCCTGACGACAAACGACGAAATCCCGAAGAACTCCGCTATTCCCCCACATACCCCAACAATTGCGCGGTCGTCCAATGACTTTCTGAGCTTTTTCAACACTACCATCCCCCTTGATCTGAATCCCCGCTGTTTCACCGGCCGGCAGGAAAAAACACTGGCCATGTCCAATAAGATAATTCTACCATCCACAGGGAGGGAAGAATCCGATGAACCAGTCAGCCACAAGTCCCAAAATCCAAACAGAGCGCCTGCTACTCCGCCGCTTCACAGAAGCCGATGCCCCGGAAGTCAGCCGGCTGTGTGACAACTATAACCTGTATAAAAGCACGCTGAACCTGCCGCACCCCTACCCAGTTGAAAGCGCGCTGGAGTGGATTGCCACGCACGAAGAAAGCTACACCTCCGGACGGATGTATGAGTTCGCCATCACGGACAAGGAAAGCGGCACGCTCTACGGAGCTGTCGGACTCTCCCACCAGCAGGTGCACCGCCACGGAGAAATCGGCTATTGGATCGGGGAAGAATACTGGGGCCAAGGTTATGCCACCGAAGCCGCCAGAGCCGTGCTGGATTTCGCCTTCAACGAAAAGGGCTACCACCGGGTCTACGCCCGGTTCTTCGCCTCCAATCCCCCTTCAGGCAAGGTCATGGAGAAGATCGGAATGATGCATGAAGGCACGCAGAAAGAACATATCCGCAAAGAAGGCCGGTACGAGGACCTTCTGCTTTACGGCATCCTCAACCCGAACCGCCAATAGTTATGCACAAAACCCGCCAATCCCGGCGGGTTTCTGTTTGTTTTATTTTATCCACTTGTTGATAACTCTTCAATTTTGTTCCTATCCACAGACTTATTCAGATTTTCCCTTATCCTGTGGATGGACAGTCCCCTTTTCCCCGTCCGCGCATTCAAAGCATTCCAGCCTTCCTGCTTCCGATACGCCATTCAGAAAGCCGTCAAGGCAGAAGACATCCTTGCCGCATGACTCGCATGTGCCCACCAGTTCCCGCATGAAGGTCCCCCCTTTTCCCCGAGTATACAGAAGAACGGACAGGCAAAAAAGGCGACGGCCCTTTTCGTGACCGTCACCTTTCATGCATCCTTATTCGCCCTTCTCGGCCTTCTGGAGCCTGTCCAGCAGGAACTTGACGAACTGGTCGTCATTCAGCAGCCAGACGCTTCTCTCGCGCTTCAGGAACTTCTCAGCATCAAAGAACGTCGCAAAGGTCTCGTCCTGTGTCCGGCCGTTGCGCTCGATTCCCCAGCGGCCGTCTTCGATCGGATGGACAAAGTACAGGTCGCCTTCCGGTGCGCGGTAGATCGTGCCGAACGGGGATTCCTTGAGGTTGTAGCGGGTGTGGCGGGCGTCTTCGCGGAGCGGTTCTTTCTGGAACGCCGCTTCCACGTAAGAAGCAAATGCCTCTTTCGACATCGAGGCGCCGCTCGCCTTGGCATGCCCGCCGCCGCCGAACGTGCCGGCCACTTGCGACACATCGACATCGTCATGCACGGTGCGGAACGAGACTTTGCGGCCGCCCATGTTCAGGATCACAATGTAGTCGAGATGCGGGTTCTCCTTGCCGAGCTCGTTGCCCAGCTCAGAGTGATACGACTCAGCATGCACGACACCGGCGTATAGGCCTTCGTGCTCGAGCTGAACCATTTCGCGGCGCTTTTTGCGGATGTAGCGCGCCATCTTATCGTCTTCCATGTCGAGCAGCTGCTTCTCAAACGGATCAAACTGGAACGGGCTATCTGACTGCAGCCGCTCCAGCATCTTCGACTCGAACTCGTCAAACGACCCCATAAAGAACAGCGCGTTCAGCCGGCGCGCCTTGTCGTTGCCGTTTTTCTCCCATTCCCACGTATCGTACTGCCTCACAAGCTCCACGAACTCATCCGCGGCACGCGTGGGCTCCAGGAAGCCCTTGTCGATCAGCCAGGCATAGAGGAGCGATGTGGCCGATGTCAGCTTGCCGTCTTCCTGCTCGACCGTGACATTGCCCCATTCGTATTCGTTCAGATGAAGCGCCGTCTTGTGATGATCGATCAGTGTCACTTTGCCGCCTTTTTTGATGAATTCCTCGATCCGGGTTTCGTTTTCCTCATCCACCGACAAGTCGGTAATGATCAGTTCCGTGCCGGTATTTCCTTCTCCCAGGAACCGCTCCACTTCGCGGTCCAGCATCTGTACGGAATTGTATCGCACGTTCACATCGTCCCCGAACGCCAGCTTCGCCACGATGCCGCAGCCGATACCGTCCAGGTCGTTGTGGGACAATAATTTATACACCGAATCACCTCAGATAAATGCTTTTCATGCTCTAAACAGTATACCCGTTTTGCTTCCGCTTTTCTTGTAAAAGTAAAAAGGAGGAAGCCGAAAATTCGTCATTCCTCCAGCCAGGTCCGCTGAATATGCACTTTTGTTCCGATTGAAATTTTGAATACATCGGGATTTGTGAGGACTTTCCATTGCTCAAAGCCAAACTGCCGATCGTATTCCCCAATCAATAACGACATCAGGTTCCCATGGGTGACAAGAGCCGTGCAGGAACCTTCGGGGAGCCCATCGATCACAGAGCGCGCTCTCATGGCGGCTTCCCTTCCGGATTCTCCTCCATTGTATGAAATGTCCGGATCGGCAAAAGAACTCTTCAGCTTCTCCATCCAGTCATCGATTGGAGTGGTGCTCAGCACCCTTTCCGCAAGCCGTTCATCAGCCGTCAAAGTAAGCCCGCTCCGATCCAGAAAAGGCTGGATCGACTGCCTGGCGCGTACAAACGGACTTGAAATCACCGATTCGATTCCAAGATTCATCAAGTGTTCTGCAAGCTGCTTGGCCTGTTCATGCCCTGCGGGAGTCAACGCGGCCTCCGGCTCCTGCCCTACCGCGGCGCAATGCCGGATGACATAAACCAGCTTTGCCATCAGCGGGCTTCTCCGATCGGCTTCGTAAAACAGATGATCCGATTGACCTCGGTAAAGCCGAGGGCGAGATGGACCTGCAGGCTGATTTCATTATCCAGCTCACAATCACTCGCAAATTCATTGCAGCCTTTATCCCTCGCCCACTGTTCGGCACGCACGACGAGCTCACGGGCGAGGCCTTCCTGTCTGTAGGCCTCTTTGACAAACAGCCCTTCCAGGTAACCGACCGGGCTGGTCGATGTGCCTTCGACATAGTCGTGGCGAAGCTGGACCTGCGAGAACCCGACCGGCTCCTCTTCGTCAAACGCGAGAAAAACAGCCGCTTCCGGATTTCCGATCAGCTCCGAGAACTCCCCTGCCAGCTCTTCTGCCGCATGGTCCGGCCAAAGAAGCAGGGCCAGTTCCCCGGTTACCCGGGCATCATTCTGTGTCGCCTGCCGAACGTTCATGTGCTTCCCCCTTTTCATCCAAACGTTCAAGTACTTCAGCCATGCCGTGCATCAGAATACCAATCGAGACGATGATCACGAGCACACTCAAGGCGACCATCAGATTAAGCAGCCCGCCCTCAGGCCCCGCACCTGCATCAGCCGTTCCGATCCCGGCAATGATGCCGACAACGACCATCGCGCTGCCGAACAGCTTTAGCCAAAACGTGATCCCCATTTTCATCCCCCGTCAGTAGAATTCGTATAGCCCTTCTGCATAATACCGGTAAGTTTCCGAAGAAATGCTTTTTCCATAAGCAGCGAAAAAGAGATCACGGTCCCCGGGCCAGCTGAAGATTCCCGGCTTCGGCCGGACAGCCAGCGCAATATCGTAATCCGGGTCCCCCGATGTGCCTCCGCTCCAGTCGATGATGCCGGTCAGCCGGTTGTCTTTCACCATAACGTTATCGACCGTGCAGTCACCATGAATCAGGCACTCCCCCGTGATCGCAGGACGCCCTTTCTTTAAGCGCTCCATCAGCTCAGGCGAGCCGGCCGTCTCATAACGATGAAGGTTGTCCTCCGCCTCTTCCAGCATGCGCTCAATCCATGGACGGCCCTGCTTAAGATCAGCTGGCACTGGCGTCTGATGAATCATTCTGAGTGCCTCTGCAAATGCCTGGATAATCTGCAGGCGTCCGCCGGGATCAGTTGTCCGTCTTAACGCACTGCGCACTGTCTCTCCCTCAATAAACGACATCAAAGCCCAGCTGCAGGCCGGCTCTTCCAGAAAGGCAATCAGCCGGGGCACCGGCAAACCGGTTCCCGACAGATGATTCAACACCTCAGCCTCCCGCTTGAGCCACTCACCAAACGGCGGCTGTTTCGAGCGCTTCAGTACGAATTTCCCCGTATCCGTTGTCAACAGGGCCACTTCCGACGTCCCGCCCTCAGGCAAACTGTCCACACTGTGGATGGTGCCGGGAACCAAGTTGGTTATCAACGTGGGGATATCTTCGCGATGGATTGGCATGTTATCCACCTGTGGATGGAGTGACCTCGGCCGGCATGTTCAGCTCCACCTTAACCGCTCCGGAACCGTCACTTGTCACCAGCCAGTTTGAGGACAGCATCTTGTTTAACTGCTGCAGATCTTGCGGGGAGAGCCGGAGTCCCCAAATCCCCGTCTCCATCAGCGAATAATCCCGTTCCTCTTCTTTGCCGAAACGCATCCGCAACAGGTTCTTTAACCCGTTGAACGTCACAAACTTCACTTCATAGCCGTCAAAGAGAGCCGACCGGAACGTCGCAAGATCCTCTCGTGCAGCCTTCACCAGCTCGCTGTAATCAAACCGCGGTTCAAGCTCTTTTAGCCGTCCGGCATTTTCCTGCTCGACAAGAGTGATGATTTCTTCGTTTGACATCCCTTTGCTGCGGAGTGATTCGACCATATAGGCCTCCATTAAGGACAATTTTACTTTGGTCAATGGATGTTCCCCCTCATATTCAGCCTTTGAGATAAACAGTTCTTAAACCAAACCGGCATGGAAGCCTCCCATGCCGGTTTGAAACACTTATAAGTCTACGTTTATTTGCTTGTAAGAGAGTCCGCTTAGGTCGACAGTATAATTGACCTTTATAATCCGTTCCAATAGGTTTTGATCCTTGAAGGAGTCCTGATTAATCAACGGAAAGTTTTCGTCCACTATGTATTCTCTCATTTCGTGGAGTCTATATTTCCGGACCCTTCCCGAAGAATACTTTTCATATCCGCCTCTCGACAAAGAATCCTCAATGACATGCTCGGGAATGCCTTTCCTGACCAGGAGGCCTGCAAGATCATCAATAGACTTACCCGAATTCGATTCTTCAAAGCGCAGGAAGTATATCTTCATACCTTTTTCGCGCTGCAGCTGAAATTGGCTGCTTATTTGTATCAGTGAATCGTAACGCATTGTTGTGGACTTAACTTCGCAGTCGCCTTTAGCTCCCTCAAAATCGACCGTGCTGTTTTTAGGACCAGTCCACTCAACCTGTTCTCCCTGACTGACCAAATAATAATAGGTTATCAGCTCTCCGAGGACATTATGAGGAGAAGAATCTACACTTCTATTGCCCAGGAGCTCCCTCATCTGCTCCCACCATTCGAGAGGGTTTGCTTCTATTTTGCTTCTTTCCTCACCATTTTCGCCGGGATCTGCGAATGCGGCACAGATATTCGCAAACTCATTCCTAAGCTCTTCAACTTCACTGGATAGGAACAGGTAATTACCTGTCTTGCCTCCAATTTCATAATCAGTTGTAGCGTATCTGGCATTGGAAAAACGCTCATTAATCTTGATGCCTGGTGATATTTCAAGCGCTACTCCGTAGCTCTTGCCCATCCTGATCACATAGGCGGGGTAATCCCCTACTTCCTCTAAGGGCAAGGCTTTCCCATTCCCAAGCGAAGCAAATCCGGTTCTGATTTCCTGGACCAGTTTCATTTCACTACCTCCGCCATATTCAGATTTACCAGCATTGCTTTTCCAATTGCTTCAGACATAAGTGGGGGCACAGCATTTCCAATCTGTTTAAAGGCATCACTCATGGAACAGTTAAATACAAAATCATCCGGAAAGGATTGAAGCCGGGCTGCCTCCCTGACGGAAATTCCCCGTGGCTCCCATGGATGTATATGACTGTATGTATCTGTCCCCAAATGTGCAACTACTGTATGAGAGGGCTTTAACGGATCGAGCCGCCTCCACTTTCCGATGAACTTATCCGCTGAGTAAGGGGGTACAAATTCTTTCTTGATCTTCTTATACTCCTCCGGCTGGTCCTTCTCGTTAACTCTCCGTTCCTTAAGGGCTTTCTTAAAATGTACATTGGCGATTTCCAATGCATTCAAGTAATTGTCCCCTGGAGCCATATCGTTAAAAATCCTAAAGTCTCTCAGCGTCCTTCTGAATGCATGTCCGCTCACCTTTTCAGATCCAGACCGCATAGCTTTCTGATATTCATTTTTGGGGTCATGCTTGTAGGGCAGACGAAGGTTGAGTTTAGTTTGGGCATATGGCTGATCCGGATCAGTAAATAGAGAAGGGAGATCTGACAATGCATCACCTACGGTTACCCATCTTGGTGCGTCTGTTGCCGGCAAGTTGGGTTTATGGAAGAACTTTGACTCCGCAAATCCCGGAAAGCGCGCTTCATACTGAGTCCTGTAATCACTATGTCTGTTATGCGTAGGAATTGGCAGGCTGATAATTTCACCAAATCCTTTTTTCACAGCCATTACAATGACTCTTTCTCTGATTTGCGGTACTCCATAATCAGCAGAATTTAAGATTGTCCATACCGCTTCGTAACCATTATCTTCTAATATTCCGCAAACAATATGAGGGATATTTTCTCCATTATAATTTACAGATTCCGGAACGTTCTCCATGACGACAGCCGGGGCATCAAGTTCCAGAGCAAATCTTAAAAAGTCCTGATATAACTTCCCCCTGGTATCCAGGTGAAAGGATCTGTGTTCTCCCAATGAATTCAGCTTGGCACGGCCGGCTCTTGAATACGCCTGACATGGCGGGCCTCCAATTACAATAGGAGAAGTGCCGGGATTGATCTCTAGTGTTTCCGGAGTACTCTCTGTAATATCACCGCAAATGTGTTCATGGTCGATCCCATTCTTCCAATAAAGATTATAGGAAGCCGTTGAGGCTGCGGAGCGGTCCATTTCCAATCCTCCAGAGACCGAAAAGCCTGCTTTCTGAAAGCCTAAAGCCAATCCGCCACAACCGGAAAATAAATCAACAATGCTAAATCGCTTTGTCTTTTGCATCGAAGTATTCAAAAAGCTCCTTTACATATGCCTGTTCACCGCCGTCCACCAAGGCAGGTTCGATTACCTTCGTACGTGCAGTGTTCAGCCGCATAATCTTTCTGAACATCTCAGTTGAGTGTTTGTCCGGGTACTCATCCGCAATTACACCATAGTACCTCATTAGATTCCTGGTTAGCGAAACACGATAACCGCCCGAACCCGGGCGCTCAACAAGCTGTACCACAGTGTCCGTGGTGTTGTCCTTGAGTATATCATAGGTTGATTGTATGCTCCCCTGCCATGAAAGATGGATATACCACCAAAGAGCTTTCACCCAAATTCTTCTGGACTCCTGGTAGAAGCGTGACGCTTTGAGGCCTTCCCATCGGCGCTCAACCACATCAGGAATCAGCTTAATTGAGATATATCTCCAAAAGTCATCATCAGAAGCTTCGCGTTCATTGACACTGTTTTTTATCGTCAGATATTCATAGAGATTCAAAGCAAATAGCAGGTCGAACAGATAATAGTTCTTATTTCTTGAGAGACCCCGGCTCTCCAGCTCTTCAAGTGCCTTGCTTTCAGCAGTAACCAAGCTTTCCCTATGAAGCTTATCGGCATCGGAAAGCCTCGGCAGCCTGACCTTGCCGTCATTTGTCCACTTTTTGAAAACATCTTCTGCTTCATTTCTTGTCAATCTTCCAAGCATAACCGCTTACCCTCCAAATCTGCCATATATGTCTTCCCTAATGGACCCGGCAAGCTTCTCGGGACTTGTAACGTCCCAATTAAATGTATTGACGAAGTAATAGATAGCTTCACCAATAGAACCCTTTTCAAAATTTTGGCCGCTCATGATGTCAGTCCAGTCGTCTCCCAGTTTAAGCCGCTCAATGATGATTTGGAATGAGGAGGATAAAATCTCCAGCAGTAACGGTGACTGACCGATTCCCTTCTTGATATTAAGCTCTTTGTTAAATCTGTGTTTGAGATTAAGGTAAATACGAACATATTCCTGACTGAAAGGTTCAGTAAGCGGGTCTGTCCAATTACATTCGACCCACCAGAGGGGTTTAGAAGGATCTTCAACTTCAACGATTGGAAATTCTGAGCCTTCTCCATCAATGAATAACGTCTTGGTGTCCAAAGTACCGAGGATTGTTCCGGGCTTAGTTGCATATCCTGGTCCTGTTTCTTCACCAGGTCGTTGCAGGAAAATAACAGTATCAATCTCTACCGATCCTCTCAGCAGATTTGGGGCAAAACTAATTTCAAGTTCTGCATTCAGAGGCGCCGGCATACTTCCGTCAAAGCTCAAAATCGGCTTGATCCCCCTGCGCGCACTGGTTCGGGATTGCCAGCTTAAAGCTATGCCCAGCCTTGAATCTTTAGCTGCAACACCTGAGTTACCGAAAAGAAATAACGGGTTCTCAATACTTACCGTCTGTCTAAGCGTAAGATTGTGCGTATTGGGATCCCAAATGCCCTCTTTGTCATTCATAAGAAAAACGTTGGGTTTGCTGTCTTCCTCTTCTGCCAATGTAAATTCTCTTTCCTCTCCTTCATCCGTAAGATGGTAGAAGGATACCAGGTCTTCCTGAAACCCGATGCGTTCAAGAATTTTATCATTAAGGGAACGATAAAGCTGTATGGTATTTTGCATGCTCACGCCTCCGTGAAGTGCGGAGTAATGGCCAGTTCAAGCCCTTCCTCCTGCTTCCTGATTCTGATTTCCCCGGAAATGCTTATTGCTTCTTTTTCTCCCTTAGAAACCGTAAAGCCGACCGGGGTATTGTAGCCCGGGGTTCGAATAATACTTGAAATTACACTTTCTTCTCCCCCGCCTTTTCCTCCGATAACCATTTCCTTTTCTTTATCTACAGTGACCTCTGAAACTTGTAAGATTTCAAACGGAAACTTCTTCTGAATAACTTCCTGTTCCCAAGCCTTTCCCTTAATCAGTCCGGTTTCGGAACTTACATTGAGCTCTACTGCACATTCTTTGACAGGGTTCCTCATGAACAATTCAAAAGAAAGGATTACCTGGTCATTTTCATAGACTACGTCGGGTGAAAGAGAAAATCCGGTCTTTCTCCTGCCTCCTCCACCACCAGTACCTCCGCCGCCGGTGCCCCCCTTGCCGGAAGCCTTTTTGCCAAAATTCGCTGGCGGCATCAGTTGTCGACCTAAGATTGAACCAAGTCTCGATTTTTTACTGACTGTCTTCTTATCAGCCTCATTTGATCCTTCTGCAATTCTTTTTGATACACCTTTTCTGATCCGGTCAACAATATTGGTCCGCTGACCGCTGAGTTGGATGTCAAACCAGGCAGTATGGTCTGCTTTTTCACCTTTTCTCAAATATGCTTCGAGATCTTGCACTTCAGAATCATTCTTCATCTTGAGTTCCGAGTTTGGCACATAGATAGCAAGCAGGTATTCGTTGCCTCCAGTGTTTTCCACATTGATCAGCCACTGCCCGCTTGTTTCATAGTTAACAATCATGCCTGGCTTTCTCGTATAGCAAACAACCGGATAATTACCGGCTTCCGCTTTATCGTGGATGTTCAGGAATGCATAGGGACTTGGGTTATTATTTGGAGGCAACATGCCCAGTTCATCATTTGTCAGTTTAACGAAAGCTACTGATCCCGCATCCGTGTCGACAAAATCCTTCCTGATTTGTATGCGCTCAACCTTTATCTTTTCCCGATAAGAACTATTTTGAGTTTCCTTTCCGGCTGCAGTGTTGTACAAATCCTGCAATGCTCTGAATACAAATGCCATTCTGTCCCTTGAAATTTCACGGCCATTCACACTTGCTTTCAAATAATTGCCGTATTTATATTGACCGTTATCCATCCTCGGGAAATACCATCGTTGAAAGGCTATGTTCAGATAATCTTCCGCTGATCCATTCCACCAATAGGAAGGTTCGCCTTCAACAACTGTCTTTTCAAGAAGCTGTTTTTCATCAATAAAAGGAATTATTATTTTGGTGCCCGTCTGATCCCCTGAGAACATGTCAATATTGAAGATGCTGAGCACTTTATTAATCTCGTCCCGGTCTGTGATAGGAATGGTTGTTCCGTCGCCTGCATCGGCTCCCCACCAGGCAATTCCCCGTTTGGGCAGGTCACTGTCGGACGGAATAATGGAATCAGCCGCTTCTTCATTCTCTACCATGGTCGCTGCAAGCCGGTCCTCATATCCATCATCTTTCCGGATTCGGGTATAGTAAAATACGAGTCCGATTCCCAATCTGAAATAGATAGTTTTTCCAAGACCCCAAGAGCCTCCGGCCCCTTCCTGGCGTTGCGGCTTACTAATTTCATAGACCAGCTTCTGAAAGTTCCCGAAATCATTATCTCTGACGTCTTTTACCGAAAGCGGCCCGGTGAGGCCCGAGGTGTTTGAATCTTCAACATAGAGACAGCTATATATCTCTTCCGTGTAACGGCGTGTCAGAGTCTCTTTGACTCCTTCCATCTCAACGGCAAGATCCCTGACGTTAAATTCCTTAACGCCAATATCTACATTGACATGGCCTGCATCAGCTTTGCCTGCGTCAAGACTGTTCTGTACAGCCTCCCTGATCAGCAGGTCAAGTAAAGGCATATCCTCATTCTGAATCAGTCGCAATAGAGAGCTGCCGCTTTCAGACATCCTCTCGTGCTTGGCTATCTCAATTTTCATCTTTATTCCTCCACATCAGTTGCCATGCTGTCAACGAATCTTTCCAGGTCAATTGTCAGTCGCTTCGCGAAACTTTTGCCCGTCTTGGCCCCAGGAACTACTATACTGATGCCAATTGGATCCTCTGCTAACCTGGCCTTGATTTTTGGGTTATCTTTATCGATTCTGTAAATAATCAGCAACGGAGTCTTACCCAATCCGACCATCTCTCTATAGGAATTTACAGAGCTATTGGAGATTTCGATGTTAGATGTTGTGATACCCGTCTCTTCCAAGTCCTCTTCTGTAAAGTCGGCATACAGATCTGAAGGGGCTCTGAGAACCCCAATTCTAAATGAGTCACTATCCCCAGAATCATCTCTTTCTTTACGCAGTATTTTTCCGACAGATACACCCGCAACTTCCCATGCCTGTCCGTCTTTGGTCCCTCCAACAATAACATTCCAGTCAGTAAACCCAATTTCGTCTTCAACTTTTTCAAACCATTCACAAAAGACGTCCATGTCATTTAGAGCTTTGGCATTTTTGCTAACTGAATAGCGACTAAAGAATTTATCTTTGAGTACTCCAAAGCTCACACCTTTCCATACCAAAGAAGACTTATTCAAAGGACTTGGTTTTGGCGAAGGCAAAGAGTTAAGCAGCTCCTCTGTTACTCGAACATTATTCTTCAAAATGTCCTTATCGGTATCAAATATTACAGTTTGAGTGGAAGTTCCGCTGAAATCCCAATCGGTAGTAACTGCTCCTTGACTCCGGTTTGCACTTGTGATTCTCATCCAAGATACTTTAGGCGAGTTTTTAATTCTGAGCCCGTACTCTTCAGGGGAAGCACCGCCTTCTTTGTACGTTTTCAGATCTTCTCTCAGTTCTTCTTCGAGAGTTGCCAAGAAGACAAACTTTTCTTTTGTGTCCTCAGTCATCCAAATGCGGGGATACAGTTCATAACCGTGGCGATAGCCAAACCATCTACCCATTTGCATAAGCGTGTCTGCCTGTCTGCCGACCCTTAAGAAATAAGTGCTTACCAGACCTTCAAGCGTCAGCCCTCTGCTCAGTGTGTTGCCGCCGACAACCATAAATGCAGGAGCCTTTTCCAAGCTTTGAAGTTGCCGTTTGTCCGGATATGCAAGCCTAATAAAGTTATCGTCCTCTGCTTTGCTGAACTTGCAGTTATCGATACAGAGATGAATACCTTCGTGATACTCAAGAGCATCGTCAGCATCGAGTTTGATATGGCTGACCTGCCCTTTTAATTCAAGGATTTCTGATTTAAGCTCTTCAAAAGATGGGTAATCGTTAATCTTGTCTCTTTTGACGGAGTATTCCGCGAATGAATCATACAAATTATCTACTGTAAACTCACTTTTTTCCCGCTCATATACTTCCTCACAGATTTCCAAGATTTCCTGATCGGTCTTTTCTGCCAGCCATCCGGAAATCATATTCGCCATTTCACCATGCACATCCGTTAGGTGGCTTGTATGAATCAGCATACTGATCGGCTTCTTATAACCATTGAAACGCATCATGGAAACTGCACAAAGAAACCATGCCACTGAATCCCTTAGGCCTGGTGTCATATGATAGGATTCTCTGTCCTTTTGCATTCCATTTATTTCCGATACCTCTTCTTCGTCTACTTTCCTAATAATATTTAGACCGCCCTGCGTATTTTCAGTGCCAAATATCTGTTTGGGACCGAAATACTCCGTGGAAGTCGGCAATAGGCCGATGAAATCTTTGGGGTATAGTGTACCAGGTCCTGCCTCATTAAGCACGTTTGCATAGGGGGTTGCTGTATAAGAGATATAGTTCATCGCACCGGCTTTTGACTTTTCAGAGCCTTCAACGAGTTTAATGATTTGAGAGTTAATTGCTGTACGTTCTCTGCTATCGATATTTGCAGTATTGATTCCGGCCTGGTCCGCTTCATCATCAATCACCAGTATTTTCATCTGGCTTGCTTTATTCAGATCTTTATAAAGCCATTTCCTGAGGTTTTCCAGTCGTGTCTTGTTCTTTAGACATACCGTGAAGAACCGGTCTCTCGATCCTTCTTCAAAAGACAGATATTGTGTTTGATCAGAACGCGGCGATCTGTTTGACAGGTGATTCAGCGCTCTCCAGCTCAAATTACCCGGTCTGTAAGTGAGATCACTGATCAAGCGGTTTTCCGTCTGTACCCGGAGATTATCAATAATTCCGGAAAGCACGATAAACATGTTCCATCCATGATCAGCAGCCATTGCCATTAATCCTGCCATACTGGCAGTTTTTCCGGATTGAACATGCCCGATCATCAGACCTTTTCTGGGACCGGTTTCCGTTGTATTCTGACTTAACTTCCTGAGAATAGCTAAAGTTGAATCTTCCAACTCACGAATTGCTTCTGCGCTAAAGTTCTGACTCCTTAATTTTTGCTTATAGAGTTGCCAAGAACTTTTCTCATGTTTGGGTACTTCCAACGAACCCTGCTCAACATCACTGGATACCATGACTACTTCACGGGCCTTATCCTCAATCTCTTTTTGTTCTTTAACTATCTCTTTCCATTCATAGGCACTGATATGATAGTTAAAGTTTCCTGTCTCGTAAATCATATCCAATAATTGTTGTAATTCTTGATCATCTTTTTTCCCATATGTGGAGATGTATTCCCAGTCTTTCCCCATATCTTTTAAATTCCTGATTGCTTTCCTTTTTTCATCAAATTTTGTAGATGAATAATCGGCCATGGAAAAGAACCCCCAATTGTTGTAATTGGAATTATATTAACATAAATTCGGGTAAAGATAATTACCTTTGCCTATCCTTTAATGGGAGATGATACCCATGGCTGACCGAATTACAAAAGAACAGCGCCGAAAGAATATGGCCGCTATACGATCTGTATCTAAACTGGAGACTCAATTTTCAAAAGCGCTATGGAAAAAAGGAATCCGCTACCGGAGAAATGTGAGAAAGCTATTCGGTTCCCCTGATATTTCTATCGAAAAATATAAGGTAGTTATCTTTATTGATTCTTGTTTTTGGCATAAATGTCCATTACACTTTACCCGGCCTAAGAGCAATCAGGAGTTTTGGGACAAAAAAATTAGCAGAAATGTTGAAAGGGATAAGGAAGTCACTAATTATTACGAAGAAAATGATTGGAATATAATACGTTTTTGGGAACACGAAGTCAGGAAAGACTTCGAAGCCACTGTTTCCAAAGCTGTAGAATTTATTAATAATGCAAGAATCCAAAAAAGCAATAACCGGCCATTCAACAAAGGGTAATCAGCAAGATTGAAAGTCTGGTTAATGCTTGCTTCATTTCATCCTCGTTTAGGTGTAGAATCATCCTAGAGGGGTATGCAAGAACATAAGTTCCCATTACCTTATAGAAGGAGCAGGAAAATGATATTTAAAAAAGGCGAACTCTTCAGTGGGCCCGGAGGCCTTAGCTTGGGCGCTAAAATGGCACAGCTTATTGATCCTGAGACCGGCAAGCAGCTGAAAGACTGGGGAATTGAGCATAGGTGGGCAAATGATTACGATCCGGATGCTTGTTCCACCTTCAGACTAAATATATGTGATAAACCGGACGACTCCTCCGTTCATTGTGGACCCGTAGAAAACCTGCCGATTGGAGACAAGTCCGTATTGGGAGATATTGATTGTTTTTCATTCGGGTTCCCTTGCAATGATTACAGCCAGGTAGGGGAAAAGCATGGATTGGACGGGAAATTTGGACCGCTATATTCATACGGAGTAAAAGTACTTAGGCAATATCAGCCAAAGTTCTTTGTTGCCGAGAACGTAGGCGGATTGCAGAGTGCAAATGAAGGACAAGCATTTATACAGATATTGCTCGAGCTCAAGGATTGCGGCTACATATTGACTCCACATTTATATAAGTTTGAAGAATATGGAGTTCCTCAAGCAAGACACCGGATCATAATTGTCGGTATTAGGAATGACCTCGCAGACAAAGGCATCCACTTTAAAGTTCCTGCACCGACTATTACAACACCTTCAGAATACAGAACATCCTATGACGCAATCACAAACCCTCCGATTGCCGAAGATGCTTCTAATAATGAGTTGCCAAAGCATACAAAAAAGGTAACAGAAATGCTTAGTCATATTCCCCCGGGCGGGAATGCATGGCACCCAAGTATTCCGGAGCATCTCAGACTAAAAGTAAAAGGGGCGAAACTAAGCTCCATATACAAACGCTTGGATCCGAACCGTCCCTCCTATACAGTCACCGGAAGCGGTGGAGGCGGTACCCATATGTACCACTGGAGTGAACTGCGTGCACTTACCAACAGGGAAAGAGCACGGCTTCAGACATTCCCTGACGATTATGTATTTGTTGGAAGCAAAGAGTCAGTACGGAAGCAGATTGGTATGGCGGTTCCGCCTAAAGGCGCTCAAATTGTGTTTGAAGCCATCCTGAAATCCTTTGCGGGAATCCAATATGATTGGGTTGAGCCTTCGTTTGACATCGATGCATTAAAAGAAAAACAACAGCTTATCTTGGAAGAGCTTTCATCAGAACACAAGCAAATGGCGTTTAATCTGTAAGTAATAGGCAGACGGAAGCGATACTGTTATCCATTGCCTTACTTATTGATTTTCGATTCTCAATCAGATGAAATTGTTGCGAACCATCCTGCTCAGGCATTAAGAATAAAACCCCTCAACTTCACCCAACCTAATCCCAACCCTAAGAAAGGAGTGATGGGGTTGAACAAGAAGCTATTCGGCCTGATGTCTGTCCTGCTGTCAGCCGGCCTTCTGTTCGGTTGTGGCACCGGGGGCGATGAGCAGGAGCCAGATCCGACAGAGGAGCCTTCTGAGCAGCAGGATCAAAACGAGGACTGATGCTGAGCACCGCCCAGGCGGTGTTTTTTTGATGAGTTTAAAGGAATTCCGCCCGCCTTATAGAAGGCTAAGATTAGCCCTCACTGAAAGGTGGATGATGATGAATTCAACTGTTTCTCCGATTGCCGGGAAGGTCAACAATGTGTTTGTTCACGTCAGCGACCTCAAGAAATCTGCAGCCTGGTACAGCCGCTTGCTCGGTCTGCCGTTTGATGAACGTGATGTGGAGTCGCCTGTTTACAACATCCCCGTTACCTCGAAGGCCGGATTGACGCTGGATGATCACACGTTTGATCCCGGCTTTCGCCTCCAGCCGTCTGATCATGTGCTGTTTAACTTTTATGCCGGGGATATCGACGAGGCTTACCGGTTCATTCGGGAAAATGACATTCCGATCGCAAGAGAGATTGAGCGGATCGGCGACTTTGCCTATTTTAACTTTCGGGACCCGGACGGCAATGTTTTGATGATCTGCAATAACTAATACGATTAACAACGAACAGCGCCCTCCCGCATGATGCAGGGGGGCGCTGTTCATTTGTTTACTGATACGTGATGTTCCTGAGTTCTTCTTCGCCGAAGCCGTTCTCCCGCCGGAAGTTAAAGTCCCCGCCCTGCTCCTCGCGGGCTGCATGGACCGGGCCGCCCTCGTCGATCATGTTGAGGACCGCATCTTCATCACCGGGCTGGGAGCCGGTCAGGTTCGGCTTGCCGTTCGGATGCCTTACCATATGAATCCCTCCTTACGTTTGCTGAGCCAGAGAGACTTGGAGACAGACAACCTTTCCTGCTATCATTATACGAAAATTCCGCCCTTTTAGAAAGAAAGTTGCTTTAAAGTTTGCTGTTGTTTGCCTTTTGGGGTGAAGGGAAGAATAAGTGCTGAAGATCGGCCATGAAAAAGCGGACCGGTGCATCCGGTCCGCGGGGTCATGCGTCCTTATGGGTACGGCAGTAATCGAGGACCTCTTTTTCCTCGTCTTCTTCAAGCGCGAAGCCCATTGCCTTGCCGGTGGCAGCTTCGATGAAGTCGTAATTCGCAATCCATTCGCGGCCGTCGTGGGCAGCAAACAGGACGCGGAGTTTCACGCCGCCTTCCGTGTACAGCTCGTCCTCTTCGTCGAGGTCGAGATCCAGGAAGAACTCATAGCGGTCCCCTTCGATGATTCCCGTCGGGTCGTTCAGAAGCTCGACCGTGTGGCCCGTGATTTCCATGTGCAACATCCTTCCGTTCCGTGATGGTGGTTATATTATACCCGAGAGGGACGCGCGGGACGCGGGGAAATCCAATAAAAGCATTGTTAATAGTTTGTTCATATCTGTCCCTTAAAGTGGAGTTAACAGAAGCAAGGAGGAAGTGCAGATGACCAATCACCAAAACGGCCGGGAACCCGGCGATCAGCATGATCCTATAAATGAACCGAACCACAATCCGGCCGAGCCGGACATCCGTGAACAGGAATGGCAGCACGGCGAGGACGGGGTGCCCGACCAGATTCCGGACGAACGGCTGACGGAACCGGCCCGCTTCAGTACGGAAGAATCCCCGGAAGAAACACGCGAGGAAGCCTACCGGTCCGACATGCCCGGCGCCGCGGAAGAACCCTCTGCCCCCGTGCAGGCGCGAGACAGCCGCGAAAAGAAAAAGCGCGGCGGCGCAGGCTGGCTGCAGGCGATCGGCGGCGGGGTCGCAGGCTCTGTCCTGACAATGGCCATCGCCGTTCCGCTCCTTGACGGAGATCCTGCAGAGACAAACGAGCCCGCGGAGAGCGGCCTGCAGTCCGAGTCGCAGCAGTCGACAGGTGAAGTAACGAAGGTGTCGACCGACGGATCGCTTGCCGATATGGTCGAGCAGGTTTCCGGCTCGATCGTCGGCATCGTGAACTACCAGCAGCAACAGCAGCGCAACCCGTTCGGCGGCGCCGGCAGCGGCCAATCGATCCCTGCGGGCACGGGCTCCGGCGTCATCATCAAGAAAAACGATGAGTCCGCCTACATCGTGACGAACAACCATGTTGTTGAAGGGGCATCCAAACTCGAAGTCTCCCTGGAAAACGGTGAACGTGCAGAGGCCGAATTGGTCGGCGCGGACGCCCTGAGCGACCTTGCCGTTGTCCGGGTCGATGCGAACCTGGTGGATGCCGAACCGCTTGCATTCGGCGACTCTGACGCGCTCCGCGCCGGAGACTCGGTCGTCGCGATCGGCAACCCGCTCGGGCTCGAGCTGTCACGCTCCGTGACGGAAGGGATCGTGAGCGCGACCGACCGTTCGATCAGTGTTGACACGTCCGCCGGCGAATGGGAGATGAACGTCATCCAGACCGATGCCGCCATCAACCAGGGGAACTCCGGCGGCGCGCTCGTCAACATGAACGGCGAAGTGATCGGCATCAACAGCCTGAAAATCGGCGGCTCAGGCGTCGAAGGCCTCGGGTTCGCCATCCCATCCAATGATGTCGTGCCGCTCGTTGAGGAAATGATGGAATCCGGCCATGTCGAGCGGCCTTACGCCGGCATCTCGATGTATGATGTTGCCCAGATTCCTCGCGGCTACCTCGAAGGCCTGCCGAACGACATCTCTCAGGGTGTCTACATCGCGGGTGTCGATCCGGAAGGCGCCGCTGCAAAGGGAGGCATCAAGGAAGGCGATGTCATTACCGCCATCGACGGCGAGGAGATCGAGGACGGCCAGGCACTGCGCCGCTACCTCTACTCCGAACTTGAAGTCGGCGACCAGGCCGTGTTCACTGTTTACCGTGAAGGCAAGAAAACGGAGGTCCCGGTCACGCTCGGCTCGAATAAAGCTTCTTCCCCGTCTTGATGGGGCAGTGCCCGCCGGGAGCAGGTTGCCGGCGGGTTTTTATTGCGGGCGCCAGGCACCTTCCTTTTTTGCAGGCAGGTTAAAGCTTTGATTATACTGAAAGGAGTGAGATCTGATGGGAAAGGAGGCGGAGGCAGTGAGGATTCTCGTCATTGAAGACAGCGAGAGCGTGGCGTCGATGATCGGGATGTTTTTCTCGAAGGAAGGCATCGACGGTACATTTATAACAGACGGGGACGCGGGCTACCGGGAGGCGATGACGGGCGAGTATGACTGCCTGATCATCGACTGGATGCTTCCGGGCATGGATGGTGTGACGATCTGCCGGAAAGTCCGCGAGGCGGGACTCGATGTTCCGGTCATCATGCTGACGGCGAAGACCGGCGAGGAAGACCAGGTGACGGGGCTTGAAACCGGAGCGGACGATTACGTAACGAAGCCGTTCAGCCCGGCTGCGCTCATGGCCCGGATCCGCGCCGTGACCCGCCGATACGGGAAACAGCCGCAGCCGGAGGAAGAAGGCATCATCCGGACCCGGCATTTCCTGATCAACGAGAAAACCCGGGAAGTGCGTCTTGACGGCGAGCCGCTGCCCGGCCTCACACCGAAGGAGTTCGATCTGCTCACCCACTTCGCCCGTCATCCCAAACAGGTCTTCTCGCGTGAGCAGCTGATCGAAAATGTATGGGGATACGGATTCTACGGCGATGACCGGACGGTGGACGTGCATGTGAAGCGCCTCCGCTCCAAGACGGAATCGGACGGGCAGCAGTTTTTCCATACGGTTTGGGGCGTCGGCTACCGGTTCGAGGAGACGGACGGATGAAGTTCCGGTATCTCTATCAGCTGATCGCCAGCCATATCGGCGTCCTCCTGATCGCCTTCCTCATCCTGACACTGCTGTTCGCCCACTTCGCCGAGCAGCTGATTTATGAGGACAAGACCGATGAGCTCGTGTCCTACGGGCGCAATCTGATGGGCGACCTGTCGGAAGAGCCGGGGCAGACCCGGCGGATCCTCGGCGAATATGGGCGCGTACTGGAAGGCAGGGACATCCAGTTCAGTTTGTTCGACTCGGACTCCGCGGTGATCTACTCTTCGGGCAGGCCCGCGTCTCTCATTAAGCTGCGCCAGGAAGAATGGGACAAGATCCGGAACGGACAGGCCATCATCGTGAACCAGGAGTTTGAGCGGTCGGATGTCGCAGTCACCTTCACCCTTTTGCCCTATATCCGGGGCGGACAGTTCACCGGAGGCGTGCTGCTCACTTCCCCGATCTCCGGGTCGCGTGAGATCATTTCCGAGCTGAACCGCTACCTGCTCTGGGCGATGCTTGCGGCGCTTGCCGCCTCCCTTCTGCTCGGATGGGGCCTGTCCGCCTTCCATGTAAAACGGCTCAAGCGGCTGCGTAACGCGGCATCACTCGTCGCTTCCGGCGACTATTCGGTGCGCGTCCCCTCCTCAAAAGTGGATGAGATCGGCGAGCTGTCCGAGGACTTTAACGGGATGGCGGAACAGCTGGAGGAATCGATGGATGAAATCGACCGGCTTGAGAACCGCCGGCGGCAGTTTATCGCAGATGTTTCCCATGAGATGCGCACGCCGCTCACGACGATCCGCGGGACGCTTGACGGCCTCCGGGACGGCATGATCCAGGAACAGGAACGGGAGCGGGCGCTCGCCCTGGCCGGCAAGGAAACCCGCCGGCTGATCCGTCTCGTCAATGAAAACCTGGACTATGAGAAGATCCGCTCCGGCCAGATCACGCTCGAGAAAACGGAGATCCTGCTGGATGAGCTGTTGCCGCTGATCGCCGAGCAACTGGAGCCGCTCGCCGAAGAAAAAGGCAACGCCATCCGTGCGGAAGCGGACAGCAGCGTCCTCGTCTTCGCCGACTACGACCGCCTGACCCAAATCCTGATCAACATCACGAAAAACAGCATCCAGTTCACCCGTGAGGGGACGATCACGCTGCGGGGGTACATGGACGGCGGGTCAGCAGTCATCGAGATCAATGATACCGGCGAAGGCATCGATCCGGAAGATGTCGAGCGTATCTGGGACCGCTTCTACCGCGCAGGCGTCTCCCGGACGTCCAACCCGTTCGGGGAATTCGGCCTGGGCCTGTCGATCGTGCGGCAGCTTGTCAGGCTGCACGGCGGAACTGTCGATGTCGAAAGCCAAAAAGGTGCCGGCACAAGGTTTGTGCTGCGCTTTCCTCCCCAAGAGTAAAAGGGCCTCCCGCATCGGGAAGGCCCTTTCGCTATTTCCTTTCTTCCTGTTCCCACCGGCTCAGCGACGGGTATGGATCGAACGCCCACTCGGAGCGACCGTCGAATTTGTACATGCCGTAATGGAGATGGGGCGGGAACTTGCCGGAAGTGCCTTCCTTGCCGTAGCCGGAACTGCCGACATAGCCGACGACGGTTCCAGGCTCGACGACCTGCCCTTCTTCGATTCCTTTTTCAAAGCCCGAGAGATGAGCGTAATAATGATATACGTTGTGAGCATCGCGGATCCCGACCCGCCAGCCGCCGAACTCGTTCCAGCCCTTCATCTCGATCACGCCATAGGTAACGGAACGGACCGGAACACCGTACGAGGCGAACAGATCGGTCCCCTCATGCATCCGTCGGCCGCCCCAGCCGCGTCTGGCGCCCCATGTGCTCCTGTAGGTGTAGTGGTGGGTCTTGGGCAAAGGAAACACATGGGCGTCGAGCTCGATGGTGCCGAAGCTGCGGAACAGTTCGTCTATCGTCATAATTTGCCGCACGGCCTCTTCGCTGCCGAAGAATTCGTATAGCGCGAGACGCCGGTCCTGCACGTCTCCGCCTTTGTTGCCGATCGTGTTTGCCAGTGTATAAAGAATGTCCTCCGGATCTTCCGGGTCGGCCTTGCCGTCACCGTTGCCGTCCAGGCCGCCTCCTTCGAAAAACTCGATGGTGGCCGGATCATGTTCTTTCTGCTTCGGATTCGGGGCGCCTGCCCAGAATTCATCTTCAAAGCGGAACGCGATGGGACCCTCGATCTCCTCCAGATCATTCCGGACACGCTGGATGTTCCGCTCGTACCGGTCGATTGCAGCCAGCGTATGCCACGGGACGGCAGGCGTCTCGTACGTCATGTAAAGATTCATCCGCTCTTCAGCAATGGACTGCTCCGTTTCCTCCCCGGAACCTTCTGCCCGGACGATTGTGACAAAAAGGACGGAAAGCAATAGCAAATAGGCCGGCAGCCAGATGGCGTGGCGCACGGGTCATAACCTCCCTTCACCCTCTTAGGCTTGCCGGCCTCCCCATTCTCATGAGTGGCAATATGCGGTTATATTAAGGTTGAATCAAGCTAACATTAAGCTCACTTTTATTTCGCCGCCCGGTCAATGACGCCTTTCAGGGTCTCTTCGATCTCTCCGGCAAATGGGAGGATCTCTTCCTTTCCGGTGAGGCCGAGAAGATCCGTCGGCCTCGGCATGCCGATCCGGGTGGTTCCGTCTTCCTCATAGACCGCAACCTTGCACGGAAGCAGATACCCGATTCTCATATTCTGCTTCAGTACTTCAGCCGCTGCCGCGGGGTTGCACACTTCGAGGATCGTGATCGGTTTGTCGAAATCCTGCCCTTTCTGCTGCAGCGTATCGGTCATGTCGAGTTCCCATAGCACGCCGAATTTCACACCGGCCAACTCGTCTTTAAGGGAATGGATCGCTTCTTCTCTGGATTTCACCGTTTCCTTCGTGTAGTCGAACATGTTGATTCCTCCCCTTTTGGTTTTGTCGATTCCCCGGGAAATAACGTTATTTCCCGGGAAATGAGTCGAATTTCTGGGAAATAGTCAGCTTCGCTCCACCGGCATCGAGCAACAGCGGAACGAGCCGCCCGATTTGATGATTTCCGTAAAGTCGATTTCGATGACTTCATAGCCGTGCTCACGCATGGCACGGTTGACTTCAGGATTGACGGGCAGGCTGAACAGCTTGCCCGCGCCGATTGACAGGACATTCGTGCCCATCGTGAACTGCTCGTCCGCGTTCACGTCAATCAGATTATATTTACCGCCGAGCTTCTCAACGGTTTCCGGGTTCAGCGCTTCCGGGAAGATCAGTGCCGTCTCCGGCGACAGGATATTAAAGACACAGTCGAGGTGCAGGTATTTCCCGTCAAATTCGACCGGTATGATTTCATGTTCCGGGAGCTCCTCTGACAGCATCCGGATCGCATCGCGGGACGTCCGGTCGCTGACTCCGACATAGACGATGTCCCGGTCGACGATGACGTCCCCGCCTTCAATCCTTCCGCCGTCCAGTTTCCGGTAACGGATGCCTTTTTCGCGGAGAAGATTTTCCAGCGCTTCCTCCTCGCCCTGGCGGATCTCGCTTGCCATCCGGGAAATGAACAGCTCGTCACCGACCGCGAATCCGATGTCGCGGGTAAACACCTGCTCAGGAAATTCCTCGGATGGTTCCAGTTCGATCACTTCCGCACCGTGAGCACACAGTGTATCGCGGAATGCGCGGTACTGATCCATCGCCCGCTCCCTGTCGATGTTTTCATCTTCGTACTGCTTTTGCACTTCGTTGATCGCTTCTTCGATGGCCATATAGCGCGGCGGGCAAAGAATCACCCGCCGGAGTGTGCCGTACTCTGTGCTGACTTCAATCTGTGATGTCTCGTCCTTCGGCAGTGTCAACTTTTCTTCTCCTCCACTTCAAAGCCGTAATCGGTTTACTTTTCCCCAATCGGGCCGGAGAAAAACAGGCTGTTTCGTTCCCGGACACCCGGGAATAATAGGAGCAAGAACAGAAAGGGAGCGATTCTGATGAAGAGCTACGCAGAAAACGATAAAAATCAGCAGAACGGCAAATGGTCAGAAAAAGCCAATGACGCTGCAAAAAAGGCCGAGGAAAAACTGGATGACATCAAGAAAGAGGCACGGGACGCGGCGGAGACACAAAATAAGGACCAGCAATCTGAATGATATTTAGCATGTGCAAAAATCAATAAAAATGCCGTTCCGGCAATTTCCGGAACGGCGTTTGTCATTCATACCGAGATTGCCGCTTCTTCCCCGAGCTTCAGGCGGTCTCCGCTCCGGGCATCGAAAAAGTGGGCGAGTTCCATATCATAGGCAAGCCGGACGGTCTCTCCTGTTCGGAGGTCCAGTCCCGAGTCGATTCGGGCAATCAGCTCCTGGCTGCCGAGTTTCGAATAAAGAAGGGTCTCCGCTCCGGTCAGCTCGGAAACGATGACCTCCGAGTCCACGGCAGCAAGGGACTGGCCTGCAGCGGCAGGCGGCTCCAGCGTGACATGCTCCGGCCGGATGCCCATCGTAACCGGGCCTTCGCCGTAGCCGGCAGCCTTCATCGCCTGTGCTTTCGTCTCGGGAAGCGGAAGCCGGATGCCGTCGGCCGTGATGAATTCGCCGTCCCGCACTTCCCCGCTGAAAAAGTTCATCGCGGGCGATCCGATGAATCCGCCGACGAATGTGTTTTCCGGATAGTCGTAGACGTCCTTCGGCGCGCCGACCTGCTGGATGACGCCGTCTTTCATGATGACGATCCGGGTGGCCATCGTCATCGCCTCGGTCTGGTCGTGGGTGACATAGACGGTCGTTGTCTTCAGCCGGTTGTGGAGCTTGGAGATCTCCGCGCGCATCTGGAAACGGAGCTTCGCGTCCAGGTTCGAGAGCGGCTCGTCCATTAGGAACAGCTTGGCATCCCGCACAATCGCCCGGCCGAGTGCGACGCGCTGGCGCTGCCCTCCCGAGAGGGCACGGGGCTTCCGCTTCAGATAGTCCTCGAGGCCGAGGATCTTCGCGGCTTCGGTGACACGCTTTTTGATCTCTTCTTTCTTGAATTTCCGCATCTTCAATGCGAACGCCATATTGTCGTAGACGGTCATATGCGGGTAAAGCGCGTAGTTCTGGAACACCATCGCAATATCCCGGTTTTTCGGAGGAACGTCGTTCATGAGCCGGCCGTCCATCACGAACTCGCCGTCCGTGATTTCTTCAAGTCCGGCGATCATGCGGAGCATCGTCGACTTCCCGCAGCCGGACGGCCCGACGAGGACGATAAAGTCCCCGTCTTCAATCTCGAGGTTAAAGTCCTTTACCGCCGTGACGTCTTTGTCATACGTTTTGGAGATGTTCTTGAGTTCGATCTTGACCATGTGATTTCTCCTTTTCCCCTATCGCCTGATTGAAGTTGAATGTCTGGTTGAACGGTCTTGGCATGAGAAGCAGGATGGCGACCGGCAGGAAGGCAAGCAGCAGGACAAGCGTGCTTGCCTGGAAACTGAATTCCCGGACCGGCTCCGCCTTTTCCGTGTCCCTGACCGTGCGTTTTACTTCGATTTTCAGCATGTCCATTTCCCCTTTCGTCCGCATGCTTCCCACTTTATGCGGCAGCCGGCGGATTCATCAGCCGCACGGCGTCACTTCCCTCCGGACTGCAGGTTGATGCCCTGGATAAAGTACTTCTGGAAAAAGAAGAACAGGATAATCACCGGCAGCAGGACAAGAAGCGATCCGGCCATCAGGTAGTTCCACTGTGTGCTCATCTGGCCCTTGAACACCTGGAGACCGAGCTGAAGTGTGTACAGGTTTTCGTCATTCACGTAAAGGAGCGGTCCGAGGAAATCGTTCCACGCCCCGTTAAACGAGAAGATGGCGACAGTTGCGAGCGCCGGCTTCGTGAGCGGGAGGCCGATTTTCCACCAGATCCAGAAGTGGCTCGCCCCTTCCATCTTGGCCGCTTCGATCAGCTCATCCGGAATCGTCATGTAAAACTGCCGGAGCAGGAAGATGTTGAACGCGCTCCCGAAAAACGCCGGGATCACCAGCGGATAATACGTGTTCAGCCATTGCAACTTCGCAAACAGCACATACTGGGGGATGAGCGTGACGAATCCCGGGATCATCATCGTTGACAGGACAATCGCGAACAGCGCATTGCGCCCCTTGAACGGGACCTTCGCGAATCCGTAGGCGATAAACGAGTTCACGAACACATTTCCGATCACGACAAGGATCGTGATCGTCAGCGTGTTGACCGTATACAGGTCAAATGGGGCCGCTTCCCACGTTTTCATGTAGTTGCTCCAGTTCCAGCTTTCCGGCCAGAACGTGGGCGGGTAGGTCATCACTTCCTGCATTGTCTTGACGGACGTGACGAGCATCCACCAGAGCGGGGACAGCATGAGGATGCTGCCGGCCGCGAGCAGGACCCAGTTGATGACGTTGAGTGCCTGCCTGCGTCCCTGGATGGTTTCAAAATGCGAGACTTTCGGTTTGGAAAGCTTCGGGCGTGCGGCGGCTGTCTGTTTGACCATTACTTCCCGCCCCCTTCATAATGCACCCATTTCGGTGCAAGCTTCAGGTTGACGATCGTCAGTGCAAAAACTATGACGAACAGGATCCACGACATCGCCATCGCATAGCCCATGTCGAACGCCTCGAACGCCTTTTGCCACATATAAAGGTTATAGAAAAGCATCGAGTTGACCGGACCGCCCTCACCGTTCGACATGACATAGGCCTCCTGGAAAATCTGGAAGCCGCCGATGAGGCTCGTCACGATATCAAAGAAGATGACGGGCGTGATCATCGGTATCGTTATGCGGGTAAATTGCTGCCAGGCATTGGCGCCATCGATCTCGGCCGCCTCGTACAGGCTCTTTGAGATGCCCTGCATGCTAGCCAGATAAAGCAGCATCCCGCCCCCGACGCTCCACAGCTTCATGAAAATCAGTGCCGGCTTGGTCCATTCAGGGTCAAACAGCCAGTTCGGCCCCTGGATGCCGAACCAGGCAAGGACCGTGTTCACCATGCCGGTCCCCGGCTCAAGCAGCTGCATCCAGAGCAGGTAGACACCGACCCCGGACAGAACGGCAGGCAGGTAGTAGATGGTACGGAACAGCCGCATGCCCGGGATATCCCGGTTCAGGAGCGCCGACAAAAGAATGGCTCCGGCCGTCGTAAGGGGCACCGAAAACAGGACATAATAAAGGGTGTTGTAAAGCGATGTCCAGAACAGCTGGTCACCCGAGAACAGCTTTTCATAGTTGCTCAGCCCGATAAAGTCCATCTGTGAGGTGACGTTATAGTTCGTGAAGCTTGCTGCAAAGGAGAACAGCAGCGGGCCCGCCGTGAATACGATGAATCCGATGATCCACGGGAGGATAAAGAGATACCCCTGAAGTCCTTCTTTCGTCTTGTAGTTGAATCTGCGCTTTCCGGCCATCCCGTCTAGCCTCCTTGTCGTGACTTTATGTAATGAAAAGAAGGAGGGCGGCTCCGCCCCCCTTCCCTGTTTATGACCGCTTAGTTCGCATTTTGCTCAATCAGCTTTTCCACTGCCGCCTGCGCATCCTTCATCGCCTGCTCCGGCGTTTTCTTGCCGAGGTAGACATTGTCGAATTCCGGATTGACCAATGTCGTGAAGTCCGGGGCTGCAAGCGGAACCGGTGTCAGCATCGTCTGTGGCATCGCCTCGACGGCCAGCTCATACACCATCTTGCCGTTGTCATCGAACTCATCGCTCGAAGCCGCGCTCTCTGACGCCTCTACGTTTGCGACGTTATCAAAGTTCTTGACCGCCCAGTATTCCTGCGCTTCCTTGCCCGTCAGGTACTTGATGAACTCCCATGACGCATCCGGATTTTCCGCGCCGTAAGGGATTTCGGCGACAAAGCCGCCGCCCCAGCTCGTATGGCCGTTGCCCGGCTCCTTCTCAGGAAGAAGTGCGACACCAAAGTTCAGGTCAGGTGCGTAGTCACGGATCTGTGTATAGAAGGTCGGCTGCTGGACGAGCATCGCGAGATCACCCGAGAAGAACGGGTTGGCCTGCTGGCTCTCCATCTGTGCCTTCCAGGAGTTGATGTTGTTCTCGCCGTACTTGTCGTGCCATGATTTCAGCCACTCCAGCGTCTGGAGCTTCGCCGGCGTATTAACCTGGACTTCGCTGTTTTCGTCGATGAAGTTGACATTGTCCGCATTCATCATCCAGACGTCCGTCCCGACACCGAACAGCGGATAGAAACCGATGCGCTCGTACTTGTCGCCGTTTTTCACGTCAAGCTTGTCCGCATACTCACGCAGCTCGTCCCATGTTTTCGGCGGCTGCTCGGGATCGAGTCCCGCTTCTTCGAAAGCGTCCTTGTTGTAGAAGAGGACACGGGTGTCCGTGTTGAACGGAATGCCATAGGAATCGCCTTCATAGAGGGTCGCATTCCAAAGTTCCTCATAGAAGTCGCCGGAGATGTCGTCTTCCTCCAGGTATTTCGAGAGGTTCTCTGCCTGCTGGTTCTTTCCGCGGAGTGCGGTCGCGTTGATGTCGTTGATGACCACATCAGGCGGGTCGCCCGCCGCGATCGCCGCAAGTTCCTTTGTCCAGATGTCTCCCCAAGGAATAAAAGTATGCTTGACTTCAATCTCGTCCTGGGAATTATTGAAGTCCTCGATGATCTGTTCGATGATCGGACGGCGGATCTCAGATCCCCAGAACGTCCAGAAATCGAGTGTGACCTTGTCGCCTTCCGCTTCGACTTCCTCAGCGCCGGATCCGCCTTTGGTAAATCCGTTGCATCCGGACAAAACAAGCATCAGGATGAGCAGAACCGGCACCCACTTAAATCGTTTCATGACGCTTCCCCCTATTCTTTTTTAAGTTATGTATGGGCAGACCTTTCTTCTCTTTCCACTTCGACACGCGAAGTAAACCTTCTTCACTATCTTACAAGATTAGACGCGCAATTCAAATAGTTCCAAAGTCTTTCTGTCGAAAAAAGGCAGGACTTGTCGATTAATGACAGCCTGCCTTTTCCTGCTTAATCATAGTGAAAATGTCATAGTCACGCCAGAGTCCGCCTTCCTTCGCGAACTGCTTCCGCGTGCCTTCGTACCTGAACCCTGCGCTTTCCGCCAGCCGCCGGGAAGCAAGATTGTCGGGGCGGATATGGAGCTCGATCCGGTGGAACCCGAGCTTGCGCATAAAGAATCTTGCAGCGGCCGATACGGCTTCCCTGCCGTACCCTTGGCGGAAGTACTGGTTGTTGATATGGTAGCCCATCATGGCCCAGTCGTAGTCGAACCGGAGAATCGTAATCAGTTCGACCTTGCCGATATTCGCCCCGTCGGACTTCCGGAAGATTCCGAGGATGACCATGTCATCCGCTTCCGCCGCCTCATGGAATCCGCGGATCCATTCCCTGAACCACTCTTCCGTGGCGCCGGACAGGTCTCGGGGCCTGCCTTCGTCGTAAGGGCCGCTGGATATTCCCCTGCCCTCAAGTCCCGCGAGCCATGCGGCATAGTCCGCGTCCCGGTATGGCCGGAGAATGAGCCGCTCCGTTTCAAATTCCAATTTTTTCATCGTTCTGTCCCTCCAGTTACCGTCCATTATAGCGGATGCATAACAGGTGAAGGAAAGTGGATACTATCCGTGTTCGGCCATCATGAAAAATGGAGGGAATATGCAGATGACGCAAAACTTCGGCCAGGATCAGCAGAACATGACGCACCCGAACATGCATACCGGACAGGTGGGCCAGCAGATGAACCACGGCGGACACGAAGTGTTCGATGTCCACGAAGTGCTGTCGACGATGATCGGCGCGATGGACATGTCGACGCTGATGCGCCCGCATGCACAGGATCCGGAGCTCATCGATATCATCGACCGCCAGTACCGGTTCATGCAGCAGTCCTACAACACGCTGGTCGACTGCTTTAAGACGGGAACCGACCCGCAGATGCCGACGCAGAGCTACAAGATGGCGGGCGGCAACGACTGGGTGTACGGCATGAAGCAGTCCCAGCCGAAAAAGCCGATGCAATCTCCGCAGGAGCTGAACGACGCAGCCATCTCCGGCTTCCTTCTGTCGGGCCACAAAGCCGGCGCGACAGCCTGCACGGCCGCAGCACTGGAGACGACAAACCCGGTCGTCCGCCGCGTGCTCGCCGACTCGGTGCCGAACTGCATCGAAATGGCCTACGAGCTGTCGATCTACCAGAACAAGCACCATTACTACCAGGTGCCTCAGCTGGCAGAACAGGACATGCAGGCCATCCTGAACGCCTATTCACCGGCCGGCAATCAGGGAGGCATGCAGTAACCGCTGCATGAACGGAGAAAAAGCATGCGGACCCATTGGCGGTCCGCATGCTTTTTATTGTGTTCGTACTAAAAATGGTGAAGGAAGAGAATAACTGTAGAATCATTTTAAGAGGGTGATCAGACGATGCCATATGTAACTGTAGTTGGCGGAGATACTTTTGAAGCGCAGAACGGCAAAAAATTAGTGCTGGCACTTGAAGATAACGGCGTAAATATCCTTCATCGCTGCGGAGGAAATGCCAAATGCACGACTTGCAGAGTAGAAGTTCTGGCAGGTGATTACCTGGAGGTCACCACCAGGGAAAAGAACGCCTTCACGAATATAGGAATCGACGATCAGCTGTTCGAAGATTGTTTGCGTTTATCTTGCCAGATTATCATTAATGGGGATATTACGGTTCGGCCAATCATGACGGCGGAGAATACCGGCAAGCCAGTTGGCCCAAGGCCGGCGGACTAATACGGGATTGGGCCCCGAAAAATGGGAATCGGGATTTTAGATCAGCATTTTCGTACTATGGCAATCCCCTACAATCCCCGCTCTTTTACATACCCGTCAAGCTCCTGCAAAAATTCATCCGTACGCCCGGGGTCGTCAAGGATCGTCTCCACTTCCTGTTCCCGAATAAATTCCCGGAATTCCGTGCTGCCCAGCACGACGGGGCCGTAACGGACGTTCAGACCGTTCCAGATTCCGCTTTTCTTCAATCGCCTCATCCGCCGGCTGATCAGGCGGTTTTTCTTTGTCGGCCATCGCGTTTCCAGGAATCCGAGCAGCAGAACAATCAGGTCACCCATCCGATTCACCCCTTCCTACACCCAGTCCCTATATAACCGCGCCAGCCCTCTGAATTTCGGGGCCAGCATGTGTACCCGGTGCTCGCGCAGCCGGCGTTCTTCCGGCGTCCCGTCCGGCAATCGGAAGCGGTCGTCGGTGTAGATCAGCCGGTTGATCGCATACTTCACCCGGTAGGCAAACCGGGATACGAGAAGCGTACGCGGGAAAAAGAGCCACACGAGAAGATAGCCGATGACGAACAGCAGGATCACCGCCCCGGTGCCCGGCACGTCAACCGCAGCCACGCCGAAGGTCAGGTAAACCCCGTATACAACGGCAAGCCAGCGCCAGTGCATTTTCTTCATATGTACATACAAGAAGACGATTATGCCTGCCAAAAATGCCGCAAGCCATCCCGCCGGCATCGCGGCGACGACCGCGCCGATGATGGCGGCGGCCGTCGGGACGAGCGCTGAAATCAGCAGCACGCGCTTCGGAATCCTGAGGTTCATCGTCCCGGCTTCTTCCAGCATGTGAAGGACAGCCCCGTGCCACTCCCTCAGTGCTTTTTCTGCCCTGTCCGATTCGAGTTCCCGCGGTCCGAGGGTGCTCCGGCCGACCGTATCCCGGAACAGCTTCCTGATGAACAGCTGCTCATGCGGTTCAAGCCGGTCCGTACTGCCCTTCACCTCCCAGACCTTTGCATCCGGCCCGCCGGTGACGGACACTGCCCCCTTCTCGAGCAGCCCGTACAGCATGGCGTCCGCCGCACGCGGCGTGAAGCGACCCGCCCATCGGACAAAGTGCAGATAAACGAGATCCAGGGAAAGGATCAGTGCCTCATCTCTTCTCGTAATGGGCAGCCGCTGGGGCACGGCCAGGCTCACAAGGCCGGCCAGGATAAATGCAAGGGCCAGAGGAAACCCGGCTTTCTCAAACGTTTCCCGGTGCCCCCGCACGGCGGCGGCATGGGTGAACCGCTCCTCCTCCGCCTTCACGGCTTCTTCCAGCGGCACCGGAGCGGCACTTTTCACCGCCTCCGTCATGTCCCCGGACGGAAAGAATACGCGGTACGACGCATCCAGCGGTTCCTCGACGATCGGATCCCGGAAAATGACGCCATTGTCCTTCAGCTCGACCTCGGAGCCGTTCATGTTCCTCGTATATGGCCGGATTGAAGCGGCGCCGGCATTGCCCGGAAGGATCACGGAAACTTCGAGATTCCGGAGCCCCTCAAATTCGTAGCTGGTGCTGGAAAACAGGCCCACCTCGAGATCGCTGTACCCGTCGTACACCTTCAGCGCATCTTCCAGCAGATACGAGAGAAGAAACGTCCGCTTTCCGCCCCTTCCGTCCAGCAGCAGTTCCCAGCCGGTTCCGTTTTCCTGCACCGCGACGGGCCGTACCTCATCATCTTCCACTTCTCCGACCCGCGCCGCTCCGTCCACCTCTCCGGCACGGAAGCCGATCACGTTCTCATGGTTGCCGTAAGTAAAGTCCCTCAACACTTCTCCTGTCCCTTCAGGGATCTCATATGTATGGATTTCATTGACCCTTACCGCACCCTCCGGCCCAATCCAGAGGCGCACCTGGGAACTGCTCACTTTCACTTCCGCTGCAGCTGCCGGGACGGCACCGGCCAGCACCATCAGGGCCGTCAGCCCCGCCATCACCCATTGCTTCATCCGGACACCTCCCGTCTTTCTGTTCTCATGATACCGTATACGGAAGAACGGTTGGGCCGGTTCTGTGAAACCTTCTCGCGCATCGTTCCGTAAAGGAAATAAGATCATTCGGAGGTGCTGGACAATGGAACTCGACATCAGGGAACCGGAAGGAAGAATATCAAAAAAGGCGGTGACGGTATGGCGCCTGTCGAACACGATCGGCCACGGAATCACACTGCTCGTTTTCGCGGGCCTGATTATCGCCGGCAGCCGGTTCGGATGGTGGGACTGGGCGATGACGGTGCTATGGGTTTTCGGCGGGCTGACGGCACTGTCGGCGGTGTATTCGGTCTTTATCGAGCCGGTCATCCTTCAGCGGACGTGGCGCTACGGTGCGGACGAGGAATTCGTAAAGCTGCGGCACGGCGTGATCACCGTCCAGCACCAGACGGTCCCGATGACGAAGGTCCAATATGTCGGACTCGAACAGGGCCCGCTCCTGCGCAAATTCGGCCTGTACACGCTGACGGTCGGCACGATGGGCTCGAACCACTCCATCCCGGCTTTGCCGGAACAGGAAGCGAAGGAATTCCGTAACAGGATCGCCCGCCTCGCGAAGATCCGGGAGGAGGATGAATGATGGAAAACCGGCGCATGCATCCGGGGAGGATCATCCTCGCCCTTTATGAACTCATCAAAAACAGCGCCATTGTTTTTATCTTCCTGTTTGTCCTCAGGAGAGGTTCCGATGCCGGATGGGTGGTCGCGGGCCGCTGGATCTTCATCGCGGCGATTTCGATTTCCATCCTGAACATCATCCTGTCATGGTGGCGCACGACCTACCGGCTGGAGGCGGATTCGGTGCAGATCGACAGCGGCGTCTTTTCCCGGAAGCACCGCAATGTTCCGTTCCGCCGCGTGCAGAACGTCAACCGGCAGGTGCCCGCCGTCCTCCGGCTGTTCGGCCTCACCTCACTCACGCTTGAGACCGGTGCGGACGGCGAGGATGCAAGCGTGAAATTCCCTGCTGTGACAAAAGCGGAAGCCGCCCGGATCGAAGAGGCGCTGGACGGCTACCGCAGGGAGCGGATGGAGGCTGCCCGGGCAGTGCCAGGGACGGAAAGTGTGGAGGGAGAAGCTTCAGAGATTCAGGAACCGCTTCCGGAAAAGGCCCGTACTGTTCACTTCACGGCGCAGCTCAAGGACGTGCTGAAGGCCTCCTTCCTGTCGTTCAGTTTTATCGCGCTCATTCCCGTGCTCGCGACGGTATACTCGAACATTGATGACTTTATTGACATTGAAAGCCGTGCTGAAGGCTTTCTGTCGTTTTTGGCGGGCTCCGGGTTCGTGATGAGCATCACGATCGCCCTGTTTGCCTTGGCGGCAATCGCGTTCGGCATCATCCGGACCTACCTGAAGTACGGCCGTTACATTATTTCGTCGGATGATGAGCGGATCTACATCAGGCGGGGCGTGCTGACCGAGCAGTCGCTCTCCGTCAGGAAAAAGAATGTTCAGGCAATCCAGATTACGGAAACCCCAATAAAGCGGCTGCTCGGGCTCGCGGAAGCAAAACTCGTGACCGTCGGCAGCTTCGAGGACAACCTGGAAGACATCAGCTCCCTTTATCCGTTTCTGCCCAAACAGCGCGCGGTGGAGCTGGTCGGCGAACTGCTTCCGGATGTCCGCTTACTGGACGGCATGGAGCGTCTTCCAAAGGCGGCGCTGACCGTCAGGATGCTCCGCTTCCCGTGGATTGCCGTGATCGGCACCATTGCGCTTTACTTCTGGCGACCGGAATTTCCGTATGTCCCGGACTGGCCGTTCCTGGCAGCGGCACTTTTCTCCTTCACTTATCTCCTGAGGTACTTTGACTACCGCAACACCCGCTACGCCATCCGCGGCCCGCTCGTCCAGTTCAGGAAAGGCGGCCTGTGGAGGGAGACATTCCTCACGAGACGGGAAAAGGTCATCGAGGCTTCTGCATCCCAGTCTTGGCTGCAGAAGCGGTTCGGTGTCGCCACAATCGGCACGACCAACCGCGCGAAGCCGGTACACGTCGAAGAACTGAAAGACTTGCCGGGAGCAGCCGCAGAACAGTTTGACCGATGGTACACGGAACGGAACCCGGAACTCATCCCGGCCGGCAAGGAGGCGGAGCCATGGAAGACTTTACAGAGCGAGTCGTGAAGCTCCTGAAGGAAGTGCCGGCGGGAACGGTCGCGTCTTATGGCCAGATCGCACGGCTTGCCGGCAACCCGAGGGCCGCCCGCCAGGTGGCCCGCATCCTCCACTCCATGAGCCGGAAACATGGAATCCCTTGGCACCGCATCGTGAATGCAAAGGGCGAGATCGTCATCAGGGACGGGGAGGCCGCCTTTGAACAGGAAGAGCGCCTGCGCGAAGAAGGGGTGCCCGTGATCGGGGGTAAGCGTGTGGACATGGGGCATTACAGATGGGAGCCTGGAAACGATGAGTTACCACCTCCCCCCTACTGAGCTACCACCCCAAACCTACTGAGTTACTACCTCATACCCCGGGAGTCACCACCTCAGTTTGCCCGCAGGGCGCATGCGCTTCTGCTGGTTTTTAAGCGCCCCAATTGATAGACTATTGGCAACACAAGTGTACAAGGGGGCATCGGTGATGGCAGAAACGTTGGCGTGCAATGATGTAATTTATGCGTTCGATAAAACCCATGAACCTGTAAAACGGGTGGCATCCGGGACGACGATTGAAATTGAAACCTATGACTGCTTTGAAAACCAGGTCCAGTCGGCCGAGACGAAGATCGGCGGCATCGACTGGAACCGGATCAATCCCGCGACCGGACCGATCTTTGTGGAAGGCGCACAGCCGGGCGATGTGCTGAAAGTGCGGATCGAGAAGCTCGAGATCGGTAGCCAGGGCGTCATGGCGACAGGCCCTGACCTTGGCGTGCTGGGCCACCGCCAGGAAGAAATGGCGTCCAAGATCATCCCCATCGAGGGCGATTATGCCGTCTTTGACGACAAGCTGAAGATTCCGCTCAACAAGATGATCGGTGTCATCGGCGTCGCTCCTGAAGGCGAACCCGTGCCGTGCGGGACGCCCGGTGCGCACGGCGGCAACATGGACACGACACTGATCACAGAGGGCGCCACGCTCTACTTCCCGGTATTCGCGGAAGGCGCACTGTTTGCACTCGGGGATTTCCATGCGGCGATGGGCGACGGGGAAATCGGTGTCTCCGGCATTGAGGTGCCGGGCAAAGCCACGGTCACGCTTGAAGTCGTGAAGGAAGGCGCCCTCCGTCACCCGCTCCTCGAGAACAAAGACGGCATCGCGTTCCTCGTCTCGAAACCGACACTCGATGAGGCGGCAAAAGCGGCCGTGGAAGAGATGGCGGACTTCCTCCTTCCGAGGACGGAACTGGATCTCTCAGACCTGGCCATGATGATGAGCGCGGCCGGACAGTCGCAGATCAGCCAGATTGTCGACCCGCTCATGACCGCACGCTTCTTTATACCGAAATATGTGCTGGATGCATACAGCGTCACCCTGTTCGAATAAAATGGGACAAGCCGGTTTCCGATGGGAAGCCGGCTTTTGCTTATTGAAAAGAGCATGTTCCTCAGTCCTTCATTCCAAAAACCCGGCAGCCTGGCCGCATGAGCGGAGGGACTGCCGGGTTTTTTATGCATGATCGACTTTGCGCTTTTCGTAAAACAGGTGTGCTGCGATGACCAAGGCGACGGCGATGTACGGGATGAAGGCCGATGCCACCATCTTGGCTTCCTCCTGGAGCGGCATGGAAAGAATCAGCCACTCCGGCAGGAAAAGTGCAACCGGAATCGTAATGAGGAACCATGAGCCCATCATCACTGCAGCCGCTGCAAACGCCGCAGCCGACAGCAGGATCACCGCCAGGTTTCCGGTACGGCCGGCCGTGTAGAACGGATCCAGAATGAAGGAGCTTACCAGAAGAACACCTATAAACAGGAGAACGGACAGCATCGACAGTCCGCCACCCGCGAAAAACAACTTTTTGTTGCTCCATTGTCCGGCGGCCATCTTGCGGAACATGGCACGATAAAGCACGATGACGACAGCTGCGACAACCGGATAGCCGACCAGCTGCAGCAGATTCAGCGAAAACATTCCCCGGATGGCCGGGCCCATGGCGGCAAAAGCCGCAAAGGACAGCAGAAATGCAGGCACGTATTTAAGCCACCCGGCATAATCGTTGTCCATCTCCTGTTCCAGCGATTCAAGGTATTCCTTCGGCGATCCTCCTGTGATCCG
Source organism: Bhargavaea cecembensis DSE10 (assembly GCF_000348905.1). GTDB lineage: Bacteria > Bacillota > Bacilli > Bacillales_A > Planococcaceae > Bhargavaea > Bhargavaea cecembensis. Next base: position 154,171 of record NZ_AOFT01000007.1, read on the forward strand.
GTCCACACTTTCCCCGCGGCGCTCAAGCTCTGCCAGATGGTCCTCCAGCTCCTCGGCTACTTCATCGATCTCCCGTTCGTTCTTGCCCGACGTCATCAGGTACATCCGGACGTTCGCGATAAACTCTTCACTTCTCTTCGACAGCTTCATCTTTTCCGCTCCCCTCCAGCAGATTCCCGACGGCCCCCGCCATCACATTCCAGCGTTCTCTGAAAGCTTCCAGCTCTCCTTCGCCGGCCTGGGTCAGCTTGTAATACTTGCGCTTCGGCCCGTTTGGCGACGGTCTCATCACCGTCATGACCAGCCCTTCCTTCTGCATCCGGAGAAGCACCGGATAAATGCTTCCCTCGCTCACCATCGTCAGCCCGTATTCCCCCAATTTCTCGACCATCTCATAACCGTACGTCTCACCCCTGCCAATGATGGCCATAAGGCACCCTTCCAGCACCCCCTTCAGCATCTGGCTTGTCGTCATTCCGATCTCCTCCAGTATCTTGCTAAACCAACTACCACTATCTTGTTTATCATGGTAGCGGCCGGGAACCTCCACGTCAACTATCTTGTAAAACAAAATACCGGAGCAAGAAAAACCGCCCGGCAAATGGCCGGACGGCTGATTCAGCTGTTCAGTTTTTGCGGATGACCGAGTAAAGCGCGGACCCGACAAGGTCGCCCGCTTCCTTGAGGCGTTCCTTGCTGACATGCTCGATCGTGTCTTGCGGTGTGTGGTAATACGGCTCAAGTGCCGCCGTACCCGGTTCGCGGCGGATAAAGTTCACCGCCGGGATGCCCGCCTCATGGAAATTCACATGGTCCGAAGCGCCGCGCTGATAAAGGATCAGCTCGGACGGCGTGCCGATCCTGTCCTGGGCGGCAAGTGCCGCCTCGGTGACGGCGTTCGGCTGTCCGTCCAGCGTGTTCATGAAGATGGCTGTCGCATTTTCCCATGCAGTTCCGACCATGTCCATGTTGAAGTTTCCGATACTGCGGGACACTTCATCTTCGGTCAGCGTCGAAACGTAATGGGCGGAACCGACCAGGCCGATCTCTTCCGCCCCGACAAAGGCGAAGCGCACTTCCTTGTCGATCGGGTAGCTTTTCAGCACCCGTGCAATTTCAAGCGCGGTCGCCGTTCCGGTCGCATTGTCACTCGCACCCGGCGCCAGCGGCACGCTGTCGAAGTGAGCCGACACGTGGACGATGTCCGGATTGCTGACATGCTTCGGCGCACGTGTGGCAATAATATTCTGTGAAGTCTGCCCGGTAATGGCATCCACTTTCAGGGTGACCGTTCCGCCCGTTGACACAACGTCTTCAAGAAGCGCTTCTCCGGACACCTTCTTGATGCCGGCAACCGGAAGCGGCGCATCCTCACCGATGCTCATGTTCGGCGGACCGGACGCTTCGCTGTTGTCATAGATGATGACTCCGACAGCACCAGCCGCTGCGGCATTGTCGATCTTCTCACGGAACGCGAATCCGCCACGGCTGATCAGTGCGATCTTCCCTTCCGCCTCAGCTGTGAATTCGGCAGGCGAGCCAAGGCCGGCATCATAAAGCGGCGCTGTCAGCCCTTCCTCCGGTGTCTCTGCGGAGCCGGAAGGGAAGGAAGCCTCCACTTCGTCCCCGTTTGACGTAGCCAGGTGACCGGTCATCGTGTCCGGGATGCTGAATTCCTGGACCTCGACCTCATATCCGTACGACTCAAGCCGCTCGCGGATCAGAGCAGCGGCTTCCCGCTCCTCCGCGGTTCCTGCAACCCGCGGCCCGATTGTTTCACTCAAATGATGCACGTCCGCATATATGCGATCCGCATCGATCCTCGAAATTACCTTTTGGTCAAATGCTGCGGGATTTCCAGGCTTCGCCGCCTCTGCGGTGACCTGCCCTCCGAAGTCGGCCGGCATCATCACCACACCCGAGAGCATTAGTGCCGCCGACAGCGTCAGCCCCGCAAATCTGCTTTTCTTCATCCATCCATTCCCCCTCTTCGGTTCTTGTTCCACCGGAGGGTTTCGTCCCCGACGACCGGACTTCCTTCAACCGAAATGAAAACGGTTACAAAATCACATGCGAATTTCGCCGGCAGGAGTCCGAAGCCCCAAAAACACCGGCGCCAAAGGTCCTATTGCTTATTATTATCCCGGCTGCTTCTCCTGGCCATACACCGGGCGAACTGACAAAATCCTGTCAATTTTAAACGTGCGCCGCTCCTGCCTGAGGAAACAATACGCCGTCACGCTGTCCTGGCGGAGGCGCAGCAGGCGTACACGCCGTTTCGTAATGCTCCCATCTGATCCAATATAAATCATGTCGGCCAGCTGGTGCCGTTTCATGCATTTCATCAACAGTCCGTGCATCCTGTCCCCTCCAATAAGAACGTTTGTTCCCATTATATGCGAACAGTCCGCGCAGCACAACCATATTGTCTTTGGGTGTACAGGTATTTTCTACCGTGTCGAAAATTGGGGATTTTTGTGCGGTTAGCCCCTTCCATTCCTTATCCAGTTGGGCTACACTGGGGCGCGAGCCGCCTACACGCCGGTATTTTAACCCGTAAGGAATGAAAAACATGTGGAAAGATTTTAAGGAATTCGCGTTCAAGGGCAATGTTCTCGACCTGGCAGTCGCCGTCGTCATCGGCGCCGCCTTCGGCAAGATCGTCTCCTCCCTCGTTGAGAATATCATCACCCCGCTGATCGGCATTCTCGTCGGCGGCATTGACTTTACAGGATTGAAGTTGACCGTCGGCAAAGCGGAAGTCACCTACGGCATCTTCCTGCAGCACGTCTTCGACTTCCTGATCATCGCCTTCGCCATCTTCATGGTCCTGCGCCTCCTCACGAAGCTGAAACGTGAGAAGGAAGAAGAAGTGGTGGAAGAACCGGAAGAAGAACTCAACGTACAGGAAGAACTGCTGCGCGAGATCCGCGACCTGCTGAAGGAACAAAAGTCGAACTGAACAAACAAAAGAAACCCGCTCCCTTTACGGATTGTTTCCGTGGGGAGCGGGTTATTTATTTACATTTAAAAGTTATCTAGTTACTATCTCGTATGGTAATTCAGTTAATGGCATTGCGCCACCCATGAACAGGCCAAATGCACATGCACCCATCACAAATGTCATGAAGAGTTTTTTCTTCATTTTTCCATCCATCCTTCCGTGTGATTTAGTTCAGTATAGCATGAAAGATTCATTGTAAATATGCAATTATGCATATTTTGAATTTTTCTCAAGTGACTTATGTAGCAGTTTCGCGATGTATGCCTCTTCCTCATGGCTTATGCCAAGCCGATTGTTCGTGTCATGGAGATAGTGGAACAGAAACTCCTCAAAAGGGGGTGACGGAATCAGCTGGTCCTCTACCTGATGACGGACAGACGCCAGTTCTTCAATGAACGGACGGATCGTCCGGAGAAGGTGAACGTTATTAAGCGACCGCGTCCACTGGCTGCGGAATTCCCGCTCGTTCATAGCCACAGCACGATCCAGGCTTTCCGAAAGGTCGGGATCAAGAGAAGTCTGGATGCAATGAGCCGCATACTTCTCCAGGAACCGGACTGCTGCATCGGTACTGCAAAGTCCCGAACGGATCGCCTGATGCATCATGAGCGTAACCGCCGCGGCGCGGTCTGTTCCTCCCAGGAGTTCATTTTCGATGATAAAGAATGCAAGGTCAGTCGACCGCTTTAAAAGCAGATCCGGCCAAACAATGCCTGCGGCCGGATTTTCACCGAAGACCGGCTCCCGCTTATATGGCCGGACTGCAGGCTGCTGCTCGGCCGGATTTTCGGACGGCAGCTGCCTTCTCCTGAGTCTCGGCCTTTCATCCTCCATCGCGTGGAGCAGCTGATTGCAGTCATGCCGGATCCGGAACCGCAGGCGCTCCGCCTCCTCATCGGCCAGACGGAATCCTGCCATGATGTGATGTCCATGATGATCTTCTCGGCGAAGATAATAGTAGTAATGGACCTCGCCCGTCAAATCGGAAGCCAGCGGCATCACAATCTGATGGACGACTTCGTCCAGCTGATATTCGTATTTAGGATAGAACCTGTATGTGTGCCATTCTTTTTCTCGCTGCATGTTCATCCTCCATTCAAACCCACTTTACAGCTACCTTGAACTCTGTGACGCAAGGCTGGCCCGAGCGCCCGATGGCATGTGCACCGCGCTCCGGAAACACCTCGGTCAAAATCAGCATATCGCCCTCTGCAAGGGACCCGGCAAACCTCCCGATCAGCCGCGGACTGCCAAAGTGAATATACCGTTCTTCATTGCCGCTGCAGGCAGCCGTCGGGAATTTCGAATCGACAACTGCAAACATGGCTTCTTGCGGTATCCCTTTTCGTACCCGCCAGTCATGGAGACGGAGATAATAGTCTGATTCAGGCTCCCCGACTTCCTGCAGCGGCACGTCGCCGGTTGAAATACGCCATTCCGCAGGTGAGGTAACCACACGTCCTTCTGTCTGCCGTGGCGAATACCCGGGCCTCATCCTGCCGCTCCGGCCGTCCTTAAGATACACCCAAGGATGGACCAGCTTCAGGAAAAGCCGGATGCGATCCGGCAGTTGGTGAACCGGAATTTTACCGGTATAAACAGGTGCAACCGGGATCCCCTCAGGACCGAGGATGACTAAAGTATCCGATTCCGGATCATGTGCAATTTTAAGATCAGACACCGTCAGGAACTTACCGCCTCTTCCTGCGAACTGACGGTCGGTCGGCCATAGGAGCTGCCGGCCACTAAAGTTCTTGGTCTTACCAGTCCAATCGGACCCGTAAGAAAACCAGAGGGGTTCTGCGTCCGGCAGCAACTCCCGGATCCACTGTTCTTCTTCAGGCACGTCTCCGCCCTGTCTGCACTCGGCAAGGATTTGGTAGTCGCCCCGCTTCATCGCCTGCTCGGAACGGGCAGCCACCCGGAAGGAAAGCGTGCCGTGCGGAACCATCTCGGATAGGCCGGTCGGTTTCCGCATTCCTGCACCGGAAACAGCCAGTTTGGCGTCAGCCTCTACGATTTTCACTTCCTCTGCCGCATCCAGCCGTGACGCACAATGAGTGAGGAATCCAAGGACATCGTTGCACTCGGCTCCGCGGCCATACAGTTCAATAAACCACCCGGCTACCGTATCCGCTATGCTAGACCGGACAATGGTGATGCCGGGTTTCTGTACATAGGCCTCCAGGTCTTCGCGGACAGATTCAGGTAGACCGATCGTTTTTTCATTGCAGAACTGATGCTCTGAGAACCAATCACCCTCCGCCAACCGTCCTGTAAGTCGTACCGGCAAGACCCGGTGAATCCTTTCAACGGAGCGGGCAGCCCTTTCGCGAAGTGCCGGCAAAGCAGCGGGGATGCAGCTTTCCATCTGATCAAGCAGCACTTCGAGGAATAGTAAACTTTTGCGCAGCCTTCTCGCTCTAGGAGAATCGATTCTTGCAACCAGCGACGCGAGTCCTTGGAGCGGGCATAGTTCAGCCTGTTTTTCCGGCAAAACCGGTACCAGGATCTCTTTTGACAGCAATTCCTGAAACTTAGCCTTCCCGCCGGCACCCTGCAGTGATCGAATCCAGTCTTTCTTTTTTCTGGCGACGCCTTTTTTCAAATGGCCTGCGGCCTGACCGTCGTCAATGGGATAAATATACTCATGAACAGTTGGTGTACCGCCGACTTCAATGCCATCGGCGACCAGCAATCCGTCTTTTCCATTCTGAATGACCAGCCCGTCGTTCACTTTGAATGTAAAGCCTTCGTTTAGCCGGTCATCGTATGCCATTGCATCTGTCCAACGGGAAACAAGCGACTGCCGGATGCGTACCTGGGGAAGAACCTCTGCTAGTTCTTCAGTTTCGGACTGTTCCCCCAGGCGGAAGCGGACCTCTGTCGTACCCGACTCTCCGTTTTCCACGGTGGACTGGAGCAGATGCCCCAGGAGAGCTTCTGAAGTTTCTTCCCGCATTCCCGTATCGGTGTTAAGCAACTGTGGGTACTTCAAAGCAACTTTCCGTTGAAGAGCGGGAATTCTTGTCATGCCGAATAACTTGGCATCTGCCTGTTCCTTGCCCATCCGGTAGATCAGCTTGAACCGCTCCAGGGCATCATCCATTTCCGTTTTCCTCTTGACCCAAAGTTGGATTGTCTCCCAATCACTGTCGCTCAGTTCGGGAATTTTCCGCTCCAGTTCTTCAACAGTCTGCATTCCGGCTCGGCGAAGGACCTCTTCAGCGGAATTCCACGCTTCTGAAACTGCGGACCTATAGCTTGAAAGCCGCTGAACCAGATTCATCGAAGAGGACAGGACGAGGGAATCGATAACTGAAGCCGGCAGATCATGCACCTGCGCAATGGCAACTTCTGATAAGCGGACGGAAGTTTTGGTTTGGTTCAGTTTCAGGTTCATGCTTCCTCAATCCTTTCTTCGTGGCTTGGACAGCAAACATATTTTCGTACAATGTTGACAAACTGCGGAAATTTTCCGTTACTATAGAGATAGGACAGCCGGTATCCGACTGGACCATTTGCCAAAAGGGTGATGGAATATGAATCAGGTTCGCCTCGGAATGGAAATCCGGAAATGGCGCAAAATCCGCAAGATGACCCAAAAACAACTGGCAGACGGCATCTGCAATCAATCGGAGATCAGCCGCTTGGAAAAAGGCGACTCGTATCCGAGTATTGATACACTGCAAGCCATTTCTATGAAATTAAAGCTTCCGCTTTCATACTTCTTCGAAGTACTTATTCATGACGACTTTGAAGAAAAACAACAGATGTTGAACGATGTGAAGAATTATTCTTCAAAGAAAGACTACGAAGGTCTATATGATTACACGCAGACCCTTTTAAATAGCGGAAAATTTCTTCACCCTGAATTAAAAACTTACTTAGAATCGTACTTTTATGTGAGTCTTTACTATCTTAAAAAGCAGGATTATCGTTATTGTGTTACAGAGTTATATAGACTCACTGATGTCAATGTAACCGGAATGGACATACTGCTTAAGACACGCATAAAGAATGCAATTGCCGTAATCCTTGCGGAAAACAAAAAATTTGATGAGAGCATGAAAATCTTTGAAGAAATTCTTCAGGAGCAAGTTGCTGCTGATGAATATGAAATAATGAAAATTACTATTTTGTACAATGTCGGAAAATTACTATATTCACAAGAAAAATACGAGAAGGCTTTTGAAATTACCGAAGAAGGTATTCGCCTCTCTATAACTCAGCGTGAAATGTCTGCTCTAGGCCAGCTCTACTACCAAAAAGGTTCGATCCTTGAGAAACTTGGCCACTCCGCCTCTGAAATCTCGGAGAACTACCAAAAGGCGCTGTTCTTCTTTGACCTTCTGGGTCTCGATTACTACAAGAAGATCTTGCAGGAGTACAAGATGCAGTACTTGGCGGCCGGGAGTGTCTGAATCTTTCCTACCTACTACTCTACACAGTTTTTAGCAACAGAAATATGCACTTACGCATATCGACGATTTTTTTGGTTTTTCTTTCGGAAACGAGGAAAAACGGCTGCTTTCCGCCTTTGTTTTGGGGCGGGAGCAGCCGTTTTTGGGTTTCTCAGAACATGCTGAGGTCGTATTTTTTGGACATTTTCTCCATCAGGTCCCAGCCGGCGACGCTGTTGCCGCGGTCGTCGAGCGCAGGTCCGAAGATGCCGATGCCGCAGCGTTGCGGGACGGAGGCCATGATGCCGCCGGAGACCCCGGACTTGGCCGGGACGCCGACGCGGATGGCAAATTCTCCGGAGGCGTTATACATGCCGCAGGTGACCATGAAGGTTTTGCAGATGCTGGCGACCCGCGGCGGCAGGATCATTTCGCCGGTGGCCGGATGCTTGCCGTCCATCGCAAGAAGCAGCCCGACTTTGGCCAGGTCGACACAGTTCATCTCGATTGCGCACTGTTTTGTGTAGAGCTCGATTACAGCGTCCACTTCCTCCTCGATCACGCAGTGCTGCTTCAGGTAATAGGCCATCGAGCGGTTCAGGTCGGCTGTCTCGAGCTCTGACTGGGCCACTTCTTCGTTGTAGCCGATGCCTTCCTCGCCGATGATGAGTTCTGTCAGCTGAATCAGCCGCCCGAGCCGCTCTTCGACGCTATCGCCCTTGATCATTGACGAAACGGCCAGTGCGCCGGCGTTGATCATCGGGTTGAGCGGCTTGTGCGGTGCGATTGTCTCAAGTTTGATGATCGAGTTGAACGGGTCCCCCGTCGGTTCCATGCCGACGCGCTGAAAGACGTATTCCTCTCCGTTATCAAGAAGTGCCAGCGCGAGCGCAAGGACTTTCGAGATACTCTGGAGGGTCGATTTCGTTTCGATATCCCCGGCGGAATAGCAGCTTCCGTCCGGAAACGCCATCGCAACGGAAAGCGAGCTCAGGTCCGCTTTGGCCAGTGCAGGGATATAGTCGGGGACCATCCCTTCAATTGTATGCACTCTCGACTCCTGAACGAGCTGATACAGCTCTTCGTCGGAACGGCAGTCCATATGGTTCACTCCTTTAAAAATGACATCCTGCCGACAGTTTACCCATTCCTGCTCCCGACAAGCCAGCCGCTCGTTGCCGGAGCCGCGGACCGATGGTATAATGAAGCTGAATTGCCTGCAAAGGAGTGGAGACTGATATGTGGTTCGTTATCATCCTGGCTATTTTATTCGGATTCATCGCGATCGGTACGATTGCAGGCCTCGTCCTGACTTTCACGGGCAGCAACAACGACTGATCCTGACTTTAAAAAGGGACTGTTCCGCGCATCGGCATACGCCGGTTTGCGGAACAGTCCCTTTTCTATTCGGTTTCGCCGGCCAGGGCCTCATACTTGTCGGTGTCCTCCGGCCGCCAGCCGGCGTCCAGATCCGCAGTCGAGAGGCCGAACGTCATCTGCAGATGCGGGTAATCCTTAAAGCCGCTCCAGTCGCCGCCCCATTCAAATCCGAGTTCCTTGGCGATGTCTGCGACTTCAAACCAGTCGCTCTTCCCGTTTCCATTGCCGTCGTAGCCGGTGTCCCAGACCAGACGGCCGTCCGTCGTCCGGATGGCGTAGTCGATTGCGAGCCCGAAGTTGTGATAGGACTGGCCGCCTTTTGCATGGGTGACAACGGGGCCGTATGCGGTGCGCCCCTGTTCGTATAGCTGGTCCTGCTCCTCATGGGAACGGAAGCCGTCCGTGATCTCGATGCGGATGCCCCGCTCGGCGGCAAGGCCGGCAAGCTCCTGTGCCTTTTGCCCGACAATCGGATGGAGGCCTTCCGGAAGCGGGCGCGTCTCCAGTTCTTCGCGGAAATCAAGCTCGCGCTGGACAAACAGCCACACCCCGGCCGCCACCAGCCCGGCAATTACCATGCCGGCTACCTTGCCGGCGATAGCGGCGGGATGTTTTTTCCTGTTCTTTTTTCCGATTCCGGAAGCCTCCCTTCTTTATGGCCTCAGGGCCTCATGCCCGGGTCTCGACATAACGGACTACCGGCTGGCTGACAGGTGTCCACTTCTTCACTTTTTCCTCAAAATCAAGGACGTCACCCGTCGTGCAGAATAGGTGCTCCCCTTCCGGCGCATCTGCTGTCTCACCGCTTTCCATGAGCACTTCGGCCGCCTTTGCGACCGTTGCCCTTGCCGGGTCGACCAGGTTCACATCGCCGCCCCATACACGGCGGATCTGCTGCTCGGCAAGCGGGTAGTGGGTACAGCCCATCACAAGCGTGTCCACCTGTTCTTTTTGGAGCGGCCCCAGGTATTCTTCCAGGACTTCCCTGAGTGCTTCCTCCGGGGTTTCCTCGTTCTCCAGATAGGAGACCAGTTTCGGGCAGGCCTGTTCATGGACTTCGAGTCCGGCCCGGTTTTCCCGGATGATTTTCCGGTACATATGGGACTCCACCGTACGCTGGGTGGCGATGACGCCGATCCGGCGGTTGCGGGTCGTGGCCGCTGCAGTTCTCGCGCCCGGCTCGATGACCCCGATGACCGGCACGTCCATCCGTTCTTTCAGTTCGTCCAGCATCAGCGCCGATGCCGTGTTGCAGGCGACAATGAGCATCTTGAGCTCAAACTGCTCCAGATACCGGATGACGCCGAACACCAAATCTTTTATCTCTTCGGGGCTTTTGTTGCCGTAAGGGCAGTTTCCGTGGTCGCCCACATAGATGATCCGCTCATCGGGCAGCTGGCCGAACAGCACATTGGCGACGGTCAGTCCCCCGCTCCCGGAGTCGATAATTGCTATTCTTTTCATAACATTTAACCTTCTCACTGACGCTTTCCTGCTTACAGGAAGCAAAATAAAATGATCCTTCCATTGTAACGCATCCGGCGCCATTGTGGTTCCCCGAAGATCAAAAATGCCCTCTCCTAATCATGGAGAGGGCAATTTGTTATGCAGTGACATCCCGCTTCGAGAAGACGAGATAGCTTACGATCAGGAATACGACGGCATACGCGCCAAGCACTGCGGCGGCAAACGGCAGCGTCACATCCTCGAGGAACGTCATGCCCTGTGCCACTGCCACGAGATCGTGGGAGAAGAACAGGTACTTGGCAATTTCATAGCGGCTCAAGAGTGCCGACACCGTGCTTCCGGTAAAGAAGATGAACAGCGACAGCCCGATCGCGAGCGCTCCCGAGCGGAACACGCTGCCGATCATGAAGGCAAACGTCGTATAGACGATGATATTCACGAACGCGAGAAGCAGGTGGTAAATTGCCGGAACCCATGCTGAGATTTCGGTCACTTCCCCGCCTGTCACCGCAAGCTCCGTCCCGCCGTCAGGTGAAAACAGGATGTACGCCATGACAATCGAAACCACAAAGCCGACTGTTGTGAGCAAGGCTCCGAACAATGCTGTCGCCGCGAACTTCGAGGTCAGCACCTTCCACCGCCTGACCGGGCGGGCGAGGAGCATCTTGATCGTCCCGTCCGAAAATTCCGTGGCGACGATTCCAGCGGCGACGATGATGGCGAACAGCATGGCAAACGTGGCGATGCCCGACGAATCTTTGATCATCTGCTGCCGGCTGTAGCTGCCGTGCGGCTCGACATCTTCCGCAAGCCGGTACTCCACGATCTGGAGCTCTTCTTTCAGCTCCGCCTCACGGGAGGAAGAGAGATCCGGGTCGGCGAGCTGAGCGGCAATTCCCTCACGCTCCGCTTCCGCCATCATCCGCCAGTCCTGCGCATCCGCCTGGCCCTCGACAGACACGCCTCCGCTTTCCGCCCGGTTTCCTTCCGTTGTGGAGATCCATTTGGTCAGGCCCATCATGCCGGCCACGCCGGCGACGAGAAGGATGGCCATGACCCATGTCGCTTTTTTGTTCCACAGCTTCATCCATTCATTTTGCAACAGCTTCAGCAATCTGTCCGCCTCCCGTCATTTCGATGAATTCGTCTTCAAGCGTCTTCCGGTGCGGTCGGACGGCATAAAGGTCGAGGCCTCCGGCAATCACGCTTTTCACGAGTTCCGGTATCCGCTGCACTCCCTCTTCGATAATGAACCCGGCTCCGGATTCGGCAGGCTCGTAGCCTTTTGACTCAAGGATCGCCCTGAGCTGTTTTGCCGGCAGGGCCTCGATGTAATGGTGCGGCCGGGTATCTTCCTTCATCTCCCGGATGTCGATCAGCTTGCCGTTCTGGATGACGGCGATCCGGTCGCACATGAGCTCGATCTCTGACAGCAGGTGGCTTGAGACGAAAATGGATACGCCCGCTTTTTCCGCAAGGCTCCGGAGATACGACCGGAACTCCCGGATACCGGCCGGATCGAGGCCGTTTGTCGGTTCATCAAGAATCAGGAACTTCGGATTGTGCAGCAGCGCCTGCGCCAGGCCGAGGCGCTGGCGCATGCCAAGTGAATACGTGCCGACTTTCTCATGGATCCGGTTCTCGAGCCCCACCTGGCGGACCACTTCCATGATGCGGTCCTTTGTGACGCCCTTGTGCATGCGGGCAAAGTGGACGAGGTTCTTATAGCCGGTCATGTATTTGTACATTTCCGGGTTCTCGACGATGACGCCGATGTTGGACATGGCCGCCTCGAAATCGTTTTGGACGGACTTGCCTGCGACGAACACCTCTCCGGATGTCGGCTTCATCAGTCCTGCCATCATGCGGATGGTCGTCGTCTTCCCCGCGCCGTTCGGCCCGAGGAACCCGGTGACCTGTCCCGGATAAAGCTGCAGATTCAGGTCGTCAAGGATCTTCTTGCCGCGGATCGTCTTCGAAAGGTGCTTTAGTTCCACTATCGGCTCAGCTTGGTTTGCCAACCGGTTCACGTCCCTTTTCGTAGAGTGTGCGCAAGTATGCGGTCAGGCCGCCCGGCTGCGCCATCCGGATGTCTTCCACAGCATCGTGGGCGGCGATCCGCCCGTTTTTCAGTACGGCGATTTCATCGAGGAGGGGGGCGACATCGTGCAGCTCGTGCGTCGACATGATGACGGTCTGCCGTTCCGGATCCGTGAACCGGATCAGGCCTTTTACAATCGACTCCCGGACCATCGGGTCAAGTCCCGAAAACGGTTCGTCGAGCAGATAGGCATCCGCTTCCCTTCCTAATGTTGCTACGATCTTGGCCCGTCCCCGGTTTCCTTTTGACAGATTTTTCAGCTTGGTTTTCCGGTCGACGTTCAGAAATTCTGCTGCCTCAAGCGCTTTTTCCATCGAAAAGTCCGGATACTGCGACTCCTGGAAGCGGAGCAGCTCATCAGTCGTAAAGTACGGATAATACAGGTCGGCATCCGCCATGTAGGCAATTCGGCTGCCGGCGGATGTCCGCGTGACCGGATGGCCGTTCAGAAGGACCTCCCCCGAGTCCGCCCCCATGACGCCCGCCATAATTTTGAGCAGTGTCGATTTTCCGCTTCCGTTTTCGCCCGCCAGGCCGATGATCTTCCCCAGCCCGAAGGTCGCGGTCGCGCCGTCCAGCGCCCGGAGCCGGCCAAATGACCGGCTGACCTGCCTGATCTCGATCATGGCTGTCTCCTCCTCGTCATGGACTCTGCAATTTCTTCTTCCGTGAAGCCGAGCGCCTCGATGTTCCGGATAAAATCATCGATGAGCTGCGCCTTCTTCTCCTCTCTCAGCTGTCCGAGCCGTTCGGCGTTCTCCGTGACGAACGTACCCTGGCCCCGCTTGGTTTCGGTAATGCCCATCCCCTCCAGCTCCTTATACACTCGTTGCATCGTATTGGCATTGACGCCGGCCTCAACCGCGTATTCTCTTACCGAAGGCAGCTTCTCGCCCGGCTGCAGGGCGCCCCGGATCAGGTCACCTGTGATCCTGTCAATCAGCTGCTGGTAGATCGGCTTATCCGGCAGGAAATCAAAACTCATTCATCGCGCCACCTTCCGGTTGAAGATATAGATGGCGAGCATCGCGAGGAGAATTGCCTCGATCACGGCAAGCCCGACTCCGCTGGCGGCAATTGTCCCCGTGAAATCCAGCGACCAGTCATTGACCCGGTTCAGGCGTTCGGTGTAGGTCAGCGGGATCTCACCATAACCCGCGAGCTTTTCATAAGGGCCCCATCGAGCCACTTTCTGAAACGCATAAAACGTTGCCCCGACCAGCACGCCTGTCAGGATAACCGCGCCGATTTTAGTGAACTTCTTCAGCCACTGGTAAATGGTCCAGAACAGGAAGCCGAGCACCATCTGCATGATGCCGAGAAACAGCGAGACAGTACCGACCTCCGCAAAGAAGCCCATGAACCATCCGATCGGCACACCCTCCGGAAGGCCTGATCCTCCGCTGAACAAGTGAATCAGCCCATTGGCCAGGGCCAGGACCGTGAATAGAAACAGCATGGATGCCACGGTCATCAGTACGGCAAAGACCGCTTTGACACCGACGAGAACATAGGACGGTGCGGGGGAATGCAGCCAGATATCCGGCCGTTTCATATCCGCCTGCAGGCTGACAAGCAGGCTGACCACCGGCATATAGCTGAGCGCCAGCACCCAGAAGCCCATGATGATGAACGCAATATTCATCACCGGAACTTCGTGGAAGGCATAGCGCTGCAGCAGAAACGGCACCACCCCAATGCTGAGCACAGCTGCGAGGACAAGAAACGCCATTCCCAGACGCGCCTGAATCCACTCTTTCCACAAGAGCCCTTTCCATCGGCTCATAAAACTCCACTCCTTTGACTCGGATTGTGTACCGGTGTATTAGTTACATAGTACACTGGTATTCAAATCATTTGCAAGTCATTCGCGGAATTTATTTGGAAAAATTGGTTACCCATAATAAAAACGCCTTCCGCTTCCGGGGGACTTGCTTAACATTCAAAGGGTGTTGCGTAACATTCAGCCCACATCAAAAACGCCAGGCCCTCAGGGGACCCGGCGTTTTTGATATGTGCATTATAGAAAGTTCTCCGCTGCGATCTCGACAATGAGCAGGAGCGTGACCAGTCGGAGGATCGGCTTCACGAACTTCGGGTTGATCTTCTCGGCGATATGGACGCCGACCCGTGCCCCGGTCAGCGAGCCGAGCATCAGTGCGATGGCAACCGGCCAGATGATGTGGCCCGATGTGATGTAGCCGATTGCCGCTCCGAATGCACTGGAGAACGTGGCGACACGGACGAACCCAATCGCCCGGATATAGGAAATGTTCAGGTGGCCAAACAGCTGCAGGAGAATCGTCGCCTGGCCCGGCCCGAACAGGCCATCATAAATACCTACCCCGAACAGGCTCGGAACAGCGGTCCTGCTTGGCTTCAGCTTTGCATCCCCGCTGAAGTCCCCTTTTGAGAGGAAAGAGAAGATGAATGCCACGATCAGCAGCACCGACGCGACCGTCAGCATCGTCCCCTCGCTCAGCCCGTTTGCGATAAAACCGCCGGCAAGCCCGCCCGATAAAGATACCGGCATGATCCAATATAATTCCCTAAAGGAGATCTTCTTCTTCAGGAGGACCGTCAAAAACGTCGAAAGCGAACTGACCGTATTGGATATCTTGCTCGCCCCGACCGCGGCGTGGACCGGTATGCCGAGAAGGAGCATCGCCGGCAGCGTGATCAGACCGCCGCCTCCGGCAAGCGTCCCGATCGTCACCGCCACGAGCCCGATAAAAAACAGCCCGATGTATTCCATCACCGCACCTCCCTCTTTAGTTGGTAATATTAGTATACGACTAAATTATCCATAAGAAAATTAGATTGTTTTTATTCATTAACATAAGTAACTCTTATCAAATGATTTGAGTCCGGCACCTTTTGGCATCCGTCTAATCATTGAAAAGGAGGTGAGCGCTTGGACATCATGGCACACAGTCAGGCTGAAACCGGCGCGGGGCACCGTGAACTGTTCGACAGCCTCGTCCGTCAGCATGCGGACGAGCTAAAACGGATTGCTTACATCTATGTCCACGACCGTGCAGAGTGCGAGGACATTGTCCAGGAAGTGTTTATCAGCTGCTACAAGAACCTGGGGAACTTCCGGCAAGAGTCCGAATATAAAACCTGGCTGATCCGGATCACCATCAACAAGTGCAAAGACCATCACCGGAAATGGAGTTTCCGCAACCTGGTCTACAAGCCGGTCATCGGCCTGTTCAAAACCGGCCCTTCCGCCGAAGAAAAGCTGATGGGCCGGCACCATTCCCAGGAGATGATTGGCCGGATCTCCGCGCTCCCCGCGAAATACAAGGAGATCCTCATCCTGTACTACTATCAGGACATGGACGTATCAGAGATTGCCGAGGTTCTGGAACTGAACGTCAGCACCGTCAAGACCCGGCTGCAGCGGGGCCGGGAGTCCCTGAAGCGTTCACTGGAAAGGAGCGAAGCGAATGGATCCGTTTGACCGCAACGTTTCTTCGGAGCTGAAGCAGTCTGTGAACAGAGAGATCCGGTTCACGTCACGCGAAGAAGAAAGGCTTTACCACTCCATCAATGCGGAGAGAAAGCAGAAAGCCCGCCCGATCTATTGGGTGGTCGCAGCGGCTGCTACCGCACTGTTCCTCCTTCTCGGGGCTTCATTCCTAATGCCGGAACTGACTGAAGAGCCCTCGGCATCCCCCGAAACAGCCGCTCCGGACCCGGCCTCTCCGCCCACAGATGTCAGTTCCGGGAAATCTACCGCCGTTCTGGCAGATGACGGGCTTTGGGAAGAACTTAAGAACGTTGAGCTGACTTCCCGTGAGATCAGCCGAAGCGAACGGGCGACCAGCTATGAATTCACCATCGTGAACCGTTCTTCAATCCGTCTGGTCGCCCTCCGGCTGTATGCGAGCTACGACCGGAACGATAACAATCAGATTCAGGGCAATCCATTCCGTGCCTCCCTGTTCTCCGACCGGGAACTGGCACCGGGAGAAACATACTCATTCACAACGAGCCTGCCATCTGCTGTTTTCCGCGAGGACAAGGTGAACCTGGCCGGCCTCACCCTCGACCTGGAAGGATACGCAGGGGAAATGAATCCGGAGCGCTATTTCTCCATTGGCCGATCCGAAAGCGTGGCGGAATAAGCCAATGCATGCAAAACACCCGTGACCTGTGTCCCGGGTGTTTTTTACTGGCTATGAAAGGATGATCTCCCGCTCCCGAGCGGCAAGTCGTGCAATCTCTTCATCGGTCCGCGTGAGCCGGTCACGCAGTTCGCGGAGAACCCGCTCGACATCGGCGAGGACGCGGTCCAGCTCACCTTTTGCTTCCGTGATGCGCGAGTGGACCATCCAGTCCGTGAACATGTTGTCGAAGAAGAAGTCCGTAAAGTTCAGGAAGTCGCCCTTGTTGACCGTCAGGCGATGCTGGTCAAATTCCTCAACATCCGCAAGCTCCGACTGGAACCGTCGCAACGCGCGCTGGGCGCGGTGGATCTTGTCATCGGAGCTGTTGATGCTGGAATACTTCATCGCCGTGACGATCATGCCGCCGCCGAGGAAGGTATCCCACATTGACATCCCTTCCGCATTGCCGAGCTGGCTCATCGCGGACTGCAGCACCCGGCCTGCGTCCTGGCCGGCATGGATCGCCTCTTCGATTTCCCTGCGGAGCGACTGCAGCATCGCCCGTTCATCGGCCACCTGCTGGAGCTTCCTGACCGCAGTATCGTCGTTGTTGCGCATCCACAGTTCCTTTTCCTGCAGGAACGCTTCCCAGTCGTCATCAAGGAACTCATACTCCGGCCGGTCGAGTTCGGCCTTTAGCGCAGCCGTCTCTTCTTCCAGGTCCATGAGCACCTTCTCGGCCTCATTAAACTTCAGCTCGGCTTCCGCCGCCTCATTCAGTTCCTTTTCCATGATTTCGTCCATCTTGCCGGTCAGCTGGCGGAACTTGTTGGCGAATGAAAACTGCCCGAGCTTCAGGACGTCCTGCTGCTCTTTTGTGAGACGGGCCTTTAGCCGGTCGTAGTTGCGTCTGGCCTCGCCGCGCTCCGCCTCTTTTGCTTCATACCTTTTTTTCATCCGGTCCCGCTCCGTCATGCGCATCCGGAGATCGGTCTGCCGGTCGTAAATTGCTTCCCTCATCAATCCAAGCACCCCCCTGATTTACCTACGATTTTATCACTCTCAGGTTTCATTTCCCATTTCCTGACGGGCGCCAACGCCTTTTTGACAGAATTGCGTTACGAAAGCAAAGGAAATGGCCAGTGTCTAAAAGCAAAAGCCGTGCAGCAGGGATTCCCGCTCACGGCCTGTAAGTCATGAATGCTTGATCAGCTGGCGCTCCCGGCGGTTTGCCCGGCGTGCGGGGGCCTTGTCGAACAGCGCTTTTTCCGCCTTCGTCTCCGGATAAACCGGGGAAACCGGTGTCGGCTTGTTTTCTTCGTCCATTGCGACCATCGTGACGAATGATTCGGTCGTCAGTTTGCGGGCACCGGTGACGATGTCCACCGAGTGCACCTGGACAAACACTTCCATTGATGTCCGTCCGGTGGAGCTCACGACGGCCTCAATCTCGAGCACGTCGCCGACTCGCGCAGGCGAGACGAAATCAACAGAGTCAACCGATGCGGTAACGACCGCAGCACCGGCATGCTTGCTCGCTGCAATCGCGCTCATCTCATCGAGATAGGCGAGTACCTGGCCTCCGAAAATGGTCCCATGATGGTTCGTGTCCGGCGGCATGACCAGTTTCGTCGTCTTTGTCCGTGACCGGCTCATCGGAATCGCTTCTGCCATAGGGCAACACCTCTTCTGTCCGGACCTTTGTCCGGGTTGGTACGCAACAGTATACCCGAATTGGGCACGGGATGCATCGTACAAGGAGGGAGTCCGAAATCTTTAGTTGCAAGCCGTCGGGATCTTGGCGCAAATGGCAAGCCCTTGTGGTTAATCGCACGCCCAAATCCGCTCCCCCTTATCCCCAATAAGAAAACTCCCCGGCGCGCCGGGGAGTTCCACCATCACACAGTTTTCAGTTCCTTGCCTTCCTTCGCCATGATCTCCTCGTCGTACAGGTGGCAGGCGACGGAGTGGCCGGGTTCGACTTCGCGGAATTCCGGGTCGATTGCGGCGCAGCTGTCCATCGCGAACGGGCAGCGTGTGCGGAACCGGCAGCCGGACGGGATGTCTGTCGGGCTCGGCACGTCTCCGGACAAGATGATCTGCTCGCGGGTGCGTTCCTTTTCCGGGTCCGGCAGCGGGATTGCCGACAGGAGTGCCTGGGTGTACGGATGGAGCGGCTTTTCGTACAGCTCCTCGCTCGTGGCAAGCTCGACGATCTTGCCGAGGTACATGACGGCGATGCGGTCGCTGATGTACTTCACCATCGACAGGTCGTGCGCGATGAAAAGATAGGTCAGCCCGCGCTCTTCCTGCAGTTCCTTGAGCAGGTTGACGATCTGTGCCTGGATCGAGACGTCAAGCGCCGCAATCGGCTCATCGGCAACAATGAACTTCGGCTCGACAGCAAGCGCACGCGCGATGCCGATCCGCTGTCGCTGGCCGCCGGAGAACTCATGCGGGTAACGCCCTGCATGGTTCTTGTTCAGGCCGACCAGCTGCAGCAGTTCATGGACACGCTTTTCTCGGTCTTTCTGGGACATGTTCGGATTGTGGATGACAAGGCCTTCCGAAATGATTTCGGATACGGTCATCCGAGGGTTCAGCGACGAATACGGGTCCTGGAAGATCATCTGCACATCGCGGTTGATGCGCTTTTTCGTCTTCCCGTCCAGGCGGCCTTTCAGCTTGAGGCCGTCAAAGTGGATCTCACCGTCCGTCGGTTCATAAATCCGGGTGAGCGTGCGGCCCACTGTGGACTTGCCGCAGCCGGACTCGCCGACAAGGCCGAGCGTCTCCCCCTTCTTGATCGAAAAGCTGATGCCGTCGACGGCCTTCAGAACCGTTTTCCGGTTGAGGCGGAAATGCTTCTTCAGGTCGCTGACGACAAGCAGGTCGTCCTGCCCGGCATTCGTGGTGTGTTGTTCCTTCAATTCATGTGTCATACCGGCACTCCTCCCGCTGCATCGATGGCGGCCTGGTCGGCGGCGATTTCCGACGTCTGCCGGCCTTTCCGGATCACTTCCGGCACATGTTCATCCGGCGTGCGCTCATCCTGCAGCCAGCAGCGCACGGCCTGTGTGCCGCTGACTGCGGTGTAATCCGGATTGTGGTCGTGGCACACTTTCATCGTGTACGGGCAGCGCGCGGCAAACGGGCAGCCCGTGCCGAGCGTCGCGGGATCCGGCGGGGAACCCGGGATCGGAATGAGCGGCTCGGTGCGCGGTGCGTCCAGGTTCGGCATCGACCGCAGCAGGCCGAGCGTATACGGATGCTGCGGACGGTAGAAGATCTCATCCAGCGTCCCCTGCTCGACGACCTCTCCGGCGTACATGACGGCGACGCGGTCGGCCATGTTGGCGACGACGCCGAGGTCATGCGTGATCAGGATGATCGCGGTGTCCATCTTTTCCTGGAGGCCCCTCATCAGGCGGAGGATCTGGGCCTGGATGGTGACGTCGAGCGCCGTCGTCGGCTCGTCGGCAATCAGGACCTTCGGGTTACAGGCAAGTGCAATCGCGATGACCACGCGCTGGCGCATCCCGCCGGAGAACTGGTGAGGATAGGCATCAAGCCTGGCTTCGGCATTCGGGATGCCGACCAGCTCGAGCATTTCCTTTGCCCGCTCGCGGGCTTGCTTTTTCGTCAGGTTCATATGGCGGGAAAGCCCCTCCATGATCTGCTTGCCGATTTTCATCGTCGGGTTCAGCGACGTCATCGGATCCTGGAAGACCATCGAGATGTCCGACCCGCGGATGCTCTGGATCTCTTTCTTGGAAAACTTCAGAAGGTCTTTTCCCTCGTAGCGGATCTCGCCCTCGGGAATGATGGTGTTCTGCTTGGGCAGCAGCTGCATGATCGACTTCGCCGTCACCGACTTGCCGGAGCCGGACTCGCCGACGATGGCGAGCGTCTCCCCCTTTTTCAGAGAAAAGTTGACGCCCCTTACCGCCGGGACCTCGCCGTTGCGGGTCTTGAATGAAACATGCAGGTTGCTGACTTCAAGGATGTGGTTGTCCATTGTCTGACCCCTCACTTTCTCATTTTCGGATCGAGCGCGTCGCGCAGCCCGTCTGCCAGCAGGTTAAAGCAGATCATGACAAGGCTGATGACGACCGCAGGGATAAGCAGCTTGTACGGGAACGAGCGGATGGCATCATAGCCGTCCTCGATCAGCACCCCGAGCGAGGCGAGCGGTGCCTGAAGGCCAAGGCCGATAAAGCTCAGGAACGCTTCGAAGAAGATCGCCGTCGGAATCGTGAACATGACGGTGACGATGATCGGACCCATGACGTTCGGAAGCAAATGCTTTCTCATCAGCCTGGAATCCGAGGCGCCGAGCGTCCGTGAGGCGAGGACGAACTCCTGCCCCTTCAGCTGGAGCATCTGCCCCCGGACAACCCGCGCCATCCCGACCCAGCCGGTGATGATCATCGCGAGAATGATCGACCGGATGCCCGGCTCGAGTATCAGGATAAACAGGATGATTACAATCAGGTTCGGGATCCCGGTCAGGATCTCGATGATCCGCTGCATGACGTTGTCGATGCGGCCTCCGTAATAGGCAGAGATGCCGCCGTAGATGACCCCGATCACGAGGTCCAGGAATGCCGCGACAAGTGCGATGAACAGGGAAATTTGCGTCCCCTTCCAGACACGCGTCCACAGGTCACGCCCGAACTCGTCGGTGCCGAACCAGTAGTTGGTTTCGACGCCGCGCTGGGCGTACTGGTCGACGCCGTTCACATCTTTTCCGTCAAAGCCGAGCCACTCGAGCCCCGCAACTTTCGGTGGGAGGTTCGAATGAGGAATATGCTGCTCCCGGTAAGTGAACTCGTTCATGGACGGGCCGA
Source organism: Bhargavaea cecembensis DSE10 (assembly GCF_000348905.1). Taxonomy (GTDB): domain Bacteria; phylum Bacillota; class Bacilli; order Bacillales_A; family Planococcaceae; genus Bhargavaea; species Bhargavaea cecembensis. The sequence continues at coordinate 175,491 of NZ_AOFT01000007.1, forward strand.
TGAGTGCCATGGCGCCGAGGATGATCAGGAGGACGAGGGACACGACCGCGCCCTTGTTTTTGAACAGGCGCTCCATCGCCTCTTTCCAGAAAGTCGGTGCCGGCGCCGCCAGCTCCTCCCGTGCCGTTGCATCAAGGGGTTGCGGAACAAACAGGTCCGCGGACGGTTCCGCCGGACGGTCTTGGCTGCGGAGATTCTTGTAGTCTCCGTCATTCGGCTGGATGGTCGTCATGCCTTGCTTCCCCCTTTCAGGTCAATCCGCGGATCAAGCAGGCCGTACAGCACATCGACGACGAAGACGACGAAGATAAAGAGTGCGCTGTAGAGCAGCGTGATGCCCATGATGACGCTGTAGTCGAGCACGAGGATCGACAGCGTAAACTGCTCGCCGAGCCCCGGGACACCGAAGATCTTCTCGATGACGAGGGTCCCCGTCATGATCGAGACGGCAAGCGGCCCAAGCATCGTGACGACCGGGATAAGTGCGTTCCGGATGACGTGCTTCCAGATGACACCGGACTCATTCAGCCCCTTGGCCCGAGCGGTCGTGACATAGTCCTGCCCGAGCACCTCGAGCATTTCGCTCCGGATAAAACGGGCAACGGTCGCGATGACCGTCACAGACAGGGCGAGTGACGGCAGGATGGTACTCTGATAGTTTTCCCATAGCGCAACCGGCAGCCAGCCCAGTTTGACGCCGATATAGTACTGAAGAAGCGCCGCGAAGACGAATGACGGAATCGACATGCCGAGGACGGCGATGGTCACCGACACGTAATCGACCGCGGTGTTGTGGCGAAGCGCTGAGATGATTCCGAGCACAAGGCCGATGATCGTACCGAAGACGAGCCCCTGCAGGCCGATCAGTGCGGAAGGCCCGATGCGGTCGCCGATCATGCTCATGACGGTACGGCCCTGGTACTGGAATGAATAGCCGAGATCGCCCTGGATCAGGTTGCCGATATACGTGAGGTACTGGATCGCCACCGGCTTGTCCAGCCCATATTTCGCATCGAGTATGGCCCGCTGCGACTCGGTCAGCTTTTCCGCGTTCGAGTATGGCGTGCCCGGAAGAAGCTGCATGAGCAGGAACGTCGCGGTCACGATGATGAACAGTGTGATCACTGCATAGGCAAAGCGTTGTATCAGATAGCGTTTCATGATGTCGGTCACCTCGCTTTAGTTCGGTGCGATTGAATACAAGAAAAGCGGGGCCGCACCAGTGGCTCCCCGCTTGTCTGCTGCTATAAAAGGATTATTTGACCGATGCCCACTTGAGCGAGAGGTCCGCGCCAGCCGGGTGGATGACAAGGTTCTCAATGCTCGGGCGGGTCAGGTACGTATTGCCCCGCTGGTAAAGCGGTGCGACCGCGGCATCTTCTTCAAGAAGGACCTTCTCGATTTCGAGGAGGGTCTTGTAGCGGTTGCTGAGGTCAGTGTCCGTGCGTGCTTCGGCTACAAGCTCATCCAGCTTCGGATTGCTGTAGTCCATCCGGTTCGCCGAGCTGCCGTCCACCCACATGTCGAGGTAAGTCATCGGGTCGGCGTAGTCAGGTCCCCAAGTCGAGAGCGAGAGATCATACTCGATCGCCTTTTCGATTTCAAGGCGCTGGGCAAATGGAACTGCCTTCAGCTCAAGTTTGAATCCTGGCAGGTTGTCTTCCAGCTGGGCCTGCAGGTATTCGCCGACTTTCTTCATTTCGTCTGTATCCGCGATGTTCAGGGAAACCGTCAGGCTGTCGACGCCTGTTTCTTCAAGGCCTTTTTCCCAGAATTCCTTTGCTTCTTCGGCAGTGCCTTTGTTGATGTCGCCGTTCAGCTCACGGTAGTCGGTGCCTTCAGGAGAGTTGTAATAGCCCTCAGGGACAACTCCGTAAAGCGGCGTGGAGCCGTCTTTGAGGATGACATCGGTCAGGCCGTCACGGTCGATCGCCATGTTGACTGCGCGGCGGATATTCACGTTGCTCAGCACTTCATGGTTGTGGTTAAAGCGCAGGAACACGATTCCGGACGCTTTCTCATTCGTGAATCCTTCATTGTCCTGATACTGGTCGACGAGGGAAGACGTAAGCTTCACGCGGTCGACTTTCTCGGTTTCATACAGGTTGGCGCCGGACTGAGGGTCCTTGACGACGACAAACTCGGCTTTGTCGAGCTTGACGTTTTCCGCATCCCAGTAATCTTCGTTCTTTTCAAGTGTCCAGCCCTGCTCCTGCTGCCATTCGGAGAATACGAACGGTCCGTTTGCGAGAACGTTTTCAGCTTCAAGCGCATACTGGTCGCCCTGCTCTTCGACGAACGCCTGGTTCTGAGGCAGGAAAGTCGCGAATGCAAGAAGCGTTTCAAACAGCGGGTTCGGCGCTTCAAGTGTCACTTCAAGTGTTTTTTCATCGATGGCCTTGACGCCGAGCTCTTCGGCATCCATTTCTTCATTCATGATCGCTTCGGCGTTTTTGATGCCTGCAGTCACGAGCATATAGTTGTACGGGCCTGCTTCACGCATGACGCGCTTCCAGGCGTACTCGAAATCATTGGCCGTCACAGGCTCGCCGTTGCTCCAGTTCTGTTCACGGAGGGTGAACGTGTGAACGGTTTCATCTTCGTTTTTATCGTGCTTTTCGGCCATCGCCAGTTCCACTTCGTTCGACTCATTCTGGCGGTAAAGCCCTTCGTTGATGTTGTTCAGGACGTTGAAGGCGATCGAGTCGTGCGCCTTCGTGGAGTCCATTGTCGGGATATCCGAGCCTTCGCTCAGAGTGATCACCTGTGCGGAGCTGCCGTCCCCTTCGGCGCTTCCGCCCTCCGTATCGCCGGATGCCTCATCACCGGAGCCGCTGAAGTTGCAGCCCGCCAGGATCAGTGCCGCCGCGGCCGGAGCCATGAAGCGAGATACCCACTTTTTGTTCATGCCATTTCCCCCTTGTCTCTATCGAAATGTAATCCTATTTTACGTATACTACGGATATAAAGCAATATCTTTTTTCACAATTTAGATAGTTTAAACCGTTGTAAATTTTAAGCCGAAAGGAAGACAGACATGAATCGACGTTATGTGCCGGTTATTTTTGTCATTCCCCCGATGTTTGTCGGATGGTCTTGGATGACACGCACTCCGGACCCCGTCCGGGCAGCGGATATACTATTTTGGGCAAGCATTCTGATCCTCATCGCGGGCGGCATTCTTTATATCGCCAGGCATGATGTAACAGAGACTTTTACAAGAAACTGGAGGAAATTCTTCCGTTCACTGAACCGGAAGGAGAGCTATATCAGGGAAGCGGAGGGCAGGAAGAAAGACCCGGAATTCAGGAAAGCCCCTCTCCCTTACCGTCCGGTGCTTCTTTTCGGACTGTATCTTTTCACCGTCAGCATCATCGCATCCATCCTTGCACTGGATTAGGACTGTCGTTTTCTGCGGCTATTTCCCGGGAAATATGTCGGACAGCGTCGATATTCAAATAAAAAAGACAAGGTCCCGCGCTTGCGGTTCCTTGTCTTTGCTTCATTTCGGCCGGTTTTCAAGGAAGTTGCGGTAGGCGAACCCTTTGACCTGGTCCTCAGAATACCGTTTCAGCAGTTCGTTGATCAGGTTCTGTTGCATCGAGGCGTCGGACAGGTTTTCCACTTTGTCGGCAATGCCGTCAAAGTCAGAGCCGAGCCCGATGAACTTCTCGCCGCCGAGGCCGCAGAAATGATCGATGTGGCGGATCAGATCATCAATGGTGACACTGCCGCCTTCCTTGATGAATGCCGGGCAGTAGACGACATGGATCATGCCGCCCTTATCGAACAGCGCCTTTGCCTGGTCATCGTACAAGTTCCGGACATGGTCGCGGACCGCCCGTGCGTTCGAATGGCTCGCGATCGGGTAATCCGCCGTCTCGATCACGTCCCAGAACGCCTTCTCGCACAGGTGCGACACGTCGGTCAGGATCTGGTGTTCGTTGTTGAACCGGACGATTTCGCGGCCGAATGTCGTCAGCCCTGCTCCGCGGGGCTCACCCGCGCCGTCCGCTGCGAGGTTCGCGTTGTTCCAGGTGAGTCCGACCGACCGGACACCAAGTTGGTGCAGGATCGACAGCTTCTTCAGGTCGTTGCCGATTGCGTCCACGCCTTCGAGCGTGAGGAGAGCGCCGGTCTGCCCTTCCTGCAGTGTATCGATATCCGACCAGTCCCGGATCAGCTTCATGTCCGGGTTGTTGCCGAGGACATCTGTGTAGAACCAGTGAACCTGGTCGAGGGCCGCCTGGAACTTTTCTTCCGCCTTCATATCCGGCCAGATAAAGATGGCGAATGCCTGGATCTTCACCTCGCCCTTGCGTAGGCGTTCACGGTTCGTATCCAGTTCCGGCGCGTCCGCAAACCGGATCTTTCCGTTTGCCTCATACAGCTTCAGCAATGCGTCGCAGTGAAGGTCAATGATTTGCAAGGCTGCCCGCCCCTTCCGTTGCCGATTCTTTCGCCGTTTCGATAAAGCGCTCGAACAGACGCAGCGATGTGCCGTCCCCGGCTGCTGCGAGTGCTTCAGGATGCCACTGGACGCCGACCGCGAACCGGTGCTCCGTGCTCTCGACCGCCTCGATGACGCCATCGGATGCGATACCCGATACGGCGAACGGCGCCTTCACGTCGCGCACCGCCTGGTGGTGGTAGGAGTTCACCCGGAACTTCTCGGCCTGCGCAGCCTCCCGCAGGATGCTGCCCTCCGCCGCCTCGACGAAATGGGAAAGATGAACCCGGTTGGCGCGCTGGCTGTGCTGGAGCAGCTGCCGGTCAATCTGGGAGTAGATATCCTGATACATGTCGCCGCCCTCGGCAATGACCATGACCTGAAGGCCCCGGCAGATGGTGAGGAGCGGCATGTCACGCTCCAAGGCACCCTTGATGAGCGCCAGCTCCGACGCATCCCGTCCCGGCGAGATCTCCCCGAGCTTCGGATGCGGCTCCTCGCCGAACAGCGTCGGGTCGATGTCTCCCCCTCCGGATACGACCAGTCCGTCAAGTGCATCAAGGACCCGGTCCGCGTCATTTTCCGTGTCGATCGGGATGAGCAGCGGAATGCCGCCGGCCCGCTGGACTGCGGTGATGTAGTCGTGGTTCAGGACGTGCTTATAGTCGAGTTCAACATGGGTCGTGATGCCGATGAGCGGTTTCATGGTGATTTTCCCCCTTATATTAGGCATGATTCAACGTAATATTAGCCTGATCTAGTATATGAGCCGGTTCTTTGTCTGAGTGCCCCGGATTGGCGGGCGAGTGCTCCCGTAAGTTGTGCGGGTGCCCTTATTTCGGGACCGGGTGCTCTTCGGAGCCCTTACTCCACGCCCGGAAGAATGGTGAGCGTCTTGGCATCCGCGTCCAGATACGCCTCGACGCCGAGCGGGACCGCGAAGTGCGGCTGGCAGTGGCCGATCCGGAAGCCGGATACGACCGGCTTTCCGAACCCGTCAAAGAAGTCCCGGAACACCTCTTCAAAGAAGAAGTCGCCCTTATGATTCTTAGGATATTTAAAGTCGCCGATGACGATGCCGGCCACCCGCTCCAGTACGCCCGACTGCCTGAGCTGGGTCAGCATGCTGTCAGTCCGGTACGGCTCCTCGTCGGTGTCCTCGATGAGGAGCAGTTTTCCGTCGAACGACGGCGCAAACTTCGTGCCGATGCTTGAAGCAATCAGTGACAGGTTGCCCCCGATCAATTGTCCGCGCGCGCTGCCGCCTGAATACGTAGTGAGCGGCGATACTGATTCATCGTAGTGCAATTCGAGCGGTTGGAACAGCTGGGCAAACAACTTGGCCGACAGCGGATCGAAGTCGTCCTTGGCGACGTCCGACTCGAGCATCGGCCCGTGGAACGTGACCAGGTCTGAATACATATGGATGGCCTGGTGGAGCGCGGTGATGTCACTGTATCCCCAGAAGATCTTCGGGTTTTCACGGATCATCTGGTAGTCGATCTTCTCAAGATAACGAGCGGAACCGTAGCCTCCTCTTGCACAGATGATGCCTTTGACTTCCGGGTCCCTGAACATCGCGTGCAGGTCGTCCAGGCGTTCCTGGTCGGTTCCCGCAAGATAGCGTTCCTTTTTCCCGACCGACTTGCCGATCTTCCAGTTGAGGCCGAGCGACTCCAGGAAGGCGAGCGATCGGGTCAGCTGTTCGGTTTTCGGCGGGCTGGACGGGGCGATGATGCCGACGGTGTCGCCCCGCTTCAGCCGCTCCGGACGGATGAGTTCCGTCATCGGTAGGTCGTCTGCAGCGCAAGCTCGATCATGACGAGCATCGCGCTGTACGCTTCCAGGATATCTTTCGCCTCGAACCGGACGACCGTCGACCCCGGTTCGATTTCGCAGCCCGGCATGAATGCCGCCCATTCGGCCTGGCCATAGTTCGTGAACTCGATGCGGAGCACCGGATTGTCCGGTGGCGTCAGTGGTTTCACGTTGCCGCGGTTCGCGATGGCTTCCGCCGCCTTCTCCTTCAGCAGCTCATGCGCCTTCTGAGGGGATAATGAACGTACAGCAGAGCGCGTCAGCGACTTTTTCACCGCCGCCGTCACCACACCCGGAATCAGTTCCTCCGCCTCGCGGCAGGCCCCGTCGTCGCCTGCCACCATAATGACCGGTACGCCATGGTAACCTGCGATGTATGCATTTAAGCCGATCTCCCCAATCTCCTGCTCATCGATCCACATATTGCGGACCGCATGGATCATCGAGTGGCTCATGACGCCCGGTTGTCCCGCGCGGGAATGGTAGCCCGTGAAGATGGCACCTTCATACGTATTGTCGAGGCCTTCGACCATGGAGTACAGCTTCACGCCACCGTTGATCAGCTCCGCCTCCGGATGCAGCTTCTCAGGCAACAGGTTGTTCATTTTCGAGTGGCTGTCGTTGACAAGCACATGCTCCGCCCCGCCGGCCAGTGCCCCCTCGATGACCGCGTTGGCGTCCCCCGTCATGAGGCTCCGTCCGATTTCATAGTTGTGCTGGGTTGAATCGACGAACGTGTAATCCGGGATGCCTGTAATCCCTTCCATGTCGACCGAAAGATAAATATTCATCGGTTCGCCTTCTTTCTTTTCAGAACTGTTTTCTTTTTCGAAATACAAGTCCACTTTAGCAGAACGAGGGGTGCCGGACAATGCGGTTTCCCGATGAAGCGAAAAAACGGAAGCCAGAGGCACAGGCGGAGCTCCAAATAGAATGTCCCCTTTCTTACTGTCCAGTTATTTTATCCTTATACCTGCAATGCACTACATGTCCGATTCAGATGGTCAATGTTTCAAACAACTAAACAAAAAATA
>NZ_AOFT01000008.1 GCF_000348905.1 Bhargavaea cecembensis DSE10
GATTGGACGTGTGAATGACGAGATTAACAAGATGAATGACGAAATCATCGCCGGCTATCGTTTCTGAATCAGTGTTTTTCCTTTCAAGTGCCTCATGGGATCAAATCTGAATGCCCGCTTATTGGTACTGCCAAGTACGTCCAGCTCAACGCTATTCAAGTGGCGGAGTCCGGTAGATATAGAAGGTATTCCGGTGAACTCGCAGAATGCCCGTGTGGTGATGACCGGGTTGATCAGCAAAAAGTAGTCGAGCAGGGATTGTTGGTACGGATTACCCGCTGGAACGCCACAGGTGGGACATTCCAGCTTTCTTCTTGTCATCCATCTCAATTGACCATCACACTTTTCGCATAAGAGACCTCTTTTGAACTCGTGCGGATAGATGCCATAGTGTTGTTCAATCTGTATCCGTTCCGGCCCAAGCTCTTCTGCAAGAATCCGGCTGACAACCATGTTTGCCGGTGTGCCGCCGGGATCGGCTGCTAACGCAATTTTACGCCTCAGGATATAGGGCAATTCCTTTACAGATACGAAAGGTGCGTCCTCCGGCAGTCCAATCCATGTGTTGCGCGCGGCGAATGCCACCACTCCACTAATCTTTTTCGAGAAGCCTCTTTGGCGAAGCCAATCGGTGAGGCCCTCCTTCTGATTTTCAAGTTGCATAATCGGACAATCAAACGTGAGAACCGAACCGTCTTCTTCGGTGCGTTCCAGCCTACGGGGGTTCTCAAGATAGTGAAGCGTCCCCTTGATCATCTTTGCCTCGATGATGACAATCCCATTGTCTGTCACCAGCAAGGTGTCAAACTGCGCCACATGGGCTTCATTGATTCTGAGCCGGATATCCCGAAGGATCCACCAGTTGCCTGGCAGTCGCAGGCTTTTCATGTATTGTTCGACTTTCTGTTCCCCGCTAAATCCCGCTTCCACTTTTTTCAGCCGATCGGCAATCCAATCCCTTTCCGGGTGGTTCCGATGCAGCCTGCGAAGCATGCTTTCCAACTGCAATAAGTCCAACGGATATGGCCGCTCCCCCAAAGCACTCCCTCCTTTGTGAAACCATATCATGCCTTGAGAAAGCGTGATACACAGTGTGTTGGTATTGCGAATGGGAGCAGATCCCGATGACATTTTTGAAATTTGTATTAGCCCTGTGCCCCAAAATTGAATTTCCTCGAGTTAAGTAAGCCACATTTGGCACCTATTTACATAACGGTTTCATCATTCGGGGACTTAATCTCGTCATTCGAGGTCGAAGTTTTGTCATTAACGGCCCCAGTCTCGTCATTCACCACTTGTGATTTCATCATTCAGTCCCACACACCAAAAACCCGCTACCTCCATCAGGGAAGTCAGCGGGTTCCAATCTCTCTCTTTAGCTAAGCACTTTCTCTTTTTTCGCAGCAATTTCAGCAGCCACGTCGACAATCATGTCTTCCTGGCCGCCGACGACTTTGCGCTTTCCGAGTTCGATCAGGATGTCCCGGGAATCAATGTCAAACTTCTTGGCGGCGCGCTTGGCGTGGAGCGCGAAGCTGGAGTAGACGCCCGCATAGCCGAGGGTCAGGCTGTCTTTCGTGATTTCCTGAGGCGACTGGAGGATCGGGGCGACGATGTCTTCTGCCAGGTCCATCATTTTGTACAGGTCGACGCCTGTTTCGATGCCCATCCGCTCCAGGACGGCAACGAGGACTTCCGTCTGGGTATTGCCCGCACCGGCACCGAGGCAGCGGACACTTCCGTCGATGCGCGTCGCGCCTTCCTCGATGGCGGCAAGCGTGTTCGCCATGGCGAGTGACAGGTTGTTGTGGGCGTGGAAGCCGACGTTGACACCGATCGACTGCTTCAGCGCACGGATCCGCTCTCGGACCTGGTCCGGAAGCAGGTAGCCGGCAGAGTCCACCACATAGACCGTGTCTGCACCGTAGCTTTCCATGAGCTTGGCCTGCTCGACCAGTTTTTCGACCGGTGCCATATGGGCCATCATGAGGAAGCCGACCGTTTCCATGCCGAGCTCTTTGGCGTAGGCGATGTGCTGCGGGGACACGTCCGCTTCGGTGACGTGCGTGGCGATCCGGGCCATCTTTGCGCCGAGATTGGCCGCTTCCTTGAGTTCGTGGAGCGTGCCGATGCCCGGCAGGAGAAGCACCGCAATCTTGGACTTGTCCGCGACGGACGCCGCCGCCTCGATCAGTTCCATTTCATTGGTTTTGGACAGGCCATACTGCACGGACGAACCGGCGAGGCCATCTCCGTGCGATACTTCGATGTATGGAACGTTGGCGTCGTTCAGTGCTTTTGTTACGTCAAGGACCTGGTCGACCGTGAACTGGTGGGAGATGGCGTGGCTGCCGTCCCGCAGGGCGACTTCGGTCAATAGAATGTCTCTTTGTTTTGTCATGGTCCGTTCCCCCTTAAACCGTTTGTTTCGCCAGTACGTTCTTGGCGAATTCTTCTGCGACTTTGACGCCTGCGGCTGTCATGATATCGAGGTTCCCCGCGTACTTCGGCAGGTAATCCCCTGCGCCTTCCACTTCAACGAAGATCGTGACCAGGTTGCCGTCAAAGAACGGTTCCGTGCGGAGACGGTAGCCCGGCACATAGGACTTGACGACTTCCGTCATGTCCTGGATGGACTTTCGGATGGCCTCTTCATCCATCTTCCCTTCCTCAACGAGCGTGTAGATCGTATCCCGCATGAGGATCGGCGGTTCCGCCGGGTTCAGGATAATGATCGCCTTGCCTTTTTTGGCACCGCCGACTTTTTCGATTGCGCGGGAAGTTGTTTCCGTGAATTCATCGATATTGGCCCGTGTTCCCGGGCCTGCGCTCCGGCTCGAAATTGTTGCTACGATTTCGGCGTATTCGACCGGTGCGACCCGGTTGACTGCGTGGACCATCGGGATGGTCGCCTGGCCGCCGCATGTGATGAGGTTGATGTTGTCCTTGTCCAGGTGCTCGTCCATGTTGACGGCTGCGCACACATACGGCCCGATCGCAGCCGGCGTCATGTCGATCACTTTCTTGCCCGCTTCCTGAAGCTCCTTTGAATTGTACAGATGTGCTTTAGCGGATGTCGCATCGAACACGATATCTGCGAGTTCCGGCTGCTCCAGGAATCCATCCACGCCGCTGTCGATCGCCGTATATCCGAGTTCGCGTGCCCGGCGCAGGCCGTCGGAATCCGGATCGATCCCGATTACCGTTGTGAGTTCCAGCACGTCCGAGCGTCCCAATTTGATCATCAGGTCGGTCCCGATGTTCCCCGAACCGAGAATTGCCACTTTTACTTTTGACACATGAATCTCCCCCTACCCATCGTATTTTCAAAGATTGACCGGCTGCGGATTGCGGTAGCCCAGTGCGGCCGATATTTCGGATGCCGCGGCCGTGATTTTCCCGATCATCTCTGCAAAGCTATGATCGTCCACTCTCACCTTTGGGGCGGAGCAGCTGATTGAAGCGGTTACATTCCCCTGATGGTCAAAGATCGGCGCAGCGACACATTTGAGGCCGAGCTCGATTTCCTCGTCATCGACGGCATAGCCGTTGTCCCTGATGGTTTTCAGGTGTTCCCTGATTGCAGTTGCATCAGTCATTGTGTGCTCCGTATGGGCGACCAGGTGATCGGAAGCGAGCATTCTATCAATCTGCTCGTCACTCTGATAAGCGAGGATCGCCTTACCCACACCTGTGCAATGGACCGGCGCCCGCTTGCCGACGTGCGAGTAAATCGTCAATGTCCTCGGCCCTTCCAGCTTTTCCACATAGACCACTTCTTCCCGTTCCATGACGGCAAGGTGGACGGTTTCATGGAGCTCTTCCACGAGTCTCCTGATCAGTGGTGAGGCGATTTTCCGGATGTCCATGCTGTTGCCGACGGCATTCCCCAGTTCGAACAGTTTGATGCCCAGCCGGTATTTCAGGCTTTCCGGGTCCTGCTGGAGGTACCCGCGATGTTCCAGTGTCTTGATGATTCCGTGGACGGTGCTCTTCGATAAGGCCAGCTTTTCGCTGATCTCCTTGATGCTCAGCTCAGGCTTGGATGCCATGAACAGTTCCAGGATATCGATCGCCCGGTCCACCGATTGAATAACTTTGACGGTCACTACCAGCCTTCCTTCCGTTCGGCATTGTCGAACGCCGTTCGTAAATATCGATGATATGTTTATCCTAAACGGAAAGCCAATCAGTTGTCAATGAAGATTATGAAAATTTAATATAGGAATTCAAAAGGACCTGCCTTCTGTTTCAGAAAGCAGGTCCCCGTCTTTAATCAATCATCTCGAATTGCCTGAAGCCTGTTTGGTCCGGGAGGTAATCAAGTGTTTTCCCCTTAAAATAATGGAGTTCTCCCTCATTAATAAGAAAACAGAAGCCATCCTTAGAAAATTCCCGGTCACCGGGCTGCGCGGACTCAACAAGTGTCAGCTTCAGGCTCAGCAGGCAGCTTTCCCGCATCCGGAGGCGGACGAACGGGCGGCCTGCAGACTGCAGACGCTTAGCCAGCTCCTCTTTTGACGCATCAGATACGGCAAACATCACTCAAACGCCTGCTCCGGATCTTTTGAATAATTCAGGTCCCAAGTGAACCCGAACCGGTCTTCCACCTTGGCGTATCTGGCACCCCAGAATGTGTCCTGAAGCTCCATGATCCGGCGTCCTTCCACAAGCAGACCGTCATAGAGCCGGCGGATCTCCTCTTCCGATTCGCAGTCGATCAGCAGGGATAGGCCCCGGCGCGGGACTTCCGGTGCCGGCTCGGTCGAATCAGCCAGCATCAGCTGGAAATTGCCCCGCTTCAAATGGCAGTGGATGACATAGTCCTCGGCACCCTCTGGGGTCGGAAAGTCAGACTCCCCGTATGTCTGGACGCCCAGATTCTCCATGCCGAACAGGTCCGCATAAAACACGGCCGCTTCCTTTGCCCGGCCGTAAAACGTAAGGTAAGGTGTGATGCAATCTTTCATCAGTAACCGCCCCGCTTTCTGATTGTCTTCATTAATCATACCCGATTTTGGAAAGGGTGAGCCGCATCTCCACCGTCAACGACTTCTGCATGTTTCTCTCTTTAAGACACAAAATAGGCCAGCCTCCGGTTAAGGAGACTGGCCAGTAGCATGATTCCTAGTACTATTGTAATGCACAATCGACAAAAAGTATAGTAATATTTCCAAATCAGACAAATTATTTCTTCAGAATTCCGTTGAGAGTTTATCTTACCATAGTATTTGCTATGCACCGTTATTTTTCCGTCCGGCTGATTGCTACTCACTCGTGCAGCCGAATTCATACGAGCTGGTGAATGTATTGTGGATGGTCAGTTCGACGGTGCCGCCGTTGTCCAGGCAGCCATCGGTCAAGGCACTGATTTCCTGCTTGGTAAAATAATGTTGCGCAGCCAGCAGAACCGCGGCCACCATCAATAGGGTGACTGCAAGGATGCCGATCTTGTGTCTGGTTTGAATCATGCGCCCCCTCCTCTTTCTCTCTATTACGGTCTTGGGTCCGGAGAGGTTTCGCCGGATTTCAGTGCCTGAACTTCTCCGACCGCACTCTGCGCGGTTTGAGCAGCACACCTGCCAGGGTGACGAGTCCTGCCACCAGAAGTTTCTTCATCCTCACACCACCCGGTTCTCAGGTGCACGTCCCGACAGCACCGCTTCGATGTCTTCCGAGTTCATGCTCATCATGGCGAGGCGCGTCTTGACGCTGGCGCTGCCGATGTGCGGGAGTGCCGTCACGTTCGGCAAGGTGAGGAGCTTGTGGTCGGATCCGATCGGTTCGCCTTCGAACACGTCGAGCCCGGCGGCCCAGATGCTGCCGTTTTTCAGGGCTTCATAAAGGGCTTCTTCATCGACGATTCCGCCGCGTGCAGCGTTGACGAGAACGGCGGTTTCCTTCATGAGACCGAGCTCCCGTTCGCCGATCAGGCCCCGGGTTTCGTCGGTGAGCGGCGTGAGGATCACGACAAAGTCGGACTGCTTCAGCAGGTCGTCCAGCACAGCATACCGGAAGCCGAACATCGACTCGGCCTCCGTCTTTCGCGTGCGGTTGTGGTAGAGAACGTCCATGTCAAAGCCGGAGGCGCGGCGGGCGACACCTTCGCCGATGCGGCCCATGCCGACGATGCCGAGCGTGGCGCCAAAGATGTCCATGCCGGTGAAGCCCATCGGCGACCAGGAAGTCCACTTGCCCCCGCGGAGGAACCGCTCCGCCTGCCCGGTCTGCCTCGCGGCCGCGAGCATAAGTGTGAATGCCAGGTCTGCAGTGGTTTCTGTCAGGACGCCCGGGGTGTTCGTGACGATGATGCCCCTTTCTTTCGCAGCTTCCACGTCGATATTATTGTAGCCGACGGCAAGATTTGCGATCACTTGGAGTGTCTCGCCTGCCTGAATCACATCCCTGTCGACGGTGTCCCCCACATTCGTCCAGAGCGCGTGGGCCGTCTTCGCCTTTTCGACCAGCACCTCTTTCGGAGGAACCTCGTCCTCGCTCGGCCACATGTCCACTGCAAACGTTTCACGCAGCCTTGAGACGGCCTCCTCCGGCAGCTTCCTTGTGATAAAAATCTTCTTCATTCCCCGCATCCCCTTTCATATCCCACTGTAAAAAACCGCCGGAAATTGCATCCCGGCAGTTCAGTTTGGAGATTATTTAGCTCCGACGGCTTCCTTTTCTTCGGAGTAATCGTCTTCTTCGATTTCCAGCACCTCGACCTCATCAATCTGGTCGAGCAGGCGGAGAAGGCGGCGGCGGTTGATCGTGCGTCCGGCCTTTCTCAGCTCAAGCAGGATCCAGTCCGGATCAAGCACATCTTCCTGCTCCATCAGGTGGCGGATCAGGGCGATGTCTTCGCGGTCGCGCTCGGACAGCTTGTTTTCCGGCCGGTTCACGTAGTTGTAATAACCGCTTTCCGACACGTCGAGCGTCATGCAGAGCCGGCGCACTTTGTGCTCGTCCTTCATCTCGTGGATCGCATCGAAGCGCTCGGTCTTTTTGATGTCGACCATCGAGGTAAATTTCTTGAGGATATCGTTTTCCTCACGCAGACGGCGCACTTCGCGCTCCAGCTCGCGGAGTCGGCGGTTCGGGTCGATGCCCGGGGATTTCGGCTGGCGGCCGCGCTTTTTCGGGATGAGGCCCTCCTCGCCGGATTCCTCGTAGGCATCAAGCCAGTTTTTCAGCGTGTTCGGGTGGACGCCGAATTCGCGGGCGACCGCTCCCTTTTTCCGCTTCTTTTCAAGGACTTCATTCACCGCCCGGAGCCTTTCCTCAAATGTTTTTTGTGGTTTGGCTTCTTTATCTTCGATCACGTTAGCCGCCATGCAGTTCTCCCCCTTGAACAAATTATCATTGACGCAATTATAACAAATTTATGATGTGGATTGTCCATAGTTATAGGAGGAAATTGCATTTTTTCTGTAGAAAAATGGTTCGATTTAAAGGGATTACAGGTCATCAAAGCCGTTCAGGTCACTTGTCTTCGTATACTGCCTGGAGGTCTGCTCGAAAAAGTCCGTTTTTGTATCATCGAAACTGTCGACATAAGCACGGATCCACTTCATCGGATTGTCTGTGTGCTCCGGATAAATCTCTGACAATCCGAGCATCCTCAACATTTTATTAGCTCTATATTTAATGTACCCTTCCATCTCCTCAGGGTCGATGCCGTCCACGCCGTCCAGCACATAGCGGCTCCACAGCGTCTCCTGCACGACCGAATGGCGGTACGCATCATAGATCCAATCGGTGAACTCATGCGTGTTCATCTCCGGGTTCTCCCCCATCGCCGCACGGAACACATCGCTCATCGCTTTTCCGTGTTCAAGCTCGTCCCGGTTGATGTAGCTGATCATCGTCGACGTGCCGACCATCTTCCCGTTGCGGGCGAGATTGTAGAAGAAAGCAAAGCCGGAATAAAAGAACAAACCTTCCAGAAGCGTTGTGTACACCATCGCCTTGAGTGCGTTTTCGGTGGTCGGACGGGTTGCGAAATCATTGTAGACTTCGGCGATCCGCTCGTTCCTCTTCAGGAGGACCGGATCATGCCGTCCGGTCTCAAAGGACTTCACCTGATTATCGAACGTCGTGACCGAACTCAGGACATACGCATAGCTGTGGTTGTGCTCGCTTTCCTGGTCCGCGATCGTTGCGAAAAGGGATTTGACGGAAGGGTCCGTCACGTAGTGGGCAAGCTTTGCGGCGACGTCCGTCTGCGGGCCGTCGAGCGTCGCAAGCAGGCCTATGATTTTAAGGAATGCCTCCTGTTCGGCCTGGGAGAGGTTTGGAAACTGTTTTACGTCCTGCGTCATGTCGACTTCGTTGGCCGTCCAGAACAGGGAGCGGATCCGCTGGCGGAGCTTATAGAAATGCGGATACTTCAGGTCATTCCAGTTTAAAATGCCGCTCGCCTCCCCGCCGAAGATCGCCGTCGCCCGGTTCGGATTGACCGGGTCCAGCACCTTCACGCGGGTAAGCAGCCCGGTGGATTGTGTCGTCATGAATGGTGGCTCCTTTCTGGTGTCAGGGTGATAAAAAAAATACGGTCGAGCGAGCGCTCGCTTCGCAATGTAATCCTTCCATTAAGGCTTCTGATTGGGCAGCTGCAGTCTGAATGTGGGCACTCGGACAGGATTTCTGTGCACTCACAAACTGATTTTGTTCACTCGGAGTCAACAAGCGGGTACTGGCAAAAACACTCCATTCAATCGGCAATTGCCGATCCGCAAACCAACCGCTCAACGACATGATGGGTCCATTCCCGCACGGCTTCCTCTTGCCCACCGCGGGGGCTCTGTTCAATCTTGAGCGGAGGCAGCGGTGATTCATAAAATCTTGCCAGTTTCACTGCGGCCCTGCAGAAAAGCCCGAACTGGGTGTCGCCGGTGCCAAAAATGAAAGTGTTCGGCGGCTTGTAGCCGACATCCAGAATAAAGTCCTTCACCTCCTCCGGAACGCTCCCCTCCGCCCAGGTGAATGAGCCTAATATTAGCGCATCGTAACCGGAAACATCGGGGACAGGCTCCCCGCCGATCCAATGGAAGCCGACGGCATGGCCCGCTTCCTCGAGGCAATCGGCGATCAGCTCCGCCGCTTCTTTCGTGTTGCCGCTGTAGGTGGCATAGGCGATCAGGATGTTCATCGGCTGTCCCTCCCTCCTCTGAATGGCGAATATTTGCTTCACATTCGGATGTCAGTCCTCAAGACTGGCACCATTCGCATTCTTCCACGTCACTTGCGGTGGAACGTGTATAGTAGGTCGTCTTCAGGCCCGATTTCCATGCCTGCAGGTGGAGGTCGAGCAGGACGCTGGCGCGGATAGTGTTCGGAACGTACAGGTTGAACGAGATCGACTGGTCGATGTGGCGCTGGCGGGCGGCGTTTTGCCGGACGCTCCAGCGCTGGTCGACGATGTAGGCGGAGCGGCGGTAGACGTCATAGGTCCGGTGATCAAGGTCCGGGGCCACGACCGGGAGTTTATAGTCTTTCTTTTCCTCGTGATAAAACGGCCTGAAGACCGGATCGATCGACGCCGTGGAACCGGCGATGACCGATGTCGAGGAGTTCGGGGCGACGGCCATCATATAGCCGTTGCGGACGCCGCTTTTCTCCACTTCTACCCGGAGCGCGTCCCAGCGTTCGCCTTTATACCCGCGGCGTCCGAAGTAGGTTCCGGTCTGCCAGTCAGATCCGAAGAACAGCGGATACGCGCCTTTCTCCCCTGCCAGTTTGGCTGATGCGCGGATCGTATGATAGGCGATGTCTTCATATAACTTGTCGGCGAATTCAACAGCCTCCTCCGACTCCCACTGGATGCTGTTCAGCGCGAGCAGGTGGTGCCAGCCGAACGTGCCGAGGCCGATGCCGCGGTAGCGCCGGTTCGTCACCTGTGCCTGCAGGACGGGGATCTGGTTCAGGTCAATGACGTTATCGAGCATGCGGACCTGGATGTCGATCAGCCTGCCGAGCACACCCGCCGGAACGGCTTTGCCGAGGTTGATCGAAGACAGGTTACAGACAACGAAATCCCCCGGCGTCCGGCGGCTGACGATTACACCGTCTTCCAGCACTTCCTGTGAAGCGCTCGTCGCGCTCATGTTCTGGGCGATTTCCGAGCAGAGGTTGGACGAGTAGATGATGCCCTCATGCTTGTTCGGGTTCATCCGGTTGACTTCGTCGCGGTAAAACATAAACGGCACGCCCGTCTCGAGCTGACTCCGCATGATGCGCTTCATGATGTCGATCGCCGGCACCTTTTCGGAATGGATATCCGGATGGGCGACGCAGTCGGCATACCGCTCGCGGAACGAGCCCGCCCCGAACGATTCATCATAAAAGTCCTCGAGCGACCAGCCCATCACGGTACGCACTTCATGCGGGTCGAACAGATGCCAGTCGCCTCTTGCCTCGACCTGCTCCATGAACAGGTCCGGCAGGCAGACGCCGGTGAAGATGTCGTGTGCACGAAGGCGCTCGTCACCGTTGTTCAGTTTGAGGTCAAGGAACGTGAGGATATCCTTGTGCCAGACATCGAGGTAGACGGCGACCGCCCCCTGGCGCTGGCCAAGCTGGTCGACGGAGACGGCGGTGTTGTTCAGCTGCTTGATCCATGGAAGCACACCGGAGGACGCGCCCTTGAAGCCTCGGATCGCGGCCCCTCGGGAGCGGACCTTCCCCATATAGACACCGATCCCGCCGCCGTATTTGGACAGATTCGCGATGTCGGTGTTTGAATCGTAGATGCCCTGGAGCGAATCGTCGACGGTGTCGATAAAGCAGGACGACAGCTGGCCGTGCGGCTTCCCGGCATTCGCGAGCGTCGGCGTCGCGACGGTCATGTAGAGGTTCGAAAGTGCCCAGTAGGCTTCCTTGATTTTCCCGAGGCGGTCTTCTGTTTCATTTCTCATCAGCGTCATTGCGATCACGAGCCAGCGCTCCTGCGGCAGCTCGACCTGTTTTTTGTTGAAATCGGTTGCGACATAGCGGTCAGTGAGCGTCTTTAGCCCTGTGTACGTGAACAGCCGGTCGCGCGACGGATCGAGGAATGTGCCGATTTCCTGCAGCTCACGTTCAGAGTAGTGCTCGGTGAGCGCCAAGGTGTAGAGACCTGCCTCGGCCTGCGTGCGGACGTGGCGAGCGAAGTCTCCGTAGGCGTCCTCGGTTTCGCGGCGCTCCTGCTGGTCGCGGTACAGTTGGGCGAGCAAAATGCGCGCCGCGACATCCGTCCAGTAGGTTTCCGACTCATCCACCCGTCCGAGCGCCTCGCGGATGAGGTGCTGAGAGAGGGACGGGCCGCTGTAGCCTTCTGCCGCACGGCGGAGCGGGGCGATTTTTTCTGAAGTGAATTCCTGTTCAAGCGCGGAAAGGATGTCGAGCTGATCTGTCGGTTTGGTGGTGACCATGGATATTCCTCCTTAGTTGTTATGGGGATGCGAAATCCGGGGCTGCGGGCGCGAACTGGCGCGGCGCCGGTGCGAAATCTATCTTCAGACGCGCAAAAGCCCCGTCCGAAGAACGATTCTTCGGCGGGGCTTCCGCTGTTTGCGTGTGGGTAATGGAGGATCGGGGCCGGGAATGAATGAAGAGATGAATAGAAGATATGAATGGCCGGCGCCCGTTCGCTTCCACCTCTCAACCCCCGAAGAAAGTGTCGCTTGTCGATGGGCGGCAGGTCTACTGGCTCGCGCTTCTTCCTTCCGCCGGCCTTCCCGCAGCATGTCTGCAGTGGCTTCCTCGGCGGTCGTCGGCGCTCACAGTTGCGGGGACAGCTCCGGCATTTTCCGGATTCCCTATTAAACCGCGATCGGTACCAACCCATCGTTAATACAATATATTGTGTTGTTAACGCTCATATAGCCTAACATATTGTGTTTTAAACCTGAATAGGACGAAAGGCTATGAAAATCAGAGAAACGTGTCAGCCACACACGGCTTCTACTATACCAGACATGCGGCGCTCCGCAAGGCCGTTCGTTTATTCCGCCTGTTTCATCTCCGTATCACGCGTCACTCTTCCCAGTCGACAATCGCCAGTGTGAATTCAAGGTCCGCTTCCAGGTGCTCTTCCATCAGGCGGGCCGCTTTTTCCGGATCTCGTGCGGAAATCGCCTCACAGATCGCAGCGTGTTCGTCAAGGAGACCCGGACGTTTATTGATGACCACCGCACGGCTGAACAGGTAGATAATTGATTGCATGCGGTCGACGGTCTCGATCATCACCGGATTTCGTGTTTCCCGGACGATGAGGTCATGGAACTTTTTATTCTCACGGACGACAGCGGCGGAGTCGTCCCGGATGGCCTTTGCCTTCCCGACTGTTTCTTTCAGTTCATCAAGATCATCATCGATCATGTAGGTAGCTGCCATCCGAGCCGCATGGGCTTCGATGAGGATGCGCATCTTAAAGTGATCACGCAATTCCTTGGCACTGGGTTTGAATACTTTTTTGCGCCGTACAAGGCCTTCCTGTTCAAGCCTCCGGATGGCTTCCCTGACCGGAGTACGGCTCACGCCAATCTCTTCCGCCAGGCGCTCTTCGATCAGTTTCATCCCGCCCGGATAGTTCCCGGTGACAATCTGTTCACGGATTTTTTCATAGGCAAGCGCCTGTGCTGCACCTCCGGTTCTCATCAACAGTCGCCCCCCTTTCCTAGTCTCTTTTCTATCTCTATCATACAATATTTTCTTGTATACGCTTTCTGTAATTTTGTATACATGACTGAATACTTATAGTACACTACAAGAGTCATTATGACTCATAATTCATTGATTTCCCTCCAGGAGGTTATACTCATATGAAAATCGGATTTATCGGGCTTGGCATTATGGGCCGCCCAATGGCATTGAACCTTGTTAAAGCAGGCTTTCAGGTAAAGGCATTTGACCTGAGTACAGACGCACGGAAGATTCTTACGGAAGCAGGTGCCGAGGCAGCCGTTTCTCCACGCGAAGCGGCAACCGGCACGGACATCATCATCACGATGCTTCCGAATGCGGCGATTGTGAAGGATGTCCTGTTCGGCGAAAACGGCGTTGCGGATGCAGCAAGTGAAGGCGCGATTGTCGTCGACATGAGCTCCGTCTCCCCCGTAGATTCCTTGCAATGTGCAGAACGTCTGAAGGAGCGTGGCGTCCGCTTTATCGATGCGCCTGTATCCGGCGGTGAGCCGAAGGCGATCGACGGCACGCTTGCCATCATGGCAGGCGGAGATGAGTCGGCATTCGCGGAAGTCCGCCCAACTTTCGAAGCGATGGGCTCCGAAGTGACGCATGTCGGCGGTATCGGCAGCGGCTCCACGACCAAGCTTGCAAACCAGATTCTTGTGAACGTGACGATTGCCGCAATGTCCGAGGCGGTCGTCCTTGCCTCCAAGGCCGGCGTCGACATCGGAAAAATGTACGAAGCGATCAGGGGCGGGCTCGCGGGAAGCGCCGTGCTCGATGCGAAGATCCCGATGGTGCTGGAGCGCAACTTCGAGCCGGGCGGCCGGATCGACATCAACATGAAGGATCTGACGAACGTGTATAACGCAGCACGCGAGCTCGGCACGCCGATGCCTCTCACTTCACAGGTGCTGGAGATGTTCCATTCGCTCAAGGCGAACGGGCATGCGACGGACGATCACTCCGGACTGATCCAGTATTATGAAAAGCTTGCGAACTACGAAGTGCCGAAAGGCGGGAAATAAAATGGCAACACCAAATGAGATCGCAGAAAAGCTGCCGGCATACGGACAGGAGCTTGAACAGCTCTGGAAAGAGGAGCGGGCATCGTTTGACCATAAGATCATCGTGCTGGACGATGACCCGACCGGCGTTCAGACCGTGCACAACATCCCGGTCTTTACCGACTGGTCGGAAAACACGATCCGTGCCGTGTTCGGTGAAGAGCGCCAGATGGTGTTTATCCTGACGAACTCCCGGGCGTTTTCAGAGGAACAGACCAAGCAGGTGCACCAGGATATCGCGGAGCGGATTGCCCGCGTCTCGAAGGAAACGGGAAAACCGTTCCTGATCATCAGCCGGGGAGATTCCACGCTTCGCGGGCATTACCCGCTGGAAACTGAAACGCTCCGGAGCACGCTGGAACAAAACCTGCCGGAAGCCATCGACGGGGAGATTCTGCTCCCATTCTTTAAAGAAGGCGGCCGCGAGACCATCGGCGATGTGCACTATGTAAAGTCCGGTGACACCTACGTCCCTGCAGGAGAAACCGAATTCGCGAAGGACCGCATGTTCGGGTACACGAGCAGTGACCTGAAGGACTATGTGGAAGAAAAGACGGCCGGTGCATTTAAAGCTGAAGATGTCCTGTCCGTCACGCTTGATGAACTCCGCTCGCTTGATCTGGATTCGGTTACGGATAAGCTGATGTCCCTGAAAGATTTCGGCAAGATGGTCGTGAATGCAGTGGACGAAGAAGACGTTCGCGCGTTCTCCATCGCCCTTCTCCGCGCGATGAAGCAAGGCAAGCGGTTCATCTTCCGGACGGCTGCCGCATTCACGAAAGTGATCGGCGATGTGCCGTCCAAGCCGGTGCTGACAAAAGAAGAGCTCGTATCAGAAGAGTCACGCGGCCACGGCGGCCTTATCATTGTCGGCTCCCATGTGAAGAAGACGACCGAACAGCTGGAGCAGCTAAAGACGCTGGGCAATATCCGGTTTGTCGAATTCCAAGTGAAGCTGGTCGCGGATGCGGAACAATTCCAAGAAGAAATTGCACGTATCCAGGACACGGTGAATGCCGGCATTGCGGAAGGAACGTCCATCTGTGTCTACACATCGCGCGAGCGGCTTGACCTCGGCGAAGGGCGGCAGGAAGAGGAACTGGCACAGTCCGTGAAAATTTCGGAGGCAGTGACGACGTTCGTCCGGAACTGCGACCCTCAGCCTTCGTATGTCATCGCAAAAGGCGGGATCACTTCGAGCGATGTGGGAACGAAGGGACTTGGCGTCAAAAAAGCCGAGGTCATGGGACAGGCAGCACCGGGCGTCCCTGTGTGGAAAACCGGCAAAGAAAGCGTGTTTCCGGAAATCCCTTATATCATCTTCCCCGGCAACGTCGGAGATGCCGATACACTAAAAACAGTCGTCGCACGGCTGGAGTCCTAATAGAAAGAAGGTACCCATATGGTCACCGGCAATCTGCTCATTGTCATCTTCCTCTTGTCGCTTGCAGCCCTGTTTTTCATGATCCTGAAACTGAAAGTTGACCCGTTCATCTCGCTGATCGCTGTCGCGTTCGCCGCCGCGCTTGCCCTCGGATTCCCGCTGGCGGACATACCGGGCGTTGTCGCGGGAGGCTTCGGGAACACGCTGGTCGGCGTCGGTATCCTGATCGGACTCGGTGTGATCTTCGGCCAGTTCCTCGGCGCATCCGGGGCCATCGAAAAAATTGCCGTTGCCGTCCTCCGACTGTTCGGGGTGAAGCGCTCGGCAGCCGGACTGTCGCTGACTGGTGTCGCCGTCTCGATTCCGGTTTTCTTTGACGCCGCTTTCGTCATCCTGAGTGGTCTTGTAAGGAGCCTGTCACGGCGGACCGGCATCTCGATCGTCACATTCGTTACCTCTCTGGGCATCGGACTGATCGTCTCCCACAGCATGATCGCTCCGACGCCGGGCCCGATGGTCGTCGCGGAAAACACCGGTTCCGACCTTGGGCTGTTCATCGTATACGGTCTGATCTGTGCCATTCCGGCAACGCTTGTCGGCGGATATCTTTATGGGACGTTCATCGGCAAGCGGATCCCCGGAACCGTGGTCACGGAAGATGCCGAGGTTCAGGAAGCAGCCACGGCTTACAAAAAAGAAATTTCCACCGGCCTGTCCTTTTTCATGCTTGCCCTGCCGATCGTCCTGATTCTCCTGAATACAATTACGCAGATCTGGCTTGAAGAAGGTTCCACGCTGTCTAACATTCTCGGCTTTGTCGGGGACAAGAACGTCGCGCTCTTTATCAGTGTCATCGTCGCGATCATTGTCCTGAAGCCATACATCAGTGTTCCCTACAAGAACCTTTATGACGAGGCGATCGAATCAGCGGGGATGATCATCCTCGTCACCGGTGCCGGGGGCGCATTCGGTGCGGTCATCAACCAAAGCGGCATCGGTGATCACCTGATCGCAACGATGCAGAGCTGGAGCATCCCGGTTCTCATCCTGGCATTTATCTTTGCCCAGATTCTCCGGGCGTCGCTCGGTTCTGCAACAGTCGCGCTTGTCACAACTTCATCAATCATGGGGCCGATGGCTGTGGAACTCGGTGCTTCGCCAATTCTTCTCGGTCTCGCAATCTGTGCGGGTGCAGTCGGCCTGTCCCTTCCGAACGATTCCGGCTTCTGGGTCGTCAACAAATTCGGCGGACTCACCATTCCGCAGACCATCCAGGCCTGGTCTCTAGGCGGCTTTATCGCCGGACTCACCGCCCTTGCCATGGTCTATATCCTGAGCCTCTTCAGCGGCATTCTGCCGGGGCTCTGACAACAAGCGTCCGCATGGTGCGGGCGTTTTTTGTTTTGCCCCGAATAATAGGATTGTACATGCCACCCCTTCCCTGTTCATACACTCATACAAGAGGAGGGACTGGCCATGAAGCGGAAAATCCGCCTTTCAGAGCGGGGCCTGCTGTTGGGGCTGTACGCAATTCTTATACTGATGCTTTTTCAGGACTGGGTACCGCTGGGGACACTGAATGATGTCGATGCGGTTTCCCGGGTGCATTCATTCAAAGATCTGCTGGTTTCGATGCTGATCAATGCCGGCCAGATTGTGCTGCTGATCTTCATTGTCCGGCTGTTTATCGGAAGGCGCTACCCGGTCTGGGCCAGGCTATGGCTTATCATCCACCAGGGATTCATTTTTGCGGGTGCGCTGATGGCCTGGTGGATTCCGTATTTACTCGGGATCGGCGCGGAGGAAAAGGCCGAGTCTTACCGAATCATGTTCGGAAACACACATGCTTTCCTGCCCGAGATGAACCGCATCACGCCGAACACGCTGCACACCGGTTTGCATGCCGTCCTGCTTATCTGCCTCCTGCTCACCCTCTATCTTTCTTTCACCGGACCGAAGAAAAAGAAGAAACGGAAGAAAAGCCGCCGAACACACTGATCGCGTGTGCTCGCCGGCTTTTTCATGCCGGGCGATGAAATCGCCCTCCTTATATTAAGGGTAAATGACACTAATGTTAGGGCACATAGATGCACGGAGGCTTACTCCACCAGCTTCAGGCCGACCGCGGCCCCCAGAATGATGA
Source organism: Bhargavaea cecembensis DSE10 (assembly GCF_000348905.1). Taxonomy (GTDB): domain Bacteria; phylum Bacillota; class Bacilli; order Bacillales_A; family Planococcaceae; genus Bhargavaea; species Bhargavaea cecembensis. Next base: position 17,258 of record NZ_AOFT01000008.1, read on the forward strand.
GGATGCAGAGCACCCGGCGCCAGTCTCTTGATTCCCCGTAAAGGAACATGCCGGCAAGTGCGCCGCCGGATGCGCCGATCCCGGTCCAGATGGCATAGGCCGTGGACATCGGGAGAAATTCCATGGCGTAGGCGAGCAGGATAAAGCTCGCCCCGAATGCACCAAGCAGCAGAAGAAGCGATTGGACGTTCCGTTCCTTGTTCAGCCGGTTGATGGTCATGACACCGGCCGTCTCAAACAGTCCGGCGGCGATCAGTGAGAGCCATGCCATTTTTCTTCCCCTCCTTGATCCGTTACGAACTTCAGGCCCACGACGCCCGCAAGCAGGACGGCGATCAGAATCAGTTTTGCCGGATTGACCGGCACACCGAACAGGATGATTTCAGCGATGACCGTTCCTGCCGCACCAAGCCCGACGAATACTGCGTAGGCGGTGCCGACTGGAAGTGTGCGCCCGGCGACGATAAGCAGATAAAAGCTCACGTAAATGGCCACCGCAGTGCCGGCCCAGTCCAGTGCGCTGTCTGCATGCTTGAGCCCGATCACCCAGCCGACTTCAAAAATGGCCGCGACGATGATTTTCCACCAGTCTTTCATGTGGTTGTCCTCCTCTTGTGGTTTCCTCATCCTGCCGGCTCAGCATGCGTCCAAACAAAAAAGCCCGGGAGCATGCTGATCCGACAGCATCTCCCAGGCTTTTGTCCTTCCGTGGCACGGCAACAGTGCCGTGAGCCCCCTCTCGGACCAGTCCGGCGCGCCAGGCGCCGCGGAACCCTAGGGGACATTTTCGTATGAGGTTGGTTTCATTATAGCAAATCGGCGGCCGGCGGCAACTCTGGGGCTTGGGGTTGCGAGATACATTAAGCGTGCGTGAAAGTACAGCAAGCTCCCCCCATCCCTCAGACGAGACTTGCCTCCGCAACCCGTGCATGCCGGTTTTCCCTGAACGGCAGGCCGAGATGGTCACGCAATGTCGTGCCTCCATACTCCTCCCGGAACAGGCCGCGCTCCCTGAGGATCGGGACGACTCCGTCCACAAAGTTCTCCAGGAGGACGGGAAGGTTGGCGATCAGTATGAATCCGTCCGCCGCTCTGGTCCGGTGCCATTCTTCGATCCGGTCCGCAACCTGTTCCGGTGTGCCGATAAACGGGGTTTTCGGAGCGGCTTCCCGCATGGCGGCTTCCCTGAGAGTGAGGCCATCGCGGCGGGCGCCCCGGATAATTCGCTCCGTGTCACTCTGGAATCCGTTCGCCCCCATACCGCCCAGATCCGGAAATGGCGCATCCGGGTCGTATTGGGTGAAGTCATGGTGGTCAAAGTGGCGGCCGAGGTCGGCGAGCGCTTCCTCCAGTGAGACGGTGGCGGTCAGTTCTTCACGGATGCGGAATGCTTCTTCTTCCGTCTCCGCGACGATCGGGCTGATGCCCTGGATGACGAGCAGCCCGTCGGGATTCCGGCCGGCACGGGCCGCCCGTTTTTTCATGTCCGCATAATACTCACGCGCTGCCTCAAGTTCCCCGTCGATCGCGAATACGACGTCCGCGGTGTCTGCGGCAAACCGGCGTCCGTCCTCCGACTTGCCGGCCTGGAAGATGACGGGCTGGCCCTGCGGCGAGCGGGCGATATTAAGTGCCCCCTTCACCGAGAAGAACTCTCCGTCATGGTCTGCCTCGTGCATCTTCTCCGGCTCGAAGAAGACACCGCTTTTCTTGTCCCGGACAAACGCATCATCTTCCCACGAATCCCACAGTTTCTGCACGACCTCCGTGAATTCTGCAGCCATCCGGTAGCGGATCCCATGCTCCGGGTGCATGTCCCGCCGGTGGCCAAAGTTGAGCGCGGTACCTCCGAGCCCAGTCGTGACGGCATTCCACCCGGCCCTGCCCCCGCTCAGCAAGTCGAGCGATGCGAACTGGCGGGCTGCGGCGTAAGGTTCGCTGTAAGTAGACGAAAGCGTGGCGACGAGCCCGATTCTTGAAGTGACCGCCGCAAGCGCAGAGAGGATGGTGAGCGGCTCAAAGCGGTTCAGATAGTGAGGAGTGGACTGCGGAGTGATGTACATCGCATCCGCGACAAAGACAAAATCGAATTTCCCGCGTTCCGAAACGAGTGCCTGCTGCTTGTAGAAATCAAAACTGACACTGGCATCGGAAGGAATCGCCGGGTGCCTCCAATCAGTCCGGCGCTCCCCCGCTCCGTGAATCATCGTCCCCAAAATCATTCCTTTTCCCATGATGCATGCCTCCCGGATGATATTGGCTTCATCATACCGCCTTTCTTTACAGGTGTAAAGACACCAAAAACAGGACAATTTCCGACTTTATTTCCCGGGAAATGTCGAAAACGCCCTTTCCCCGTCGGGAAAAGGCGTTTCATTTATAGTGCGGCGTGCACCGTTTTTCGGTAGTAGCCGATGGTGAGGACGGCGAACACGAGGTAGATCAGCCCGTACGCAATCATGGCGATGGTCACCGGCAGGGTAATGTCCGTTGACATGAACATAAACGACACGGACTTGATCGCGAATACCGAGTGGACAAGGCCCATCAGGAGCGGGATTCCAAAGACGAAAGCCTGTTTCCGCCGGATGCCTTTCATGATTTCACCCGTCTTGAAGCCGAGCTGCCGGAGGGTCGTGTAGCTCCGCTTTTCCTGCTCGGCCTCACTCATCTGCTTAAAGTACAGGATGCTTCCGGTCGAGACGAGGAATGCGAGGCCGAGGAAACCGGTAATGAAGATCGTGATGCCGTTGTATGACAATGATTCCTTGTATGAAGAATAGAAATCGAGGGTCATTTCTTCCCTGTAGTTTTTGAAGATAGCCGAAGCTTCTGCAAGGTCATCCTTGTCATCCAGATTAAAAGCGACAAGCGGGCGCTGCGACTCAGCCGGGGCAGCCGCCTTGATTTGGTCATAGGTCTCACCGCTGACGGTCAGCTGGGTATAGACTCCCGCATAACCGCTTGCCACTTCCTGTGTACCGAGGGAAGTGACATTCAGCTTCTCAGTTCCCTCACCCGCCGCGACAGAAGCCTCAAACGGAAAGACATCATCGGTCATCAGCCAGGAAATCCCGGAGTCATGGATCATCGCTTCACCCGCTGCAGGCTCCTCGATGTCGAGTCCGGCTGCTTTCAGTTCCCGGGTGTTAAAGATGAGCGTTGTGACCGTGTTTTCTTCCCAATTCAGGAGCTCGGGGAGATGATCCCCGCTCATAGAAGCGGTCAGATCCAGGTAAGTGATGGACTGTCGGTTATACCCGATGCCCGCTGCCTCCAGGTCTTCCGCAAACTGTTCGGCCGTTTCCGCAGAAGTCCCTTCATTGCCTTCTCCTACTTCGTCAATCAGAAAGTCATGCGGAACCCTTACGCGCGTTTCCTGCTCGGTCGAGTAATACATCGAATAGGCAAATCCTGCCATGGCAAGTGTCATCGCGGACAATGTCGTGATGACGGTGAGCGATTTCGCGTTTGCCTTCATCCGGTGCATAAGCGGCGCGGTTGAGAGTGCTCCCGCAAGGCCGATATGTCCGTTCTTCTGTTTCCTGACCAGGGTCATCAGCCAGCCGATCGTCACACGGAACACGAGGTACGTACCGGCAATGACGAAGGCGAGGACGAGCAGCATGTTCAGGAAAAGGAACATGTTCAGCATGTATTCGGAGTTGGCGAACCAGTAGCCGAAGCCGACCATGGCAACGCCCAAGATACCGAGAAGTGCCGACCGGATTGGCTTCGGCTGCTTCGGATGTTCATCTTTCTGATCATCATTGAACAGGTCGATCAGCTGAGAGCGCCGGATCTTCCAGAACATGCGGAACGACGTGATGACAATCAGCACAGCGAACACGGCCGCCGTCTGGAGAAACGCTGCTCCGCTGAACGACAGATTGACGAACCCTTCATAACCGACGAGCTTCATGAGCAGAAGCAAGAACAGCCGAGAGACAAGTAGCCCCGCTCCGATTCCGACGATGAATGCGCCGGCGCCGAGAAGGATATTCTCGATGATCAGGAGGCGCGATACTGCGCCTTTTGTCAGGCCGACTAGCTGATAAAGTCCGATCTCGCGGCTGCGCCGCTTCAGGAACAGGTCGTTCGCGTAGGTCACGAAAATAATGAGGATCCCGAACAGCAGGACAGTCGCCGCCTGGAAACCGGACGCCATCTTCGCCGACAGGTCGGTCTGTTCCACGACCGCCGAATCATGCTGGAGCGTCGAGAAGATGAAAAACAGCGTGACGCCGAAAATCAGCGCAAAAAAGTACAAATAATAATGCTTCAGGTTTTTCCGCATGCTGCGGAGAACGAGGTCAACGAGCGTCAACGCGGTCACCCCCGAGCACGGCCTGCATGTTCAGGATATCCTGGAAAAATGCCTGGCGTGCCTTGTCGCCCCGGTACAGCTCGGAGTACATCGCCCCGTCCTTCAGGAAAATGACGCGGCTGCAATAGCTGGACGCGACCGCATCGTGTGTGACCATCATGATCGTCACGCCGCGGGATTTGTTGACGTCTTCCAGTGTCCCGAGAAGTGCCGAAGCAGATTTGGAGTCGAGCGCCCCCGTCGGCTCGTCGGCAAACACCATTGACGGATGGTTGACGAGTGCACGTGCGGCGGACGTCCGCTGCTTCTGTCCGCCGGAGATCTCATGCGGGTATTTATGGCCGTGCTCCTTGATGCCAAGGATGCCCGCGATGTCGTTGAACTGCTCCTCCGCCGCTTTTTTCGACAGACCGCCCAGGGAAGCCGGAAGCAGGATATTTTCCTTGACCGTGAGCGTATCCAGCAGGTTGTAGTCCTGGAAGATGAAGCCGAGCTTGTCACGTCGGAACGTTGATAACTGCGCGTCCTTCATCTTCGACGTCTCATTTCCGTCAATCGTGATCGTGCCCGATGTCGGCCGGTCGATTGTCGCGAGCACATTCAGCAGCGTCGTCTTGCCCGCGCCCGACGGCCCCATGATGCCGACAAATTCTCCTTCGCGCACCTGCAGGTTGATCCCTTTCAGCACCTCGGTTGAATTCAGCTTCGAGCCGAACGATTTTCGGATCTGGTGCGCCTGGAGCACCGCGCGGCCCGGCTTCGTGTTGGTTGTTGTCACCATAATGATTCCTCCCGGCGGCAGGATTCACGGCCCTGCCCGATTTGTTGAGTTTATCATAACGCGCGGAGGAGACTGCGGTCGTTCGATATTGGTTACAATCAGGGGTGCGTGGGTGACGATTTTGTAAGGTTGGGAGCTTGCTTAACATTCACCGCAGCGGCAACTCTGCAGTCTGCCGAACCATGCTATAATTGAATAATTCATTTAACTCGGGAGGGGGCGGCTGGGATGGCCGGACGGATCACCATTTACCTGGCGGGGCTGTTCGTGGCGGCGCTCGGCATCGCGCTCGTGATTTTGTCCGCAGTCGGGGCAGGACCGTGGGATGCGGTCGCAGTTGGGCTGAACCTTCATCTCGGGCTGACGGTCGGCCTCTGGTCGATTCTCTCCCAGCTTCTCTTCACCCTCCTCACGTTCCTGATCGAGAAAACTCGGTTCCGCTTTGAGTCGATGGTGCCGATCATCATCCGCGGCGCTTTCCTCGACTTCTGGCTGTACGGCGTGCTCCGCGGAGCGGACCTCGCCTCGTCGCCCTTGCTTCAGTGGACAAGCTTTGCCGCGGGCCTTCTCCTGATCGGTGCGGGTCTCGGCGCCTACATGGAGGCCGGATTCCCGAAAACGCCGATTGATGGCCTGATGGTTGCCCTCAGCGGCCGCACCGGCTGGAGCCTCAGCTCTGCCAGGATGCTGATTGAAGGAAGCGGAGCGGCGACCGCCTTCCTCCTCGGGGGGCCGGTGGCGCTCGGGACGCTGATCACTGCCCTCTTCCTCGGCAAAATCATCCAGACAGTCAACGCGAAGATGAAAACCATACTACAGGTACAGCAATATCACGAGCTGCGCCCATAAAAGGAGAGTCTCAAACATGACCAACATTACTCCGTTTCTTATGTTCCAGGACAAAAATGCGGAAGAAGCGATGAACTTCTATACCTCGCTCTTTAAGAATTCCGAGGTCACAAGCATCGTCCGCTACGGCCCGGACGTACCGGGCGGTGACGAAGGCACCGTCATGCTCGCGACGTTCACATTGAACGGCCGCGAATTCAAGTGCATCGACAGCAGCATCCGCCACCAGTTCGACTTCACCCCGTCGTTCTCGATCTACGTGGACGTCGAGACTGAAGAAGAAATCGATCACCTGTACAGCAAGCTCGCAGAAGGCGGCATGGAACTCATGGCGCTCGGCAACCACGGATTCAGCCGGAAATTTGGCTGGGTGAACGATAAGTACGGAGTGTCGTGGCAGATCAATTTGCCGTGATTGATCGGCAGGGCCGGAATCGTCACTTTCCATCCATCAATACGGGAAGCTTTTCTCCCATCAAAAAAGGGACGCCATCGCGCGTCCCTTTTGTCATGCATCCTTTTCCTGTTTCCGCTTCGCAATCATTCCCCGTACGACGTCCGGTGCCGGTCCGCCGGTGATGCGGCGGCGTTCGACGAAGGCAACGGGGTCGGCGATGGCGTTCCAGTCCTCTGCGGTGAGTTCGACGTCGCCGAGCCAGCCATTGACCGTTTCAAGAGGGATTTCGTACAGTTCCTTTTCCTGGCGGTCGGCTTCGCGGGCGATAAGGCTTGCCTTGTGGTGGGCGCGGCGGAACGAAACGCCGTAGTCCCTGGCAAGCACGTCCGCGAGCTCCGTGATCGTAATCATGTTTTCCCTCGCCTGCCGGAGGGCACGGTCCTTGTTGAAGGTGAGCGTGGTCACAACGGCATGCATCAGCCGGAGCACGCGGTTCGCCTTTTCAATGCCGGTATACAGATGCGGCTGAAGGTCATCCTCGGTGTCATTGATGTCGCCGTACGGCGTGTTGTGGATCATATGGATGACAGCGAGACCTTCCGCCGCAGCGCTCGAGGCGAGTGCACGGGAGTGCTCCATCGAGACCGGGTTCCGCTTTTGCGGCATGATGCTCGAAATCTGCACGTAGGCATCGGACACCCGGAGCAGGCCGACTTCCTTGGACGCCATCCGGAGAAATTCCTGGATCCAGCGGCCCATGTTCGTCATGAGGCTGACAAGGCTCTGGGCGGCTTCGATCAGGTAATCCCCCGTACCGATCGCGTCATACGAGTTCTCGATCATCCCCTCGAACCCGAGCAGTTCCACCATCCGCTCCCGGCTGATCGGGAAGCCGGTCGTCGTGATCGCGGCCGCGCCCATCGGCGACTGGTTCACCGTATGGCGGGCTCGCTTCAGCCGCTCGATGTCCCGGATCAGGTTGTCGTAGACTGCGACCAGGTAATGCCCGAACGTCGTCGGCTGCGCGGGCTGTGTGTGCGTGTGCGCCGGCATGACGGACTCCACATGCTCCTCCGCCTGGGCGAGCAGCGCTTCTGCCAATGCCTCCGCCTGTTCGACCGTCTCGGCCAGGTACTTCCGGAGGACGATCCGGTACATCGCTTCGCCCATGTCGTTCCGGCTTTTCGCGATATGCATCTTCCCCGCCAGCTCCTCCCCGATCAGTTCGCCGATTTTCGACTCCACGAGGAAAAACAGGTCTTCATGCTCAGCGGAATACTTGAGTTCCGCCCGGTCCATCTTCCACACTTCCCTGATGGCATTCAGAATCTTGCCCGCCTCCGATTCAGCCAGGATCTTTTGCTCGGCGAGCATCTGGGTGTGGGCGGCATGGATTTGCATCATGGCATCAAAAAGATGGCTTCGCTGATAATCGAATAACGGACGGAGCAGGGCATCCGTAAACACTTTTCCCGGAAACGCCGCTCCGTCGGCCTTGATGAATTCCTCTTTTCTCATATAGATGCTCCCGTCAAATGACGTTTTTACATCCATATGTCGGCCGGGATGGTTCAACTGGACAGATGACCTAAACCCTTTCCGCCTTACCGAGTAATAATGCCGCTGCCCCGATGACGCCAGACTCTTCCCCAAGGGCCGTCCGGACAATCTCGCAGCGGTTCGGTGCATAATGGTCCACCGTTCGTGAAATGGCGGGAAGAATAATGTCTGATGCTTTGGCCAGTCCTCCGCCGATGACGATGACTTCCGGGTCGAGCAATGACGCAGCATTTGCAACAGCGATTCCGAGATGGCTGAAAGCCCCAGTGACAACGCCTATGGCAGCCTGATTCCCGTTGCGGTACATCCGGAAGGCATCTTCGGCAGTGACTCTCCGTCCCAGTTCATCAGACAGCGCGTCACCGATTGCCGCGCCGCCCGCCGCGCTTTCAAGAAAACCGTATCCTTTGATGGTTGGAGCAAAAAAGTGGGCCTCATGCCGGTCGGTCACCATATATCCGATTTCCCCGGCGCTGAACCGGCTGCCGCGGAGCAGCTTGCCGTTCACGACGACCCCGCTTCCGATGCCGGTCCCAAGGGAAATATAGATAAAGTCGGACTTACCGCGTCCGTGCCCGATCCACTGCTCACCGAGTGTGGCCACATTGACGTCATTGTCGACAGCGACAGGATAAGGGAAGACTGCCCGTAGCTTTTCCCCGACCGGGAAGTCCTTCCATCCGAGCGCCGGGGCTTCGGTGACCAGGCCTTTTTCCGGGTCTGTAAAGCCCGGAACACCCGCTCCGACTCCGAGAATCTTTTCCTCCGGAATTCCATGCTCCACCATCAGGCGATCCGCCGTTTGCCGGATTTCACCGAACAGTTCACCGTCTTTTCCCTGCGACGGAAACGAGGCGGAGGCCAGGAGATTTCCCTCGAGGTCAGTGATTCCCACGGCCACATTTGTCCCGCCGATGTCAACGCCGATAACGTATTCTTTCTTCATTTCATTCCGTGCCCCCCCTGTCGGCCTTTCCTACTCCCATCATATGTGGCATCCTTTTCATTTCATCATACCAGCAAACAGCAAAACCGCCCGCTCCCCAAGGGGAACAGGCGGTTATATCCAGCAGAATGACTGCAGCGAAGCAGGTGCTGCTGATCCAAAGATCATACGGACTCCGCTGTTTTTCCCGCGGTGTCCCGCCTGCCGAAAGCGAATCTGAGGAACAGCGGGACCAGGAACAGGATGAAGAACACGCGGAACAGCTGGTAGGCCGCAACCATGGACACATCCGCCCGGATTTCGTGGGCGGTCACCCCCATCTCGGGAAGGCCGCCCGGCGCGATGCACAGGAATGCGGTCGCCATCGACATCGGATGGATGAGATGCAGAACATAGGCGAGCAGCAGGGCAAATCCGACCATGAGCACCCCTGAAACAAGGGAAAACGGCAGCAGCTTTTTCCAGTCCTTTAGCATGTCCAGCCGGATGCTGAGGCCGAGGTAGACCCCCATCAAGAGCTGCGCGGCAATCATCAGGATAGGAGGGAGATGCGGCGCGGCAAATCCGCTTACCGTCAGGATTGCTGCCGTGATCAGCGGACCGAGAATCCAGGGTGTCGGGAACCTCAGGCGCAGGGCAAGTGCCGTTCCGGCCAAAACAGCAACCACCGTCATCCCTAAGTGCATCAGGCCACCTCCGGATACAGCCTGCTCTGCCTCCACCGCGGTTGCAGAAAGCCCGCTGCCCGCTCCGCCCGCAAACGCATACGTCGTCAGCATCGGCACCATGAACGTGACGGCGAGCATGCGGATTGTCTGCATGAAGGTCACGATTGTCGGGTCGGCTCCCCTGATTTCTTCACTCAGCATGGTCATCTGGGACAGTCCGCCGGGCGTCGTTCCCATAACCGCGCTCGGCGCATTAATGCCGGTCACCTTGGATGCAAGATAAGCAATTCCCAGGCCGAAGATGACCATGAGCACGGTGCTCACCGTCATGGACGGCAGCTGGCCGGCAATCTGCGCTGCGCTTTCAGCGGTGAACGACAGGCCCATGCTGTAGCCGAGCAGCATCTGGCCCCCGTTTTTAAAGGATTTCGGCCAGTATAACGTTCGTTTGGTCAGCAGATTCCATAGGATCACTGCCGTCAGCGGGCCGAGCATCCAGGCGAGCGGCAGGCCGATCCATGAAAAAATGGACCCGCCAGCCAGCCCGCACAGCAACGCTTCAAGGAGCTGGTTCCATTTATTCTTATTCTCAGGTGTCTTCATCTTGGTGCACCTCTGCCTCATTACTTAAAGTCTCTTGCTCTATCTTAGCACGTTTACAGAAGCCGTTAAGAGGAGGCGCGGGGGGCTGTTACGAAAAAAGGGTTCCGTTTCGTTGCTATCGAACTAATCGGATATAGACGATTTCTGTGTGTCCGTGCAATTCATTCCCGTTTTCTCAGATCAGAAGGAGGCTGTGCCATGTTTCCTTTTATCCAAAGAAGAAAAACGATCCAGACTGCCGAAAGCAGGTTTTCGTACCGCTATGCCTCACGGTCGCCGGAAACGGATGTGCTGCGAGATATGGCCTCTGAGCTTGTCCGTCTGCAACGGTCACATGGTGGTGACACGGTCTTTTTATGTATCGGGTCGGATCGCTCAACCGGCGATTCGTATGGCCCCTTTGTCGGAAAGATGCTCAAGGAACAGCAGTTTCCTCTTCCTGTCTTTGGAACCATCGAGGAGCCCGTCCATGCGCTGAACCTGAAAAAGGTGCTTGGGGAGATCGATGGCCAATATACGGATCCGCTGATCGTCAGCATCGATGCCTGCCTGGGAGACGCCCATCAGATCGGGTCCATCATTTTCAATGAAGGCCCGCTTATTCCCGGATATGCCATCCAGAATCCGTTGCCCGGTGTGGGTGCCTGTCACTTCAAAGCCGTCGTTAACCATCTTGACCCGCACTTTCCCGCCGATTCATTAAATAACACTCGGCTTGATACAGTCCTCCGGCTCGCCGAAATCACATCGGGAATTATCATGGACTCTGTCAGACCGGCCATTTTAGAGGAAGCGTGAGGAATCCGCCGAGATTCCTCTTTTTTCTTTGCCGCCCATGATTCGGTCAAATTCATTTTCTTTCTGAAACATGAGTGTCAGGGCGGTTCCTCGTTCGTCTTCGGAAAACGCGGACAGCCGGATGCCAAGCCTCCCGGCAACTTGGTCGGCCAGATACAGGCCGAGCCCCGTCGCGGCGTTTTGGATGCGGCCGGTGCCTCCTGTGAAGCCCTTCTCGAAAATACGCGGGAGGTCATGCGCCGGGATGCCAGGCCCCTCGTCTGCGATCCGCAGCCGGACGTTCCCATCGGGAGTACGGTCGGCCGTGATGAGAATCGTGCCGCCGGCCGGGCTGTATTTCACCGCATTCGTCAGAATCTGGCGGATGATGAAGCGGGCCCATTTCACGTCGGTCCGGACGGGAAGATCTTCCCCTTCCAGCTCGACGGCAACATCCTTTTCCATGCACCAGGCGGCCAGTTCCCGGATTTCGGACGAGGTGAGTGAGCGCACGGTCGACGTCTCCGGCAGGAAATCGGCCGCAAGCGTCGGCATGCGCGAGATATACAGCTGCCGGTCGATCAGGAGATGGAGACGGAGCCACTCTGTCGCAAGCCGACGCATGGCCGGATCCGCCCGGTGCTCGTCCAGGATCAGCTTCATCGCCGTCAGCGGCGCCTTCGCCTCATGAACCCACGCCGCCAGGTAATCCGCCTCGAGATACTGCGCATCAGCGACCTTTTCCAGCTCCTCCCGGTGGGCCCGGGAAGCCGCGGTGAGCAGTTCCGCCGTTGTCCGGTCAAGGCCGGACGCACGCTCCGGCAACAGCTCCTCCCACTCCCGCAGTGATTCATCGGTCAGGCGTGCGGCTTCCCTGAGAAATGCCGTCTCCTGCCGCCACCGCCAGAGGATGAACAGAGCCAATAAAGCGACCAGAAGAAAGTTCATATACACGACGGACGCCGCTTCAATCTCGATTCCCTCATCGAGGATGATGATCAGGTCAGCGAGCAGGAGTGCGACGAGGAAAAACAGGATCCAGGGGAGACGGGATTTCAGGTAGGGGATGAACATGATCGGCTGCCTCCTTTCAATGTTTGTTAATCACGGCAACCCACTGCGGTGATTTCGTCATTCGTCGATCCAATCTCGAATGACGAAATCGAAGCACCGAATGATGAAACCAAAGCCGTGAATGACGAAATTGGGACACCGAATGACGAAACCGGAGCCATGCACCCGCCCGATCGCTCCGAAATCCCCAATTTACTCCTCCACCGCCAAATACCCCATGCCCTTCTTCGTTACAATTTTGTCCCCAAGCCCGATTTCCTCGAGCTTATTCCGCAGTCGGTTGATGTTCACAGTCAGGGTATTGTCGTTCACGAACCGCTCGTCGTCCCAGAGCTTCCGGATCAGTTCATCGCGAGTCACGATTTCGTTGCGCGACTCGACGAGGACGGCGAGGATGAAGAATTCGTTCTTAGTCAGTTCGACGTCAACCCCACCGGATCGGATGATGCCCCGCTTCAGGTCCAGCACCGCTCCGTTCCATTCCACAATGTCCGGTTTCTCATCGGTGTAGGCGTATGTACGCCGGAGGATCGCCTGGAGCTTGGCCAGAAGGACGTCCGAATTAAACGGCTTCTGGATAAAATCGTCCGCTCCCATCGACATCGCCATCACCTGGTCCATCGGGTGGTCCCGCGACGACAAAAAGACGATCGGTACGTTCGACTCCGCGCGTATTTCGCGGCACCAGTGGTACCCGTCAAATGCCGGCAGCCCGATGTCGAGGATCACCAGGTGCGGGCCGGCAGCCCGGAATGAATCCATCACCCCGTGGAAATCGTCAGGGCCTGTTACCGTCAGTCCCCATTGCCCGAGCTTTTCGGACAATGACCGGAAAATCGCTTCGTCGTCCTCCACCAAAAACACCGTAAACTCCATCACGCAGACCCCCTTTTCAACCAGTTTACCGGAAATCCCCAAATTTTTTCGGGAAAACATGAATAACTCTCTGAGAGGCGGGTACCATATGAGCAACCCCACTTCTCTATTTCCCCCTTTTAGAGAATGCAGGTCCTGGCCCGCCGGCGATGTCGGCGGGCATTTTTTTGCGTTTCTGTAAGAGCAAAAACTGTTCCACTTTTCTTTTTTCTTTTTAGGGGGTTGCCAGGGACGGATCCAGAAGTTATACTTCGATACATAGTTATATTTAGTAACTTAAAAACAAAAGGAGAGTTGTTTAGATATGAACAAGAACGATATCGCGAAAGTCATTCTCAGGGTCGTCCTCGGTTTCACTTTCTTTATTCACGGACTGGTTAAGTTCCAGGGAGGCATTGCCAATACCGCAGGGTACTTTGACAGCCTCGGCATCCCGGGATTCATGGCATATGCCGTTGCCGCTATTGAGCTTCTGGGCGGCTTGGCCATGATTCTCGGCATCGGAACGAAAATTGTCGGGATCCTTTTCGCCATCATTATGATCGGTGCCATCTTTACTGCTAAGCTTTCGCTCGGCTTCCTTGGAAATGGCCAGATGGCGGGCTACGAACTGGATCTGATCCTGCTCGCCGCTTCCCTGTATTTTGTGCTCGCCGACCGTTCGGTTCTGTCGGTTGACCATAAACTTGCCCAAAAAGGATAATCTCACGATTACTTTTCCTATTAAACGGGTAGCCTATTACCAACCCCACTTCTCTATTTCCCCCTTTTAGAGAATGCAGGTCCTGGCCCGCCGGCAATGTCGGCGGGCATTTTTTGTGGAAAGAAGTGCGGAGACCCTTCTCACCCGGGTGGGGACGGGAAAAATAAAGAAAATTCGTTTCTTTATGATTAAAATCCGATGGACGGGGTAACCTATGACCAGCCCCACTTCTCTATTTCCCCCTTTTAGAGAATGCAGGTCTTTGATCCGTCCGGTTGTCTGGCGGATCCTTTTTTATGCAAATAAGACCGCTGTCCCATCCGGACAGCGGTCTTTCGTGTTTGATCAGTCTTCGTCTTTTTCAAAGTCGATGACGTTGCCGTTTTGTGCGTCAATGTCCACTTCATACTCGTAGCGGTCGTCCCGCAGTTCCAGTTCATAGTGCCATCGGCCATCATCTTCGTTGAGTTCGGCTTCAATGACTTCGGCTGCAGCGCCGGCCTTGCCTTTGGCGATCTGGATCGCTTCATCTTCCGAAATCAGGTTGTCCGGTGCCGCCTGGCGGTCGTCGCGGTCGTCGCGGTCATCACGGTCATCGTCCTCGTCGTCATGCTCTGTCTTCAGCACTTCACCGGATTTTGCATCGACTTTCACTTCCACTTCGCCGGACTCGCCGCGGATCTCAAATTCATATTTGCGGTCATCGCGGTCCAGCTCCATCTCGCGGACTTCCCCGCCACCGGCTGCTTCAAGTGCGATCGTTGTAGCTTCATCCGCCGAGATCCAGCCGGATGTCACCTGCTTCACTTTTGCTTCCGCCGTTTCGATGGGCGCGAGCTTTCCTGTGTCTTCCGCGAATGCGGCCATGCCTCCAAATGCCAGAACCCCTGCTGCGACCGGTGCAATAAACCAACGTTTTTTCATGTTGTTTTCCTCCTCGTTTTCTTGTTGTCTTTATCATATCCTCGCCGGATTAAGCGACGGTGAGTGTAAGATTAGAGATTGATGAGAATGTTAGTCGTCGTTTTCGAAGTCCAGGATGTTTCCCGTTGAAGCGTCGATTTCCAGCTCGTATTCATCAGAACCGCCCTCGAGCTCAATCTCGTAGATGGGGCGGCCGTCGTCTTCGTCCAGTTCGACTTCGGCGACCCGAGCCGATTGGTCCGTTTGGCTGATGGCAATTCGGACCGCTTCGTCGCGGGAAATCAGGGCTCGGAATTCGGTTGGCCGTTCTGACATGGCATGGACGACTGGTTTGGTGCCGGTTTCCGGGGAAGTGACCGGCTCAGCAGCAGCCGGATTCTGTGCAGGTGCTTCCTCAGAAATAACCGGAGCGTATTCCCGGTCGTTCTCTGCACTGGTTTGATCGGAAGCAGCCTGTTGTTCCGCCGCTTCGACCGGCTCCAACGTATCCGGATCCACCGGGATGAGTTTCCCCGGTTCTCCGTATGCCACGGCTGCCAGTCCCCCAATGGCCAAAATCCCTGATGTGACCGGCGCAATCATCCATCGTTTCTTCAACCCGCTCTCCTCCTTGGCTTCGTTACCTACAGAGTACCTGCAGGGAATGAGATAACATTGAAAGAACGATTAGAAAACGATGAGAATCGGTCAATCCATGGCACGGCGGACTTTTTCGGGAATCATCACCACTTCCGTCTTCAGGTCGACCGGGCGGAAATCCGGGTCGATGCACGCGTCCCAATACTCCAGGTGCTTTTTGTCGATCCAGTGGTCCGACTCCTCGACCGCCTGGCCGCCCCCGCCCTGGATGGAATACCAGTACAAGTACTCCTCCCCGTCCAGCACCTCTCGGAAAATGGTCTCCACATGCATGTTCTCTCCCTCGAGCGTGACAAGCACATCCTCCATATGTCCGTTCAGAAACGCCAGCCATTCATCCACCTTTTCGGACATGCCGGGCTTCACCCGGAATCGTGTCAGTTCCACATTCATGTTCGCTTCCCCCTTTTATTTAAGAAGGGCCGGGGATCGCCCCGGCCCTGATGGTTCGTTTATTTTAGTCATCCCACGCCACGGTCAGGATTTCCCCGGTGATGGCGTGGACCTGGATATCGGCTTCCCGGTCATCCCCGGTCTCGACCTGGACCATGTAGTAACCGCCGTCCTGGGTTTCCTCGAATTCGATGTCGTCATCCAGTTCACCCGGAATCTCTTTGACCGCAATGGCCGCGGCCTCACCCGGGGTGAGCCGGACGGACGGTTTCGGTGCTTCTTGTGCCGGCGGCGTTTCTTCCTTTGCAGGTTCTTCCTTGGCCGGCTTTTTGTCCGTCACCGATTCGTTGATCTGTTCCCCGGTGACCGCGTCGTACTCGGCTTCGGTCGTGCGGGATTCGTCTTCCACGGTTGCGCTGTAGACGTTGTCCTTAAGCGCGATGGCTGTCGGCTCCGAGCCGTACTGCTCCGCGATTTTCGCTTTCATGTCCGCTTCGGGGATCGGGTCGACGCTTTCCGTCTTTTCCATCGAAATGATCGCACCGCCGTCGCTGTCGACGACCGCTTCGAACACGCCGTCATTGCGCTCGAGCGTGGCACGGTACACTTCGCCGTCCTGCACGATCTCCCGGACTTCGCCGCCATACATCTGCTTCAGCTTCGCTTCGGCGTCAGCCGCTGCCATGACTTCCCCGCCGCCGCGGAGCGCCATGACGGCCACGACGACCACGATCAGAGCAGATGCTCCGATAGCCGCGAGCCAAAGCCATTTTCGGTTATCCATGCTGAACGACCCCCTCCTTTTCTCCCATTATACATAGCGAACATTAAAAAACGGTGAGAGGCCTGAAGGTTTTTATTCCGTCACGGTGTTGATCTGCCAGAGGATGCCGAATCGGTCCTTGACCTGGCCGTAGGCAGGGCTCCAGAACGTTTCCTGGACATCCATGACCACCTCGCCGCCTTCCGAAAGTAGGCCGAAAACTTCTCGGGTGATGTCCGGATCCGTCAGGGATAGGGCAATCGAGAGATGGTCGCCGACCGTATGGGGCTGACCCGGATTTGTATCGGAAATCATGAAGTCGGTGTTCCCGACTTTCAGGTGGGCGTTCAGCACCCGGCCCTTCATTTCTTCCGGCATTTCTTCGCCCGGACGCGACGGCATGTCGCCGAACGTCTTCATCTCAAGCACCTCAGCCTTTAGCGCCTTTTCATAGAAGCGGACCGCTTCCTGTCCGTTGCCGTTTGTGACGAGGTACGGGTACATCGCTTTGATCATGCTCATCTCTCCTTTTAGTCGTTATGATTGCCGGTTTGTCGGAAAGCTGATTCTGAATACGGTGCCGACGCCGACGACGCTTTCCACACTGATCTCCGCACCGAGCCCGTCTGCGATTTCCTTGGCGAGGGACAACCCAAGGCCGGTGCCGCCGGTTTTGCGGTTCCGGTCGCTGTTGACGCGGTAAAAGCGGTCGAACAGGTGCGGAAGATCCGCTTCCGGGATGCCCGGGCCGTGGTCGGCGACGGCCAGTTCGACAAGGCCTTCTTTTTCTTCCAGAGTGAGCCGCACCGCTCCATCACTGTATTTCCGTGCGTTGTCCAAGAGGATGAAGAGCAGCTGGCGGAGCTTGTCCGGATCGGTTTCGGCCAGGAGTTTTTCCGGGCCTTCGATTGAAAATTCCCGGCCGTACGCCTGTCGCATCGGACGGACCGTTTCTTCGGCGATGTCCCGGATGTCCGCCTGTTTAAAGGTATAGGCAGCCGCCTGATCGGATCGCGCCAGGTCCAGGAGCTGTGCCGTCAGGTCTTTCATGCGGATGGACTGCGATAAGATCGCTTCGACCGCCTCATCCGCGACGTTCCGGTCGCCGAAACCGCGGCGCTTCAGCAGGCGCGCATAGCTTTCGATGACGGTGATCGGCGTTTTCAGTTCGTGGGAGGCGTCGGATACGAAACGCTCCTGCTTCTCGTAGTTCCGGCCCAGCTGGTCCATCATGTCATTGTAGGCCAGCGCCATCTCATGCAGCTCGTCCCGGCCGCGGCCTTCGTCGATCTTCTCGTAGGCCCCTTTTTCCCGGTTCTCGCGCATCGTGCCGGTGAGGACATTGATCGGCCGGGTGACAATTTGGCCGAGCGCGACACTCGAGGCGATAACCGGGATCATCGCCGCAGCAGTGAGACCGATCAGGATCAGCCGGAGCGTGGCGAGTTCGTTCGCGATGTCGTCCGCAAGCTGCGTGATGCGGAGCTCGGCCACTTCACCGCCTGTACTGATAAACGGCATGGCCACCGTCACGGCAGGCACGCCTTTTACATCGGTGATCGTATACGGGCCACTGCCGTCCGGTTCAGCCGGGAAACCCCGCAGCCGACTGTCGCTTTCTACATCGGTGATCTTCCTTCCGTCTGCACCTACGATCAGCAGCGCACCGTCCGGCGGCATATAGGCCCGGATGACCATGTCCCTGTCTTCGGCAGCAGTTTTCTGCAGCTCCACGGTCAGCTCCTCGCCCCTCCCCATCAGCTGGTCCGCCTGCCGTTCGTATGTCATTTTCTCGAACAGGAAGTAGATGCCGGTGCTGAGCCCGGCGAGGATCAGGAACATGAGGAGCGTCGTGAACACATGGATCCTCGTCCTCAGCTTCATTTCGGTGCTTCCTTCAGCACGTAGCCTACGCCCCGGACCGTGTGGATAAGCCCGTCACCGATCTTCTTGCGCACGTAACGGACGTACACATCCACGACGTTCGTATCGCCGTAGTAATCAAATCCCCAAACCGCATCCAGCAGCTGTTCGCGCTCGAACACGCGGTTCGGGTGCTTCAGGAAATACAGAAGCAGGTCGTATTCCCGGGGGGTCAGGTCGATGGAACGCCCGTCACGGGTTACATCACGTGTTTCTTCATTGATCGTGAGCCCGGCAAACGAGTGGATGTGCTCCGGTGTCTCTTCCACTTTTGCTCCGGTGAGCGCCTTCGCCACACGCAGCGTTGCCCGGATGCGCGCAAGAAGCTCCTCGATCTCAAACGGTTTTGTCACGTAGTCATTCGCCCCGAGGTCAAGACCCGCTACCTTATCCTCCACATCATTCTTCGCCGTCAGCAAAATGACCGGAACCGCCGTATCGCTCGCCCGGATGCGGCGCAGCACATCAAGCCCGGACAGCCCCGGAAGCATCAGATCGAGCAGCACGAGATCCCATCCGCCCTCGCGGAACTTGATCAGCCCCTCATCCCCCGCGTGCGCTACTCCTGCCTCGTAGCCCTCAAACTCCAGCTCAAGCTGCAGCACCCGCGCGATGTTCTCCTCGTCTTCCACAATCAGGATCCGTTCTGCCATGACGTCTGCCTCCTTCTCTTTCTACCTATAACTATGATTGGGAAGGTTTTCGGCGTCAAGGGCGGAAGGGCTCAAAGCCTGCAGGCCGCAGAGGGCGTGCGGCGCACGGCTTTTCTTCCCCAAAAGGGTTCACTGCGCGCTCGGGTGGTACACTGTGGGTAACGAGTTTTCAGAGGAGGGATTTGGATGAAGGTGATTCCAGTTGGGATCTGGGGCGGTTATCCGAAGGCGGAGTCGGCGACATCGTCGTTCCTGATCGAGCATGAGGGGTTCCGGGTACTGTATGACTGCGGGAGCGGAGTGCTGGCGCAGGTGCAGCGCTACATCACGCTCGATGAGATCGATGCGGTCGTGATCAGCCATTATCACGCGGATCATGTGGCGGATGTGGGGAGCCTGCAGTATCATCATCTGATTGCGTACTACACGGGGCGTCCGCTCCGGAAGCTGACGTTTTACGCGCATGACCGGGATACGGAAGGCTTCGGGAAGCTGACGTATAAGGAGGTCGCCGAGGGGCATGCGGTGGCGCCGGGTGAGACGTACGAGATCGGGCCATTTACGGTGACGTTCGCGGAGACGGTGCATCCGGTGTACTGCCTGGCGGCGCGCTTCGAGGCGGACGGCAAAGCGGTCGTATTCACCGCGGACACGGAGTTCCACGAGCCGCTCGCGGAATTTGCGAAGGGTGCGGACCTCCTGGTGAGCGAGGCGAATCTTTATGAGGAATACAAGGGCAAGTCGCCGGGGCATATGGCGGGAAGCGAAGCCGGTGAGCTCGCGCGGCTCGCTGGTGCGAAGCGGCTGCTTCTGACGCACCTGCCGCAGGAAGGCGACGTACAGCTGATCTTGTCGGCCGCGCAGGAGGCGTTCGGTGGGAGTGCGAGGCTGGCGGAAGCTGGAGAAGTCATCGAGATTTGAGGGAGCGGGGTTTTCTTCAAACTCCGAGCCATAATCTACAAGCTCAGACGCTTAATCTTCAAACTCAGCATGCTTTATTTCAAACTCACTCGAACTAGCAAGGGGTTCGCCGCGGCGAACCCCTTTACTGATTATTTCGGCTGGCGTGTTAGTGTCGTGGTGTAGTCCCAGGCATAACAAGTCGACCGTCCTTCGCCATCTTTTAGCAGGGGATAGAACCGCAGCAGGCGGGAGGCGGCTCCCGGGCTCTTCATGCCGAACAGCTCCCGGACCTGCCTGTTCACAATCGTCCGGCTCCTTAGGGTGAACCAATCTTCCAATGTGCGGGTAAAAGGATCAGCGGTTTTCCAGTTGCAGGCCGGGCACAACCAGACCCGTTCGCTTTTTCGCAAGAGGCGGCCAGCGCATGATTCACAGAGCGGTCCCCACTCAACTTCTTCGGCAGGAATGCTGAACCGCCCAATCAGCGGGAACGCGATATAGGGTCGGTTATGGCGGCGGATGTAGTCGGCAAGTTGGCGGAGTTCCCGGACGGTCATCCCCCTCTCCTTCCCTCTTGCGGCCAAGTGTCCGCGAATCTCCCGGAGGCTGAAGATCCGTCCATTGGCGGGAGGTTTCTCAATGACCGCGCTTCCTGTCATGACAACGGCGCCCACCGCCTTCATCGGGATACCATGCAGATGAAACCAGACTTGCAGATTGGCGATTTCATCCTGCAGCTGAAGCATCGGGCAGTCGTAGCGGTCGGTAATGTACCCATGTTCGTCCACTTTATCCAGTCGTGCAGGATGTTCTTCAAAGCGGAGCCTTCCGGCCATGTTCTTGGCTTCGTAAATTACCGCTCCTGTGGGCAGGAGGATCAGGACATCAATCTGGACGTATTGCCCCGGGGTAACTTCCAGGTTGACGTCCCAGAGTATGGGCCACGGAGATTCCAGCCAGCGTATGTAGTTCAGTACTTTTTCTTCCCCTGCAATTCCCGCCTGAATGGAATTCATTTTCCCCTTAATGTCCAAGTAGGACCGGTGACGGCTACCCACTCGGACGAGTAGCCGCTCATGCGCCCTTCCTTTAAGAACCGCCATCGATTCGCTCCCCACCTGACCCGCCCCTTTCTTTTCCCGAACCATACCATAGTCAGGGACAAGCCGGAAGACAACTTCGCATCTTTGAATTTTGGAGCGTTTATTGATGTCAAAATTGAAAAATGCCCCGGCTGGCGGGGCATTCATACGAGAATTTTTAATGAGTTTGAAGATTAGTGTCCTGAGTTTGAAGATTAGCGTGCCGGGTTTGAAGAATACCTCCCCGAGTTTGAAGATTAGCACACACTGTGCCATCATTCCGCAGCCAGGGGCCAATTTGCCATTTCTGGATAATCATATAGAATGTTGTTGCTGCAGACATTTATCTTAAGGAGGATAAACGATCATGGCTGTTTTGCCGAATTGCCCCAAATGCCAATCGGAGTATACTTACGAGGACCGTAATGTATTCGTATGTCCTGAATGTGCAAATGAGTGGACACATGAAGATGGTGAAAAAAGTGAGGAAAACGTTGTAAAAGACGTCCACGGCAATATTTTGAAAGATGGAGATACGGTGACCGTCATTAAAGATCTAAAAGTGAAGGGCAGTTCATCAGTCCTCAAAATCGGTACGAAAGTAAAAGGGATTCGCATCGTTGATGGTGACCACAATATTGATTGCAGGATCGATGGATTTGGTGCCATGCAGCTAAAATCTGAATTTGTGAAAAAGGCCTGATTATGGTCTCGTATTCCGCTGCGGAATGCGAGACCATTTTTCGCACACAGGTATTGAAAATTGCCCCGTGGGACGGGGCAATTAGAATCCGATTTTGAAAAAAGTGGAGAGTGAGTGTCAAGAAACACACGGGCACAGCGTCCTTATTCTGCCGCAGGTGTTTCCGCCACGACTTTCTTCGCACGCAGTTCCTTCATCTTGTAGAACACCATGCAGGCGATAAAGAAGCCGACGCCGTAGATGAGGCCGATGCGCTGTGTCGGGTCGACGAAGAGGAAGCCCAGGATCAGCAGGCAGAATGCGATGCAGAACAGCGGCAGGATCGGGTAAAGCGGTGCCCGGTACTTCAGATCCTCCAGGCGGTTGCCGGCTTTCAGGTACTTCCTTCGGAACATGAACTGGCTGAGGGCGATCCCCATCCAGGAGATGGTCACCGAAATCCCCGCGATGGACATGAGCAGGACAAAGACGGCGTCGGCTTCCATGAAGCTGGTCAGAAGCGAAAGGAGCGAGAAAATCATCGTGAAGAGCAGGGCATTCAGCGGCACTTTCCGCTTCGTCAGATTCCGGAAGACCTTCGGCGCCATACCTTCGCCGGACATTGCCCAGAGCAGGCGGGTCGAGGCGTAGAGGCACGAGTTGCCGACGGACAAAATGGCCGTCAGGATGATGAAGTTCATGATGTCCGCTGCAAACGGCACACCGGCCAGCGTCATGAGCGTGACGAACGGGCTTTCCATGAGGCCGAGCTCGGAGGACGGGAAGATGGCCGACAAAATGACAATCGATGCGATGTAGAACAGGATGATGCGGACCAGGATCGTACGGATCGCGCGCGGGATGTTTTTCTCCGGGTTTTCCGTCTCCCCTGCCGCGACCCCCACCAGTTCCGACCCCTGATAGGAGAAGATGACGTTCATCATCGTGACAAAGACGATGGCGATCCCCGCAGGGAACAGGCCGGCCGGCGCGAGGTTCGCCATGCCGGGTGACGGCCGGTCGGCGAGCGGAACCGCGCCGAAGATAGCCAGCGCCCCGATGATGATAAAGGCAATCACCGCGAGCACCTTGATGCCGGCAAACCAGAATTCAGCTTCGGCAAAGCCGCGTGTCGTTAGCGCGTTCAGGCTGAACAGGAACACCATGAAGACCGCGCACCAGATCCACACAGGGACGTCCGGGAACCAATGCTGCATGAGGATTCCCGCCGCCGTGAACTCAACCCCCGCGGTCGCAGCCGAGCCGACGAAGTACATCCACCCGAGCGAGAAGCCTGCAGACGGGCTGACGAATTTTGTGGCGTACGTCTGGAATGAACCGGTGACCGGCATATAGGTGGCGAGTTCCCCGAGGCACGTCATGACCATGTACAGAATCAGGCCGCCGACGAGGTAGCCGAGGATGGCCCCTCCCGGACCCGCCTGGTTGATCGTGTAGCCGGCGTTGAGAAACAGTCCGGTCCCGATGACTCCGCCCAGGCTGAGCATGAGCAGATGCCGGCTCTTCATTGAACGATTGAGTTCCTGCGGCGGCATGAGATTGCTTGGATCGTTCATTTTATCCCCCTGACCGGCGGCCCTGCAGCCGCCTGGTTTTTATTTTCTCCTGAACACGCTTACAGAAATGGACAATAGAACCAATTTTCAGTCTCTTGATTGGTTAAGCGAAGCCCGCATCCCCTTGGTGTGCGGGCTTTTCTTGATTCCTTTTCAGAACCTGAGTGACAGGCAGCTCAGCCCGCCGTCCTGCTTTTGGACCTCGCTCATGTCGAGTTCAATTGTCTGATAGCCGGCTTCCTCGATCTTGCGTTTGGTCTCCGGATAACCCGCCGGAATGATGACGTGATCGTTCACCCGGATACAGTTCGCGGAGTACTCGTCTTCCTTATTGATGACAATCCGGTTGTAGTCTGCAAAAGCCGGATGGTCGATGAATTCACCGGCGACGACCATGTTGTTATTTCCGAGGTAGGCAATTCCCGTCTTAAGGTGGAAGAACTCCTTGAGCGGCAGGATGTCCGCCATGTAGCCTTCCTTCTCGAGGATTTCCTTGAGCTGACGCGCGCCTTCTTCGTTTGTCCGCTCCGATAAACCAATATAAAACCGGTCGTCCGCCTGGAGAACATCTCCGCCATCCAGATAGCCCGGTGCTTCGATGTAATAGAACTTATCGTAGAACTTCTTCAGCGCCTCTTCGATCGCTTCTTTTTCCCCGTTGCGGGATTCGGCGCCCGGGTTGGCGATGACGACAAATTCCGGCGTCAGGACGGCCGGGTCCTCTACAAATACGGAGTCCGGATACTGCTCATCGGCCGGAAGCTCGGTTGCTTCGACACCACAGCTTTTCAGCGCTTCGACGTAGGCCCTGTGCTGTTCGGCGACCTTCTCATAGTCCGGCTTTCCGAGGTCGGAGCTGGTCAGCCCGTTCACATAGCTTCTGGCGGGCGCTTTGACGATGACATTCTGGAATCGGGACATGGAAATCTTCCTTTCAGGATGAATGATGATATTGGGCAGCGGCATGTTCACTGCGTTCAATAAACAGCTTGCGGATCAGCGTCTCCAGCATGATCGGCAGCCGGCGGAAGGCGCTGTCGATGTGGAGCCGCTCGGTCCTCTGATGCGCGTCGCGGCCAAGCGGCCCGACGTTCAGTACGGGAGCGTCCAGTTTCCGCATGTCTTCAAACGGGATGCTGTACGTGTCCCCCCAGACCGGGGTGTTGCGTTCGTAGGCGGTCCAGCCTGCACTTCCGTCCCGATAGTTCACGTAGCTCAGGTCGCAGATCCCATTAAAATAGTGAACCTGCTCGAGTTCGGTGCCAAGCGTTCGCGCGGTGCCCTGCATGAGCGTGATCGCGTCCCGGATCAGCTGGTCCTCCGTGGAATTGACTGCCGGGTAATAGGGAGGCGCATACAAAAGGACGATTGCAGGGGACAGCTCCTGGCATTCAATCATGAGGCGGTCGGCGACGGCAAAGCTCTGCGCCCGCTCGTCGGAACCTGCCAGGGCAATCGCCTTTTCCTTCAGCTTGCGGACCGTTTCCGTGCCAAGCTTGTCTTCCGCGTGCCTCAAGATCTGCTCGTAGCGGTAGACCTTCACGTCGCCGACGCCGCTTACGCCGTGGCGCCGGCACAGTTCCCGGTAGGCCGAGTTGCATGCGGATGCCGCTTCCACGGCGACTTTCTCGAATGTCTCCATGACGTCCGCTGCAGTGCGCTTGAACAGGAACACATTATAGAGCGCGGCCGCGCGATAGGGCGTCTGCGTGGAATACTGGTCCTTCAGGTCCCGCTGGTACAGCGATACCGGAAGCGGTGTCTTCTCGCCGTACTCGCTTTCTTCGAACAGGTCGCTGAACTCCATCTGCTGTGTCAGATAGGAAGCGATGTAGTTTGCAGTCAGGCCCTGAAGCGGTTCGCCGACGTGGGTTTCCTTTCCATAGAACAGGGCGGCGGGCATGATCTTGCCGATCGTGCCTGAATAGATATATTCCTTCGTATCGCCCGGCTCCTGCGTGAAGGACGGCTCCCCGTTCAGGAACAGGCTGAAGGTGAGTCCTTCCTTCTCGGCAATTTCGAGCAGAACTCCGACCGCGACCCGCATCCCCGCAGAGTTCACTTCCTCGTCCGGTACGGTCAGGAGAAGAAGGTTGACCGGCCAACTTTCGTCGATCGCCTGCTCGAGCAGTGAAAGATGAGCAGTGAGGCCCGCCTTCATGTCCATCGTGCCTCTGCCGAACAGGTACTCACCCGACTCCAGGTCGGCGCGCGCTTCTGCGTGGAGCGTGTCTTTGACCTCGTGGAGCTTGGCGGTCAGTTCTTCAGGCAGTGTGGAGAGCGCCTGGAGAGCCCCGTATTCCTCGGTCTGGACCGTGTCAAAATGGCTGATCAGCACGATCGTATCTGTCGCATCCGGATGCTTGTAGAGTGCCGTCACTGTCTGGCGGCCGAGGCCTGCATCATGAAGTCCTACCCGTTCCGGATGCTGCTGGAAGTGGGGCATTTCGCGCAGCTTCGTCTCCAGCCGCTGAGCAAACAGCCGCTCCCCTTCCGTCAGCGTCCGGCTGTCCCAGCTGACCAATTCACAGAGAAGCGCGCGGCGTGCTTCAGGTGTGTCCCATCGGCGTCCCATTTGCCGTTCCCCCTTGTTCATCTGTTTTTCTTCATGGACCAGAGTCATGTTGTTCTCACCACCGGACAGGTCAGGCAGGTCGGCCCGCCGGTTCCTTTATAGCTGATTTCGTCACCTTTATATTCGTAGACAGTCGCGCCGGCTTCCTCGAGGCCTGCTTTCGTCACCGGATTGCCCGCCGGAATGACTACTATGCGCGGTGCCAGCGCGAGGACGTTGCAGCCGAGATTGTCGTACTCGTCCTGCGGAACTTCGACCAGCCGGACCCCATTTTCGATGAGGCGCTGGCGGAGGAACACCGGCATGAGCGGCGAGTGGACGACAGCCAGGTCCTTGTCGACGATGCTCAGGAATGACATCAGGTGCAGGCATTCCGCTTCTCCGCGGTCATGCGGCAGCTGCACTTCGATGAACTCATCTACGAAAGGTGCCGTGATTTCCCGCAGCTGGCGGATGGCTTCATCATTTGTCCGGTAGCCCCGCCCGACCGCGATGGTCCGATCATCCAGCCAGACGATATCCCCTCCGTCGGAAACCGCGTCTCCCGTCAGTTCGCCGATGACCGGAATGCCCTTTTCCTCCAGGAACCTTTTGTACACGGGGGCTTCCGGCTGCCGGAGAGATTTGCCCGACCTGAGGATGATGGCACCCGCCGGCGTGAACTTGACCGGATCGTGTGCGTAAAGGGAATCGAGCCCCGTCTCCTCCGCTTCCGGCAGATAATCGATCTGAGGGACATGCTTTTCCAGAATTCCGAGGAAAGTCTCGTACTCGCGGATTGCTTCCCCGTAGTCAGGAACGCTCACGTAGTTGAACGTCTGCCAGTTTTCATCAAGATGCTCCTGGCTTTTGAATGCTTCCTGCGGCCGCTTGACGATGACCCGCTGAAGAGGCTGATACATAGACGAAAGATAGGACATAGAATAGGCCCTCCTTTTCCGTTGAATGGAAACCATTTTCATTGATTGGAAACTTAATACGTTCAATATAGGCAATCCGTGCTATACTGTCAATGTATTTTGAAATTTCCGTTTAGCGGAAAACCCTTGGTTTCAGGAGGATAACTGATGCAGGCACTTGAGCGATCCATGAAAATAGCAGAAATCTTATCGGACTCGGACCAGGAGGGAATGAGTATTTCCGAACTGTCCGTCCGGAGCGGACTGCCGCTCAGCACGATGCACCGGATCCTGCAGGGAATGATGAGACAGCGGATGGTCGAGCAGGACGAGCAATCCAGGCTGTACCGTCTCGGACCGGTTTGGATGGAATACGGCCTGCGTCTGTATGATTCGATGGACTACGTCACCAAAATCCGGCCCGAACTTGAGCAGCTGTCACGTGAAGTCAAAGAAAGCGTCTACCTGAGCCGGCCCTCCGGCAATGAGGCAATTGTCGTGGAGCGGATCGACAATGAGGAAAATCCGATACGGATCAACGACCCTCTCGGCATCCGCATCCCCCTGCATATCGGAGCCGCCAACAAGGCCATCCTGGCCGCCATGCCGGAAGACCGCGCCAGGCGGATCATCGAAAACCTTGTTCCTGAAGAAATGCGGGGCGAATTCTGCTTAAAGCTTCACCAAATCCGTAAAGCCGGATTTGCCGAAAGCCACGGCGAGCGCACACCCGGTACCGCCTCCGTCGCGGTCGCGATCAAAGACGGTCTCGGCGAGGTGATCGGTGCCGTGTCAATCGGCTTCCTCGACTACGAGCTGGAAGATGAGCGGCTCGCCTATCTTGTGGAGAAAGTCAGAGAAGCGGGAGACCGGATTGCGAGGAAACTGGGAGCATTGTGAGGATCGGGGGAGCAGGAGCGGGAGACGCCGATGGAGGAAGCTATTCTTCAAACTCGGGGACCTAATCTTCAAACTCACGGCACTAATCTTCAAACTCAGGCGGCTAATCTTCAAACCCGTCTGACCCCACACAAAAAACCCCGCCGGAAGCGGGGTTTTTTCATCAATTTCCGTTGTAGTAGATCGGTGCATCCGGTCCGAGCGGGAGGCCGAGAAGCATCCAGATGATGAGGACGGCCGACCAGACGAACAGGAACGCCATGGAGTAAGGGAACATCGTGGAGACAAGTGTTCCGATTCCCATTTTCTTGTCATATTTCTGTGCGAACGCAATGATGATCGCAAAGTACGTCATAAGCGGCGAAATGATGTTCGTCGAGGAGTCCGCGATGCGGTATGCCATCTGCGTGAGCTCCGGCGAGTAGCCGAGCTGCATCATGATCGGGACGAAGATCGGCGCCATCATGGCCCACTTCGCGGAAGCGGAACCGATGAACAGGTTGATGAACGCGGCGATCAGGATAAACAGCAGGACGAGCGGAATACCTGTCAGGTTGATGCTCTGCAGGAATTCGGCGCCGTACACACCGAGGACGAGACCCATGTTCGATTCGGAGAAGTAGGCGACGAACTGTGCGGCGGTGAAGCTGAGGACGATGAACATCCCCATCGATGCCATCGTCTTGCCCATCATCTCGGCGACGTCTTTGTCGTTACGGATCGCTTTTGTGACCATCCCGTAGACAAGACCCGGGATAAAGAACAGGATTGCGATGATCGGTACGAGCGAGCTCATGAACGGCGAGCGGATGATCGGCATGTCCGCTTCATCGCCGCGGAGAGGCGCGCCCGGGATCAGGACAAGCAGTGCCATGAGGGCAGATGCTACCAGGACGGAGACCGTCGCCCATACGAGGCCTTTTTTCTCGATAGCCGTGAGCTTATCCATGCTTTCACGGAACTCACCCTTGTATTCGCCGAGACGCGGCTCGACGATTTTCTCCGTGATCCATGCACCGACGAATGTCAGTACAAAGACAGAGATGATGATGAAGTAGTAGTTCATGGCGATGTTCATGCCGTCAGCATAAGCCGGGTCGATGATTGCGGCACCGAGGATCGTGAGCTCTCCGAGGAGCGCGTCCGTTCCCGACAGGAGCAGGTTTGCACTGAATCCGCCGGAGACGCCGGCGAACGCAGCGGCCAGACCCGCGAGCGGGTGCCGGCCGAGTGCGGCGAAAATGACCGCACCGAGCGGCGGCAGGACAACGTAGCCCGCATCGGATGCAACGGACGACATGACCCCTGCAAATACGAGGCCGAGCGTGATCAGGCGCTTCGGCACCGACATGACGAAGCCGCGAAGCAACGCGGAGATGAGGCCGGAATGTTCCGCGACCCCGATGCCGAGCATCGTGAGAAGCACGACGCCGAGCGGCGCAAAGCCGATGAAGTTAGCCGTCATGCTTGTGAATATGTAGTGGATTCCCTCTTTATTGAGAAGGTTCTTGACCTCGATGATCTCCCCTTCTTTGCCCGGGTGCTCTACCGAGATGCCGAAGGACGAGACAATCGCGGAAAGGATGAGCACGAGAAGTGCCAGCCCGGCGAACAGCGTGACCGGATGGGGCAGCTTGTTCCCGACCGTTTCGATCGTATCGAGGAATTTTTGGACGAACCCTTTTTTCTTGGTCGCTTCCATGTTTTCTCCTTTCTTAGATGACAAATAATATTCAGTCATTTTAGCGTTCGGAAAATTACGCTTTGCACAGTATAGCGCGGACAGGGAAAGAATTGAAGGTGATTACAATAAGTTCTAATTGGGGAAATTGGGTGAACCTTTACAATCGGGAGAAGACATAAAAATCCGAGTCGGTTGTTTCACTGAATCATGCGTTGCTCAGCATTCAGCCGCACGCCTCACTTTACGCACATGTAAAAGCCCCGGCCAAAGCGGCAGGGGCATCATTTTATTCGTCTTCTTCGGATTGGCGGGTCCTCTGTTCAGCGAGCGTGTCCCAGAACGACGTATCTTTTGACTCGATCGAGCCGTCTGCAATCGCCCGGACCGTTGCATCAAGCGTCGTGATTGTCTGCTTGATCAGATAGCCGTTGCTCTTCTGGCCAAGGACATACGGCTCGTATTCGTGGTCGGACATGCCGCGCATTTCAAAGAGGAGCGTGGAAATGCCGTATTCGACCGCAATGCCGTTGCGGGAGATCGTCTCGGCCGTGCCGCCGACGTACTTGCCGAGGTGTCCCCAGCCTGTGGAGTCAACGGCGTCAAAGACGACCGCTCCCAGCTTCTTAGATCCCTCGAGTACGTCGGGGTCAACGTTCGGTGTTGTCGGATAGAGGATCGAGCCGGATACGAGCTCTCCGTCACGTTCGCTGCGTGCCCCCTGATGATGCAAATCGATCATATAATCGATATCATACTTCTGCATAACCTGATTGTGCAGCGCCTGTGTTTCCGGCTGGATCTTCGTGACGTGGTCGCGGTTCAGGTCGACGCCGAGCGCGTTGTAGCGCGTCAGGTGGCGGTCCCCGGACGCCACATAGTCATCCAGCGAGAAGTCGACATCCCCCATCGCCCCGTCCGGATTCAGCATCGGCACGATGAGGATGTTGACGTTGTCCGTCACGCCTTTCATTTTGCCCGTGCCGAGGTGCTTGATGAACTCAAGTGCGCCTTCCGTCGTCAGCTGTTCGTTGCCGTGCTGCTGGGTCAGGAAGAGGATCGTCGGGTTTTCCGGGTTCTTCATGTACTTCACAAGGTACAGGTCGCGGCCCTTGACCGACTGGCCGATCACCTCGAGCTCCATATCCTTCTGCTTGGCCTCCTGCTTCTGCAGGTACGACGCCATCTCGCTGTACGTATGGAGAATCGACGTATTGATCGTCTCATTTCCCCCGTAATTCGGACCGTTTCCTACTGCGTCCGCCTGCAATGGTGCCGCGCTCAGAACAAGCGCCCCCGCGGCAACAAGTGAAATCATCGTTTTCTTCATGTCCCCACTCCCCCTTCGAATGTCTGTCTCTATCGTACACCCCAAAAGTAACCGCTTCCATGCGGCGTTGGGCGGGTTTCTTTGCTTGTCCATCGGGTCTTTACGTACACTTTCGGGAAGAAAAGATGGGGCTATTTTCCTCTCCGGTTGGCCGGTCTGAATGAAAAGAGAAGCCCGGCGGCTGCAGGGCTTCTCTCGTCTAAATTACTCTGCCGGGCGGTAGGACGTCAGCGGGATGTCTTTGTACTCTTCAGGGTCCAAATCATGGACGGATCCGTCGGCGACGGCATTCACGATGCCGAGAAGGCCGGTTTCCACTGCCTTCACGAGCTGGCCGCGCTTTTTCTGGCCGAACGACTGGGTCTGGCCGGTCACTTCAAACAGGACGGTGCCGCTGCCATTCAGGGCGTACGAACCGAGTGCCGTTCCCGGCAGGTCAAGCCCCTGCGAGTAGAGCGTGATGTTGTTGAAAATCGAGTTGCCCTTGGCCTGAAGCGCGTCATAGGCGGCGACGTTCAGCTGGCGCGAGAAGTCATAGTTGTAGTTGTCCGCGTACTGGGCGTATTCGGCACCTTCAGGGCTGGACGGATCCGGGACGAATTGCGCCGACAGCGACAGCGTCACTTCATCGGACGTGCCCTCGACATAGTAGACCCCCTGGTGGTGCAGGTCGATAAAGACATCGACTTTGCCGAACTCTTCGACGAGCGATTTATACACATCACGGGATGTCTGTGATTCCGGTGTGATGAACCAGCCCGGATCGCTCGAGCTTCCCGGGAAGTCCTCCGGCTGCGGCACGTAGTCGAGATCCGGGTTGAAGTCACGGTTCACGTCGAAGCCCGGATTTTTGCTGTAGTCATAGTTTTGCTGGACGCGGTCGTCCAGGTAGTTCCACGACGGCTGTGCTCCGCTGAGCTGAGGGAAGTCCTCGACCACTTCCGCCCACGTCATCGTGTTGCGGCGCTTGTCCCCTTCGGATGCATCCGGGTTCATCATCGGCATGAAGACGAACGTGATTTCTTCACGGAGCTGCTGCGCGTAAGGCGAGCCGCCCGATACCGTCTTCAGGAGATTCAGGATCGCATCGGTCCCGGTCTTCTCGTTGCCGTGGATCTCGCTCTGGATCAGAACAACTTTGTCACCGGAGCCCACACGCACTGTGTAAATGTCGCGGCCCTGGTTAGACTGGCCCGCCACATCAACGGACACCAGCCCCTTGCTCGTTTTCTCGACCTGCTGCAGCTTCTTCGTCAGCTCCGCATAATCGGTGAAGCCCTTGATTGAGAACTCATGATGCGACTCTTCCTTCGCCAGCGCCTCCCCCGGTGCTGCCGGCAGGGCAATTCCTGCCGCCATGGCGATTGCCGCCGTAACGCCAACCCACTTCTTCATCTCTCCCACTCCTTTGCTCGCTTCACTCAATCTTAGATTAGCAGGGAGAAATCGGACGCACAATAGATGACACACTATTCGGTCATTTTGTAATAGACGATTGTCGAAACAGGAAGAAAAGGACTCCCTAAAGGCATGGGCGGCAAATGGTTCAATGGGCGGAACACTTAACATCCGCGTAGTCCATATTAACGGGCCGGGATGCATATGGGCAGACGCCTACGCCCGACTGCCGGCTTTTGAATAGGTTACTGTGAAAAAGGAGCGTGACAAATGACCAGGTATTACCGGGAAGATTACAGGCATCGCGATTATAGGGACCGTGATTTTTATCGCTACTATAGACCACGCAGAAGACATTATCCGGGATATGGGTACGGCAACTATCCATTCTTCTTTTACCCGCCATTCTTTTATCCTCCCTTCGGATATCCGCCATATGGATATCCATATGGCTATTAAGGATCGTTGAACTTCGCCCCCAAAATAAAAAACCCCGCCAACGGGCGGGGTTTTTTCAATGCCGTTACATCCACACAATCCAAGCCAGCACCGCGGCAATCACAATACGGTAGATGGCGAATGGGGTGAGTTTGATGCGGTCGATGAGTTTCAGGAAGAACTTGATCGACAGGAGCGAGAACAGGAACGCGCTCACAAATCCGACCACGTAAAACGACAGGTAGTCCATCGACATCATGTCCATGTTCTTGACGACGGAGACGAGGCTCGCGCCGGCCATGATCGGGACGGCCATGATGAAGGTGAAGTCGGCGGCGGTCTTATGGTTCAGTCCGAACAGGACGCCGCCGGAGATGGTCGCGCCGGAGCGTGAGAAGCCGGGCCAGAGCGAGAGGCACTGGACGAGGCCGATCGAGAAGGCCTGCTTGTACGTCAGCTGGTCAAGCGATGTGACACTCGGTGTCTTCGGGCCGAACTTGTCGGCCGTAATCATGAGGATCGCCCCGGCGACAAGCGCCCAGATGACAGTCTCGACGCCGAACAGGTAATCATCGATCAGATCCTTGAAGGCGAATCCGAGGACGACCGCCGGAAGCATCCCGATGATAACGTGCATCAGGTTGAACCGGGTGCTTCCGCCTTCGCGCGTCTCCACCTGGTAGAGCCCGATCAGGCTGAACAGGCGTTTCCAGAAGACGATGACGACGGCCAGGATCGACCCGAGCTGGATGACGATCTTGAATGTGTTCGCCGGGTATTTCCCCAGAAACTCTTCCGTCTTCAGCCACATGTCGTCGACGATGATGAGATGGCCCGTCGAGGAGACCGGCGCAAACTCCGTCATCCCTTCGACAAATCCCAGAATAATGGCTTTTAACAGGTCAAACCAATCCATACTTTATTAAGCCCGCTTTCTTCTGAAGTTGATGTACCAGATGATTGCAGCAATCCCCAGCACGGCGATGATCGCATAGGCGATGTTCGAATAAATATCCATGTAATGGACAATGCTTTCCCAGTTGTCTCCGACGGCTGCTCCGAGCGATACGAGAACAGTGTTCCAGATCAGGCTTCCGAGCGTCGTGAGAAGAATGAACAGCATGAAGTTCATGTTCGACATCCCCGCCGGAAGCGAAATCAGGCTCCGGATCAGCGGCACGAGCCGGCAGAAAAACACCGTCCACGGGCCATACTTGTCGAACCACGCATCCGCTTTATGGATATCTTCCCGCGTCAGGCGGAGCACCCTTCCCCAGCGGTCCACGATCTTCTCCAGCCGCTCCACATCAAGCAGCAGGCCGATGCCATATAAAATGATGGCGCCCGCGACGGAACCCGCCGTCGCTGCCGCGATCACCCCGATTTTCGTAAGCGAGCTGGCCGTCGTCATGAACCCGCCGAATGTCAGGATCACCTCGGACGGAATCGGCGGGAATACATTTTCCACCATGATCAGTACAAATACTCCGACATATCCGAACTGTTCCATGATGTCGGTGATCCAATTCTCCATCTGTTTCCTCCAAATTTTTGCCTTTAGACAGTTTACTAGAGAACCCCGTTTTTGGGAAGACGTGCCGTGCGCCGCTCCCGCCGGACGGCCTGCCGGCAGGGCGGGGCGCACTCCCGGAGTTCATAAAGACGCAAAGGCCCATTGAAGGTTCCCCGTTATTCCTCTTCCCCGGCGATGGTGACCGACCGGTCGATCCGGAGGGTGAAGCGGACAACCTCCTCGGAATTCGCCAGAACTCTGACGGGGATCAGCACCTCTCCGAACTTCCGCTCCGCCGGGTGATCCGACTCGGCAATGTCCCAGTGCCGCTCATGGACCGGGTGCCGGATGATGACCGTCACGGGCACATCTTTCGCGTTGCGGATGGCATACATATAAGACTCCAGATCATACCGGCCCTCTTTCCGGGACGACGTGAGGCCGGAGTCCACGGTGATGTCGAACGCGCTGCCGAGACGGAGACGGACTTTTTCGCCCTTGGCGGTGTGTCCGAGCCGGTCTTCACCGACGAATTCCGCCGAGCCGTCGGACGGATTGTTCCGATAGAACTTCACCGTCCCCTGCGGAAGCGGAAAACCGAGTCCGGCCGCTTCGATATTGTCAAACTCAAAGTAGATGGCAGGATTGCGGTCATACGGGCCCGCTTCATAAATGGTGCGGCCCGTCGCCCCCTCCGCGCCGATCAGCCGGATCTGCTTTTGCTGGCTGTCCTTAATCGTGACCGTGCCGGGAATCGTATACAGGTGGTAGTCGGCGAATGATTCGTGTTCCGGCATGCCCTGTTCCTCGACAGCACTGTAGAGAATGAACCGGTCCGGCTCTTCCGCACGGTGGACTTCCCCTGCGAGCACGCGGAGCACCGCATCCTCATAGGTCATGCCCGACTCGTTCCGGAGTGTCATCCAGCCGGTCAGGCTGAACATCTCCTCGCCGGCCGACTCTGCAGGCAGCGAAATGACGTAATCCGTCTCCCAGGACATCCCCTGTGTCAGGTAGCTCACGCGCACCTCGTCTGATCCGGACGGTGCCGCATGCCAGACAAGTGCCGGCGTCAGAATCAGGCCGCCCGGGAGTTCCGGGAGGCGGACCTGCCCATCCGGATCAAGCACAATCTCGCCCGTCTCCAGGTCTTCGACGACCATGCCGTTCGCGACACTGAGCAGGCGGTAGCGCATCCGCTTGCCGGACTCCGGGTCGACGATCGTGAGCTCACGGCCGATATACTTCTCCAGCAATTTATTCTTGTCCACAAGATCGTATTCGTAGTTCATCTCACGGATGTCCAGCCCCTCAACAAGGATCGACTCCGTCTCGATCCGCTGCGCCACGTCCAGGTAGCGCAGCACCCCGTCCGCCGGAAACTCCGGCAGTTTCCTCGTTTCCTTGATTAGCGCAAACCCATCGTTGTAGACGGTCAATGCGCGCAACACCGCATTCTTACCTGAAATATCAGCCAGCATGGCGATTCCCCCTTTTCTGCGATTGTATCACCGGGATGGACCGTATGGAGCGGGTGCTTCCGATGAGCGGACGAGTGCCCTTTTTCGGCGGACGAGTGCTTTTCCGCCTGTCCCGAGTACTTCAACTTACTCGCCGGGTGCCTCCAGCATGATACCCCTTGCCGCAAATCAAAAAATCGGGCCGAAGCCCGATTCATCATGCATGGATCTCTGTAGATTTTTCCTCTGCTGCCGTGTTCCCCAAAAAGTCGAGGACCGCTCCGATGAAGGTTTTGCCGATGTATTGAATCGAACGCTCATCGACGTTGAACTTCGGATGGTGGTGCGGGTAATCGGCTCCAATCTCCGGGTTGCACCCGCCGGCAATAAAGTAGGTGCCCTTCACGTGCTGGGTGTAGTAGGCAAAGTCCTCGCTGCCGGACATCGGCTCGACGTAACGGACATTTTCAGTGCCGAAGATGGAAGCCGCCACCTTGGCGACGCGCTTTGTTTCCTCTGCGTCATTATGGATCGACGGGCAGTCGCGGACGTAATGGAATTCGTAGGTCGCGCCGTTTCCTTCGCAGGTGGTGCGGGTCAGGCGTTCCATCGCTTCTTCGATCAGATCGCGCACCTCCGGATCATAGGTGCGGACAGTGCCCCTGAGAACCGCCTTGTCCGGGATGACATTTGTCGCTTCCCCGCTCTGGAACGAACCGACCGTGATGACGCCCGAGCGCATCGGGTTCACGCGGCGGCTGAGGATCTGCTGGAAGTTGACGACCAGCTGGCTGCCGGTCACGAGCGGGTCGATCGTCGTGTGCGGCGCCGCTCCGTGGCCGCCCTTGCCGAATACCGTGATTTCAAAATCGTCCTGTGCAGAAGAGGCGTAGCCTTCCATCACCCCGACGGTGCCGAGCGGCTCGTCGGCCATGACATGCGCGCCGTAAACCACGTCCACTCCATCCAGACAGCCGTCCCGGATCATGAAGTCCGCGCCGCCAGGTGTCGTTTCCTCGGCGTGTTGGTGGAGAAAGACGACCGTGCCGGAAAGTTCATCACGGACTTCAGAGAGTACCTTGGCCACGCCGAGCAGCGTAGCCGTATGGAGATCGTGCCCGCAGGCGTGCATGACACCGGGAACCGTCGACTTGTACGGAACATCTTTTTCATCCTGGATCGGCAGTGCATCAAAGTCCGCGCGCAGCGCGACCGTCCTGCCGGGCTTCCCGCCCTTTAGCGTCCCGACGACCCCGCGGCCGCCTACACCGGTACGGACTTCAATGCCGAGGTTCCGGAGATACTCGGCGACAAACGCCGGTGTCCGCTCCTCGGTGTGTCCGACTTCCGGATGCATATGGAGGTCCCGGCGGATCTCGACGAGTTCTTCCTGCAGCTGACTAAAACGTTCATATAGTGTTTGATTCATTTTCATCACTCCTTATGATAAGAAAGGGACGGCAACAGCCGTCCCAAGTGCTCCGGTCATGCCGGCCAGATAAACAGATGGGCGATCGTGACGATGATGATCGCCATGATGAACTGGATAACAAACAGCGGTGCCATCCACTTAAACCATTTCGTAAGGGAAATGCCGGCCATGGCGAGTGCCGCGAACAGCAGCCCGTTTGTCGGCGAGAAGATGTTCGTGATGCCGTCACCCATCTGGAAAGCGAGGACCACCGTCTGGCGGCTCACGCCGATCAGGTCGCCGAGCGGCGTCATGAGCGGCATCGTCAGTGCGGCCTGGCCGCTTCCGGAAGCAACGATCAGGTTCATGAACGCCTGAACGACAAACATGGCACCCGCGGCAAGCGCGGTCGGAAGCTCCGAGACGAGGCCGGAGATCCCATAGAGGATCGTGTCGATCGTGCTGCTGTTTTCAAGCAGCGTGACGGCACCATACGCGAATCCGACGACGAGGGCGCCGACGAGCAGCTCTTCGCATCCGCGAACGAACGCCATCGTCGTCCCGTTGATCCCCATGCGGTTGACGATTCCGATCGCAATCGCCATGATGACGAACAACGCGGAGATTTCCTGGATATACCAGCCGTACTTGATGACGCCGTAAGCAAGGGCGACGAATGTGGCCAGCAGAATCAGAAGTGTGACGCCCTGCCTGTGGGACAGCTTCATATCAAGCGCGGCCGCCTTGTCCACATTGCGTTTTTTGTCTTCTTCAAATGTCACGCTCAGCTCCGGATTCTTCTTCACCTTGGCCGCGTAGCGCATCACGAAGAGAATCGATACCGTCACGTAGGCGAACCAGAAGAAGATCCGCGGGACCATCCCCGAGAAGGTCGGGAGTTCGGCGATGCCCTGTGCAACACCGACCGTAAACGGGTTCATGAAGGCAGCGGTGAATCCGGTGGCGACTCCGACCATGACCACTGCAGCACCGGTCATGGAGTCAAAGCCCATCATCATCGCAAGAGGCACCAAGATCAGGATAAACGGAAGCGCCTCTTCAAACATGCCGATCGTCGCGCCCCCGATGGCGAAGAACATCATGAACACCGGGATCATCAGCATCTCCCGGCCCTCGAGCTTGCCCGAGACGGAACCGAATGCGCCTTCGATCGCCTTGGTTTCCTTGAAGACGTTAAACGCCCCGCCGACGATAAAAATAAAGAACACGATGCCGGCACTGGTTGTCAGCCCGGCATGGATCGCCTTGAAGATGTCCATGAATCCGGCCGGGCTGGATTCAATCTGCTGATAGGAGCCTTCCACGACCAGGGTCTGTCCCTCTTCGTTTGTCGTCCGCTCGTATTCGCCAGCCGGAATCAGATAAGTACTGAGCGCCGTCAGCAGGATCACTGCGAACAAGATGGCGAATGGATGGGGAACTTCGAATTTAAACCGCTTTTTGCGGGCGGTGGTTTCTGAAATATTGGCCATGCGCAGTCACTCCTAGAGGTCGAAGACCGTCGAAATTTGAATATGTATAAATATAAGTGAATAGAATTATGCGGTCAATACGAAATCTACAGAAAATAAAACTCAATTCCCTACTCTTATTAGATTTTCAAGAAATGGAAAAACCGGGCATCGCCCGGTTTTATCACATATTTATAGAAGCTTCTCTTATACCGTCTGCCCCATCTGCTCCCGAAGCTTCGCCTTGAGGAATTTGCCGACGGAGGTTTTCGGGATTTCATCCAGGAAGACGACGTTGTCCGGGACCCACCATTTGGCGAACTGGCCTTCCAGATAGCCGAGGAGTTCCTGCTTTTTCTCATCACTGCGCTCAATGCCGTCTTTCAGGACAACGCAGGCGAGCGGCCGCTCGAGCCACTTTTCGTGCGGGACGGCGATGACGGCTGCCTCGAAGACGTCCTGATGGGTCATGAGGGCATTCTCGAGGTCGACCGAGGAAATCCACTCGCCGCCGGACTTGATCAGGTCCTTGGTCCGGTCGGTGATCTTGATGTAGCCTTCCGGCGTCATGACGGCGATGTCGCCCGTGTACAGCCAGCCGTCGCGGAAGGCGTCCTTCGTGCGCTCGTCTTTGTAGTACTCGCTTGCGATCCACGGGCCGCGGACGGTCAGCTCGCCCATCGTCTTGCCATCCCACGGCACTTCGCCCTGTTCGTTGATGACGCGGGTATCAATGCCCGGAATGGTCATGCCCTGCGAGGCGCGGAGGTCGAGCTTTTCTTCCGCAGAACGGTCTTCCACAGAAGAGGTGAAGTTCGACAAGCTGACGAGCGGCGACGTTTCGGTCATGCCGTAGCCGACGATGAACGGAACGCCGTACTTTTCCTCGAACGTCCTGATCAGTCCCTTCGGGGATGCCGAGCCGCCGCAGACGATGGCGCGGAGCGAGCTGATGTCGCGCGGCTTCTGCTCAAGTGTCTTCAGCACGCCGAGCCAGATGGTCGGTACGCCCGCGGTGAGTGTGACTTTTTCCTGCTCGATCAGATCAAGCAGGACGTCCGGGTTGAACCCGCCCGGCCCCGGCAGCACCTGCGTGATGCCAAAAAAGACACCGGCAAACGGCAGCCCCCAGGCATTCGCATGGAACATCGGGACGACCGACAGCGTGACGTCGCGCTCCGACAGTCCCATGCCGTCGGCAAGCCCGAGTGCATAGCTGTGGAGGACGAGCCCGCGGTGCGAGTACACGACGCCCTTCGGATTGCCGGTCGTGGCGCTTGTGTAGCACATGCCTGCAGGCGCGTTTTCATCCAGGTCATCCGGGAATTCAAAGTCGTCCGCCGCTTCTGCCATGAGCGCCTCGTAGGAGTGGACGTTTTCGAGAGACGTTTCCGGCAGCTTGTCCAAATCCGACATGACGATGATGTGCTTGACCGTCTTGAGCTGCGGCGCGAGCTTCTCGATCAGCGGGAACAGATCATCGTCGACGAGCAGAATCTCGTCTTCCGCGTGGTTGATGACGTATACAATGTGCTCCGGTGACAGCCGGATGTTGATCATATGCAGGATCGCGCCGGCGCACGGGACGCCGAAGTAAGCCTCGAGGTGTCGGTGCGTGTTCCATGCGAACGAACCGACCTTCGTCCCCCGCTCCATGCCGAGTGCGGTCAGGAGAGAAGCAAGCTTCCGGGTGCGCTTCGCGAATTCGCGGTATGGAATGCGGTGTGTCTGTGTGGCGGTCTTCGAGATGATCTCCTTGTCCGGGAAATAGCGCTCCGCGCGGTCCACGAACGTCTTCAAGAGCAGCGGCGTCTTCATCATTTGAATCCATCTCCTTTTGTATGGTGGATTTGCGATGGTGAAGGTCTGGTTGCGGGTGGTGCTGCATGGGACGAGTTTGAAGATTAAGCCCCCGAGTTTGAAGATTACACTCCCGGATTTGAAGATTACGCCCCCGAGTTTGAAGATTACGTCCCGCTCAGCGCTTCTTCCAGTGCGGGTGTTCGTCAAGTTCACCCGGACGGAGAACCGGGGTCAGGCAGAAGTCCGTCCGGAGCGAGACGTCGGACCAGTGGCTGAGGGGTTCTGCCCGGAAGTAGCGGGCGACGTCTTCGTGGACGTCGTCACGCTCCTTCCATTCCGGATGGCCGGCGAAGTCGCAGAAGGCGTGCCAGAACTTGTCCTCAAGCGCGCCGAGTGCGACATATCGGCCGTCCGCGGTCGGGTAGATGGCATATCGCGCACGGGACCCGTCAAGGTCGGGCACCCCGCGGTCGGACAGGCCGGCTTCTTCGAACGCCTTGTGGACACTCTGCCAATGCGTGAGTCCGTCGGTGATGGAGACGTCGAGACGGGCGCCTTCTCCGGTCTTCATTTTCCGGACAAGCGCGGCAAGGACGGCTTCCGCGACAAAGTGACCGCCCGCAAAGTCGGCCAGCGTGTTTTTCGGCTGGACCGGACGGCCGCTTTCATCGGTAAGCTGTGACAGCACGCCGGACAGCGCCAGGTAATTGAGGTCATGGCTGCCGGCCTTCGCGAACTCGCCCTCAAGGCCGTAGCCGGTCATCGAGCAGTAGATCAGTCCGGCATTCAGCGAGAACAGCTCGTCCTCGCCGAAGCCGAGCCGCTCCAGTGTGCCGGGCCGGAACGATTCGATCAGGACATCGGTTTCCCTGACCAATTCCTTCATCCGCGCGCGGCCTTCTTCCGACTTCAGATCAAGCTCGACGATTGTCTTACCGGCGTTTTTCTTTTCATGGATGAGTCCTCCGGCAAGACGCCGGGCGGGTTCCCCGCCGGGCGGCTCGACCTTTGTGACGTCGGCACCCATTTCGGCGAGGCGGTAACTCGAATACGGTCCCGGGAGATAATATGTCACGTCCAGCACCTTTATGCTTTCGAGGAATCCGCCGCCAGGAGGGCGGACGGCATGTGGTTTGCGGGTTTCCTTCATGCTGGTCATGCCTTCCTTCCTCCCGAAAGCCCCATGTTTTTCGCGATGATCGTTTTCATGATCTCGTTTGTGCCGGCGTAGATCGACATGACCGGGATATCGCGGTACCAGCGGGCGATCTTGTATTCTTCCATATAGCCGTAGCCGCCGTGGAGCTGCATGCACTCGGCAGCGGCCTTTCGTGCGGTCTCGGTGATCCAGTACTTCGCCATCGACACCTTCGTGACGATATCCTTGCCTTCAAGATGGTCGGCGATCAGCGACTCGAGGAAGGCCTTGCCGAGTTCCGCTTCTGTCGCGAGCTCTGCCAGCGTGAACTGGGTGTTCTGGAACGCGGCGACCGGGCGGCCGAACGCCTCGCGGGATTTGACATAGTCGATCGTGATTCCGAGCATGTCCTCCATAGCGGTCTGGGCACCGATCGCCACGGTAAGACGCTCCTGCTGAAGCTTTTCCATCATGTAATGGAAGCCCTTGCCCTCTTCGCCGAGCAGGTTCGAGGCAGGCACACGGCAGTCCTCGAAATAAAGTTCCGCCGTATCCTGCGAATACATGCCGACCTTGTCGAGCTTCCGGCCTTTCGTGAAGCCTGGTGTTCCTTCCTCAATCAGGAGCAGGCTCACACCCCGGTGCTTCGGCTCTGCCTTCGGGTCGGTCTTGACCGCGACCAGCGCCAGGTTCGTATTGATCCCGTTCGTGATGAACGTTTTCTGACCGTTCACAACGTAATGGTCGCCGTCTTTAATCGCGGTCGTCCTAATATTGGCGAGGTCCGATCCTGTCCCGGGCTCCGTCATCGCGATTGCGGTAATGGTATCCCCGGTCACACAGCCCGGCAGGAAACGTTTTTTCTGCTCCTCGGTCCCGTACGATTCGATATAAGGCACGACGATGTCATTGTGCAGTCCGACTCCCGTGAGCCCGGCGCCGACCCGCTCCATCTCTTCTTCGATCACAACGCCGAAGCTGAAATCCAGTCCGAGCCCGCCGTACTGTTCCTCCACCTGCGGACAGAGGAACCCCATCTCCCCGAGCTTTTTCCAGAACGATTTCGGAATCAGCCGGTCCTGTTCCCATTGTTCATAATGCGGCACGGCTTCTTTTTCGAGAAATTTCCGGAGCGACTCCCGGAACAGATCATGCTCTTCAGTCTCCCAGCGGTATCGCGGCATGGCGACCACTCCCTTCTTTGTGTATGGGTTGGTTGAAGCGGGTGGATTGGATTCGCGGCGGCAAAAGGTGAGTTCGCGACGGCAACAGGCCATTTCGCGTCGGCAACTCGCAAATTCGCGACGCCAGCTGTGTTCACGCCGGCAACCCGAAAATTCGCGACCGCAATACCCAATTCCGCGACGGCTCCCTCCAATCCCACGCCCCCTTACTTCGGCTGCATCCGGATGGCGCCGTCCAGGCGGATGACGGTGCCGTTCAGCATGCGGTTTGTCACGATCGACTCGACGAGCTGGGCGTATTCTTCCGGCTCACCGAGGCGTTTCGGGAACGGCACCGTCTGCTCGAGTGCGGTGCGGGCATTGTCCGGCAGGCCGTCGAACATCGGTGTGTTGATGAGGCCGGGGGCGATCGTCATGACGCGGATGCCGTGGGCCGCGAGTTCGCGGGCGATCGGAAGCGTCATGCCGGCGACTCCGCCCTTGGATGCACTGTAGGCGACCTGGCCGATCTGGCCTTCGAACGCGGCGACGGAGGCGGTGTTGATGATGACGCCGCGCTCGCCGTCTTCCCCCGGTTCATTGTCCGTCATCGCATCCGCGGCGAGGCGGATGACGTTGAAGGTGCCGGTCAGGTTGACGCGGATCACCTGCTCGAACTGCTCCAGCGGGTGGACGCCCTTTCTGCCGATCAGCTTGCCCGGCGTCCCGATGCCGGCACAGTTGACGACGGCGTTGAGTCCGCCCAGCGCTTCCTTTGCGGCTGCCACATTTGCCGCGACGGCTTCCCCGTCGGCAACGTCCGTCTGATAAAAGAAGGCGTTGCCTTCTCCGAGTGCGGCTGCATACGCTGCGCCCTTTTCTTCATTCAGATCGAAGATGGCGACCTTGCCGCCGGCTTCGACGATCCGTTTTGCGGTTGCGCCGCCGAGGCCCGATGCCCCGCCGGTGACAATCGCCTTTACATGGTTCATGTTCATCCTGAATCCCCCTAATCTGACTGAATGCTCATTCGGTATAAGAACTATTTTTAATCCAAGCGCTCAATGACCGTGGCATTGGCCATGCCCATGCCTTCGCAGATGGCCAGTAAACCATATCGTCCGCCGGTCCGCTCCAGGCGGTTCATGAGTGTGACAAGAAGTTTCGTTCCCGTTGCGCCGAGCGGGTGGCCGAGTGCGATGGCGCCGCCGTCGACGTTCAGCTTTTCCGGATCCGCACCGGTTTCCCTGAGCCACGCAAGCGGAACAGGCGCGAACGCTTCGTTCACTTCATAGGT
This sequence comes from Bhargavaea cecembensis DSE10, assembly GCF_000348905.1. Lineage (GTDB taxonomy): Bacteria > Bacillota > Bacilli > Bacillales_A > Planococcaceae > Bhargavaea > Bhargavaea cecembensis. The sequence continues at coordinate 60,836 of NZ_AOFT01000008.1, forward strand.
GTCCATCTCATCGATTGAGAGGCCGGCTTTCTTCAATACTTTCTCCGTCGCGGCGATCGGTCCCGTCAGCATCAGTGTCGGATCGGATCCGATAACAGAACGCGCGACAATGCGGGCCTTCGGCTTGAGTCCGAGCTCGTCCGCCTTCTCGCGGGACATGAGCAGCACCGCGGATGCGCCGTCACTCATCTGGCTGGCATTGCCCGCCGTGATGACGCCGTCTTCCTTGAACACCGTCTTGAGCCCGCCGAGCACGTCCGGTGTCGAGCCTTCGCGCGGGCCTTCATCTGTGTCGAACACGTTTCCTTCCGCTGTCTCCACGGGAACAATCTCATCTTTGAACCGGCCTTCCCCGATTGCCGCAAATGCCCGCTCATGGCTTCTCGCGCTATATTCATCAAGTTCCCGGCGGCTCATGCCCCATTTTTCCGCAATCCGTTCCGCGGACAGGCCCTGGTTGATGATTTCGTATTGTGACGTCAGCTTTCCGCTCGGCCTGGCGTCTCCGACATTCGAGAACATCGGCTCACGCGTCATGCTTTCGACGCCGCCCGCAATGACGATCTCCATATCACCCGCAGCAATGGCCTGCGCGCCGAAGTGGACCGCCTGCTGGCTGGATCCGCACTGGCGGTCGATTGTGACGCCCGGCACCTCGATCGGGAATCCCGCGATCAGTGCAGATGTCCTGGCAATGTTGCCTCCCTGTTCGCCCGACTGTGTCACGCAGCCGAGGATCACATCTTCCACCTGTTCCTTCCCGACACCCGCGCGTTTCACGAGCTCATCCAATACGACCGCTGCCAGCTCATCGGGCCGCGTTTCCGACAGCGCTCCCTTGCGCCGTCCGACAGCCGTGCGCACACCTTCCACGATCACAACTTCTCTCATTCTCTCTCCCCCTTTATCACAATAGAAAGACTATTCTTAAAAGGATCGTATCATGAAAACGTTCTCATCGTCCATATCATTCGGCACCCGGACGAACAGGTTGGTCCGAGTGAAAATCAGCCTCTGGACCTAGACGGAAATCAACATCCGGTCCGTTCGGAAAAACCCTGTCCCCGACTACAATAAGGTTAACAACGAAAGGAGGCGGAAACCTTGAAAAAATTTCTGCTGATCACCATCGGAATCGTTGCAGGGATCACCGTCCTTGCCAACCTCGGCGCGATTATCGGTCTCGCCATCTCGGCCGCCATCATGTATGCCGGCTACCACTACTACAAGCGGAGCACATCCGGCTTCGCGCGCTTTTGCTGGGCAGCGGTCGGCATCATCGGCCTCTTGACCGCAATCGGCAACATCCCGGCATTTATCGGCCTGCTCGCGATCGCGGCACTCTGGTATGTATACCAGAAGTGGAATGCCCGTGAAGCCGTCCTGTTCGAAAACGACAGCGACCCGTTCGCCAACTTCGAGCGCGAGTGGAAAAACATCACGAAATAAGATCCCACCAAGGAGGAATCGTTATGAACTCACTGTTCAACCGCATCAAGTACTCTGTCCAGGCCGATCTTCATGAACTGCTGGACAAAAAGGAAGAAAAAAACCCCGTCTCCCTTCTGAACGAATATCTTCGCCAGGCGGAAAAGCAGACCGAAGCCACCGGCCGTCTGCTGGACCGACAGGCAAAGCTGAAAGAGGAACTTGAAAAGGAACGGGAAGAAGCGGCATCGATGCTTGAAAAGCGACGCAACCAGCTGGGGATTGCCGAGAAAGCGGGCGTGGAAGACCTCGTCGCGTTCGCCCGGGACGAAATCCGTGCCTATGGCAACCGCGTCGATGAACTTGACCGCACGCTTGCCGAGACGGATGCCGAGCTGATCGGCCTTGAGCGCAAGTACGAAGAAATGAAACATAAGATCAAGGACATGAAAGTCCGCCAGCTTCAGCTGATGGGCAAGGAGAATGTGACGCGCGCCCATCGCCGCATGGACCAGGTCATTCAGGATGAAAGCAGCGGAATGGCGCCTTACAACGAGATGAAGGCATACGTCGAGCAGCTTGGCGGCAAGATCGAGAAGGAACACAGCCATGACACGATGGAGCGCCGTCTGGACGCGCTCGCCATCATCGAACAGGCGGAAAACGCCGGCAAAGCCGATAAAGAAACTGTCTGACGGGGACATCGGCGCCCGGATTTTGTAAGATAAGAAGGGGGATCTCCCCCTTCTTTTGTGCATCATGCGGGCATACCCGCCCGCTTCTGCCGAAACCACCCGAAAGGAGGAACCCGCCATGCATCCATCAGCCGACCAGCTCCGGTTTATCGTGATCAGCTTCGTGCTGCTCGTGTTCATTGAAGCCGCCTTTTTCAGGGACGGCAACATCATCTTTGTCATCCTCGGCGGCGGGCTGGCGTACTATGGCTTCCGCCACCGCAATAAATGGATCCTCTGGACGGGTTTGTTCTTCCTCGGAATTGCGATCCTTTCCCTTTGGAGCCTCCGGCTGCTCATTCTCGCCGTGCTCGGCTACATTTTCATCAGCCTGTGGAAAGGCGTGCCCGCAGAAGAAATCACGCGGCCGCTCCGGGATGCCAGGACCGAGACACCGAACGGCATCCTGAGAAATCGGCTATTTTCCGTGCAGTCGACGCCGTTCAGCTCCTACGAGTGGGAAGATGTCCATATCCATGGGGTTTTCGGTGACATCCATGTCGATGTGACGGAGACCGTCCTTCCGAAAGGGACATCGTTCATCTCGATCCGGCAGGGCATCGGCAAGGTCAAGGTCGACGTGCCGTATGAGATTCCCGTGCGCGTCCACTATACATCGCTCCTCGGTGAATCCCGGCTGTTCGGCCGCCACCAGAACCGCATCTTCAATGAGCAGCTTCATATGAAAGATGGCTACGGGGCGGAAGAGCGCCCGGCTTCCGAACTCATCATCACCGTTGCCTCCTGGCTCGGGGACCTGGAGGTGTCGCGCAAATGAGGCATCTGATCGCACGAGCCATCTCGTTGTCCACCCTGTTCCTCGCCGTCTCGGCGGGGATCGTGTTCCTGTTGCTCGGCATGCCGGATGACGACTGGTGGTTCCTGATCGAAGAGGAGCAATACGGCCTTCCGGCTGCGGTGTGGATCGTCGCGGGTTCCGTTGCGGCCGGATGGATGCTCGCGTTCTGGGCATCCGGAATCGTCCGCTCGAACATCCGCGCGGTCGAGCAGCGTCTGTACGGCCTCCTTGAGACAGCCCCGGCGAAAAAGCGGCGCAAGCTCCCCCGCCCGACCGAACGCGCGGTCGGAGAAGTGGAAGGGCTTCTCACGACACAGCGCGAACGCCTGAAGGAAATCTCCGACAAGCGGGCGGAAAACCAGGAACAGATAGTCCAGGAACGCCTTGTACAGGAACGCCAGCGGCTTGCCCGTGAGCTGCACGACTCCGTCTCCCAGCAGCTGTTCGCCGCTTCCATGCTGTTGTCCGCGATGGCGGAAAAGGAACGCGCGGAGACGGGCTCGACGTCCCGGACGCTCGAACAGGTGGAAAAGACCGTCCAGCAGGCACAGGTCGAGATGCGGGCGCTGCTCCTCCATCTGCGCCCCGCCCCGCTCAACGACAAGACCCTGTCGGAAGGACTCCGCGGCCTGCTCCGCGAATTGGATGAGAAAGTCCATTTCACGATCCGCGGACGCATCGAAGACGTCCCGCTTTCCAAGGGCGCCGAGGACCATCTGTTCCGGATCGCCCAGGAAACGCTGTCGAACGCACTCCGCCATGCGCAGGCAACCGAACTGGACCTGCTGTTTGTCGAGCGGGACGGCCTCGCGATCTTCCGTGTCCAGGACAATGGCGTCGGCTTCCGGGACGGCGACGGGAAAAGCGGCTCCTACGGCCTTCGCAACGTGCGCGAGCGCGCCGTCGAAATCGGCGGCACGTGCAAGATCGTATCCGTTCCGTCGCAGGGCACGATCGTGGAAGTGAAGCTTCCGGTGACTCGTCCTTCAGAAGAGGACGCACCGGCAGACGGCCCGCCGGAAAACGAAGCGGAAACCGCCCCTCTTCCCCACACAGAGGAGAAGGCGGACGGCCAACCAGTAGAAACGGAGGAATCGAGATGATCCGGGTACTGCTTGCGGATGACCATGAAATGGTGCGGATCGGCGTGTCCGCCTATCTCCAGGTCCAGCCCGATATGGAAGTGGTCGGCGAAGCCTCGAACGGACGCGAGGCAGTCGACCTCGCGCTGCAATTGCGGCCGGACATCATCCTGATGGACATGGTCATGCCGGAGATGAACGGCGCCGAGGCGACGGCTGCGATCATGAAGGCCTGGCCCGAGGCGAAGATCATGGTCGTCACGAGCTTCCTTGATGACGACAAGGTCTACCCGGCGCTCGAGGCCGGCGCGTCCAGCTATATCCTGAAGACCTCAAAGGCATCGCGCATCGCCGACGCCATCCGTGACACGCTCGGCGGCCGGACGGTGCTGGAGCCCGAGGTGACGACGAAAATGATGCAGCGCATGCGCGGCACGGAGCGCGCGCCACATGACGAGCTGACCGCGCGGGAGATGGAAATCCTGCTTCTCATTGCAAAGGGCAAGACGAACCAGGATATTTCCGACGAGCTTTTCATCGCCCTCAAGACAGTCAAGACGCATGTCTCGAACATCCTCTCGAAGCTCGGCGTCGACGACCGCACGCAGGCCGCGGTCTACGCCTATCAGAACGGCCTCGCAGAATAAGAAAATCCGCGGCATGCCGCGGAAAAGCAGGTGCATGTGATTGAACAACAACAACCAGAATTCCGCATTGATCCCGGTGGCGGTCATCCTGATGATCGCCGCCATCCTGTTCCTGAACATCGTCCTCCCCGCGCTTCCTTTCCGGTGGATGATGGTCATCATCATCGCCGTCATCGGCATCGCCGGCGTGCTCGTGATTTTGTGGATGAAAAAGCGGGGCGGCGGACGGAGGGAGTGAGCGGCGGGATGGCCCTCGCGAATGTCTCCATACTCCCCCTACATCAAAAAGCCGCTCCCCTGCCGGAAGCGGCTTTTTTCCTATTGAATTATCCCTTTGCCAAATGCGCCATGGCGTTCAGGATGCCGCCGTGGACGCCTTCGTGCCAGACCGTGAACTGCAGGAGTTTTTCTCCGGTGTCCATCTGATGGCCGGCAATCTCGAGCGGGCGGCCAAGCTGTCCGTCAAGCTGTCCTTCAAGCGCCGCTGCTATGCGGTCCGTCTGCTCCTTCAGCGCGGACAAAAGCTCTTCATCGGACGGAACACCTTCTCCCCAGCCGTCCGGACTGGTCCCGGTGTTGAAGAAGCCGGACCATTCCGGGTGGACGACCTCATAGTCGGGGGCGATCATCTTCGTGAAGTTCTCGAGCGAGACGAAGATATGGCCCGCGTTCCAGCGGATGTTGTTGCGGAAGCCGGGGTACAGCTTGTCCCAGTCCGCCCCTTCCAGCTGTGACAGTTGTCCGAGCGTGTAGCCGCGAGCGAATTTCATCTGTTTAATGGATGTCAATTGAATTCCTCCTTCAAGGTACTGTTTTCATTGTCGCCCAAGCGCCGGATTTTTTGAACCGAAACACACAAAACCGCTGCCCGTTGCGGGTCAGCGGTTTTGATTCACTCTTTTCCAGGGTACCGTTCATTCGGGGCGGTATCGTTATAGCCTTTATCCAGGCCTTCATCACCCTCGAATGCAGACGGCTCGTCCTTGCCGACGTCTTCGTTTTCGTTTTCACGGAAGATGTCCGTCGAGTTGGATTCGGACGGATCGGCCAACGGAAGTTCACCTTCGTTACGGTCTCCGCGCTGCGGATCATAGTCGCGTGCGTTCGGATAGTTTTCGTGTCTAGTCATGGTTTCCGCTCCTTCCCCCGGCTGACCCGGCTGCAAGCCCGTCAGTCCATGGTTTTATTTGCGGACGGCTCACCGTCCTGACCGGCGACACGCCGGATGCCCCGGCCGGCCGCCCTGCAAATTCCAGGGCTCCCGGCCGGAGCGTTCCCATTCTCCCCTGTCTGCTGCAATCGCCTGAACTTCTATTTATCCTTTTCTTGATTCCCATTTAAATTCCTGCAAGGGAACTTCAAATTTACGGAAACTCAACAAACAGCGTCGGGGCGACGGGAAAGGTGATAGACTATTCCTTTTTCACACGGCCCTTTAAACCTGAATAGGCGGAAATGAACAAAAGGACCCGGTAACAAAGCTCCGAACCGGATCAGTCAATCGGCCCGTTCACTTTCCCGTCGAGTGATTCGATGCTATCGTGGTTGCCCGCGACAATCAGCTTGTCCCCGACCCTGAATTGCTCATCGGGATCCGGATTGCTGAGGACGTCTTTTTCCCTGCTGATCGCCAGAAGCGTGATGCCGTACTCACGGCGGAGATTGGACGACTCGACCGACTTTCCTGCAAGCGGGCAGCTGTCTCCAAGGATCACTTCCCCGACGACGAACTCTTTCTTCTCGGCCATCATCAGATCATTGATAAAATCGATGCCGGACGGGCTGACGACGGACAGCGCAAGTTCACGGCCGCCGATGCTTGACGGGTTGATGACACGGGTGGCGCCGGCCCGCTTCAGCACTTCCTCGGAACCTTCCTTCTCGGCACGAGCCGCAATCTCGATGTCTTCATTCATGCCCTTCGCTGTCAGGGTGATGAAAACATTGTCTGCGTCGCTGTCGAGTGCAGCAATCAGGCCGCGCGCCTTGTCCGTCCGGGCCTTTTCGAGGATATCCCGGTCTGTCGGATCGCCGATCAGCCGGAGCGTTCCCTGGTCGACCACTTCCAGGAGTTCGTCTTCATTGTCATGTATGTACAGGACCTTCATTTCCTCTCCCATGTCGCGCAATTCCCGGTACACCTGCTGGGCGACCCGTCCGAATCCGCATACGATGATATGATCCTCCAGCTTGTCGACTTCATGGTCCATCTGCTTATCCCACACTTTCTCCGACAGTTGTTTTTCAATCAGATACGAGGCTGCGGTGCCGAGCCCGTATGTGACAACTCCCGCACCGAACGGTACGATCAGCAGCGCAAAGCGCCGGCCTTCATCGGTCACCGGATACATGTCCCCATAGCCGATCGTCATGACCGAGATGATCGTCATCCAAAGCGAATCGAAAAATGACAGGCTCTCATAATGCATGAACCCCACAATCCCGACCCCGACAAGGAGAATAACCAGCAGGCTGAGAAACAGCAGCCGCCGGTAGCCGGTCGGGATATCGAGCCATTTTTTCCTGAACATTAGCAACCCTTCTTTCGGGGGTCTGGTCTTTTACTCTTACCCTGGGAGACCTGCCGGTAACCGCAACTCTCCGGCAGGGTGCGCGTCCTATTAATGGAAATATCCATCACTCCGGATGAGAGGAGGGAAAATCGATGAAAAACCTGCTGCTTGCAGCATCCTTCGCTGCCGTGATGCTGCTCTCCGGCTGCGGGGCGGTGAAAACAGCAGCCGACCACGGGAGCGGCCTGTCGGTGGAAATGAAGACCGGCGGCCAGTACCGCCACGTCCAGCTGATCCGGTACGAAAATGGCGAGAGGGTGCCGGATGAAAATGTGGTGAACGCTGATGGCAGCCAGTTTGAAGACGGTGAGGTCATCTGGTTCGATATACAGCCAGGGGAATGGAAAGAAACGACGGCATTCGCCCTGTCCGTCAGCACGGACGGGACCGGAGTCGGCGCCAGACAGACGAAGCCAGTCGAGCTGAAAGACGGCACTTCCTGGGCACATGCAGTATTCAATGATGACGGCCTGACCATCGAGGAAGCGGAATGAGGACCGCAAGCGTGCCGCTCCGGAGGAAAATCATCGCCGCTTCCCTGGCAGGCGCTGCCTTCGCTGTCCTCCTCGGCCTTCTCGCACCGGATCCGTTCGGGGAATACCCGGCAAATCCCGGCGGTTTCCTGCATGCATTCACGCTGTACGTCCCGGTCTACCTGATGTACAGCTTCCCGGTCATTCTGTTGTTCGGCGTGCCGGCATCCTTGCTTGCGGACTTTCTTGCAGCACGCCTTTCACGCGGACTTCGGAAACCGGCGGCCGAGCCGGTGATTTCCGGTGTGCTGCATGCGGCGTTCGGCCTGGTCGCGCTCGGCTACGGTGTGGCGGCTGCGCTTCTCGGCTTCGCCGCGGACCGGCTGCTCAAGAAGCGTCCAGCACCCGGATGGCCCGTTGTCCTCAAGAGTTTCGCCGTTCCCGCCTTCGTCTGGCTCTTCTTCATGTTCATCGTCTACCTGAAGGAGCTGCCCGGCGACCTGCCCACCCTGTTGCAGGCCATCCTATAAGAAAAAGAGCTTCCGGGCCCGATGCCGGAAGCTCCTTTTTTAATAGGGGGAGGGTTTGCCCATCCGTCTTTCATCCCTGCAGGCGAATGAGCGGTTTATTTTCTGACCGTGCTGCCGGCATCGTCGTAAAAGTTGAGCGCGACGCCTCGTTTTTTCTCCGGAGCCTTCCGCTTTTTCCCGAGATCCGGATTGCTGCTTTGAGGACGTTCGGTCTCCCAGAAGTCGGCATTCCTGATGCCGAGCCGCTCCGGTTCGAAGACCGGATCCTTTCCGGCCTTCCTCTGTTCGCCGTAATCCTTCAGCGCGATCAGTGCCGGCTTGGCGAGCAGGACGATGGCAAGCATGTTGATATAGGCCATGCTGCCGAGACCGATGTCGCCGAGTGTCCAAGCCGTACTTGCGGAAACGACTGATCCTGTGAAGACGAATATGAGAATGCCCGTCTTCAGAAGGCCGTCACCGAAGAACTTGCGGCCCAGCCTCTGCTGGATAAACGCAAGGCCCGTTTCCGACTTGTAGTAGTAGGAAAGCATCGTCGTGAAGCAGAAGAAGAACAGCGCAATCGCCAGAAACGGCGATCCGAAGCCGGGAAGCACACTGTCGACAGCCAGCTGCGTATTAACAGGGCCCGCCTCGACGCCAGGCACGTTGGCGACAACTGCATCTCCGCCGGAAGGCTGCACGTTATACATGCCGGAAATGAGAATCATGAAGGCCGTTGCCGAACAGATGAGCCAAGTATCGATGTACACGGACATCGACTGCACGAGTCCCTGCTTGGCAGGGTGGGAAACCTCGGCGGCTGCGCCTTCGTAGGTTTCCCCGCCAGATCCTGCTGCATTGGAGAAGAATCCCCGCTGAACGCCCCAGGCGACCGCTGAACCGATCAGACCGCCGAACGCGGCGTCTGTACCGACAGCACTGGAGATGATGAGCCGGAAAACTTCTGGGATGAGCGTAATATTAGCAGTCAGGACCACTGCGGTGACGAGGAAGAAAAGAACGACCATGATCGGAACGAGAAATTCGAGCGTCTGCGCGATCCGCTTGACCCCGCCGAAGATCACGAGCGACAAGAGGACCGTCAGCACGACTCCTACCACAACCGGCTCGATGCCGAAGGCTTGCTTCATGGAAAGCGCAACGGTGTTGGACTGGATGTTCATGAGGAGGAAGCCTTTTGCCACGATGGTCAGGAGGGCAAAGAAAATCGCAAGCTTCGTCCATCCGAGACCCTTTTCTATGTAGTACGGCGTACCTCCCCGATACTCCCCGTCCTGCTTGCTTTTGAAGATTTGCGCAAGCGTCACCTCGACAAAGGAAGTGGCGGAGCCCATAAAGGCCATCACCCACATCCAGAACACGGCACCGGGACCGCCGAGCGTGATCGCTGTTGCCACACCGGCAATATTGCCGGTCCCGACCCGGCTCCCGAGCGACATCGAGATCGCCTGGAACGACGAAATACCGCTCTTGGAACTCTTCCTTTCAAAGGTCAGCCTGAACATATCCTTCAAGTACCTGACCTGGACAAACTTCGTGGCCAGTGTGAAATACAGGCCGATCAACAAAAACCCATAAATGAAATACTGATTCCAAATGACTCCACTAAACCAATCTATAAAATTCTGCACAGAATCCTCCATTCATTATCAAATTGGATCAATCGCCGATGTGTTTTGCCCATTTGCCCTCCATCGGAAAGCGCTATCAAAACAGTTTATTTCAGCAGATCGGATTTTTCCGTCAATCCATTCCGGAACTGCTCCCCTGGTGGTTGCAGCGCCGAATTAGTGCCCGGAAATAAAAGAAAATACTCAAATTCTCCTGCCGCCTCCAGGCCGGATTGCCTCGGTGCTACTCTGCCCCCTCCTTCATTGTTAACATAATTAGTAATGAGTTTCAAACCGGCTTTCATTAATTCACCACTTTTAATAGACACTATAAACGCATAAAAATGTGAGTTCATATTGCTTAAGAGGATTCTCCGACCGTAAATAGAATCAATGATTGGGAGGCACGGACATGGCATATAAAATCCAAATCATAGGCGCGGTCGGGAGCGGCAAGACGACGATGGCGCGGGGGCTTGCAGAAAAGCTCGGTATTCCCCACTACGAGATCGACAATGTCGCCTGGGAACGCCGTCCGGGCGGAGATGTCCGCCGGAGTCCCGAGGCCCTTGACAAGTTGCTCGCTTCAATCGTTTCCGGAGAAGCTTGGATCACGGAAGGCACTCATCCGCATGACTGGGTTCGTCCCTGTTTTCGGGAAGCGGAACTGATCGTGTTCCTCGATCCGCCCTACAGGGTGCGGACCATGCGGATCATCAGGCGTTTTGCGAGACAGAAAATCGGCATTGATGCCGCTCATTACCGTCCGACATGGACCATCTTCCGAAAGATGTTCAAGTGGAACCACACATTTGAGCGCCGGGACAAGCCGGAACTGCTGGTACATTTCCGGAAGGTCTATCCCGGAAAACTCATCGTTATCCGCCGGGCGGAGGAACTGAACTTATAGGAAAAAGCGCTCCTGCAGACCGTTCTGCAGGAGCGCTTTTATGTGAGTGCCATGTTCCGATTGTCTGATGGCCCATCGTACGATTCCTTAAAATCATCAGCCGTGGAATAGGCATTCACCTTATTTGCCCAAATGAATACCTTATTTGGAATGCGTTTTAAGGGGGGAATCGGTGTGGGCTACTATGTCACTGTTGAACCGGGCGTGAAATTATATGTAGAAGATATCAATCCCGAGGGCAGTAGGACGATCGTGTTTTTGCATGGTTGGCCTTTAAGCCACCAACAGTTTGAATATCAATTTAATGTTCTTCCCCATAAGGGTTACCGCTGCATCGGGATTGACTGGAGAGGGTTTGGAAAATCAGACAAGCCAAGCAGCGGATACAGTTTTGACCGGTTGTCGGATGATATCCGTACGGTGGTTGATGCACTTGGGCTCGAACAGTTCACTCTTGCAGGGCACTCAACTGGCGGAGCCATTGCGGTCCGGTACATGTCCCGGCATCATGGGTATGGAGTTTCAAACCTTGTACTGATTGACGCTGCCGCTCCTATAGGTTTTACTGCAGAAACTGCAGCCCGATTCCTGACCCAGGCGTTAAATGACCGACCCAAGATGATGCGGGAAGTGACAGACAACTTTTTCTTCCAATACATTACCTCTCCATTCTCTGAGTGGTTTTTCCAATTGGGCTTACAGGCAGCCGGCTGGTCAACCGCAGCGATCATCATTACATTAAGAGATGAGGAACTTGATGCAGATTTGCCGAAAATCCGTGTCCCTACCCTGATTGTTCATGGTGTTCACGACAAGGTGATCCCTTTTGCACAGGCCTATGAACTAAATGAGCAAATCAAACACTCTAAGCTTGTTCCGTTTCACTACAGCGGTCATGGTCTTTTCTGGGAAGAACATGACAAGTTTAATAAGGTACTCAGAAAGTTTATCGGCAGCACCGGGAAATAGGAAAAAGCGACCCTGCAGGTGATTCTGCAGGATCGCTTTACTTGTGGCCGCACCGATTTCGTCATTCAGCGTTTCAATCTCGTCATTCGCCGCGCCGATTTCGTCATTCATCCTCACGCTCTCGGAACGGCAACTGTCACCTTAAAAAGATCCCCGTCCAAATCGATCGTCATCCGGCCGCCATGCAGATCGACAATCGACTGGGCGATCGCGAGGCCGAGACCGGAACCTTCGGTGTGGCGGGAGGCGTCGCCGCGCTTGAAGCGCTCAAACAGTTCGTCTGCGCTGTCGCCGAGTTCGTACCTGGAAACGTTTTTGATCGTAAACCGCACTTCCGGCGACACGCCTTCCGCCTCATCCAGCGAGACGTAAACGCGTGTGCCCGGCATGGCGTACTTGAGCGCGTTCTGGATCAGGTTGTCAATCACACGCCACCATTTCTGGCCGTCAACCGAGGCCGGGAGCGGGCCGTCGGCGATGCTTACCCGGAAGTCGAGCGGGGAGGCGGCGATTTCCTCGCCGTGTTCGGCGATCGCCTGCCGGACGAGTTCCACGAGGTCGACGCGCTGGCGGTTCAGCTCGACGTTTCCGGTCGCCATCTTGGAGACGTCGAACAGGTCGTCAATCAGCGTCTTCAGCCGCTGGGATTTGCGGTCAAGGACATCCACGTATTCCGCGCGCTCTTCCGCCGACAGGTCCGGTTTCTTCAACAGATCCGTATACGTGATGATGGACGTCAGCGGTGTGCGCAGGTCGTGACTGACATTCGTGATCAGCTCCGTCTTGAGCCGCTCGCTCCTGGCCTGCTCGGACATCGAGAGGCGGACGCCTTCCCGGAGCCGGTTCAGGTCCGCCGCATGCCTTGCGAACACATTTGTCCCCTTTACCGGAATCTCTTCGGTCAATCGGCCCGCCGCCATCCTGCCGGTCGCATCAATAATGCGGTTCAGATAACCGGTCCTGCGAATCATAAAGAACAGTACCGGAAGGGCCACTGTAAAGAAGAGGAACAGCCAGACAGCACTCAGTGCGAAGCCGATATTTAGTCCCAGCATAAACGACAGGAAGACGCCCCCGAATCCAAGGCCGGCAAGGAAAATTACAACGAGCAGGAACAGCACCTGCGTGCCGAGTTTCCGGTTCAGGAAGAACGCCCGCATATCATCCGCGGCTCTCCGGATGTAGGCCTGCTCCAAATCCTGCCCAATCCGTTCGCTGTCCGAAAACCTCCGGACCACATGAAGGATCAGGAGCACGGCCACTCCGAGTGCAAGCACGAAAAACACTGCGTTGACGGCCAGTTCCGAGTACAGGAAGTTGCCGGTATGATGAACAAAATTCATGAAGGTTTCTTTCATATATTCCGCGAATGCGATCGCGATCAGCGATGCAACAGCCGCTGCCGCCGTCACCACATCGATCGGGAAGCGTTCCAACTTCATTGCCATCCTGTTTCCTGTCCAGACCGATGGCTGAAGGCGGAACACGGTGAGCAGGAGCGCAAGCGCAAGAATGCCGGCCAGCCAGACGCCCACGTACGCCCGCTGTTCCGCTTTGAACACGGTATACCCCCAGGCGAGCTGGTCATCATTCAGATAAACCTCATCCCTGATCCCCCGGTCCGCCGCTTCGTTCAGTACGGCTTGCGGGACGATCACCGTTCCCTCGAAGGTTTTCACTTCATCCGGAATCAGGCTGCCGGCCTCGCCTGTGTAGTCCAGATCACCTGCAATCTGCGATGCCCTGAGGTAGCCGTCTTTCTCGCTGAAGGTCCGCTTGTAGGCTGCTTCCTCCCGGATATTGCCGTTCGTATAGGTCTCTCCGGTTGCCGTGTCGGTCAGCTCGTAATAGACATGGCGTACATGATGCTCAAATGACGGCCGGTTCTCTTGGAGGGCCTTCATATACTCATCAATGACCTGCCCCTTCTCGACGCGGACTTTTCCGGCGACATGCTCATCATCCGAAAAGTTTTTCCGGATGTCCTCCATTTTGGCATCCCGCTCCGCAATGAGGGTATTCCTTGCCTCCTCATTTTCCGCCTCGTTGATCTGGCTTTCGTACTGATCATGGATCGAATTCAGCTGGATATCGAGTTCGCCGTACCGGTACCGGTGTTCATCCAGTTCCTCTTCCGTGACCCCGATGCTTTTCTTTGCCTCTTCCGGCTCGACCGGATTCAGGACGTACGGCCCGATCTGGTCATAGAAGAAATTCATGTTGTTGCGGAAGTCATCCGATTCGGTGTACGACTTCCCGATGATCCGCGGTCCCGCCTCGATCAGCACCATCACGGAAAACACGACGAATGCGGCAAGCACCAGCCAGACGGCCTGTGTCCATTTACCCTTAGGCATCAGAGCGCACTTCCTTTCAGCACATCACGAAGCCTTGCAACCGTCTCCTCGGTATCCACGCCCCGGCTGGCGAAAAAGTCGCCGATAAAGCCCGAGCAGTAGATCAGACTTGCAGCCGCTATCGCCAAAGCAATCATGGACAGCCAGAGGTCACTTTTCGATTTTATAGCCAATGCCCCACACCACCTTCAGGTATCTCGGATTTTTCGGGTCTGCCTCGATCTTCTCCCGGATTTTCCGGATATGGACGGCGACAATGTTGTCGGCGTTGTACGCCTGTTCATTCCACACCCGCTCGTAGATGTCGTTGATCGAGAACACCCGCCCCGCATTCTGCATGAGCAGTTCGGTAATGCGGTACTCGGTCGGCGTAAGCCTTGCCGGCTCGCCATCCACCAGCAACTCCTTCGACTCCGGATTCAGCGTAAGCCCGCCGACTTGGATTTCGCCGCCTGTATCGGCATACGTTCCGAGCCGGACATAACGCCTGAGCTGCGACTTCACGCGAGCCATCAGTTCCATCGGATGAAACGGCTTTGTTACGTAGTCGTCCGCCCCGACGGACAGCCCGTGGATCTTGTCCGTCTCCTCGGACTTTGCGCTCAGCATGATAATCGGGATGTTCCTCGAATCCCGGATACGGAATGTGGCCTGGATGCCGTCCATTTCCGGCATCATGATGTCGAGGATGATCAGATGCACCTCGTTGTCCTCCAGCAGCCGCAGCGCTTCCGATCCGTCACTTGCTTTCAGCACGACGTAGCCTTCATTTTTCAGGTAGATCTCGATGCCGTCCCGGATTTCCTTGTCATCGTCAACGACCAGCACGTTAAACCGTTCCATAAAGCGCCGCCCCTTTCATGTTGATTTCATTGTACCGCGGAAAACTGAAGAAATTAGGAGGGGAAAGATGAAGAATTTCTTAAGGAAGAAAAGCGGTGCAGGTCCTTACCCTGCGGGACCGATGAATGAAGTGCTTTCTTCCCGGGCATTCTGGAAGTGGAGGTGCATCATGAGCAAAAATAAGAACGAGCACAACAAGCCCGGCAATACGAAAAACCGTGAGGAATACGGCTACGGCTATGACATCAGCATCGATGATCTGGGTGTCATCGGGCAGAATGACGCCGCGAAAAAGCAGAAGCCCCGCGGCAACAAAAAGGAAGAACGCTGAAAAACGGGCGGCCGTCCAGGACGGCTGCCCGTTTGGTGAATTATTCTTTCTTTGTCCGGATCCGCTTCCTGAAGTAGGGCGTTTTATTTTCATCGGAACCGCGCTTGCCGAATGTCAGCACGATCAGTCCCCCAAGCAGCAGCCCGACGCCCATCCAGGCGAAGAAGTTGAGTTCCTCGCCGACAATGGCGACGCCGAGAATCGCTGCCGTGAGCGGCTCGGCGAGCGACAGCGTGACAGCGGTGGCCGCCGGAATCTCCTTCAGTCCTGATGAATAAAGCAGATAGGCAACTGCTGTAGCAGCAATTGCGATGTAGACGATCACCGAGATCCCTTCCTGGGAACGGAGGCCGTCCATCGGGTAAATGAAGAGGAACGGCGACAGGAGCAGGGCGCTGATCGTGAAGATGACGCCGACCGAAGCGGCAGGCTGCGCAAATTCCAGCACGATTTTGCTTGTCATGGAGTAGGCCGCAAATGTGAGGCCGGCCCCGAGTGCGAGCAGGACACCGGTAGGGTTGACCGTAACGTTATCACCGGTTAACAGCAGGAGCGCGCATCCTGCAACGGCAAGAACCGTGGCCATCGCCCACCTCCTGGACGGTCTCCGCTTCAGCAGGGCCCATTCGATGAGTCCGGCGAAGACCGGCGCGCTGCCGATCCCCGTCACCGTGCCGACCGCGACGCCCGTCAGGCGCACAGAACTGAAGAAAAACGGCTGAAAAAGCGCCATCGCGACAGCCGCGACCAGCGTTGCCCGCCATGGCCACTCGCCGAAGTTTACCTGGCGCATCGCAACAGCGAAAAACAGGAGGATCAATCCGCCGCCGGCAAGCCGGAGCGCGCCGACCGTCAGCGGATGCACGCTCTCGGGAAGATAGGACTGTGCCGTGCCAGTCGTCCCCCAAAGGATGGCGCCGATCAGCACACTGATAAACGGCAGCAGATTCATGATGGATTCCTCCTTTTTCGCATTATTCATTCGACTATATCATAACCGGAAGAACACCCGAACCCTCATTTTTCCTTAAGCCGATTTGCAATCGGTTTCCTATTTTGTTAGGGTGGGTAACTGTATTCATAATAACTCGCACTTTTTAAGGGGGAACCATGAAAAAAGTCACAAACGTCTTTTACATCACGCTTGCACTGATTGCCATGGCCGTGCTGTTTGGTGTCATTGTGCCCGAGCAATACGAAACAGTCACCGGCAACATCCAGTCCTTTATCCTCACAAATTTCGGCTGGTATTACCTGCTGCTCATGGCCGCATTAGTCGTGGTCTCACTGTTCATCGCATTAAGTCCGTACGGGCGAATCCGGCTCGGCAAGGATACCGACAGGCCGGATTTCTCAACACCTACCTGGCTGGCCATGCTGTTTTCCGCCGGCATGGGGATCGGGCTGGTCTTCTACGGGGCAGCCGAACCGCTGACACATTACGCGGTAAATCCTCCAACAGAAGAACCCGGCACGGAAGCCGCACTCAAAGACAGCCTGGTGTCGACCTACCTGCACTGGGGCATCCTGCCGTGGGCAATGTATGGAATGACGGCACTTGCACTCGCCTTTTTCCAGTTCCGCAAAAATGAACCCGGTTTAATTTCTGCAACAATGAAGCCGATTTTTGGTGACAAGATGAACGGTCCTTGGGGAATCGCTGTCGATGTGCTCGCCGTTTTCGCTACCGCATTCGGGGTCGCCTCGTCACTCGGCTTTGGTGCTGTACAAATTAACGGGGGGCTGAGCCACCTGTTCGGTGTGGAAGTCGGCTTTGGGGCCCAGTTCGCGATCATCGCGGTCGTGACCGTTCTGTTTATGATCTCCGCCTGGTCGGGCCTCAGCAAAGGGATCAAGTACCTGTCCAACACGAACATGGTGCTCGCCGTGCTCCTGCTGATCTTCGTGGTTATTGTCGGACCCACTCTGATGATCCTCAACCTGTTCACCGAAACCCTCGGTACCCATTTCCAGAATCTGATCCAGCTGAGTTTCCGATCGGCTCCGCTTTCCGGGGATAACCGGGACTTTGTGGAAGGCTGGACCATCTTCTATTGGGCATGGTGGATTTCCTGGTCACCGTTTGTCGGCATGTTCATCGCCCGCGTCTCGCGGGGCCGGACAATCCGGGAGTTCCTTCTGGCCATCATCTTTGTCCCGACACTGTTTTCGATTTTCTGGTTTGCCTCCTTCGGAACGACGGCAGCCCATGTTCACGATTCGGGACCAGACCTGAGCGGACTTGCGACGGAACTTGTACTATTTAATGTGTTCGACCAGCTGCCGCTGTCGGTCATTTTGTCCGGTATCGCCATACTGCTTATTTCTTCATTCTTTATCACTTCCGCGGACTCGGCGACCTTCGTCCTCGGCATCCAGTCAACGAACGGATCCCTGACCCCGCCAAACCAGGTCAAGCTGATCTGGGGCGTGGCCCAGTCCGGCATCGCGGCACTGCTGCTGTATGTGGGCGGGCTTCAGGCGATCCAGAACACGATCATCATTGCCGCCCTGCCGTTTTCAATCATCCTGATCCTGATGGTGTACAGCACCTACAAAGCGCTGAAACAAGAACGCCGTCGCATGGAAGAACTCGCAAAAGGAAAGCAGATCCGCAAGTGACGGCAAAGCCGCCCGCTCCCCTGTACAACGGGAAGCGGGCAGGTTACTTAGCCTTCCGGTAAAAATATTCAAACAAATCACGTTGCGTTTGGTTTGAATGTCTGATATGGTGGTAAGCTGATTGTCAGGCCATATTATTCATAGGGGGAATCATGAAGAAAGTCTCAAATGTCTTTTATATCACTGTCGCCATTATTGCACTGACTGTTGTTTTCGGCGTCATCGCGCCCAAAACGTATGAACAGGTTACAACCAACATCCAGTCCTTTGTCTCCACGTCATTCGGCTGGTACTATCTGCTGCTTTTTGCAGCGTTCCTTATTCTCGCAATCATTGTCGCAATTAGCCCTTACGGCAGAATCCGCCTCGGAAAGGACACCGACCGTCCTGACTTTTCAACAGCGACATGGGTGGCCATGCTGTTTTCTGCCGGAATGGGCATCGGACTCGTCTTCTACGGTGCGTCTGAACCAATTTCTCATTATATCGTCAATCCTGCTACGGAAGAGCCAGGCACAGGCGCGGCCTTGAAGGAAGGCCTGACCTATTCGTACCTGCATTGGGGCGCGCCGATCTGGGCCATGTACGGCATCACTGCACTGGCACTCGCCTTCTTCCAGTTCCGCAAAGACGAACCCGGGTTAATTTCGTCAACATTGAAGCCGATTTTCGGTGATAAGATGAACGGCCCTTGGGGAGTTGTCGTCGATGTGCTCGCTGTTTTTGCAACTGCATTCGGCGTCGCGACTTCCCTCGGCTTCGGTGCTGTCCAAATTAACGCAGGGCTGAATCATTTGTTCGGAGTCGAGATCGGATTCACGTCCCAGTTAGTCATCATCGTGGCCGTGACCATCCTGTTTATCATATCCGCATGGTCAGGACTCAGCAAAGGAATCAAGTACCTTTCCAACACGAATATGGTGCTGGCGGTCGTGCTTCTGATCATCGTTGTTGTGGTCGGTCCGACACTCATGATTTTTAACATCTTCACGGAAACATTCGGACTTTATCTGGTGAATATGCTGGAGATGAGCTTCCGGACCGCGCCGCTCGCAGAGGATAACCGCAGCTTCGTCGATGGCTGGACCATCTTCTACTGGGCATGGTGGGTTTCCTGGGCTCCATTTGTCGGCATGTTCATCGCACGCGTATCGCGCGGGCGGACTGTCCGGGAATTTCTGCTCGGTGTCATCATCATCCCGACGTTATTCGTATCATTCTGGTTTGCGGCTTTCGGCTCGACGGCAGCCTTTGTCCATGATTCGGGCACAGACTTGAGCGAGTTGTCGTCGGAACTGGTCCTGTTCAATATGTTTGACCAGTTGCCGATGTCCATGGTCCTGTCAGTCATCGCAATCCTCCTGATTGCTTCATTCTTTATCACATCGGCAGACTCGGCCACCTTCGTCCTCGGGATGCAGTCGACAAAAGGCTCACTGACACCGCCAAACCAGGTGAAATTGATCTGGGGAGTTGCACAGTCCGCCATTGCTGTCCTGCTCTTGTATGTCGGCGGACTGCAAGCCATCCAGAATACAATCATCATCGCCGCCCTGCCGTTCTCCTTCGTCATGATTCTCATGACATTCGCTATCCTTAAAGCACTGAGGGAAGAGCGGCAGAGAATGGAAAAGCTTGCTAAAGGAAAATAATATCCGTCACGACCCGGCCTGCAATCAAAGCAGAAAAAACGGAACGCCCGCTCCCCTGTTGGAGTGGGCGTTCCGCTGTAATCGCAATAAATCAGATCAGACCTGTGCATCGTCGTACTGGGTGCGCAGCAGCCAGGAGTGGTAGAAATACTCCCCTGCCGTGATGATCGCTGCCGTCAGCAACGCTTCGCCCAGGGCTTCATCATAACCGAGAAGATTAAGACCGCCCCAGACAATCAGAAAACTGAGCACAAAGTCTCCGGCCGTTGCGGCCATATTGCCCATTTTCGGCAAGACCATCAGGTCGCCCATGGCATATGAAATCAGCCACAGTCCGGCGGCGATGATCGTGGAGTCCAGGAACGAAACATCGTTAAAGAGCGAAAGCAGGATCCAGACGACCGGAAATATGAGTGCAGCCTTGATCATGAGCGCTTTTCCGTGATCCACATGACGCGTTTCATCCATTGTCGATTTGCCTCCTTCCACTGCAGATTTGAACGTATCCCCTAAATACCCGGCATGGATAATGGCAAACTTTTCAAATCACCGGGAATGACGCCGGACGTCCATTTTTTGTGCATGCCATTAAGGTTTCCAGTCTCCACGCCGCCACACATGGTTAAAAAAGGAAGATGATTTTTAAATATAAAAGGACTGCAGCCCCTGTGCAGGAAGCGGCAGTCCTCAGGCTGAGCCGAAGCGCAAACCGGTCAAAATGAAGTGATCATCATCAGGCCCAGATACGCCGCTGCGATGAAGCCGATCCCCGAAAAGGCTAGCAGCCATTTCGGAAGGTCCCGCCTGCTCCCGATAATAAACAGCGCCAGCATCAGCAGCGAGATCATCAGGAAGAGAATACCTTCCAGAGACAGATCAAGCCGGGCATCAATCGGCATAGCCGGAGGGCCGGACAGCCATTCCGCAAGCGGCGCCGTCCCTTCCGACCGGAACGTCGTGTCGATATCATGGGGCGGCGACAGCTTGCTCATAAACGCCGTGAAGAAAAGCACGAGCAGGAGCATCAGGCTTTCTGTCCTGAGCCACCCGGCAGGCGGAAGTTCCTTTTTTGCGATAAACCCGTTGATCATGGCTGCTGCAAGGAGCGGAATGATGCTTAAATGCTTGAGCAGCAGCATCTGACCATAGGGCAAGATCCAGGAGCTGGCGTAATCACCGGCTTTCATGACGAGCAGCATGAGGAAGATACCCGTACCGATCATGATTGCCATCAGGCCTGCGGCAGTCGGGGTAAACCATTTCAGGAACCCGCGCCAGTCCGGCAGTGCATCCGGCCTTGCCGCTGCATGCAGCAAGATCCCCGCCCAGACGGAGAGTGCTGTCAGATGAACTCCATGTGCGATCAGGCCGCCTGTCTCATCAATGGTTGCGGAGTGACTGCCGTAGGCGATGGCCCCGAACGCTGTCAGGAGAAGAAGAGCCTGGATGACTCTGTTCGCGCCAAATCTGAGCGCCACCGCCAGCAAAAGGGCAGCCGCCGTGAGCGCAAGGAAACTGTGTCCGGAACGGAAACCCGTGGCAATGTCCATAAAACCCCGCAGCCGGTATCCCTCTGGCGCAAGGAGGAACGTCAGCTGCACGACGGGTGCCGCTCCAAGAATAGGCATGGCTGCAGCGAGCAGGGCTTCAGCCCTTCTGCCCAGGTGTGCGCCGGGCCTCCGGGTTTCGGGAACAAATCTGAGTGTGATGGCTCCGGCCAATACAGCCATGAAAATATAAAGGAAGAAATCAGACAGAGCTGTGAAGACAGTCATCATTTCTTCTTGCGTAACGCCCTTAAGATCAGGCCGAGGAGTATGATCACCGCAACCAACAGTCCGACTGTCAGGAAGACGCTGCTCCCCTCTTCCGGCTGGTCCGTGTCGTTGACTTCTTTAGCCGGGGATTGTTCCGTCCCTTGTTCCCCTTCGTCTGCAGTTCCCGACTCAGCCTCTTCTTCATCGGCTGTAGTTTCTTCGGGGACCGCTTCCTCTTCTGCCGGGCTGTCTGCGGAAATTCCAGCAGCCGCCTCGAAAGTGAGTTCTCCGTCGATCGGATGTCCGTCTTCACTGATGACATTCCAGAGAAGGGTCCACTCGCCATCCGGCAGCGGCTCGGCGAGTGTGCCGGTCATTTGGACGCCTTCAATGATGATTTCCGCAAACCCGATTTCCCCTTCCGCTCCGGTCAGGGTTAACGTGCTCCCTTCTTCGATGCCCGCACTGAACGTCAGGCTGACTTCCTCAAGCGGTTCCGTCACCGTCGCCCCGTCTTCAGGCACCGATGATTCCATTTGGGAATGGGCCATCGCCGCAGCGGGCCAAGAAAGGGTAAAGAGGATCGCCAGAATCAGTTTTTTCATGTTTTCTCCTTCTTTCCATATAGGATTTAAAAGGTCAGTCATTATATTCACTCCCGGCAGCGGGCGTGTACGTCCACCTTCTTTCCGGTTGCGAAATGGCTCTTTCGGAACCGCAAAGACGACTGATGATCCAGACATTTTCTAATCTATAGGAGTCAACCATACTAAACAACATTCAAGCCCCGCACGCTGAGAACGGACCACCTCTCGCCATTATTCCCCATTGACCCGCATGGCCAGTCTGTCATATTATTGAACTTCGGGCTTTTTACCCCCCGCGCGGTTCGTAACCATCCCGCGATAACAAAACTAAGGGAGAGAACATAAATGAAAGTCAAAACGATGGCCGTCAATGCCGTCATTGCTGCATTATACCTTGCCGTCACCGCTCTGATTGCGCCATTCGGCTTTACGAATATCCAGTTCCGGGTATCCGAGATGTTCAATCATCTCGTCGTGTTCAACAAAAAGTACCTGATCGGCATCGTCCTCGGCGTGTTCATCTCGAACCTGCTGATGTCGTCGCTCGGCTGGTATGACCTGACATTCGGCGTGGCCCATACCCTGATCTCGCTGACGATTACAATCTTCCTTTGCAGATTTGTAAAAGGGCGCGTGAAAGGAATGGTCGCGAACACACTCGTGTTCACGTTCACGATGTTCATCATCGCGATCTCGCTGAACCTGGCACTCGGATTTCCGTTCTGGTTCACCTACGCCACTCTCGCCATCAGCGAATTTGTCGTCATGATTGTCGGCGTGCCGATCATGAATGCGCTGAATAAGCGGATCGACTTCAGCAGACTGATTGAAGACTGATTCATAAGTAAGCCCCGGCTGCCTGCCGGGGCTTATATTTTTTGGAACTGTCCGCAGACTCATCCGTATATTAAGGAGAAGGAGTGATCTGATGAGAAAATACTACCGGTCCACACGGGAAAAGCAGCTGTCTGGTGTACTTGGCGGACTCAGTGAACGGTTCGGTATCGACGTAAGCATCCTCCGAATCGTGACCGTCCTGTCCGGTTTTTTCACATCCGGGATCACCTGGCTGATTTACCTCATTGCAGCCATCGTGATGCCGACGGACAAACAGGACTGATTTCAATGACCGCATGAAAAAGCGATGCCGCGGAGGGCATCGCTTTTTGTTATTCCTTATCTGCCACAAGACCGTCGAATTCAGGGGCTTCCTTCAGGAACTCGAGTTCGTAGGAAGAGTTTCCAAATTCCTTGAGGACCGCTTCATTGACTTCTGTTGTGTACGTGACGCGGCTCATTGCCTGCTCGACGATCTTCGCGTCCATCTCCTGGTTTGTCAGGTCCTTGATGGAGTCGATTGCGATCTTCTGAGCCTTTTCAGGGTTGTCGTTGATGAACGCAACCGATTCGTTGTGTGCTTCAAGCAGCTTCGCCGCGAGTTCCGGCTTTTCCTCTGTCAGCTTGTTGTTCGCAACGAGGACCGTGTTCGGAAGGCTTTCACCGTAGGCGATTTCTTCCGTGCTGATGATGACTTTTGCGCCGTTGTCGACGAGGATCGAAGCCCATGGCTCCGGAACCGCAGCAAGGTCAACCTTGCCGGATTCGAACATTGCCTGGTAGGATGCCGGGTTGCCCGTTACGTGATTGAGCGAGCCGCCGATCCGGGAAGAAGCCAGCTCGTCATTGCCGAGCTGCTGGAGATACGTTTCGAACTGGACATCATGCGTGCACCCGATGCCAGGTGTGATGAACGTCTTTCCTGCCATGTCTTCGACCGAATCGATGCCGCTTTTCTCGCTTGCGACAACGACCGTGCCGCCGGAAGATGCGCCGGCAAGGACTTTCACTTCCGCTCCGTTCGAGAAGTTGTTCAGGACAGGACCCGGACCGACGAGTCCCGCATCGATTTCACCCGATTTGAGGGCCGCCATGAATGTGCCGCCGTCAGGGAACGTGATGTATTGAAGTTCTACATCATCGCCGAGTTTTTCTTCGTAATAGCCGTTTTCCCTTGCCACCATTGCCGGTGCGTGGTCAATGTTCGGGAAGTAGCCGATGACCATTTTTTCCTTGTCCCCGCCGCCTGCATTGTCCGAATCTCCGCCCCCGCATGCTGCGAGCAGCGTGATGATGCCGAGCATAAGTGCTCCAAGCCACCATTTCTTCATTTCCAACATCCCCTTTCCGGGTCCGAGCCCGGTATATTCATTCATACTGAAAATCCACAACCGTAAACTCCGTCATGAGGACGGTTCAAGTCCCCATTTCACCCGAACCTGCTGTTCAAACCGCTGGAACAGAAGCAGGTCGACTGTGACCCCGATGATTCCGATGACGATCATGATGCCAAGCACCATGTCCATCCGTCCGAAGTCGGAAGCATATTTCAGCGTGTAGCCAAGTCCCGGGCCGGTGCTGAGAAGCTCACCGGCCATGAGTGCGCGCCAGCCGAATGCCCAGGCAAGGCGTGTACCGGTGACGAAATACGGAACCGACGCCGGCAGCATGACCCGGAAAAACAGGTCCGGGCCGGATGCGCCCATTGTCTGCGCCGCCTTCAGGTAGATCGGCGAGACGTTCTGGATGCCCGTGCGCACATTGATCGTCATGACGATCGCCGCACCAAGGACGATAATGAAGATGACCGACTTCTCGTTCAGGCCGAACCACATGATGGCAAGCGGCAGCCAGACGATGCTCGGGATACTCTGCAGTGCGAGGATCAGTGAGCCGAGTGTTTCATCGGCCGTCTTGGACTTCGCGAGCAGAATGCCGAGCAGAAGCCCGATCAGGAGGGCGATTGCGAGGCCGACCAGGAGCCGCATGAAGCTGGCCCCGAGGTCACGGAACAGCGTGCCGTCCGCAATCATTTCACCGAGTGCGCGGAACACATCGGTCGGCGCCGGCAAAAGGACCGCCGGGATCTGGAACAGCCTGACCGCGAGTTCCCATACAAGAAACAGAGAGACGAAGAAGACGAGACGCTTAATGACCAACCGCATGGTTACGTTCCTCTTCTTCCACTTTGTCATTTTCCGTCTTCAGCATTTCAAGAATCGATTCCTCATAGGCGGCCATCTCTTTCAGATGGCCTTCCCTCGGGCGCCCGAGCGTGACTTCGATATCCTGAAGGACACGGCCGGGATGGGTTCCCATGACGATGATGCGGTCGGACAGCCGGACCGCTTCCTGGATGCTGTGCGTAACGAAAATGATCGTCTTTTTTGTCTCGATCCAGATTTCTTCGAGCACGCCCTGGAGGCGCATACGGGTCTGCTCATCCAGTGCGCCGAATGGTTCATCCATGAGAAGAACTGCCGGATCCATCGCAAGCGCACGCGCAATCGACACACGCTGCTGCATGCCGCCCGACAGCTCATGCGGATGGTGCCCCGCATACTGGCTCAGCTGCACGAGCCGGAGGTATTTCTTCGCGACTTCTTTCGCTTCCTTTTTCGGCATCCCTTTCAGCGGGAACATCACGTTCTCCTCAACAGTCAGCCAAGGAAACAAAGCAGCCTGCTGGAACACCATGCCCCGCTCTTTGCCCGGCTTCACGATGTCCCGGCCGTCCAGTTGCAGGATGCCCGAATCCGGACGGTTCAGCCCGGCAACGATGTTCAGCAGTGTCGACTTGCCGCAGCCGGATGGCCCGAGCAGCGAGATGAATTCGCCTTCCCGGACATCGACGCTGATATCCTTGAGTACCTGTTCGCGCCGGCCGTCCTTTCCGAAGCTTTTTTGGATTCCATCTATCTTAAGGAACATCATTGCACTTCCTTCTAAATCTAAAATTATAATCCATATCGAATTACTAAGTTTTAAGCATAATATTACCCTAAAAAGCTGAGATGTCAATGGATGAGTCCTGGAAATATCGGACGGTTGCCGGAGTTATTTTTTTAAACTATACTTTGTAAATAGGAATTAACTCCATCGTATGTGAGAAAGGCGGAATCTGCCATGAAAATTGTCGAGTCCATTCTGGACCTGATCGGCAACACCCCCGCCGTCCGGCTCAATAAAATTCCGGATCCGGATGGCGCAAATGTATATATCAAGCTGGAATCATTCAATCCCGGCGGCAGCGTAAAGGACCGGGCTGCACTAAACATGGTCGAGCAGGCGGAAGCCGAAGGCAAGCTGATCCCCGGCAAGAGCACGGTCATCGAGCCGACATCCGGCAATACGGGAATCGGCCTCGCCATGGTATGCGCGGCAAAAGGCTACCGGTGCATCATGACGATGCCGGACAATGCGACTGCAGAACGGGTGAAGATCCTGAAAGCATACGGTGCCGAAGTGTATTCGACTCCTGCCGCAGAGCGGATGAACGGCGCAATCGCCAAGGCAGAAGAACTGGCGGCGGATATCCCGGATGCCTTCATCCCGATGCAGTTCGAGAACCCGGCGAACGCGGACGCCCACCGGGGCACGACCGCCGTGGAAATCCTTGAGGCGTTCGACGGAAAGCTGGACGCTTTCGTCCTGACGGCAGGCACCGGCGGCACCGTGACCGGAACCGGAGAAGAGCTGAAAAAGCAGATCCCGGACCTGAAGATCTATGTCGTCGAGCCGAAAGGATCACCCGTCCTGTCCGGCGGAGAACCCGGCCCGCATAAGATCCCGGGTACGGGCCCGGGATTTGTCCCGGCCATCCTGAACCGGGATGTCTATGATGAGATCCTCCTCATCGAAGATGAAGACGCCCAGGTGATGGCGCGCCGCCTCGCAGCGGAAGAAGGCATCTTCGTCGGTGCCTCCGCGGCGGCCTCCGCCCACTTCGCCGTCCAGGTCGCCAAGAAACTGCCGAAGGGCGCCAACGTCCTCTGCCTCGCGCCTGACACCGGCGAGCGGTATCTGTCGTCCGACCTGTTTCCTGAATAAAAGGAGGTTCCCCGGACTTACCGGGGACCTCCTTTTTTGTTGCCGGCGAGCAGCCGCCCACACGCGTAATCTTCAAACTCAGGGGGCTTATCTTCAAACTCGGGCGGTTATTCTTCAAACTCGGATGCTTATTCTTCAAACTGAAGCCCAGGCGGCTGCCGGGGGCTTTTTCATAACTCTTACAGTCCGGCACTTAAAAAAGCGATGCCCCGCTCAAGGGGGTCATCGCTTTTTATGAATTTCCGGCGTCTCAGCGGACCACCCGAATGCCATTGAGGACGGAAGAAAGTGCAGGACGGATGAAATCCCCCGGATCCACCCCGCTATTCCTCCTCCATTCCACCGAAGCCCCGTAGATTTCCCAGCTCAGCATGGCAGCCGTGATCTGAAGCGACTGATCATCCGCTTCCGGATCCTGTCCGGACAGCATTTTGCTGAAAATCACTTCCAGCTGATTTCTGATGATCCGGGCAATCGTGTCTTCGTAACCACTGTGGCATCGATTGGATAAAGACAGCTGAAAATTCGTCACGGCCGTAAAAATCCTGACCAGCGCTTCCTCATCCAGCCGGCTGTCCCGAAAGTGCTCATAGTCCAGGTTGACCAACAATACTTCAGACAACGCCTTCTCCAGCAAGTCATAAATATCCTCAAAATGATAATAGAACGTAGCCCGGTTGATCATGGCTTCAGCGGTCAGATCCTTCACGGTGATGTCCTTAAAATCTTTTTTTCCGGAAAGCTGGATAAATGAATCCATGATCAGGCTGCGGGTGCGTATGACCCGAGGGTCTGTCTTGGTTTGAGTCATGATATCAACGCTCCTGTTTTAGACACTTTCTCGAGTGTGTTGTATAAGCGACACTTCCGCAAAACTATTGGTGTTGCCCAATTCCGTTCTGCCCTAGACTACAAGTAGAGCAAGAAACCAAATGAATTAGGGAGGAAACAAGAATGATCAAAATCGGAATCATTACCGGAAGCACAAGGGATTCAAGAGTCAACCGGCAAGTGGCGGAATGGGTAAAGTCAATTGCCGATAAGCGAACAGATGCGGAATTTGAACTGGTGGATATCAAGGACTACCGCCTGCCAAGCTATAATGAGCCCGTACCGGCCATCATGTCGCAGGGGTATGCCACACCGGAAGCCCGCCCCTGGTCGGAAAAAATCAGCGGGCTTGACGGTTTCGTCTTTGTGACTCCGGAATACAACAAAGCGGTCACTTCCGGCCTAAAAGATGCCATCGATTACTTGTATACTGAATGGAACAACAAGGCTGCCGGCATTGTCAGCTACGGCTCCTCCCTCGGGGTCACGGCCGCCAATAACCTGCGGTTGATCTTATCGGTCCCCGCCGTTGCAACTGTCCGGACACAGCCGGCACTGAGCCTCTTCACGGATTTTGAAAACATGACGACCTTCAAGCCTGCACCGTTTCATGAGCAGACGGTCCATAACATGCTCGATGAAGTCGTTGCCTGGTCAACCGCGCTCAAGACCATCAGGACACAACCGCAAGCAGTGCACGCAGGCTGACCCCGTTCTGAGCCGCACCAAAAAGCGATGCCCCCAAAAGGGCATCGCTTTTATCATGACCGGGTCACCAGTTCGCGAAAGGTGGCGTGTTCCCGGAGCTTTACCGCTGCGTCCTCGACCATGACGCTTGCGGTCGGCAGCATGCCGGCGCCCGGGCCGATGACGGTGAGCGTTCCGGCATAGGCGGTTTCGATGGCGACGGCATTGTCGACGCCGTCGATGCCGTAGAGCGGGTGGTCCGGGCCGATCAGCACCGG
This sequence comes from Bhargavaea cecembensis DSE10, assembly GCF_000348905.1. Classification (GTDB taxonomy): domain Bacteria; phylum Bacillota; class Bacilli; order Bacillales_A; family Planococcaceae; genus Bhargavaea; species Bhargavaea cecembensis. The sequence continues at coordinate 89,426 of NZ_AOFT01000008.1, forward strand.
GCCGACGGACGCCTGGATGGAGCCGTCTTCCCCGCGGCGGACATCCGCGATGTGGCGGTAGCGGAGGCCCTGGCGGTCGGCATCGGTCACTTCTTCAAGCGAGAGCGAATCAATGCCCTCCATCGGCACGTTTTCCCAGTCAGGCTGTTCACCGAACGACAGGCCGCTCAGGATCATCAGCTTGCAGAACGCATCGAAGCCGGACACGTCATTGGTCGGATCCGCCTCGGCATAGCCGAGTTCCTGGGCTTCCTTCAGGGCATCCTCGAATGTGCACGATTCTTTGCGCATCTTCGTCAGGATAAAATTCGATGTGCCGTTCAGGATACCCTGAATGCCGGTCACTTCGTTGGTCAGGTTCAGGTTGCCGATGGTCTTGATCACCGGGACGCCGCCTGCGACGGTCGCCTCGTATCCGACACCGGTCCCCTGTTCCCTGGCTTGCCGTTCAAGTGCAGGGGCGGCTTTTGCATACATGACCTTGTTTGCCGTAACGACATGGCAGCCTTGCGCAATCGCCTGCTCCAGATAAGTGCGCGCCGGCTCTTCGCCGACGATCGCCTCGAAAACGACCTTCAGATCCGGAATGGAGAGGATGTCCTCAAACCGGTCGGTAATGAGGACTCCCGGGGTCTCAGGGCGGGTTTTATCCAAGTCGCGGACGAGGATCGCAGCAATTTCGATCGGGGAACCGATCGTTTTCTCAAGTTGTTGTTTCCGTTCATTCACGATTGTATAAATGCCTTGGCCGACCGTACCGAATCCAAGGATGGCCGCTTTCACTGGAGCCATGGGCGAAACACCTCCGACACAAAGATTCCTTCCAATATAACAAGTTCCGCCCCGCAAAGAAACCCCCGGGGCGGGAAAAGTTTAAAATTGTTCAAAAATTCGGTGCTGTCTTATGCTTTTACAGGTGCCGCAGCCTCAATCGCCTGTTTCAGGTCGGCGATGATGTCTTCGACATTCTCAAGGCCGATAGAGAGGCGGACGAGTTCTTCCGACGTGCCTGTCTTCTTCAGGTCTTCCGCCGACAGCTGCTGGTGCGTCGTGGAAGCCGGGTGGATGATCAGCGAGCGTGCGTCGCCGACGTTTGCGACATGCGAGAACAGCTTCACGTTGTCGATCAGCTTGCGTCCCGATTCGCGTCCGCCCTTGATGCCGAAGATGACGACAGAGCCGGCACCGTTCTTCAGGTACTTCTTCGAGAGTTCGTACGACGGGTGCTCTTCAAGGCCGTTGTACTGCACCCACTCGACGGAAGGATGATCCTTCAGCCACTGGGCGACTTTCAGCGCGTTTTCGTTGTGGCGCTGGATGCGGAGGTGAAGCGTCTCAAGCCCCTGGAGGAAGAGGAACGCATTATCCGGGCTGAGCGTCGGGCCGAAGTCGCGGAGCAGCTGCACGCGGAGGCGTGTTGCGAATGCTGCCTGTGCCGTATCGATGCCGTAGCGGAGGCCGTGGTAAGTGACATCCGGCTCGGTGTAGCCAGGGTGGCGTCCCTGTGTCCAGTCGAACTTGCCCGCGTCAACGGCTACGCCGCCGACGCCGCGGCCGTGGCCGCCGATCCATTTCGTTGCAGAGTGGACGACGACGTCCGCACCGTACTCGATCGGGTTCGAGCCGTAAGGCGACGCGAACGTGGAGTCGATGATGAGCGGCAGGCCGTTTTCGTGTGCGATGTTCGCAACAGCCTCGACATCAAGGACGTTCAGGCTCGGGTTCCCGATGATTTCGCCGAAGATCGCCTTTGTCTTGTCGGTGATCGCTTCGCGGAAGTTTTCTGGATCTGTGGAGTCAACGAACTTCACATTGATGCCGTAGCGCGGGAGTGTCACCGCGAACAGGTTGTACGTTCCGCCGTAAAGGTTTGCCGCGGAGACGATCTCATCCCCTGCCTGTGCGACGTTCAGGATCGAGAATGCGATCGCCGCCATGCCGGAAGAAAGAGCAACGGCAGCCGTGCCGCCTTCCAGTTCAGCGATGCGCTTCTCGAATGCGTCAACCGTCGGGTTCATGATGCGGGAGTAGATGTTGCCCGACTCTTTCAGTGCGAACAGGTTTTGCGCGTGCTCCGTGTCACGGAATGCATAAGCTGTCGTGCGGTAGACCGGTACTGCGATTGCGCCTGTTGCCGGGTCCGGCTCCTGGCCTCCGTGCACGAGAATTGTTTCTGGTTTGAAGTTTGTCATATTGATTGCCTCCTAAAGGTGTGGTTTCGATGGAAACGCGATAGGAGAGGAGGATTTGCCTTTTCGGAAAAATGAAAAACCCTCTTCACTGATAGGAAGAGGGCCGATGCGAACACGCCGCATGCCTCCCCTTATCTGTCAGATCCGCTCCCGAATCTGTAGGAATTAGCACCTTTGCAGACAGGGTCTGCCGGTTGCCGGGCTTCGCAGGGCCTATTCCCTCCGCCGCTCTTGATAAGAGTATTCTGATTTTGTTTTCCATCTGGTAAACAGTATAGGACTGTGCTGCGGGTAAAGTCAAGTGTATTTTTCAGAAAAAACATGAAACGTTTACGGGGCTCATCCGTTAACTTATAGAAGACTGCCGTTCCTGGGAGGGATTCTATGAAAACCTGGAGAGAAAAGCTGGAAGCAAACGGACTGGCCGAATACATTGCGCCATTTTCCGAACTGACGAAGCCGGGCTTCCGACTGAATAAAGAAGACGCCGCCGGGACGCTGGCTCCCGGCGCATCGAAGTTCGGAGGCGCGCCGGACCTTCCGCCTGATGTGGAGATCCCGTCCAATGACGGCAAGCCGCTTACGCTGATCGCCCAGCTTAATCTGTCGGATGCAGCGCTTGCCGGCACTGCCCATCCGCTTCCTGTTTCCGGTGTCCTGTCATTTTTCTATGACAGGGAAGAACAGCCGTGGGGCGGAGAGGCGGAAGACCGGAACGGCTGGGAAGTGCTGTACTTTGAAAGTCCGGCTGAACTTGAAAGGCGTGAAGTTCCTGAAGAAGCGATGCTGCCGGAGTTCGCCGCAGCGTTCCTCGAGCAGGAAACGCTGGACACAGACGCCGTGATCGGGATGGATTTCGACGACGACACCGGAGACGCCATCTTCGGACTGCTTGAAGAAGGGGCCCCGCATCACCGGGTGCTTGGCCATCCGTTCGCCGTCCAGAACCCGGTGTTTCCGGAAATCGCCCACTACTGTGACGGAATAGAAGACTGGGGTGAAGCTGCAAAAGCAGCGGATGACTACGTCCTTCTTTTCCAGATGGACAGTGACGAAGATCTTGATGTTGTCTGGGGCGACCTTGGCATGCTGTACTTCTGCATCCGGAAAAAGGATCTTGCCGGGAAGCGCTTTGACCGGACACAGTTGATCATGCAGTGCGGGTGACGGTTAACACCCCTTATATTAGGCTGAATGAAGCTTAATATAAGGAAAAAGAACAATCATAGGAGGCTGACGACATGCCCGAGCAGCTGGGCTGGATATGGATCATGATCGCCGTGACGGCCGGTTACCTGATCGGCAACATCCACGGATCGACCGTCGCCGGATGGCTGTCCGGCGTAAACCTGAAAGAAACCGGTGTGAAAAATGCCGGTGCATCAAATGCCGCCATCGTGCTCGGCAAGAAATTCGGCGCGCTTGTTGCCGCCATCGACATCGGAAAAGGGGTCGCGGCCGTGCTCCTTGCCAGATGGATTTCCCAGGCAATTGGGCTCGGACCGGAAGCCGGAGCCCTTCTTGTCTTCTCGATGTCCGCGCTGACCATCATCGGGCATAACTTCCCGTTTCATATGCGCTTTAATGGCGGCAAGGGCACGGCAACGGTGATCGGGGTGCTCCTGGGCTTCGACTGGAAGATCGGCCTTGTGGGACTCGCCCTGCTCATTGTCATTTCACTCGTGACCGACTTCCTCGTGTTCGGTGTCCTGATGCTGTATGTCACCTTCACCGCGACAGCCGTCTTCTTGGCACCGGGCATCGGGCCGGACCTGATCGCCGTCGGACTCTTCGGGATGGCGGTATGGAAGCACCTCGAGAACTTCCGCAGGATGCGGGCCGGGGAGGAAAACCGGGTATCATCGGTGTTCGGGAAGAAGAAGACTGCCTGACTAGGAAAGTTTTTTCACCCCCGTGGATCAAAAATTGGTTTCTATTTATAACGCACTACTTTATCACCGACACTAATATTAGCACTCATATTAAAAGGGGAACCTGTCCAGGACAGGTTCCCCTTCTTCATGTTCAGTTGTGCTGTGCCACCGGCTCGATCAGATCGAGCAGATCGGCATGCGAGTAGCCGAGGTCTTCCGCGACTGTCTTGTAAGTCACACGGCCCGCGTAGGTGTTGAAGCCTTTGCGGAGCGGCTCGTTATCGAGTGCCGCCTGCTTCCAGCCTTTGTTGGCGATCTGGAGCGCATACGGTACAGTGACGTTTGTGAGCGCCATTGTGGACGTGCGCGGCACTGCGCCCGGCATGTTGGCGACAGCGTAGTGGACAACGCCGTGCTTTTCATAGATCGGGTCGTCATGTGTCGTGATGCGGTCCGATGTCTCGAAGATGCCGCCCTGGTCAATCGCGATGTCAACGAGCACGGAGCCCGGCTGCATCGACTTGACCATTTCTTCCGTGACGAGCTTTGGCGCCTTGGCACCCGGGATGAGCACGGCACCGACGACGAGGTCCGCGTCCTTCACTGCTTCCGCTATGTTGAACGGGTTCGACATCAGTGTCTGGATATCGTTGCCGAACTGGTCGTCCAGCTGGCGGAGACGCTCCGGGCTCAGGTCGATGACCGTTACCTTGGCACCCATGCCGACCGCGACGCGGGCGGCGTTCGCGCCGGCCATGCCGCCGCCGATGACGGTGACCTTGCCGCGCTGGACACCCGGTACGCCGGACAGGAGAATTCCCTTGCCGCCGTGGATGCGCTCGAGGAACTGGGCGCCGATCTGTGTCGCCATGCGGCCGGCAACTTCGCTCATCGGCGAAAGGAGCGGCAGCGAGCGGTTCGGCAGCTGGACCGTTTCATAGGCAATGGCGGTTACGTTCTTCTCGAGAAGCGCTGCCGCAAGCTCCGGTTCCGCAGCCAGGTGCAGGTAAGTGAACAAAATCAGGTCTTCGCGGAAGTAGCCGTACTCTTCCGGCAGCGGTTCCTTGACCTTCATGACCATTTCGGCAGCCCATGCATCCGCCGCTGTTTCTACAATGACCGCACCTTCGTTTGCATATTCCTCATCGGTGAAGCCGGAACCGAGTCCCGCTCCCTTCTCGATGATCACTTCGTGACCGGCAGTGCTCAGTGTCGCCACTCCCGCAGGCGTCATTGCGACGCGGTTTTCATTGTTTTTAATCTCTTTAGGTACACCGATTTTCATTTCCATTTCCCTCCATTGTAAAGGGAGGCTGACGCCTCCCGCATACTAAATCCCCAACGTACTTATTTCAACGATTCTCTTCAAAAACCTTCTTGATCACGGAAATAATAAAATCGACGTCCTGGTCCGTGCACGCAAGCGGCGGGGACAGTGTCAGGATATTGTTGTGTCCCGCCACGGTGTCTCCGTTTTTGCCGACAATCAGGCCGTTCGCCTTGCAGTTGGCGATGATCTTGCCGATGCGCGCGGCGCTTGCCGGTTCGCGGGTCTGTTTGTCCTCGACCAGCTCAATGCCGAGAAGGAAGCCGATCCCGCGGACCTCACCGACATACGGGTGATCCTCAAGATGCGCCAGTTCCGCACGGAGACGTTCGCCGTGGCGGTCCGCCCGCTCGACAAGGCCCTCCCGCTCGATGATCTCAAGGTTCTTCAGCGCCACCGCGCAAGCTGCAGGGTTGCCGCCGAATGTGTTCACATGGCGGAAGTGGCTGTTTTCCGCGCTGTCCTTGAAGGTTTCGTAAATATCCTTGCGCACCGCGGTGACCGACAGCGGCAGATAGGCGCTTGTGAGGCCTTTTGCCATGGTCACGATGTCCGGCTTCACGCCGAAGTTCTGGTGGCCGAACTTCTTCCCAGTACGGCCGAATCCGCAGATAACCTCGTCGATGATCAGGAGAACGCCGTGCTTGTTGCAGATCTCCTGCACTTTCTGGAGATAGACCGGGTGCGGAATCAGGATGCCGCCTCCTGTGATGAGCGGCTCCATGATGACCCCTGCAACCGTTTCTTCCTGCTCCCAGATGATTTTCTGCTCGAGTTCTTCCGCGCGCATGATGTTGTAGTCCTCCACACTCATGCCTTCCGGACGGCGGTAGTTATCCGGCGGCGCCACATGGAGGAAACCCGGTGCGAGCGGCTCATATTTGTACTTGCGGAGCGACTGGCCGGTGGCGGCAAGTGCGCCCATCGAGCTGCCATGGTAGGCACGGTAGCGGCTGATGAACTTGTAGCGGGAAGCTTCGCCCTTTTGCTGATGGTACTGGCGGGCGATCTTGAATGCGACTTCGTTCGCATCGGATCCGCTGTTGGAATAGAAGATCATGTAATCGTCCTCGAGCCATTCGTTCAGCTTCGCCGCAAGCTCGATCGCCGGCTCATGGCTTTGGGTCATCGGCACATAGCAAAGTTCCTTCATCTGGTCATAGGCCGCTTTTGCCAGTTCCTCGCGGCCGTAGCCGACGTTCACGCACCACAGTCCGGACATGCCGTCCAGGTAGCGGTTCCCCTCATGATCCGTCACCCAGGCGCCTTCCCCTTTTGCCCAGATCATCGGCGGGCTTTTCTCCACATATGGAGAGATGTGATGCCAGACGTTCTGCCGGTCTTTTTCGACAAGCGTTTGTGTATCCGTCTTAACAACGGTCATCGTACTATCCCCTCTCGGATGAATTCGTTTTAAAATTCAGCCGCCTCAGGGGCGGCTGCTCAAAATTGACGCCGGACGGATCCGGCCTTTATTTGATCTTTCGCCGGGTCTTATTGATCTTTCGCGGGGCGTTATTGATCTTTCGAGGGACTTTGATGATCTTTCGCGGTCCCTAATTGATCTTCCAGCCCCGCCACCCCTTTTGTTGCCCGGCTCTGCGGGCCAGGCCCGCTCCGCTTTTCTGCTGTCCAGCTGCACGGGCCAGACCCTCGGGGTCATAAGCCGGCCTGCTTTGCGGGTCAGGACCCGCGACGCATTCCGTCTTATGCCTGTCGGGTCTGAACAGGCCCGCTCCGCTTTTCTATCAGTGACGCTGTGTGAGCATTTTCTTGCGGGTGTAGAACTCGATGCCGTCTTTGCCGTTGGCGTGGAGGTCGCCGTAGAAGCTCTTCTTGTAGCCCGAGAACGGGAAGAAGGCCATCGGTGCAGGGACGCCGAGGTTGACGCCGAGCATGCCGGCATCGATGTCGTCGCGGAATTCGCGGATTGCCGATGCGCTGTCCGTATACAGGCAGGCGCCGTTTGCAAAGTCCGAAGCGTTCGCAAATTCGATTGCTTCCGAAAGAGTTTCAACGCGGACCACAGACAGAACAGGCGCGAAGATTTCATCTTTCCAGATCTTCATTTCCTGTGTCACCTCGTCAAAGATCGTCGGTCCGACGAAATAGCCGCCTTCGGAGCTCGACTTGTCGTTGCGGCCGTCGCGGACGAGTTTCGCGCCTTCCTCGACGCCCGATTCGATGTAGCCGATCGTGCGGTCCTTGTGGGCCGGACGGATGACCGGTCCGAGGAACACATCGTCTTCAAGACCGTTGCCGATTGTGATGTCGTCTGCCGCTTTTTTCAGCCGGTCGACAAGCTCATCCGCTACGTCTCCGACGGCCACGACGACTGCCGCAGCCATGCAGCGCTCGCCGGCCGAGCCGAATGCCGCGCCGGTGATGTTCTTGACCGCATTGTCGAGGTCCGCATCCGGCATGACGATGGAGTGGTTTTTCGCGCCTGCCAATGCCTGGACGCGCTTGCCGTGTGCCGTACCCGTCTTGTAGACATATTCTGCAACGGGCTGGGAGCCGACAAAGGAAATGGCCGGAACGTCTTTGTGCTCGAGCAGGCCGTTGACGACGTCATGCGCGCCGTGGACGATGTTGAACACTCCATCAGGCAGGCCTGCTTCCTTCAGAAGATCCGCCAGGCGGTTCGCCAGGAGCGGCGTGCGCTCGGACGGCTTCAGGACGAACGTGTTCCCTGCGACGATTGCAAGCGGGAACATCCATGCCGGAACCATCATCGGGAAGTTGAACGGCGTGATGCCGCCGATGACACCGATCGGATAGCGATACATGCCCGATTCCATGTTTTTCGAGATGTCCGGAAGCTGCTGGCCCATCATGAGGGACGGCGCACCCGCCGCGAACTCGACGCATTCGATGCCGCGGAGCACTTCGCCGTGCGCTTCCGTGAAGCTTTTGCCGTTCTCGATCGTGACAAGCCGGGCGAGTTCATCCCAGTTCTCTACGAGCAGCTGCTGGAACTTGAACATGATTCGTGCACGCTGCGGCACCGGCGTCTTTTTCCAGGTCTTGAATGCCTCTTTTGCAACTGCAACTGCCTTGTCGAGGTCTTCTTTTGTGGAAATCGGAACTTCCGCGATGATTTCTCCGGTTGCCGGGTTCGGGACTTCCTCATATTTTTCCGTGGTCGATTTGACCCATTGTCCACCGATATAGTTTGAAAGCGTTTGCGTTTTAACGACTGCTGTTTCCATTGATAACTCCTCCTCTTGGTTAAATGGTCATCTTGACTGGTTGGCTTGTGCACTTCATAATCTACTGTACAAACTATCAGAATGTTTGTCATTTGACAATGTGTCAAATTGACAGGCTATGTGATTGGACGAAAGGAAGGGCTGAACTTGAAGAACATCGAGCTGACTGTCCGGGACGTACTGGAACGAGAGTCTTTTCAAAAAGCCAGACTGGCCGCGGGTGCATCCGGTCTTTCCCGGAAGATCCGCTGGTCGCATATCCTTGAAGTCCGGGAGTTTGAGTCGCTGATCAATGGCGGCGAACTGATCCTGACAACCGGCATCAGCATGGCGCTTGACCTGGAGACGCAGCTTTATTATATCGGGAAGTTAAATGAACTCGGGGCATCCGCACTGTGCATCGAACTGGCGGACTCCTCGAAACAGATCGCCCCGGAAGTTCTCAAGCTGGCCGACAATCTCGGCTTCCCGATCATCGTGTTCGAAGAAGTGATCCGGTTCGTCGACATCACGCATGATCTCCATACGGCGCTGATCAACCGTCATCACAAGATGATTTCCGAGCTGGACCGCCTGTCGGGACGTTTTATCGAACTTTCCCTTACCTCCAACGGCATCCTGAAGATTCTCCAGGAACTCCATGAATACTTTCGGCGCGAGGCCATCTTCATCTCCGACCGTCCGGCCCCCTACTTTTATCCTTCGGAGGCCAAGCATAGCGAATCCCTCCTGCGGTCCCGCCTCGAAGCGGAAGGCGGGCTGGAGGACACCGAACGTTATGTGGAAATTGCGGACAGACGCTACGCGAACGTACCGGTGCGGGGCCCCGGGCAAGTGTGGGGACGGCTCTTCCTCGGCATGGATGAACCGCTCCAGGATGACTTTTATTTCCTGATCCTGGACCGCGCAGGCCTCGCCATTTCCCAGGTGCTCCTGCGGAACCGGACAATTGAAGAGCGCAAGCAGAACCTCGAGGACAAGGTGGTCCGGAACCTGATTACCGGGCGGCGCATGGATCCGGAAACGATCCGCGCCGTACTGCCGGCGCGCGGCAAAAACATGTACTACCGGGTGTTCACCATCCACATGCCTGAGATACCGCCATTCCCGTCACAGGACCTGCTTGAAGAAGAACTGGTCCAGCGGGCACTGCTGATCCGCAGTCTGTTCCAGCGGCACGGCTTCTTCCCCGCCATCACTTCGGGAGAAAATGAATTGATCGTGATTGCCTTCTTTATCTCGGAGGAACAACAGAGCCGACGGGACGACCGCTTCCGGCCGCTGATCCGGGAATTCCTCAACATGCCGGCACCACAGTTCGAGGGCAGCCGGTTCGGGATCGGGAAAACCTATCAGGACATCGCATACATCCGGCGGGCCTACCGCGAGAGCGAGGATGTGATCCGGCTGCAGGAAGAGGGCATCACGGAATCGGTTTTCTATGAAGGGCTCGGAATTCACCGTCTGCTGCTGTTGCTGAAGCGGAGCGGAGAGCTGGAGACATACGTCGATGATTATCTGGGGGCGCTGCTTGAACACGATGCCCGTCATGACAGCCGCCTGTTCGAGACGCTCGTTGTCTACCTGGAATGCGGCGGCGTCAAGAAAGAGGCGGCAGAGCGCCTGTTCATCGTGCGCCAGACGCTCTACCACCGGATCGGCAAGCTTGAGGTCCTGCTCGGTACAGACTTTATGGAGCCCGATAACCGGCTTGCGCTGGAAGTCGCCGTGCAGGCGTACCGGATGCTGGAGCAGAGCGGAGCGGAGAAACTGCTGCCGGTTCATTAAAAACGGGAAAGTCCTGATGAAAAGGACTTTCCCGTTTTTCTTTTATACACTTTTCTCTTCCAATACTTTCTCCTCTTGGGTACTGGCATTCCGGTCCAGCTTCAGCACCGTATTCAAAAGGACATCCGCACCCTGTGCGCAATCCTCATACGATGTGTACTCATCCTCGCGATGGCTGTAACCTTTGGCACTCGGAACGAAAATCATGGCTGTCGGAATGTAACTGGCGATAAATTGTGCATCATGCCCGGCTCCACTGTACATGTTGCGGGTTCTTAACCCGAGTTCTGCCGCTGTTTCGGAAACCGCATTGACAACAGCCCCATCGAATTCAACCGTCTCTCTTCCCCACAGCTTTCTGGAGGTTACCTCACACCGTTCAAGTGTTTTGGGGAGTCGGTCAATGATCCGCTCAACCTGCCGGACGACGTCCATGCTTGTGTGCCGTGCCTCGAGGGTAAACGTGACCTCGTTCGGGATGACCGTATGGATATTTGGATGGGCCTGGATCCTGCCGATCGTGTAGACGAGATCCTCCGGCAGCTTTTTGAGTTCCCGCTGCAGGTCCACAATGACTTGTGCGGCAGCAAACATGGGGTCTTTTCTCATCGGGATGGGTGTGGTACCTGCGTGATTCGATTCGCCTTTCAGTGAAATTTCACAGCAGGTCATTCCCATCACGCCCTGGACGACGCCAATTTCCTCACCGGTATGTTCCAGCACCGGGCCCTGTTCAATATGCAGCTCTACGAAGGCAGCGGCTTCCCTGAGACGGTTCCCGGCTTCCCCCTCGTACCCGCTTATCTCTAGTGCTTGACCGAATGTCACGCCTTCCGTGTCTGCAGACAGGAGCATGTCTTCCTTCGCAAATTTTCCCGCCAACACCCCGGAAGACATCATCGCCGGGTCGAAGCGGGCACCTTCTTCATTTGTAAAGTTCATCACTGTTATTGGATGTTCCGTCTCGATGTTCCGCTCTACGATGGTCCGGACTACTTCCAGCCCTGCCACAACACCCAGCGTTCCGTCGAACCGACCGCCTTTTTTTACAGAATCGAGGTGTGAGCCCATCACAATCGGCGGCATGTCTTTTTTGCCGGATAAAGTGGCATACAGATTCCCCATGTCGTCCACTTTCACCGACATGCCAATTTCCTCACTGACTTCTATGAATTTATCTCGTGCGGCGATATCTTCCCGGGACAAGGAAAGCCTGGTCACTCCATTTTCCCCCGTAGCCCCGAATGAGGCGAACTGTTCCAGCAAACTCTGCAGCCGCTGACGATTAACCTTTTCCATTTGGTATCCCCCCTCGATGCGTTGGAATCCTATTCTGAAAGAGCAGGATTGGCAGGTCTTGTTTCCAGATTTGACTTCATGAATGATGCGATTTGGCGCTCGTCGGAATTCGGGCTTTTCTCCAGCTGCTCAATCACCCGTTTTTGCCGTTGCAAAGGTTGGTTTTGGCTTAACTTTGCCTTTCCTTCGATCTTGCTGATTTTGATTCTGAATCCCTGAACGCCCCTGGTCATTCCATCGATAAAATTTGAATCAGCCTGATCCAGCCTGTACGGACTATCCGGCGCTTCGTATTTGAGAACGATATCATTCAGGTGTTTTGCTAGCTCACTTCCGTTCCCAATCAGCTCGACTTCCCCAAATACATGCACCGTCACGTAATTCCATGTCGGAACTGCTTGATTCGTCTCATACCAGGAAGGTGAAATGTAACAATGGGGTCCATGGAAAACAGCCAATACATTTTGACCGGCAATGTCTTCGAATTGAGGATTCTGACGGGCGAAGTGCCCGTAAAGGGATAAGTGATCTTCACTTAACATTAACGGTAAGTGTGTGGCAAAAGGCAATCCATGATGCTGTGAGAACAGAGTCGCAAAACTATGCCGATTGATTATCCCACGGTTGATTTCGTCATCCGTAATTTTAAATTTCGGAGGGATATACATGGTGACACTGCTCCTTTCCGATGTTCGCACAAAAGGAAGAGCACCGGTTCAGATTCTGCTTGAACCGGCGCCTGCTTCACATGCCCTTCCTGTGCGATAGTCAAAAGATCCGGCGGTGAGGTTCATCACGATGCTGAAAACAGTCTCCATCTGCATGTGCTCCGGATGGGACGGGTTGATGTGTCTGCAAATGGAGTCCGGATAGTTTTCATGATCGGATAGTACAGCAAACATCTGTTCAGCATTTGCGGTTTCATCCAACCCATTCATCAGCTCCTGGATCCGATTCAGACGAGGGGCAGAATCAGGAATCGGAAAGTCTGATACCGCCTTTTGCAGTTGCTGATCACAAATGTGATTGGTATGAACGACCAACCCGTTTTCAGGGGGAATGGCTGCAGTATGGACAGGCGACACCTCTGTGCCGGCCATCTCACCGCTTTTGGAAGCAATGAGAAAATGCGCGGGGGAGGCCATCCGCCCATCACTTACGGCTTCAGAAGCTTCCTCGAACGTATGGGAGTCCAAAACCGCACGCAACCCCAGGTGGATCGGCACTTTCGGCTGCCAGGTCCTTGTCATGAGTGCGTTCAGACAAACCCCTACACCGGCGCTGTTGGAACCGATTTTCCCGATAATGCCGCCTTCCGTGATCATTCGCACAGAAGGCTTCCCCTCCTGCTCGATTTGGATATCCAGCAGCGAATCTAACTGGCTGCTTTTCCAGTCCCAGTTTTGCCCGAGCCAGACTTCGCCCTCCCAGTTGCAAGCAAATGACGTACATCCATCCGGAGTAGCCGTCAGTGCAATCTCACTTCTTGCATTTAATGCGAGAATATCTTCGAACCGGACACCGGCCCCGTCTGCGACGCCCTGCATCTCCTCCAGATAATCAGGCCGGAAAGCCGATATTGCGTCATGATGAAGCAATGCCTTTTCACAGGCCTCTTGCCAGGACATCCCCGTGTATCCATGGAAAAGTGCTTCATATGTGGACAGGCTATTTGTGATTTCTCTCTTTCCCTGCTCCCCGTGACCACGACCGATCTCATAAGGCGAGCCGCTCAGATGGATTTTTCTGACCGTCCGGGTATCGTTCATGAACGGACCGCCTCTCCGCTCCGTTCAAAGACCGTCTCTCCGCCAATGATCGTCCGGTCGACCAGGATCTCAGGAATGTCATCGATTTCAGCAGTTAGAATAGAACGGTCCAGAATGGCGAGGTCGGCAAGCTTCCCGGGTTCGATGGATCCAGTCCTTTCTTCGCTGAATCCGGAATAGGCCGCATTGATCGTGCAGCAGCGGATGGCATCGAGCAAGCCGATTCGTTCCGCCTCTCCGACAACCTGTCCGGACGGCGCCTTTCTCGTGATGGCGCTATGGATGCCCCTCATCGGGTTAAAATCTGTAACCGGGCAGTCCGCTGTGAGCGTTGCCGGAACGCCGGCCTCGCGGTAGCTGGCTAGCGGGTACATGTTTTGTGCACGCTGACCGTAGTTCTTTACATAGCCGTCCCCGTACTCATAGAAAAATGCAGGGTTTGGTGTCGGGACAGCACCCAGTTCCTTCATGCGCTGCACCTGGTCTTTTCTTGCAAGCCCGGCGTGTTCGATACGATGGCGCGCATCTTCACGCGGGTGGAGCCTGAGCGCCTTGTCAATCGTGTTCAGCAACTGATCGATGGCCGCATCACCCTGTGCATGTGCTGTGATCTGCCAGCCTTTTTCATGTGCCGGGACAAACAATTCGTCAAGCTCTTCCTGAGTCATATAGTGAATCCCGTAGTTTTCAGGATCACTCGTATACGGTTCAGTCGTCCAGACGGTCGGTCCGCTGCTTGAGCCGTCAAGAAATACCTTGACCGGCCCGTACCTGAAGCGATCGTTCCCTTCACCGGTGCGGATATCCTTCTCCAGGTAATGCCTGACGACTTTGTCCGGATTGTTCAGCGCCCCGACCATCGCATACACACGCTGTGCGATCACTCCCTCTTCGGCATCCTCACGCAGCGCTTCAATGTTTTCAATGCCATAACCGGTCGCATCATGGACGGCGGTAATCCCTTTTTCCGCAAAGTGCCCCGAAGCGACCCTGTGGGCTTCGCGGATTTCATCACGTGTATGGGCGGCTAGCTGATACAGGTTCATGTGGGCATTTTCAATGAGTCGTCCGTCCGGCTCACCGTCCGCATCCCTTCCGATGGTTCCGCCTTCCGGGTCCGGTGTATTACGGGTGATCCCGCCGATCGCCAGCCCCCTGCTGTTGACCGCGGAAATATGTCCGCATGCCCGGACCACCATCACAGGATGCTTGTCCGTAACACCATCCAATTCTTCGCGGGTCGGAAAACGCCCCTCCCCGATGGCATTCTCATTGAAGCCCCAGGCACGGACCCATTGCCCTTCGGGTACCGAAGCCGCCTGCTCCTTTAACTTGTCCAGCAAGTCCGGTATGGAACGGATACCAGGGTCCTTGCAGGAGACGGCAAGGACGTTGGCCCCGTACATCGTCGTATGAATATGCGATTCGATGATGCCGGGCATGAGCGTCCGCCCTTCGAGGTCAGTGACCGCCGCCTCCCCATCCTGCAGTTTCAGAATGTCTTCCGCAGTACCTACAGCGAGAACTTTTCCGTCCTCTATGGCGACAGCTTCCGCGATTTCGTTTTGGCTGTTGACGGTGATGACCTCACCGTTGATAAACAGTTCCTTTGCCATGATGTCATTCCCCTTCCATGCGGAGCCGGCGTCAGATTGACGCCGGCTTCGTTGTATTTTCCGGAACTTCCTCATACAGTTCATCCACCATATCCGGGAAGAATTCTTCGACTGTCTTCTTGGAGACCGGTTCGGTCAGCAGAGAAACGATGAAGAAGATCGGCAGGTTGACGAAGAGCCCCCATATTCCGGCATGGATGCCCAGCGGATGCGGGAACCAGACCGAGAAGACCAGCGTCACGACAAAGCCTGCAGCGAGTCCCCAGAATGCGCCCTGCTTGGTTGCACGCGGCCAGAAGAACATTCCGACAAGCGCCGGGAACGCCTGGCCGATAAAGCCATAGCCGATCAGCAGGATGTAAACGAGGCTGGCAGGCTGCATGATCGAAATCGGCGCAACGATCAGACCCATGATCGGGAAGATGAGCCAGCGCGTCAGTTTGCCCGCTTTCTCATCAGACAGCTTGAAGATTGGCTGGATGATGTCCTTGCTGTAACTGAGCGCTGTCCCATGGATACACGGCTCGCTCGAGGACATCGCAGCAGCCAGTGTTCCCGCACCCAACAGACCTGCCAGAAGTACCGGCATATTATCCATCGCCATCTGGATGGCGACGGTGTCCGCCTGTGCCAGCGATGGGTAAACGAAGATGCCGATGAATCCTACCACCAGCATCGGAATGCACACGACGTAGTAAGTCGGAAGCATCGTGGCTGCGGTACGGATCGACTTACGTGTATTGGCTCCCATCCACTGGATCCAGTGAGTCTGCCAGACCGATACCATGGAAATCAGAATGGATGTCGTCCAGAACGCAAAACCCATGTCCCCCAGGTTTCCCGGAAGTGTCAGGAATTGCGGTGCCTCTTCGCGGACCCGCTCAAACACCGGACCGAACGAATAACCGCCTGTAAACTGCTTGACTACCCACAGACCGAATGCCCACGAGACAACGAACATCAGTGCACCCTGAAACGCATTCGTGATTCCGATCGCCCGTAACCCGCTCTTGAACAGATAGATTGAAATAACGGCGAGAGACAAAATTACGCCCAGCCAGACCGGAATCTTGCCGTGGCTCATGACATTCAGAATATAAGCAGAGCCTGTGGTTTGAAGAACCGCGTAGGCAAGAACTCCAATCGAAGTGACGAAGGAAGCCAGTGCTCCCAGGGCAGGACTCTCATAACGGTGAGTGATCGCTGCCCCCTGCGTCACATGGTTATACTTCACGCCAAGGTCCCATACTTTCGGCCCCAGATACCATGCGGTTATGCCCATAAACGTCAGATAAACGACAACGTATAGAACCGGTACCCCTTTCGAATACGCCCATCCCGGTGCCCCCATGAACGTATACGCGCTGATGCCCCCTGCACCGACAAGAAGATACATGACAATCGGCCCCAGGCTGCGGCCAGCAACTCCCCATTCTTCCACTTTGTTCATATTGCGCCCTTTACCTGCGCCGAAGCCGAGCCAGACCGCAATCACCATGTAGGAAACCGTAATTAAAAAGGGAATCCACTGTGCCATCAGTCATTCACCCCCATCTTATTAAGTATCATGAGAATTCCCGTGGTCAGGAAAATCAGCAAGATCGACCAGACCATCAGGATCGGCATGCCGAAAATAATGGTGGTATGATTCAGCAGCGGAATAACCGGCCAGCTTCCCAATAACACGATGGTCAGAATAGCGAAAAGTCCGATCCACCCTTTGTGAGTTTTAGGTGTTCTGAATGTGGCTTTCATGCATTTCCCCCCTACTTATTTTTTCCCCCGAGCACCTCAAGCTGTTTTGATAACGCTTACAACATTCGCTTGTACCAATAGCCTAACGGATAGAACATTCTGATTCTTCTATATTTATGTCTAACAATCGCCCTCTCTCTATGGACAGTTTGTCTATTATGGATCAATCAGCTTAGCCAAATCATGTAAAATACAGAGAAATTTACGGTGTTCCAGTTATTTTGATGTGTTTTTTACATTCCGTCGCCTGCACGCCAAAAGCATTTGACGTCCTGTCCATTTCACTTTCCCTTCTGATTCACTATGATAAAGAGAGATAAGAAATTTCAAGCACTTATTGAAAGCGCTTTCCGAAAGCGCCGATAGCAGAAAGGGGAATTTAAAATGGCCTTACAGAACCAGACAGAACCCGGTTCCGGCACGCAGCCGGGCATGAAGTCGGACCTGAAAACCCGTCACATCACGATGATCTCGATTGCAGGGGTGATCGGCGCAGGGCTCTTTATCGGGAGCGGTGCAGTCATCAACTCCGTCGGGCCGGGCGCCATCCTCTCCTATGCATTTGCAGGCCTGATCGTTGTCCTGGTCATGAGGATGCTCGGCGAGATGGCCGCCGCGTACCCGACAAGCGGCTCGTTCTCGACCTACGCGAATGAAGCGATCGGGCCGTGGGCCGGTTTTACAATCGGCTGGCTGTACTGGTTTTTCTGGGTCGTCGTCATCGCCATCGAAGCGCTTGCCGGCGCGGCCATCATCCAGTATTGGATTCCGGACTTCCCGATCTGGCTGATGAGCCTGATCCTGACGGTGGCGCTGACTGCGACGAACCTGTTCTCCGTCAAGGCGTTCGGTGAATTCGAATACTGGTTCTCCCTCATCAAAGTCGTCGCCATTACGCTGTTCCTCGTTCTTGGCGTTGCCGTCCTGTTCGGGTGGTACCCGGGCATTGCGGCTCCGGGAACAGTCAACCTCCTCGGTGAAGGCGGGTTTATGCCATCCGGATTCGGCGCCATCATGCTTGGAATCACGGTCGTCATCTTCTCGTTCATGGGCACCGAAATCGTTGCCATCGCTGCCGGTGAATCAGAAAACCCCGTACGCTCCGTGCGTACAGCGACCAACAGCGTTGTCTGGCGGATCCTCATCTTCTATATCGGTTCGATTGCAGTCGTCGTGACGCTCCTGCCGTGGAACTCGGCAAACATCCTGGTCAGTCCGTTCGTTGCCGTACTGGACCATATCGGCATTCCGGCCGCCGCACAGATCATGAACTTCGTCGTACTGACCGCGGTGCTCAGTTGCCTGAACTCGGCACTTTATGCCAACTCCCGGATGCTGTTCGGAATGGCCAAAAAGGGCGATGCGCCGAAATACTTCCTCAAGCTCAGCAAAAAAGGCGTGCCGGTACGGGCCATCCTGTTCAGCACGGTGTTCTCCTACATCGCCTGCATCATGAACTTCATCTCGCCGGACAAGGTCTTCCTGTTCCTGATCAACTCGTCGGGTGCGGTCGCCCTTCTGGTCTACCTGATCATCAGTGTCTCGCAATTGCGCATGCGGAAGCGGCTCGAGCAGGAGCGCGGCCACCTGCCGGTCAAGATGTGGCTGTTCCCTTACCTGACGTATGCGACGATCATCGCTGTATCCGGCATCTACCTGGCGATGTTCTTTATCCCGTCGATGCAGATTCAGGTCATCTTGACCACAATTGTCGCCCTGGGTGTCGTCGGCATCTACTTCCTGTTCTACAAGAAAAAGCAGGAAGCCCCCGGCCTCGGACAGGCTCCGGCTCACGTGCAGCGCTCACCTGAATAAATGACAGTCCACCTCCCCCCTTCGGAACGCCCGCAGGGGGGTTTTTGGGGGGTAAAACAGAACTTCAAATGAAAAACGGCCGGAATCCAGTCCGGCCGCTCCGCTTCCCTATTCAAATCCCAAGCAGCCACGAAACGGCATTTGATGCCGTCGGCGCCTGTCAGGTATTCATGACTCCGCCTTTTCCCTGTTCAGAAAGCGCAGTGCCGCCTCCCGGTAAATCGCTGTCGTCTCGGCAAGCTCTTCAATATCCACGTATTCGTCGATCTGGTGCGGAATGTCCCGGTCGCCGGCGCCGATTGTCACGATCGGAACACCGTGCACGTGGAGGAAAGTTCCGTCAGTTGCGCCCGGCACGCCGTTGTAGACCGGCTCTTTCCCGGTCACATGCTGTACAGCTTCATAGATCGCCCGGACGACCGGCTCGTCCTTGGATGTCGCGGTCGCAGGGCGGTCATCGAGAACGGTCAGCTCACAGTTGAAGTCAGGATCTTCCGCCTTCAGCTTTTCGATGATCGCATCGATCTTGCCGCGGAGCTCGTCGTGATCCTGCGCCGGCACGGTCCGGATATCCAGCGTCATCCGGCAGTGATCAGGGATGACGTTAATCTGCGCATCGCCCTTGACCGGCGCCTGAAGGATGGTCGGCGTAATGGACGGCCATTTCAGGTACGGGTCCTCTCCCAGCCGTTCCTGTTCCGCTTTCTCCAGCTTTTCTAGCTCGACGATCAGGCGGGCCATCCGCCAGTTCGGATTGATCCCGCTCCAGGAAATCGCACCGTGGGCCATCTTGCCGTACATGTCGACCCGGATGCGCATCGCGCCGCGCTGGGCGATGCAGACATTGTTTTCCTCCGGCTCACAGATGATGGCGCCGTCGACGCCGTCTGCCCAGCCCTGCTCGATGAAGTGCTTGATGCCGATCATCATGCCTTCCTCATCGCATGGGATGCAAAGGATGATCTTGCCCCGGAAGTCTTCTCCGTCCTGGAGCAGCGAGTGGACGGCGGTGATCATGCAGGCCAGATTTCCCTTCGTGTCATTCGTGCCCCGCCCATACATGCGGCCGTCGATGATTTCCGCTCCGAACGGATCATATGTCCAGGCTTCCCGGTTTCCTTCCGTCACGACATCGGTGTGCCCTTCAAACAAAAGCGTCGGGCCCGGCTTGCCCGAGTCCACAATCCCGATGACGTTCGGCCTTCCGGGAACAACTTCTTCGACGTGCGTCTCGATGGCATAGCTGCGGAGTACATCCGCCACATAGTTCGCGACCTTTTCTTCATTTCCGCCGGAGATGCCTTCGCCGCGGTAGACGCTTTCGATCCGGACAAGCTCTTGTGTCAGGCGGATGACCGCCTCGCGGTCTCTCAGATAAGTTACGCTCTTCATATCGGTCGTCATGCAATCTCCCCTTTTCTGATCCGTTCATAGTCGTAGGCTTCCTGCTTCATCACCAGGCTGAAGACGATGAAAGCGACAAATGACAGGAGAACCGGCAGCGTTACGGTATGCACGCCGAACAGATTCCCGTTCGCCTCGTTATAAAAGTGGATGGCGATATAGCTGCCGATCCCTACAATCATCGAAGCGATAGCCCCGTATTTGTTGGCATATTTCCAGTAAAGCCCCAGAACAATCGGCCAGATAAACGCCGCTTCAAGACCGCCGAATGCGAACAGGTTCAGGAAGATGAGCAGATCCGGCGGGTCAAGTGCCAGAATGTAGACAATGGTCCCGAGAACGGCCGTCACTCCGAAGCTGGCGCGTTTGATCGCCCTGACGTTGGCATCCGGCTTGATGTAGTTCAGATAAACGTCTTTCACGACAGTCGAGGAAACAAGAATCAGCAGTGAGTCGACCGTCGACATGATGGCCGCCATCGGCGCGGCAAGCACAATCCCTGCCAGCCAGGCCGGCAGGACATCCATTGCAATCAGCGGAATGACTTTATCCCCGACATCGATGCCCGGGAGAATCGGCCGCGCAAATACGCCGATCAGGTGCATGTTCAGCATGATTACCCCGGTGACAACCGTGCCGATGATCAATGCGCGGTGCATCGACCTGGAGTTTTTGTATGACATCGAACGGACCGCGATCTGAGGCAATCCGACCACTCCGACCCCGACGAGGATCCAGAATGAAGATACGTATGCTTTTCCGAGATTCCCGTCTGCACCGAATGGCGTGACGAGATTCGGGTTTTCCGACACGAGATCATGGATGATGTTCGATACGCCACCGCCCGCGATAATGACGCCCGCAAGGAGGACAATCGTGCCGATGACCATGACGGCCCCCTGGACCGCATCGGTCACGGCGACCGCGCGGAATCCGCCGATGGTTACATAAACCAGAACGGATACGGCGAAGACGAAGAGCGCTGTATGATAGCTCATCCCTGTAAGGGATTCGACCAGGCGCGCCCCGCCGATCCATTGGGCGGCCATCGCCGAAAACAGGAAGATGATAATGGCCGCAGCTGAAAGGATCACGACCGGCGCACTGTTATAGCGGGCCTTCAGGAAGTCGACGAGGGTCAGCGCCCGGTACCGTCGCGCCATGATGGCGAACTTTTTCCCCAGGATCATCAGGACAAAATAGCCAGTCACGACCTGCGACATGGCAAGAAGCACCCAGCCGAAGCCCATTGTGTAGGCTGTTCCCGGTCCGCCGAGGAAACTTGATGCACTGCCATAGGTCGCGACCATCGTCATCGCCAGCACAAAGCCGCCAAGTTCACGGCCGCCCAGGAAATAATCCTGCAGAAAGTCTCCGCCTGAAACCTTGGCCCCCTTCCGGCTGGACCAGATCCCGATAAAGAAAATGACGATCAGGAAAACGAGGAGCGGTATGATGACCGACCAGTTCATTGCGTCTCCTCCTCTTCCTCGAACGGAACTTCTTTAAAGAAAAATTTGACGACAACGATAACGAGTGCCGTAATCAGGATGAACCCCACTACACAACTGTAGAAAAACCAGTCCGGCATGCCCAATATGTATGAATACTCCTCCACCGGTCTCGAACCCATCCCGTAGGCGAAGCCGAACCACCAGACGAAATTGAGCAGTGCGAGACCGCAGCCGATCAGCGCCTCCCGGTTGGCAACTTTAAATCGCCAATCTGTCTTGTTGTTGCTCATGCTTTTCCCCCTTTGTCCAATCCCCGGTCAAACACGGAACCGGAACGTCTGAATGTACCATGATTCTACAAAACTTCCCGTCCCTTTGGTATAGGGACTACTTCCAGCTGATTCCCCGTCAGCAGCCGTTGAGCTTCCTTAAATATTATAGAACATACTTTTCTGATTCGTCTGTCAATATGTTTAATCATCCGTCCCTTCACTTGACAGTGTGTCTACAGAAACACTCCCGGGAATTATTGTCTCGTATCAGGAAACTGCAAAAAAATACAAAGTATGCTATAATCGTATATGGACAACCTGTCCGGAGGGTCGGCAATTTCGCCGCTCCCGTTCTCATGCTTGGGATCAGACCCGGGCTTTTTCTTTTTTACCGAGAATTATTTCAAAGGGGTGGATGAGGATGGCTTTTCCTGCCAAGCAGAAAGACCAGTCGCCATTTGTTGCAGCACGGAAAGTGGGCGAGGTGATTTCTTTCGTCCGTAACGATCACGAGGTTATCGGGAAGATTGAAAAGATCCTCGAGAACTCGGTTATCGTGCAGATCACGAAAGATGACGCCGATGCGATCGGCGTGCCGTCCGACCGCACCGTTGTGTCGCACAAGAATTATCACGTCTTTGAATAAGCTTACAGAAAAAATAGCGCGCCGCTGTCCCTTGTGGACAGGCGGCGCGCTGTTTTTTTATCAGCCGATCAATGTCACGTAACCATAGACAACGCCCGCCAGCACGACGGAGCCGATCAGGCAGGCTGCGAAAGGCCTGAAGCCGGCTTTCCGGAATGCCTGGAAGCTGACACTCAGGCCGATGCCCGCCATCCCATCGCCAGCAGGAGATAGGCGAGGTCGACGATGCGCGCGGCGACAGCATCCGGCACGATTCCTGTCGTGTAGATGGCGCTGACAGCGAGGAAGCCGATGATGAACCAAGGGATCGGGAGCTCGCGGAACGTCAGGCGGCCTCCCTGTTTCCCTTCCTTCTGCATTTTCCTGGCGGCATAGATGCCGATGCCCGCTGCAACAAAGACGAGGAGGACGACGCGTGTCAGCTTGACGACGAGCGCGTAGTCGAGCGCTTCAGCGCCTGCCGCGTCCCCGGCCGCGACGACGTTTGCAATCTCATGCAGCGAACCGCCGGCAAACAGGCCGTACTGCTTCTCGGTCAGTCCCATGACCGGGTGCAGAAGCGCATAGGCGAAAGTGAACAGCGTCCCCACGATCGAGATGATCGCTACGCTCACCGCGGTCTCTTCCGGCTTGGACTTGACCTGGGAAGAAACCGCGCCGATCGCAGCCGCTCCGCAGATACCCGTGCCCGCCGCGGTCAGGAACCCGATCGCCGGGTCCGACTTCAGCAGTTTGGCCGCAGCCCATACCGCTGCGATCCCGACGGCCACACTGATGGCCGCGAGCCCGAAAGCTGTCCAGCCGGCCTCCGCCAGGTCACCGAGATGCAGCCGCATCCCGAGCAGGATGATCCCCGCCCGGAGCAGTTTTTTCGAGGCAAACTTGAGTCCGCTCCCCCACTCATCCTTCACCGGCAAGAATGTATTCCAGAGCATGCCGAGCAGGATCGCAAACACGAGCGGCCCGATCAGCGATATATATGGAAGGCCGGCCGCGAGCTCTGCGAGCACCGCAAGCAGAAGCGTCAGGCCGATTCCGATCCAGAATCCTTTATTCATGAATGTTGCCCCTTTCCTTGCCTTCATTATAGACTTACGGTGTCAATCATTAAAATGAACCTTTATGATAGAATCAATCAGAAATTCTGATGGAAAAGAGGCAGGATATGCTTTTGGAGCAATTAAGGACATTCACCGAAGTGGCAGAGCGCAGGAACTTTACGAAAGCGGGTGAGGCGCTGAACCTCGCCCAGCCGACTGTCAGCCTGCACATCAGACAGCTGGAGGAGGAATTCGGCACGGCGCTTTTTATCCGGTCACGGAAGCAGTTCAGCATCACCCCGGCCGGGCAACTGCTTTACGAGCGGGCCAGGCAGCTGCTGGCGCTTGCCGAAGAAACGAAAGAAGACATGATGCGGCAGAGCGGCGAGCTCACCGGAACGCTGACGGTCGCGGCAAGCTATACGATCGGAGAGTACGTCCTTCCCCGACTGCTGGAGGATCTGCTTGCCGCCCACCCGAAGCTGGAAGTCGTCATCTCCATCAGCAACACCGAGGAAGTCGAGGCCAAAGTGCGCGAGTTCCGGTGCGATGTCGGCTGTATAGAAGGCACTGTCCGGCTTGACGGACTCACCGCCGTTCCGTTCATGGAAGACGAGCTCATTGTCGTCTGCGGCACCGGCCATCCGCTCGCCGGAAAAGCCGATGTCACTCCCGTAGACCTTCAACAGGCGCGCTGGATCACCCGCGAGGAAGGATCCGGTACGCGGGAGCACACCGACCACCTTCTCCGCTCCCTCGGACATGTAAAGCCGGGCCGCATGATCATCGGGTCGAACGGCGGCGTCATCCAGGCGGTCGCCGCAGGCCTCGGGATTGCAGCCGTTTCCGTCCATGCCGCAAAAAATGGGATCGAGACCGGGAAGCTTGTCCGGCTGAGCACAAATCTCCCGCCGCAGAAGCGGACCTTTTCTGTGCTGCATGCGCCGGTGATGGCGGACCATGCAGCCGTTTCTGCGTTTCTGGAGGCAGTCGCCGAGAAAAAATAATCGGCTCACCAGGGTTGGTGGTATTTCCCGGGGTTATTGTGTACTTTCACGGACACTCTCCCCCTCCAAAGGGAGAAATGCTAATATGGTACTATTCGGAATATATCCACCACCAGGGGAGGATCACCAAGATGAAAGAAAAGCTGATCGAGCGCCTCGTGCGCTACGCAAAGATTGATACACAGTCCAATGAAGAAAGCACTTCGACGCCGTCGACGGAGGGCCAGTGGGACCTGCTCCGCCTGCTCGAGAAGGAAATGGCGGAGATCGGCCTGACAGAGATTAAGCTGGACGAAAACGGCTACCTGTTCGGTACGCTTCCGGCGAACACCGACAAGGAACTCCCGGTGATCGGCTTCCTCGCCCATGTCGATACGGCGACAGACTACACGGGCAAAAACGTCAATCCGCAGCGCATCGACAACTATGACGGATCCGACATCAAACTGAACGAACATACCGTCATGGCCAGGTCCGTGTTCCCGCAGCTGGACAACTACAAAGGCCACACGCTGATCACGACGGACGGCACGACACTTCTCGGAGCCGACAACAAGGCGGGCATTGCAGAGATCATGACGGCGATGGAATATCTCGCGCAAAACCCGGATATCAGGCACGGCAAGCTCCGTGTTGCATTTTCCCCGGACGAGGAAATCGGCCGCGGGCCTCACAAGTTTGACGTCGAAGCGTTCGGTGCGGACTACGCCTACACGATGGACGGCGGCCCGCTCGGCGAGCTCCAGTACGAAAGCTTCAATGCGGCCGCGGCGAAAGTGACGTTCAACGGCACGAACATCCACCCGGGCTCCGCAAAGGATAAGATGGTCAACTCCATCCTCATTGCTCATGAATTCCAGGCGGCGATGCCGGCGGATGAAATCCCGCAGAAAACCGATGATTATGAGGGCTTTATCCACCTCATGTACGTAGACGGCTCAGTCGAGAAGACCACTCTCTCCTACATCATCCGTGACCATAGCCGCGAGAAGTTCGAAGCGAAAAAGCAACTGCTTGAAGAAACAGCCGCCAAGCTGGACAGCCAGTACGGCGAAGGCACGGTCGAACTTGAGCTGAATGACCAGTACTACAACATGGCGGAAAAAATCGAGCCTGTCATGCATATTGTCGATATCGCATCCGACGCCTTCAAGAACCTCGGCATCGAACCGAACATCATCCCGGTCCGCGGCGGCACGGACGGCTCGCAGCTTTCTTACATGGGTCTGCCGACACCGAACATCTTCACGGGCGGCGAGAACTTCCACGGCAAGTATGAATTCATCTCCGCCGACAATATGGAAAAAGCGGCGAATGTCATCATCGAGATGGTGAAGCTTTACGAAGAACGCGCATAAGGGGGCCTTTTCATGAAGGAGATCACGCTTGGCATCCTTGCCTCGCTGTTTTTTGCAGTGACGTTCGTCCTGAACCGCTCGATGGAGCTGGACGGCGGCAGCTGGATGTGGAGTGCCTCGCTCCGGTTCTTTTTCATGGTGCCTTTTTTGCTCCTGATCGTCGCAGTGCGCAGGGGGCTGAAAACCTCGTTCGCTGAAATGCAGCGCATCCCCGGTCCGTTCATTCTCTGGAGCTTTTTCGCGTTCGTGCTGTTCTACGCACCGCTCACATTCGCGGCGGCATTCAGCCCGGGCTGGCTGGTTGCGGGAACGTGGCAGCTGACCATCGTGGCTGGCGTGCTGCTCGCTCCGCTGTTTTTGTACACGATTAAAACGTCGGACGGTGAAAAAAGGGCTCGTCACCGGATTCCCGTCGTCTCACTCGGCATCTCCCGTATCATCCTGCTTGGTGTCGTGCTGATCCAGATGCCGCATGCAGGAACGGTAGACGGCCGGACGGTTCTGCTCGGCATCCTTCCGATTGTCATCGCGGCGTTTGCCTATCCGCTCGGGAACCGGAAGATGATGGAGACGCTCGGCGGACGGCTTGACACGTTCCAGCGGGTGCTGGCGATGACGCTGGCCTCGCTTCCGTTCTGGCTCCTGCTTGCCGGCATTGCGGTTGCGACAGTCGGGTGGCCGTCCTGGGGACAGGTCGTCCAGTCGTTCATCGTCGCGGTCTCGTCCGGAGTCATTGCGACCACACTGTTTTTCATGGCCACCGACCTTGCCCGTCACGATCAGGGGAGGCTCGCCGCGGTCGAAGCGACCCAGTCGCTCGAGATCGTCTTTGCCCTTGCCGGAGAGATGATCCTGCTGTCGCTTCCGCTCCCCGGCCCGGTCGCCCTCGGCGGCATCGCCGTCATCATCGCCGGCATGTCGCTGCACAGCTTTCAGACCCTGCTTGCGAAGCGAAAATCCATTGCCCAAGCTCTATAGAACAAACGTCAAAGGACCGCTCCGATCATTTCGGAGCGGTCCTTTCACATGGGGACTTATACCGTTTGAGAGGACTCTGCCTCCCCAAACAGGGACAGCAGAACCGGCCGGTCTTCCGGGAAAGAGAGTTCCAGGGAGCCCAGCTCGTCTTTAGCCAACCAGGCAATCTCATGGATCAGTTCGTCCGGGTCGCAAATCTCCATGCGGCCCCCGATAATCGTTACCTCAAAATACCGGACCTCAACCGCCCCGTCCGACTTCACGAATAGCGGCCGGACAACCGTTCCCGCGTACCCGGTCTCTTCTTTCAGCTCACGGAGGCAGCAAGTTTCAAATGTCTCCCCGGCTTCCTTTCCTCCAGATGGAACTGCCCATTTCTTCTCTTCTTCGGATGTGCCCTGCAGTACCATCAGAAGCCGTCCTTCTCCATCAACACAAACCGCCGCTGCTCCCTGCCACATTACCGCTTTCCGCTCCTCTCCCACCATGTCTCGTCCGGATAGTCTTCCTGCCATTTCTCGAAAAGCGCTTCCTTGATCTCCTGATTGAAAAAAAGATCGTCCTCGATCAGCATCCGGTAATCCTCACTCGGGTCATTGCCGGCAATCCATTCATAGGGTTCTGCCGCCTGATTGATGAAATGAGAAGATGTGGCATCCTCAGTTATGCGAGCCTGTGCTTCTTTGACCACACCATATGCATGTTCAGGATCAAACAACAGAGTCAGCTCGGCAAGCAACGCATAGTCGAGGAACCTCATATCATACGGGCGGGATGCCCTTTTTTGCTCGAGTCTGTACATCAGTTCCTTCCATTCCCCGGCATGCAGTAAAAGGATGTGCTGATAATCTTCCACCTCTTTGGCTGTCCGGCTGCCTTCCGCAGCTGACCAGGCAGCCAGCACCTGTCCGGCTCCTTCAAAGTCATCTTTGAACAGACGATCATGAAATTGCTTAACGGTTTCCTGCATTTGTTCTTCATCTTTCCTGTAGGCATTCATGAGTGAACCGCTGAAATCAGCACTGCTCTTGCCGGTGAGCTTCTCCAGCCGGGCATAGAACTGGTCCTGTGATGAAGAATTCATGAGCAGCAAAACGGATTCCTTTCCATACCGCTCAATCAGCTGCACTACCGCAAAATAGCTCTGTGCATAAACATCTGTGTGCTCAAGGGCGGCCAAGAAGTCTTGGCGAGTGCCGATTTCTCTGAGGTCACGTGAAATCTCCACTTCATTTGGGTCAGCAGGGGGGAGGGGATGCTGGACATACATCGCCAGGCCTTCCTCAAACCATTGGGGTATTGTCCCGGGCGGAGTACCGTGAAGGGCCTGATACTGATGCGAACGATAATGGACATATTCGTGGAGCAAGACGGATTTCCAGTCGGAAATGCCGGAGCGCAGCGTGGCCGTAGACGTTTTCCAGTTATATACACCTACTGATTGATAAGCAACGCCTTCTCCCAAAAGGCGATCCGAAAAACGGACAGTCAGCCGCGCTTCCGGAGCTTCACCCAATAGTCCGGAGACCACCGGCTCCATCTCATGCAATGCAGCACTCACCTCATCAGCCAGTTCCCCCTCACCATCACGATATAGAATTGTGTACGGCCCCGACTCCTGTACCCTGCCGGTCCGCTCCGGCCATTGGATTGATCCGATTACTGCCAAAACCAATACTGCAGCACCAGCCAATAGGGTCAAAACAAACAGAGACACGGATAACCATGCCTTTTTCATCTTATACAGTACAATTATTCCCGCCGAAAACAGTGCGAGACTGCTGATGACCGCTAGTAAAACCATGATCCCTCCATTATTTGCCTTTATGCTAATATTAGCATCACTCATGCTTGACCGCGACAAGATATTGAAAATTCCATCTAAATGTTTCAAACACAAAAAACGCCCGCTCACTGTGAATGGTGGCGAACGTTTTCCTGATTATTTTTCCACTTCAAATTCATGCTTGGTCCCGTCGCTGAATCTCAGCTCCAGGGAAAAGTCGGTGAAGTCATCCGGCAGGCTGAAGGTTGAGAGAATGTTCTGGATCTCTTCTTCCTGGTTGGAGGATGGCGTGATCTCCAGCTGTTCCACAAGAGGATAAAGGTCGTTAAAGGCCTGAATTCCCTGTTTCTTGATGCCATTCATGTCGTCCTCATAGCCCGCAACGACCGAGTTGTCCGGTTTGAGTTCAAGCTGGGCCTCGTACTCTTCATCATTGTCATATTCGACTTCCAGTTCAAACTCCGTATAGTCCAGTGCCTGCATCTTCTTCCTCATGTCGGCCTGGCCGCTGCCGTCAGAAGCCTGAGATTTAACCGGTGACTCGCTGTCCGTGCCGGTCGCCGACCCTTCTCCTGTGTCGTCATTCTCTGCTGCCGTGGTTTCAGCTGCCTCCGCTTCTTCCTCCGGCACCGCTTCCTCCGCTCCGTCCGAACCGCATGCCGCCAATGCAAGCGACCCCGCGATGACGATCGGGAATGCAAATTTCGCCTTCATCCTGATCCCTCCTTCGGTGTCTTGCTATACGCATTCCCGGTGAACAGGGCTGCTACACATAGACTTTTGGAGGAAATCATTTCTTGCGGCACTCAAAACGGCCCTTCCCGGGGGAAAATAGACCCCATTATGGAAAAATCCCAACGCAATACAGGAACGTACGTTCTGTTTTGTGGTATAATAAGTGAGCAGCCTTGTCCGGACGGCATACCCCGGGGAGGGGGTGATGCCTTTGACCGTCGCCGAAGCGGCCGGATTGATCATTCAGGTGGCCGGCGCCATCGTCGGCCTGCTGACGCTTGTCGTGACACTGATCGTCGCCATCAGCAAAAAAGAATAGCCGTCCCCCCTCGGCCAAGGTTGGGACGGCTCTCGTCGTATCCGCCTGCCCCGTTCGGGCACAGGCTGCACCGGGCCGGATGTTCGCGCATCCGGTCCTTTTCGTAGTTCCTCTTTCTCATGTCATTATACCTTATCGGACCGGCTGCCTCAAGAAAACTCCGGTTTCTGAAACGCGCGGTCAGTCGCGGTCATACGGCCCGAGGATCTCAAGCGCTTCTTCCGCGATCGAAGTGTCGATCGCCTTGTCGAAGTCGATCTCCCCGGAAATCGCGCCGGCCGCCTTGTAGTGTTCGTACTGCTCCCGGATGTTTTCGATGAACATCTTGCCGTCCGGATCAAGGCCGGTCACCTGCACCTGCTCCCACATTTCCGGATCCTTCAGCGCGGTGTGCTTCACCATAATGTCGATGATTTCATCCTTGCCTTCATCCTTCTGGAACGCGTCGTTGTAGTCGCGCAGGCCCTTCAGGTAGGCGAGCATGAAGCGGAGCGAAATATCTTTCTCCTGCGTCATGAACTGCGGCGAGCCGAGAACCATCGCCACCTGGGTTTCCGGTGCGAACTCGGTTGCATCCCGGAAGCGTTCATGCATGCCCTGCAGGACGCCCTGGGCAATCAGCGGCTCGATGCTGAGCGCCATGTCGACCGTTCCGTTGTCGACCGCTCCGAGCATGCTGCCGAAGTCGGCGATCAGGACAAATTCCACTTCCTCCTCCGTGAAGCCGGCATGCTCGATCAGCTTGTCAAAGAAGTAGCTGTCGATTGAGTTGCGCGACGAGACGGCGATCTTCTTGCCCTTGATGTCCGCGTATTCCTCGATGCCGCTGTCCACGCCCCTGACGAATGTAAAGTACGACTTGCCCGGGACGTTATGGCCTTTGTCGGCGATGATCCGGACGTCGATGCCCTGTGCGATTGCGTTAAAGAACGAAGCAGTCGAAACGCCGCCCGCGATGTCAACTTCGCCCGCCGCGACCGCAGGCAGCATCTCGTCACTGTTGGCGAACTGGGCAAATTCCACATCGATGTTGTAGTCCTCGAAATAGCCCTTTTCCTTCGCGATATAGAATCCGGCACCCGAAGCGGCACCGTCCTCCGCGATCGTGACCGTCACACGCTCTTTAAGCGGTGCCAGGTCCCCCGACGGATGCTCGCCTTCCGGAGGATCCGCGGTCTCCTTCGGCGGCGCGGGCTCTTTTTGTGTGCATCCGGCCAAAAGCAGGAGGGCTGCCGCAGCCGCGGCGAAGCCGGCCTTCAATTTATGTTTCCCCACACTGATCCCCCATCTCTCTGTCTTTTCCCGACAGGCCGGACTGCCGGCCTGTGATTGCCTTCGACCCATCAATGACCTTGTTCGCTTACGAAATCACCGAATCGGCGCAGGAAAAACCGGCATTCAGCCTCTCGACCGCTGCACTTCGTCCTGGAGGTGCTTCAGCACCCTGACGAACTGCTCCGCGATGTCCGGGTCAGCCCGGATGGCTTCCATCGCCCTCGGCCTCGGCGCCGCCACCCGGATCTCCTCGGAAATCCTTCCGGGCTGGGCGCTCATCAGAAGGATCCGGTCGGACAGGAGCAGAGCCTCGTCGATGCTGTGCGTGATGAACAGTACCGTCTTTCTCGTCTCCGCCCAGATCTGCAAAAGCTCTTCCTGGAGGATGAACTTATTCTGCTCATCAAGCGCGGCGAACGGTTCATCCATGAGGAGGATTTCCGGATCGTTTGCAAATGCCCGGGCAATCCCGACCCGCTGCTTCATGCCGCCGGACAGCTCCTTCGGGAAGCGGTCAGCGAATGCCATCAGCCCGGTCTTCTCCAGATAATAGTCGGTCCGTTCTTTCACGACCTTCTTCGGAAGCTTCCGCATCTCGAGGCCGAACGCGACATTGTCTCGGACCGTGAGCCATGGGATGACCCCCCGCTCCTGGAACACCATCGACTGTAGCGGCCTATCCTCCTTTTCCGTGGCGATCTCGTATCCGCCGGCGCTCGGCTGCTCGAGGTCCGCCAGAATCCGGAGCAGCGTCGTCTTGCCGCAGCCGCTCGGGCCGACCAGGCAGACAAATTCCCCGTCAAGGATGTCGAGCGTCACATTGTCGAGCGCGGTGACGCTTTCGCCTTTCTGGTAGAACACCTTCGTCAGGTTGCGGATACGGATCTTCACATCTTCCTTCATCCCGTCACCTCCATCTCAGGATTTTCCGCTGGAGCCCGCGCAGCAGGAGCGAGAACAGATAACCGAAGAATGAGATCAGGATAAGTCCGACATACATCTCCTGCAGGAGGAACGCCTTGTAGGAAGTCCAGATCAGGAATCCGATCCCCGATACCGATCCCATCATCTCCGCGGCGACGATCGTCAGAAGGGCAATCGCCTGGCCCATCTGGATTCCCTCCAGCATGACCGGGAGCGCGCCGGGGAAGGCGATTTTGAGAAAGTAGTCTTTGGAGTCGGCCCCGTAGTTTTTCGCGAGATCCATGTGGATCGGGTCGATGTTCATGACGCCGGCCGCCGTGTTGATGACAACCGGGAAAAACACGCTCCCTGCGATGGTCACGACCTTCGACAGGTCACCGATGCCGAACAGGATGATGATGATCGGCAAAAGCGCCAATGTCGGGATCGGCATGATCGCCATGACGATCGGCTGGACAAAGTGCCGGATCGGCGAATAGAGTCCCATGAGAAGGCCGATGATCACGCCGGGGATGACCCCGAGCAGGAAACCGCCGAATATCCGGTAGAGCGAGACTCCGATATGCGTGAGCAGTTCTCCGCTTGCCGCCAGGTTCCAGAACGTCTCGAGGATCGCCGTCGGCGGCGGGAAAAACCTCGGATCGAGGACCGCTGTCCGGGACAGCACTTCCCATAATAGCAGCATGAAGATCGGGGAGGAGACGGTGAGGAGCTGCTTCATCCGTTCCTTCATCTGCCGTTTTTTCCATTCGGCCCGTTCGACCGCGACCGGGTTATGGTCCGATGCCATACGCCTTCACCCCTTCCCGTACAGGATATGAGCCCGCCCGGACGGATGTCTGGGCACCAAAAAGCCCGCCTCGTTTGCCGGGCGGGCAGTGGGGTGTCCGGCTGTGCGTACAGGCGGACGGTGCGATCAGGTCCAGATCAGCCAGATCAGGAAGCCAGTGATGAAGAACGCGTCGGCAATTGCCAAAAACAGGCCGAGGTCCCGCTTCCGCTTCCTTTTCCATACCGACGTTTTCTGGCGCGGCATGCTGTTATGCAGGCTGACTGCGAAAAGGGCTGCCGACAGTGCCGTGACGGCCGGACTGGCGGTCACGAGCGATGCCAGCATATAAAACAGCCACCTGCGGCTGAAATTGAGCGCAAGCGAAAGGGTCAGCAGCGGAAGGCTGTCCTGTTTGATGGCAAGGTCCTCACTTGGCGAAAGTTCGGCAATTCCCCTCGCTTCTTCAGGCTGATCGTGAAGGTAGCCGAGGTTGATCCACAGGACCACCAGGCAGTAAACCATGATCATGAACTCATCGAAGATACCGGCCATTTCACTCATCTCCGTCTCTCTCCAAGAAGATTTGCATCTCCCTGCGGATGAATGTTTAGGCGCGGCAAGAACCGCGTCTGTCCCTATCATGGCCGCCGGGAGGATCTCTTAGACTCTATACCCGGATTTTTCTTCCACTCATCCCTGGAACATGAGATAAGAGGCGATAAAATAGCCGATGACAATCAGGATGGACGGCACCATGTAAGCGGCATGGGATGCGGTCTTTTTCCTCGCAATGGCCAGAAGCAGGACTGCGGAAAGCGCCATGACGACCAGCGCGGTGATCCGGTGGGACGGGTCCGCAACCGAGAGGACCGCCCCATCGCGATAAAACAGATCGGACAGGAAAATGATGAGCATGTTGAACATGTTGCTCCCGAGAATCGATCCGAGGGCGAGATTGACGTTCCTCGCCCGGAGCGCGACAAAGACCGAAACCGCCTCGGGAAGCGACGTGGTCGCGGCAATCAGGAAACTGCCGACAAAGCTCGATCCGAGACCGGTGATCACTGCGATCCGGTCGCCCATAATTGACAGGACGGTACCGGCACCCATAATGACCAGCGCCGCAAGGGAGAAGCCGATCACGGCGCGGCGGACGGTGATGCCATCGTCTACGCCTTCATCGGAAGTGACAGCGGTGTCGGGCACCGGGACAGCAGGTGTCGGTGCTTCGTTTCTGGAAATGCGTCCGACGACCACCATTCCGATTGCGTACAGAATCACAAGCGCGATCGAGTCCAGTCCGACGCCGAACACTTCCCATTCCGGACGGAACTGAAGCGACAGATACGTCACCGCCATGAGGACGAGGCCGGTTCCGGCCGTGTACAGGTGGTTCCGGCCAGCCAGCTCAAGCAGATGATGCCTGCGGTAGGCCAGATCGAAACAGGCAAAGATGAACAGGTTGAACATATTGGACCCGACCACGTTTCCGATCGCAATGTCGGGGTTGCCGATCAGAACTGCGGATACGCTTGTCGTCACTTCGGGAAGCGACGTCGCCCCTGCAAGAAGGAGCGTACCGACAAGAAGGCCTCCCATCGCCGTTTTTGTCGAAAGCACATCCGCGTAATTGGAAAGCTTGATCGCCGCGAAAACAGTGACGGCGGCGGCCAGGATAAACCAGACAAAAGCCATTTACTCATCGTTCCTTTCCTCGAGTGCCGCTTTTCCGGAAATCCCCGAAAGCAACGCATCTAAATTCTTCTCAAACCGGAGATCTGCTTCGGGCCTTCGTTTTTTCGGCCCCTTCATGCGTCCGCCCGCCTCGCGCACTTTCTTCGAAACGTACCGGCTCATGAGCAGGCCGTCGATATTGTCTTCCGTATAGAGACGGCCGTTCTGGTCGATCGGCCGTCCGCCTTTGGCCAGTACCATGGCGGCAAGGCCATAGTCCTGGGTCACGACGATGTCTCCGGGGCTCACCCGGTTCACAAGAAGAAAGTCCACTGCATCGGCACCTTTGGAGACGATGACCGTCTCTGCGCCGTCCCGGTGCATTTCATGCGCGGTATCGCACAGCAAGGTGACCGGTACGCCATGCTTCCCCGCGGTGCGGATCGTTTCGTCCACAACCGGGCAGCCATCCGCGTCAACAAGAATCTTCATCGTCTGTCCCCCGTTCCCCGGCAGCAAGCCCGGCAATCCGCTTGATGATTGTTTCCGTATTTTCGGGCAGACGGACAGTAAACAGATGGTCAGCATCACCTTCGTCCGGAGTGGCAGCGGGATAAGCCGCATTCTGCCGGTCAAGGACTTCATCGAAGGTCCGGCTGACCCGGAAGATCTTCGTACTCCTGCCGCTTTCCCTGATGCGGATGCGGAGATGATCCTCGGGAATATTGAAGAAGACAAGAACCGTCGTGAAGCCATGTCTCCTGTAATAGTCCAGCCACTCCATCCGGGCTTCCTGACCCAGATTTGAGTTGGAAATGATGAGATGGCGGCCTGTATGGCGGATGGCGTGTTCGACCAATGTCTGCGTCAGGGCGTATTTAATCGTGTTGGGTCCCTTATCCGGAAGAAGTTCCGGATAATTCCGGTTCAGAAATTCCGCCTGCAGATCCTGGTCAATGACAACCGAGCCAGTGAGCGCTTCTGCCAGCTGGTTTGCAAATGTGGTTTTCCCGCTATGTGTCTTCCCCACGGTCATGATGGCCAATCGCATGCCGGCCGCCCCCTTTCTGAATAGTTTCAAGATAGCACACCGGATTGGCAGACGCATTCCGGAACCCCGGCCCGGTACGGTATACTAGCGGTATGATGAACCTGACTTATGAAATGACCCGCCAACTGAATAGCTACAGTATCTACATAGGTGAACCCGCACACCCCCTGTTTACCCTAAAAACACTGAAATCCGACCCGGAAAGTGCTTTGCGGCTTGTGCGTGCCGTAAGCGGCGCTGACAACCCGGCCGTCGCGGCCTCCTATTTCACCAGGCGGATCGGGATGTTCACGGCGATGCAGCTGTATGCACTGACGGTTTATGAAGAAGTTTGGAACGGGCCGGATGATGCCCTGCAATTTGGTGCCGCCGAAGAATACGGCAAGCTTTCCGTCAGCACGTTCCTTTCGGGCGGCGACTACGTCATGGCAGACGAAGCAGACCGGACAGAAATCGTCCGGGACCTTCTGAGGAACTACGTCAAAGAGGTATCCGACGCACTCCGGCAGGTCTCGGCAGTCCCCTCACTTACCCACTGGGAAAATCTGTTCGGCTTCCTGCTCTATCATCTGCATGTCCTTCTGTCAGACCCGGGGACAGCAGAAGAGGCCGAGTCTGTCATGGAAATCCTGAAAGACGCCCGGACATGGGAGGGGCTTGCAAAGGAACCCCTCTTCGCCAAGTATCTCCGGGGCTCACATCCGTCACTCCTGCTCAATACGACTGTCCGAACGACGTGCTGCCATTCAAAGGATGTTCCGGGCCTCATGCAGTGCGGCTATTGCCCGCTGAAGCGGTAAGTTATTTGCTCCGCTCAAGGAACAGGTAACTGACGGTCCCAATCAGAAGCTTTTTTCTGTCTTCCGCCAGGTCTTCCGATAGATGGACGATATCATTATCGAAATCACGGAACAGCTCCGTATTGTCGTGCGGGAAAAAACCGTTCGCGAAACGCGCCAAAGGAATACCATCCTCCCCGCTGATGACTAAATCACCCGATAAGCCTTTTACTTTCACGGAGAGAATCCGATCTTCCCGCGGACCATATAGCATGCCGCTCACGTTGATGAGGCTTTTAAAGTCCTCCTGAACATATTTGCCGAGTGTCTTTCCGTCCGTATCCAATATGGTGACGACCGACTGCTTCAGCCCTCTTCTCCGCAATGTCAGCAGCGTACGGCCGTCCGGCGACTGAATTTCGTAATTCAGAGGAAAAAGGAAAATCAGGGAGTCCTTCAGCAGTACGCTCAGCGGAAGTATGTATAATGGCGGTTTGATCGCACGGACTGTCCCGACCAGGCGGCCATCCTTATGAAACAGCAACAGTTGCGGCAAGAAGGCAAGGTCCCGCTTGATGACCATATGACCCCATTCTTTCAGAGGAACAGATTCCTCAGGGATTTGGAGATTTTTCACCTTTTCATATTTACTCCGGTTTATCACGGATCCGGCGGCCAATGCCGCCCCAGCGAGCAGGATTGCACTAAACGCAAGCCAGTCATCTGATGTGCGTGGCCGCCAGATCAGAAAGAGCATACCCGCTATGAGAAAACAGCCGGAGGATGCCCAGCCAGAACCAATCATGCGGCGCCGATACATGTCTGCAATCATTCCGATTCCCCTTTGCTGCGGCCGGCGGAGCCGCGGTGTATTCTTTCTCTCTACGAAAAAAAGAGCGGTATGGATTCATCTCACCATACCGCTCCTTTCTCTATTATCCGAAAATCCTCGCAAAAAATCCTTTTTTCGGTTCCTCCGCCTGCGCGGCAATCATGCCCGCCTGCTTTTCCCGGTCTTCCTCGATCTGGAGCAGGACTTCATCCAGCACTTTCTTCATCAGCTGGACTTCCTGCTTGAGTGACTGGTTTTCCTTGATGACGGTATCCGCCTGTTCCTTGGAGATGGCCGGCGCCTCCGGCAGGCTTTTGCTGCGCAACGCTTCGCTTGTGCGCGCAGGAAGCTCCTTGTTCAGCTTGCCGATCATTTCCCGGACTTCACGGATCTCCTTCATCTCTTCTTCCTGTTTGGCCGTGTTCTCGATGAGTGCCTGGTGGATCCGGTCGTTTCCTTCCACCTGGCTTTTCGCCATCGTCATCAGCAGCTCTTTCAGCTGCTCATTGGCCTGCTCCTGCTTCTCCAGTTTCTTCAGCAGGTTGATGAATGTTTCCGGGGTGGCCGGAATGTTTTCCTGGCGCTCCACGACGAGGCCCCCGAACCGGTCCAGCAGGACGTCTTCCACTTCCCGGTAGTCGGTCCGCTTCATGCCCTTTTCACGCTGGGCGTTGATGACTTCCTGGATGGTCCTGATCCGCTCGATCTGCTCCTCATTGTACATGCGGCCATGGACGAAATCCTGCTCCACGTCCCCGATGAGGCCGCGGTCTTCCCAGTTGCGCAGTGTGTGAGATTCAATGCCGAATTCTTTCGTGACATCTCCTATGTATTTAACCATGGGTCCTCCTCTTTCCGGTTGATTGCTTATGTTAGTCATTCTCCACCTCCCATTGTAGCACGGAATTGATCTAATGTTAGGGGTGAATCAACCTAATGTTAACCTGAGGGTTCTGCGTCTTCCTGCATATGTAAAAAGACGGCAACGGAGCAGTTCCGTTGCCGTCCTGATGATTCTGTTATGACTCGACCGGGCCGTCCCAGTCGCCCATGCCCGGTGCCACACGGATCAGGTTCTTGCGTCCGAGTGTTCCGAGCGTGTCGCATGCCATGCCTGCACGGCCGCCGGAGCGGCACATGATGTAGACATCGCCTTCTGCCGGGATTTCATCCGCACGCTGTTCAACCTGTCCGAGCGGAATGTTTTTCGCTCCCGGCGCGTGGCCTGCCGCGAACTCATCCGGTTCGCGGACGTCGATCAGCGTGACCGGGCCTTTATCTGCGATTTCAAGGTATTCTTCATTCGTGATGGTTTTCAATTTCGATTCCTCCTTGTCTGGTGCCTGTTCTCCGCCTTTGCGGACATAGTGCTTCAGCACATCGCCTTCTTTGACCAGTTCCAGGTATTCGTGTCCTGTGTTCTTTGCCCATACGGGAATGTCCGCGATCGATCCGCGGTCGGTCACCACTACTTCAAGTATTTCTCCGGCCGACAGCTCTTCAATCGCTTTTTTCGTCCGGACGACCGGCATCGGGCACGCGAGCCCTTTTGCGTCCAATGTTTTCGCTACGTTTTCCATTTTTGCATTCCCTCCTGAGCACTCAATTAATCTTTACTGTAGTCCCTGAATCAGAACGTCAGTGTGATATCCGCGTCTTTCGCGTAACCCAGGAACGTCACCGCTCCGCCGACTTCCGTGCCGTCCGTGAAATTCTCTTTCTTGAGGCCCATGACGTCCATCGTCATCTGGCAGGCGATGAATTTGACGCCGAGTTCCTGCGCCATGCCGACGAGTTCTTCGACTGAAGGGACATTCGCATTCGCGAATCCTTCCGCGAAGTGCTCCTTGCCTTCCGGCATCGGCAGCTGCTTCACGCCTTCCCGATGAATCAGGTTCAACCCTTCGAACGTGAAGAAGATCTCGACTTCCCCGTCAGTTGCCGCTGCCGCGGTTGCGATATTAAATACTTTGTAGGCGTCGAACAGTCCGCCGTTTGCTGCGATGATGGCTACTTTCATCGATGAGTTCCTCCTAATATACAGTTAC
This sequence comes from Bhargavaea cecembensis DSE10, assembly GCF_000348905.1. Lineage (GTDB taxonomy): Bacteria > Bacillota > Bacilli > Bacillales_A > Planococcaceae > Bhargavaea > Bhargavaea cecembensis. Next base: position 128,427 of record NZ_AOFT01000008.1, read on the forward strand.
CCGTATGGGTATTTATTTCATTAAAAAAATATATGCTCACAACATCTGCATGAACAAATCGCGCCAGATATTGATGGCGGTCGCTGCAATGAGAATTGCCAGAATCCACTTGAGAACTTTCGTGTTCATTTTCTGGCCTGCCTTCGCTCCGAGCGGTGCGGCAATCAGGCTTGCCACGATCATGATGACCGCCGGCCAGAGCAGGACCTGTCCGGTAAACACCTTGCCGGCGGTCGAGCCGATCGACGAGATGAACGTGATCGCAAGTGATGTCGCGATGGTCATCCGTGTCGGGATGTTCAGCACCGTCAGCATGATCGGAACCAGCAGGAATGAACCGGCGGCTCCGACGATGCCGGCACCGATGCCCACGATAAACGCGAGCACTGCCGCCAGCGGAACCGAAAACGACACGTCTTCCGCCGGCATGTCCGGCACTTCCTTTTTCGGGATGAACATCATGACGGCAGCAATGGCTGCGAGAATCCCGTAGACGACATTGACCGTCATTTCGCTCATGCCCGAGGAACCGAACCCTCCGATAAAGCTGCCGGCCAGAATGGCCGCGCCCATGACGATAATCAGTTTTTTGTTCAGATAGCCGCTGCCCCGGTAGGCCCAGACTCCGACGATGGTGGCGAAGATCACCTGTACCGCACTGATGCCCGCGACTTCATGTGCCGTGAAGGCCGCAAAGCCGAGCATCGGCGGGATATAGAGGAGCATCGGGTATTTGATGATCGACCCGCCGATTCCGACCATCCCGGAGATGAATGAGCCGGCAAACCCGATCGCAAACAGGATCAGGATGAACGGAAGCGTCAGTTCCGCGCCGCTCACCCGTTATAGGCTCCCATGCCGCCGCGGACATTCACGACGTTCTCAAAGCCGTTTTTCTTGAGAACCCGCGCCGCCTGAACGCTCCGCATCCCGCTCTGGCAGATCACGACGGTCTCTTTGGACTTATCGAGAGAATCCGTTTTGGACGGCAATGTGTTCAGCGGGATGTTTTTGAATTCCTTGATGTGTCGGGCTTTGTATTCCGCAGGGGTCCGGACATCGACAAACTGCACCGACTTGTCGTCGAGCTTGTCCTTCAGCCCTGCCGCATCAATGGTCCGCACATCCTTCGCCGGCATCATCCGCCAGGCGAAAAGGGCGACGATGATCAAGATGATGATCCATTCCATTTGATTGACTTCCTTTCGTAGCCCTTCAGCGACGATCAGTTCGATTTTACGAGCAGATCGATCGCTTCCTGGACTTTATCGCTTGTTTCCTCGCCTGATTCAATGCTTTCCCGCACGCAGGCCTCGAGATTGGTGCTGACGACCACGCCGACGGTCCGGTCGATGGCACTCTTGATCGCCCGGAGCTGCATGACGACTTCACGGCAGTCGCGGCCTTCCTCCATCATCTGAAGGACGCCCTTGACCTGTCCTTCCACGCGCCTCATCCGGTTTTTGACTTTCTGATCGTATTCCATCTTCTGTTCTCCTTTCCGGACCGTCCAGCCCGGGCGGTCGGGTTTACTTCACTGTATCATAACCTTTTCCCTCGTACGCACCGAATCCGCCTGCCATGTGGGAGACTTTATCAAATCCGCGCGCTTTCAGGATACTGGCCGCGATCGCGGAGCGCGCACCGCTCTGGCAGTGGACGAGCAGTTCCTTGTCCTGCGGCAGCTCCTCGTCCCAGAGATGGCCGAGGAAGTGATGAGTAGCCTCGGACATACGGCCGCCATCCCATTCGGAATCGTTCCGGACATCCAGGACATACGTGTTCCCGTCTTTTTTCGCTTCCATGAACTCTTCGACGGTCAGTGTTTCATACGAATCCGTCTCAGCTGCAGAAACCGCGGTTTCCGGGCGGACAAATGCAACGATCCGGTCCAAGTGGATCGATTCGAGTGCTTCACGGATTTCTTCTTCCTTGCCTTCTTCGGCAATGACGAGCAGATCCCGGTCGTATCCGATCAGCCAGCCCGCCCAGTTGGTGAAGGATTTGTTGAACGGGATATTGATGGAGCCTTTGACAAGCGCTGTCTCTGCATCTTTTGCCAGGCGTGTATCCAGCACCAGTGTGCCGTCCTGATCGCGAAGCCGGTTGAATTCATCAGCGTCTGCAACCACCTTGGTATCTTCACGATTCAGAAGTTCCGGGCCTTCCTTGTTCACTTTCTTCATCATGGCGAAGTATTTCGGTGCTTCCGGCTGGCCGTCAAGCAATTGCTTCACAAACTCATCCCGGTCGTTTTCCTTCATCGCCCAGTTAAACTGCTTTTCATAGCCGACTGTTGTGAGGGGAACCGCGCCGAGCGACTTGCCGCATGCGGAACCTGCGCCGTGGCCCGGCCAGACGATCATATGGTCAGGAAGCTGTTTAAACTTCTGGACCGAGTCAAACATCTGGACCGCTCCTTTTTCCGCGGTGTCTGCGATGCCTGCTGCTTTTTCGAGCAGGTCCGGTCGGCCGATGTCTCCGACAAAGACGAAGTCACCCGTGAAGATGCCCATCGGTTCGGTTGCGCCGCCCCCGCGGTCCGTCATAAGATAAGAAACGCTTTCCGGCGTATGGCCCGGCGTGTGCATGACTCTGAAGTCGATATTCCCGACAGAGAACGTTTCCCCGTCCTTAAGAAGAACATGATCAAGTCCGTCTGTGTATTGGTAGCTCCAGTCTTCTCCGCCTTCACCCGGCAAATACAATTTGGCGCCAAGGTCTTCGGCCAGCTGGCGCGCACCGGAAGTGAAGTCGGCATGGATATGGGTTTCCGCTGCAGCCGTGATGCTCAGGCCTTCTTTTTTGGCGCGTGCAACGATGGCTTCCGAATGACGGGGCGGGTCGATGACAATGGCTTCGCCCGTGCGCTGACAGCCTGCCAGGTAGGCGTATTGCGCGAGACGCTCATCAAAAAACGATTGAAAAAACATGCTCTGTCTTCATCCCTTTCGCATCATTTATACCCTATTGGGTATTTAAAATATACTACTGGGGGTATATATAAGTCAACAGGAATGTTTTCCGGTGCTGCCGGTCCAGCTCCTCTTTCATGAGAATTACAATTGGTTTTCCATACCCGCCCGGCCAAAACATAAAAGCCCCGCCGGATACCCGGCGGGGCAGATTTTCGATCATTTCTCCCCGTCCACAAACTTTCCGTGGTCCGGGACGGCCTTTTCCTTGAAGTGCTCCGCAAGAGCGGCCAGTTCATTCTGCAAATACTCTCCCGTTGCCGGGATGCCATGTCCGGTGAGGGCTGCCTGCGGCTGAAGCTGGGCAAGTGTCTTCACCGACTGCTCAGCCGATACCCAATCAGGGGTCAGGTAGACGGGCGGGCCGCTGACTTCGAGCTCCTGAGTCATCACTTTGTACAGAGAGTCCTGCTTCACTGTAACGAATGCATCGCCCGCAATGAGCGACCCGTCGGACTCCCGGAACAGGGATACGTGGCCCTCGGTATGCCCCGGCGTATGGATCCAGCGCCATCCGGTCATATGGGGGACCGTGCCGTCGGAAGGCAGTTCCCTTGCCTTCGCGCCGATGTCGATCGCCTCATGCGGAAACATACTGGACATTTTCGCCACCATGCCGCCTTCGACAGTCATGTCAGGATCCGGATAATCCCGCTTCCCGGTGATGTACGGGATCTCAAGCGGATGGGCATGGACAGGCACATCCCAGTGCTCGAGCAGGTCAATCAGTCCGCCGATATGATCGAAATGGGCATGCGTCAGGATGATCGCCTTTGGCGGATTGTTGTCGCCAAAACGGGCTGCCGCTGCCTCCATGAGCTTGCCGCCGGACTTCGGCATGCCCGCATCGATCAGCACCCACTCATTCCCCACGCCCGGCTTTCCGTAGAAAATGACGTTCACAACCTGGTTCGTGTAGCTGTACAGATCTTCGCCGACCGGGATGCCGTCTCCGCTGTTCACGGACGTCATCGGCTGAAAGCGCTCGGTTGACGAACTTCTCTCCATCTCCATCGGTAATCCCTCCTGTGCTGAAATCACTATATTCATTCCCGTATTTAGCCGAACTAATCTAGCGTGCCCGGTATGCACGTATGGACAGTTTGCTCGACACGTAGAATGAGACTGCCGCCGCTCCGTACAGAACCCCCATAAATAAACCTGCTGCCAGGTCTCCTCTGTGGCTGATGAACACGGAAATGAACAGGCCGATCAGGGTCGCCATCGTAGGGATGAACGCCGATGGAATCGGCAAGGCTTTTTTCAGCAACTGTGTGGAGATGAGCACCAGCGGAACGGCGAGAAAGACATCCCAGATATTTGTGCTGATCTCCGGAAACTCCGTCATCTGCCGGACTCCTCCCTGAATTCGCATTTTATTTCATTATGGGAACATGCCGGTTCATTTAGACATCAGGACGACCGGCATCCATTCATGCCAAAAATAAAAAAGAGCTGCTTCCAGCCCTTTTGTCCGTCGTCCGGTCTATTAACCCAAAAGCATATTGAATACATAGCTGCCGAAGCCGACAAGGGAAATGGTCAGGCCAAGAGCCAGTTCCTTGCTGGACCACTTTTCCCCCTCGTCCGCTTCCTCCACCCATTTAACAGCGTCCGTCTCTATTCCAAAGTTGTCCATCTGCTCAATTCGCTTCATCATTTTCCGGCCCCGTTCCTCCAGAGCGAATGTGAACATCAGAATCGGCACGAGCAAAATGGACATCCCGATCAATTGCATGTGTTCGTCTCTCCTCTTTCTTCAAGCTGCTCATTTTGTTTGGATATACTTAATTAATTGTTCCTTGCGGTAAATTAGTTTATACCAAAACATCCATTTATTGTTGCAGAATGCTCGTTTAAAGCGCCCGGGATATTGAATATGTTCACAAAAACACAAAAACTGCAGAAAAGAGGGGTCACCCTCTTTTCTGCAGTCCTGTTCATACAATTACACAATTATTGCAGTACCGGCAGCAACCGTGCAGACGCCAGCCGGTTTCTCACCATGACACCCAGGATGGCCGCGGCCACTGCCTTGACGCTGTCCGTGATGATGAACGGCAGCATACCTCCGGCAAAGGCGCCTGTCCACGAAAGACTTCCCATGAACTTTAGCCACACGGTGCCGATCACGAGTATGGCCAGTGCCCCGATGATATTGGCCGCAACAACCGCCGGCATGCGGAATCCGCTCTTTTCTGAAATCCACCCGATGATGAACGCCGCCGGAATATAACTGAGGATATAGCCCCCCGTTGGCCCCAGAAGGATGCCAAGTCCTGATTTCATCCCTGCGAACACCGGGACGCCGATTGCACCGATCAATACATAGAGTGCGGCCGCGAGCGTTCCGTAGCGCTTGCCGAGTATCGTCGCAGCAAGCGCAAGCGCCAATGTCTGTGCGGTGAACGGCACCGGCGGAATCGGGATGATGATTTGCGCCCCGACCCCCATGATTGCCGCAAACAGAGCGGCCATAATCATCATTTTTAATCGTTCATTTCCCATATGTCCCATCCCCCGTCGGTTAACTCATTTTATTTTAGTTGACTAAACTTATCATATATAATGAGAACACAATCAGTCAACCTGTTTCGGAAGGGGGGTTAACCATGAACATCCATGGACACGAAGTGGGCGGCGCGGTCATCGATGGAGAAACCCGGTGCCGCCATTACCACGGCGAGACTGACCGGATTGCGATCAAGTTTTTTTGTTGCCGGAAATGGTTCCCCTGCCACACCTGCCATGCGGAATCCGGCTGCGGCGGGCATGCGGTCTGGCCGGAAGAACGGTTTAATGAAAATGCTGTCCTCTGCGGCGCCTGCGGCCGGGAGATGTCCGTCGCCGAATACCTCGGCGGGGCTTCTTCATGTCCTTCCTGCGGTGCTTCCTTTAACCCGGGCTGTAAGTTTCACCGCCATTTGTATTTTGGAGAGTAAAAAACCCGCGGACACCGCCGCGGGTTTTCATCTGCTTATTCCTCAGCCACGTCGCTTGTTGCGGCTTCGCGGATTTCTTTTCTCTCTTTATAAAAGTTCTTGATGATCGTCTTGCCGACTGCGTAAAGCGGGACACCGAGGAGAACTCCGACGAATCCGGCGATGTTCCCCGCGGCCAGGATGACCGTAATGACGGTGAGCGGGTGGATTTCGAGCGTCTTGCCCATGATGTTCGGCGTGATGAAGTTGCTTTCGATCTGCTGGGCGACCAGCATGATGATACCGACCCCGATCACAAGCTTCGGATCCTGGATGAGTGCGATGAGAAGCGCCGGAACAACTGAGATCCACGGACCGATAAACGGAATGAGGTTCATGAAGAGGCCGAAGATCGCCAGAATCAGCGCATACTCCAGGCCGATGACGAGATAACCGATAAGCAGCATGATGCCGACACAGAGACTGACAAGCATCTGGCCCTGGACATAGTTCGAAATCGTCCTGTTGACCTCTTCAAGTGTTTCGATGACAAATTTTTTCTTTTTCCCATTGAAGAATTTGGAAACGAACGGAATGAACCGCTCATGGTCCTTCAGCATATACACAAGGAAAAATGGCGCCAGGACGAGCATGAAGATGGTCTGGAAAAAGCCCGTGATGAAGTTGACCATGCCCCCGCCAAGATTCAGGGCGATTTCATTCACCCGTTCGCGGGCATTGTCGATCGCGTTTTCCATGAATTCCGGAAGTTCGTCCCGCCGGTCCAGCCAGTAGCTGACATTCTCCTGGACATCTTCCGTGATCTGCGGAAGGTTGTTTGTGAAGGAATTGACCTGCTTTGTGATCATCGGCCCGATCATGGCGGACAGCCCCCAGAACACGCCGATCAGCAGCACGAATACGCTGAGGATGCTCGCCCATCTCGGGAAATTGCGCTTCTCGAGATAGCGCTGCACGGGCTCCGTCAGATAAAACAGGAGCCCGCCCACGAGAAGCGGAAGGAAGATCGTCCTCAGGATGATGCCGATCGGCGCGAACAGGCCTTTGATATCGATGAAAAAATGAATGATGAGCAGTGCAAGGAGAATGCCGACTCCCGCCTGGAACCAGAGTTTCTTAGTCATAGGAACCCCTTTGCTATATTGCTTTCTACCAATCCTATTCCCAGTATAACCGATTCCATGCACAAATCGCATTTCCCGTCCTTCTCTTGCGGAAAAATTCCGCCATTTAACCGAAAAAACAAACCGCCCCGGCTTTCGGGGCGGTTCGGGTCAGGCACCTGCCTGCAGGATGATGCGGTTGCCGGACGGATCCGCGGTCACGGATTGTCCGCCTTCTTCACTTACTTCCGCGCCGATTGCACGGAGCTTTTCCGCAGCCTTGAGTACGGCTGCGCCGTCCGGGAAGACGAGTGTATAGGCTTTGAGTCCGGCGCTGTCTTTTTCCTGCGCCGGGATACCCTCTCCGTTCCACACGTTCAGCCCGAGATGATGGTGGTAGCGCGCCGTCGACATAAAGAGTGCGCCCGGGTAGTACGTAGCCACTTCGAATCCGAGCCCTTCACGGTAGAAGCGCTCTGTTTCGGCAAGGTCCGAAACGTGAAGATGGACGTGTCCCATAACGGTTTCTTCAGGCAATCCGTTCCATGTGCGGCCGGCTTCCTGTGCGGAACGGACAACAGCGTCGCCGTCCAGCGCAACGGTGGCCATATCAACCTGTCCGTCGTTCCAGTTCCATTCATCAGCCGGGCGGTCACGGTATACTTCAATCCCGTTGCCCTCCGGGTCGTTCAGATAAAGCGCCTCACTTACATAATGGTCACTTGCACCCAGCCGGACACCTTTCTGGATAAAATGAAGGATGGCTGCGCCCAAGTCCTCACGGGAAGGGAGCAGGATGGCGAAGTGATAGAGCCCTGCACGGTTCGGCCGCTTCGCATGGAGCCCTTCACGGTTCTCAAGCACAAGCAATGGCGTCTTGCCGTCGGCAGTCAGTTCGATTCGGCCATCCGCCTCGCTCAGGACACGGAAACCGATGATGTCTGTATAAAATGCCTTCATGGCGTCCAGGTCAAGCACATTCAGGTAAACTGCACCAGTATAGACGGCCGGTGCTTCGTGGAAAGATGTCATTATGGTTGTTCCCCTCTCAGTTACGAATTGTAACCATCATATCGAATTTTTAAGGTTATTTCAAGTAACTGAATTACTTTCGTGTGATTAATTCCTGTGATACAATATTTACAAGGAGTGAATGCCATATGGTACAGCCAGAACTATGTCCCCGTTTTGAACAGGCGGTCGGAATGCTGAGCCGGCGGTGGAACGCACTGATCATCTTTTCTCTTCTTGGCGAATCCCAGCGGTTCTGCACGATGACCGAGTCGATCGGCATCAGCAACCGTCTGCTGTCGGAGAGGCTGAAGGAGCTGGAAAAGGACGGCATCGTCACACGGAACGTCTACCCGGAAACCCCTGTCCGTATTGAATATAGCCTGACCGAAAAGGGCCGTGCCCTTGCACCGGTCATGCTGGAAATCCAGAAATGGTCCGAAGAATGGCTGCCTGTCCAGGATACTGCAGCCGAAGATGAACAGGAATCTCCTGTCCGCTGAGGGGCCAATTAAAGAGTACGATTCGGCTGATGAAAGCTGGAGCCGGCTGACCTGAAAAACAGGCTGCCTCCAGCGGAAGTCGGCTTTTTTTTCTGTGTTTCAGGCTTCGTTTAGCTGAATAAACAGCTTTTCCGCTGATGCAATATATTGTATACCCCTTTTATTGGGTATCATGTATAATGGATGAAAGAAGTTTTCCGATTGGGGGACGGGAACATGCCACTACCTACCGAGCTGTCCAAGCCGGTCCGCATGACCGCAAAAGAAACCGCATTCAATCAGGTCCAGAACTGGATCATCGACGGGACGCTCCGTCCCGGAGAGAAATTAAATGACATGGAAATCGCCAAAGCGCTTGGCGTCAGCCGGACACCGGTCCGGGAGTCGCTGCAGCTTCTCGAGACGCAGGGCTTTGTAAAGATGTATCCCGGCAAGGCCACCCAGGTGACGGAAATCGATCCGGATGCGATCAATGACCTGCTTCCGCCGCTTGCTGTCCTGCAGGCCCTTTCCGCGGAACTCGCCATTCCGCACCTGACGGATGAAACCATCGGCCGGCTCACCGAAACGAACGAACGCTTTGGGGAAGCGATCCGGGGAGGCGATGAACTTTCCGCCATCCGCATTGATGAAGAATTTCACCAGATCATCGTCGAAGTTGCCGGCAATCCGTACATCACCAGCATTGTCGGCAACCTCCAGGCACATGTAAGGCGCCATTTCTACCATGACGCCATCGTGCTCCGGGAGCAGTCGTACAAAGAGCACTCCGACATCATCCGCGCCATGAGGGACGGGGATGCCGGAAAGGTCAATGGCATCATGACCAAGAACTGGCTCACGGCAATCGAAGAACTCCGTGCACTGCGCGGCCAATAACAGATTACACCAAACAACCCGCAGGGAATCAGTTTCCCTGCGGGTTGTTTTTCGTTTTTATGGACTCGGATGCTTTTCGGGGTCCGGTCCGGCCAGCCGGGCGATGATGCCGGTGATGACCAGCGCCGCAACGACCGGAAGCAGCCAGCCGAGGCCGTCCGCATAAAGCGGCAGATTGGCCGTGAGGAACTTGTCCACCGGCGTGAGCCAGCCGAATTCCGTACCGAGCGATCCCGCAAGTGCCTTCAGGCCGTCGATGATCCCGATAAAGAGAGCCATGGCGGTCGCCGCCACATAGACCACACGTGAATGATGGAACAGCTTTGACGTAAACGTCAGGATCAGTAGCGAAATCGCGAGCGGATACAGCAGCATCAGCATTGGGACCGAGAATTTGATGATGTTTGAAAGCCCGAAGTTGGCGATGGTGAAGGTAAGCACCGTAAAGATCCACACAAATCCCTTGTAGCTGATTTTCGGAAACAGGGAATGGAAATACTCACCGTTGGCAGTGATCAGTCCGATTGCGGTTGTCAGGCAGGCCAGAATGATGACCACAGACAGGAGAAACGTCCCGGCCGATCCGAAATAGTGCGTGGCGGCACTGCTGAGAACCGGTCCGCCGGTCTCAAACATGCCGTATGGCTGGACACTCGTGGCACCGATATAGGCAATTCCCATATAAAGGACCGCCAGCAGCAGGATGGCAATGAGACCGGACTTGAAAGTGGCACCGGTAATCGCTTTTTTCGATTTCATGCCCATCGCTTTAACTGCATTGACGACGATGATCGCAAATACCAGCGCGGCAATTGCATCCATCGTATTGTAGCCTTCCGTAAATCCTTTCGTGAACGCACCATTCGCATAGGCTTCCGCCGCAGGCTGTATGTCCCCCATCGGGCGGATGACTGCCACGACGATCAGAATGGCAAGGAGAACCACAATCCCGGGCGCCAGAAGTTTTCCGACCCGGTCGACAATCTTGGCCGGGTTCAGCGAGAGCCAGAGTGTAATCGCAAAGAAAATAAACGTAAACAGGAGGAGCGGCAATCCCCCGGCATCCGTACCCACGTATGGGGCGATTCCGATTTCATAAGCGACCGTCCCTGTACGGGGAGCCGCAAAGAAAGGCCCGATTGTCAGGTAAAGGATGGATGTGAACAGCACACCATAAAGCGGGTGGACACGGCTCGCCAGTTCCTGAAGATGATTGCTGCCGGAATACCCGATGGCAATGACACCGAGAAACGGTAGACCGACCCCTGTAACCAGAAAGCCGATGATTGCCGGCCACAGGTTTTCTCCTGCCTGCTGGCCCAGCTGTGCCGGAAAAATCAGGTTGCCCGCACCGAAGAACAGGGCGAACAGCATGGAGCCGACTGCAACATAACTCGATAAAGGCATTTTTTCCTGCATTAAGACGAAATCCTTTCTGTTTGGTCTTTATATTCGCTGCTTTGTCAGGTTGCATCGATATTTGTCGCTTTTTAAACCAATGTTTCTCATCCTACTGTATTTTCTGCAAAATGACAACATCCAATGTCTGACTTTTCGTCTGTGCCTATTATTGGTGCGGTTTATCCTTTTGTCATGCGGGAATATAACGGACAGACGCACCAAACAAGGAGGAAACCAACATGAAACGGAACAAGATGCTGATGACAGCCCTCGGATTGGGTGCCGCTTATCTCATGAGAAACAAGGAATCCCGTGACAAATTAAAAGGACAGTTCAATGACTTTGCAGGAAGCACGAAAAGCTCAGGCAATAGCCATTCAGCCGCAGCCAACAATAAAAAAGGCGGACTGCTGACCAGCTTCTTTAACTGATCGGCATCCGCTATACCCGGAAGGTTCCCCCCCGGGTATCTGATAGAAAAATAAACATCCGGCGGATCGTTTCCGCCGGATGTTTATTTTCAAAGATTTAAGCTTCTGCCGTATTGGCTGCAGGACCTGTGACCCGTGCGATGATGCCCGTGAGGATCATGACGGCAACCACCGGGATCAGCCAACCAAGTCCATCCGAGTAGAACGGAAGGTAAGCCGTGTAGAAGTCCACAATCGGCTGGAGCCATGTAAACTCCGTGCCAAGCGTGCCTGCCAGCGTCTTCAGGCCGTCAACGATGCCAATGGCAAGTGCGACGACTGTCGCCGATACGTATACCAGGCGTGAGTGATTAAACAGTTTCGAAGTGAACGCCATCAGGATCAGGGAGATGGCCAGCGGGTAAAGCAGCATGAGGACCGGCACCGAGAAAGTGATGATGTTTGCGAGTCCGAAGTTCGATACCACAAACGTGAACGTTGTAAAGATCGTAACAAATACTTTGTAGCTGACTTTCGGGAACAGCGAGTGGAAGTATTCTGCATTCGCAATCATCAGGCCGATTGCCGTTGTCAGGCAGGCAAGTGTGATGATGATGGCAAGAAGCGCCGTGCCGAATGCTCCGAAGAAGTGCTCGGCCGAAGTGCTGAGGACCGGGCCGCCTGTATCGAACAGGCCGTATACTTCAACACTTGTGGCACCAATGTAGGCGATCCCTACATAAAGGATACCAAGAAGCGATGCAGCAACGACACCCGCCTTGAAGGTCGCATTCATAATCCCTTTTTTCGTCTTCAGGCCCATTGCCTTAATGGCATTGATGACGATGATGGCGAAAACGAGCGCCGCAAGGGCATCCATCGTGTTATAGCCTTCCGTGAATCCTTTGGCAAATGCATTGCCCAGGTAACCTTCCGTAGCCGGCTGAATCGCGCCCATCGGATTAAGGAGGGCCGCTGCAATCAGTACCAGGAGAAGGATGACAATGCCGGGTGCCAATACCTTGCCGACGCGATTCACAATTTTCGCCGGGTTCAGCGACAGCCATAGTGTGATACCGAAGAAGACAATCGTGAACAGCAGAAGTGCCAGAGGTCCGTCTGCATAAGGCGTGATGCCGACCTCAAATGCGACAGTGCCTGTACGCGGTGCTGCAAAGAACGGCCCGATTGTCAGGTAAAGGACAGATGTGAAGATTACTGCATAGAGTGGATGAACCCTGCTTGCAAGATCTTGCAAGTGACTGCTTCCGGAATAGCCGATTGCAATCACACCGAGGAACGGCAGGCCAACGCCCGTGATCAGGAATCCGATAATGGCAGGCCAGAAATTGTCGCCGGCCAGCTGTCCCAGCTGTGCAGGGAAAATCAGGTTTCCAGCTCCGAAAAACAAAGCGAACAGCATGACTCCGACAGCAATAAACTTAGAAAACGACAAGTTTTCTTTCATGATGACAAAACCCTTTCTTATGATGTCTTTTAATATTCGGAAAATTGATTTCTTGGTGATGTTTTATATCCTACTATCGATTCAGGAAGAATGCAATATATTAGTTCAATTTTTTTATCAGAATTTTAGATTTAGCATCATTATTTCTGAAAAAATGCAGCGAAAAAAGCGGCTCCCTTAGGGGAACCGCTTCTTGATCCACTATCCATTATTATTCTGTCACTACATTCTGTTCCTGCCTGCGTTCTGCCCGCCGGACAAGCCAGATGCTCGCTTCATAGAGTACCGCCATCGGAATGAGGACTAGCAGCTGGCTGATAAAATCCGGAGGTGTAATCAGGGCAGAGATGATCGCAAGCGAGACATAGGACCATTTGCGGACCTTTTTCATCGTATCCGCCGTCAGCAGGCCGATTGACCCGAGAAAAAGCGCCACAATCGGCAACTCGAACAGCAAGCCGACCGGCATCGTCGTCATGAGCAGAAACCTCATATACTCCTGTGCCGACACCATAATATCGAAATTTTCTGCCCCGAAGCCCAGGAGGAACTCATAGCTGAGCGGGTGGATGATGAAGTATCCGAATGCGACGCCGCCGAGAAAGAGCAGCAGCATCACGGGCGAATACAGGCCGATGAACCTCGACTCATTCTCTTTCAGGCCCGGCTTGACGAACTGCCAGATAAAATGGCAGAGGAACGGGAGCGAGAGCCCGAGGGCAATTGCCGCCGACATGGTCATGTAAAACTTTACGACCTCAAGCGGCCCGAGGATGACCAGATTATGGCCCTTCGTGACATACGGAAACCACAGGTTGATGGTCGAAAAGACCGCAATGAACACAAGCAAGAATACACTGATGCCCTTGATCAGCGACTTCCTGAGGTCGGAAAGATGGGTGATGTAGCTATCCCCTTCCCCGCCCGCAGGTCCATCCTGAGGCGGTTTTTCCGGAGGCGGCGTACCGGCCCCCTGCTCCTGGGCCGCCTGGACAAGCGTCTCGGCAGTTGCCTCCGCTTCAGCAGCCTCTTCGGACATCTTTTCCTGCTTCTGGATCTCCGCCTGTTTCGCCTCGGCTTTCCGTTTGTCGACCGGGCTGAGTGTTGCATTGTAATCATTTCCGTACGGATCCATATCGATCACTTCCTGTCTTTGAACGCCTCATGAATCACGAGAAGCGCCAAAGACGGCAGACCGGCCCAAAGCCGCCGGGCGGCCCGGCCGGTCCTGCCGTCACGCTTCTTTACGTTCTTCCCTCAATTCCTCTTTTCTCGGCTTGTCATCATCGTCGTCCATGATGTCTTTTGCCGACTTCTTGAATTCGGACAGCGTCTTGCCGACCGCCGAACCGACTTCAGGAAGCTTCCTCGGGCCAAACAGAATCAGGATGATGACGAGGATGATGATCAGCCCCGGAACACCAATACTTGCGATGCCACCCATGCGGATCGCCTCCTTTTATTGTTAAACTTCCTCTAATGCGGGACCGTTAAACCTTTCCGCCATCAGCACTTAGAGTATCCGGCTTCGGACGCCAGAGGCTCGGGGTCATAAGTCCTCCCGCTCCGCGAGGCAGGCCTCGCTCCGCAGGATGCCTTATGCCTGTCGCCCCTTAACGGCGCCCTCAGCACTTAAACTATCCGGCTTCGGACGCCAGAGGCTCGGGGTCATAAGTCCTCCCGCTCCGCAAGGCAGGCCTTGCTGCGCAGGATGCCTTATGCCTGTCGCCTCTTAACGGCGCCCTCAGCACTTAAACTAACGAGCCGCCTTCTTTGCTGTATTTGATGACGCCTTCCGCGCAGCGGTAGGCGAGTGCACCGACCGTACCTGTAGGGTTGTAGCCGCCGTTGTGTGCAAAGTTCCCTGCTCCGACGACAAACAGGTTCTCCATTTCCCAGTGCTGCAGATAGTTGTTCACGACACTGGTTGCCGGATCGGCGCCCATGATGGTTCCTCCCGTGTTGTGCGTCGTCTGGTAAGGCACGATATCGTAGTCTGAGATCGGGTTGCTTCCGACCGTCTGCTTGGCTCCCATCTCTTCCATAATTTCTACCGCTTTCTCCGTGATGAACTTATGGAGGGCACGGTCCTGGTCGGTGAAGTTGTAGGTGAGCTGGAGCAGCGGCACTCCATAAGCATCCTTATAGGTCGGATCGAGAGTCAGATAGTTATCACGGTGCGGAAGTGAGGCACCTTCCGAGCCGACCGAGAGCACCCTTGTGTAATTCTCAATTGATGCTTTCTTGAATTCGGATCCCCACGATGGCGTATCAGGCGGCACCGGGTTCGTGGCAATCGGACGCACGCCGGTCTGGGTCATGGTCAACAGGCTGCCGTGCAGGAAGTCGAGATCGCTGTGGTCGAAGTTGTCGCCATTGTAATCATCAATCGCCATGCCGAGCGATCCGGCACCCATGAAGGTGTTGAACTGCTCGTCAAAGAAACCGGTTGCTCCCGGAAGAATCTGATAGCAATAGTTCCGGCCGAGCGTACCGCGGCCGGTCTCGGGATCATACATCTCCCCGATGTTCGAGACCATGAGCAACTTCGCATTGTTCATGACATAGCTTGTCAGGACCACGCTTTCCGCAGGCTGGATGAATTCCTCTCCGGACATCCAGTTGACGTACCGGACCCCTGTCGCCTTGCCGCCTTCATGCAGCACTTCGACGACGTTGGAGTGGAACCGGACTTCGAAGTTCCCCGTCTCCCTTGCCGTCGGGATCACGGTGATCTCAGGCGATGTCTTCGCGCCGTATTCGCAGCCGAAGCGCTCGCAGAAACCGCAGTACATGCAGGCATTGATCGTCTGGCCGTCCGGATTCGTATACGCTTCGGACAGGTTGGCCGACGGAATCATGAACGGCGTATAGCCCATGTCCTGCGTCGCTTTTTCGAATTTCTTGAGGATCGGCGTTTTCTTCATCGGCGGCGTCGGGAACGGGTTGGACCGCTTCCCCCAGAACGGGTTCGTATCCTCCCCTGACAGTCCGGCAGTTTTCTCGAATTTATCGTAATACGGCTCCAACTCGTCGTATGTAATGCCCCAGTCTTGGAGTTGGTATTCAGGTCCCAGTTTATTCGCGCCGTATTTTTGATCGGACATTGTCTTGATCTCGAAATCATAAGGCAGGAAGCGCCAGGTCTGGCCGTTCCAGTGCGTACCCGCACCGCCGAGCCCTTCGCCCAGAAGGAACGAACCCATTGTCCTCATCGGGAGTGCCCGCTGGTCACGACGGTTGCGGAACGTGATGGTCTCTTTTGACAGGTCCTGCATGAGCTCGTACCGGATCGCGTAACGATACTCATCATGGACACGCAAGAAGTCTTCCGTCCCCCGCTCGCGCCCTCGCTCGAGACTCACGACTTTCAGCCCGGCCTTAGCCGCTTCCGCTGCAACAATACCACCGGTCCAGCCTGCCCCGACAGTTACGACATCTACTTTATCCAATGTGGTCGCCATTCATTTACCTCCTAAAATCAGTGATGTCCGCCAAGGGACTGCGGATCGATTTCTTCGAATTCTTCGCTTTCGATCTTGTCGATATAGGCTGCCTGGTGGCCAGGGAAGCCTTTCATCTTCCATCCTTCCATCCCCACGTTTCCGCCGTACATCGGATCCGAATAGGCCCCCTCAAGTACTGCCGAACGGAGCAGGCGGAAGAAGAAGCCGGCCGCAACACCCTGCATTTCGACCTCATCCTTCTGGAAGGCCGTGATGATTTCATCCATTTGCTCGCCCTCCAGCTCGGTGAAGCTCTTTTCGAACCGGCTCTGCGCCTCCTGCTCCATCTTGTGGATACCCTGGAGGAAAATATCTTTCCGCCTCAAACGGCTCTGGTATCCCTGTGTGGCCTCGCCGCCGTAGAACGGTCCCTGCATGTACTCTTTTTCATTGTTGCCGTAGGCGCCAGCCAGCTGATGGTCGATAAAGTACGGCACGCCCAGCCCGATGGCACCCGGACCAAGGTCATCTTCCGGGAAGATCCGCTCCGTCGCCTCTGAAAGAACATTGAAATCATGGTCGTTCGTAAAGAACATCCGGCCGCCGGGTGAGCCTGCCGACTGGTCCGCCCTGCCCCCGCTCCGTTCCTCGTCATCGGTCGCCGTACCGCCGTCCTTCGCGTTGTATCCGATCAGACCGCCGATGACGCCGCCTCCGACCAGAGCACCGGTCGCCACGCCTGCCGTCTTGAGAAAATCGCGACGGGAGACGTCTTTCTTTTCATCTGCCATGCCTGTTCCTCCTTTTTGTGTTCTTTGAATATGAGAAATCTACAACGAAGCATACCTCCCGGATATCCTTTTTATACCGGTACTGCATGCTTCTTGCCCATATTCTTTATCCTTTCCGCCTCTTCCCTTGTTACCCCGCCTATAAACTTATTAATCTATCAATCACCCAAAAAGGTTTAGAATTTTCAGGAACCGTATGTCTTTGGTAGGAACAGTCTGCATTCTCCCAAAAAACTGATTGTTTCTGTGATGGGACACCACGTATAATAAGGAAGACTGTTTAGTTACAGCGCACTAAAGGGGGTTATACATATGTTTCAAAACGCCTGGTCCCGGATGTGGGATTGGCACGATGAAGCCAAACGTCTTTTTACATTCTTTATCCGGCCAAACAAAGTCATGATGAACGCCGAGGGTTCGGGGGCGCCATTCGGTTACACCGGGAAGGATCCGGACAGCAAGCGAAACGAGCGCAGCTATACGACGGCCCAGCTGATCGGGCTGATCGCCGGCCCGCTTCTTTTCTTCCTGATTCTCTTCTTCTTTAATCCGGAAGGGCTGTCGCCGGAGGCACGCGCCATCCTGGCGGGAACGGTCTGGATGGCCGCCTGGTGGATCACGGAAGCGGTGCCGATTCCTGTCACATCCCTGCTGCCGCTTGTCCTCTTCCCGCTTGCCGGCGGACTGGACGTGAAGTCCACCGCTTCGGCCTACGGTGACGAGAACATTTTCCTCTTCATGGGCGGCTTCATGATCGCGCTCGCGATGGAAAAGTGGAACCTTCACCGGCGAATCGCGCTCACGATCATTTCGGCAATCGGCACGAACATCAACCGGATCGTTCTCGGCTTCATGGTCGCCACCGGATTCCTGTCAATGTGGATTTCCAATACCGCAACGGCGATGATGATGGTGCCGATCGGACTTGCCATCACCTATCAGGTGGCTGACGCCCTGAAAAATGATCCATCGGTCGACACTTCACAAGAAAACTTCGGTTTCGGCAAGGCGCTGATGCTGGGGATTGCCTACTCCGCTTCTGTCGGCGGGATCGCGACGCTGATCGGCACGCCGCCGAACACCGCGCTCGCAGCTGCGATGGAAAAGATGTACGGCATCGAGATCTCCTTCGGCCAGTGGATGCTCTTCGGAACGCCGTTCGCCTGGCTGTTCATCCTCCTGATCTGGCTGTACCTCGTGAAGATTGCCTTTCCGCAGAAAATCAAAGAACTGCCCGGCGGACGCGAGATGATCCTTGCCGAGAAAGAGAAACTGGGCAGTGCCTCTACCGAGGAAAAATTGGTGTTCACTGTCTTTGTTCTCGCGGCACTATCCTGGATCACGCGTTCGTTCTTCCTGCAGAACTTCCTGCCGGGCATCAGTGACGGCGTCATTGCGATGCTTTTTGCGATCGTCCTGTTTGTGATCCCTGCCGTCAACGTGAAGGGCGACCGGCTGCTTGACTGGGAGACGGCCGTCAAACTTCCATGGGGCATCCTGCTTCTCTTCGGCGGCGGCCTTGCGATAGCGGCAGGCTTTGTCGGATCGGGGCTTTCCGAATGGATCGGCGGACAGCTGACTGCTCTGGATGCCGTCCCGCTGATCGTCGTGATCATCGTTGTCACGGCACTGGTCATCTTCCTGACCGAAATCACGTCCAACACCGCGACAGCGGCAATGATGTATCCGATCATGGGCGCCCTTGCCGTCGCGCTTGACGTCCATCCGTTCGCGCTTATGGTCGCTGCCGGCGTTGCCGCTTCCTGTGCTTTCATGCTGCCGGTTGCAACACCGCCGAACGCGGTCGTGTTCGGTTCCGGCTACCTGCGGATTCCCGATATGGCGAAGGCGGGACTTGCCCTCAACATCATGGGCATCGTCCTCGTCCCGCTGTTTATCTGGTTCCTGCTGCCGGCCGTGTTCGGCATCGACCTGAACACACTGCCGGAGTTCCTTAAATAAGAACGGAAAAAGCCATGCATCCGCTTTGGATGCATGGCTTTTCATATGGATTCATAGGGTATTACGCGCGTGCCGCAAGCCGCTTCCTCGCGGCGATGGCAAACGCCAGATAAACGACCGGGATGATCGCTGCGAACAAGACGAGGAGCGTCCAGCCGCCCGCCGCCCAGAGCGGCGACAGCAGCGTGCTCCCTGCAGCAACACCGACATAATAGGAAACGAGATAAAGGCTGGAGGCACTTCCCTTATGGTGGGTCGCATCACGGCCTACGGTGGCAGCAGTGAGCGAATGGGCGGTAAAGAAGCCGAGGCAGATCACGCACAGCCCGATGACTATCATGGCGACACTTTCCGCAAGCGTGATCAGGATCCCCGCCGATAGGATAAGCACACCCGCCATCCGGACGGGCCGGATGCCTAGCCGGTCGGACAGCCAGCCTGCCAAAGGCGAGCCGATCACGCCGATGCCATAGGCAAAGTATGTATAGGAGATGGCTTCAAGTGACAGGCCGAACGGATCTCCCTGCAGATGGAACGGCAGGAATGTCCAGACACCGGTAAAGCTTAATTGAAGGACGATCCCGAGACCGAACGAGATAAGCAGGAGCGGATTCTTGAGATGGAACAGGAACGCCTCCATGTCCTGCCGGGCGGTGCCGTCCGCCGCCTCAAACCGCCTGGACTTCGGCAGCAGGAAGATGACCGCAGCGGCGATCAGTGCCCCGGCGATCCCCAGGCCGTAGAACGCCGTCTGCCAGGAGTAGTGTTCGGTGACATACCCCGTCAGCACCCTTCCCGCCATCCCGCCAAGTGCGTTCGTCGAGATATAAAGCGAGGTCGCAAAGCTGACGCTTTTCCGGTCCACTTCCTCGCTGATGTAGGCGATTGCCGCCGCCGGAACCCCGGCGAGCGTGAAACCCTGCAGGAATCGGAGAATGAGAATCAGCCAGAACGAATCGGTGAGCGGCATGATGAAAAACGGAATGACCGAAAGCGCGACCGACCATTTGATGTAAAGCGTCCGCCCGTGCCGGTCGGACAGGAAGCTGATGACGAGCAGGCCGAAGATCAGCCCGAGCGTTGTAAGGGAGACGGACAAACTGGAAGAGGAGACCGATACGCCGAACTCCTCCGTGAAAAGCGGCAGGAGCGGCTGCGTCGTATACATTGCAGCAAACACAAACAGCGAGGCAAATCCCAGTGCCCCGATAATCTTCCAGAATGCGGCATCCCTCATCGTATATGCGGGCCGTTCTGTCCGGTTCTCCATCCACAACACTTCCCATCCACTGATTCTTCCATTATAGCAAAGAGGCGGCAGGACGGAAAAAAGAGCAGCGGGTATGATAGTGAAAACGAGAAGATAAGGAGGATCCGGATGAAGCGGTTGGCGGTTGTGTGTTGTTTTTTCCTGCTGGTCATGGCAGGCTGTTCGGACGGAGCGGAGGAGGCGGTTGAACCCGTTGAAGAAAGTACCGGGCAGGAACAGGCTGTTCTGGAAGGGATGCAGGAAGAGATCGTAGAAGTCGCAACGGGCCTGCGTTCGCCGTGGTCAATCGACCGGCACGGGGGTACGTTCTACATCTCCGAACGGGGCGGGACCATCGCGGAAATCGGAGCGGACGGGACAGTAAGCCGGCTGGATGCCGGGCTTTCCGCCCCGCTGTCCGGAGCGGCGGAGGCGGGCCTGATGGGCTTTGTGCTGAAGCCCGGATTTGACGGAAACCGGGAAGCGTTTGCCTATTACACATATGAGGGGCCAAACGGTCCGGTGAACCGGATTGTCACGCTCAGGCGCGGCGATGCCGGCTGGCGGGAGACGGACATCCATCTGGACATGGTGATGTCGGGGCCCGTTCACCACGGGGGCAGGCTTGCCCTGTCCCCGGACGGCACCCTTTTCGCGACAGTCGGTGACCGGCTCGAACCCGGCACCGCACAGGATCCGGAGTCGCTGAACGGCAAAATTCTCCGATTGAATGAAGCCGGCGAATTCGAAGTGTACACGCTGGGACACCGGAATCCTCAGGGGCTCGCCTGGGACGAAAACGGTGTGATGTATGCAACCGAGCACGGCCAGTCTGCAAACGATGAACTGAACCGCATTGAGGAAGGCCGGAACTACGGCTGGCCGGTGATCCAGGGGACGCAACAGCGGGAAGGCATGGAGCGGCCTCTTGCGACCTCGGGAGACAATGAGACCTGGGCACCGTCCGGACTGGCCTATCATGATGGCCAGCTTTATGCGGGGGCCCTCCGGGGAGAAGCGGTCCTTGTGTTCGACCCGGGGACCGGCAGCCTTCTCCGGAGGATCGAAGGGTACGGCCGTGTGCGGGATGTGTTTTCGGACGGAGACTCGGTTTATTTCATCACCAACAATACCGACGGCCGCGGAAATCCACAGGAAGGTGACGACCGGCTCATGGAAATCAAACACCCGGGCAGCGGCTGAACGCCGTACCCGGGTGTCATTTTAATTATCAGATTGTAAGGTGACGGAAACGATCTCCGGCGTATTGAGGAGTCGGAGCGGAACCTGGCTGTTGCCAAGCCCGCGGCTGATGACAAGCTGCGTGCCGCCCTGTCCGTGGATGCCCGATGTCAGTTCCGGGAACCAGCCCTGCCCGGGTGAGTTGAGCCCGCCGACAAATGGAATGCGGACCTGGCCGCCATGCGCATGTCCCGAAAAAACGAGCGGGATGTCCATATCGGCGTATGTCCCGAACTGCTCCGGCCGGTGGGCAAGCAGAATGGTGAACATTCCCTGCGGGACTTCCGCGGTCGCCTGCTCAATTGCATGGCGGGTGAACGCATCCTCCCCTTCCGTGCCGACGCCGGTAAGCGGATCATCGATGCCCGCGATCGCGATGCTGCTGTTGCCCGAGCCGACCATCATCGCCTGGTTCCGGAGCACGTGGACACCCGCCTCCGAGAGGGCGGATGTGATTTCATCGACTTCATTGGTCGCGACTTCATGGTTGCCGGTCACGTAGAAAACCTCCGCCATGCCGGTGAATGCGGAAACCATTGCCATGCTGCGTTCCAGGTCATACCGGTTGCTGTCGATAAAATCCCCTGTCAGGAAGATATAATCCGGATTTTCCCCGCGGACAGCCTCGATCAGATCCGCCTGCCCCCCGCCGAACTCCGCGTCATGGACATCCGAGACCTGGACGATTTTCAGTCCATCGAATGACTCGGGGATCCGGTTGTCCGACACGGTGTAGTCAGTCACCGACAGCCGTCCGTTATCATAGACGATATAAGCGGCGGCCGCCGCAATCAGCAGCAGGAACAGGAGAAATTTCTTCATTGCAGTCTTCCTTTCTCCCAAGAAAACGGGAGTTTCAAAGTGTTCTCATTGTACCGCATGAGGACTGATGACGGAAATGAAATCCGGCTTTCAGAATTGTACGAAGATGGATGGTGGAACATGACGGGCGAAGGAAGGCAACCGGGTTAGTCCGCGGCAGCAATGTCTGAATTCGCGGCCGCAACTCGGGATTTCGCGACCGCCACACAAAAAACGCCCCCGCGTGTCGTTGCGGGGGCGGCTCTGTCACGTATTCGCTGTGCCGGTTTTGGCGGCCCGCTTCTGGTTGGCGGGCGATAGGGCTTTTTCAATCCAGCCCATGACAACGTCCGCGATAACAGCCATGAGGGCGGTCGGGATGGCGCCGGCGAGAATGATGGCTGCGCCGTCTGTAACGTTCGTGCCCCGGATGATGATCGATCCGAGGCCCCCGCCGCCGATAAACGCGCCGATTGTGGCGACACCGATTGCTATGATCAGCGCTGTGCGCAGGCCCGCCATGATGACCGATAGCGACAGCGGCAGTTCCACCATGAACAGCCGCTGGGCACCCGTCATCCCCATGGCGCGTCCCGCCTCCAGGATCGAACTGTCGACGCTCCGGATGCCGGTGTAGGTGTTCCGGATGATCGGCAGGAGCGAGTAGAGAAACAGACTCATGACGACCGTGTTGGCGCCTAGCCCCATGGCGAGCATGAGGACCGCGAGCATCGCGAGCGCCGGGATGGTCTGGATCAGGTTGGCCGCCGTGAGCACCCAGCCGCTCAGCTTGCCGTATCGGGCGATCAGGATGCCTGCCGGGATGCCGACAATGGCGGCAAACAGCACGCCGTAGGCCGACATGAGGAAATGGCGGATGAATTGCTCCATGACGTAGGATCCGTTCAGCTGATAGTAATTCCACAGTTCCTGGATGGTCTCCATTCCATCACTCCCCCTTGTCCCTGAAATAGTTGTGTTCCTCGAGGAATTCTTTTGCAACGATGGCCGGCTCTTTCTTATTGACGTCGGCCTCGTAGTTCAGCAAGGTCATTGTCTCCGCATCGATCGTGCCGGCCATGCGCCGGAGCAGTTCGTCCAGTTCCGGGTGTTTCTCGATCACGTCTTTGCGCGTGACGGGCGACGTTTCATACGGCGGGAAAAAGCGCTTATCGTCTTCGAGCGTCTTCAGGTTGAACGCTTTAAGCCGCCCGTCCGTACTGTAGGCCAGGACGACATCCATCTTGCCGCTTTTGACCGCCTGGTAGACGAGCCCGATCGACATCGGAAGTGCCTCACCGAATTCAAATCCATAGGCTTCAATAAAGCCCGGGTATCCGTCCCCCTGGCGGTTCAGCCAGTTGTTGTCCACGCCGAGCGTCAGGCTGTCGGCGACTTTCTCCAGGTCGGAGACCGTCTCGAGCCCTTCCGCTTCCGCGAGTTCCGCCGTCACGGTGAACGCATAGGTGTTCTGAAAACCGTACGAGTCATACCAAATCTGGTCAAAGCGCTCGTCAAATTCCTTCTGGACAAATGCCATTGCTTCATCAGGATCCTTCATGGGTTCGACATCAAGAATGGACGCCATGTCGGTGCCTGTATAACGGGCCGCGGTGATATCCACCTGCCCGTCGGTAAGCGCCTGATGCTGGATGATCGAGGTGCCGAGGTTTTCGACCATCTCCACTTTCAGGTCGGTTTCCTCCTCGATCAGGTGACGCAGCATATGGCCGAGCACCTGCGTCTCGGTATGGGTCAGCGTAGAGATGCGGATCGTGCCGTCCGCGCCGCCCCCGAGCCCCGGGAGCGCGCAGCCCGCAAGAAGGGCGGCAACAAGCGCGGCGATCAGACCGGTCCGAAAAAGACGGTTCTTCATCACGCCTCCCCCCTTTCCAGACGGATACCAAGCGGTGTTGCCGCTTTTTCCAGCTTGCCGAGAATCCAGTCGAGCAAAATGGCGAGAAGCGTGACCGGCACCGCTCCGCCGATGATCAGATCCGGACGGAACAGGTTCAGCCCGTCAAAGATAAAGTCCCCGAGCCCGCCTCCTCCGATAAATGAGGCAAGCGTCGCCCAGCCGATCAGATAGACCGCGGTCATCCGGATCCCTGCCATGATGACGGGAACCGCCAGCGGCAGCTCGACACGCGTCGTCCGCTGAAACGCCGTCATGCCCATCCCGCGCGATGCTTCCAGCAGGTTCGGATCCACATTTTTCACGCCGATGTATGTATTCCGGAGGATCGGCAGCATGGAGTAAAGAAACAGCGCGACGATCGCCGGGACTTTCCCGATTCCGAGGAGTGGAATGAAGAATGCGAGGATGGCGAGGCTGGGGAACGTCTGGACGACACCGGCGATGCCCATGATAAGCCCGGCGATCTTCGGCAGGCGCACAAGCAGGATGCCGAGCGGCACCGCAACAATCACGCCCAGTGCGAGAGCGGCAAACGAAATGAACAGGTGCTCCCACGTCTTTTCGAACAAAAGTGCACCGTACTCGGAGAAGAAATTCCCGATACTGTCCATCAGGCTCCCTCCCCGTCAGCCATTCCGGAAGATTCATCTTCCGCATCTCCCCAGACGGAGTCGTAGAGGACATCGACAAGACTTGTCCGGGTGAGGATGCCGGCCAGATGTTTCCGATCGTCCACGACCGGGACGTATTTGAGGCCGCGGACAAGGATATTGCGTGTTGCATCACGGAGAAGGGTATCCGCCCGTACGGTCGGGACATCCGTCTCCATAATATCTGCGACGGCTGCATCCCAATTTTTGTGCCGCTCGATCATTTCGACCGTCACCCAGCCGCGGAACACGCCCGCCCCGTCCGTCACAAGCAGGGAATCAACCCGGCGTCTCCGCATGATCTTGACGGCCTGGGACAGGGTTTCGCCCATGCCGACCGAAACCGGATCGGGATTCATGATCTGGCCGACTGTCTGGAGCTGCTGTCTCGCCTGGGCGAGGCGTTCCTTGCCGATAAAGTCTTCAACGAATTCATCGGCCGGATTGCGGAGAATCTCATCGGGCGATCCGACCTGCACGATTTTCCCCGCACGCATGATGACGACTTTGTCGGCCAGCTTCAGCGCTTCATCCATGTCATGGGTAACAAAGATAATGGTCTTGCCAAGCGTCTGCTGAAGATGCTTGAACTCGGCCTGCAGCGAATCACGGGTGATCGGGTCAAGCGCGCCGAACGGCTCGTCCATGAGAATCAGCGGCGGATCGGAGGCGAGTGCACGCAGGACACCGATCCGCTGCTGCTGGCCGCCGCTCAGCTCATGCGGATAGCGATCCAGGAATTCTTTTGGCATATTGACGAGTTCCATCAGTTCTTCCGCCCGCCCGTTCCGTTCTTCCGCAGGCATGCCCTTGAGCCGCGGGACGAGTGCAATATTGTCGCGGATTGTCATATGCGGAAACAGGCCGATCTGCTGGATGACATAGCCGATCGACCGCCGGAGCTCGACCACGTTTTTGTCGAGCAGGTTCTCTCCGTTCAGAAGGATCTTCCCTTCCGTCGGGCGGACCAGCCGGTTGATCATTTTCATGGTCGTCGTCTTTCCGCATCCGCTGGGGCCGATCAGGCAGACAAACTCTCCTTCTTCAATCTCAAGATTCAGATGGTCGACGGCTCGCTTGCCGCCTGCATAGACCTTTGAGACATTATCAAACACAAGCATTCCAAAACCCCCGTCTTCTCTTTTATCGTTGATATAATTGACTCTAAAAAGGTCCACCCATTTTGGTGAACCTTTTTATTATTATAGCATATGTTGTTTTTCTACTTCAGATATTTCTGATAAACGGAGGTCTGGCTACTGAATCCAAGGATTCCTCTGCGCTCTTCTGCAACGTCGACCTCATCCGGAGACACTTCGATGATGAACTCATGCCGGCCGTACGGCTTTACCTCCACATCATTCCGGACATAAGGGTCGCTTGTAACCATGACGAGTTTTCCATCCCGGGTCTCGCCTTCGATGGTAAATCGGTGGCTTTTATAGACCGTATAGGGGATGATTTCGTAGGCATCCTCCAGCTCTTTCACCGATACTTCCCGAATATAGCGGCCCGGGCGTCCTTCCTGTGGCCGAAAGCCTTCGTCCGCAAGAGAAGGATCATCTGTGGTCAAGTAATAAATCCGCTGGTAAGATGCAAGCTCATAGTCCCTGCCCTGCCACTTGGCATACCTGCCCTTTCTCAACTTCATTTCACTCCCGCCTTTCCCCGTTCTCTTTTTCTTCCAGTATAAATTTATTAGAAAATTCTTTCAACGATAATTAGTCATGTTTTTTGGTTTTTCCCGTATCTTTTTGGTTTTTCGCCAACAGACTTTCGACCCATTTTAGGCAAAAAAATACCGGGGAGGCATTGCCTCCCCGGCTTAAAGGTACTTATCGCTCGCCATCGGAGAATCGGTCCTTGAAATCCCCGATCTTGTCCTGGACATTGCCTTTGGCTTTGTCGTACTTGCCATCGGCCTGCATGGAGGCATCATTCGTGGCGTTGCCCCATTGGTCTTTTGCTTCACCTTTTACTTTGTTGACAGCGCCTTTCATTTTATCGGAAAAGCCATTGTCCTTGTCTGCCATCTTGCATTCCTCCTTGCTGAATGAGTCTCTCTGGCTTATAGACGACCGCGGTCGTTCAGGTCGCGATTGTCCAGGTCGCGGTTGCGCAGTTCGAGATCTTCTTCGTCATTGAGGTCGAAATCCGATGCAGCCTCATTGAATGCGCGTGTTTCCCCGCCTGCACGGCCGTACTCTTCATGCACATTGCCGGATTTGTCGATGTCCACTTCTTCACGGCGTACTGTTTCGCTGACAGTCTCAGTATCCTGGACTTCGCGTTTGCCGACGACGATTTCCTCGTTGACGACAGGGCGCTTCGTCACTTCGACGCGCTCTTCCGTTACCGGGATGCGGATGCTGTCCTCGTCCTCAAACACTTCGCCGTCTGCGTATTCACCGTCCACTTTACGGCGCTCTACATACACTTCTTCACGTGTGACCGGTACTTCCACGGTCTGCTCGTCTGTGACGACATGTTTGTCGATATCGACTTCGCCTGTCTGGACGCGCTGCTTGTCGACATTCAATTTCTCCTCGTGAAGACGGAGCCGGCGTGCTTCGTCATCTTCATGGAGATGATCATGGTGATCATGTTCATGCGCATGGGTGTGGAGATGCTCGCTTTCCGTATAGCGACCGGAGCCGACTGTCTCGCCGCGGCCTTCGCCGAGCGGAGGCGCATCCACTGTCATGCCGTCCTGGTTCACTACACCGGAGTCGTAATGGCCGACATTCGTGCTGTTCATCATATCGCCGCCGGCATGTCCGTAGTCTGCATCAGCAAACAGCAGGATGCCGCCGTCGCGTGCATCGTTATAGTACTGGTTCGCTTCTTCTTCCGTGAAGCCCATGTCGTTGAAGGCGCCGCGGTTCGCTTCGTCCCCTCCGAGGAAGTCCATGAAGCGGTCGAGCCAGCCGCGGTCATCATCTGTGCCGCGTGCATCAACGTCCATCCGTCCCCGCAGCGTATTCAGATTATCCGAGTTGTTCGTTACTACGTAAAGGCTGGACTCGTCATACCCTTCCGTCTTCAGCTGCTCGATCTTGTTCATCACTTCATCTTCTGTGCGATACGTACCGATATACTTTCTGTTTACCATTCTGAATCCCTCCATCTTTTTGTTGTTGATGTTGAGGTGCGACTACTTGGTGTTTACCCGGGTAACAGAGTCTGAAACTATTACAAAAATGAAAGACTCTTCGACCGGGATGCCTGCCGCATCTGGTTTGAAGCGGAGTCCGGATGGAAATAATAGTAGTAGGAAAACCTCCGGAATGCCCATGAAAATCGCGGTAATAACCGGTTAATAAAGGAAAGAGGTGCGTAAGATGGAAAACCGTCAGGAGAAGAAAAAAGTAGAGGAAACTTGGGGCGTGGAAGAAGAACTGGATCTGACGCCCGAGAATAAGGACAACCCCGAAAACATGAAAGGACTGGAAGGCGAGAGCATCTACGACAGGGATGAGGATATGAAGCATGTCGACGCCATTCCCGTAGAAGACCGGAAACAGGAGGAGATTGAGGAAAACCATAACCGGATGACCAAACATGACTCCTCGACCACCCAGAAATTCCCCGGCGCGGACTATCAGCAGAACGAAGAAACGCTGGAAGACGAAAACTGATCACGCGGAAATCCCCCGGGCGGCAGCTTAGCCGCCCGGGGGATTTTGCGTGCGGAGATTCTCCTCCGCCTCCACTTCATTCAGATCACAAGTCGAAATGATGATGCCGGAGAATGTCGGAACACGTCGTTATTTCCCGGGAAATGACGTTTTACCGGCCGTCTCTATCAGAACCGACTTAAATAATGCGACCGTCCGGGAACCCGGTCTGTCCTTTTCCCCGAGCCTTTATACTTTTGCCTTTGCTGCATTCCTCCGGGCCTGCAGGATGCCGAACAGAGCCAATAAGGCCGTCAGTACCGCAGTCACAATGAGCGCCCCGGCCAGGTCACCGGTGTCGGGGCCGCCCGTCAGATACGCCAATCCGTAAGACTGAAGTTTCCACGGGGACCAGGTCCAGTACGTCCCGACCAGACCGTCAATCATCATGCCGATAAACAGGATTCCGAGCGCGGCACCCGCAGCCCCGCCAGTCGGAAGCGACGCGCTTGCCGTCAGCGTGAGGGTCACGACAAATACGATCCACACCGCCATTACCAGGAGAAACAGCACAACATCGCGCAAATCGGGCACCTGGTCATACAGCTGGACGATATAGGTTGCCGCCATCCCATAACCGAGCCAGAGGGACGCAGCTCCAAGCAGCACGGCAGACGTCCATTTGGAAAGGTAATAGGCCGCATAGGAAATCGGCCGTACATACAGCAGCGTCCCCGTGCCGCTTTTCCGCTCCCCGGACAGCGAGCCCATGAATGCCAGCACAAGAACAAGCAGCCCGACCGTCTGGTACTGTCCGGTAAGCGAAGCGTAGACGTCCGCACCCGTCATCTCGGGCAACGTGAACTCTGACCCTTCCGGCAGGTTGCCGACGCTCTCCAATATTTGAGGAAGGAAATGGTAGGTGAGCGGTTCCAGCGCACCGAAAAAGATAAAGACGAGCGGTACCCAGAAGAGTTTGAAACTCCTCGCCTGCTCACGCCATTCCTTGCCGAGAAAAAGCCTGTACTGATTCACGGCTTCCCCACCACCTTCATGAAGATATCCTCGAGTCTCACGGAAGCCCTGCCGATGCCGGTAATGCCTGCCGGGTGTTCCGAGGCGAAACGGAGCAATGCTTCCATCGAGACCGCATCCCCGGAGATCATGACGGCCGGGCCGTCAACACGGGCAGTCCATGGCGCCGCCCCGGCAAACTGCTCCGCCGCCTCCCTGTCGCTGAAGGAGACCCGGAAGCCGGAGCCGCCGTACTTTTCCCTGACCTGACGGAGAGGGCCCTGCTCGATCAGCTTTCCGCTCCGGAGAAACAGCAGCTGATCCGTCATCTCTTCCGCGTCGTTCAGGATATGGGTCGAATAAAGGATTGTCGAGGTTTCGCCGATCTCCTTCAGCATCTCCATCACTTCCCGCCTGCCCGCCGGGTCAAGCGCGGACACCGGTTCGTCCAGAAGAAGAAGCGCAGGCCGGTGGATGATCGCCTGGGCAAGTCCGAGCCTCTGTTTCATCCCCCCCGAAAAGCCGCCGATCCGCTTTTTCCCGGCATCCCCCAGCCCGACAAAGCCGAGCGTCTTCTCGCATGCCGTGCGCACGTCCCGGCCCCCTATGCCGGTCAGGCCGGCCGCCAGTTCCATGTACTCGATCGCCGTCATCCAGGGGAAGAAGTTTGGATACTGGGGCAGAAATCCGATGGCGCTGCGCGGATCTTTACCCGCGCCGCTGAACCGGATCGTGCCCGACGACTGCCGGAGCAGACCCGCCAGCATGGAGAGGGTCGTCGTCTTGCCGGACCCGTTCGGCCCGATCAGTGCCGTCGCGGTATGTTCAGCGAGGGAAAACGTCAGGCTGTCCACCGCACGGACTCCGTCATATTGCTTCGTGAGCCCCGATACTTCCAGGACCGCATTCACGAATGCCGCCTCCCGACCGTAAAGTAGAGTATCGGGCCGATCGTATTGATGAAGATGATGATGAATACCCAGAGGATGATCGGACCGTTAGTCGAGCGTTTTTTGTTCAGGTCGATCAGAGCCGCCGTCATGAGAACGAACTGGATTGCAATCAGCGGCCAGACCAGCCCCCAGGGAATCTCGGCAAGCTGTTCGGTGATGGACATGGGAATCCCTCCATGATCATGATGGTTATTCTACGTTTCGCAGGGCCCCGAAGTTTCGTCCGGAAGAAAATATTACCGTCGGCTGTTCCCCTGCTTCGGCGGCGCTTCCGCTCCCTCCGTACCATCCGGCCATGCTATACTAGCGGTTGGAATGGAGGAAACACAGAAATGCCAAAATGGATTTATCCTGTGATGATCGCAGTGGGTTCGTCCTGCTACGGCATCCTGTCAACCAATATCAAGCTCGCCATGAATGCCGGCTTTACGGCATCCGAAGCGGTCACCGCCCAATACATGACCGGCTTTTTCCTGGCGTTGCTGTTGTTTGCCGCCATCAACCGGCGGCTGCCGAACCTGAAAGGGGCATCGGCACTGATCCCGGCAGGTATTTTCACGGCAGCGACCGGGATCGTATACGGGAAGTCGCTGGTCTACCTGCCCGCCTCGCTTGCCGTCGTCCT
The DNA here is from genome assembly GCF_000348905.1 of Bhargavaea cecembensis DSE10. GTDB lineage: Bacteria > Bacillota > Bacilli > Bacillales_A > Planococcaceae > Bhargavaea > Bhargavaea cecembensis. Next base: position 159,387 of record NZ_AOFT01000008.1, read on the forward strand.
GCTTTTCCAGTTTACCTGGATCGGAATGCTGATCGACTGCATCGCAAGGAAGCGGCTGCCGAACCGCGCTGAAATCCTTTCGCTTATCCTTCTCTTCGCGGGCACGATCCTCGCCGCCGGCCTGATCGGCACCGACCTGACCGGCATTCCTTGGCAGGGCTGGGCATGGGGCATGGCCGCTGCGCTCACCTTCTCGCTCTTTATCTTCTCGAACCGCAAGACGGTCGAAGGCATGGATACGCTCACCCGGCTGCTCATCACGTCATTTGTTGCCGTCATCGTCATTTCGGTCTTCCAGTCTCCCGAAATCCTCTGGAACGGCAGCCTGCCCGACGGCCTCTGGATGTACGGGCTGCTGCTCGGCGTCTTCGGGATTATTGCGCCGGTTGCTCTTTTCGGGATCGCAGTGCCGCATGTCGGCTCCGGGCTGTCATCAATCCTGAGCTCGGCCGAATTGCCGGTCGCGGTCACCGTTTCCGTGCTGCTCCTTCACGAGCCGTTTTCAGGCGTGCAGCTCGCAGGGATTATCGTCATCCTCTTCGGCATGGTCCTGCCCACCCTGCTTGAGCACAGACGGCACGCCGGGACGACTGTCACGGAATCGTCGTAAACGTTGCCTGTTTGTCACGCTTGCCGCCCGCCCATATGGTTTGATAAAGTCAGCACAAATTGAAAGAAGGGTTACTTCATGAAAAAATTCAATTTCATGCTTTTGTCCGCTTTCCTAATCCTCCTGCTCGCCGCCTGCGGTACAGCCGAAGACGGGAAGTCGGGTGACGGCGGCGGACACGATGGAAGCCATGCGGAGCATGGTGATGAGGATGCAGTCGTGCACCCGCTTACCGTGGATATGCAGTTGCCGGAGAAAGCGGCTGCCGGAGAAGAAGTGACCATCCGCACCGTCGTCACATTGGGCGATGAGGTTGTTGAAGACGCGGATGAAGTAAAATACGAAATCCAGAACGAGGCCGGGGAAAGCGAAATGATCGTGGCCGAATTCGACGGAGAAGAATCTTATCCCATCACGAAAACCTTTGACGAACCGGGCACCTACAAGGTGATCCCGCATACGACCGCCCGCGGCCAGCACACGATGCCGGCCAAGGAAATCATTATTGAATAACAAAAAGCCCCGCAGGACCGGCACGATGACCGGACCTGCGGGGCTTTATAATTTAATCAGATTCCGCTCCTCTTTCCGAGCAGAAGGATGATGGCCGGGATGAGCAGCGGCCGGACGATGAACGTGTCGATCATGATGCCGAGTGCCATCATGATTCCGAACAGCTTCAGCTCGTAGACCGGCATCGTCCCGAGCACAAGGAAGGTGGCTGCAAGGATAAGGCCCGCGGAGCTGATGACACCTCCGGTCTTTTCCAGGCCGAGCTTGACCGCCTCCTTCAGCTCGTGATGCTTCCGCTCCTCCCGGATACGGGCGATCAGCATGATCGAATAGTCGACGCCGAGCGCGATCAGAAAGACGAAGGTGTAGAGCGGGATGCGGTAGCTGATTTCATCTGTTCCGAAGAACACGTCAAACAGGAAGATCGACAGCCCGAGTGTCGCCGCAAAGGACAGCAGCAACGTGCCGATCAGATACAGCGGCGCGATGAGCGAGCGTGTCTGGACAGCCAGCATGAGCGTGATCAGGACCGCAACAGCGATCATAACGAGCAGTGTATCCCGGTCATTGATGTCCCTGAGATCCGCATTGACCGCGCTCTGGCCGGCCAGGTGGAACTCCGATGCTTCAATACCGGCAACTTGCGCGATTGAAGCGCCCCGGTCCCTCAGACGGTTGGCGGCATCAAGTGCTTCGCCGGCATACGGGTTTGCATCAAACGTCACCGTAACACGTGCTGCCTTCCCGTCTTCCGATACCGGCATGCCCTGGAACGAAGCACCCGCGACGCCCGGTACTTCTTCGATCCTGGAGGCCAGATCGGCAGCCTGGTCCGGGGTGATCGCATCGTCCGATACGACCAGCACCGTGCCCGGGGCCAGCTCCCCTTCGCCGAATGCCCCGCCCAGCACCTCAAACCCCTGGCGTGAGGACAGGTCATCCGGGAATGACTTGATCAGATCGAATGATTCCTTGTAGTTCACCGTGTTGATCGAAGCAATGACCAGCAGCGCCAGCACCGGTACCAGAAACGCAACCGGACGGGCCGTGACTTTGTCCGCGATGCGCGACCAGATGGTTTTCTTGTCAGACTTCTCTTCGCCGTACGCCGGAATCCTCGGCCAGAACGCCTTGCGGCCGGCAATGGCGAACAGGGCAGGCAGCAGCGTCAGTCCGGCGATCAGAATGATGGCCGCAGCAATCGCAAACACCGGCGCGAAGTTCCGGTATGACTCATACAGTGCGAAAAACAGCGTCAGAACGCCGAGGAAGATTGTGCTTCCGCTGAAGAAGATCGGTTCCCGGATACCCCTGACCGCGGCATCCATCGCCCCGGCAGTGTCTTCATGTGTCTTCAGCTCTTCCCGGAATCGTGAGAACACAAGGAGCGAGTAGTCGGTGACGACCGCAAACAAGAGGACAAGCATGATTGAAATCGACTGGTTCTCCGTGACATACCATCCTGCCGAAGCCCCGAGTCCGACCACTTTGTCGACGACCACATAGACGATCGACGCCCCGACAAGCGGAATCAGCGCCAGAAGCGGTGAGCGGTAGATGATCAGGAGAAGAACCAGGATGATGGCCACAGTGGAAAGAATTAAGACTACATCCGCCCTGGAGAACAATTCGACCGCATCAGCCGAGATGCCGGCAGGTCCGGTCCAGTAGATTTCCAGGCCCTCACCCGCTTCGGAGGCTACGGTTTCTTTCATGTCATCCAAGAGGGCCTTCAGGTCATTTCCTTCAAGCCCCGGCAAAGTGACGGGCGCGAAGAACACCGTCACGTCTTCCGAGAGGAACGTATCCCTTGTTCCGAGAAGCGCCTGAGCCGGGATGGCCGTCACGTCTTCATAGGACTCGTTTTCAGAAAGACCACCGATCACTTCTGCAAAGCCGGCGATCTGTTCTTCGGTCAGGCCGTCTTCATTTTCCGCGACAACAATGGCAGGAACCCCTTCTTCCGCAGGGAAGAAGTCGTCGATCCGCTCCGATGCGACAATCGACGGCTCATCCGCCGGAAGACCTGAGTTTTTGTTCGGTTCAAAAAAGTCCCTTGCTCCAGGTGCCGCAACAGACAGCACGGACGCCGCGATGATCCAGATGAGCAGGGTCGCCCAATACTTCCGTTTCCCTTTCATCGGCGATTCCCTTCTTTCTCAGTCATAAAGGTTACCGCGACAAACAATGCGAACGCGACGAGCAGAGTGGTCCCGCCGACGATGTAGAAGATGAGCGAGAACGTTTCATTGATGCCGAACGGCTGCATGAACTGCAGCCACATCCCCGTTGTGAGGCCAATCGCACCGAGGATCCCGGTCCAGCCGTGGATGGCGACGAGCTTCTGTGAACGCACAGCATACAGCTTATAAAAGACGCCCCAGGCAAACACCGACAGCCACCCGACGAGCAGGATATGAGCGTGGATCGGGCGGAACGCATACGACCCCGCACCCGCCATGTGGGAGCCGATCACTGTCCCGATCAGTCCGAAAACGGCGGCGATCCGCATCAGGCGCAGACTCCATTTTTCTTGCATGTTGATCCCCCCTTACTTGTTGGATTTATTATAAATTCCTAAGTTGAACGGAAGATGAACTGGGGGTGACAAAACGGTCAATCCGGACGTTACTTCGGAAGCTTCACGGTGAACCGGGCGCCGCCGGCCGGTGACTCGCCTGCGGAAATGGAACCGCCGTGAAGCACAACGACCTCCTTTGCAATCGACAACCCGAGTCCTGTACCTCCTCCCGCGGTCCTGGCCACGTCAGAACGGAAGAATCGGCCAAAGATCCGCTCACGTTCCTCAAGCGGGATTCCCGGGCCGGAATCCTCTACAGTGACCGTCACAGATTCGGCCGAGTCGGTTAGCCGGACCCATACCTCCCCGCCATCCGGCGTGTACTTTGCAGCATTGGACAAAAGGTTCTCCCAAACTTTGCCGAGCAGCTCCCGGTCTCCGTTGAAGGATGCCTCTTCTGCTTCAAGCGTCACAGAAATCCCCTTTTCCTCAAATGGCCAGCGGGACTTGCGCACCGTCTCCTTCAGCTGCTCGGACACACTGAAGAGATTGGGCTCCGGCAACTCCTTGAACTGGTCGATTGATGTCAGGACAAGCAGCTGGCCGGACAGGACCGAGAGCCTGGAGGATTCGCTCCGGATGATGTCCGCATACTCCACTCGCCGCTCCGCGGGCAGTTCCGGGTCCATGAGAAGTGTCGCGTAACCCTTCATGTTCTGCAGCGGCGACTGGAAGTCGTGCGAAACATCACTGATGAACGCCTTTCTCGCCTGATCGTTTTCCGCAAGCTTGCCGGCCATCCTCCGGAAACTGTCCGACAGCTGTCCGATTTCATCCGCCCGGCGGATATCCGGAAGGTCCGTGAACCGCTCCTCCGCGACCCGGTTTGTCGCCTCCGTCAGCTCCGTGAGCGGCCGGATCAGGCGCTTTGCCGTAATCAGGACCGCAAGAAAGCCGATCACCGCGATCGACACGAGCATAATCGCCGTCAGCCAATGCAGCTCATTGAACAGGAGGCCGATGTCCGGCCGGATAAAAAGCGCATGCGGACGGCCGTCATAGGTGAACAGAACCCCTGCCGTATTGGCAAGGTCATTGGCGAAATACCCTGCCCAGAATGTTTCCGCGGGCAGATCGCGCATACCGTGATAGGTTTCCCCTGATAGCACGCTTTCGACCGTGCCCTGCGGAAGGGTCTTGTCGTCAAACGGGCCGCCGTAGAAGCTGCCGCTCCCTTCGCGGTCCGTCACGTACAGGATATAGCCGGCATCCGCCTGGGTTTTCAAATACCGGTCCAGATTGAGATGGCCGTTTTCTTCGATAAACCCGGCCATCGATCCGGCAATCGCGACATGCTTTGCGTCATTGTCTTCCTTCATCTCACGGTGATACACCGTATTGACAATCAGATAGGACAACACGAGCCCTGCCGCGAGTACAAGTACAGAGGCCAGGACGAACTTGCCGTAGAGTGATTTCATGGACGGATCACCATCTTGTAGCCGACTCCGCGGACCGTCGCGATGGAGACACGATCCGTAAGCCCCTCCAGGCGGTTCCTGATGCGCTTGATATGTACGGACAGTGTCCGGTCATCCCCTTCGTAGTCCAGCCCCCATACACGCTCCAGAAGCCGTTCACGCTCAAGCACCACATTAGGTCGTGATGCGAGGAGCGCCAGCAGCTCAAACTCCTTCAGGGGAAGCAGCAAAGTCCTGTTCCCGCAGGACACCTCGTAGCTTTGCCGGTCGATCTCGAGCGGACCGGCCAGGATCGGCGCTTCCTCTGCCTTCCTGTAGCGGCGCAGAATCGCATCCACCCGGAACAGCAGCTCCTTCGGCTCGAACGGCTTCACGACATAGTCATCCGACCCAGCCCGAAAACCCCGTTCCTTGTCTTCCAGCGCCCCTTTCGCAGTCAGGAGCAGCACCGGCATGTCCCTGAACGACTTCAGTTCTCTTGTGAGCGCAAAGCCATCCATGCCGGGCATCATGACATCGACAATCGCCAAATCCGGACTTTCGGCATCCAGCAGGGAAAGTGCGCCGATGGCATCTCCCGCGGCAATGACCCCGTATCCCGCTTCCTGAAGGGCGATCCGGACCAGTTCCCGGATTCCCGGATCGTCATCCACAACCAGAATCTTCACGTTCATCCCTTCTTTCCTGAGTCCATTGTGCAACACTGCGGAAAGCCGTACAAGCGGGAACGGAGCCCGTATCTGCCTGTCCATCAGCATTCCTGAACGTTTGTGAACCTAATATTAGCCTGCTGCATCCGCCAGAAAAACCGCCTCTCGGCATGAGAGGCGGTTTCGGAAGATTTTATAGCACTTTACTCAGGAAGGCTTTGGTCCGTTCGTGCTGAGGGTTGCCGAACAGCTCGTTCGGTACATTCTCCTCGACGATGTAGCCTCCATCAATGAACAGTACCCGGTCTGCGACTTCCGCGGCAAAGCCCATTTCGTGGGTCACGACAATCATCGTCATGCCCTCTTTGGCAAGGTCCTTCATGACGCCGAGCACATCCCCGACCATCTCCGGGTCAAGCGCGGAAGTCGGCTCGTCGAACAGCATCACCTTCGGGTCCATCGCAAGCGACCTCGCAATGGCAACGCGCTGTTTTTGTCCGCCTGATAATTCCCCGGGATAAGCCTTCGCCTTGGCACCCAGACCGACCTTATCCAGCAGGCCCAGCGCCTTTTTCTCGGCGGCATCGGGCTTCAGCTTGCCGAGCTTGACCGGAGCGAGCGTCAGGTTCTCCAGCACCGTCATATGCGGAAACAGGTTAAAGTGCTGGAACACCATCCCGACTTTTTGACGAATTTCATTGATATTGTTTTTCGGATTCGTGATATCCGCGCCATCGATATAGACATGCCCGCCCGATATGTCCTCCAGCCGGTTCAGGCACCTCAGAAACGTGCTTTTCCCGGAACCGGAAGGCCCGATCACACACACCACTTCAGAAGGCTCTACGGCAGTTGAGATGTCTTTGATGACTTCCAGATCTCCGAATGATTTCTTCAGATTCTTTACTTGAATCATACTCATCGCAGGACAAACCTCCTTTCCAGATAACTGGACAAGAGTGACAACAGATAGATGATGACAAAGTACATGACTCCGAGCGCCAGGTAGATGGTGAACGGCTCAAATGTCGCACTGACGATGACCCGGCCCCGCTGTGTCAGGTCGGCGACCCCGATGATCGACAGGAGCGAAGTATCCTTTAATGAAATAATCGCCTGGTTGGTGATCGTCGGCAGCATTCGCCTGAACGCCTGGGGCAAGATGATATAGCGCATGTTCTGTGACTGGTTCAGCCCGAGAGAACGCGCTGCTTCGGTCTGTCCCTTGTCGATGGACTGGATCCCGGCACGGATGATTTCCGCGAAGTAAGCCCCCGCATTGATGGCAACGGTTACAATTCCTGCCCAGACGTTATCAAGGGACACCCAGGAAAACGAGTTCAGTCCAAAGTAGATAAAGAACAGCTGGACGATGAACGGTGTCCCGCGTATCGCATCGATGAAAATCTTGGCAATCCAGTTCAGGATCTTAAACGGCGCAAGCCGCAGAAGCGCCATGACAAGGCCGATGAGAAACCCAAGGACAATTGCGATGGCAAAAATATAAAGCGTCATTTTCAAGCCTTCCCACAGCATGGGAAGGGACTCGATGATCGTTTCCATTCATTCACTCCCCCATCGTTGCAGATCTCTGATGTGTAAATGGAAAAGGCGCGCCCCAGCGCGCCTTTTGACTGTCCGGCTTATTCCGAGATGTAGGTGTTCAGAATCTCGTCGTACTCGCCGCTGTCTTTCAGTTCCTCCAGCCCCGCATTGATCTTGTCGAGAAGATCCGCATTTTCACCCTTCAGGACGGCAATGCCGTAATTGTCCCCGTTCAGACGGTCTCCCACAATCTTCAGATCCAGGTTGCTTTCCGCGATGGCATACGCGATCACCGGATAGTCTTCGATAAGGACATCCGCATTGCCGTTCGACACTTCCTGGAACATCGAAGGGCTGTCTTCAAGCACAGTGATCTCATAGCCGTATTCATCCTGGTTGTCCTGGGCGAACTGGGCACCTGTCGTGCCGGACTTGACGACAACTGTCTTGCCTTCAAGATCTTCAAGTGCTTCAATCTCACTGTTGTCTTTCTGGGCGACAAGCGTCAGCCCCGCTTCAAAATAAGGTTCGGAGAAATCAACGATTTCCTTACGTTCATCCGTAATACTCATCCCTGCAATTGCCACATCCAGCTGGCCTGCCTGAAGAGCCGGAATGATCCCGCCAAAATCCATCGGCTCAAGCTTTACTTCAAACCCCTGATTTTCCGCGATGGCTTTGATCAGGTCCACGTCAATTCCCTTGTAATTCCCGTTGCTGTCTTCAAATTCAAATGGCGGATAGGTCGTGTCAATGCCGACAGTATACGTCTGGCCGCCACTGCCTTCCCCTGTTCCGGCCTCTTCTTCGGACGCTCCCCCGTCTTCGCTTCCGCAAGCCGCAAGGAACAGAACCAGTGCCGCCAGTGTCAGCAAAAATTTAAACCCCTTCATTCAAAAGCCCCCCTGTCTTAAGAATCATCCAACTCCACAATACCATAACAGAGAGGTGATTAGAATGATAATTCGCCAATTTCCGTCTCTTCGAAAGTAAAGACCAAAAGGTTGAGTGAATTGGCATCCAGGCAAAATAAAAACCGCCTCTTCAGGGGCGGCAGCCGCGCAGGCCGAAAATTGACGATTGAGTTTCCGGATTGCGAAAGTGACAATTGATGTGTTGAAAGTGATGAAACATACGCTGAAAGTGATGAATCAGGCCTTGAACGTGACGATCAGCCGGATCGTACCACCCGGTTCCCTGAACACGCCCGATGCAGAAACTTTTTTAAACCAAAATAAAAAGCCGCCTCCATAAGGAGACGGCTTTGTGCCCAGCGACGTCCTACTCTTGCAGGGGGAAGCCCCCGACTACCATCGGCGCTGAAGAGCTTAACTTCCGTGTTCGGGATGGGAACGGGTGTGACCTCTTCGCCTTCATCACTGGACCTGAGCTTGTTCGCTCAAAACCGGATAAACGAGACATTGTAAAGTACCGAGTCTTTCATGT
>NZ_AOFT01000009.1 GCF_000348905.1 Bhargavaea cecembensis DSE10
GTCTATTGTCTTCCGCTTAATCCTCAATGCGTATGGCAATTTTGCCGAACTGCGTGCTGTTCTCCAGCTTTTCCATCGCTTCCCGGATGTCATCCAGGGGATAAACCGAATCGACAACCGGATGGATGTCCTTGTTCTCCATCAATTTCAGCAGGTCACGCAGCTCTTCCCGGTTCCCCATTGTCGAGCCGAGAAGATCATACTGTCCGTAGAAGAAAGAGCGCAGGTCGAAACGGATGTGATCATCCGTCGTGGCGCCGAATGAAACGATCCGTCCGCCTTTTTTCAGGACCTCCAGCGCCCGGTTGAACGTCGCTTCGCCCACACTATCAATGATGAGATCGATGGTTTCATCCTTCAGTTCCGCTTTCCAGTCCGCATTCGTGTCGATGGCGAGGTCCGCGCCGATTTCAGCCGCCCGGCTGCGCTTGTCCGCGCTTCTGGAGGAAACGATGACCCTGGCCCCGAGCGCCTTGGCAAACTGGATCAGATAAGTTGCCACGCCGCTTCCCGCCCCCGGAATGAACACTGTCTGGCCTGCCTCGATCTGTCCCCGGGTGACCAGAGCCCGGTATCCCGTCATGGCAGCAAGCGACAGGACGCCGGCCTCTTCCCATGACAGTCCGGCGGGCTTCGGCTCCAGCTGGTCTGCCGGGAGCACGATCTTTTCGGCCATCGTCCCGTTGTCCGGCATGCCAAGGATTTCGAAACCGGCGGGAGGGGCAGCCGACTGCTCCATCCAGCCGAGGGCCGGGTTGATGATGACTTCGTCGCCTTCCTTGAAACGGCTTACTCCTTCCCCGACCCGGCTGACGACACCCGCTCCGTCCGAGCCGATGACGACCGCTTCCTTGTCGGGCCCGAGGCGTCCCGGTATATAGAGGTCACGGCGGTTCAGCCCGGACACTTTCAGTGAGACGACCGCCTCACCCGGACCGGCGGCCGGATCCTCCATCTCCTTCAGTTTCCATTTTCCCATTTCATAAACGAATGCCTTCAATTTGTCCACCTGCCTTAAAATGTTGACTGAATGCCTCCAAATCTTCCATCGAAGCAATATCCCTCGGGAATAGGGGCACATAGATCAGTTCCTGCTCTCCGAATGTTTCTGCGATCAGTTCCAGGTATCCCCGCTCATGCACCCTGCGTTCCCTGAGAAATTCCCCGTCCGCCTCTTTCGGCAGCACCTTATTGACGATCAGGGTCCGGACGTGGAGATGATGGCGGCCGAGAAGCGACACCGCCTTCTCCGTCTCCAGGATCGGCAGCCTTTCAGGATTAAGGACGAAGATGAACCCGGTTTTTTCAGGATCGAGCAGAATCTCCCTCACCCGGGTAAAGCGATCCTGCCGGTCCCGAAGGACATCATAGATGGGATCCTCCACAGGATCTCCGTCATTCAGCAATGCCGAATAGTTTTCGTTCGTCTTTCTTCTCCTCTCCAATAGGCCCCTGATCCAGACTCCCATCAGCTCGGGCAGCGTCAGCAGCCGGATCGTATGGCCTGTCGGAGCCGTATCGAAGATGATCCGGTCAAACCGGTCCCGCTCCTCGAGAAGGATGGTCACCAGCCTGTCAAACAGAGCGGCTTCATCCGCACCGGGAGATGCCTTGGCCGTGTCCAGCTGACGGTTGACTTCGTCTGCCATCGCGGAGTGGACAACCCCCTTCAGATTGTCCTTCACGGTTCCGATGTAGGCCTCGGTCTCCCTGTCCGGATTGATTTCCAGCGCGGACAGGCGCTCAGCCACTTCTGTGATCTCCCCGTCCAATTCCCTCCCGAAAATGTCCCCCGTATTATGTGCCGGGTCAGTGGAAACCAGCAAGGTCCTATGCCCGTCTGCAGCTGACCTGAGGGCAATGGCCGCAGCAGAAGTGGATTTTCCGACTCCGCCCTTTCCCCCGACAAAGATCACTTCTTTGCTCAAAACATCCATTCTGATCCCCCCTTCAGCAGCACCGGATACCGGTCAGCGGGGATTTCTCCATCCCCATCCGGAGGTGCCAGTCGTGAAATTTCTCAATCATGTACGGGTACAGCTCCAGTGTATAGTAATAGACCGGATTTGGGATGCCGATCATCTCGGAATACAGGAGAAGCAGGAAAAGATCATCCTCATCCCGGAGTTCCGCCGCGATTTCCCGCTTATGGGGAAGGCTGATGACTTCCTCGTAATACCGGATCAGTTTCTTGAGTTTTTCCGACAGTTCGATCTGTTCCACCTCCATTAAGAAAGGGGCCGTACGGACGGCCCCCGTTCCCTGCATCAGTCTTCCGCCGGCAGTTTTTGGTCAATGCCCCTCGTCAGGACATTAAAGGCAGTCAGGATGATCCAGACCGCAAACACGAAGATGATTGCTCCGAAGACGAACAGAAGCATATTCGAGTTGCTGCCCCACATCGACCATTCGAAGAACACCTGCTGGAACATGGCGATGAGCGTCATGAACAGGAGGAAGATCATCGGGATCAGCGCGACCATATAGTTCCTGCCAAGCTTTTTCAGCCAGACCGCAATCAGCATCAGGCTGATGCCGGCCAGCAGCTGGTTCGCGGTGCCAAATAGCGGCCACAGCAGATACCCGCCGGATCCGAAGCCGTTCGGCCCTTTGGGGATCAGGACAAGTGCGGCACTGGACAGGACGGCCACGGACGTTGCAACATGCGCTTTGGCAAGGACGGGCATCTTGTACTCCATGCCGATTTCGGCGATGATATAGCGCATGAGACGGACGGAAGAATCCAGTGTCGTCGCCGCAAAGCTGATGATGATGATGGAGACGATCGTTGTGGCGACACTTGCCGGAAGACCAAGTCCTCCCGCCAGGACGGACGCCCCTTCGACGAAGTTTCCGAGTCCGCCGGCGTTGGCTGCACCGAAGCTGCTGTACGCCTCCGTGAATGCGGCGGCACTCGGGAACAGCGTCACGACAGCCAGGATGGAAATCAGCGCCAGGATCCCTTCACCGACCGCTCCGAGGTAGCCGACAAAGCGGGCATCTGTTTCTTTATCCAGTTGCTTGGAGGATGTTCCGGATGACACGAGACCATGGAATCCGGAGATGGCCCCGCACGCAATGGTGATGAACAGGAGCGGGAACCAGGAAACGTCATTTGCCGCATGGACCGCCGGCGCAGTGATTTCAGGATTCGTGAAAATCAGGCCGAGGTACAGAATGCCGAGTCCGACCACGAGCTGATGGGAGTTGATGAAATCACGCGGCTGGAGAAGTTTCCAGACCGGAAGTGTCGAGGCGATATACACATAGATCATGAGGATCACGATCCAGATGAAGAAGGCAGACGACACCGCACCGAGACCGAACAGCCCTGCCCCTTCCTCGCCGCCCATCATGGAGACGAGGTCGACCTGCAGCCAGCTTACCTGGCTGGCGACAATTGCCGTGATGTACATGACCGCAAGTGCGATCAGTGAAGGGACAAGCATCTTCTTCTGCCGCTTATAGACGGCATACCCGATCCAGACTGCCAGAGGTATCTGGATAAATACCGGAATCACACTTGCCGGATACTTGATGAACAGATTCGAGATGACCCAGGCAAATACTGCATTGACCATCAGGACAAGGATCAGGATGATGAACAAAAACAGCATTTTGGCCCGTTGGCCGATCAGCCGGTCCGCAATCGTCCCGACCGACTGGCCCTTGTTTCTGACAGACAGTGCCAGCGTCCCGAAGTCATGGACACCTGCGGCGAACACCGTACCTAAAATGACCCACAGGAAGGCAGGCAGCCAGCCCCAGTAAACGGCAATGGCAGGACCGAGGATCGGAGCTGCTCCTGCTACGGACGTAAAGTGGTGTCCCCACAGGACAAATTTGTTCGTCGGAACAAAATCGACGCCGTCCTTGTACTTGTGTGACGGTGTGACGTAATTCGGATCAAGACGGAAAATGCGTTCTGCGACAAACTTGGAATAATAGCGATAACCGAGCGCGAACACAATCATCCCGATCACGGCAACCAGAATTGCATTCAAACGATTTACCCCCTTTTAATTGGTTATATGGACCCACCTGCCGGCAATTAGCCGCAGTGGCGGAAACCCCTGTATCTCTTTTCGGCACTCTCTCTATGTATATGTGTTCATTATAAGTGAAATTTCCGTTTATTCAAACCTATCAAATAAGTTTATGAGTTTTTTCGGAACAAAAAAATGACGGGTCCGTATCCCCGTCACTTCCTGCTGTTGATATATTGCATGATCTGCTGCCTGATCATCGGGTTCAGACCTTCCGGAAGTTCATCCGGCCGGAAAAATCGGGCATCGGCCGTTTCCTTTCCGTCCGCTCTTGGCTCCTGGTCCCCTGCCGCATGAGCGGCATAGACAATCGTGACGGAATAATACTCGTCGCCATTTTCTAGCCTCGTAAATGTCTGTGGACCGGAAACGACTGTCACGAGAGTCAGTCCGTCAATTTCGATGGCTGTTTCTTCGAGCACTTCGCGGCGGCCCGCCTGCTCTGCGGATTCCCCCAGTTCCATGAACCCGCCCGGAATGCCCCAGCGGCCGTCAAAATCTTTCTTCAGAAGGATCCTGCCAAGGCCGTCCAAGACACCGACCCCCACGCCTGTCAGCAAAAGCGGCCTGCTGCCGGTCAGTTCCCTGAGTTCGCTGATGTATCCCATTCTGATCCCTCCTACAGATTTCCGACGGCAAGACTATAGGCATCATGCCATTTTTCCCAATCAGCATGCCGGTTTTCAGGCTGTCCGCCGTCCAGAAGAATGCCGATTACATCCAGGCAGACATGCCATCCTGCCAGATCCTTCACGGTCTGTCCGGTCAGCTGGTTGACCGTTTCCTTGAACGCCAGCACGGTTCCTGTCCCATCAGAGACCAGGTCAAACCGCACCACGTCACCGAACCAATCAAACTCAACTGTTTCTCCCGATTCAAATCTGAAAATCTCCAGCTTCTCTATCCCATGTTCTCCCATATCGAAAAGGTAATGGCCGCCTTCGGCTGCTTCACCCATCCGCAGCTCATCAAACCAGCGGGAAAGCCGGTCATTATCGGTCAGGTAAGTCCACACTTCCGCTTTCCCATGCGGATACCGGACTTCCCGATAAGCCGTCAGCCCTTCTCCGTTCCTGTTCAATTCAGCGATTTCAGCCATTTGTCTCCCCCTCAGAAAAAAATCAATCCGCCCTGCCAACATTTCGGCAGGACAGATCCGGAATCCTTCTTAAATTGATAAACCGATCAGGACACTGCCCGGCCTGGCTCAAGGTCGGCCTCAAGGACAATCGGGCAATGATCGCTCCCCATGATGTCACAATGGATATCCGCGTTTGTCAGAAGCGGCCCCAGCCGGTCCGAGGCGAGAAAGTAATCGATCCGCCATCCGATGTTCCTTTCGCGGACCTTGTTCATATACGACCACCAGGAGTAGACATCGGTCCGGTCGGGATAAAAGTGCCGGAATGTATCAATGAAACCCGCATCGAGCAGTTCAGTCATCTTCCTGCGCTCCTCGGAGGTGAAGCCCGAATTGCCGACATTTGTCTTGGCGTTTTTCAGGTCGATCTCCCTGTGGGCGACATTCAGGTCACCGCATAGGATCACCGGTTTTTCTTGGTCCAGCCGCTTGACATGGTCCAGGAAGCGGTCTTCCCATTCCAGCCGGAACGGCAGACGGGCCAGATCCCGCTGGGAGTTGGGCGTATAGACGGTAATCAGATAAAAAGCCGGAAATTCGAGGGTGAGAATTCTTCCTTCTTCCTGGGCATCCTCATCACCGAGGCCGTAGCTGACAGAGAGCGGCTCGTGCTTCGTGAACACCGCAGTGCCGGAGTAGCCTTTTTTCACTGCGTAGTTCCAATACTGATGATAGCCGTCCAGCTCCAGGCTGATCTGGCCCTCCTGCAGCTTCGTCTCCTGCACACAGAAGATATCGGCATCCACTTCATTGAAATAATCAAGAAACCCTTTTTTCACGCAGGCTCTCAGGCCATTTACATTCCACGAAACTAATTTCATCCTGGTGCTCCTTTCATGCAAAAACCCGCCTTCCATGGAGGGCGGGCATGCCAGGCTATTATTCATCGCCGAGGTCGACATTGTGATAGACCTGCTGGACATCTTCCAGGTCGTCAAGCACGTCGATCATTTTTTCGAACTGGGCCTGATCCTCTTCACTGAGCGATACTTCCGTCTGTGGAAGCATGCTGAGTTCAGCCACCTGGAATTCGGTGATGCCGTTTTTCTTGAAGGCTTCCTGAACAGTGTGGAAATCCTCGGGCTCGGCGTAGACGATCACGCTGCCCTCTTCCTCGAACACGTCACGGACTTCAATGTCTTCTTCCATCAGCATCTCGAGGATTTCTTCCTCGCCTTTGCCTTCGGTGGCGAAAACAGCCGTTGAGTCGAACATGTAGGAGACCGATCCTGCCACACCCATATTGCCGCCGTTTTTGCCGAATGCTGCCCGCACTTCCGATACCGTCCGGTTGACGTTGTTGGAAAGTGCATCGACGATCACCATCGAACCGCCGGGACCGAAGCCTTCATAACGGAACTCATCGAAGTTTTCATCCGAGCCGCCTTTCGCTTTATCAATGGCCCGGTCGACGATGTGCTTGGGTACGTTATAGGTTTTCGCGCGCTCAAGCACCATTTTAAGTGCCTGGTTGGATTCCGGATCCGGTTCGCCGCGCCGTGCAGCCACGTAAATTTCACGGCCGAACTTTGCGTTTACCCGGCTGGTGCTCTGGTCTTTTGCAGCTTTCTTGTCCTTGATATTGTTCCATTTACGACCCATGGGATCCACTCTCTTTCGGATTTGAACTTCTCTGCAATAATATAGTATACCATTTTCTCCTAGCAATATGAACACCGAAGCGTTGCTCCCCTACCCGAAAGGGACGATATGATATCATGGAAAGAAAAGACTTGCCAAAGAAAGGCCGGGATGACATGGCTTCAATCAAATTGACTACACTCACAAAAAAAGGCGGATGCGGATGCAAAATCGGACCTGCAGATCTCGCGGGCGTACTTAAAGAACTGCCTGCAGCCGTTCCGGACCCAAATCTTCTCGTCGGTCTCGACACAAGCGATGATGCGGGCGTCTACAAGTTGACTGATGACCTTGCACTTGTCCAGACAACCGACTTTTTCACGCCGATCGTCGATGATCCTTATGACTTCGGCCAGATTGCCGCAACCAATGCCATCAGCGACATCTATGCCATGGGCGGCAAACCTGTCACGGCTTTGAACATCGTGGCGTTCCCGATCGGAAACCTTGACAAGAAAATCCTTGCCGATATCCTGCGGGGCGCAGCGGATAAAATGAAGGAAGCCGGCGTCACGCTTGTCGGCGGCCATTCAATCGATGACCAGGAACCGAAATACGGTCTTGCCGTCACCGGGACGATCCACCCGGACAAAATCCGCACGAATGCCGGAGCCAAGCCCGGTGACAAACTGATCCTGACAAAGCCGATCGGTGTCGGCATCTATACGACCGCGCTGAAACGCGGCCTTCTTTCCGAGGAAGATATCCGGGACGTGACGAAAGTGATGACAACGCTGAACAAAACCGCGGCCGAGACCATGGACGGATACGATGTCCATGCCACTACCGATGTGACCGGTTTCGGACTCCTCGGACATGCAACGGAAATGGCTCAGGGCAGCAAAACAGGACTTGTCATCCGCTCGGAGGATGTTCCTGTCCTGCCCCGCACCCATGAACTCGCCGAGCAGGGCGCAGTCCCGGGCGGCACCAAAAACAACCATGCGCATGTGGCGGACAGCATCGCCTATCCGGATTCGATGGATGAAACCGGGCAGTGGATCCTCTGTGACGCGGTTACCTCTGGCGGCCTCCTCGCTGCAGTGGAAGGCAGTCAGGCGGACGGACTGCTGGAAGCCCTCCGTAAAAACGGGGTTGATGCGCATATCATCGGCGAAGTGACTGAAGAACACGCAGGAACCATCCGGGTCCTGTAAGCCACGATAAGGAAAGAGATGAATCATGAAGCGAGAACTTACACTCGATGAATTATTTAAGCTGCGGCAAAACGGGTATCACGCCATCGTGGATGTGCGATCCCCGAAAGAGTACGCCGAAGGCACGATGCCCGGCGCCATCAATATCCCGATCTTTGACAACGAAGAGCGGGCGGAAGTCGGCACCATCTATAAGCAGGAAGGCCAGCAGGCAGCGATGAAGCGCGGCCTGGAGATCTTCTCCGCCAAACTTCCTGAATACGTTGATGAATTCCGCAATCTGGACAGGCCGTTCACAGTCTTTTGCTGGCGCGGCGGCATGCGGAGCAAAACAGCCGCAACGATGACAGATCTGATGGGCCTGCGTGCCAGCAGGCTAATCGGGGGCATCCGCACCTATCGCCAGTGGGTGGTTTCCGAACTGGAAAAAGCGGAATTCCGTCCGCCTCTCATCGTCCTGAACGGATACACGGGCGGCGGCAAAACAGCAATCCTCCACCGCCTGGAACAGGACGGGTTCCCCGTCATGGACCTGGAGGGGATGGCCGGCCACCGTGGCTCCATTTTCGGGGCGATCGGCATGGAGCCGAGCAACCAGAAAAAGTTCGATGCCCTCCTGGTCGGTGCCATGAAGAAATATGAAGATGCGCCCTATGTCATCATCGAAGGGGAAAGCAGGAGGATCGGGAAAGCAGTCCTTCCCGAGTTCTTCGACCGCAAGAAGAATGAGGGCCTTCATCTGTTCCTCCGACTGCCGATCGAGGAGAGGGTGCAGAACATCCTGAATGATTATGACACGGATGCCTATCCGGAAAAATTCCTTGAAGCCTTTTCCAAAATCGAGCGCAGAATCCATACGCCCATTGCCAAGGAGATCCGCGACCACCTAGAGGCAAACCGGTTCCGGGAAGCCTTCCGCCTGCTTCTGGAGTTCTACTATGACCCCCGCTACGAGCACTCTGCGGGCCTGGATGAACATGACGAACGCCAGATTTTCATCGATGCGGATCATATGGACGACGCCTACCGGAAAGTCCGCCAGCAGATCCAGCGCATCGGAAGAAAGCTTGCATCCGGGGAAGCCGCTGCGGAGCAGGATCAGAATTAAGGCAAGCAGTAAAAGCAGACGGGGAACCATTGTCATCCCCCGCCTGCTTTTTCATTTGCCGTAGGAACGTCACGGACACTGAAACCAAGCCGGAAAATCGGTTTCATCATTCATTACTTTAATTTCACTATTCATCCTTCCAATCTCGTCATTCGGGTATGTGGCCGCGCGAATGACGAAACTGGCGATACGAATGACGGGACTCTAGCCTTGAATGACGAAATTGGATTCGGCAGGTTACCAACTTCACCTGAAATATGCTACATTACAATTATTCTAAATTAGGTTTCAGGAGCGATGCCAAGTGACAACATATCAACCAGCCATCCACTTCAAGGATGTCCGATATTCGATTGACGGGAAACCGATCCTGGGCCCGATCACCGGGTCATTCCCGGCAGGACGGATCACGACACTGGTCGGTCCCTCCGGCGCAGGAAAAACGACAGTCCTCAAGTTATGCAATGGCCTTCTATCCCCCGATTCGGGCGAGATTCTTGTGCAGGGCCATCCCGTGGAATCCATGGAACCGACTGCGCTCCGGCGCAAGGTCGGGATGGCACTCCAGGATGCCCCGATGGTGAGCGGATCTGTCTATGACAACCTGGCATTGCCGCTCCGGCTTCAAAAAAAGGAACTTTCGGAAGCAGATGCCGTCTCCTGGCTGGAGGATGTCGGCCTGTCGAGCGAGTATCTCCATAAGAAAGCGACTGAGCTGTCCGGCGGTCAGCGGCAGAAGGTGTCCATTGCACGGACACTTGTCAATCGCTCAGATATTTTATTGATGGACGAGATCACTTCAGCTCTCGACCGGGGCTCAAGGCGCGAAATCGAGTCACTCGTCACACGCATCAACGAAAAATATGGCACGTCGATCATCTGGATTACCCACAACCTGGAGCAGGCCATCTCCATCGGCGACTACACATGGGTACTGATCGCCGGTGAACTGGTCGAAACCGGAGAAAGCCGGATTCTGGAAGACCCTACGGACGAACGGGTACGCCGATTTGTAAAGGGGGAACTGAAATGAGCCCGATTGCCCTGTCACTGACACTTATTTTCGTCCTGATCCCCCTGTTCCTATCCAGGACACTGAACCTAGGGCTTGAGAAAGACACGGTCATCGCAACGGTCCGGTCAATCATCCAACTGTTTGCAGTGGGTTATATCCTTAAATTTGTCTTTGACTCCGACAGCTATATCTATATTCTGCTGATGATTGCACTCATGATTTTTGCCGCGGTCCATAATGCTTCAAAAAAAGGCAAGGCCATTCCCGGCATCATATGGAAGATCACCGTAACGATCATCGCGGTTGAAGTGCTGACCCAGGGAATCCTGCTCGGCTTCGGCATCGTACCGGCAACCGCCCAGTACATCATTCCGATCAGCGGGATGGTCGTAGGGAATTCGATGGTTCTCTCCATCCTGTTCCTGAACCGTTTCACATCCGAGATGGATGCGCACAGGAACCGCACCGAGCTGATTCTGTCACTCGGAGGCACCCCGAAGCAGGCCGTCCATTCGCAACTGACGGATGCCATCAAAGCCAGCACCATCCCGACGATCGAAAGCCAAAAAACAATGGGGCTCGTCCAGTTGCCGGGCATGATGAGCGGCCAGATCATCGCCGGAGCCGATCCGGTACAGGCGGTTCAGTTCCAGCTCCTCATCCTGTTCCTCCTACTGACAACTGCCGTCGTTTCAAGCATTCTGCTCGGCTTCCTTTCCTATCCGTCCCTGTTCAATGAACGGATGCAGATGATCCGTCAGACAAACGAATAAACAATGCCCGCAGCCATGATTCCAGGCTGCGGGCATTTCAAATAAGGCATAAAGAAGGATTTTCCTTTTGCCGGACGGAACCTCTTCCATATAGGAACGCTATGCTGAGTGAATACCAAAGTTTCCGGGAAGAGTATAAACATGTCTGCCAGAGACTGAGGAGGAGATTGTAAATGTACAAACGGATACTGCTCGCCGTAGACGGTTCAGACCATTCGATCCGGGCCGCCGAACATGCCGCCGCACTTGCAAAAGCGATGGATGGCGCCATAGAGATCGCGTATGTGGCCGATTTCTCAAAATCCAAGGATGCCGTCCTGCATGCAAGGGGCCGTTCGGACCTGGAGATGCAGAGAAGGCAGCGTCTCCTCCCGGCTGAAGATTTGCTGAAAACAAATGACATCCCCTATGAAGTGAACATCCTGCACGGCGAGCCGGGCCCGGCAATCGTTTCCCACGCCAACGCCCATTCATTCGATCTGGTCATTATCGGAAGCCGAGGACTGAACCCTCTGCAGGAAATGGTTCTCGGCAGTGTCAGCCACAAAGTCATGAAACGTTCAGACTGTCCGGTAATGATCATAAAATGACCTTCGTTTTGGAAATGAAAAACGGGGGCTGCGAAATCAATCCGCAGCTCCCGTTTTTGCCGTGCCTGATCAGCGCCAGTTTTTCATAATTCCGAGACCGATGATGGCGATGAATGCAACAATCGAAACGATGATCAGAATCGGAAGTAAAGTATCTCCCAGGTAATTCAAGGCAGTTCCTCCTTAACACCAATTCAATAACTTTATCCGGGTGTAACCCCTCATTCTACATTGTACCCCATACCCGGATTTTGTGACAGATATTCTCTGCCAAATTTGTGGACGGAGCTCCTTCAAATCAACATTTCTTCACGATTCCGCCACTTCTTTACTTGTCCGGAACCGGTGTCCCCTGATGAAACAGCATCTTCCAGGTAATGCCGTCAGATTTCCAGATCGAACTTCGGTTTGCTGCTCGTCCGGTTTCTTTGTCCACTGTCCGGTAAAGGGCCAAAACCGCATGCTCCCCGATGGTCTGCAGACGAAATTGCTCGATGTTCAGTCGGACGCTGCCGAGTGAACCTGCACTTATACAATCGGCTTTGGAAAAACATCCGCCAGACTTGCCGAATTCAAAAAACGATTCATCGAGAAACGGACCAAAACGATTGGGATCGTTCCTGACCTGATTGTCCAGCAGGGCCGTTTCAAGCTTCAGAATATGCGCTGTCAACGCTTCCAATTTCGGTCATCATCCTTCATGAGGATTTAAGCTTCCACAGGTTTGTCAGACTTGATGCAGACGATTTCGACTTCCCACTTTTCATTAATGTAAAGCCCGGCAATTTCTTTGAAACCGAGGTTCCACGATTCGATGAGATCCACAGAGTCCAGGATCTTGCCTTTTTTCTTTTCTGCACTCACGGGATATCCGGCACAGTCATAGTGGCCTGCAATGGCAATATACTGCGATCCATGGCGGTCGGTCGAGACGCGGACACGGTCATAGATATTCTCGATCAGCACTTTGTTATCGCTCCTGAGCAATTTGTTCGGGCCGGCTTCTGTGATCATGTCCACATATAGCGCATCGTAGCGTTGTTTCATCCAATTCATGACCGGTTCCTGAACACGGCCGTCCATACAGTTGATCGCTGTTACAAATTCATTCTTCGCCATGACGTTCCTCCGTTTCCGGACGGCCGGATGGGCACGTACCGATTAATCTTCCACAAGCTATTTATAGAATATCAATTTTCCCGTCCACTGAAGCGAATAGTTGAGAATTTTGTCGAAATCGTTCTATAGTCATGGTTCTCCGGAAAGGGATCCTACGAATCGTTGACCCTGAAAAGCAGGACCATCGTTCGGTTGTAAGCGATTATACAGCATTCCCCCCGTTCCGTCTCCGAAAAACAAAAAAGGATGCCATAATTGGCATCCCAGACTGTAGACAAAGTGAGTGGAATACTCCTTTGTCTACAGTTTTTTCTATTCCTGAAAATCCTTCGGATTTCCGCTGCGGGCCCTCGCTTACCGCGGGCGTTGCCGACGCCAATGCGAAGTTTGGCGTCTGCGCTCAAAAGCGAAAGCGTTGAGCGGCATTAGCTGCACTCCTCGAGCTGCGCTCTGCGGGGTCTTCGGCTAACGCTTTTCCCGCAGGTGTCTCGGGCCCTCCGCTTCAATCCAACGGCGATTCAAGGACACAGACCTATTCGAACAGATCTTCTACCGGATCCATAAACAGGTGGCGGACCGTGGGTTGCTCCGTGCGGAGCACGTGTTTATCGATTCCACTCACGTCAAGGCCAGCGCAAACAAGCTGAAGTTCACGAAAAAAGTGGTCCGTAAGGAAACATGCGCCTACCAGTCCCTACTCGAAGAAGAGATCAACGCCGACCGTGAGGACAACGGAAAGAAGCCTTTCCCTCCGGACAAGTGGGACCGTGTAGAGGAGAAGGAGATCAAGGAGAGCACGACTGATCCCGAAAGCGGCTATTACGTCAAAGACGAGCGGGAAAAGAAATTCGCCTATTCCTGTCACGCAGCCACTGATCGGAACGGATTCTTCCTCGCCTCAATCGTGACACCCGGAAATGTCCATGACAGCCCCATATCTTCGAAACGTTGCTGAATGCCGTCAAAGAGAAAGTCGGAAAGCCGCTTGCCGTTGCTGCTGATGCCGGATACAAAACGCCTCATATCGCAAAGGTCATGATTGATGACGGAATCCGCCCTTGCCTGCCTTACACCAGGCCGCGCGGGAAAAAGGTTATCTGAGAAAAAGCGAGTTCCACTACGATTCCGAGAAGAATGCCTACCTCTGTCCAAACAGACAGGAACTCCGGTATTCGACCACCAATAAGCAAGACTACCGGGAATATAAGTCCAATGGGACCAAATGTGCAGGTTGTCCGCTGCTAGCTCAGTGCACTCAAAGCCAGAACCATGTAAAAGTTATCACCCGGCATGTCTGGCAGGACTACCTTGATCAGGCAGAA
Source organism: Bhargavaea cecembensis DSE10 (assembly GCF_000348905.1). GTDB lineage: Bacteria > Bacillota > Bacilli > Bacillales_A > Planococcaceae > Bhargavaea > Bhargavaea cecembensis. Next base: position 13,913 of record NZ_AOFT01000009.1, read on the forward strand.
TCCATTCGGCTCACCCCGGAAAACAAAAAAATCTATGCAAGGCGAAAAGAGACCGTCTAACGCGGTTTCGGAGATGCCAAGGAGAAGTGTGGCATGCGATGGACGACCCTTCGCGGAAGGGCAAAAATGTCCATGCAGGCGATGCTTACTTTTGCTGCCTTGAATCTGAAGAGATTGGCCTGTTGGACCTGGGAGTCACCGGAACCGGCCTGACGGCCGGTCAATCCAAGGGAATTTAAGGGGCAAAACACTCGAAAAATCTACATGAATGACAAAACGTACCCAGAAAGATTTCTTCTGGGTACGTTTTGTCTACAGTCTGAAAGGATGCCATAATTGGCATCCTTTGAGGTTTATGCAGTTTTTCTTTCCCGGTGTTCCCTGACGCCATACACAGCGATATATAAGACAAGTGCGAATAGGACTATACCGGCGAGAAGCTTATAGATTCCGGAATATCCGATGATCGGAACGAGGCTTCCAAGGATGTAGGGGCCGAATCCTACACCAAAATCGAGGAAGATGAAAAATGTGGAAGTGGCGAGTCCCATCCTGTGAGGATCCGCGACTTTGACAGAGAGGGCCTGCGCACTCGACTGGAAGTTACCAAAACCAAGGCCGATCAGCACGCCCGCTCCCAGCAGCATGGCGCCTGTCACCGATTCACTCAGCAAAGTCAGGCCGCCGGCAAAAAGGAGGAGTGCAGGCACGACAACGATGTTGCCGCCCTTCAGATCCAAGAGCTTTCCGGTGAAAGGCCGCGACAGCAGCACCGTGACCGCGTAAACGAGGAAGAAGAAACTCGAAGCTGTAACCAAGTCCATTTCTTCCGCGTAAAACATGATAAAGCTCAACACCCCGCCATAAGAAATCGCTACAAACAGAGTGACTATGCCGATCGGAAGCGCATTTTTCTCCATGACTGACCAGATGCTGAATCGTTCCTTTTCCTTTTGTTCATGGGTAAATGCCAGATCCTCATCCGTTTTGATCATAATTGCCAGGATAAACGAGGCGAGAGCCAGAATCGTACAGAAAAAGAAGAGCATCGCAAACGGCAGATTCTTTGCGAGCAGGATTCCGAGGAATGGACCGAGCGCAGCGCCAAGAACGGAAAACATGCTATAGTAACCGATCCCCTCCCCCCTGCGGTTCGGAGGCAGTATACGGGCAACGATGGATCCCGTTGCAGTCGAACCGACTCCCATTCCAATGCCGTGAATAAACCGGATCAGCAGGAGAAGCGGAAGGTTAAAGGCAAGGAAGTAGGTAGCGCCCGAGATTACATAAAGAAGGGTTCCCGCCACCAGGACTTTCTTATTGCCGACTTTTTCGACAAGCGGTCCTGCAACAAACCTTGCCATAAGCGCACCAATAATATAGGAACCGGAGACGAGGCCGGCTGTGCCGGCGTCTGCCCCGAATCGGTCCGCGGCAAACGGGCCGATCGTCACCATCAACAGGTACATCACAATAATAAGGAAAAAGTTAATAAGTGATGCGAAAATAAAATCTTTCGTCCAAAGCTGCTGTTTTTGCATGGAAAACCTCTTTCTAATCTTCATGGAAATTTATCAGCCACAATAAAAAACTCCCTCCGTTACAGCCTTTGCTGCATCTCCAGGAAGCGTGTGATCATGGCATTCAGTTCTTGTTCGGGAATATCGCCGATCACTTCCCGTTCAAGCTTTTCAACTGCAGACGATGTCTTTTCATATACTTCCCGTCCATGAATGGTCAGCAGGATAATCTTGGCCCGCCGGTCCTCCCCCGGGCGGGTTTCAATCAGGCCGCTTTCCATCAACTGCTGAATCGTTCTGGAGACAGTCGGCTTTTCGACAAACTGCCTTGCTGCCAGCTCCGCAGGTGTCATTTCTTCCTGCTCCGCTATCAGCCGGAGCGCCGACCATTGGGGAACAGTGAGGCCATCTTTCGCCAGAACATCTGCAGTCCTTTGGATAAACGGGCGGTATATGTCCGTAAATCTCCTAAAAAACAGCTGATGGGTTTTTAGTTCCATATTATCCACCACTTTTATTAGTTAGTTTTGCTAACTAATAATATCATACTGAAGTTGCCTGCGTCCATAAAAAACAGCAGATGGCTTATTTGCCATCCACTGCTTCCGGTAAGTATACGGTCTCGCCTGATTGATTGTTTACTGGGATTTCTGCTGTGTAGTCCAGCTTCATTTTCTCCAGCTCGAGTTTCATCTTTTCCGTTTCGGCAATAAAGTTCTGCTGTTTCAGTTTTTCAAGTTCAATTTCATCCTGGAGCCTGTCAGCCTGGTATCTGGCCATTCTTCTCCTGTGATCCGTAATAATCGCAGTCAGCGGGATGCTCATGACGATCATTACAATAAAAATTGCTTCCGGCATCATTTACAGCTCCCCTGTTTCATTTTATAGAGATACGGTTTACTATTAGAAAAAGATTCACATCAAGGAGAAAATATATTTTGCGCCAGATTCTTGTTGATTAAATATCAGAAATGTTGCATAATCATTCTTAACATTCGTATGGGGGGCGTTTCGGTTGAAGAAAAGGCGGGTTGTCGTCAAAATCGGCAGCAGTTCACTGACAGATACGTGCGGCGGGTTGTCGAAACCGAAGGTCCAGGAGCATGCGGCGGCAATCGCTTTGCTGATGAAGAGCGGCCATGAAGTGGTCCTCGTGTCTTCCGGTGCCGTTGCCGCAGGTTTCCGGGACCTCGGATATGCCGTCCGCCCCGGTACAACTGCCGGCAAGCAGGCTGCGGCCGCAGTCGGACAAGGACTGCTCATGCAGGCGTACACCGATGCCTTCCGAAGCCACGGTATCGTGACCGCACAGCTGCTGCTCACAAGACAGGATCTGATGCGGAAGGAACGCTTCCATAATACCGGCAGGATGCTCGAAGAACTTCTTCACAGAGGGGCCCTGCCGATTGTGAACGAGAACGATTCGGTATCGGTCGAAGGAATAACGTTCGGGGACAACGATATGCTCTCGGCACTCGTCGCAGGGCTCGTGCACGCCGATTTCCTTGCGATTCTCACCGACGTGAACGGGCTCTATGACGGCAATCCGAACCATGATCCGGATGCCAAGAAGTACACGTTCATCCCTGAAATCCATGATGGCCTTCTCCGTCAGGCGTCGGGCGCGGGTTCGTCGGTCGGTACCGGCGGCATGCGTTCAAAGGTCCTCGCCGCAAGGACCGCAGGAAGCCTTGGGGTCCATGTATTCATCGGGACGGGAGACGGCGCCGAAAAACTCCTTGATATTGTGGAAGGACGCGGTGACGGAACGTATATCGGCATCTCCTCGCTCATGTCCGGCAAGGATTCCAAGCGATGGTTGGCCCTTTGCTCAGTGCCGGCCGGAAGCATTACGGTGGACGGCGGCGCGGCCCGGGCTCTTGCAGGAAAAGGAACCAGCCTCCTCCCTGTGGGAATCACCTCTGTCAGCGGAAACTTCAAACAGGGAGAAGTAGTCAATGTCCTTGATGAGGACGGTGAACTGATCGGCAGAGGCATGGTGAACTATCCTGCCGATACGGTCAGCAAAATCATCGGCAAACCAGGAGACGAAGCGATGAAGATTTCCGGCGGGACCACGCCTGAAGTCATCCACTGCAACCGGTGGATCCATCTTAAAACCAAGGAGGCGGTACGATGACGAATGTACAGACTACCCAAGCAGATGAGCTTCAGATAAAAGGGCAAAAAGCCAAGCAGGCTGCCGCTATGATGGGCGTGCTGCCGACGTCCGCTAAAGACGGGGCGCTTAAAGCCATCTCGGCAGGACTCCTGCACAATACACCCTATCTCCTCGATGCCAACCGGGCCGATCTGGACGCCGGACGTGCAGCCGGGCTTTCCGAATCACTTCTGGACCGCCTGATGCTCGATGAAGCACGCATCCGGGCCATTGCAGATGCGCTGATCGACCTTACCCGACTCGCCGATCCGGTCGGCCAGGTACTGGAGGAATGGGAGCGGCCGAACGGATTAAAATTGTCCACTGTCCGCGTCCCGCTCGGTGTCGTCGGCATCATCTATGAAGCCCGGCCAAATGTCACGGTCGATGCCGCAGCGCTCTGCCTCAAAACGGGAAATGCCGTGATCCTGAGAGGCAGCTCATCCGCCATCCGCTCCAACATGGCACTGGTGAGCGTCATCCGGGAGGCCGTCGCCACGGCCGGGCTTCCTGAAGATGCCGTACAGCTTGTGGAAGACACAAGCCGTGAAACAGCGTCCCGCCTGTTCAAGATGAATGATGTCCTGGACGTCCTCATACCCCGGGGCAGCGCAAACCTGATCCGGACCGTCGTCGACAATGCGACCGTTCCGGTGATCGAGACCGGCGCCGGAAACTGCCATGTCTATATTGACGAATCCGCCGATAAGGAGATGGCGATCCGGATTGCGGTCAATGCCAAGACACAGCGGCCTTCCGTCTGCAATGCAGCGGAAAAGATTCTGATCCACCAGAACTGGCCCCACACCGCGGAACTTGTCGCCGCTCTCCAATGGGAGGGTGTCGTCGTCCATGGTGACGAAGCCGTCATTGATCTCGCAGATGGTGTGCTGGTCGCGTCCGAGGAAGACTGGGCAATGGAATACCTCGACCTCGAGGCCGCCATCAGGATCGTCTCCTCCACCGAAGAGGCCATCACCCATATCAATACGTACGGCACACGGCACTCCGAAGCCATTGTGACGTCCAGCCTGCAAGAAGCAAAGAAATTCCAGATGGGAGTGGATGCCGCGGCGGTCTATCACAATGCCTCCACCCGCTTTACAGATGGCTTTGAGTTCGGTTTCGGTGCGGAACTCGGGATCAGCACCCAGAAACTGCATGCGCGCGGGCCGATGGGACTCCCGGCCCTCACATCCGTAAAGACACTCATCTCGGGCAATGGGCAGTGCAAGTAACCATTCGCCATTCCTGATAAAAATCCTGCAGGACAAATACAGCCGGCTCCGATTCACGGAGCCGGCTCAGACTGTAGACAAAGTGAGTGGAATACTCCTTTGTCTACAGTTTTTTCTATTCCTGAAAATCCTCCGGATTTCCGCTGCGGGCCCTCGCTTACCGCGGGCGTTGCCTTAGCCTCCTCGAGCTGCGCTCTGCGGGGTCTTCGGCTAACGCTTTTCCCGCAGGTGTCTCGGGCCCTCCGCTTCAATCCGCCATAAGGCTTATTGAGGCAAACGGTACCTGTTACTATAATCGAATTAACAGACTACAAAACGGGTGATGAATATGCTGTCAAAATCGAATGGAACCAATCGTGATCAACTTGAAATGGTCTCGCTTGATGAGATGGTCCCGGAGGACCACCTGGTCAGGAAACTCGAGAAAGCCATCGACTTTTCGTTCATTTAAGATCTCGTAGAGGATTTGTATTCAGACCGTGGCCGTCCTAGTATCGATCCGGTTGTCCTCATCAAGCTCCCATTTCTCCAATACACCTTTGGCATCCGTTCGAGGCGCAGCACGATCGAAGAAGTCAATACGAACCTGGCTTACCGCTGGTTCCTGGGCTTCGGCTTCTATGATAAAGTGCCACATTTTTCGACTTTCGGTAAGAACTACGAACGGCGATTCAAGGACACATACCTATTCGAACAGATCTTCTACCGGATCCTGAAACAGGTGGCGGACCGTGGGTTGCTCCGTGCGGAGCACGTGTTTATCGATTCCACTCACGTCAAGGCCAGCGCAAACAAGCTGAAGTTCACGAAAAAAGTGGTCCGTAAGGAAACACGCGCCTACCAGTCCCTACACGAAGAAGAGATCAACGCCGACCGTGAGGACAACGGAAAGAAGCCTTTCCCTCCGGACAAGTGACGACCGTGAAGAGGAGAAGGAGATCAAAGAGAGCACGACTGATCTTCGAACCGTTGCTGAATGTCGTCAAAGAGAAAGTCGGAAAGCCGCTTGCCGTTGCTGCTGATGCCGGATACAAAACGCCTCATATGAACGCGGTTTCGGAGATGCCAAGGAGAAGTGTGGCATGCGATGGACGACCCTTCGCGGAAGGGCAAAAATGTCCATGCAGGCGATGCTTACTTTTGCTGCATTAAATCTGAAGAGATTGGCCTGCTGGACATGGGAGTCACCGGAACCGGCCTGACGGCCGGTCATTCCAAGGGAAATTCAGGGGCAAAATACTCGGAAAATCCACATGAATGACAAAACGGACCCAGAAAATTTCTTCTGGGTCCGTTTTGTCTACAGTCTGAGCCGGCTCCGATACACGGAGCCGGCTTTTTCATGACACCATTTTCCGGACGATCACTCTTGCCGGAATGACTTTTTGCCGGGGCTGCCTCACTGTCAGAGTTCATTGATGCGAGTCAGCCACCAATCACACTGGAGAAAGTCAAGCCTCCGGCGCAGTTTACGGGCTTTCAGACAAGGCAATACTTCATATAATTCCCTATCATCATTCGGAAAGAAGGAAGCAGAGCCATGCCTATACCAGCGCATCAAAAATACCATCACCAGAAAAAGAACTTATGGGCGGGAATCCTGTTCGGTCTCGGATTTGTCGCTTTTATCGACGAGACCATCTTCCACCAGCTGCTTCACTGGCATAAATTTTACGACCGGTCGACCACCTCCATTGGCCTGATCTCAGATGGACTTTTCCATGCATTCAGCTGGTTCGCCACAGTGGGCGGCCTTTATCTGGTTGCAGACCTGATGCGCCGTCATGCGTTCTGGCACAAGATGTTCTGGGGAGGCAAGCTGCTTGGTGGAGGCGGATTCCAGCTGTTTGACGGTACCATCCAGCATAAGCTGATGAGAATTCATCAGATCCGTTACAACGTTGATATTTTGCCATACGATCTGATTTGGAACATCACTGCCGTCATCATGATCATTGCCGGGCTTCTCCTGATCCGCAGTGCCAAGAAAGACAATATAGGGGTAAGTGGAGGCGAGACGCTTGCATCATGAGCAGCAATTCCTGCCCCCTGCCCTGCAGGTTCTGATCGTGTTATTCGCGCTTTCCGGAGCGGCTGGATACTTTACCCTGATGCTCCGGACCAACCGGGTCAGGCGGCTAAAGCACTGGCCGGCCTGGAGGTGGATTTTGTGGCTATCCGGGACAGTGATGGCGGCTTTGGTTATTGCCGGTCCGTTTGCAGAGGCGGCCCACCATGATTTCCGCCTTCATATGGCAGGCCACCTTCTCCTCGGGATGCTTGCTCCGCTCCTGATTGCCCTCTCTGCCCCTGTCACCCTTCTTCTCCGTGCACTCCCTGTCACTGCGGCCAGGAGGGTGACAAAAATGCTCCGGCATCCCGTCGCCCGATTTTACCGGAATCCCATCACAGCGTCCGTGCTGAACATCGGGGGACTCTGGCTGCTTTACGCCACTCCCCTTTTCCAGCTGATGCACCAGCACCTGTGGCTTTACCTGCTCATTCACCTCCATGTATTTGCGGCGGGCTATCTGTTCACGATCTCGATGATTTATATTGACCCTGCCCCTCATCCGAGCAGCCATCTGTTCCGGACGCTCGTTTTCATTTTCGCACTTGCGGCGCACGGTATTCTGAGCAAAATCATCTATGCAGAGCCGCTGCCCGGTTTTCCGCCCGACGAGGTCCGCGAAGGGGCCATGCTCATGTATTACGGAGGCGACCTCGTGGATCTTGTCATCATCATCCTGCTGTTCCGCAGCTGGTATCGGGCAACCGCTCCCCGGCACCTCTATCAAAAAATTGAATCCTCTTAACGTCTCCCCTACACTTGAGTAGGTAATCCAACAGATGAAGGGGATGGCATACATGAGCAAACAGGTTAACTTAGGAAAATCAGGGCTTAGCGTAAACCCGATCGGCCTGGGTACAAACGCGGTCGGCGGACACAACCTATATCCGAATCTGAATGAAGATACAGGCAGGGAACTTGTCCGTACGGCAATCAGCCATGGCATCGATTTTCTGGATACTGCATTTATCTACGGCATGGGCCGTTCGGAAGAGCTTGTCGGAGAAGTCGTACGTGAATCCGGAAGACGGCAGGAGCTGGTGCTTGCCACAAAAGGGGCACACCGCCAAACCGGGGACGGAATTGTCGTCGATAACTCCCCGGCCTTCCTCCGAGAAGAAGTGGAAAAGAGCCTGAAGCGCCTCCAGACAGACTACATCGATCTTTACTATATCCACTTTCCTGATGAGGACACACCGAAAGCCGAAGCTGTCGGTGCGCTGAAAGAACTGAAGGACGAAGGCAAGATCCGTGCGATCGGCGTCTCGAACTTTTCCCCGGAACAACTGAAGGAAGCCAACCGGGATGGCTATGTGGATGTGTTTCAGGGAGAATATAATCTTCTTGAGCGCGGCGCCGAAGAAGCTTACTTCCCGTACACATCCGAACAAGGCATTTCTTTCGTCCCTTACTACCCTCTCGCCGCAGGCCTTCTTGCCGGGAAGTACAGCGGCAATGAGACATTCGACGACCTCCGGAAAAGCCAGGCCCGCTTCCAGGGAGAGACGTTCAAACAAAATGTACAGCGCGTGAACAAGCTTCGGCCGATCGCGGAAGCCCACAATGCGGAAATTGCACATATTGTCCTTGCCTACTATCTCGGGAAAGGGCCGATCGATTCGATCATCCCGGGTGCCAAGCGTGCTGAGCAGGTGCTCGACAACCTGAAGACGCTTGAAGTGAATCTCTCAGAAGAAGAACATCACGAAATCGAATCGATTTTCAGATGAAACCCTCAATATGAAATACAGCAGCCGGCTCCTATTTTGTAGGAACCGGCTGCTGCATATATAATAAAAACCTATATCATTCTGGAAGTACCTCTTGCCGTCAGGCAATTTCAGGGGCTGGCTGCACGTCGTCGTCGACGAGTGCATGTCGTTCCCAGGCACGGCTTTTCCACCGGAGGGCCATGAAGATCCCCCTGGTCCATTCATCTGCAGCAATTGCGAGCCAGACCCCGACGAGTCCAAGATCCATCACGAAGACGAGGAAATAGCCGAGCGGAAGGCTCATCATGACCATCGAGAGTGCCGCCATCAGAACCGGGAACTTGGCATCGCCCGATGCACGGAGAGAGTTGATGATGACGATGTTGAACGTCCTGCCCGTCTCCAGCATGAAGGCCAGGAGGAGAACCGAAGCCCCAAGTTCGATGATTGCCTCATTGTCCGTAAAGAGCCGCATCAGCGGAAAACGGAACGTCATGACGACAGCGACCATGATGATTGTAAACAGAAACGCCCATTTCAGGCTTCTCCACAGCCCTTTATATGCCTCATCCTTGTTCCCCGCCCCGACAAGGCGCCCGGTGATGATTGAAGTACCGAGGCCGATTGCAAGAGCGAATAAATAGCTGAACATCGAAATGTTCACCGCATACTGCCGGGCGGCAAGCGCTTCTGTGCCAAGATGGGTTACATAGTATAGGAAGACGAGCTGGCACCCCTGATACAAGATCTGCTCAAACGCGCTCGGAAGCCCGATGTTCAGGATTTTTGTAATGTATGAACGGGTCCAGGTAATGTAATACCTGAACTCGACCTTATACTCCATCACTCTGTACAGCAGCCAGAAAAAGACGAAAACGGCAATGAGCCGGCTGCCGACGGAGGAAATCGCGGCACCCTGCACGCCAAGTTCGGGAAGCCCGAACTTCCCGAAAATCAGGGCATAGTTGCCGACCACGTGAATGATGTTCATCCCGAGAGAGACGAACATCGTCTGCTTCGTAAAGCCGTGCACCCGGATCACGGCAGCAAGGGAATTGATAATTGCCTGCAGGAAGATGGCACCGCCGACAATCGACAAGTAGGCCTCTGCGTGGGCCAGCACCTCTCCCTGGAGGTTCATTGCGGTCATCAGCCGATTCGTGAACAACATAAACATGACACTGAGTCCCAGACCGACGAGGAGGTTCAGCGAGACCGCCAAACCGGAAATTTTCGCGGCTTCTATATATCGCTTGGAACCGAGGTACTGGGAGACGACAATCGCCGCTCCGTTCCCGACAACTTCAAGCACCAGGATTGCGATATGAATATACTGGTTGGCAGCTCCGACTCCGGAGACCGCATCATCCGACAGCGAACTCAGCATGAAGGTATCGGTCAATCCCATCAGCATAAACAAAAACAACTCAAGAAAAATCGGCCACGTCAGATGAAACAGACTCAGCTTTTTTTCCTGGCCGCCAACTGCAGTCACAGACATCGCATTTCCTTCTTCCTTTTTTTAGAATCAAAACAGGAAATATCATACCACGCCGGATCTGTATTGGGAACCACTTCAACTCGGTTTTTGCCTGGAAAGTTTAGATGGTTTATTTTGTATTTTTAATCTGATATGATAAGTAGGAAATGATTCAGGAAAGGATGATGGCCCGATGGCACAAGTCGAAAGCTTTCTTCTCGACCATAACAAAGTGATTGCCCCGTATGTCCGGCTAGCAGGCACGGAACAGCACACCAAAGGCGCATCGCTTCAGAAATATGACCTCCGTTTTCTCCAGCCCAATAAAGATGCCATGCCGACTTCTGCGGTCCATACACTTGAGCACCTGCTTGCCACCTATATGAGGGATGAAATCGAAGGGATTGTCGATATTTCTCCAATGGGATGCCGGACCGGCTTCTATATGATTATCTGGGATGAGCACGATCCTGCGGATATCGCACGTGCACTGAAGGCGACACTTGAAAAAGTGATTGGAACAGAAACTGTACCGGCCGTTTCCGCACTGGAGTGCGGAAACTACCGCGACCACTCCCTGTTCGCCGCCAAAGAATATTCCAAGCAGGTCCTCGATTCCGGAATCAGCATCGATGCATTCGAACGGAAATTCGCAGAGCCCGTAAACTGAATTTTAAAAGGAGACTCCCGCCATGGAGTCTCCTTTTGTGTTTTGTGGGGTTCATGCACTGAGCGCAGGCTCTTCCCTGTTGGGAAGAAGCAGCGACACCAATATCGTTAAAATTGCCGAAGCGAACACTCCCCAAAGGATCCCTGCAGCCACCGACACGATGGCGCCGGCAAGTATTCCGGCTCTTGCCCCCCATACTGTGACACGGCTGTTCCGTTCTCCCATTTCAAACCGTTCCGACTTTCTATTCTTCCATAGCAGTCCGATAATCAGCACCGGAACAACGCCTCCCCCGGCCATCGTATAGGCCAGCGAGAACAGGTCGATGATTGATTCGAACATGAGGGCAGCCCCTACAGAAAACACACCGACCAGGAGAACGCACCAGCGGGTCATGTTTACATAAAAGGACTCTTCCTTCTTTTTCATGTTCGGAATCACCAAATCATTCACAATGACAACGGAAGCCGCATGCAGAAGCGAAGATGCGCTTGAGATCGCCGCAAGAAAGACGAGAAGGAAAAATGCCAGCACTGCGACAGGCGTCAGCTCCTCCAGGATGAAATAGGAGATGGCCTGGTTTGGATCCAGCGACTGGTCTTTCGTATAAATGACAAGTCCGGTCAGCGTTGTCAGCGATGTGAATACGATGGCGACAATCCCGCCGATCAGCATGGCCCTGCTGGCCACTTTGGGGCTCTCTGCCGCGAAACACCGTTGCCAATAAACCTGCGCGGCCAGAACCCCGAATACGCCGGTCACAAACAGGCTCAATACTTCCATGAAGGAAAGATTCAGCGATGCCAGATGGATTCCCCCGACTTCGTCAAGCCGGGTCTGGAGTGTCGAAAAGCTGAAGTCGACCTCACTAAATACCGTGTAATAAAACCAAAGCGCAATTCCGATGAGGAGCGACCCCTGAATGAAGTCCGTCCAGACAACCGAATACATGCCCCCGATGGTCGTATAGATGATGAATACGCCGGAAAACAAAAGGATCATCGGAAGCGGTTCTGCCCCGGTGAACGTTGAGAAAAGCGCTCCCATCCCAATTGCCTGGCCGCTCGTCCAAGCAATCATGATCGCCGAAGTGAGGACAGCGATCAGCGCCCGGGCAACCCGGTCACGCAAAATCAGGTCATCCATCATTTCAGCTATGGTGACATATGTAAATCGCGCTGCAAATCCTGCAAATACTAGGGCAAATAAGACCTTTGCACCCTGCTCCCCAAAAACAAACGGGATATTGGCCACTCCGATCTCATAGCCTTTGGCAGAGTGTCCGACGAAATTCCCTACCCCCATAATGGTCGCGATATCTGTAAAGAGAATCAGTATAAAAGGAAGTGTACCGCCTGCAATTGCATACTGCACAAAACTTTCCCCTGATTTTTTCCTGAACAAAAACGCAATCATGATGAAGAGCGCACATAACACGATGGTTAATCCCCAGATCCAAACTGATATATTCACCAAATCCCCCCCTGTTCCGCGTCTTCCCCTTCCCTTCCACACCTTTCTGCAAGATTCCTTTTTTTACATACATTTTGCTGATTCTTGTCTGTCAGCCACTAAAAAAAGCCATGCGGCTGCATGGCCCAGACTGTAGACAAAGTGAGTGAATGACTCCTTTGTCTGCAGTTTTTTCTATTCCCGAAAATCCTTCGGATTTCCGCTGCGGGCCCTCGCTTACCGCGGGCGTTGCCGACGCCAATGCGAAGTTTGGCGTCTGCGCTCAAAAGCGAAAGCGTTGAGCGGCATTAGCTGCACTCCTCGAGCTGCGCTCTGCGGGGTCTTCGGCTAACGCTTTTCCCGCAGGTGTCTCGGGCCCTCCGCTTCAATCCGCCATAAGGCTTATTGAGGCAAACGGTACCTGTTACTATAATCGAGTTAACAGACTACAAAACGGGTCATGAATGACAAAACGGACCCAGAAAATTTCCTCTGGGTCCGTTTTGTCTACAGTCTGAGCCATGCGGATGCATGGCCCCTGTTCCATCTACCCCTCCAGTTTATTCACGAGACGGACTTCCACCCATTTCCTGACACTGTTGATCATCCAGATTCTTGTGGAGGATTCCAGGTCGGACAGGTCCAGCTCTCTTTCCCGAATGATGCCTTGTTCGAGCAGAGCCTCACGGTAAGTGCCGGCAAGCAGTCCGGCGGTCACTGGAGGCGTCCAGCGCCGGCCACCGATTTCCAGCACCAGGTTGCCATTGATGAATTCGGTCAGTTTCCCGTCCTGATTCCAAAGGAGTACATCAAAACTGCCGGGTACTGCGTGCTCCTCATAAACCGCACGGTGCGTCGTTTTATGGTAAAGGAACGGATCTTCCCTGTCGACAGGCCGAACGGCGAGTGTCACTTCGGGCAGGCGCGGTGTGGCGGCAATCTCCTGAGCTTCCACGGACAGCAACCCGTCCCTGCCGAGCAGGCAGCGGATCTTGTAGTGGCCTTCCGGTTGCTTGTCCGCCATCTGTTCCAGCTTTTCTGAGACTGATTCCCGATCAAACGGAAAACCGAAGTATCTTGCGGAGCGGGACATCCGGTCGAGATGCGCCTCTTTCAGGAAATAGCAACCATCCTCGAGCAAGAGGCTTTCCAAAAGGCTGAACTCCGGCCGGTCCAGTTCAAGAAAACTAGACTTGGCAAGGATTTCTCCGTATTCCTCTTCGCTTGTCGAATCCCATGTAATGCCTCCTCCTACCCCATAGGTGGCATTCCCGGATGCCCGGTCAATGACCACCGTGCGGATCGGGACATTGAACACGGCCTCCCTCTCCGGGGTGATGAATCCGATGGCACCGCAATAAACTTCTCTCGGAGCCTGCTCAATTGTTGAGATCAGATCCATCGTGCTGACTTTGGGCGCACCTGTGATGGAACCGCACGGAAACAGCGCGCCAAATACATCAATCAGATCTGTTCCTGCCTCAAGATCCGCCTCCACTGTCGAAGTCATCTGGTGCACAGTCGGATAGCGCTCGATTTCGAAAAGCTTTGGCACCTTCACACTTCCCGTCTTGGCAATCCTGCCAAGATCGTTTCTCAAAAGGTCGACGATCATCACATTTTCCGCTCGGTTTTTCTCAGAATGTGCCAACCATTGTGCGAATGAATGATCTTCTTCCGATGTTTTCCCTCTTTTGGCTGTTCCCTTCATCGGCCTGGCCGTAATGCGTCCGTCTTTTACCCGGAAGAACAGTTCAGGGGAAGCGGACAGCACGGCATGTTCGCCCGTGTTGATATACGCACTGTAGCTGCAGGCCTGTGCGCGTTTCATGCGCTCAAACAGTGCGACTTCATCTCCCCGGAACTGGCTGAGCAGCCGGATTGTATAATTCGTCTGATAGGTCTCTCCTGATTCGATCGCTTGCTTGATGGTCCCGATGGCCTCTCTGTATGCCTGCTCCCCGGTATCCGGCTTCCAATCAGAAACTGCGAATGGACCGGAAGACCGAAGAGTACTGTATTCGGGTTCGGCGAAGATTCCGAACCATAGGAGCGGCATCGAATGCCCCTCCTTTACCCGATAAGCCGGATCAAAGGCCGGCGCGGCTTCGTAAGAGAGGAAACCGGCAGCGTACAAACCGGCGTCCACAGCTTCCTGGACACTCCGGAGTGCAGGAATCACATCATTTATCTGTTCCGCACGGATCACCTTTACGGGGTTGCGGAATGTATGCGGGACCACTGTTCCGTCAGCAGAGGCGTATTCAAATGACAATACCTGCTGCCGGCACTCATTACGCATGGCGGATCACCTCCGGCCTGCTCACCCGCAAAAAGAAATTCCTCAGCATATCCAGACCCCTCTCAGTAAGGATGGCTTCCGGGTGGAACTGGACGCCTTCTACCTGAAACACTTTGTGACGGATCGCCATGATCTCCCCACCGGCTGTTCTGGCGGATACTTCAAGACAGTCCGGTAGTGTCTTCTCCTCAACTACCAGGGAGTGATACCTGGCAACCCTCAGCGGTGAAGGGAGTCCCGTGAATACACCGCAGCCATCATGTGTGATCGGGGAAGTTTTGCCGTGCACCGGGCAATTGCCTTTTCCGACAGTACCGCCGAATGCCCGGGCGATCACCTGCTGGCCGAGACAGATGCCGAGGATGGGGATCTCTTTATGGAATCGGCGGACAAGCTCGAGGCAGACGCCTGAAGAATCCGGATTCCCCGGGCCGGGAGAGATCAGGATCGCCTCGGGTGCCATTTTCCGTACATCTTCAGTGGTCACTTCGTCATTTCGGCGTACTGAAGCTTCCATTCCTATGCGCCGCAGGTATTGGACAAGATTAAAAGTGAACGAATCGAAATTATCAATTACCAGTATCATTGTTTCTCTCCATTATCGTTATTCCGTATCTTCCCCAGTATAATCGCCCACGCCCTTCCCGTACATAGAAGAAACCGGATGGATTCCCGCAAGCAACTGCTGCTTGCGCGGATCCATCCGGCCGGTTTATCCTTGGCGTTCTCTGCCTCATTGATGGTGCGGATCATTGAGAAGCTGTCTTAATGCAAGAACGCGCCCTTTTTCATACATTCCTTCCAGATACAGCGAATGCCACTGGCCAAGTACGCGTTCAAGCTCCTCCAGGCAGTTGCTGAGCTGCCCGGGCTGCTCGTCCAAATAAGCTAAATAAGCATCGCGGAACAGCCTGGTAACCTTCTCGGCGTCTCCGATCTGAACGAGCTTCGTACGGATTTCCGGCTCGGAAGCGAGCTTGCCGGCAGCATAAAGCACATGGACCATCGCGATGTCTGCCATGTCCTGCAGGGGATCGATTTTCTGATCCCGTTCGCGGAACGCGATTCCGCGGCCCAGAACCTCGGCTACTGACGGGTTTTCAGGTATGTAATAGGGGGACAGTGACGCATACAAGGCCGGCGTCAGCGGATGATCAGGCTGCAGCCTGATCAGTTCCTCTGCTTCGGCAACTGTTTCCGGGCTCCAATCTGTCCCTTCCGCATCTTCCTGCATCAGACGGTAACTGATCAGCACCAGTTCTTTGCCCGGCGTTTTTCCTGATAGCATGGACAAATGCTTTCCGTCCGTCATCATTCCTTTGCTGTCGGTCGGAATCAGGTTTGCTGCTCCCAGAAGGAGGTTGACAATGGCAAAGGTAAGCAGAACACCGGATGGCAAAATCGTGTAAACGAGCACAACCGCAAAGGCTGCCACTACCATATTCGCCGCAGGCCCTCCGGCCACATAACGTTTCAGCCGTGACTCCATCTCCCCTTCAGATACCCCTTCAGGAAACCGCAGCATGGCACGTCCCAGGTAACCGAGCGCAGGCTTTTGAAAAATGATCTGTTTTTTTCCGCCCGACCGGATCAGGACGATCGGACCAATGCTCATATTCATGAATGCCATGCCCGATGCAACTCCTGCGATTGCATGCCCGAATTCGTGGATGACCAGGGCGAGCACCGCACTGACGACAATGGCAGCGAGGATAATCACTGTACTCTGAAGGTCGATCACCGGTTCGTGGATAAACAGATAAGGAAGGAATACAGGCCATAGAACAATGCCGATGACAAGCCCGGCCAATGTCTGCCCGAGGCTCTTCTTCCTCTGCCCCTTCCCTTTGTCCCGGGTTGCCGTTACCATATCGGTTCCTCTTCTTCAGTGAGGTCAATCAGCCTGGGGTAAACCAAATTGAATATGACTGCAATCATCAGCATTTCCCCTATCACAGCCAGCCAGTTTAAATCCAAAAACACATTGATCAGCATGGGGATCACAACCAGAAACGGCATCAAAGCTCCCCGTTTTCTGGAGGCGGCAGTCAGATGCTGTTCCTTTCTGCAGTTTGGACAGGTCATCGTTGGCTTCAGGGTATACATTGCCCGCAATGTCTCCCTGAATGACCAGTGATGACGGCAATTTGCACAGACGGGCATGCCGCCCCCTCCTTTCGTTACCGGTGCCTCAGCGACCGGATCATGAAAATAATCATTGGAGCAAACATGAGTGCAAGGAAAACCGGAAGAAATCCAATACCGAGAGAATCTTCCTCGCCGAGTGCCACTTGAGCAAAAATATAACTCAGATAAACGAAGACCAAGCCGATCAGGTTCTTCAGTACATTCAGCATCATTCTGGAATTGCGGTACTGAAACTCGATGTTGCGTTCATGAAGTTCCACCATGTAATTGTGCTTATGCGGGTATTTCTCAAGGATGGTCATCCCGATCCAAAGCAGGCCCGCGATAATGGGCAGCATCACAAGTGTCCATTTGGATCCCCAGCGGTCCACTTCGCCTGCCCCGTTAAAGTGGGCCGGAATTTGTTCCGGCAAAACACCCCAGACAGACACCAGATAAACGACTATCCAAACAAATGAGCCTATCACGGCTCCGTCCATTATGCGTTCAACTATGGTTTTTGGGATGTCCAGCTTTGGACGTTCATCGGTTTTCATGTTATCACCCCTGCTTCAATTTACGGTCTTCAATCCCTTCCGGTTTCATATTTTTCAATACTAGTCTGGGAGAAGTTTCGATTTCCCTCTGTATACATCCGTTGAAACGGGTATAGGACAGTAACCACGAAACCGGAAGGAGGGACAAGCATGAATCAGTCAATCATTATTCCCGCTTATAATCCGGATCGCCACCTGCCGGGTTATATCCGGCAGCTCAGACAACAGGGAGATTTCCTGATCATTGTGGTCGACGACGGAAGCGCACTTTATTCGAAACCGGTCTTTGAATCGATTCGCAGCATGGAAGGTTGCACCGTACTTATACATGAACGGAATCTGGGCAAGGGAGCCGCACTGAAAACAGCGTTCAGGCATGTGCTTGAGAATTGTGAAGATGTCGCCCATGTCGTGACTGCCGATGCCGACGGGCAACATGCCGTCGAAGATGTCATTAAAGTTGCCAGGGAAACAGCCGGGTCGATCCGGGGGCTGGTTTTCGGGGTCAGGGACTTTGTCCACCCCGACATCCCATCCAGAAGCCTGTTCGGCAACAGGCTGACCTCCCGGCTTTTCCGGCTGTTATTCGGCAGACGGCTGCAAGATACCCAGACGGGCTTGAGGGGAATCCCACGCAGAGAGCTCCGATGGCTCATGACAATCCGTGGAGACCGGTATGATTTTGAAATGAACACGCTGATCCACGCGGTACGGGAAGAGGTGGCCATCCGTGAAGTGGACATCCGGACCATCTACCTGGATCACAATGCCAGTTCCCACTACCGCCCTGTCCTTGATTCGTTCCGGATCTTCAGGAAAATCATTACGGGCTACTTTAGCGGAAGTTCACTCTATGAAAATCCATCAACACGGAAAGTTGCCGAGGACACCTGAAAGCCGGAAAAGCCTGACCGACAATTCGGCAGGCTTTTTTGTATCAAGGGTGGAGATGCAACGCACATACACAAAAGAGGCCTCGCGGCTGCTTGCCGTGGGCGTCTTTTGCAGAGGAACATATTCTATACTCTCTATTTACCCGAATATCCACTCGGGAAACTTTGCATCAGTGAGTGGTCGTCCCGCTCATCTCGTCCAGTACTTCCCCAGGGATATCGATACCCTCCACCTTGTTGATCCGGTGGTAATTCAGCTGATAACTGATGGTTTCGGTCTGCCCCTTTTCCGAACCCGTAACGGTATAGTAAAAATCTTTCATCATCGAAGTATTGCCGTCCAGACGGACCTCAAGCCGGCTGCTTGCCTTCTCCGGCCGGATCGACCGGAAAGAGATGGACAGTGTTTTCTTGAATGCCTCAAACACCTTTTGGCTGTCTCCGGCATAGACAAGACGATCCTCTGCATGATCGGTCCCCAATTCCCCTTCCACTTCACGCAGCAGCTGTACAATGTCCATATAGCGGACCGAAGGCAGATCATCAGCAGTGATATCTTCAGTACTCCTGTTTGTCCATCCATCCCCCAGATTGATCACAAGCCGTTCCCCGGCCTGATAGTATTCAAGTGTGGATGTATTCTCCCGAGAAACCACTTCGGGCATCCTCTCATAGACAGCGTGCATCTCCGGCATATCGAAGTCTGCCACTTTGATCTTTCCCGAGGTCGCTTCCTGCTTCCCGTCCACGGTTTCTGCCTTGATCTCAACAGCCAGCTCATAGGAGTCCACTTCCGAGATGGTACCAAGAAGCTCGCCCAACAGTTCCTCTCCGGCTTCGCCACCATTTTCCTGATCAGCTTCTCCTCCGCACCCCGGCAGGAAGAGGATGAATATCAGCAGCCACCATTGTTTTTTCATCTGCATCCCTCCTGCTGTCCGCTCTTACTTTACCCCCACGACAAAAAAGGAACCTGCACGTCAGCAGATTCCCTGTCCTTATTCGATGCCATCGGGATATGTCTTTTCTAGAAAACCGATCGAGCTCCGGATGATCTCCTTCAGGACATTCTGGTCGATGTCATCGAGTTTGTTGACATACACACACGCCTTGCCGGACGTATGCTTTCCCAATCGCGAAAGCTGTTCTTCCCGTTCCGCATTGTCGACTGTCACATAAAGGCTGATTTTCGCCTTTCTCGGGGAAAACCCGACAAGCGGCGCGTCACCCTCATGGCCCGTAGCATATCGATAGTGATATTTTCCGAATCCGATGATGCTGGGACCCCACATCACTGCTTCCCTGCCGGTCGTCTCTGCAAATAAATCGAGGAGGCGATAGGCATCCTCTTTCTTCCGCGGATGTTCGATCTGCTCGATGAATTCGATGACGCTGCTGTCGGTCGGTTTCGTTTTCTGCTCATACATTCGGATTTCTCCTCCCCGGTCATTCCCAGACGTATGGCGTTTCCTGGTACACATAATAATTAAGCCAGTTCGAGAACAGCAGGAACGTATGGGAGCGCCACGTATTGAGCGGGATGTTCTCCGGATCGTCGTCCGGGAAGTAATGCTCAGGGATGGCTGTGCCCAGGCCTTTATTCTGGTCCCGCCGGTATTCGATCGCAAGCGTATCCGCATCGTACTCCAGGTGTCCGGTGATCATGATGTGCCTTTCATCTTTCGATACGATGATAAATGCACCCGCCTCGTCCGATTCGGATAACAGCTGAAGCTTCGGATGATTCCGGATTTCTTCCGAATCCACCTCGGTATAGCGTGAATGGGGCGCGACGAACAGGTCATTGAATCCGCGTGCCAGCCGGACAGTCGGGTCCGAGATGGTATGCCTGTATACCCCGAAGCACTTTTGAGGAAGCGGCCGCTTTCCGATTCCATAGAAATGGTAGAGCGCGGCCTGTGCGCCCCAGCAGATGTTCAGGAGTGAGGTGACATTTTGGTCCGACCATTCAAAGATTTCCGTCAGTTCGCTCCAATAGTTCACTTCTTCAAAATCCAGATGTTCGATTGGCGCACCCGTAATGATCATTCCGTCAAACCGCCGATGCCTGATTTCATCGAACGTGACATAAAATGCATCCAGATGGGACTTGCTCGTCGTTTTAGACTGATGGCTCGCCATCGTCATGAACGTGACATTCACCTGCAGCGGCGTATTCCCGAGGAGCCGCAGCAGCTGGAGCTCTGTCCGTTCTTTCTCTGGCATGAGATTCAGGATCAGGATGTTCAGAGGACGGATGTCCTGGGAAACAGCCCGGTCCGAGTCCATGACGAATATTTTCTCTTCCTTCAGCTTCTTTGCGGCAGGAAGGTCTTTCGGTATGTTGATCGGCATGTCCGATTTCCCCCTTCTTGGCAGGTTGTCTATATGAAGGCATATGGATAAACCGCAATACCCAAATGATAGACGATTCCGGGGCCGAATGGTAGGAGAAAGTTTCGGAACTTCAGACGACTTCGATTAGTTTGGCAGGATCATTCCTGTGCAGCCGGTAGTATTCCACCGCAGCAGGGATATAGTCGGCGAAGTCCGGACATTTGATGCCTGCCGGTTCGAGGTCCCTCTGGGCTTCCGTGCAATCATACACAGCCTCAAGCCGGAAGTAGTCCAGCGTCTCCTTTTCCACTTTTACCCACTTCCGCAACGGAGGGAATGACAGCATGATCCGGACAGTCGAATGGGGCATCGTGAATGAAGGCGCTTTCCCGGTAAGCGCCTGGGCAATCAGCCGGAACGCTTCTCTTGCCTGGTAGGGGTTCGGATCAGTCAGATGATACACTTTGTCCTCTCCGACAGGATGGCGGGACAGATAAACGGTCGCTTCTACAATATAGTCAACCGGCACCAGATTGATCAGCGCCTCCCCTTTGCCCACATAAGGAATCGGCATCCGTGAAAACTTGTCCAGGTAGCGCATCATGAAATAGGGACCATCGAACTTGGCTGTTTCCCCGGTTTTTGAATCTCCCAGCACAATGCCCGGACGGATGATTGTCGTCGGTATGCGGTCCCTCATATACTGGACAAGCACTTCCGCATCATGCTTCGTCTTTTCATAGTGATTTTTGAAATCCTGGCCAAGCGCCAGCTCATTTTCATAGATGGTGCCTTTACGGTCGCCGGAAACATAGGCAGTGCTGAAATAGACATACCGTTCAATCGACTTGCATTCAAGAACCCAAAGGTTCACATTCCGGGTCCCCGTGACATTGACAGACTGTGCGATCCTGTCATGGACGGCAAGGTCGTAGATGGCCGCCAGGTGGAAGACATGGGTCACCGTCTCTTTCAGCTGCTCAGAAACTGCCTTCTCCAATTTTAGATTGGTCTTCGTAATATCGCCGGCATGGATCCTGAATCGTTTGGTGCGTTTGTTTCCTCTGAGCCTTTGAACAACACGCTCCGCCTCCGGAATGGCAGACTCATGGACAAGCAGCTCGAATTCGGATTCCGGCTCCTCCTCGGCCAGCCTGGCGATCATCCGTGTTGCGAGAAACCCCGGAAACCCCGTGAAAAAATAAATTCGCTTCACCAACTCCTGTATACCTCCCCCATATCATCTCTTCAAGGACCCAATGGAACGATTGACTATGCCGGCTTTTTCTGCGCCGCCGATCCCGATTCCTTCCCATTCAGAAAGATAGTCAAAACAAGTTGTGTTCTCGCTTATTTCGACAGCCGTTTCACCGGAGGCAAACGGGGAAAACACAAACTATCAAGGATAGGGAGGGTTCAGAATGCCAGGAAGAAATGACAACGGACCGGACAAGTACTTTGGAGACCGTGCAGGGACCGACAAGGCCAACTATCACGTCGTCCCGGCCGACGGCAAATGGGCATTGAAAAAAGAAGGCGAAGAAGAGCAGATGATGCAGGAGAATGACAAATCCGGTGTCGTTGCCCGCGCCAAAGAGTTGGCCGAGGAATACGGCAGCATGGCCATCATCCATGATGAGGACGGGAAGATCGAGGATCAGATTGAATATTGAAGTGCGGAGGCGGTCCTGCGTGACAGGGCTGCCTTTTATCTTTTGTTATAATGGAGGCAACAAGGAGGCAGCGACATGCAGGACGAGACGAATATCACGCCATATGATGAAAATGAGCTGGACGAGGAGACTCTTTTTATCGTCTCCCAGACGTTCAAGGCACTGTCGGATCCGACCAGGCTGCGGATCCTGAATCTTCTTTCGGAGCACGAGTACCCGGTCAATGAAATCGCTGCCCGGCTATCCCTGCTCCAGAGTACCGTTTCCCACCAGCTGCGCTTCCTGAAGAATCTCCGGCTCGTAAAGTACCGCAGAGAGGGGACTTCCCTGCACTATTCCATCGATGACGAACATGTCGTGGACCTTCTCCGGCAGGCAATTGGCCACGCAAGACATCATTAAACAGGTGATCCGCACCCCCCCGCGGATCACCTGTTTTGATCTGTACCTGGCTGCATATGTCAGATTCCCGCATCGGAAGCGAGCCGGTTCTGTGCGGGATCAGCCACACAGCGGAAGCCGGTATTTCCTGTCGAACTATCAGGCGTGTTCGACGATCGGGCGGCGACCCGGTAACGGTTACAGTATGAATCATGGCAAAGATAAGATCCGCCCTTCGTCACCTTCGCCATTCCCTTTTCCGGACCCCCGGGATTCTGGTTTCCGGC
The DNA here is from genome assembly GCF_000348905.1 of Bhargavaea cecembensis DSE10. GTDB lineage: Bacteria > Bacillota > Bacilli > Bacillales_A > Planococcaceae > Bhargavaea > Bhargavaea cecembensis. Next base: position 36,774 of record NZ_AOFT01000009.1, read on the forward strand.
CCGGCGTTCTGTGAACCAGTCCGAACACCACTCCCATACATTGCCGGACATATTATAGAGGCCGTATCCGTTTGGTGAATAAGATTGCACGGGAGCCGTTCCGGTAAATCCGTCAGACGCTGTGTTGTTCAACGGAAATTCTCCCTGCCAAATATTACATTCATGCTTTCCATCCGGCATAAGCTCATCTCCCCACGGATATTTTTTGGACTCAAGGCCCCCTCTTGCGGCAAACTCCCATTCCGCCTCGGTCGGCAGGCGTTTGCCGGCCCAATTGCAGTAGGCCAATGCATCCCGGTAGGAAACATGGACCGCTGGATGATTCATCCGATTATCTATTCCCGAGTCCGGGCCTTCCGGATGCCGCCAGTCAGCTCCCGGAACCGCAAGCCACCATGGCGCCTGCGGGACACTTCCCGTCACCGTTTCGGCAGTCCTGTCACTGACCAGCAGATGAAAGACAAACGACCACCCGAACTGTTCAGCATCCGTGATGTAGCCGGTCTGCCTGACAAATTCGCAGAATGATTCATTCGTAACAGCAACTGGATCGATCAAAAACGGATCCACCGTGACTTCTCTGACTGGCCCCTCCCCGTCTTGCAGAAAACTCTCCCTATCTTCGGCCCCCATACGGAATGAGCCGCCCGGTATGTAGATCATTTCCTCTTGAATACGGGACTTTCCGAACTGTTCTTTAAAGTAAAGGGCTTCTTCCCGTACATGACTGTTTCGGCCAGGCGGGCAGCAACCCGCTTCCGGATTTTTCATCACGTTCACTCCTTTTCCTCTCTTTTCCGTAGCCTTCCCTGTTTGTCCTTCCGCCCAAACAGGGAAAGATACAGTCGAGGTGATTCAATTGGAACAGAAAAAACCGAACGTGGTGCTGATTCTCGCGGACGACTTGGGATATGGAGACGTTTCCTCCTTTAACCCCGATTCCAAAATCCGTACAGAAAACATCGATGCCCTGGCGGATGCCGGCATGCGGTTTACGGATTCTCATGCAACATCGGCACTTTGCACTCCGTCGAGGTATGGCCTGCTAACCGGAAGATATAATTGGCGCTCACGGCTGAAAAGTTTCGTCTGCCCCGGTGACTCCGAACCGGTGGTCGAAGAGGATAGAAGGACGATGGCCCAGATGCTGCAGGAACAGGGGTATCAGACGGCTGCAGTCGGCAAATGGCATCTCGGGCTCGGCTGGCAACTTAAGGGCGGGTATGACTTTGAAAAATTCGGCCTGGATGCCGAGGAGTTTCATGTTCCCGGGACCCGGATGGGACGTGATGGCATCTTTGACCCGAGTGTCGGGCTGATCGACTTGGAAGGGCTGGACATCGACTATTCGAAGCCCATTACCCATGGACCCCTCCAGATGGGCTTCGACTACTTCTATGGAACGCCGGCTTCGCTTGATCAGCCTCCTTTTGTCTATATTGAAAATGACAGGGTGCTCGAAGAACCAGCTGAAATCACAGGTGTGCCGGGACTCGACCGGCTTGGAGCCAGCCAGCAGACAGCATGGCAGGTTGGAGTAAAGGCACCTCATTTCGTACACGAAGAGGTACCGGCCGACATGCAAAACAAAGTGTTGGAGCTGATCGACCAGTTTTCAGACAGTGACCGGCCGTTCTTCCTCTACTACCCTGTCCATCTGGTCCACGGTCCCATCCTGCCGCTTCCGGAATTCCAGGGCCTGTCGGGCATCGGTGGTTACGGAGACTGGGTTCTCCAGCTGGATGCCTACGTCGGCCAGATCATCGATAAACTAAGGGAGAAAGGGATTTTTGAAGACACCATTTTTATTTTCACGAGCGATAACGGTGCATCCGGGGTTGCGGACTTTTCCCATCTGCTCAAGATGGGACACAATCCGAGTTATCATTTCCGGGGGAAAAAGTCGGACATTTGGGAGGGCGGGCACCGGGAGCCGACCATCATTTCTTATCCCCGAGTGATCAGGAGCGGTTCCTCCTCCAACCATATGGTGAGCCTGTCGGATCTGTACCGCACACTGGCCGAGCTGACCGGTGCAGAACTTGAGGACCATGAAGCGGAAGACTCGGTATCCAATCTTCCGATCTGGAAGGGCCGGGACGAGCCCGTCCGCAATGATATCGTCCACTCTTCGGGCAACGGAGGACTTTCCATAAGGAGAGGCCACTGGAAACTGAATCTTGTTACCGATGGAGGAAGCATGGACGATATTGGCCCGGATGTTTCATTCAAGCCTTCCGAACTGTTCGACCTCAGCCGGGACGTCGAGGAACTTCATAATGTCATCGACCAGCATCCCGATATCATCGACTCTCTGATGAACGATCTCGAGGAATATGTGAAGAAAGGCCGGTCCACTCCCGGTGAGCGCCAGCAGAACGAGCGCAATCACCCGACCGGCGATTGGCCGCAGCTGGAATGGATGGACGGATACGAGGACTATATTGCCCAATTTAAGGAATAGCGAAAAAGGTGATCCGCAGTCAGCCAGCGGATCACCTTTTTCAGTTACACGTTCCATGAGGGCTTGGGCAGCCGCCTCCGTCAGTCTCAAGCTGGATGGTGCTGTGTTCGATCGAGAACCGGTCGTGAAGGATCCGGTGGGCGTTGTGGAGTATCCGGTCCGGATTCCCGTGGTCATGGATGGTCATATGGCAGCTGAGGAGAGGCTCATCAGGCGTAATCGACCAGACATGAAGGTCATGGACATCGGTCACTTCATCCAGTTGTTCAAGGGACTTCCGGATTTCTTCGGGGTCGATTCCATCAGGTGACGATTCCATCAGGACATTGGCGGCATCCTTCGTCACTCTCCAGCCGCTCACCAGCACAAGGACCGAGACGATGATGCTGGCAATCGGGTCGGCAATCCACCATCCGAAGAGAATCATCAGGATGGCTGCCGCGATCGCGCCTACAGAGCCAAGCATGTCGCCGATTACATGCAGAAATGCGCTCCGCACATTCAGATTGTCATCCTTCTCACCCCGCATAAGAATGATGGCTGCGGCAATATTAACGAGCAATCCGATGACGGCAATGATCAGCATGCCGGTGCTCTGCACCTCCGGCGGGGCCATGAAACGGCGCACCGCTTCAAACATAATCACCGCCGCGATCACAATTAGTGCAATGCCGTTGACAGCGGCCGCCAGGATTTCAAACCGGCGGTAACCGAACGACTTCACTCCTGTCGCCTTTCTGGCACCAAGCAGAATGGCGACAAAGCTGAGACCCAGTGCCGCCGAATCGCTCAGCATATGGCCCGCATCGGATAACAGCGCCAGGCTATTCGTGAGGAATCCGCCGATGAATTCAACAGCCATAAACGCAGTGATCAGTATAAACGCCCAGAACAATGCTTTTTTATTGGATGACGCATGACTGTGAGAATGACCGTGATGATGATGGCCCATAAAATCTCCTCCCGAACCCACTATATGATTATGTGCTCATATATACATTATGTCAGTCCGATGCTTATGGTGCAACCTGATGATGAATTCTTTTTTACCCGCAATACGGACTGTCATTGCATCAGAACACAAAAAGCAGCCACTGACGGCTGCTCAGACTGCAGACAAAGTGAGTGGATTACTCGTTTGTCTGCAGTTTTATTTTATCCCTGAAAAATTTGGATTTCCGCGCGGAGCACCGCTTACCGGCAGCTCATTATTATCTGGGCAGCTTGCCTAGTTCCGACTTGCAGACCGGCAAATCGAGATCGGTGAATTTGGCCAGCAGGCCCCTGACCAGATCTTCAAACCACTCCGGCGAAGTCGGTGAAAGATAGACCGATTCGATCAGAACGGATAAATCTACACCGATATTGGTTCCGTATTCATATGGCCCGCGCACGATGGTCTTTAGTTCCTCAGGATCCGGAATGTCGTCATAGAGAAGAAACAGCCTCAGTTCATTCTCGAACTCGAATGATTTCCGCTTCAGGAAAAGATAATCACTCAGGTGATCACTGCTGTATTCAACCTCATTGAAATCAACATATTTCACAACCCCTGCTGTCACATCCCGATTATCCAGAAACGCATCCTGCAGCCGCCGGTATGTCGTCCTGATGGCAATCCCCTCATCGCTCTGCAAATAGAGGTTCCACATGGCGACCGATTCGTAGTCATTCATATGCCAGCTGTTTACAAAACTGTATTTCCGGAGACCTTTCAGCATTTTTTTCTGCTCGTAGAATTCTTCGATGCCCCTCCAGTCTCCCCGTCGCCTGGCCGACTCGAGAAAACCCGAAACCGGGTTTCCTTCAAATGGGTCATCAAAGCGGTCGATGCGGCTGAAGAACAGGGAACGGTTGATCAGAAGATCCACGAACTTTGTGAAATCCACATACCTCCATAATGGCTGATCGGGGTCAGGAACCTCCCAGTTCCGATGATTGATGAACACACACATCCCACCTTCTATCCTGCTACGATTCTATCCCCTGTGTTGGGCCGGTACTAAACCGGGAGCCGAAGAACATTGAATGGTTAGCGGATTTTCCGGTAGCGCTTATATCTATAGCCGCCAAGGGCGAAGGTTTTTTTCCCGGCAGCTTCAGCTGTTGCGTCTTCCCTTTCTGAGATGGAATCCCCGCTGACCGTGACGAGCTCGGCATGGTTTCCGCTGGTCACGAGAAAGTATGTCTCCTTGTCTTTCAGTTGGCCCACTGCCCGATTCAATGTCAGCGTTTCATCAAACAGCATATCCAGCAGCCTGAACTTTTTCTCTGCAAACCCGGTCCTGACGAGCTCATAGATCGATGAGCCTTCCGGAACTGTCTCCAGTATGGTTTCCTCCGCTTTTTTCATCGATGTCCTCTCCTTAGACGATTTGTTTATCCTGCCTTGAGTCTACGTATGGAGCCGGAAATGGTTTCAAATAGGGAAAACCTGATCCCGTGCCGCAAAATCGGACACAGGATCAGGCTCACTGGTATTCTATAAGCTTTGCCGATTCGAGAAAGTCTCTGGCAACATCTTCTGCAGGAACTCCGTCAACATTGACCCGATAATTCATTTCGCGCATTTCATCGTCTGAGATTTTGCCGGACAGCACATTCAGCGCCCGTACAATTTCGGGGTAGTCTTCAGCAGTTTCCTCCTGCATAAGCGGGGCTCCCTGATAAGGCGGAAACAGCTGCCGGTCATCCTGCAGCACTTTCAGGTTGTACCGTTCGATTTCGCTGTCCGTTGAATACGCATCGACCAGATTGATGTCCCCTGATTCAATTGCCGTGTACCTGAGCTTTGGCTCCATCGTGACAATTTCGGGAAACTCAATACCGTATAGGGATTGGATGCCGAGATAGCCGTCTTCCCGATCTGAGAATTCCAGCGTGAATCCGGCACGGACCTGACTTTCGATTTTTTTCAGGTCGGAGATGGTATTCAAGCCGTTTTCCTCCGCAAAAGTTTCCGGTACGGCAAGCGTATAGGTATTGTTGTATTGCATCGGGGCCAGCAAGGCCATGCCAAATTGTTCCGACAGGCCGTCGCGGGCCTGCTCGTAGACTGCCCGGCTATCCGTACTTTCTGCGGTCTCCTTCAGGAATTCGGAAATTGCCGTTCCGGTGAATTCGGGATAGATATCGATCTCGCCCGAACGGAGTGCATTAAAAACAAAACTTGTCTTTCCAAGCCCCGGCTTTAGCTCAACCACCAGATCGGTTTTTTCTTCGATCAGGATTTTGTACATATTGATCAGAATTTCCGGTTCTGAACCGAGCTTTCCGCCGATGACCAGTTTTTCATCTCCCTTGTTGAACAGGGGCACTGCCAGCACAAGTGCCGCAAGCGCGAAAATCCCTGTAATTGCAAACACACTTTTCCTGAATGGCATGTCCTCGAATTTCTTCAGGATCAGGTCAAAGACGATGGCTAACATTGCTGCCGGAATTGCACCGAGTACGATCAGGGATGTGTTGTTCCGGTCGATACCGAGGAGGATCAGGTCACCGAGCCCCCCTGCGCCGATCAGTGCCGCAAGCGTCGCCGTTCCGATGATGAGGACGGTGGATGTCCGGATGCCTGCCATGATGACCGGCATGGCAAGGGGCAGCTCCACCTTCAGGAGTCGCCTGCGGGTATTCATGCCCATCGCTTTTGCCGCTTCGATCAGGGACGGATCGATCTCCCGGATTCCGGTATAGGTGTTTCTGAGTATGGGCAGCAGTGCATAAGCCGTCAGTGCGATGACGGCCGGTATTCGCCCGATGCCCACGAGAGGGATCAATAATCCGAGAAGGGCAAGAGACGGGATGGTCTGGATCACTGAGGCAGCTACGAGGATTCCTTCAGCCAGTTTCCTTCTTCCGGTCAGCCAGATACCGGCCGGCAACGCGATCAGGACTGCAAACAGTAAAGCGATAAAGGATATCTCGATGTGCTCCAGCAGCGCGGTCCATAAGTCGCTTTTCCGCTGGTCGAAGACGGATAAAAACTCAGTCATGTTGACCGGCCCCTTTCCTTCCGGCAGCAAGAAGGCGGAAAGCCGCGGCCCGATCTATCATGCCGATCAGCTCGCCTCCGTCTTCCACGCCAACTGCTTCATGATCGGCCATCACGCTGACGAGGCGGTCCGCACGGATATCCGCGGTAAGAACGGTCTGCGGTTTCGGAGTTATGTAAGGAGAGCCGGAAACCCAATGTCTCAGATCCAGAACATCTTGCAGATGGTCTTTTCTGCTCCCGATGAACTCCCGGACAAACTCTCCGGATGGATTCCTCCTCAGTTCATCGGGCGTTCCGGCCTGAACGATCTTTCCATCACGCATCAAGCAGATCCGGTCGGCCAATTTCAGCGCTTCGCCCATGTCATGGGTGACAAACACGGTGGTCTTGCCGAATGACCTTTTCAGATGCAGCATGTCATCCTGGAGTTTTTCCCTTGCCACAGGATCCAGCGCACTGAACGGCTCGTCCATCAGCAGGATTTCCGGATCTGCCGCCAATGCCCGGATGACCCCGACACGCTGTTGCTGGCCTCCGGATAATTCGGATGGCTTTCTGTGTGCAAAAACGGCCGGATCCAGACCGACCTGTTCCAAAAGTTCATGTACGCGCTGTTTGATCGTCCCCTTTTCCGTCCGTTTCATATCCGGGACCACCCTGATGTTTTCTTCGACAGTCATATGCGGAAAGAGGGCGATCTGCTGCAGAACATAGCCGATGTTCCAACGCAACCGGTCAACATCATAACGAACGGCATTTTTTCCGTTGATCAGGATGGATCCGGCTGTCGGTTCGATCAAACGGTTGATCATCTTGAGGGTCGTCGTCTTTCCGCATCCGCTCGGCCCGATCAGGACGATGAACTCACCTTTTTTTATCTCTAGATTAAGGGAATCTACGGCTTTTGTGCCGTCCCCGTATTGTTTGGTCACGTTCTGAAATTCAATGATGGATGCGATTGTCACTCAACCCCTCCCGATTGTTGTTCCCATTTTACCATTTACATGAAAGAACAGCGGTCCGGAATGGTTCCGGCCCGCTGTCTTTACCCCGGTTGCACCGATCGTTTCTTTGCCAGCCAATCCCCAATGATGGCAGTCAGCCCCGGGGACAGCGGACTATCGGCAATGGACTTATATTCCTTCAGGAGCCCCAGCATCGTATGCTCGCCTTCATACTCTTTCAGCAGATGATTCATGTCAGGAATGATGTGCCATTCAGACTCGCCAGGAACCGTTTCCGCGATGAGCCGGGCATGTTCAGGCGGTACCTGGAGGTCCTTGCTGCCGGTCACTGCAAGGACGGGACAATCCGCACGCGTAAGGTATTCCACGACATTGTAGTCCAATGTCTCCCGTAGCCATTTTGCGTTCAACCTGATTCCCTTCACTCTCATAACCGGCTTGTCGGAGTTCGCCACTTTGCTGAAGATCTGTTCGTTTTGCTTCCTTGCACGGTCTGTCACCTTGAATGTCCTGAAAATCCAGCCTTTCAGTCCTTCCGTCTCATTCATCTCCTCATAAGCCATCTCATTCTGTCTCGGCATGAGGTCTGCGGACGGCTCTGCTGCCCCGGCCAGAAGAATCATTCCGTCCACCGGCTCCAGGTTATGGACAGCCGGCGCAATCATGGCACCCTCGCTATGACCCAGAATGAGGATCCGTTCCGGGTCAGCATTTGGATGCCGCTTCAGGAAGCGCACCCCCTCGACGGCATCATCAATCAGGTCGGAAAGGCCGGCTTCATTGAATGAACCCTTGCTTTTGTAAGTGCCGCGTTTGTCATAGCGGAGCGTCATGTACCCTTGTGTTGCCAGGAATTCCGCCAGCTCTTTATAGACATTCATCTGCAGGTTCTTGAGGTTGCCGTCACGATCCCCCTTGCCGGAACCGGCGATGATGAGCACAGCCGGATAAGTGTCCTGTTTTTCTTCCGGCATGGTCAATGTTCCGCTCAGCGGAAAAGCCGATTCAATCGTCACCAGCGCTTCCTTGTACATATTCCGACCCCTCCTGATATTTCCTGATTTCCATCATTCATTTCGATATTTATGCTTCTGTTCCCTTTTCCTCAAGCCTTATTATTTGAAACTGTCATCCGGTCCAGTGGCCGTACCCTGTGGTAAAGTGAAATCGAAGTGATTGAGAAAAAAGGAGAAATGACGATTGGTCACCTACAACATCCTTGACTATTCCCCCATCGATGAAGGATCGGATGCGCGCCATGCACTTCTCCATACAACAGAGCTGGCCAAAGGGGCGGAAAAGATGGGCTACAAACGATTCTGGGTGTCCGAGCATCATCATGTGCGCTCCATTGCCGGCAGCAGTCCTGAAATGCTGATGATGCATCTTGCCGATTCAACAGAACACATCCGGATCGGCTCCGGCGGTGTCATGCTTCCCCACTACAGCCCATATAAAGTCGCCGAGAATTTCCGTGTCCTGGAAGCATTGCACCCGAACCGGATCGACCTTGGAATCGGCCGATCACCCAGCTACCGGCTCGTCAACCGGGCCATGAATGAATCAAAAGGAAAACGCTTATCTTATGAGCAGCAGATTGAGGATATTCGCCATTTTCTTTCGGAACCGAAAGCCAATCACCGCTTTAAGGACCTTACTGCCATGCCGGTCATCGAAACCGTTCCGGAGATGTGGCTTCTCGGAACCGGCCAGGGCAGTGCAGCAATCGCTGCCGGTCAGGGCATGGCATATGCTTTTGCGCACCTCGGAAAGCCTGAGGGCGGACTTGAAGCGGTAAGTCACTACAGGAATCATTTCAACCCCTCTCCCCTTCTCAGCAGTCCAAAGGTCATGATTTCCGTTTTCGCGGTCGTAGCAGAGACCGCAGAAAAGGCGGAGTCACTGGCCAAGGCATTTGATCTTTGGCTGCTGTCTGTGGAGTCCTCCAGTCCCCCGCCTTATTATCCGGCTGTGGAAACAGCATTGGCGCGAGGATTTAGTGCACTGGAGAGGGAAAAGATCCGGCACAACAGGAAACGCATGTTTATCGGAACACCCGTACATGTAGCAGAAGAGATCAAAAAAACTGCCAGTACTTATCATGCGGATGAAGTGACGATCGTCCCCAATGTCTATGGTGCTGAAAACCGCATGAAGGGAATCGCACTGCTGGCGGAAGCACTGGACATCAGAAAAGCAGAATGACCGAAAAACCTTCCGGGAGAGGCGGATTGCCACTCCCGGAAGGTTTGTTCGAATGCTAAATTCCTTTCTTTCCGCGTAGTTATAGATCAAGATGGGAAAACTATGACGAAAAGCCATGACACCACATCATTTTCCCATCATGTTATACTGAACACCATTTCAAACAGGAAAAGAGGCCTGACATGCTAAAAAAAATCATGAAACAGCTGAAAAACCTGTCACGCGGAAGCAGCTCCCGCAGACATCATGATCGTCGCGGGAGCTCAAGCAGCCGGAGATACAACCGTTCCCCGCTAAACGGAAGCAAATACTACAAAAGGCGCGGACGGAGCAGCAGCTAACTTATGGTCCTGATACTCGAAACTGCATCTTGCAGATCAGCGGCGATTTCACTGATTTTTCCGTAAGGCTCCATGATGCCCAGCAGCCGTTTCAGCAGATGGACGGTTTGATTATTTAAACTCAGCTCTTCTGTCCAGGGAAGAGCTTTTTTGTTTTTCGGTGTGTAAGTGGTGTAGAGCAGATAAAGCAGAATCTCCCCCAGATCGTAGTAATCCTGAAGCCTGAGCTGTTCGATGCTGTTATGTTTTCCGCATTGGCCGGCCGGCTTTACAGCCTCGTTTTCACAGACTGAAAGCCCAAAATCGATCAGATAAAGATCGCCATGGCTGATTAAAATGTTCGGGATCCGCAGGTCCTGATGATAGATCCCCTTCCCATGAAGATATTCGACGATTTTAAGAAGACGGTATAGAATCTGCAAGGACGCTTCCTCATCGAACGATTGTTGCCCGGAAAAAATCTGCTCTTCCAGGTTATCTGCTTCAATAAACGTCATCGCATAATAAAGGTGCTGGTCATCATCCGAAAAATCGTCGATGAACACCGGCAGATTCGGATGATCCAGCTTTTTCATGATCGCCATTTCCTTCCTGAACATGGCAATTTCTTTTTTGCTGTACCGCCTGCTCGGCCGCAGCTGCTTTACAACCGTCTTTTCTTTGGTTCGCAGATCCGTACAAAGATAAATAATGCCGTAACTGCCCGCTCCGATCACATCAGACACTTGATATCGCTCTTGCAGCACTGTATCTTCCCGGATCGGCCAGTCCACAAAAAACTGGCGGATTTTCCGTGTGACGCGCAGAATGTCCATATTGGTTGTTTAAACCCCTTCTTTAACTTCTTAAAGGTGAATGTATCATCCACGGCTTCCCATGACCATAACGGTGCTCTGACAGAAGGCATCAATTATTATAAAGTCGGACTTGCATGAAATTCGTGTAAAATGGTGTTGGGAAGGTAGTTGGGCCAACACAGAAAACCTTCATACATAACCATGGAAAGCGGGGCATTTATATGCGTTTAGAAACAAAGGCCATCCACGCCGGACGTTCGATTGATCCATCAACAAGTGCGGTCACCATGCCGATCCATCTCTCTTCAACATACGAACGGGCGGGAGACGGATCTTATCCGAATGAATATATCTACAGCCGGATTAATAACCCGAATCGCAGGGCTTTGGAAGACTGCCTCACATCGCTCGAAGAGGGATTCGATACTGTCACGTTCGGATCCGGAATGGCGGCGATTTCTTCCCTGATTGAGTCACTGCCTGCCGATAAACCACGACGCGTGGTGATGCCCGATGATATGTACCATGGCATCCGTTCCCTCCTTACAGATACGGATATCGGAACCAACTACGATGCCGTGTTTGTAGACATGACCGATCTCACCAAAGTGGAGGAAGCCATCAATGCGGCACCAACCGGGCTCGTCTGGATGGAGTCCCCTTCCAATCCACAGCTGAAAGTGACTGATATCCAGGCAGTGGCAAAGCTGGCCAGCGATGCCGGTGCATATTCTGTTGTCGATAATACATGGGCAACCCCGGTTCTTCAGAAACCTCTCAGCCTCGGTGCGGATTTTTCATTACACTCAGTGACCAAGTATATCGGCGGGCACAGCGATCTGCTCCTCGGGGCTGTCATCGCAAAAACAGATAGCCCGATGCTTGCCAGATTAAAGGCTGCCCAACAGGCAAAAGGGGCCGTTCCTTCCCCATTCGACTGCTGGCTTGCCCTGCGTGGCGTTCAAACACTTCCCCTGCGCATGGCGACCCACTGTTCAAACGCTTCGGCAATTGCAGATTTCCTGAAACAGCACCCGAATGTGGAAGCCGTCCATTATCCCGGACTTCCTGAACATCCCGGACACCAGGTTGCGGCAAAGCAGATGAGCTCCTTTGGCGGTATGCTGTCCTTCCAGGTAAAAGGCGGACAGGAAGCGGCCATGGCGGTCACTGCAAAAGCGAAACTGTTTATACGGGCCACAAGCCTTGGCGGAACTCACAGCCTGATCGAGCACAGGGCTTCGCTTGAAGGCGTCCATGCGGTTGCTCCTGATAATCTGTTGCGTGTTTCGGTCGGAATCGAGCACGTAGAAGACCTTAAGGAAGATCTGTTGCAGGCACTGGAAGGATAACTGCCCCAAAAACCCGGATTACAAACGAATCATAGTGCAAAACGGCACGGACTCTGATCGCTTACCGCGGACCGGCACCGAGCTCCGCCTGAAGCGGATCTCGACAGCCCGGCTTTTCTCGCAGGTATCTCGCAACGTCCGTGCCGTTTCTTATGGTTTTCGCTTATTAGGCAGCCTAGAATAAGATACTTAACTCTTTCACATACACTGCTTTTCCGGTGATCTGAACATCAAGGTTCTCTTTATGTTTCGATACTTGTACAGCAACACGTCCGTCTTTTCCGATTTCCTGTCCCTGTTCTACCACTAGATCCAAACGGCCGGTGAATCCCGTTTGGATGAACTTGGCGTAGTAAGCTCCCATAACTGCTGAGGCTGTGCCTGTGACGGCATCTTCCACTGTTCCGGCATAAGGCGAGCTGAAATGCCGGCCATGCATGTCTGCAGCCGGATCGTGTGTTTCCAGGCAGAACGGATGAATGGAGGCTCGCGGCAATTCCTGCAGGACATCAGGGAACCGCTGATTATCCGGCTTCATTTCCTGAAATGCCGAAAGATGTTTGACCGGAACGAGAAGTGTCCAGCTTCCTGTACTTCCATATAGGATCGGGAAAGTCGGATGAAGATCGGATTCCTTTAGTCCGATCGAATGCATCAGCTCTCTTTTTGATCCTTCGTATTCAATGAACTTCGGAACTGCCTGTTTCATCGCAATAGACCACTCATCGTCTTGGTTCCTGGTCACTTTTATAGGCAGAATGCCTGCCTTCGTCTCAATCGTCAGCAGCTCATTGCCGTCCAGCTTGCCTCTGCCGGCAAGTGCATAGACCATCGCCATGGTCGCATGGCCGCAAAGATCCGTTTCATAACCTGGTGTAAAATAACGGATCTTCAAGTCAGCCAGATCCGAATCCAGTAAAAACGCTGTCTCATTGTATCCTGCTTTTGCAGTGATCTCCTGCATATCTGAATCTGAGAGACCCTTACTATTCAACACAACTCCAGCGGGGTTCCCCTTGCCTGGCTCAGTGCTGAAAGCATCATATTGATAAACCTTAACTGTCTTCAATTTCTATCCCCTGCCCCAATAGATGGTTTCGATTAATGATTCAGGTCCAGTTCAATTCCAAAATACTGTTTCAGTACGCATGCCATATTCTTGTCGTCGATCACCGTTTTTTGCTTTTCACCACTTCGTGTTGTGGTAAAGGTGTTCCCCGACAGTGTCATCCTGCCGTCTTTTGTCGCCAACGAGACAAGTGGCCGTCTTGTAAACGGGGAACGGGGGGAAGACTGGTTGAACTGGCAGACCTCCTCAAAATCATTGAGTGTTCTGAGGGCCGTATCGAGGCGATAGCGCGTTTTCCAGCCTTCTTGCTTCATATATTGTTGAAGTTCGAATTTACCATCCCCTGAATTTGCCATCCGGTAAGTTCCGCTGACATCTTCCCTCTCCTCCCCTGATAACGGGAGCGGGACCCTGACTGAATCACCGAAGCCGACATCGACAAGGTAAGGCTGCTCCATTTCAACGATCAGGCAGGCATGACTTCCCGTCAGAGTCCAGCCGCCATCCGGCCGTTTGACTGTAGCGGATGCCAAACGGCTATTGAAGCCTAAACTCCGGAGCAGCCAGTTAAATAATCCGTTCAGCTCATAGCAAAAACCGCCCCGATGCTTCAACACCACTTTCCTGAAATAAGTTTCCGCATCAAGCGGAATCCAGACTTTTTGTATCACATCCAGATTTTCAAATGGGATATGAAGCATATGATGTTCCTGAAGTTGAAGGAGCGTGTCCATATTCACTTGGATCGGGCCACTCCAATTCAAGCGTTGCAGGTACCGATCTATTTCCAATCCAATCCCTCCCTTAGATTAGGAGTATCAGTTACATGGGGAGGATTAGCCCCTGTTCATGATACCGTACTGCAATTGGATCATCTCTTCGGCCAGTTTCCGAATTCTCTCCAGAATCCGTTGATCCATCAGTTCATCCGTCTCGATATCAAAAGCCTCATTCAGGATAAAGACGTTGTCTGTGGGAATCAGTCCTTTCAGATAGGAAAGGATGGAACCGAGATGATATTCGAGTACGAGGAAATGTTTTTCCGTCTGTCCGGTTGCCACCATTCCGGTCACCTTATTTCTGAATGCATGTTCCGGCATATGATCGAATATATTTTTCAAGGCCCCTGTAAGGGATGCCTGATAGATGGGGGTCCCGAAAACAAGAAAATCAGCGGACTGGATTTTTTTAACGGCATTCCAGGTGTCTTCATTATAAGCTGCCAGCGGAAGACCGGCGGCGAACTCAATTTCATATTCCCCTCAGATCAATCAATTCCGTTTCGATACGGGAATCCAATTGTCGGGCAGCGGCCAGAACGCTGCCTACAGCAGCGGATGTTTTTTCACCGGCAAGCGCGCCGGAAACACCGACTAGTTTCATAGATAAATCTTCTCCTTCCATAGTGGACGTGCTCCATGATGATAGTAAGGATACTCGTTCAAGCTTGAACAGCCATTTTATCAGAATATTAACTCGATATGCTGGATCTGAGGAATAATGAAATCCGTTGCTATCACACAAGGGGAGCTGGACAATATGAATTTTATCCCTTATTTACAGCTGAATGGAACCGCCAGAGAAGCCATCAGATTCTATGAAAAGGTATTCGGTGCAGAAAACCTGGGAGTCCTTACGTTTGGTGATATGCCTGCTTCTCCGGAGTCTCCTTTCCCTGAAGACGCAAAAGATCTGGTTGCACATGGCGCGATCAGGGTCGGCGGGTCAATGATCATGTTATCAGATACATTCCCGGGCCAGCCGGCTCAAGAGGGAAACAAGGTGATCATTTGTATTACGTTTGACGATGCTGACAAAGCCCATCAGGTATTTGAAGCGCTGCAGGATGGCGGACAGGTTGAAATGCCAATATCGGACACAGGTTTTAGCCCTGCCTTCGGTGTCATTAAAGATAAATTCGGTGTAACGTTTCAGTTTTATACGGAAGGAGTCCAAGGTTAGGCATTGCATCATGAAAAATCGGCTTTGTCAGACGACAAAGCCGATTTTTCATGGCTCCTCCCGTTTGATTCTCGACAATATTGCATCAGCTGCCGCTGCGGCACCGCCTGCATTCCTGAACTGCCCGGAAAGCGTGGCGGTATTTCTTCGATACTGTGGTTCCTCCAAGACCTGCCGGACAGCCTCCCTGATCGTCTGCGGCCGGTCGTTTTTAAGGATGATCCCTGCTCCCAGATCGGCAACGCGCTGTGCGGCCAATTTCTGTTCACTGTGCATCGGATACAGGACCATCGGGACTCCCTGGTACAGACTTTCACTGACACTGTTCATCCCGCTGTGAGTAATGAAGAGGTCTGCCTGTCCAAGAACCGCTATCTGATCGACTGTTTTCTTTATAGTAAAATTGTCCGGAAGCTTTCCAAATTGCCCGATGTCGGTTTTCTCTCCGACCGACATGACCACTTCGAATCCACTGCCTGCCAAAGCACTGATGCAATTCTTATGGAAATGGGCGTTGTTCAGCACTGTTCCAAGCGAGACATACACCAAAATTCCGGTTTTGTCTTTCTTCGCTGTTTTTGGGCCAATGCTCGGCATTGACGGGCCAACAAACGCGAACCGGCCGGAAAATGTCTCGGCAAGCGGCTGGAATTCCCTTGTAGTGAACACGATCGTCTCCGTCTCATTGTCATTCCCGATTAGAGATGTAAAGCTGTCCACTTCATAACCGGCTTGCTGCAGTTCGTTGATTTTCCTGCGAATCCGCCCCATCCCGGTGATCATTTTAAGTGCTTCCTTGAATCCCGGCTTCATCAGCTTGGCCGTATGCTGATTAAACGCGAATGTGGTCGTCGAGCTGATAAAAGGAATGTCCAGCTTTTGGGCATACAGCTTTCCCCATACACTCATCGAATCTGATACGATGCAGTCGGGCCTGATGGTTGAGAGTTCCTTAAGCACTTTCTCCTGCATGGCGAGCGTTGTCTCCATCGTCATTTCAATCAGTGCAGAAAAGTCTTTGCCTGCTTTTTTGCTAATTTCTTCATTTGTCGCCTGGGGGAGATATTGATCACACTCGATGTACCTGGCACCGGCTGCTATAATTTTCTCCCGGAACTCCCTGAATGAGTAATACCAGACCTCATGTCCCCTCTCCGTAAGCTCCCTTACTACCGGCAGGGTCGGATTCGTATGGCCGTGTGCCGGCAATGAGAAGAAAACGATTCTGCTCATCTCATTCCCCTCCTTCCGGTTCGGCATTCCGGATCATTTCCGCAAAGTCGAGCAATGTATCACGCTTCAGCAGAGCAATTCCCATGGAGCTGTCGTCACCTAAAACCACCAACTGGTCCCCTTCACGGATTCCGAACCTCTCCAGCGCCTTTTTAGGAACATTGACCTGTCCGTCTTGACCAACCTTGGCCACACCAAAAAAGTGCTTCCCTCGAGGCGCCATCCGGTTCGCTTCCGCTTCGGTCAGATCTCCCGACAGTTGCTCAAGCGAAACCTGAAAATGATCCGCAAGCACCCGGCATCTGTACAGGTCCGGAAGCGACTCCCCCGACTCCCATTTAGCAATTGTCTGCCTGGATACCCCCAGCCGCTCCGCCAAAAATTCCTGGCTCTGCTTGTTCCGCTTCCTCAACACACGAATATTAGTGCCGATCATCCCGCTCATCTCCTTTGGTTCCACTTTACCCCAAAGAAATGTTAATGACTACCAACCAAATCACGCAGTTATTGTTAATATTCGTGGCAATAAAACAGCAAGATACGTATCCAGCTGTTATTGGTAATTAGATAATTAAAGAATCTCTTCAATTTTCTGATAACCCGCTTGGATACGTCTGCGAATTCAACAGAGGCATCATCAGACATTTGACCCTTGAGCAACGCGAAATCACCAATCAGAAAAATGCAGTCACGCCGTTCCCTCTTCAAAACGAAAGATCAGGCATCCCTGCGTGAACGCAGAATGCCTGATCTTTGTCATCTTATTGATGTTCCGACAGCTGTCTTTCCTTGAGCCGGCCGACAAATTGTTCAAATATAAACACCGTATCCAGAGGACCGGGATGCCCTTCCGGATGGAATTGGATGGACTGAACCGGTTTTTGCCTATGCTGCAGGCCTTCCACGCTGCCGTCGTTCAGATTTCGGAACGACACTTCAAACAAATCATTGTCGATCGTCTCTTCTTGCACGACGTACCCGTGATTCTGTGAGGTGATGTAGGCTTTACCTGTTTTCAGATCCTTTACAGGATGATTCCCCCCGCGATGGCCGAAGAGTAGCTTTGTTGTTTTCGCGCCGTAGGCCATTGCAATCAGCTGATGGCCTAGACAGATTCCGAGGGTCGGATACGTATCTGTGAGTTCCCGGATCTTCTCCAGTTGATCGGCTGCATGTTCCGGATTCCCCGGTCCGTTGCTGATGACGACCCCATCAGGATTCAGACTTCGAATGTTTTGTATCGAATGATGGTATGGAACAACGGTTACTTTGCACCGTTGTTCAAGAAGATAATCCAGTATGGACTTTTTATAGCCAAAATCCAGAAGTACCACATGCGGTCCTCTATTCCCGTAGGTGATCACCTTTTTCGTAGTCACCCGATCATACATAGCGCCATCCTCACCGGCCTGAACCGCGGCGTCTTTCCGTTCAGAGATGATCCCCCGGACCGTTCCTTTTTTCCGTATGATTCTGACCAGCCTTCGGGTATCGACCCCTGTCAGATATGGCAGTCCATTTTCATCCATTCTTCCCTGCACTGATCCTGTCGCGCGGTGATGATGCCTGTCCGGCGATAGCTCGCCCGTTACTATGCCCCTCAGATGAAGTGCCGCACTTTCATCATCTTCGACGCTGACTCCATAATTTCCGATCAGCGGATAAGTGAAGACAATGATTTGCCCGGCATATGAGGGATCCGTAATGATTTCCTGATAACCGCTCATGCTGGTGTTAAATACGACTTCCCCCCCTGTTTCTACTGAAATCTCCCCGGACAAAACGCCTTCAAACACTTCTCCCGTTTCAAGAATCAAGTATCCCTGCTTCATCGATTTCCCCCTATGTTCATGTTCAGTATGCAACCCACCGGAAGGTCCGGCGGGTTGTGGTCTTTTTCGTTAGATCATGACTCTTTCAGAAGCTGGGCATTCAGCAGCTGTCGCGGAAGGACAGAGGTCGTATCATCCGAGTTGAATGCTTCGGGATAACCGTAGCTTCCATGTTCACTGATATCAAGACCGGCCAGTTCCTGTTCTTCTGTGACACGGAGGCCCCTCATGACGGCTTTCATGCCTAGCAGCAAGAGGAAGGATACTGCGAATGCGTAACCCGCGGATACCGTAATGCCCATCGCCTGCACTCCCAGCTGTTCCAGACCGCCTCCGTACAGAACGCCTGCCCGGCCGACAACAGCAAGCTCGGATGTGGCGAAGATACCCGTCGACAAGGTTCCCCATATCCCGGCGATTCCATGGACGGAAAGAGCGAAAATCGGGTCATCAATTCTCCGTTTTTCAAAGAAACGGACACTGTAGAAAACCATAATTCCTGCAACAGCCCCGATGATGACGGATGCCCATGTTTCAACAAATGCACAGGATGCCGTAATGGCAACCAGGCCGGCAAGTGTACCATTCAGCATCGTCGGGATATCTGATTTCCCCAGAGCCACCCATGAAATCAGCAATGCACTGACCGCACCGGCTGCCGCAGCCATCGCGGTATTCAGGGCGACGAATGCGAAGAAACCGTCTTCGACCCCCAAGGTGCTCCCCGCATTGAATCCGAACCAGCCGATAAAAAGAATCAGAACTCCCAAAGCTGTGTACACCTGGTTGTGCCCGCTGAGATTGTTGGCCGTGCCATCACTATTGTATTTTCCGATCCGCGGTTTCAGGAGAATGGTGGCCGCCAGGGCTGCCATTGCGCCTGTCAGGTGAACAACCGTCGATCCGGCAAAGTCCTGTTTGCCGTGTTCCGCAAGCCAGCCCCCGCCCCAGATCCAGTGGGCGATGACCGGATAGACCAGCACGGAGAACAGGACTGCAAAGACGAGGTAGACAGACAGCTTTGCCCGTTCCGCAAATCCTCCAAATGCGATGGTCAATGCAATGCCGGCAAACGCCAGCTGGAAGACAAAGAACGCAACGGTTGAATACGGACTCCCCGCGATTTCCTCCCCCGGGTAAAAGAAATCACTCATCCCGATAAAGAAATTACCGTTTTCCCCGAAGATAAATCCATATCCTACTGCCCAAAAAACGAGTGCAGCGATTCCGAATGAAAAGATCGTTTTGCCGGCGATGTGTCCCGCATTTTTCATACGGGTGGAGCCTGCTTCAAGCAGGATGAACCCTCCCTGCATGAAGATCACCAAAATGGCACCCAGCATGATCCAGACACTGTTCAGATAAAACAAGTCCGCCATGTCCATTCCTCCCGTATTCAATTTATATTGCGATGGGGGTCATCCCCCCATCGTTCAGCTGTCTACAATGTCAATGCCGTATTGATCAAACCATGTGTGGATCTGAGAAAGGTGGGCAATCAGCTGCGGCGCAGTCATCAGCTGGCCAAACCAGGGAGCCCTGAAGGAAGCACCGTCGGAGGCGAGAATTTCATCAACCTTCTTTTTTGAAATGATTTCCCATAGCGGCGAAGGCTTCCCGAGAAGATCCTGCAGTTTTTCTTTTACAAGCCTCATGTATACAGGATGATGGGTTTTCGGATACGGACTCTTTTTCCGGTAGAGGATGTCTGTTGGAAGGATCCCTTCCATCGCTTTTCTCAGAAGTCCCTTTTCACGGCCATCGAGTATTTTCATATCCCATGGAATATTCCAGGCATATTCGACGATCCGGTGATCGGCAAACGGAACACGGACTTCCAGCCCCGCCCCCATGCTCATCCGGTCTTTCCGCTCCAGCAACGTAGGCATGAACCAGGCCATGTTCAGGTAAAACATCTCTCTCCGCCAGGCTTCTGTCGAATCCTCTCCATCCAATACGGGCACCTCAGCGATTGTCCGATCATAGCGGTCCTCAATATATTCCTTCAGTGATAACTTTTTCCGCCAATCTCCCCGCAGCAACCCTTCTCTTTCTTCCTGCGATGTCATCCACGGAAACCGGCTATCCTGTAGGAGGTCAGACCTGTGGAACCAAGGGTACCCCCCGAATATCTCATCTGCGCATTCCCCCGAAAGAGCAACGACATGGTCCTGCCGGATCTGTTCACAAAACCACAGGAGCGATGCATCCACATCAGCCATCCCGGGAAGATCCCGGACCAGTACCGCCCGATCCAGACCGTTGACCAGTGTCTGTTGATCAATCACCTTTGAATGATGGTCTGTGCCGATAAAGTCCGACACCTTTTCGATCCACGGCGCATCCTGATCCGGCTGAAAAACACTTGATTTGAAATAGTGAAGATTCTGTTCATAGTCAATCGAATATGAGTTCAGCCTGCCTCTTCCTTCTTTTCGGAACTGTTCGGCTGCCACGGCTGAGATAATACTGGAGTCCAATCCCCCTGACAGAAATGTACACACCGGAACATCTGCGATGAGCTGACGCTTAATGGCATCTTTTACGAGGAACGAAACTCTTTCCAGCGTTTCTGCGAGATCATGGTCATGGTTCTTGCTTTCCACATTCCAGTATCGCCATTTCCGGATACCCTGTCTGTCAAAGGTCAGGGCATGCGCAGGCGGGAGTTCATCGATTCCGCGGAAAATTCCATTTCCCGGACTGCGTGACGGACCCAATCCGAACACTTCCCTTAATCCGTCACGGTCCACTTGCGCTTTGATTTGCGGATGCTTCAGAATGGCTTTGATTTCGGAAGCAAACATCAGAGAGTCGGCACCGGCCCGGTAGAATAACGGCTTAACGCCCAGCCGGTCTCTCGCCAGAAATATACGATCCAGCGTTTCGTCCCATATTCCGAAGGCGAAAATTCCGTTTAGCCGCTCCAGGCACTGCTCTCCCCATTCGATATAAGCAGTCAGCAGCACTTCGGTATCGGACCGGGAATGGAACGGATAGCCCTTGCTGATCAGTTCTTTTCTGAGCTCTTCCGTATTGTAAAGCTCACCGTTGTAGACAATCCGGTAAGTGCGTCCCTGTGATTCTTTGGTCATCGGCTGCGACCCGCCCGAAGGGTCGACGACTGTCAGACGTGTGTGGCCAAGGGCCATATGCTTTGAACACCATATGTTCAGTGCATCCGGCCCGCGTCTTGAAAGGGTGGCGGCCATTGACTGTATCACCGGCACTTGCTGTCTGAGATCCCGCTGCCAATCTGCCCAACCGGTAATTCCACACATTTTTGCTCACTCTTTCTAAGGTGTTTTCACAGGCTGCCGCGGCTCAATATTGAGTCAGATACTGTTCCCGCTCCCAAGGGTGGATCTGGGTGCGGAACATATCCCATTCAATTTCCTTGGACTCCACAAAGTGTTCAAACAAGTGGCTACCCAGGCCCTTGATGATGACTTCATCCTCCTTCAGCAGTTCCAGGGCGTGGGCCAGTGTGGACGGGAGATCGATGATTCCGTTGTCATTTCTCTCCTTTCTGGACATGTCATAGATGTTCTGGTCGATCGGTTCGGGAGCCTGTAATTCGTTCTTGACTCCGTCCAGTCCGGCAGAAAGAAGTACGGCCATCGCCAGATACGGATTTGCGGACGGATCTACGCTTCTGACTTCGACACGGGTGCTTAACCCCCGCGATGCCGGAATCCGGATGAGCGGGCTCCGGTTTCTTCCGGACCATGCGACATAGCAAGGCGCCTCGTAGCCGGGAACAAGCCGCTTATAGGAATTCACTGTCGGATTCGTGATGGCCGTGAAGCTTGGTGCATGTTTGAGGATTCCCGCCAAAAAGTGTCGGGCTGTATCGCTCATTTCCATCACGCCGTCCGGGTCATAGAACGCATTTTCTTCCCCTTTGAACAAACTCAGGTTACAGTGCATGCCGGAGCCGTTGATGCCGAACAATGGTTTTGGCATGAAGGTCGCCAGGAGGCCGTGCTTTCTGGCAATCGTTTTGACGACCAGTTTGAATGTCTGTATATCATCGCAGGCTTTCAGTGCGGACTGATACTTGAAGTCGATCTCATGCTGACCGGGGGCAACTTCATGGTGCGAAGCCTCCACCTCGAAGCCCATTTCTTCGAGTTCCAGTACGATATCGCGACGGCAGTTTTCCCCCAGATCTGTCGGTGCCAGGTCGAAATAGCCCCCGCTGTCATTGAGTTCAAGCGTCGGATTTCCGTTTACGTCCAGCTTGAACAGGAAGAACTCCGGCTCAGGACCGAGATTGAAGTGGGTGAAGCCCAGTTCTTCCATCTCTTTCAGCACCCGCTTCAGATTGGAACGCGGATCGCCTTCAAATGGTGTACCGTCCGGATGGGCGATATCACAGATCAGACGGGCTACTTTCCCTTTTTCGGACGTCCACGGGAAGATGACAAACGTGTCCAGGTCCGGGCACAGATACATATCGGATTCTTCGATCCGTACAAATCCTTCAATCGAGGAGCCGTCGAACATCATTTTGTTATCCAGTGCTTTCGGGAGCTGGCTGACCGGGATTTCTACATTTTTGATCGTCCCAAACAGGTCCGTGAACTGCAGGCGGATAAACCGCACATTCTCTTCCTTCACCAAATCCATCACTCGCTGTTTATCCATTTCCCCCAGCTCCTTTTCTTTTTCAATTTCGTTCAGGCAATGAGTTCCCCTGAGCAGATATAAGCGGCTTCTCCTCTTTTCCGCACATGCCCATCTACGTCCCACGTAATCTCCAGGTCACCCCCGGGCAAATGAACGGTGATGGGCTGATGCGGATCCGAAAAACCATTCAATGTAGCAGCGACGACTGCCGCGCAGGCACCAGTGCCGCATGCCATCGTGATGCCGGATCCCCTTTCCCAGACCCGGCACTCGATTTCCCGTGGACCTTTGACCTGCACCCATCCGACATTCACCCGTTCCGGGAACAGGCTGGAATATTCGATGAGCGGGCCCAGACGTTCAACTTCGACTGCCTGCACATCCCCGGTGAAAATAATCGCATGCGGATTTCCCATTGAAATACAGGTGATGCGCAGTAGTTGTTCGCCAAAAGTGTGCAGTTCATCGATTGTCCGGGCTTCCGGATCGCCCTGCATCGGGATCGCCCCCTTCTGCAGTCCCGGCTTCCCCATGTCCACTGTTACAAAGCTGACATGGTCGTCAACTGTCCGGCCTTCTTCAACTTCTGCGCTGACAATCCCGCCCAGAGTCTCTATCGTGAAATTCCGCCGGCCGGCGTATCCGTGATCGTAAACGTACTTTGCCACGCAACGCAGCCCATTGCCGCAGTTTTTCGCTTCCGAACCATCTTCGTTGAAGATCCTCATTTTGAAGTCCGCTTTTTCCGAGGAGCCGATCAGGATGATTCCGTCAGAACCGATTCCGAAATTGATCTGTGAGACTTTCCTGGACAGTGCCGGATACCGGTCTTCTTCCAGGACATTGCCCGGATCATCCAGTTGGTTGAAAATTACATAATTGTTTCCGAGACCATGCATCTTCGTGAACTTCAACTTCTCACCTCCTTAAAAGAAGAACTTGCATGTCTGGAGCCTGCTTCTGATTTCATTCAGGATCATTTGCTCTTCTTCCGGCCCTTCTGCTTCGAATGTCACCGAAAAGCGCACGTAAGATCGCGCATCGTCCCATGGCACGGTGGAAATGGAGTGATCCTGGATCAGATAGTGGCTGAACGCTTCTGCATTCTGGAACGTCGGACCGTTTTCCACTCCGGCAGGCGCTTTGACATAAAGGAAGAACGATCCCTTAGGCTTCACCGCATCCAATCCGCTTTCCCGGAGGATGGAAGACAGTTTTTCGTGCCTCGCCGCATACTTTGCGGCTGTTTTTTCCGTGATTTCCGGGTGGGCCAGCGCATAGGCAGCCGCTTTCTGGATCGGGATGAATTGGCCCGAATCGCTGTTGTCCTTCACTGCAACGAAGGCGGATACCAATCTGGCATTCCCCGCGATAAAGCCGATCCGCCATCCGGTCATATTGAACGACTTGGAAAGCGAGTGGAGTTCCACTCCGACGTCTTTTGCTCCCGGGACCGACAAAAAGCTGAGCGGTTTGCTGCCGTCGAATACCAATGCTGCATAAGCGGCATCATGGACGACGATCAGTTCATGCTCTTTAGCAAAGCGGACAACCTCTTCAAAAAATGCGCTGTCAGCAACAGCTCCTGTCGGGTTATTCGGATAGTTCAGGTACAGCAGCTTCGCTTTCTCCAATGTCTCATCTGACAGAGAATGAAGATCCGGAAGAAAGCCGTTTTCTTCAAGGAGCGGAAGTTCAACGACTTCCCCTCCGAGGTACCGGGTATGGGTTCCGAGAATCGGATAGCCGGGAGTCGTGATGATCGACACATCGCCGGGATTGATCAGCACCTGAGGCAGCATGGCCAGTGCAGATTTTGTACCGATCACATGATTGATCTCCGTGTCCGGATTGAGACCGGCCACTCCAAACACATCCTGCATGTAGGCAGCTGCAGCCTGCCTGAATTCCGGAATCCCATTGTCGGCATAAAACCGGTTTTCCGGCTTTCTGCTTTCGATCATCAGTTCCCTGAGCACAGCGTCATCCGCCATGGCGTCCGGCTCACCGACACCAAGATCAATCAATGCTTTGTCCGGATTTCTCTGCAGCGCTTCCCGTTTGGCCCGCTTGATCTTCTCGAACTTATAAACTTCATTGTCCATTCCAAAGCGGGAACCTCCAATGCGCTCGGCAAACCGGTTCCGGATAAAGTCCGCACTCACCATTCTTTTTCCCCCGTCCGGTTCATGATGTTTTTCCTGTGATGTAGTTGTGGCATTCATCTGCAGCTTCCTTCCCCTCCTGGATGGCCCAGACAATCAGGCTGGCTCCTTTCCGGGCATCTCCGGCTGCAAAGACGCCTTTTCTCTGAGTCTGATAGGTGGTGCCCATCACTTCGACGTTGGACCGCTGATCGGTAGCTATTCCCAGGCTTTCCGTCTCGGCTCCTTCGAATCCGATTGCAAGCAGCACCAGCTGGGACGGCCAAACTTTTTCGGTGCCCGGTATCACTTCCCTGATTTTCTCGCCGCCTTTGACGATGGTCGTTTTGATCTCCGCACTTTTCACCCCGGAGACCCGGTGGCGGTCATCGTAAGTGAATTCAAGAGCAGTCGTGGCAAACTCTCTGGGGTCATGCCCGAACTTGGCGATGGCGTCTTGCTGTCCGGTATCGACCTGATGGATAACCGGGAATTGCGGCCATGGGTTTTCGGCTGAGCGAGCCTTCGGTCGTGCCGGATAGATATCGAATTGGACAAGACTTCTGCAGTTTTGTCGGACTGCCGTTGTCACACAATCCGTCGCGGTATCCCCGCCGCCGATCACAATGACGTCTTTGTTCTCCGCGGAGATGTATGCCTGATCCTGAAAGCCGGAATCCAGGTAGCTTTTCGTATTCAGATGCAGATAGTCCATTGCGTAATGGATACCGGCGGCTTCTCTTCCCGGGATTTCGAAGTTTCGCGGCCTGGTCGCACCGATACATAGGACAACGGCATCGTAATCCTCCTGCAATTGCTCAAGCGGTACCTGGTTCCCGACTTCGACGTTCGTTACAAACCGGATGCCTTCCTGCTCCATCAGCCTGATCCTGCGATCCACCACCTCCTGCTCGATTTTCGTTTTCGGTATCCCGTATGTGAGCAGGCCTCCAACACGGTCCGCCCGTTCATAAACGGTCACCTGATGCCCGTGCTGATTGAGGACAGTGGCGCATGTAAGACCCGCAGGTCCAGAACCGATCACCGCCACTTTCTTTTCTGAGCGCTCCGACGGGATTTTCGGCTGTACCCATCCTTCTTCAAACGCTTTATCGATGATGGCACGCTCGATGTTCTTGATCGTGACCGGCTCATTGGCAAGCGATGCCACACAGCCCCCTTCACACGGTGCCGGACATGCGCGGCCGGTAAACTCCGGAAACGGGTTGGTGCGGCTGAGCCGCTCGTAAGCCTCTTTCCACCGTCCCCGGTAAACCAGGTCATTCCATTCGGGAATCAGGTTATAAATCGGACAGCCTGTCGTCATTCCAGCCAATTCACTTCCGTTCTGGCAAAACGGCACCGCGCAATCCATGCACCTGGATGCCTGTTCACGCAATACCCGGTCAGGCGGCAATACGGAAATCTCTCTCCAGTCTTTGATCCGTTCATCGGTGTCGCGATAGTTCCCTGCGTTCCTCCGGTGATCCATGAAACCTGTAACGCTTCCCAACGGCCTCACCTCCTGTGTGTTAGTTCAGACTATATTGAAGTTCTTCACTTTGCCGGGGACTTTCAAGAATCCGTTTATACTCGGTCGGTATCACCCTTACAAACTGCGGGATATACCGGTTCCAGTCATCCAGGATCGACTTGGCAACCGGACTGTCCGTATATCGTGCATGCCTTCCAATCTGCCGTTTCAGGAACTTGATCTCTTCTCCATCCCGGAGCTGTTCGAGCGTCACCAGTTCATGGTTGCAACGGTTGCCGAAATCCTCGCTGTCCTCCGTCAGGATATAAGCAATTCCGCCCGACATGCCGGCTGCAAAGTTATCTCCGACTTCCCCAAGAATGATGGCAGTTCCGCCGGTCATGTATTCACAGCCATGATTACCGGTTCCCTCCACAACGACATGAGCCCCGCTGTTCCTGACACAGAACCGCTCGCCTGCAATTCCACGAATATAGGCTTCGCCGGAAGTAGCGCCATAAAAAGCGGCATTCCCGATAATGACGTTCTGTTCAGCCTGGAATTTTGAAGCGGTTGGAGGATAAATGGCAATCTTGCCTCCCGAAAGCCCTTTTCCGACGTAATCATTGGCTTCGCCTTCCAGGGTGAGGGTCATTCCCTTCGGCACAAATGCACCGAAACTCTGGCCGGCGGAACCCCTGAAATGCAGCTGCATGGTGTCGTCACCAAGCCCTTTTCCTCCGGTTTTCCGGGTCAGTTCACTTCCGGCACACGTTCCCACCGAACGGTTGATGTTCCGGATCGTCCGCTCAACACGGATTGGCTTTCCTTCCTCCATATGCTGATGGATAACCGGAAGCAGTTCCGTGCTGTCCAAGGTTTGATCAATGCGATGATCCTGTTCTACCTTCAGTTGGCGCACATCCGGCTGATAGTGGAAGATCGGGGACAGATCCAGTTTTTTTGCTTTCCAGTGTCCGGTTCCCGCCTGTGTGAGAAGATCGGTTCTTCCGATCATCTCTTCCATTGTCCTGAACCCGAGCAGGGCCATGTACTCCCTGACTTCCTCGGCAAAAAAGTGCATCAGCCGGACAATATCATCTGCAGTTCCGAGCATGTTTTTCCGGAGCTGCGGGTTTTGGGTCGCAATGCCGACCGGACAGGTATCCAGATGGCAGACCCGCATCATGACACAACCGAGTGAAACGAGCGGCATTGTGGAAAACCCGTATTCTTCCGCCCCCAGAAGCGCCGCAATGACCACATCCCGGCCGCTCATCATCTTTCCGTCCGTTTCAAGGGTGACTTTTTCCCTCAGGCCGTTCAATTTGAGTGTCTGATGAGTTTCGGAGAGTCCGATTTCCCATGGCATGCCCGCATGCTTGATGCTTGAACGGGCGGCGGCACCGGTCCCGCCGTCAAAACCGCTGATCATAATCACGTCGGCTTTCGCCTTTGCCACACCTGCCGCAATCGTCCCGACTCCGGTGCCGGAGACGAGCTTCACACTGATCCTCGCTTTTGGATTGGCGTTTTTCAGATCGTGGATCAGCTGCGCCAAGTCTTCGATCGAGTAAATATCGTGATGGGGAGGAGGCGATATCAGTTCGATTCCCGGAGTGGCCCCTCTCGTCTTTGCCACTTCAATCGTCACTTTGTGTCCGGCAAGCTGGCCGCCCTCACCGGGCTTCGCCCCCTGTGCCATTTTGATCTGGATTTCTTCGCTGTTCACGAGATAGTGGCTGGTCACCCCGAACCGCCCGGAGGCAACCTGCTTCATCTTGCTGCATTTGGAGTCGCCATTTGCCAATGGAACAAACCTCTCAGGATCTTCTCCCCCTTCGCCGCTGTTGCTCCTGCCACCGATCCGGTTCATCGCGACGGCAATCGCTTCATGGGCCTCCTTGCTGATCGAACCGTATGACATGGCTCCGGTCTTGAACCTCTTGAAAATCGATTCAACCGGTTCCACTTCTTCAATCGGTACCGGGGCTCCGGACGGTTTGATGTCCATCAGGCCGCGGAGCGTCGTCTTCATGCTCAGTTCCTCAGCAAGCAACCGGCTGTATTCCCGATAAACCTCATATTTTCCGCTGCGGACGGCCTGCTGAAGCAGATGGATCGTTTTCGGCTGGAACAGATGAGTTTCTCCGCCTGCGCGCCATTGGAAATCAGATCCGCTTTCAAGGTGCGGAGCGTTCTTCTCCAGTGTTTGTGCGTGCCTGTGCCGGACTTCCCTTTCAAGGTCATCGATTGTCAGTCCGCCAAGTTTTGATGGTGTATTCGGAAAGTAGCAGCTGATCACAGCATCGCTTATTCCGATCGCCTCAAAGATTTGTGCTCCCATATAGCTGCGCACCGTTGAGATTCCCATCTTGGACATGACTTTCAGGATGCCCTTTGTGATTGATTTCACATAATTGGTTATAGCGAGTTCTTCCGAGATCGCTTCTTCCGCTGTTGGAAGCGACTCGAAAACCAGGTATGGACAAATCGCATTGGCTCCGTAGCCAAGAAGCGCTGCAAAATGGTGGACTTCCCGCGGTTCACCGGAGTCAACAATCAGGCTGGTTTTGTTGCGCAACCCCTTCCTGATCAGATGATGATGAACAGCGGATACGGCCAGCAATGATGGAATGGCCGCAAAGCCTTCTCCGGCATCCCGGTCAGTGAGAATGATGAGATTGTCTCCCCGAGCAACTGCAAGCTCCACCCCTTTAAGCAACCCTTCAAGTGCATCCTCCATCCTTTCCGAAAGCGGAAAAGCCATGGAGTAATCAGCTGATGACCAGTCCGGGGTCTTTAAGGCACTGATTTTCCTAAACCCGGCCGGTGATAGGATTGGGGTTTCCAGGAGAATGTTCTTTCGGTCCAATTCTTCCGGACAAAGCAGGTTTCCGCTGCTGCCCAGCAATACTTCCATTGACGTGACCCGTTCTTCCCTGATCGCATCGATCGGAGGATTGGTCACCTGCGCAAATCTCTGCTTAAAGTAGTTGAACAGAAGCTGCGGCGCATCAGACAACACTGCCAGGGGGGCATCGTAGCCCATCGATGCGACAGGCTCGGAGCCTGTTCTGAACATTGGCTTCAGAACCTTTTCCCATTCTTCGTCGGTATATCCGAAAACAGCCTGTTTGAGAAGAACCTCACTCTCGGATCTGACAGTTCTCAGGGCGGTCACATCTTCCAGGTCTCCCAATGGAACTAGGAGATTATCTGCCAACTTTTTATAGTCGTTCTCCGATGCAATCATTTCTTTGATTTCGCCGTCTTCATAGAGTGCCCCGCTCTCCATATCCACCAGTACCATCTGTCCGGGCATCAGCCGTTTTTTACAGAGGACCCGGTCATCCGGGAAATCCACCACACCTACTTCCGATGAAAGGCAGACCACGCTATCCTCCGAGACGATCAGACGGGCAGGCCGAAGACCGTTCCGGTCCAGACGGGCACCGACCACATTGCCATCGGTAAAAGCCATGGCCGCCGGCCCATCCCATGGCTCCATGAACAGGCTGTGATACTGATAAAAGGCTTTTAGCCGGTCATCCATCCGGCAGTTTTTCTCCCAGGCTTCAGGCATCAGCATGAGCATCGCTTTGGGAAGGGACCAGCCCGATAAGACGAGAAATTCCAGAGCGTTGTCAAACATGGCAGAGTCACTGCCGTCGCGGTCAATGATCGGTAACAGTTCCGCAGCTTCCTCTCCCAGTAAATCCCTGAACTCTGCTTCCCTGGATTCCATCCAGTTCACATTGCCGTTGATCGTATTGATCTCTCCATTGTGCATGGCGTACCTGTATGGCTGTGCCCGGTCCCAGCTTGGAAATGTATTGGTGCTGAAGCGGTTGTGCACCATGGCCATCGCCGATTCATACGTTTCATTTTTCAGGTCTGCAAAGTAGTCCCTCAACTGGCTTGGGAGCAGCAAACCTTTGTAAATCAGTGTTCTTGAAGAAAAGCTGACCACATAATGCGGCTCGATATGAGCGTCTTTCATTGCGTTCTCAATTTTCTTCCTGACCTTGTAGAGATCCCTTTCAAACCGGATATCACCAGGCAGGTCATAAGGTGATTTCACGAATACCTGGCGGATATCGGGTTCGGAATCGACTGCCAGCTGATGCAGGTTTACCCTGGTCCTGGGGACTTCCCGCCAGGCCGCCAATTCCAGATTGGCATCTGCAATGGCCTTATGGATAATCGTTTCACAGAGTTCCCGCTGGTCCTCCGTTTTTGGAAGGAAGAACATGCCGACCCCATACATTCCTTTTTTCAATACAGGGGCCCCGGCATTCTCCCACTCTGTACGGAACAGCCTGTGTGGGATCTGGGTGAGGATTCCTGCACCATCACCCAGCTGGTTGTCAGCGCTGCTACCTCCCCGGTGGTCCAGCCGCTCCAGTGCTGTCAAAGCCTGCGCGACGATCGAATGTGACGGCTTTCCCTTCAGATGTGCAATGACTGCGATGCCACAGGAGTCGTGTTCAAAACGAGGATCATACATCCCTTCGCTTCCCGCCATCCAAGAATGATGCATAAATATCCTCCTTTACGAATCATTTTTCGAGTTACCTTTATGTTATTAGCTTCTAAAGAAAAAGTATTTAGAAGTTTTGGATAAATATTTGCACTTTTTGAACAATAAAACAAACGAATAATTCAGTTGTTTGCATCTGAATCATTCGCTTTATATAAAATCAGACCTGATATATATGTCGATTTTGGTTTCTATAATCTGTAAATCGGAACTTAAAATCTAGCTTGAATAAAAAAAGACTGCAACGGAGAGTCCTTCCCTCACCATTGAAGCCCATTTGAATGCTGCATATTTCATCTAATTTCTGACGGGTTTTTTCCGGTATATTGCTTGAATTGCCGGCTGAAATAATGAAGATCACGATAACCGAGCGCATGGGCGGCTTCCGTCACGCTCAGTCCGGTAAAGTGAAGAAGGTGTTCTGCCCGTTTGATCCTGCAGTGGACAACATAGGACTTTACGGTATGCCCAATGATCTGCTTGAACTTTTGTGAAAAGTACCGTTCTGAAAGATGCGCCCGTTCAGCCAGGCTCTCTACTGTATGAGGCTCACCCGGGTGCTGCTGGATATAATTCGCAATTTCTCGGATCGTTTCCGCCAGGCGCCTGCTATTCATATCCTCTTTTTCCCGGGATTCCCCATGTTCTTCCCTAAGCAGATGAATCATGAGCTGCTTCAGAATCAGCTTTCCTTCGGTTTCCGCGCCGTACGTCTCCACCAAAAACAGTCGGACATACCGGCTCAACAAGGATTCAAAGCTGATCGGGTCAGACAATACCCGGTGGGGACCAGGGATCAGCCGTGGTTCATTGGCCAGATCAAAGTGAATATAAGTCAGCACAAAAGGGTTCTGGGGATTATGAATGGCTTCCGTATCATCGCCCGGACGGAACAGGAAGCAATGTCCCTTTCCCACTTGATAAGTTTGTTTGTTCAACACCACGGTCCCTTCACCGCTCCATACATAAAACAGGTCATAATTCGGCATGGGATGGTCTCTTTTCTTCCATCTCCAATCCGGCTCACAGTGAATGGTTGCGAGCGCCGGCTTTAGTCCAAAGTCTTCCGGATTTAATTCAAGCATCCCATCCCTCCCAAATATAACAACATTCTTGAACCTGCAGTTCCGGTGTCCTGCCGATGAATGGGTCTGCTGATTTACTTGGAGGCTGTTGATTCTGATTGACCCTTTACTTTTCTATTATAATATTAAGATCAAATTACTATCAAATTTGAATCCAATGAATATGAACCCGGCACTTTTATGATTAAGGGCGGATGATCCATATATGAAGAAAGACTCCGGGGATATACCGGAGTCTAAAAAGCCTTTGTACAGCAGTGTTTATTCAACGGTGACGGACTTCGCCAGGTTGCGCGGCTTATCCACATCACATCCGCGGTGAAGGGCAGCATAGTAGCTGATCAGCTGGAGCGGAATGACTGAGACGAGCGGCGTCAGCATCGGATGGACGGCCGGAATGACGATTCGGTCGCCTTCCTCTTCAATGCCTTCCATCGAGATGATGCACGACTTGGCTCCTCGGGCACCGACTTCTTTGACGTTCCCCCGGATATTCGGGCTGACGGCTTCCTGTGTGGCAAGCGCAAACACAGGCGTCCCTTCCTCGATCAGGGCGATGGTCCCGTGCTTCAGTTCCCCTCCGGCAAATCCTTCTGCCTGGATATAGGAAATCTCCTTGAGCTTGAGTGCGCCTTCCAGGCTGACAAAATAGTCAAGACCGCGCCCGATAAAGAAAGCATTCCGGCTCAGTTCGAGGAAATCAAAGGAGAGGCCTTCCATTTCCTCTTTTCTTACGATCATCGTCTGAACCGCATTTGCGGCAATTCCAAGCTCCTGGACCAGGTCGAATCCGATCTCATTCCCTTTCTCGCCGGCAGCAAGGGCTGCGAGAATGGCGAGCACTGCAACCTGGGCGGTATAGGCCTTCGTCGAAGCTACCGCGATTTCAGGACCGGCATGCAGAAGGACCGTGTGATCTGCTTCGCGTGACAGAGTGGATCCCGGGACATTCGTTACAGTAAGGGACGGGTAGCCAAGTTCCTTGATTTTGACCAGCACCTGGCGGCTGTCTGCCGTCTCCCCTGATTGGGAGATAAAGACGAACAGCGGCTTTTCGGAAAGAAGCGGCATGTTGTAGCCAAATTCACTGGAGATATGGACTTCGGTCGGCACACCTGCAAGTTTTTCAAAGTATTCCTTCCCGACAAGACCCGCATGGTAGCTGGTTCCCGCAGCGATCACATAGATCCTGTCGGCACGATTGATTGCTTCGAGCGTTTCCTGATCAATGCTAAGCTTTCCGTTTTCATCCTGATAGGCTTGGATAATCTTTCTGAGAACGGCAGGCTGTTCGTCGATTTCTTTCAGCATGTAATGCGGGTAGGTCCCTTTTTCAATATCCGAGGCATCCAGTTCGGCTTTGTATGCTTCACGGCTGACCGCTTCACCGGTAATCTTGCGGATCTGGACATTTTCCTTCGTGACAATCACCATTTCTCCGTCATGCAGTTCGACGAACCGGTCAGTGACCTGAAGCATCGCCATCGCATCGGAAGCGATCACATTGAATCCTTTCCCGAGACCGACGAGAAGCGGTGATTTGTTTTTGGCGACATAGATGGTGTCCGGCTCTTCTTCGTCGATCACGGCAATGGCATATGATCCGTGAAGCATTGCAAGCGTCTCCGCAAACGCCTCTTCTGTGGTCATGCCTTCAAATACCAATTTGGCGATCAGCTGAACGATAATCTCCGTATCGGTATCCGAGACGAGCTGAACATCAGCAAGTTCCTCACGGCTGAGCTTCTCATAGTTCTCGATGACCCCGTTGTGGACGAGCGTGAAGCGGCCGGATACATCCTGATGGGGGTGTGCATTTTTTACGTTCGGCACACCGTGTGTGGCCCATCGAGTGTGGCCAATACCGGTCTGCGCTTCAATAGACTCATCCACAATGCTCCGCAGGTCGGCAATCCGACCTTTAGATTTGAAGAGCGACACCCCTTCTTCGCCGGCAACGGCAATCCCCGCAGAATCGTATCCGCGGTATTCCAGCTTTTCCAGTCCCCTCAACAAGATTTCCTTTGCATCCGATCCACCGATGTAGCCTACGATTCCGCACATATTCAATTCCTCCATTATCAGTCAATGTCAAATAAGCGTCCTGTTTTCCGTTTTTCAAACGGACAGTGGGCGCTGTCTTACAAGTTGGATTAATTCCGCACGAGCAGGCAGTTCCTGCTCCCGTATGCGGAAATTGATGCCGGCTTTCCCCTCTGTGTCACACAATCGCTTGTGTGTTTTGCTGGAAAGCATGACAACCGGGCATCGCGGTCGGGAGGCATCCGCCGAATTGTCGATGAACCTCCACCTCGTCTGCTGGGGCTGTGATCCGATTTCCCCAGCTCAGGCGCTTTTGATTGTTTTCCGATTTTGGCGTATCGCCGGCCCTCCTTCGCCGTTTTTTACTGCTTTTGTAATGTATTATACGGAAAGCGACATTGTCAATTACCTTTTACTTCAAAATCATTATTTTTATTGTAAAACCTTCCCTCTGCAGTATAAAAAGAAGAACGTTGTACCAGCAGGATATAGAAAAATGGTCAATTCCCATATTTCCGGAACTTTTCAGAAAATACTACGTTAATGATAAGGAACGAGTCCGTAAAGTAACTTCAATGACCTATTCCCCAAACCCGATTTACCGAATCCGAAAATGAACAAAAGCGGCCGAAACTGAAATTGCGTGAAATGGAGGAGATGGATTGGAGTTTTATAAAGAACAGAACAGCAACATAAAGAAACCGGTGGTGAACGCAAAAACCATGACTGTCTCTAAACAGACATTGATTCTGATCCCGATCATTGTCGCGCTGTTGATCGTACCAACGAGCTATATGCTGACTTTTGCCTATTATGCGTTCGGAACCAAATCCACGACACTGATGGATACCGCCAGCAAAGTTCTTTATCTGACAGAGCCGAATACCGCTCTTGAAGAAATGGAATTTGATATGGAGTTTTCCCTATTCTCAATGGATCTGTCATTTGATCAATACAAACAAGTCGGCGGTGAGCAATATCCAATCCGCCGTTATGACCTGCATTTTGTGCTTGACGATCTCGTGGATAAGGAAATGACCTCAAATCTTGAAAGGACACCGCCGAAGTTCCCGACTCAAACCAATCAGTGGCTTGTACACCCTGCGCAAGGGATGCCGGAATTCAACAGCGGACACGAATGGCAGGTACTTGCAGGGCTGCCTGACGAAACGGTTGTCGAAGCCTACCTATCATTTAATGACCTCTATCAAGTGATTGATGTCAGAAGTGAGTTGCCGGGCATCGATGTTGTCTGGGCTGCCATCTACACCGGAACCGAGGATGAGATGCTGAGCGCGGATGGGGATGTCGTTTCACCGATCGGCTACCCGGTACAGCCTGACCGGACATACTGGTCCCCTTTCCGGGATTCAATGTCACATGAAGAGACGTTCCTTCAGATGCTGAAGGACATTCAGCCGTATGAGGAGCTTGCAGCGGAAGTCTCTTCCCATAAAAACCTGGAACTCGAGGAACGGATTGCATTTATTGAGGAAAACGGCTTTGACACTTACGGTGCGGTGATCACCGGACCGAAGAGAGAGGTTGAGGCACTGAAAGATTCGGCGTTGATCCGGCATATGAAACTGGGTGAGGTGAAACTGTGGAATTGGACAAAGTAAAACTTAAATCTTTTCAGGTGCTCGGATGGTTCAGTGTCATTGCAGGTATCGTTGCGCTGGCGCTTCTGAACATAGCCATGCTGTCCGGATATGATCTGCCCATCACCAGCCAGCTCTCCTTCTGGATAACGGTCATTCTCATATCGGGCCTGATTTCCCTTTCCAACAGACAAAGCCGTTCACTTGGTTTTTGGGGACTCGGAATCGCGGTTTACCTGGCGTTTTTCATTGCCGTGATTTTCATCCTTGGGTGGATCATCGTGCCGTTCCCCTGATGCAGGCACAAGCACAACACATAATAAAAAGACTGCAGGCCGGATGAGTGATACTTTCCGATCTGCAGTCTTTATTATGAATCAGCTTCTTGAAGTTGCGGCATCCGTTGCCGGTGCAGCGCCTTGCCGTGAAGTCTCCGCAGCCGAAGACCTCATGAACAACGAACAAATGAGGCCGATCACGGAAATGGCTGTCGTGAAGTAGAATGCATATTTTACACCGGATGTCAGCACTTCGGCTTCCGTTGCACCCGGAGCCGATGCGCCATACGCTGCCTGCCCTGCGGTGAAGAGGGTAATGGCTACTGCCGTCCCTGCAGCCCCTGCCACCTGGTTCAGTGTATTCATCGCGGCCGAGCCGTCCGCGTAAAGGGTCCGTGGCAATTGGTTCAGCCCATTTGTCTGGGACGGCATGGTGACCATCGTCAGACCGACAAACATCACTGCAAATGACACAAGAACCTGCCAGGCTGGGGTGGAAGCGGACAGGAATGCCAGGAACCCAAGATTGCCGAGCAGCACAAAGACAAAGCCGATGATGACGAAGTAGCGCGGCCCCCACTTGTCGAACAGAGATCCGACAATCGGGGACAAAATGACATTCACCGCGTTGCCCGGAAGAAGAATCAGGCCAGCCGCAGCTGCGCTGAACAGCAGTGCCCCCTTCAGGTAGAGCGGAAGAAGGATGGCCGTTGCCAAGATGATCAGGATGCTGAGGAACATGATGAGCGTTCCGAGTGTGAACATCGGATACTTAAATACGGAGAGGCTGATCATCGGCTGGCTCATCCTTGTCTGCCGGATACCGAACAAAAGCAGTGCAATCAGTCCGACCAGAAGCGGTGCCCATACATAGACGGACGTGAAGGAATGCTCAGCCATCGTGCTAAGCGCAAAGATCAGTCCGCCAAAGCCGGCTGTCGAAAAAAGAATCGATAAGACATCAATGCGGGGTTTTGTGATTTCCGAGACGTTCACGATTTTCAGTGACGCGAAAATGATGAGGAACACATAAAAGATTGCACTCATCCAGAAAATATAGGGCCATCCCAGGGAAGTGATGATTACGCCCGATAGGGTCGGTCCAACTGCCGGGGCCGTCGTGATGACAAGGCCCATGAGCCCCATGACCACCCCGCGCCGGCTGACCGGGAAAATTAGCAGAACAACGCTCAGCATCACCGGAAGCAAAAGGCCCGTGCCGATCGCCTGGATGAGTCGCCCGGCAAGAAGAATACCAAAGGTCGGCGAGAATGCCGCGAGTAACGCACCTGCGAGCGAAATAGCGAGCCCGCCTATCACGAGCTGCCGTGTCGTAAACCATTTCATGAGAAGTGCCGAAACCGGCACGAGGATGGCCAAAACGAGCAGGTAGCCGGTCGTCAGCCACTGGGCGGTTGCCGGGAAGACCGAAAACTCGTCCATGATGTTAGTCAGTGCCATGTTGAGGGCAGTCTCGCCGAACAGGCCGATAAATGCGCCAAGCATCAGGATCAATGCCATCGTTTTGGGATTCTTCACTTGGATATGTGTTTCCATATTGCTCTCCTTTTACTAATACAGCCGGATTCCCCGGCAGGAGACGTGCCGTTCTCTTTCCTTGCAGCACGACCGTGCACATATGGAAATGACATCGCTCTTGATTAGTGTTCTTTGTTTTGGTCAGGGTTGATGAATTTGACCTTCCTCTGCCTCGCCGCCGTACACCTCCGGAAACGCCGATTCTCCAACCTTACCAAAAATTTTTTCTCAACGTCAACCCGGTTGACAAAATTTTTATTTCATGAGCACTCGGGCTTTTTCCGTTAAAAAACCTGCCGGAAAGGTGCTTCATGCCCTTTCCGGCAGGTTCGATTTTATGCTTTTTTGATGACGGCCCTAACCGGGCTCCCGTCAGCGCCATGGATGGCAAGCGGTAATGCAATGAAATCATAATCCCCCGGTTCAACATCAGCCAGCATCAGATTCTCGACGATATGGATGCCGTTGTCGCCGAGTGAATGGTGCGTCGGAAGTTCCTTGCTGTCGGTCCGGTCTACCGACGGGACGTCGATGCCCAAAAGGAAGATTCCCAATTCCCTGAGGTATGGGCCGATATCCGGCAGGAGTTCGATGAATGTCTCCGGAAAGACAAGCGGGTTGTTCGTCTCCGATGATTTCAGGAGAAGCCGCTCCACCCCTTCCAGGTCATAGTCTTCCAGTTCAGAACGTCCGAGGGATGGGTGTGCTGTCACATCGATGACCCTTGCCCTTCCGATATAGGTGTTGACGTCCAGCTCATGCAATTTCCTGCCAGTCCCGTCAAAATGAAACGGGGCGTCTGCATGGGTCCCCATATGCAGGCTCGTCCGGATCTCACCGATGTTGACCGATCCGCTCTGCTCCTTCGTGACGCCGAGCTCAAAACGGAAAGGCGTGTCCCCGGGCCAGTGGGCCATATCGTTCGTGAGCGGCTGTGTAATATCGATCCATCTTTTTTTCTCCATGTCTCTTCTCCCCCTTTCAAAGTGTCGTCCTCAAGTCCCACAGTTCCGGGAAGAACCGGTGGTCAAGTACTTGCCTCAGGTAACCGACACCCGACGACCCTCCCGTGCCTTTCTTGAACCCGATGATGCGCTCAACTGTTTTCATATGGCGGAACCGCCATTGTTGGAGCCAGTCTTCCACGTCGACCATTTTCTCTGCCAGCTGGTACAGATCCCAGTAACGGCCGACATCCCGGTATACTTCTTCCCATGCCGCCGCAACAGTGGGATCACCGGCATAGACGACTGTATAGTCCCGGTTGATCAGTTCCGGATTGATCGGGAAACCTTCTCTTGCCAGCGCTCCGATCGCTGCATCATACAGTCCCGGTGCACGGTAGGCCTCCTGCAGTTCCCGATGCACGTCCGGGTCTTTCTCATAGATTTTCAATATGGCTTCCGACTTGTAGCCGAGCGCGAACTCGATCAGCCTGTACTGATAGGACTGGAAGCCGGAAGCCCTGCCGAGGCTGTCCCGGAATTCCAGATATTCCGCAGGCGTCATCGTGGATAGCACATCCCAGGCCTGGATAATCTGCGACTGGATCTTCGAGACCCTTGCCAGCTTCTTGAACGCCGGCTGCATATCGTCTTTTCCGATGTCTTCAATGGAAGACCTGAGCTCATGCAGGATCAGCTTCATCCAGAGTTCACTCACCTGATGAATGATGATGAACAGCATCTCGTCATGGTGCCCGGACAGCCGTTTTTGAGAAGAAAGAATCTGATCAAGTGACAGGTATTCACCATAAGTCATCGATTCCCTGAAGTCCGTATGGATGTCCTTTTCCTGTTCAAGTGCTTTTTTCAGGTCAGAAATTTTCTTGGGCATTGCACGCCCCTCCTTTGTCAGGCGACGATGCCGCGTTTGTTTTCAAATTTCTTGTACGCTTCCTCATCCATGATCTTCTTGAGAATCCGGATGGTTTCATAGACATCCTCGAATGAGTTATAGAGCGCAGCCGGCGCCAGCCGGATACCTTTTGGTGCCCTGAAATCAGGAATGACACCTTCCGCTTTCAGCGCACTGCAGATGCGTGCAGCCTCTTCATGTTCCAGATAGACATGGCCTCCCCGCCGGGAATCTTCCTTGGGGTTTGCCAGTTTGAAGCCATATCCGTCAAGTTCCTGATCAATCAGGTCCATCATGAAGCGCGTCAGTCCGAGCGACTTTTCCCTCAGGCGTCCAAGGCCGGCTTCTTCGAAAAGCTCCAGCGAGCCGGCAAGCGGTGCCATGCTGAACATGTTCGGCGTCCCCACCTGATAAGCACCCGCATGCACAGCCGCAGTCATGTCATGTTTCATGTCAAACTGTTTTTCCTTGTCGGAGCCGAACCAGCCGGCAAGTCCGGGAGCCGCCCCAAAATGACGCTCATGGATAAACAAACCGCCAGTTGAACCCGGACCACCATTCAGGTATTTGTAGGTGCACCAGAATGCGAAGTCGGCTCCCCAGTCATGAAGGTCATGCTCCATCGCACCGACCGAATGGCAAAGATCGTATCCGATCAGGATGCCGTTCCGGTGTGCCGCTTCCGTCAGTGAAGGCATGTCGAGGACCTGCCCGCTCCGGTACAGCACCGACGGCAGGATTGCAATGGCAACTTCATCCGACATAGCGCTGATGATGTCTTCTTCCTCGATCAGATGACCGTCCCGGCTTTTTACACTGATCAGATGTTCTTTTGGATCCAGCCCGCGGAGCTCCAGCTGGCTTTTGATCGCGTAAATATCACTCGGGAAATTGAGTTCGTCCGCCAGGATCTTCGTCCTCTTCCCTTCCGGCCTGAAGAATGTGGCCAGGATCTGATGCAGATTGGAGGTGGTCGACCCGGTCACCATCACCTCTTCAGGATTGGCTCCGACAAACGGTGCCATTTTGGCAGAGAGCTCCTCCGGAAGATAAAACCAGGGGCGCTCTCCTCCTGTCCAGCCATTGATGCCATGCGCTTTCCAGGAATCCATCAGATCCAGAAGTGCCCGCTCCGCCCGGCGGGACATCAGACCAAGCGAATTTCCGTCCATGTAAATCGTTTCCGGCTGTATGTAGAATTCTTCCCGGAAATCCTTCAGGCTGTCCTGCCGGTCAAGTTCCCTCGCCTCTTCCATAGTCCTCTTCGCCATATCATGGCCCCCTTTGCTGTTTACTCCGACTGTACGGCAATGCCGGAAACCTTGCAAGCGCTTTCCGCAATAATGGCTAGTTTTTGAAGATATAATTGTACTCGAATCTTTAGAAAATTACCGTGAGATTTAGCTTTATCCGTGATAGAATAAAACCATTCAATTTCAAAAAAAGGTCGTGTTATGGATGCCAGCTACAAATGAACGGACTAAATTGCTCCACGTGGAGGATATTCTGATCGCCTACCAGAAGCTGAAGGAAGTCGTTGCACATACGCCTCTACAGCTGAATAAACGGCTTTCCGAAAAATACGGCTGCCGGATATACATCAAGCGCGAAGACCTTCAGCACGTCCGGTCGTTCAAGCTCCGGGGCGCCTACTACAAGATCAAATCTGTCGAGAACGAAGCCCGCGAAAAAGGCGTCGTCTGTGCAAGTGCAGGAAACCACGCCCAGGGCGTCGCCTATGCATGTGCCGAACTCGGCATCGAAGGCAAGATTTTCATGCCTCAGACCACGCCGAAGCAGAAGATCAACCAGGTGAAAATGTTCGGCCGTGACCAGGTCGAGATCATCCTGACCGGTGATACGTTCGACGAATCCTCTGCCCAGGCACTTGCCTATAAAGAGGAGCACGGCCAGCTGTTCATCCATCCGTTCGATGATCCTGTCCTGATGGCCGGCCAGGGAACGGTCGCAGTCGAGATCCTGAATGACATCGAAGAACCTGCCGACTTCGTATTCGCATCCATCGGCGGCGGAGGGCTGATGTCCGGACTTGCCACCTACATGAAGAATGTCTCTCCGCAGACAAAAATGATCGGTGTGGAGCCGGCGGGCGCCGCCAGCATGAAAGCTTCCATTGAGAGCGGACAGGTTACTCCGCTCGCTTCCATCGATAAGTTCGTCGACGGGGCTGCCGTACAGACACCGGGATCCCTCACTTATGAGATCTGCAGCGAATATGTGGACGACATCCTTCCTATTCCGGAAGGCAAGGTGTGTACGGCTATCCTTGACCTGTACAATGAACATGCCATCGTGGCAGAGCCTGCCGGTGCTCTGCCGATTGCGGCGCTGGATGAATACAAGGATGAAATCAAAGGCAAAACCGTGGTCTGTGTGATCAGCGGCGGAAACAATGACATCAGCCGCATGCAGGAAATCAGGGAAAAGTCCCTGATCCATGAAGGGCTCCTCCACTACTTCATTCTTGACTTCCCGCAGCGTGCGGGCGCACTCCGCCAGTTCCTGGACAATGTGCTTGGTCCCGATGATGATATCACGACGTTCGAATACACAAAGAAAAATAACAAAGAAAGCGGGCCGGCGATTGTCGGCATCGAGATCAAACATCCCGAAGACTACACAGGCCTGATCGAACGCATGACCACCCTCGGCTTCCCTTATAAAGAACTGAATAAAGACAGCTACCTTTTCGGCCTGCTGATCTGACTCCATTGCTGTCCGGCGTTGCCGGACAGTTTTTTTCGGTTCATCCGGTCAGTCCTGTTCAAGTTTGTTTTTGACAAGTGCCAAGTCTTCGAGAAAGAGTTTATAGAGATTGGGACGGCGCCTGACCGCCAAGGGATGGTAGGCAACGGTCGTCTCATAACCGTTTACTCTATGCCAACTGCCCCGCAATCCTTTCACATCCAGTTCGGGGTTCCCGAAAAACGATTGCACGGCGACATTTCCGAGGCAGAGGATAAGATCCGGCCGGTAAGTCCCCAGTTGTTCGTCCAGATGGCGCCGCATGCAAATGTCCCTCGCTTGTTCCTTGTCGTATTTCCGGACCGGCTTGCGTTTCAAGATATAGGTCACATAAAACAGCTTGTCGTCCAATCCGGTTTCAGCGATGGCCTGCTGGAAGGTCTGCCGGGTTCCGCAGACAAACGGATCCCCCTCCCGGTCCTCCCGGGCACCCGGGTTGTCGAGAATCACCATTATAGGCGCCTCCGGGTTCCCTTCTCCCCATACCATCCTCGTCCCGTGCCGGTCAAGCCCGCACTCCCTGCAATCCCGTTCACTTGCAGGAGTCGGATCCTCCGGCCAGATTCGGGGGCAAAATGGCATTTTTCATCACCTTCCCGTTCGTGTAAAGTACCTATAACGGACTTTTTATCTATAAACATTGCCCTGAAGGAGTGTCGTCATGCCATCCGTCAGCCAAGAATTCATCCGAATCATCCATGCCAATGAAAACAATCTGAAAAATGTCTCAGTGGACCTGCCAAAAAAGAAAATCACCGTTTTCACCGGTGTCTCCGGTTCCGGCAAGTCTTCGCTCTGCCTGGATACAATCGCTGCCGAGTCCCGACGCGAGCTGAATGAAACGTTTCCCAGCTTCGTCCAGCAGTATCTTCCGAAGTACGGAAGGCCCCGGGTCGGCAGGATCGAGAATCTGCCCGTGACAATTATCCTCGACCAGAAAAAGCCCGGCCAAAATTCGCGGTCGACCGTCGGGACATATACGGATATCTACGCCCAGCTCCGACTGCTCTATTCCCGTGTCGGCCGGCCGTTCATCGGCTATTCCGACGCATTTTCCTTTAACCACCCGTCGGGCATGTGCCCGCGCTGCGAAGGCATCGGCGAAGTGACGGACCTGGATGTCCACCGGCTGATCGATTTCGATAAGTCGCTGAATGACGAGGGAGTCATCAGTTTCCCGGCCTTTACCACGGGAGCCTGGCGGTGGAAGCGCTATATGCCTACAGCGGCCTGTTCGACCTGGACAAGAAAATCCGGGACTACTCACCTGAGGAATTGGAGCTGTTCCTTTACTCCCCACAGATCAAATTGAAGAACCCGCCGGCTAACTGGCCCAAATCCGCCAAGTTTGAAGGGATTGTCCCGCGCATGTACCGGAGCGTCATCACCCAGAAGGAAGGCAAACGCCACCAGAAGCTGCTCGACCAAATGGTG
Source organism: Bhargavaea cecembensis DSE10 (assembly GCF_000348905.1). Lineage (GTDB taxonomy): Bacteria > Bacillota > Bacilli > Bacillales_A > Planococcaceae > Bhargavaea > Bhargavaea cecembensis. The sequence goes on from NZ_AOFT01000009.1 coordinate 80,384, forward strand.
TCGACATACAAGTGCCCGGAATGCGGCGGCACCCGGGTCAACGAAAAAGTACGGAGCTGCAGAATCGACGGCAATAGCATTGCGGACGTGGTGGCAATGTCCATAGATGAGTCCGTCCAGTTTATCCGGTCCATCACCGACCCGATTGCAAACGAGCTTAAGAAAGAGCTGGAACTCCGGCTCCGCGCACTTGTCGACATCGGTCTCGGGTACCTGACGCTCAGCCGCGGTGTCAGCACCCTGTCAGGAGGAGAAGCGCAGCGGACGAAGATCGCGAAATACATCAACTCCGCGCTTACCGATATGGTTTATGTATTCGATGAGCCAAGTGCCGGTCTTCATCACTCCGACATCAGACGCCTGAGCACTTCACTGATGAAGCTGCGAGACCACGGCAATACGATCCTAATTGTTGAGCACCATCCCGAAATCATCAAATTGGCCGATCATATTATCGATATGGGTCCGAATGCCGGTGAACATGGAGGTGAGGTCGTATTCACCGGGAGCTACCCGGAACTCCTGGCATCGGATACGCTTACCGGACGGTCCCTGCGGCATTCCATTCCGCTGAATGACACCCCCCGGACGCCAGCAGGATGGCACCGACTGGAAAAAGCTGCGCTGCACAACCTGAATGATGTCACGGTCGATTTCCCTCTCGGTGTGCTCACAGTGGTCGCCGGCGTGGCCGGGTCCGGCAAAAGTTCGCTGATGCAGCTGTTTGAGCAGGATTGGACAGGACCGGTCGTCTCCATCAGCCAGAAAGCCATCGGAGCCACGGCCCGCTCGACACCCGCAACTTATCTGAACATTTCCGATGACATCCGGAAGCGGTTTGCCCGACAAACCGGGCAGGCGGCCTCCCTCTTCAGCTTTAATTCCAAGGGGGCCTGCCCTGCATGCGGAGGCAAGGGCATCATCGTCACCGGCATGCACTTCATGGATCCGATCGAGACGGTCTGTGAAGTGTGTGACGGCACCCGGTATGCCCCGGAAGTCCTTCAGTACCGGATGGACGGACAGTCGATTGCAGATGTAATGGGCATGTCTGTAAAGGAAGCGGTCGGTTTCTTCGAAGAGGAACCGTTTAAGGAACAGCTCATTTCTCTGGATCGTGTCGGGCTCGGCTATATCCGCCTGAACCAATCGATGTCGACTCTTTCAGGCGGTGAATTGCAGCGGGTAAAACTGGCGAGCCACCTGAATGAGAAAGGGACGGTTTTTATCATGGACGAACCGACAGAAGGTCTCCATACCGATGATACGCTGAAGCTGATGGACCTGTTTCACCAGCTCGTTGATGAAGGAAACAGCCTGTTTTTGGTCGAGCACCGGCTGGATGTTATCAAGCAGGCTGACTATCTCATTGAACTGGGTCCCGAAGGAGGCAATGCAGGAGGCAATATCCTCTTCACGGGACCACCCGGAGAGCTTCTGAAAAGCAGCAAATCCGTCACCAGGCCGTATATCGAGGAAAGCCTGCAACATTGATCTGCCAAATAGAAAAATCGGACCTTCGAAAAAACTGAAGGTCCGATTTTTTAACTTTTACATCAGGCCGACCGCATGTCCTTCACGGTCAATGTCCATGCGCATGGCGGCAGGTTCCTTCGGCAGGCCCGGCATCGTCATGATATCGCCTGTCAGACAGACGATGAACCCGGCCCCAATTTTTGGGATCAGTTCACGGATGGTGATCGTGAATCCTTCCGGACGTCCGAGGACTGTTGGATCATCCGTGAACGAGTACTGGGTCTTCGCCATGCAGACCGGCAGGATGTCCCAGCCCCGCTGCCTGATTTCGGCCAGTTGCTTTTGTGCACGGTCTGTAAAATGCACCCCTGCTCCGCCGTATACTTTTGTCACGATGGCTGCCACTTTGTCCTCGAAAGCATCCAATTCATCATACACCGGGGCGAATTGGTTGCCTTCTCCGATTTGTTCAAGGACGAGCCTGGCCACATCAGTACCGCCCTGACCGCCCCGTGCCCATACATCGGCTACCGCGGCCCGCACACCGTTTTCACGGCAAAAACCGAGGAGCGTTTCGATTTCTTCCTCTGTATCGGTGATGAAGCGGTTCAGTGCCACGACAGGTTCGATACCGAACGCCCGGATCGTGTCGATATGCTTTGCCAGGTTCGGGAGTCCTTCGGCGACTGCAAGCGCATTGGAGGCGGATAGGTCTGTTTTTGGAATGCCGCCGTGCATCTTCAGTGCCCGTACGGTCGCGACAATGACGACTGCATCCGGCTTAAAATCCCCCTGCCGCGCTTTGATATCCATAAACTTTTCCGCGCCCAGATCGGAACCGAAACCGGCTTCTGTGACCACGATATCCGCCAGCTGTTTCGCAGTCAAGGTGGCGGCAAGCGAGTTGCAGCCGTGGGCGATGTTGGCAAACGGGCCGCCGTGGATCAGCGCCGGAGTCCCCCCGATCGTCTGGACAAGGTTCGGCTTAAACGCCTCTTTCAGCAAAAGGGTCAATGCCCCTTCTGCACCGAGGTCACGGACAGTCACCGGTTCTCTCCCGTACGTATAGCCGATGACGATGCGCGCAAGCCGTTCTTTCAGATCATCCAGGGACTTTGCCAGACAGAAGACAGCCATGATTTCAGAGGCGACGGTGATGTCGAATCCGTCTTCTCTCGGAATGCCGCCTGACGGGCCGCCGAGCCCGACGGTCACATGACGGAGCGCCCGGTCATTCATATCCAGGACCCGCTTCCAGATGATCCTTCTGGGATCAATACCGAGTGAATTGCCCTGATGGAGATGATTGTCGATCAATGCGGAAAGAGCATTATTGGCCGTCGTGATCGCATGGATATCTCCGGTGAAGTGAAGGTTGATATCCTCCATCGGCAGGACCTGCGAATAGCCGCCACCTGCCGCTCCGCCCTTCATCCCCATGACCGGGCCGAGTGACGGCTCCCGCAGGGCGACCATCGTTTTTTCGCCCAGCAGAGAGAATGCATCGGCAAGACCGACTGTTACCGTCGACTTTCCTTCACCGGCCGGAGTCGGGCTGATCGCCGTCACGAGCACGACCTTTCCGTCCGCCTCTGAAGGAGAAAGCTTGTCCACATCAATCTTTCCTTTGAAGCGGCCGTAGGGTTCCAATGCCTCTTCCGGAATTCCTGCCTTTTCCGCAATCTCTCCGATCGGTTTCATCTCGGCACGGCTTGCAATTTCCAAATCAGTCAGCGGTGTTGTTGTCTTCATCACGGTCTCCCCTTCAGGCTGTTGTTATCTTCATTATACTGCCCGAAAAGACACACCGTCTTCAGACTTCTTACAAAAGAATGACACCTAAACTTTTCCCTGCGCATGGAATGAAGAAAACAGAAAGGATGATACCGATTCCATTCGAACTCCCTGTGCAGATTGTTTCCCATCCCATCCGTATGGCAACCCCAAAAATCGATCTGGTGTATCCGCAGGTCACCGGTCTGGCCAATCCATCAGCCCAGACGGCGATCAATCTGGAAATCGTCACTGAGTTCGCTCTGCTTGTTCAGCAGCTTGGCTATGGAAATCAAAATCTGGTTGAGATGACCGGCTACTATGAGGTGAAGACGAATGAACGGGGCGTGCTCAGCCTTCTGCTCGTCGTCTATTCCTTCACGGGCGGGGCTCACGGCCTGACGCTTGCCAAAGGATTGACCTTTGACGTCCACACCGGAAGGCGATATCGCCTTGGAGATCTTTTTAAACCGGACAGCGGATATACAGAGGTGCTGTCCGGTTTTATCGGTGAATGGATCGAACAATGGGAAGTCCCGGTTCTTGAACCGTTTGAGTCGATTTCACCTGACCAGGACTTCTATCTGGCCGACCATTCCCTCACTGTGTTTTTCCAGTTATATGAGCTCACTCCGTATGTTTACGGCTTCCCCTATTTTCCGATTGCGCTGAAATCACTGGAGTCTATTATCGCAGATCCCAGTCCGGCAGCGACACTCCTCCCATTTTAAAAAAGCTCCGATCCCCGACCGGGGACTGGAGCTTTTTCTCAGTATTTATTGTGATACCATGCGGCAGCAGCCTGAATTTCCGACTGGGTCAATGAGTGACCGAAGTTTTCCCAATGGACATGGACCTCTGCCCCCGCCCCTTCCAGAAGGCCCTTCAGATCTTTTGCTTCATCCATCGGACAGATGGGATCATTGGTGCCCGCGCCGATAAAGACGGATGTTCCATCCAATGACGGAAGTCCTTTATCACGGACCGGAACCATCGGATGGTGAAGGATTGCGCCCTTCAGGGCATCAGCGTAATGGAACATCAGGCTTGCCGCGATGTTAGCCCCGTTCGAGTAACCGACTGCAATCACGTTATTCCGGTCGAATCCGTAGTCTTCTGCAGCTTTATTGATGAATGTATTCAGGTCTTCCGTACGTTTGACCAAGTCTTCCAGGTCGAAAACACCTTCCGCCAGCCGCCTGAAAAACCGGGGCATGCCATTTTCAAGAACCTCGCCCCTGACACTCAGGATTCCGGCATCCGGATCGATAAAATTACCGATCGGGAGCAGGTCATTTTCTGTTCCTCCGGTTCCATGCAAGAGTAAAAGCGTCGGTCGGTTAGCTTTACCTTCCTTATAGATATGCTTCAATCGGATCCCTACTTTCTTTATCTCGAATTAAAGATAATAGTAACAGGTTTTATCCTGCATGGAAAGTCAGTTGTCTTATCGAAAATAAAAACCGTAAAAAAAGTATGCACGAAATGTTTACTCCAATTCCTGCCGGGTAAATAAACAGTACAAGGCGAACACCGCCGGATGCATCGGTACGATTGATGCGAAAGGCGGAGAACTGCACAGCCTTGGCGGAAAATTTGCTTTATGTGACGAAGATCTATTCTCGTCAGCGCCGCATGATCCGTGTCGGCCGGACCGAATATCCGCAAGACGAATCATCAAAAGGATGATGGATCATGGAAACCAGGAGGACAAAAAAATAGGCAGATTGAAGTAGATATCTGCCGGTGCGATTGACCGGAGTGAATCCGGACAGCTATGCAATGGACTCAGGGGATGGTAGACAATGGACACCAGGAGGACACAAGAAAACCCGCCTAAACGGGCTTAGGTTTTCGCAAAGAACGAACGGATCGATTTTCCGTACAATCCTTGCACGTGACTCAGGAGATGGTGCCGATGGAAACCCGGAGGTCCGACAGGGACTGCGGCGGACAGTAAGTTTTTTGTGAAAGTGCATTTGACAGCCTGACTGCAACTTTGGTGCTCAACCGACTTGACACCTTTGCCGGAAAGGCGACGGCAGTTTGGCCGATCCTGCAACAGACGAGATGGATCACTTCTTCGTCAGAGCAGTATGAATCAGCAAGTTTTCCGTTTGCAGGGAAACCGCCCGATCGATGGATCGGGCGGTTTCTCCTTTTTATTTCTGAAGGAATGTTTCAGGCATGACCACTGCTACGACTTCACCTGTTACACAGACTTCCCCGTCTGCTTCAACTTCAACAAGCACCTTGAACTTTTTTGGGTGGATTTCCTCCACTCGGCCGGTAGCCTTCAGGAGCTTTCCGTGAGGTGTCGGTTTCTTGAAGTCAACATGGAGCGAAGCAGTAACGAATCTTGGCGGGTCCTCTCCGTCTCCCGGTTCGTGGCCGTTTTTTCTGTGCAGCGCCAAAGATGCAGAGCCTGTGCCATGACAGTCGATCATGGAGGCAATTACACCCCCGTAGACAAACCCCGGAAGAGCCAGCTCATCTCCCGCAGGGTCGTAGTAGGTGACCGTCACATCCCCGTCCCAGCCCGTCCTGAAATGATGCCCCCTGGCATTCCGCCTTCCGCACCCATAGCACCAGGCGAAGTCATCCGGGTACTCGTCCTGGATAGCGTGGACGATTTCCTTTGCTTCCTGTACCATCTTAATCCCTCCTATTTCCCCCTCTTATCTTCTTCCTCTTTTCGACAGCTTTTCCGGATTTCCTTCAAAATGAAAGGCATTTGATGTTAAGAAGTTAGGAGGGACCTCAAAGGGCACTCCATTTTTCGTGCGCGAACTTCCTGGATTCACGCGCAAACCCGGCGCGTCCCACTTTCCGTACACAAACTTCCTCGATTCGCACGCAAACCACCCATGTGCTTCACCATTAAAAACCACAGACAGGGGAGCAAAGGGCTCACTTAGTCTGTGGTTCGGATTTTTGCTTACTTCCCCTTCACCTTGATGTTGTCCATGACGAAGCGGTCTTTTGGAAGAGTCGGCATGCGGACCATGTTGATGGTGAGGTCCTGCTCCGGAACGTAGTAGGACAGGTTTTCTGTCAGGTACCGCACGCTTTCTTCGATAATCATGACGGCAATCGGTTCACCGGGGCACCGGTGGCCGGTATCCGGATCGCCGCCGCCCTGCGGGATAAAATTGAACCGGTCATCGACAAAGTCATTGAACCGGTCTGGGTTGAATGTCTCCGGCTCTTCCCAGATGCGCGGATCCCGGTTGATGCCATGCACATCCAAAATCACATGACGGCCTTCTTTAAACTGATAGCCTTTCCATTCAAAGTCTTCCTTGACAACTGCCGGAAGAAATGGCGTGAACGGATAAAAACGGCGGACTTCATTCGCAAAGTTGTTCAGCTCTTTTGTGGTGCCGAGCCTGTTTTTCCATTCCGGGAAATTCTGCAGGGCAAGCGCCGCAAATGCGACGAATCGGGCCACCGCGACGGCAGGCCGGATGACATTCAGCAGTTCGATGGCAGCCATGTGTGCATCCAGCAGTTCCCCTTCTTCCTGATGGAAAGCGACCGTATGAACCGGCGTGCCTTCCTCAGCCTGCATCCTGCCGTCCCGGACGGCTTCGATCACTTCCTGGATCCAACCTTCCGTCTCTGTCCGCACCTTTTCCCCTTCGCGGTACCGTTTGCCGACACCGCCTGCTGCGTCAATCATTACACCGACTTCATAGGCACGCCGCCAGGATTCCGCATCCGTCAGCGGAACGCCTGTCCACCGGCACATGGCTCTCAGAATCAGTTCCTCTGATTCATCAAACAAAACAGCTCGCTTTTTCTGTTCCATTTCCAGCCCCTTGCGTTTCCACTCTTCCTGAAGGATTGTACGGAGATGGGCCAGCCTTTCTTCGGTCATCATCGACATGAACATGGCTTTCCGGATTTTGTGCTTTTGTCCGTCCTTCGTATGAATCCCGTTTACGCCGAACAGCGTTTTCTGGATGCGTTTTGGCATGGCGCCTTCCCGCTTGATCTTGGATTCGTCATAAAACAATTCAGCGGCATCCCGCCCGGTCATGACGATCATCTTCTTGCCCAGGATCCTCGCCTCGAACACATCGGTCTCCAGTTGGGCCATCCGTTTTCCGACAAAATTGTATCCTTCGGTGACCACGTTGAACGTACTGTCAATCATCTTGATCTCTGGAATCTGTTTCGTCATCCCTACACCTCTTCTGTCAGATAGTCCTCTATGTATTCCCTGATTCCCGCTAAGAATAACGCGATGCCGCAAGTCAGAAAGGTCAGAATCTGCTTTCAATGATTGCCCGAATGTTATACAATTAGTTCGACTACCGTAAGATTAAGGGGGATACACCAATGTCCGCTATTCCGCGTTCAGAAGTGAAGCTCGAAGAAACATGGAACCTGAAAGACCTGTTTGCATCAGAATCCGACTATGAAGCAAGGCTGGATGAGATCCGCGAGGCCGTGCGCAAGTTCTCCGAACAGTACAAGGGCAACGTGACTGACGCAGCATCGGCCCTTTCAGCACTCAAGGACTATGCAGCAATCTATGAAAAGATCATCCCTGCAGGCACTTATGTCAATCTTCTGCAGAGCGAAGACCAGACGAACAGCGATCATCAGATGAGAGGGGCGGCCTTCGGTTCGCTCATGGCGAAGAGTTCAGCCGAAATGAGCTTTTTTGAGAGTGAACTCTCCCAGCTTCCTGAAGAAGAGCTGAAACAGGCGATGGAGCAATCAGAAGATTTCCGGATCTATCTGCGGGATATCCTACGCTTTAAGCCTCACAAGCTGCACCCGGAAGTGGAGAAAGTTCTTGCTGCCTTCTCTTCCGTACTTGATGCACCATATGAGCTTTACAACGTCACGAAACTGGTTGATATGGACTTCCCTGACTTCGAAGCCGGCGGCGAGCAGTTCCCGAACAGCTACAACCTGTTCGAAGGAACATGGGAAACCGATCCGGATACGGAAAAGCGCCGTGCAGCCTACAAAGCGTTCTATGAAAAGCTGGCCGACTACCAGCACACCACTGCCAAAACCTATGACACACACCTCCAGACGGAAAAAACGACTTCCGACCTTCGCGGTTTCGATACGGTCTTCGATTACCTGCTGTTCAACCAGGAAGTCGACCGGGAACTGTACGATCGCCAGATCGACCTAATCATGAAAGAACTGGCGCCTCATATGCGCCGCTACGCCAAATTGCTTCAGAACGTGCATGGCATCGACCGGATGACCTTCGCGGACCTGAAAGTACCGCTTGACCCGTCGTATGAGCCGAAGATCACCATCGAAGAGTCCAAGAAGTATATCTTCGAAGCCCTGTCCGTAATGGGAGACGACTATTCCGAAATGCTGAAGCGCTCCTATGACGAACGCTGGACCGACTTCGCCCAGAACAAAGGAAAATCGACGGGCGCATTCTGCTCCAGCCCATACGGTGTGCATCCGTATATCCTGATCTCCTGGTCGGGCAGCATGGAAGATGTCTTCGTCCTCGCGCACGAACTCGGCCACGCCGGGCATTTCTACAATTCCAACAGAGCGCAGGGTGTCTTTAACGCAAGGCCGTCCCTCTACTTTATCGAGGCGCCGTCTACGATGAACGAGATGCTGATGGCCAATCACCTGCTCAAGAACTCGGACGATCCGCGGTTCAAGCGCTGGGTCATCGCCTCCATCGTGGCGCGGACGTACTACCACAACTTTGTCACCCACCTTCTTGAAGCTGCCTACCAGCGCAAAGTCTACGAGCGCATCGATGCCGGCCAGAGCGTCAATGCAGGCGTGCTGAATGAACTGAAGCGCGGTGTGCTTGAAGAGTTCTGGGGCAGCGATGTCACAATTGAAGAAGGCGCTGAACTCACCTGGATGCGCCAGCCGCATTACTACATGGGCCTTTATCCGTATACCTACAGTGCGGGCCTGACGATTTCCACGCAGGTATCCAAGCGGATCCTGGATGAAGGCGAGCCGGCTGTGAATGAATGGCTGGAAGTTCTTCGCGCAGGCGGAACAAAGTCACCGGTGGAACTCGCGAAAATGGCAGGCGTTGACATTACCACGGATGCTCCGCTCCGCGACACCATCGCCTACATCGGAGGCCTGATCGACCAGCTCGAGCAGCTGACCGAAGAAGTCGCTGCAAACACGAAAGCCTGATCTCTCTCCCCTTCCGCAATTGCGGAGGGGGTTCTTTGATTTTCCGGAAATACGGTGTATAATTAAGAATTGTGGCTTACTCCATCATTGGAGTGAAGCGGGTTGGGAGAGGGATAACTGAATAGCAGGTTTTCTGTATGAGAAAGAATATTTTTGATTTGAAGGGACACGGTACGAACGACGAACGTACGGACGGAAGTGATGGCCGGACTGGTCGGGTTCTTCACGATCGCCTATATCATCGCGGTCAACTCGTTCATCCTTGCCGAGTCCGGGATGCCGCTTGAAGGCGCCATGATCGCCACGATCCTCATTTCGTTTGTCGGCTGCCTCCTTATGGGCTTCTGGGCAAATGCACCAATCCTCCTGGTTCCCGGAATGGGCATCAACGTGATGTTCACCTACACGTTTGTCCACTCGATGGGAATGGATTACCGGACAGCGCTGACACTCGTGTTCATCTCCGGTGTCCTATTCGTGGCAGTCGCCTTCACGAAGCTCGGTGCCATCCTGAACCGGGTGATTCCGCAATCCCTGAAGGTGGCCATCACGGTCGGGATCGGGCTGTTCCTGATCTTTATCGGCCTGGAAAAAGGCGCCATCATCGATCGCGGTACAAGTTCAATGATCGCATTGGGCGACCTGTCCGATCCGAAACTCATTGCAACGGTCCTGACGCTCCTCATCGCACTCGTCCTGTTTCTGAGGAACATCACCGGGCATTTTCTCTGGGCGATGATCGCGGGAACTGCCATCGCGGCACTGTTCGGCATTTTGCCCGACGGCTCCGGTAATGAGGAAATCTCGCTTGCTTCCTATGGGGACGTATTTGGTGCGTGGTCATTTGACAGTGTGCTGTCCATGGCGTTTATCGTCGGGACGTTTTCCCTGACGATGGTCACCGTCTTTGAGAACATCGGCCTTGTTCAGGCACACACAGCCGCAGCGGGCCGGCCGGAAAAGGCGGAACGTGCATTGCAGGCGACTTCGCTGTCCGCCATGCTGTCCGGACTGTTCGGCTCCAGCACGCCGGTGGCCACCGCGGAAACGGGTGCCGTCATCGCAGCGGGCGGACGGACAGGACTCAGCGCGGTCACAGCAGGTATCCTGTTCCTGCTGTCGATCTTCTTTATCCCGGTCATCCAGTATATTCCTGATAATGCCGTCGCCCCGATTCTTCTGATCATCGGCGGACTGATGGTCCAGAATATCACTGACCTGGAGACATCCGATCTGACTGAGGCGTTTCCCGCGATTTTCCTGATCGCCATGATTCCGTTTACCCAGAGCATCGCCGACGGCGTCGCGGTCGGGTTCATCCTTTATCCGCTTTTGAAACTGGCAAGCGGACGGGCACGGGAGGTTGCCACTCCGCTTTACGTAATCGCGGTCCTCTTCATCCTGAATTTTGCGGTTTATCTCGTCTGAGACACCGCCATAGAAAAAAGGCTTTCCGGAATGTCTGTTCCGGAAAGCCTTTTATATTGGAGAAAATCAGCCCTTCATCCGGTCGGCACGGATGCCCATCGCGTCCGCCATGAATTTGGCAAAGCCGTCTCCGAACTTGTCCATGTTCCTGGTGAACCGCTCGTCTTGGATATACAGCTGCCCCAGCCCTTTGAAGGCTTCGGGCGAATAAGTATGGCCCATGCCGTTCAAGAAAGCATGCCATTCGCCGATGGCCTTCTGGACCTCATCCGAGGCCGGATCCCGGTGTCTCATGGCGGCAAGTCTCCGGAACAGGGTGTCCATCTGCTCACCGATCTGCTTCTGCCCTTCCTGCCCCATGTCGGCCAGCGTCTGCTTGGAGCGGTCGACCGCTTCGTTTCCCCAGCGTTGCCGGGCTTCTTCCTCGTAAGGATTATTCGTGAAGTCGAATCCCTCGAACTTTTCCTTATCTGTCATTTTAATTTCCCCTTTCGCATCCTGTATGGTGTTCTCGAGCGTCCTGATCATCCGGTCAAGCCTCGACCGCTTTTCCAGCAGTGCCTCGCGCTGCAGAGCAAGAGCCTCTGCCTTGTCGTATTCCGGACTTTGCAGAATTTCACCGATGTTCTTTAGCGGAAATCCCAGTTCCCTGAAAAACAGGATCTGCTGGAGCGTTTCCAGGTCGCGCTCAGAGTACTGCCGGTACCCCGCCTCCGTTACATGTTCCGGAGACAAAAGCCCGATCCGGTCGTAATGATGCAGTGTCCGGATGCTGACACCGGTCAATTCTGCGACTTCCTTTACTTTTCGGAGCATCCCGACCTCCTCCTTCTTCTCTTAAATTCAGTATAAAGTCTGACGTTGCGTCAGGGTCAACACTTCAATTCAATAAAAAAAACCGAATCCACCCGTCGAAACCGGGTGAATTCGGATTGTCCGCAATTATTCTTTATGATTTCACGAAAAGCAATTTACCCGTCTGGATGATAATGAAAGGAACAAATGCCAGTCCGTAGACCATATATAACTGTTCCTTTCCAAGCTGAGCCACTTCAAACAGTCCAAGCGTCAATACGAGGTTCAGGAGGATAACGCCAATCAGAAACGCGGTCCAGCAGGCGATGTTGGTAAACAGGCCGAGCCTGAAAATGGAGTCTTTTGAGCGACAGTTGAATCCATGGAACAACCGGGCGAGGCAAAGCGTGGCAAAAGCCATCGTGGTGGCATCTGCGGGCCCCCCTGCAGATAATCCATACTGGAAAGCGATAATCGTGACAGCGGCAATCAGCAGGCCTTCCATGGTGATCTGCATGACATCCCGCTTGCTGAACAGGCCTTCATCCTTGTCTCTCGGCTTTTCTTTCATCACTTTTTTGCTGTGCGGCTCAAGCCCGATGGCAATCGCCGGCAAACTGTCCGTCAGGAGGTTGATAAACAGAAGGTGAGCCGGCAGGAAAGGAACCGGGAGTGCAAGAAGGGAAGCGTAGATCACAACGAAAATTGCACCGGCATTGCCGGACAATAAAAACTGGATGGCGTTTTTGATATTGCTGTACATGCTGCGCCCATTGGATACGGCTTTCACGATGGTTGAAAAATCATCATCGGTCAGAACCATTGATGACGCATCTTTCGCCACTTCTGTTCCGGCCATGCCCATGGCCACCCCGATATCCGCCTGCTTCAGGGCCGGTGCATCGTTCACGCCGTCCCCGGTCATGGCAACCACGTTCCCTTTTTCCTGCCAGGCTCTCACAATCCTGATTTTGTGTTCGGGAGAGACCCGTGCGTAAACGGAAATCTCTTCAATCCGGTCCTTAAGCTCATCATCGGACAGCTTTTCAATATCTTTTCCTTCTACCGCTTCGGACGGGTCATTCAGAATCCCGATTTTCCCGGCGATCGCGATGGCAGTGATTTTATGGTCACCCGTGATCATGACCGGCTTGATGCCGGCACGGATACAATCGGCCACCGCCTGTTCCGTTTCCTCCCTCGGCGGATCCATCATCGCAATCAGGCCCAGAAGTGTCAGTCCCTCTTCTTGTAACGCACCCGGCAGTGTCGGGAGAACTTCTTTATAAGCAAGAGCCAGTACACGCAGCCCCCCATCGGCAAACGAATGGCTGGCCTGTCTGATCGATTCAATCTGATGCAGGGAGATTGCCTGTACACCACCCGCCGTCTCGATGCGGCTGATTCTCGGTATCAGGACATCTGTCGCACCTTTGGTGATCATCACCTGCTTATGGCCGATGCGATGGACCGTCGACATGAACTTTCTGCGGGAGTCAAACGGAATCTCCCCGATGCGCTGATTCTGCTCCCGCTCCGCCAGTTCATCAAATCCATATTGCTTTCCGATGTTGACGAGAGCCACCTCTGTCGGGTCCCCGATTTCCTGTCCGCCTGACGTTACCGCATCGTTGCATAGCAGGGCCATGCGCAGCAGCTTTTCGTGATGTTTATTGCCCGGCTTCAGCTGATCATGGCCGAGCATCTGCCCATCCGTGTAAAACAGCTGGACCGTCATTTTATTCTGGGTGAGCGTTCCCGTCTTATCCGAGCAGATCACAGAGATATTGCCCAGGCTTTCAACTGCATGCAATTTCCTGATGATAGCATTTTCCTTGGCCATCTTCTGTGTCCCGAAAGCAAGGACAATCGTCACAATGGAGCTCAACGCCTCAGGAATGGCTGCAACTGCCAGGGAAACGGCGAACATGAACGAATCCGCCAGTTCCCTTCCGCGGATCACATCCAACCCGAAAACGATCAGGCAGATCACCGTGATTCCGATGGCCAGCGCTTTGCCGAATTGATCCAGTCTTTCCTGGAGAGGCGTGCTTTTTTCCTTGGCGTTTTCGAGCAGATCTGCAATCTTACCGATTTCGGTATCCATGCCGATTGCCGTCACAACAGCTTTTCCCCTGCCGCTTGTGACAAAGCTGCCTGAAAACGCCATGTCTTTCCTGTCGCCCAGTGCGACGTGCTCCCCGCTTACGAATTCCGCATTCTTCTCAACGGGGACGGATTCACCGGTAAGCGAGCTTTCGTTGATCAGGAGGCTGTAACTCTCCAAGATCCGGGCATCCGCACAAATATAATCCCCTGCGTTGATGATCAGGATATCTCCTGTCACGACTTCGCGTGAAGGAATCTGTACGACCTTCCCATTCCGCAATACATTTGCAGAGGGGGCCGACATAGCTTTCAGGCTGTTCAATGATTTTTCCGCTTTGACGTGCTGGATGGTACCAAGCGCTGCGTTCAGCAGGACCACGGACAGAATGACGATTGAACTCTCCACTTCCCCCAGAAACGCGGAGATGACGGCCGCAATATTCAGGATGATGACCAGGAAATCTTTGAACTGGTCAATGAAAACGGCACCGGCACTTTTGCGCTTTTCTTCGTGCAGTTCATTAAATCCGTCTTTTTCCCGCTTCAGCCTGACTTCTTCGTCTGTTAGCCCCCGCCCGATCGCTTCAGGCTCGTCCAATTGTGGCTTGACCGGTGTTAGCATGACACTCATGCGGTGATCCCTCCATCGTGTATGGCTATATCTCATGCGGCGGACAAGTTCTTCTACATGATGAAGGTATGCATCGCAACCCTGTTCCATGCGCTTCCTGGCCGGCTTTTAGATGCATTTGTTTTTGCCCGGAACAATAGAGGCTATACTTGATATAGGAAGGAGTGGCAAAATGAGCGATTCCAATACAAACCGTCTGATTCATGAGAAATCCCCTTATCTTCTCCAGCATGCCCATAACCCGGTCGACTGGTACCCATGGGGGGAGGAGGCTTTCCGGAGAGCAAAGGAAGAAAACAAGCCAGTCTTTGTCTCGATCGGCTATTCCACCTGCCACTGGTGCCACGTGATGGCCCATGAGTCGTTCGAGGACGAAGAAGTTGCAGCGCTCATCAATGAGCACTTTATCCCCGTCAAAGTTGACCGTGAAGAGCGTCCGGATATTGACGCAATTTATATGGATGCCTGCATGAAATTGACCGGACAGGGCGGATGGCCGCTTAACGCCTTCCTCACCCCTGACCAGAAGCCGTTCTATATCGGCACCTACTTCCCGAAAACCGGCAAGTATGGCCGTCCGGGCATGATGGACGTGCTGCCGCAGCTGCACGATGTGTACACGAATGATCCGGATCGGATTAAAGAGATCGGTGACCGGATGAAGGAAGCGCTCGAAGTCCGGGCCGAACCGGGCACCGGGGAAATCCCCGCTTCCACTCTCCATCAGGCATTCGGCCAGCTGGCCCGGCTGTATGACGGCGTCTACGGAGGATTTGGCGGAGCGCCGAAATTCCCTTCGCCCCATCAGCTTCTTTACCTGTTCCGATACTTTGAATGGCACGGAGAGCCGATGGCATACACGATGGCGGACCGGACGCTGGATGCGATGGCCTCAGGCGGGATCTACGACCAGATCGGTTCAGGATTCGCCCGCTACTCCGTCGATGAATACTGGCTCGTCCCCCATTTCGAGAAGATGCTCTACGATCAGGCCATGCTCATGCTGGCCTATACGGAAGCCTTCCAGATTTCCGGCGACGAACGGTATGCCGGTATTGTAAACGACCTGTTCCAGTTCATCAGACGCGAGATGACCCATCCTGAAGGAGGCTTCTATTCTGCACTCGATGCTGACAGTGAAGGGGCGGAAGGCACCTACTACTTGTGGACGGAAGAGGAAGTGTTCACGGTCCTGGATGAAAAAGAAGCAGAAATCGTCTGTGCGGTATATGACATCACACCGGGCGGGAATTTTGAGGGCAAAAGCATCCCGAACATGGTCGGACTCAATATGGATGCCGTCACAGAGGAGTTCGGCATCACGGAGGAAGAAGTGGAGCGCATCCTGGACGAATCCCTGCCGAAGATGCTGGCTTATCGGGAGAAGAGAATCTACCCGCATCTTGATGACAAGATCCTCACCTCGTGGAACGGCCTGATGATCGCGGCTCTCGCCAAAGCCGGTGCAGCGTTCTCCGAACCCTCCATGGTGGAGGCGGCAATACAGGCAGCAGAATTTATCGGGGATCACCTGGATGACGGAGACCACCTTTTTGCCAGGTGGCGTGACGGAGAGGCCAGGTTCCACGCTTATCTGGATGACTACGCTTACCTTATCTGGGGGCAGCTGGAGCTCCACCAGGCAACTGGTGATGACCGGTACGCAGAAGAAGCTGTGCGTCTTGCCGGCATCCTGGAAGCACGCTTTTCGGACGGTCCGGGAGGATTTTTCTTTACCGACCGGGAAGGCGAAGTGCTTTTGACAAGGAGCAAGGATATACTGGACGGTGCCCTGCCGTCGGGCAACGGCATTGCCGCCATGCAGTTGTGGAGGCTCGGCAAGCTGACGGCGGATGAGCGCTGGATCCGGCGGGCGGATGAGATCATGACAGAATTCGCGGGAGAAGCCGGCCAATACCCGAACGGCACTCTCAGCCTCCTGATGGCAAGAATGGCGTTTGAGGCCGGCGGGCGTGAGATCGTCGTGACCGGCAGCCGGCCGGATGACCGTTCGGATCTGCTTGAAACGCTCAGGGCAGCTTTTCTTCCTTTTGATGTCTGGACAGAGCCGGGGGATGCCAACAGTCCTCTTTCCGGCCTGACAGAAGGGAAAAGAGATGACAGCCATCCGCTGACTGCCTTTGTCTGCGAAAGCAATGTGTGCCGCGCGCCTGTCCATGGATCAGATCAGATTGCCGGTGCACTCGGCTTGGATGAGGGCGCATGAAGGTTGTGATCCTGGGTGACACCCATATGCCCCGCATGGCCAAAGCCCTGCCTCCCCGGCTGATCGATGAGCTTGAATCTGCAGACCGGATCATCCATACAGGGGATTGGCAGTCGCTTGAGGTTTTCCTCGCGCTCAAGCGCTTTGCGCCGGTCGACGGTGTATACGGAAATGCCGATCCGCCCGAGATCAGGGACCGCTTCGGCAGGGAAAAACGTTTTTCCCTTGACGGTACGACTGTCTGCCTCGTCCACGGTGACGGCAAGGGAAAGACCACTCCCCTCCGTGCACTGGAGACGTTCAGGGATGAACAGCCGGATATCATCCTGTTCGGCCATTCCCATATCCCCTATCACGAACAGCATGATGGAATCGTGCTGTTCAATCCCGGATCCCCGACCGACAAACGGAGACAGCCGGAATTCTCGTTTGGCATCCTGGAAATCGGGCATGCCGGCTTTGCCCTGCGACATGTTTTCTACAGCAGCAAAGTATAAAGCCCGGAAGACGTGATGTCTTCCGGGTTTTTTGAATCTCATGCATCCGACAGATGCTTTGTGCAGTTATAAAGTGTGCAAAGGTTCCGGTCGTCACGCATTTCCACGACCGTCACTGACGTATTGAGGATTCTGTCCGAATGCTCCAGATCGGGGACAAGCGCCCGAAGCAGCCGCCTGATAAAACCGCCGTGCGTGACAAGAAGCACCTTGTCCTCCGGCCGCTTCCTGATCTCTTCAAGAAACGCCATTCCGCGCGCAACCATGTCTTCATCAGGTTCCATTCCAAGCGAAGGGAGGAGCGACCGCCATTCACTGCCCCATTTTTCGATGCGGTCCTGTTCAGTCGTCCCTTCCAGCTGGCCGCCGAATACTTCCACCAGCCGGCCGTCAGTGACGAGCGGAATGTCCGGATTCGCTTCCCTGATGATTTCCGCGGTCCTGAGCGCACGTTTCATCGGACTGGCATAGATGATCTCCCAGTCCTCGTCCGCAAGACGGGCAGCCGCTTTTTCCGCCTCGGCAATGCCTTCGGGGTCAAGCGGGATATCCGAATGCCCCTGCCATTTCCGTTCCTTATTCCACGCTGTCACGCCATGGCGGACAAATCCGATCTGTTTCATACAATCCCTCCCACGCCCGCAATCGGGCCGTTCTCTATTACCTTTCGACCGGCAATCGCCGAATCCTTCCCGGAGGCACAAAAAAGACCGCTGGAGCGGTCCTTGGCGAAGAGTCTGTTCAGTTTGTGACGAGCGCTTCCCTTCCGTTCTGTCCGACTGCCGAAGGAATGATCAGTTCCGCCACGATCGGCATGTGATCGGATGCGTCCGTGTCGATGACACGCGCATGACTGATTTTTTCTGCTCCCCGGGAGAAGAGATAATCGATCCTTGCTGCAGGCTCTGTCATCCCCATACCTGAGGCATCTCTATGACGGCTCGGGAACGTGAGCGATTCTTCAGGCATGATTCCGGCAAATGCATCCCGGAATCGTGAGCGGACTTTTTCGATTTCCGGGTGGTCCGGGACAGCATTAAAGTCTCCCGCGATCACTGCCGGGAAAAGCGTGGCTTCGGCGATCTCCAGAAGCTCGCCGATATTCGACCGGAGCCCCTCTTCATGCAGGGCCAGATGGGTATTGAACAGGCTGAGGTAAGTTCCGCCGAGATCGATGACGGTTTCCAATACCCCTCTCGGCTCTGCATCTTCCGGAGGTTTCTCGACCTCCCGGTAGGAATGGTTCACCGCATATTTGATCGGAAAACAGCTGAGCACCGCATTGCCGTATTTCCTGGACGGCTGTCCGGGAACCAGCGGCGGCTCGACCAGATTCGGCCCGTAGCTGTACGACATGTCCAGCATGGCGGCAAGGCGGGCGGCCTGATCTTCAAAGCCGCTCCGGCCGGAATAATGGCTGTCCACTTCCTGGAGGGCGATGATGTCCGCACCGCTTGAGCGAATCACACCGGCGATCCGTTCAAGATCCACCCTGCCGTCCATGCCACGGCCGTGGGCGATATTGTAGGACATGACGCTTACCGTCCTCACAGCTTGCTCTTCCTCAATTGCCGTCCGCCCAGCCATGGACACTGCCGGTTTTCCTGTCATGAAATCTCTCCTTTTTGTGTGGTTTCTCTGACGGGGAAAATCACTGACCGTTTCCCTTCCTACTTTAGCCACACAACATGATGAGAGTGTAAGGGCTGTGTTAAAGATTGTAAAGTTGGCTTGCCCGTGTTCACAAAATCTACAAAATCCGGGTGTGGAACATGGGTACCGCGGGCAGGATGGGCTTAAAAAGAGAAGGTGGTCCGGCAATGAAAACCGACTCACTGAAGCATCCTTCCATTCTCCTGCTGCTCCTTTCCGTGGCCGATACCTATCTGACACTGACGGGCATTGCGGGAGGTTATATCCGGGAAGCCAACCCCCTCATGAACGCCATACTGAAAATAGAGCCTGCCTATTTCTTCGCGGTGAAGCTTGCACTTCCTGCAATCCTGGTCGTCCTATCCCATGCGATCGGCGAATCGCGTCCTGTCCGTATCCTGATGAATGCAGCCCTCATCGTCTATGTCACCGTGTTCTTATTGCATGCGGTCTGGATTCTCCTGATCTGAGCAACTGCCCAGAAACAAACTGAAATCACCGATCAGATGCAGCTCATGCATCGGCCGGGTCATGGCGACATACAGCAGCTTGCGGTCCAGTTCACTATCCCTGAACGGGTCACTGAACGCGGCGACCATCACCGCATCAAACTCCAGCCCCTTTGCAAGATGTCCGGGCACGACGAGCAGGCGGCCGGACTGTGGCACGGATCCCTGGCCAAGGAGCATCACTTGACCGTCCAGACCAGCGAGCCCTTCAGCCATCTTCTCCGCCTCACGCGTGGTCTTCGTGATCAGCGCGACCGAGTGATGGCCTCTGGAACGGATTGCCCGGTAAAGCCGGTGCACCGCTCCGGGATCAAATGCCCCGGCCTGGTGCACTTCCGGGTGCGGTCCGTGCCGGACCACCGGTTCCACAAGCGGAAGTCCGGCAGCGAGCCCGCCAAGCACTTTGTTTGCGGCTTCCATGATCTCCGCCGTCGTCCGATAGCTTTTCTGGAGTGTCCGGAAGGCTGCGCGCGGAAAAAGGTTCCGAACCGTCTCCCAGTCGCGCACCGACCGGTAGGAATGAATGCCCTGGGCAAGGTCCCCGACGATGGTGAACATATCGGTATCCAGGGCATCGCGGAGGGCTGCCAGTTGGAACGCACTATAGTCCTGTGCCTCATCAATGAAGACCGAACGCATCTTCCACTGATCCGGAATTCCCTTCAGGCGGGCCTGAAGATAAAGCAGGGCCGCAAGATCCTCGGTTTCCCACCGTTCTTCGGCCGCCGACTTTACAATTGCCTTCCTTTCCGCTTCAGTCCACCCGGCAGCAGTTTTCCGGATCAGCTCTTCATCCTTGAACCATCTCCGGTACTGCTGTTTAATGTTGTAGGCGGGAAAGCGTTTCATGTAGGCAGCCGCTGTTTTCTTTCCCTCCCGCTCGATAGCCGGAAGACGCTCATCCCGTTCGTCGATCAGACGGGTCGTCTGTTCTCGGCGCTTCCGGTCATCCCGGATTCCGAACAGCGCCTTGTCCAATGCCTGCTCGTAGCGGGCGGTCAGTGTGGATAAAATCTCCTTCCGCTTTCTGGCTGTCTCTGTCTTCAGAATGCCGGCAATCCGGTCAAGACGCTTCTGAAGAGGCAGGTAACTGAATTCCTTGAGGAATAACCGCCTGAGCCGTTCCTTTTTGATGATCCGGAACTTCTCGATATACACATCTTCAAACAGGCCGGCTATTTCTTTCTCAATCATGGCGACATACCGGTCAAGGGCATTCCGGTAAGCGAGTGACCCCTTCAGCCTCGAGAGAATCAGCGTTTCCCCATCCACTGCACTTCCTTCGGCAAGCTTTTCCAGCTTCCTGTTCGGATCCGCCACCTTCAGCTTCAGTCCGGTGGCACCCAGTACAAACTGTTCAAAGGTGGTCTGCCGGATTTTATCGACACCGAGTTCGGGCAAGACGTCCGAAATGTAGCCGATGAACAATTCACTCGGTGCAAGAATCATCAGTTTGTCAGCCGGGAAATTTCCGCCCATCGTATAGAGGAAATACGAGATGCGATGGAGGGCGATCGTTGTTTTGCCGCTCCCTGCTGCTCCCTGGACGATGATCGGCCGCTTCAGGTTTGCACGGATGATTTCATTCTGCTCTTTCTGGATGGTCGAGACGATCTCCGTCAGCCGGACGTCCGCCTTTCCGGACAGCGCCTCCTGAAGAAGTTCATCATTCGTCGTCAGGTCGACATCGCGGATATCCGCCAGCTTGCCGCCTTCGATCTTGTACTGGCGCTTGGCATAGAGATGCCCCCGGTTCTCTTCCCCGTTCACCTCGTAGGTGACCTCGCCGATCCGGCCGTCATAATAGACGTTTGCAACCGGCGAGCGCCAGTCTACGATGACCGGTTCCTGCGTTTCCCTGTGGAACAGCGAGGTCTTTCCGATGTAGAGCAGTTCGGCCCCTTCCCCTTCTTTTTTGAAATGGATCCGGGAAAAGTAGGGATTCTGAAGGACCGCTTCCAGCTCTTCCTTCCGTCCTGCCGCCATCTCAAAAAAACGGGCATTCGTCAGGATATTGATGTAGCTCAGACTGGAGTCCAGATGCTCCAGGTCGCCCATGGACTGCCTGATATTTTCCCTGGACGCTGCCGCTTCCCGCTCGGTTTCTCCGAGCAGCCGCTGCATATATTCCTTTGTGTATTCCAGCCGCTCCAATTCTTCCGCATAATCCGGATGATCCTTTGCTGCCATCGCACTCCCCCCACATCCCTTAGTCCCTGCAGAAAACAGGACAGCATTGTACCACTGCTGTCCGGCAGCTTCAACCGCTTCTTCCTTACTTCCGCTCTGTCTTCATGTAAGTCCGGCCATCGTACGACCGTTCCATCAACCCATAATCTATAAAAAACCTTCGGATTGTTGCATAGTCCGGATAAGCACGCTTCAGGATTTCATTTACTTCCCGCTCACTGTAGGCTTTTCCTATTTCAAAACGGTTTGCCAGATGCTCTGCCACGATGAATTTTCTTTTCTCTTTTGAAGGAAAAACATCCAGCGGCCCGTCCGGCCCTTTCCTGAACAAGTTTTTCAATGTCTGTTCCCGCTCTTTATCCGATATGATAAAAGTCATTCTTGATCCCCCTTTTCATAGAGAACATTCAGATCCGGCCATCCATAGACCCACTCCTCATGCAGGTCACCGGCAATTTCTATCTGCTCTGCTCCGATCCGGCTGCCGCCAAGGGCCTCATAAAAATGGCGTGAAGGATTATTCCGTAGTACGCGAATGAGCAGTGAACGGTAACCCGCTTCCCTCAGAGCCATGGCAACCTGCCGGACAAGTTCACGGCCGGCCCCCTGCCCCTGGCATTCTTTCAGCAGGTAAATGGCATACAATTCCCCGTCATATCCCGGGTAGCTGCCGGACCGTTCCTGTCCCCCATTGGCAAAACCGACAATGCCCCGCGCTTCTTCAGCGACAAATGCCTTGGTGTGAAAAATCCCTCTCTTCCAGAGCTCCTCCCGCTCCTCTATGTTCAGTGATTCAAGGTATTCATCTGACACGATTCCCCGGTAAGTCGTCTTCCAGCTTCTCACATGAACTTCAGCCATCCCTCTTTCGTCACCTGCTATTGCCCGTCTGACGATCATCAGGTCCCCTCCATTTTGCGGTTCGCAATTACCTGCTTGGTTCCATGTTGTCAGTTTTCCGCCCGTACCGCAATATGAAAAAGCCTGTCCGGCTTGTGCCGGACAGGCTTCGATTTACATATCCTTTTCTGAACCAAGCTCCATCGCGATCACCATGACAATGATCATGACGATCATGAATGATACAGTCATCAGCAGCATTTGCTCATCTCCTTACCAGTTGATAAAGCCTTTGGATCCGGGAGGTGCATCCTGAATCATGTGGGTGATCGGAAACGTGTAGGCGAGAAGGATCAGGGCGACTGCGATGCCGATCCAGATCCACCAGTTTTCAAGCCACCTTGGTGTTGCCGAAGCATCGCTTTCCGCAATCGGGAACTCTGCATACAGGTCACCCTCTTCGGAACGCGGTTCAATCAGCCAGAGCCGGAATACGATGACCATCAGCAGCATCGCTGAGAAGAACAGGATGATTCCGCCAAGAGCCAGTGTCGATGTATTTGAGAAGAATCCGTCAAACCAGCCCAGTACCGTAGGATGATCACTGTAATTGGAGTGCTGCGTCCGCCGCGGAGCACCGAGCAGTCCGAGTACGTGCTGTGCGGTGGACATAAAGAGCATGCCTACCGACCAGGAAATGATCTGGACAAATGCCAGCTTTTTGGTCGTCTTTGTAAGTGTCCGTCCCGTCAGATAAGGAATCAGCCAGAACGAGATGCCCATGAATGTCATGGCGACCGGTGTTCCGACCGTGATGTGGAAGTGCCCGACTACCCAGAGCGTGTTATGCACCAATTCATTCAGCTGAAAACTGGTATTGATGATCCCCCCTGCTCCGCCGGGGATAAAGAATACCATCGCGATAAAGAGCGAGGTAAAGCGAATGTCGTGCCAAGGCAGTTTGCCGACCCATCCGAACAGCCCCTTGGCCCCTTTCTGGCGACCCGAGATCTCAAAGGTCGCAAACAGCGAGAATGCGGTCATAAGAGTCGGAATGACGACCATGAAGGTAAGCGTGACCTGAAGGAATTTCCAGAAGTCGGCGACGCCCGGCTCGGTCAGCTGGTGGTGAAGGCCGACCGGAATGGAAAACAGGATAAAGAGCAGGAAGGACAGGCGCGCCAGGGAATCACTGAACACTCTTGTTCCGAGCAGCTTCGGGACGACCAGATACCAGGCCATATAGGCAGGAAGCAGCCAGAAGTAGACCAGCGGGTGGCCGAAAAACCAGAAGAGTGTCCGGCTCAGTTCGACGTTGATCGTATCCACCCACCCGAATGCCCAGGGAATGTACATGAAGACAACAGCGGCGACAACACCGAGACAGGCGATGATCCACATGATCAGTGTCGAAATGGTCATGAATGCGAACAGAGGACTCATGACACCCGGATTGGCTTTTCTCCACTTCACGTAGTGGGCGATCAGCGAAAAGCTGATGATCCAGGTACCGATGATCAGGAGGGCAAGGGATACGTAGAACCAGCCGCTGGCTTTAAGAGGTGCATAAAACGTGTAGAGGACACTTGCCCGTCCCGACAGGATTTCGATGGTTGCCCATACGGTACCGGCAGCTGCCACGAAAAATCCGATCCAGGACCAGCGGGCCACTTTCGGGCCGAAGCTGCCGAGCGACCTGCTCATCCCGGTGATCAGGAAGGCATAGATGAAGAACGTTGTGTAGACAAGGGCCAGCGTGACTCCGTGTACAGTCAGAACCTGATAATAGTCCAGCCAGACGGGCAATTGGATCATCTCATTGCGCATGAACACCTGGATCAGACCACAGAGGGTGCCGACCAAAAACGCCGTATAGGCGAAACCGATATTCCACAGGGCCAATTTCCGTTCGGACGCAGCTGCCGTACCCGCAACAGCGGATGATGTGTGCCGACCCGCAAGAGGTCCGCGGTCAGAGTGCAGAATCATTCCTCAACCACCTCGATTTCTGTATGCATGAAGTGATGGCCTGTACCGCAATATTCATTGCAGAGAATCAGATAAGTTCCCGGATCCCTGAAGGTATAGCTTTTCTCGTTGACCTGCCCCGGAACGACCATCATGTTCACTTTTGTTCTGGGAATCGTAAAGCTGTGGATGACGTCCTTGCTGGTTACTTTGAAGATGATTTCTTTGCCGGCCGGAACTTTGATCTCCGATGGCTCATATCCATAGGCCATGGCCTTGATCACGACTTCATAGGTATCATCGTCAATCTGATGGACACCCGGATTATCGAAAGGTGCCGTAACATCCACTTTCTCAGGATCAATTTTCTTCATGCCGCCAGCCGGTGTCTGGCCCTGGGCAAAAGCCTGGACTCCGACGATGCCGAGGAATACGGTCAGCATGGCGATTCCGAATATCAGCCAGATTTTCTCGAACTTGTGAAGATGCATCATGTTTCTCCCCTCTCTTTAAAGTGCCACATACATGGCGTAGACAGCCGCCCACATCACGGCGATGAGAACCCCGACTACCAGCACACTGATCAGCGTGCCCCGCAAATCCGCTTCGTGCGGGTTCCTATTGTTTTTCATCTCCAACCATCCTCCCGGTCAGTTTCTATAGTCCTATCTTAAAATTCGGCACATCCCGAAACTGTGATAAACATCACACGATTTCCGCTGATTTCGGGGCCGCTGTAATAAAATAGACAAAAAGGCCCCGGTCTTCCGCAATGCATCCGTGCATTGCAAAAGTCTGGGTACATCTGAAAAGCCCGCCTGCATTTCCCGCAGGCGGGCTTACTTCTTATATGGTGGTGCGGCTACTCGATACTGCAGATTTCCACAGGGCAGTTTTCACAGTGCATCGCATCCCGGAGATAACCGATATCGGTCAGCACAATCCTGCCATTGTCCATCCGAATCTTTCCGTTACGTTTCAGTTCCGACAGCATCCGGTTGGCCACTTCCCGGGCCATCCCGCAGAAGTTGGCCAATTCCTGGTTGGTCAGTTCCAGATCAATCAGGATTCCGCCGCCTTCCGCCGGGACACCGTAACTGTTTGACATCCGGATCAGCGTCGAATACAGGGCGCCTTTTTTTCCGTGCAGGATAAGATCGCGAAACTTTGACTGAGTCCGTTGCTGGAGGATTCCCATCCATTTCATGTAGGCGATCGAAAGCTCATGCTCCAGGTAAAGAAGCTCCTCCAGGCGGTCCTTCGGAATGGCTTGAACCGTCGTCTCTTCTGTCGCCTTCGCTTCCACGGTGTAGGCGGCCGGCGGACAGAACGGCATGACCTCACCGATAAAGTCCCCTTCACCGCAGATTCGGAACGTAATTTCACGCCCGTCCGGCGTCACTTTGCCGACCCGGACTTTTCCCGTCTCCACATAGTACAGGGTTTCCGCCTGCTCGCCCTCCCTGAACAGGTACTCCCCCTTACCGATCGGAATGCTTCCCGCCGATGCTTTCAGAATGCCCGTCATGCCGTCGACGGCCGATAATGTGCGGTCCATTGCGCCACTTCCTTTGTCCGTGAATCCCGGTCAGGCCTTTTTGTAAGCCCTGCGCTCGGCATATTCTCCGCATGCCGGGCACACCTTGATGACATGGCCGCGGTCCCTGCGATACGTGCGCAGAAGAGAAGTCTTGCGCTTGCAGATTCCGCATTTTTTCTTAAACAGTCCCAACAATCTTTACACACTCCAATTCCTGATGATGCCTTTGTTACTCTCCGCTGCTGCTCCGGGTAATCTGCCCGGCTGCATCCAGACTGAATACCGTTCCGTTTGACAAAGAAGCCGTCAGCGGATGGATTTCAGCATCTTTTTTTGAGAAATACCATCTGCGCCCATCGGGAACCAGAACGAAGTAGGCGTCACCGCTGCCGATGAAATTTAGTTCATCTGGCTCCAGATCCGTGCCGCGCAGCGGCAGCCCTGCATCAAACAGCGTCTGCCCTGCCTGCTGCACATCACCTGTCACCAGTCCGACCTCACTGATATTCAGGAAAGACGATCGGGTGATATCCCCATAGACGTCTTTTCTCCTCCGGCCGATGAGTTCGACGACATTGCCTGCCGGGTCCTCGAAATACATCGAGTCGGCATCAAATGCACGGAAATATACCTCATCCACGCCATCTTCCCAATTTAGCGGGACACGGTCCTGGATCCAGTGCTTCAGCATGGAAAACTGATTGCCTGGGATGTTGATTGCAAAATGGTAAAAGGCCGGCCGGTCCGCGGCAACAAACGTCACATCGGTCGTCCCGATTCTGACAGTAAAGCGGTCTTCCGCTCTTTCTGTGATTTCCAGCTCAAGAATATTGCCATAAAAACGCCGCATCGCAGCGAGCTGATCTGTGTATAATGTCACCGATTTAAACAAACGGTTCACCCCGCTTTTCATACTGTTTCCATTATAACACGGCCGCCATTTCCCCACCGCACCATCAGGAAGCAATGAACTGTTTTTTCTCCCCCACACATTTCCATTGCATCCCGGCCAGTTTTGCCCTATACTCTAAATACAAGCTGCATTGACCGTATTGATTATAAAGTTAAACCTTTGAGCTGAAATAGGGAGTTTAAAAACGAGATCGGAATGATAGGCTCCGGACCTTTTTCCGGAGACGTGCAGGAACATCTCTGAGGACACCCACTTTGTGGAGTGATGGTTTTTAACTTTCTAATTTTCCTACGGCAAAGGCGGCTTCTTATTTTGACATTAACCGGCCAGTCCGTTCCACGGACTGGCCTTTTTCATTTATTCTCCGCAGAAAGGATGACGCTGATGCTAAAACGGCTGCTGGTTAGCGGCTATAAGCCGCATGAACTCGGGATATTCAATGATAAGCATCCGGGAATCGCCGTGATCCGCAGGGCGATCACCGGCAGGATCCGCGGTCTGCTGGAAGATGAAGGCCTTGAGTGGGTGATTGTGAGCGGGCAGCCGGGTGTTGAAACCTGGGCTGCCGAAGCTGCTTATGAATTGCGGCGCAAAGAATATCCCGAACTGAAAGTCGCGGTCATCACGCCATTCCTTGAGCAGGAGAAGAACTGGAACGATTCCAGGAAGCTTGCATATGAGTCCATCATCGGGAAGGCGGACTTTACGACCGTCCTGATGAACCGGCCTTATGAAGGTCCGTGGCAGTTTTCCGAGAGGGATAAGTTTCTCCTCCGCAACTCGGACGGCCTGCTCCTGGTCTATGATGAGGAGAATGAGGGATCTCCCAAATGGTTGCGCAAACTCGCTCTTCCCGCTTCAGAACAGGGCCATTACGAGCTGCTCACCATTTCTGCCGAAGACCTCAACTTTGCCGCAGAAGAGATGCGGATGGAAGAAGAAGGCTGGTAAGTCTGCTGTTTTAACGGGAATGCCCATTATCCTTTTATCGATCCTGAATACGGCAAAAAGCCATCACTTTTCGAAAGTGATGGCTTTTAATGATCGGTTCCTGCAGTCGGCTGAACTTATCAGAGTACGAACTCGGTATTCACGTAGACAAGTGTCCAGTGGTCGGCATCAAGTAGATCTTCGATTTTGAGTTTCTCGCCGTGGCCGAGCCAGACATCATCTCCCATGACCGCGACGACCATCGAACGGCCGCCATTATGCAGGTTCAGATAAATGTCTCCGATATTCGGCTGGATTTCCTGTGTCCTGGATAGCTTCGCCCCAAGCTTTGCATCTTCTGCAAGTGTCTCCTCGGATACAAGAGATGCGTCCTGATAAGCGATGTTCCGGGCTTCCGGGTTACGCCCTTCCTGCAGCACAACGAATTCCTTGCGCTTGATCGGATTCTGGCGGCCCGTAACGACTGTCCGTCCTTCGATCTGCTCGACTTTCTCAAATTCGTTGAGACCATAATGGCTCATCGGTTCCGGATCCGGCTTTGTAACCAGAATGTACCCGTCGACTTCCGGCTCGAGGTCTTCACGGATCGTATACCATTGCCCCATAAACATAAATGCATCCATGTGGCTTGGCCTGTGAAGCGTGATTTCTTCCGCCTTGCTTGTGACCTGTTCCATGTCTTTGATGCGGTACATGTGTACAGACTTTTTGGCAAGCGGGTTGATGGTGTAGACTTTGTGCAGCTCGTTTTTGTAATAAACGAACTGTCCTTTCCGTACCTGAAGTAATTTCACTTCGTGTACCTCCCTCCTACAGTGGCTCTCGTTTCATCTTAAGGGATGGGCGGACGGGTGTCCATGAACATGCAAAATTTTTTATCCGCATGTTCGGTTCAGATGCCAATCTTTTAGACATGCCGGCTTTTCAGCACGGTGATCATCAAGAGTTCCCTGAGATCCTGTTCACTCATCCCGGGCAGCCGGGCAGTGATTTCTTCTATCATCCTTTCCCGTCCATCCCGGTCGCCATACATCCGATTGCCTGCCCGGACAAGGGAATCCGCCAATTCTTCAAGTCCGGTTTCTTCTGAACCGGCTGACCGGTCCGGTTCAAGAGCAGCGTACTCTTTTTCAGGGTCCTGTTCACCGGTCAGCAGGCTTTCTGCTGATATTCCGAATCTCTCGGATATGGTGACAATCCAACTGGCAGAAGGAGCGCTTTTGCCTTCCTCCCAATGCTTGATCCGGCTTGCCGAAGTGCCGATCTCTTTGCCGAAAGCCAGCATCGACAGCCCCTCCCGCTCACGGAGCGCCTTCAGCCGCCTGCCGAATGCAGCCTGATTCCAAGCCATGGGGCTCCCTCCTTCTCTATTCCCCATCATAGCATAGCTTAACTTATTCAGAAATCACGGCTTATAGTTTATTTTTCCGTCATGCAGCAAGCGGCTCCTATTCCTTTTTCACCGAAGGCAATCTGCGAAACATCGCGAAATTTGTCTGATGTTTTCGATAACAGGTGGTACACTAAATACAATTCGATGAAAAGGGGGCGTTTTGCCTGCAACAGCATTATTTCCTTGGAATTCGTATCCCTTCAGACGTTCAGAGGCTTGCTGATCAGTACCTGAATCAACACCGGCTGGCCGAACGGTACAAAGTTGTTTCGCATCCCGATGATCTCCATATCACCCTTTTTTACCTGGGAGCCTGCGATGATCGGATGATTTCCAAGCTTTCCGTCCAGCTCCGCTCCCTTTCCGAACGGCATCCCGGCTTCACGATACAGGTTGATGGGTTTAATTTCTTTGGTCCGTCCACGGGCCCGCGCGTTACCTACCTGTCCGTTACAAAAAATATGCTCCTTGAACGCCTTCAGAAGGATGTGTCCGCTGCCGTGACAGCGGTGACCGGCCTGCCATCAAAAGACCGTTTCGTTCCCCACATTACGATCGCCAAAAAGAGAAAAACCGATGAGCGGCTTGCCCTCTCATCCGATTTATTTGATCCGTATCCGGTCTCTGTCGACAACTTCCATCTGTTTCAGATTCATCCGCACAATACACCGAAATACGAGCCAATTGAAACTTTCCCTTTGGGGAGGCCCGATTAAACGAACAGACCTGGTTCTGTTCTTTTTTTGGATTGGTACTTGTCAATAAGCAGTAGTATGGAATATACTGTTTGCATGGTACTGCTTTTTGCACAGTAGTTACAGACAGGCAGGTGAAATGATGAATGTACAGTTCAAAAAAGGGGTGCTGAACCTTTGTGTGCTTGCCCTGCTCGACGGCCAGGACCGCTACGGCTATGAACTCGTGCAGATGATCTCCAGGCGGATCGAAGTCTCAGAGGGATCTGTCTATACCCTTCTCCGGCGGCTGACAAAGGAAGGATATTTTGAGACCTACCTAAAAGAATCCTCTGAAGGGCCCCCAAGGAAATATTACCGGCTGACCGTCGCCGGACAGGATTACCTGAAGGACCTGCTTGCCGAATGGCGAAGCTTCACCGAAAGTGTCAACGATCTGATCGGAGGGGATGGAAATGATGAATAAGGAGCAGTTTCTTCATGCGCTCGGGAAAGAATTGGCCGTATTGCCTGCAGAGGAGAAAGAGGACGTCCTGGGGGATCTGGATGAATACTTTGAAGAAGGATTGCGGGATGGCAAAAGCGAGCATGAAATCGCTGCCTCCCTTGGTACCCCGGAAAGTATCGCTGCTGATATTTTGAGCGCTTATCCCGAATTTACGGAAACGGAACAGCCGGCTGCCCGGACCAGAAAACAGCATGATGATTACGAGATGATCGAGATTCCCGGCGGCCGCTACACCGCTGCCGAAATCATGACAGAAACCGGTGCAGTGAAGGCAATCCCATCAGCGGATGGGGTCACTCGCATCGAATTGATCGGAAACCGGAAAGACCTGAAGTTCGACGCCGATATCCATGACGAAAAACTGAGCATTACCCTGGTCGGACGCCGCAGCATCAGAAGCTGGTTCAGCTTCGGTAGTTCCCCAATGTTCCGGATGGTGATCCATCTGCCGAAAAAACTTTATGAGTCTCTTTTGATCCGAACGGAAAACGGCTCGATCTCAGCCGAAAAACAACTGGCCAGACAATTTGCCGCCCATTCTGATAATGGCCGGATCACCGTCAGAGAATGCGCCTTTCGTTCAGCAGAAGCAAAAACCGACAATGGCCGGATTGAAATGGATAAGATGGAATCCGATACACTCCGTTGCACGACGGACAACGGACGCATCCAATTGGCCCGTGTCCGATCAGGCCAGATCTGGGCAGAAACCGACAATGGCCGGATCACGATGGAGAACATCGAAGGGAACACCACAGGAAAAACGGATAACGGCCGGATCGAGCTATCCGTGGAACAAATCACTCATCCGATCGATCTTAAAACGGATAATGGCAGTGTAACAGTGACCATGATGGCCATACCTTCTGATGCCTCAATCCGTGTCCGGAACGTCAATGGACATGTGGAGATTTTCGGTGAGCGGAAAAAAGAAGCGATCTTTGGCGACGGCCGCATACCCGTAAAGCTTGAATCAGAAAACGGCAGAGTTATGGTCAAGCAATAGCGCTTCCGTATGTTTAAATGAAAAGAGGCCGTTCCGGATCAGAATTTCTTCCGGATTGGCCCCTTTTTAATATCCGCGCTGCTGCCTGGCATAGTTTTCGTCATTCTTTTCCCGGTAAGCACGGATCATTTCATCCGGCGTGAATCCGAGCAATTCAGCAATCGCCCCGTAATGCACCCAAATGGCTTCATACGAAGCCCTGTCCTGCCGCTCGCCGAAGTCGAGTACAGCCCGCTGTGTCCGGATGAACATGTCCGTCAGGTCGCCCGCCATCTTCCCTTTCGGCCATTCCTGAAGATCCTCCATGTCCCTCAGAATGCCAAGGGACAGCAGGAAATGAATGGAATCCACATATTCCTCGATCAGCACCGGCTTCGGGGACGGACCTTTTTGGCTCCAGAATTTAAAGCAGCGTGTTTCATTGGCCAGCTCCGCCAGCTCAACGGTGAGGGCCAGCAGCTTCTCCCTGAAGACATCCCGTTCAACACCGTTGTTTTCTTCAATATACGCATCCAACCGTTTCTGCATTTCAAATAGACCTGTCAGTTCCAATCTTGCCCCTCCGAACAGAAAAAAGTTATCGTTTTTTTGAAACCTTTTCGCGTTTCAATCGTATAGGAGGAAACCAGTATGTGCAAGGGGGCACCGCCATGGCCTTGATTATCCGAGTGATCGTAATCGCCGTCATCGTCTATTTGTTCTACCGGGGCATCCGTTACCTCACCGACCCCAAAAGAAAGCTGGATGAAGCCTATGAGCAGGAACGGTATTACTTCTATGATGACGTGAAAAATGTCCGGAAAAATTTTTTCATCACCTATAAAGGCGCCCTCTTTGAAGGTGAGAAATATATGGGGACAACCGACCGGTCATTTGAGGTCGTCTCCATCTTTGTATGGGTCAAGGACGAAGCTTCCCTTCAGGGCTTCACCCGGGATGATTTTCTGTTCCTCGAAAAAGAAATCCGCATGAGCTATCCGGACGCGGACATCAATTGGAAAAATCCGATTGAGCAGCTGATGAAAAAAGGCGGAACCGCTTAATGCGGTCCGCCTTTTTGGCTTTATCCGAGCTGCAAAGTTCCTGCCAGATACAGAATGGCCGCGAGATCCACAATCGCCAGCATCAGAAAGCCGACACGGAAAGCGGTGTGCTTCGTCTTATGCCGGAATGCCTGCATGCCGGCATAGGAACCGGGACCGCCGCCGAGAATGGCAATCATCCAGAGCGTCCGCTCCGGCACCCGCCAGCCGCCGTTTTTCGCCTGCCGCTTGTCATAGCCCATCATGATGAAACCGTACGCTGACAAAATAAGAATCCAGCCGATCCCCACGTTTTCCATGCCGATCCCTCCGATCCATCCAAAAAGACCGGCGAATGGTCGCCGGTCTCTCCACTGGATTAGTTAACTGCTTTTTTCGCTGCTTCTGCGAGTTGTGCGAATGCTTTCTCGTCAGTGATCGCGAGGTCTGCGAGCATCTTGCGGTTCACATCGATGCCTGCAACTTTAAGGCCGTGCATGAGTTTGCTGTAGGACAGGCCGTTCAGGCGTGCAGCTGCGTTGATCCGTGCAATCCACAGTTTGCGGAAGTCACGTTTTTTCTGACGACGGTCACGGTATGCATATTGCAGGGACTTCATGACCTGTTGGTTAGCTGTTTTGTAGAGTGTGTGCTTCGAGCCGTAGTAGCCCTTGGCAAGTTTGAGAACACGATTACGACGCTTACGTGTTACTGTTCCGCCTTTTACGCGTGGCATTGGATTTCCCTCCTGATGTTGATTCGATTTCTATGATCGGATTATTTCATGTAAGTGAGCATTTGCTTGATGCGCTTGAAGTCGCCTTTGGAAACGACGGCAGCTTTGCGGAGATGACGCTTTTGCTTTGTCGATTTGTTGGCGAACAAGTGGGACGTATAAGCACGGCCGCGCTTGAGTTTGCCGGAACCGGTGCGCTTGAAGCGCTTTGCGGAACCTTTGTGTGTTTTCATTTTCGGCATGGTCGGTATCCTCCTAATCCTGTGCGTAGATTATTTCTTTTCTTCGATCGGGGCCATCTGCAGGAACATGCTTCGGCCTTCCATCTTCGGTTTCTGTTCGACTGTGCCGACTTCCTTGCAGGCTTCGGCGAAACGTTCGAGAACGCGCTGGCCGATCTCCTTGTGGGTGATCGCACGGCCGCGGAAACGGATGGACGCTTTCACTTTGTCCCCTTTTTCAAGGAACTTGATTGCGTTTCGGAGCTTGGTCTGGAAGTCATGCTCGTCGATGGACGGGCTCAGGCGGACTTCCTTGATGTTGATGACTTTCTGGTTTTTGCGCGCTTCCCGTTCTTTCTTCTGCTGTTCGAACTTGAACTTCCCATAGTCCATGATCCGGGCTACTGGCGGTTTTGCGTTCGGTGCGACAAGAACGAGATCCAAGTTTGCACGCGTAGCGATTTCCATCGCTTCGTTCCGCGTTTTGACGCCCAGCTGATCACCGTTTTGGTCGATGATGCGGAGCTCCCGGGCACGGATGCCCTCGTTGACAAATTTGTCTCGGTTATCTCTGCTAATCGTAAGCCACCTCCGTGTAGTAATTCGCGAATACATGGTTTGGGCAGGCTCGCGGGGATGGTCCCCGTGGCCAATCCGAAAGAAAAACGGGTGGACCTGGGTCCACCCGCCGCATATGTGACCGCGCCAACAGGCACGGGACGTCACAATGGTGCAAACCTGCCAACAGCCGAAGCGTCGATCAGGTGAGAAGCGGGCAGCTCCTTCTTCTACCACAAACTGTATTCCTTAACCTAATCAATAATAGCCTATGCAATACAGCTTGTCAATGATTTTGTTGGAGATTTGTTTACTTCATCCTCCTAATCACGGAGAATGCTGCTTTTCGTTCCGGCGCACGCTTTCCGCGGGCGTTGCCTTAGCCTCCTCGAGCTACGCTCTGCGGGGTCTTCGGCTAACGCTTTTCCCGCAGGAGTCGGCGCCTCCACTACAAGCAAATAATGAGATAGACATTTAGCAAACATAAATGGCATCGGCTGGCCCACGGAACGGGATCAGAGCCACTCCTTTTACTTTGTCATCTTGAAACTACACTAGAATGCAAACGGCATGGACGTCGGGAGACACCTGCAGGAAAAGCCGGGCTGGCGAGATCCGCTTCACGCGGAGCTCGGCGCCGGCCTGCGGTAAGCGACCAGAGTCCATGCCGTTTTGCTATGCTCACATTAAAGCTTCTTCCCGGTCAACGCCTCGTTGTTTAACTCACTGTTTCCCGTCCACTTCTTCGCGGAGTTTGGCGATAAAGTCGTTGAGCGGGATGGATTCGGATTTTTGTTCGCCGTATTTCCGGACGTTGACTTCGCCGGACTCGGCTTCTTTGTCGCCGAGGACGAGCATGTACGGGATTTTCTGTGTCTGGGCTTCGCGGATCTTGTAGCCGAGTTTTTCGTCACGGCTGTCGACATCGACGCGCAGGCCCTGTGCCTGGAGGGCTTCCCGGACTTTCTCTGCATAGTCGTGGTGGACTTCCGGAGAAACCGGAATGACTTCCACCTGGACCGGTGCGAGCCATGTCGGGAACGCGCCTTTGTACTCCTCGATGAGGAATGCGACGAATCGCTCCATCGTGGAGACGACACCACGGTGGATGACGACCGGGCGGTGCTGTTTGCCGTCGCTGCCGATGTAGTTCAGGTCAAAGCGTTCAGGCAGGAGGAAGTCAAGCTGGACAGTGGACAGGGTCTCTTCCTTGCCGATGGCCGTCTTGACCTGGACATCGAGCTTAGGACCGTAGAATGCCGCTTCGCCTTCCGCCTCGTAGTAGTCGAGGCCGAGGTCATCCATCGCTTCCTTCAGCATGCTTTGTGCCTTTTCCCACATTTCATCGTCATCAAAATACTTTTCCGTATCCGCCGGATCGCGGTAGGACAGGCGGAACGAATAATCGTTCAGGTTAAAGTCTTTGTAGACATCCATGACGAGTTCGACAACGCGCTTGAACTCTTCCTTGATCTGATCCGGACGGACGAAGATGTGGGCGTCGTTCAGTGTCATGCCGCGCACGCGCTGCAGGCCGGATAGTGCACCGGACATTTCATAGCGGTGCATCAGTCCGAGCTCCGCGATGCGGATCGGCAGGTCGCGGTAGGAGTGGATGCCGTTTTTATAGATCATCATGTGGTGCGGGCAGTTCATCGGGCGCAGGACGAGTTCCTCGTTGTCAGCCTGCATCGGCGGGAACATGTCATCCTGGTAGTGCTGCCAGTGGCCGGACGTCTTGTAAAGCTCCACATTTGCCATGACCGGCGTGTAGACGTGATCGTAGCCGAGCTTTTCTTCCTTGTCGACGATATAGCGTTCGACGAGACGGCGGATCGTCGCGCCTTTCGGGAGCCACATGGGAAGCCCTTGCCCGACCAGCTGGTTCGTCATGAACAGGTCGAGCTCCTTGCCGATTTTCCGGTGGTCACGCTCCCGCGCTTCTTCAAGCAGGCGGAGATGTTCTTGCAGGTCTTCTTTCTTGAAGAACGCCGTTCCATAGATGCGCTGGAGCATCTTGTTATCGGAGTCTCCACGCCAGTAAGCGCCGGCAGTGCTGAGCAGCTTGAACTCCTTCAGCTTGCCGGTGGACGGTACGTGGACGCCCCGGCAAAGGTCGAAGAATTCGCCTTGGTGATAGATCGTCACTTTTTCATCTTCCGGAATCGCGTCGAGCAGTTCCAGCTTATATTCATCGCCGATCTCCTCGTAGATTTTCCGGGCTTCGTCGCGAGTGACCTCTTTCCGGACAATTTCAAGGTTTTCATTGATGATTTTCTTCATTTCTTTCTCGATGGCGGCAAAGTCTTCCGCGCGGAGCGGTTCAGGCGAATCGAAGTCATAGTAGAATCCGCTTTCGATAACCGGGCCAATGCCGAGCTTCACGTCTTTGAACAGTCGTTTTACCGCCTGGGCGAGCAAGTGTGCAGAACTGTGGCGGAGAATCTCAAGTGCTTCCGGTGAATCCTGAGTGATGATTTCGATGTCCCCGTCTTCCGTGATGGGTGTACGGAAATCGATCAGCTGACCGCTGAGCTTGCCGGCCAGCGCCTTTTTGCGCAGACCGGGGCTGATCGACTGGGCCACATCCTCTGTTGTCGTACCCGCCGCGAATTCTTTTACCGCGCCATCCGGGAAAGTCAATTTAATCTGTTCTGCCATGCCAATGGGCTCCTTTCAATTTTCCAAAATACGCAAAAAAGCCCCGTCCCAAAAAGGGACGAGGCCTGCTCGCGGTTCCACCCTTCTTCCTGCCGGCAATGAACGACCATGCCGGAGAAGCTCTGCATCGGATAACGGACCGGAGGCCGGCTCGGGCTAATCCACGGTTTCCCGGGGTTCACCTTCGCTGCTCTGGGGTGGTCGATCCGATGCCGCGCCATCGGGGGCTCTCAGCCTAAGGCCCCGTTCTCTGTCTGGCCGGACAACCGTTCGCTGTCCCCGTCATTGCATTTGGAAGAAGTATTGAACTCATCATACGAAAAACCCGAGAAATTTGCAACAGCCGATTGCATGCATCCGGCTAGCAGATCTGATCAGCTGCGCTCGCGGCGGTTTTCCCCGTCAAGACGCACCGGTACGGTCATCGCGCGGATCCGCTCCATGATGCGGCCCGCCTTGACGACTTCCTTGTCCCCGCGCTGGGTGTACGACAGGTGGGTTTCCATTTCCTTATAGTCAAAGTTCGACGTGAAGAAAGTCGGAAGCTTTTCCGCCATCCGGTGGTGAAGGATGGTCGCCAAAACTTCGTCGCGCGTCCAGGCGGTCAGTGTCTCTGCCCCGAGATCATCGAGCATCAGGACCGGGGCCCGTTTGACGAAGTCGATTTTCTCGTTCAGCGACTGGTCCTGGATCGATTGCTTGAGCTCCCGGAGAAACTCCGGTACAAAAACGAGGACAGACGGCACGTGCCGCTTCGCCAGTTCGCCGGCGACCGCTCCGAGCAAATAGGATTTACCCGTGCCGAACGGGCCATGAATATAGATCCCTTGTGCAGGCAGCTCGCCTGTGCGGTCATATTTATCAAGGAATTCCAGGACAAGCTCCACTGCGCCAAGACGGCTCTCCCCTTTCGTGATATCAAAATCACGGATTTCCAGGTTAAGCATGTCCTTTGGCATATGCATGCTGCGGATCATGGAAGACACGCGGCGACGTTCCGAATCTTCCAATTTCCTCTTGCACATCACATAATCGACGCCGATCGAACCCCGCTCGATCACCAGCTTCGGTTCATACCCCTTCATCATATTGGTGCATGCTTCCAGGCTCTCGCACTTGCCGCAATCATGGGATTGGGAGGTATATTCATACAGCTTCCCCAGGCCGCGGTCGACCATCGCCTTGTCCACTTCCCCGGCGTGGGCTTCCAGGAAAGCCTGTACACCGGGATGGTTCAGGACTTCAGACCGCATCTCTGAATATCGTTCGGCGAATGTCGGTGCATTGACAATTCGCTTTAGTGTGTCACGGATCGGTTCCATCTCAGTTGACACCGCCTTTCGTCATGCCGAATTTCTCCATGAGGCGGATCCGCCTTGCCTCGATGTCGGGATCCTTCTCCTCTGGCCGGGGCTCTTTATCGCCCTCGGGTTTGTGGTCTTTCTTGTAGAACCAGTCGGGTACGGCTTCCGTTTTGGCACCCGGCTTTCGGGGTCTCGTGGTTCCGCCGCCCTCCTGCTTCCACTTCATATACTTGTCGTGTTCTGTCCGTGCCAGCTCGAGCGCGTCCTTTACATTGTCGACTTTTTTAGCCATCCAATGCGAGGCGATCCGCTCAACATAATTGTTCGTCAGCTTCCCGTCGTTCCTGAGCCATACATACTGCAGAAGCACATTGACCACACCTGACGGAAGGCGATGTTCCAGCACAAGCTTCTGTGCAAGTTTTACATCCACCTGCATCGGCTCGCGTCCCCCATTGATGTCTTTCAGCATCTCGACCGGCGAACTGGACTCCAGATAGAGGATCAGCTCATCTTCCTTGGTTTTCGGTTCTTCAGGAGAAGCCGCTTTTTCCTGGGTGGCGATGATTTTGGTGAGTTTCGGAGCTGTATTCGACCTGGACAGCTTGTAATAATCGGCAGCTGCACGCTTCAGCCGGTCTTCCGTCAGATTGCCGTCGGCATCGATCGCCAGAAGGACGACCTGCTGCATATCGACCGGCGACAGGCCATATAGGAAGGCGATCCGGACGATCATTTCTTTCACCGACGGAGTAAATGCCTTCCTTGGCACCAGTTGCGCCGACAGCCCTTCCATCATAAGCGGGAAGTCAAACGGATAGCCGGTGAAAGCGAGCTTTGGCGCCCGCTGGTTTGATTCGTATGTATCTGTATCTTCCTCCATGGCACCTGCCTTGACGGACTTGTACACTTCGGGGAATGACCTGGACACCTCTTCGTAGCCCTCCGGAACCGGCGGGTTCAGAAAACGTCCGCGGATGCGCTTATATGTCTGGGCCCCCACCTTGCCGAACAAGAACATCGACAAAATCGGATCATGGAAGAACGTCTCCGGGTCCAATGGCGGCTTAAGTTCATAAAGGAAGCAGCGCGCCTCCCCGTCATTTTTCCGGTAGGTCTTGAGCAGCCCGATTCCCTCAAGTGACAGCCTGGCCTCGAACAGCGTCCCGATCGGCATATCAAGAAGGTTGAGGAGGTGATAGTGGGTGGACTCTGCGGTCCCTTCCCGCTCAGCCTCTCCCCAAAGGGCAAAGAAGACCGCCATCGCCCCATGCCCGATAAGCGGCTGGTAGAGTGCGGTCAGGATCTGGCGGTCAAAATCGGAAAAGGGATAAGGAAGACGGACACAATACGCATCCGACGGCTGCAATTCTTTGTAGAGCGGATTCATATTCCCATCCTTTCATTCCGCGGGTCAATCAGTCATCTTCTTTCTTCAGGAGGTCTTTCAGTTCATCGATAAAAACATTAATGTCCTTGAACTGACGGTAGACGGAGGCGAACCGTACATAGGCGACGTCATCGATTTCGACAAGCCGCTCCATCACCATCTCCCCGACATCCTCGGACTTGACTTCGGCATTGCCCTGGCGCCGGAGCTCTTTCTCGATCGAGAAGACAACCTCTTCAAGGTCGTCGAGCGGCACGGGCCGCTTTTCACAGGCCCGGATCAGTCCGCGCAATACTTTCTCACGGCTGAACTCTTCCCGTGAACCGTCTTTTTTCACGACGATCAGCGGCATCTCCTCGACTTTTTCAAATGTAGTGAACCGGTATCCGCAAGCCTCGCACTCCCTGCGTCGCCGGATCGCCTTGCTTTCGTCCACCGGCCGGGAATCGACGACTCGCGTCCCGTTATGCTGACAGGCCGGGCACTTCATCGGCATCCCCGCTTTCTGTTTAAGTTCATGATCTTCCGGTCACCCGATGTGAGCGGAGTGTGTCATTCATTCCATTATAGCAGAGTTCCGCCGGCGGCTAAACGGGATACTGCCTGCCAGAAACTGCTCCAAAAATAAAAAAGCAGAAGCTTCCGCCTCTGCTCTTGATGTTCCAATCATAAACGGTGTCAGGCCATGACGGTGACCGCTGTTTTTCCGGCTCCGACAGGACCCATGCCCCGGGGCAGTTCGGTCATCTGGCGGTTCTTTGCTCCGAGCGCATCCGCAATATAGCCGGCTGCAATGGTCGGATCAAGATCTCCGCAAGTGTATACGTCAATGCTGGCATAGCCATGCTCAGGGAAGCTGTGGATCGTGAGGTGTGATTCGGAAATGATGACGACCCCGCTGACTCCCTGCGGTGCGAATTTGTGAAACGCGACTTCTCGCACTTCCGCGCCCGAACGCAATGCGGCTTCGACAAATGTCTGCTCGATATACGGCATGTCATTCAACTTGTCGAATTCACATTCCCAAAGTTCAGCAATTACATGACGACCCATTGTTTCCATGGTTCGTCCCCCCTTCTTCAGTAAGTATTGCCGGCTGTCGGCAAACGGGCAACCACGGGGGAAAGTTAGTCCGATGAGGTCCTAACCCTTTAAGCTGCCCAGTGTGAACTTTGAGGTTCACGGGATAATTATATGACGGGAACCCTTCAAACGCAACTATTAATCTCAAACAGAGGATAAACGGCCAATCATTCCCAATGACGGACGATGTCTCTGTCCCCCTCCGCGGCAAACAGAAAACCCGGGCGGGGCCCGGGTCCTGACTCATTGATTACGCATTGACTTTCGCACCGATTCCGGCCGCAACTTTCTTTGTTAGGTCGACAACGCGTGCAGAATAGCCCCATTCATTGTCATACCATGCAAGAACTTTCACTTTGCGGTCTCCCATGATCATCGTCGTGAGCCCGTCGATTGTAGCCGAGTGCGCATCGGTCTTGAAGTCACTCGAGACAAGCGGTTCTGTCGTGTAAGCAAGAATTCCCTTGAGCGGGCCTTCTGCCGCACGGATGAAGGCATCATTGACTTCTTCGACCGACACGTCACGGTTCAGGTCAACCACAAGGTCGACGAGCGAGACGTTAGGGGTCGGAACGCGGAGTGCCATGCCGTGAAGCTTGCCTTTGAGTTCCGGCAGTACGAGAGAAAGTGCCTTTGCGGCGCCTGTAGTTGTCGGGATGATCGACTCGGCAGCCGCGCGCGCACGGCGGAGGTCCTTGTGCGGATTGTCGATGTTGTTCTGGTCATTTGTATATGCGTGGACAGTGGTCATCAGTCCGCTG
Organism: Bhargavaea cecembensis DSE10; assembly: GCF_000348905.1. Classification (GTDB taxonomy): domain Bacteria; phylum Bacillota; class Bacilli; order Bacillales_A; family Planococcaceae; genus Bhargavaea; species Bhargavaea cecembensis. The sequence continues at coordinate 121,381 of NZ_AOFT01000009.1, forward strand.
TCGATGCCGAATTCGTCATTCAGCACTTTTGCAACCGGTGCAAGGCAGTTTGTTGTGCAGCTTGCGTTGGAGATGACATCGTGCCGGTCGAGATCAAGCTGATCATCGTTCACACCCATGACGATGGTGACATCTTCGTTCTTGCCCGGAGCGGTCAGGATGACTTTCTTCGCACCGGCTTCAAGGTGAAGGGCCGCTTTGTCCCGGGAATTGAACTTGCCGGTCGCTTCGATGACGATATCCACGCCGAGCTCTTTCCACGGAAGCTTAGCCGGGTCACGTTCAGCAATCAGCTGGACCCGTTTGCCGTTGACGACAAGCGCATCGTCCTCAGTCAGGACATCTCCTTCAAACTTTCCGTGAATGGTGTCATATTTCAAAAGATGGGCAAGTGTTTCCGGCGGATAGCTCGCGTTGACCGCTACAATATTCAATCCGTCTTCAAGAATTGCCTGGCGGAATACCATACGGCCAATCCGGCCGAAACCGTTAATCGCGATGGAAGGATTCATGAGGGGGCCTCCTGTAACTGTGTTATACTCATTTTCTTTTACTCGTAATTAGTATATCACATTTACCGGAAAAAGCACCCACATTTATCACGTTCAATGAAATTACATGATTCAGAATGTTTACCGGTCAGGGGAAGGCATTCCAGGATTCCAGAATCCGGTCCAGCTGTTCTTCCGTCTCTTCTATGGTCCCATTGTTGTAGATGACGGCATCTGCTCCCCGTTCTTTCTCGGAGATCGGAAGCTGTGAGGTGATCCTGGCCCTAGCTTCCTTTTCACTGAAGCCGTCCCTTTCCATCAGCCGCTTCAGCTGGGTCTCCTCTGTCACTGATACGACGAGGATCTTGTCGGCGTAATGCTGGAGCCTGCTTTCAAACAAAAGCGGGATATCCATCACTACGGTCTTCGCCCCACGGTCAAAGTGCCCGTCGCGCTGGCGCAGCATCTCCTGACGGATGGCGGGGTGCATGATGTCATTCAATTTCTTGCGTTCGGCCGGATCGTTGAAGATCCGTTCCCCGACCGCGGCTCGGTCCATCGTCCCGTCCTCAAGGATCACCTCTTCCCCGAACGCCTGACGGACCCTTTCGAGTGCAGGCTGCCCGGGCTCGACGACGAGCCTCGCGACACGGTCCGCATCCACAATCGGAAATCCTCTTGCTTCAAGCATCCCGGAAACTGTACTTTTCCCGCTCGCAATACTTCCGGTCAATCCGATAATCATTGTGACACCTCTTTCAATGCTGGCATTTCGGGCAATAGACCGATGTCCGCCCGGCTATTGTCACCCGTTTGGTTTCCGCACCGCAATCGGGACAGCCTTTCCGCCCGTACATGCGCAGCCGGTTCTGCATCCCGCCTGCTTCGCCGTTGATGTTCCGGTAATCCGAGATCGAGCTGCCGCCCGCTTCGATCGCTTCTCCAAGCACCTGGCGGATCTCAGCAAACAGTCGCTCAAGACGCTCCATGCTGATTCTGCCCGTCTTCCGTACAGGGTGGATCCCGGTCCGGAAAAGCGCTTCAGTCGCGTAGATATTCCCGCAGCCGGAGATGACTTTTCCATCCATAATCGTTTCCTTGATCGGCTTTCCGGCGTATTTCGCAGTCCTGCACAGACTCAGAAAATGCCCTGCTGCTGATTCATCGAACGGTTCAGGAGCCATCGCGAGCAGCGGCGGATGATCGCTTTCCTCCCCGATCAGGCGCAGCTCACCGAAACGGCGGATGTCCGCAAAGGCAAGCAGGCCGCCGTCCTCCATCCCGAATATGACATGGATATGCCGGCGAAACTTCTCCTCCTTCACCTCATCGATGTCGTTGACCGCGAACCAGGCGCCCGACATGCCGAGATGGCTGACAAGAAGAAAGGTTTCTCCGTTTTTCTCAAGGTGAAAGTAAATGTATTTGCTCCGGCGGGTGACATCCGTGATCGTCATCCCGCGCATCCGCTCAGCGAACTCTTCCGCAGAGATGTTTTTCAGGATGGCTTCTTTTGCCTCAGACTTCGATTGGATGACCGTATCGGACACCGCAATGTCCCGGATTGTCCGTCCGGATGCGGCCGGGGCGAGCGACCGCACGACCCCTTCTACCTCCGGCAATTCCGGCATGTTGTTCAACTTCTTTCTTTATAAAATGGTTCTTTTGCTGGGTGACTTATTTTGTATCGTACCAGGATGGACCGTAGGCGGATTCCACCATTAGCGGTACATCCAGTTCCAGTGCCGCCTCCATCACATCCGGCACCACCTCGGCAAGCTTTCCAAGCTCCTCTTCCGGGCACTCGAAGATCAGTTCATCATGCACCTGAAGCAGCATGCGTGCCTGCAGGCCTTCCCGCTCCAGACGCTTGTCCATCTCGACCATCGCCTTCTTAATGATGTCCGCTGCGGTTCCCTGGATCGGCGTGTTCATCGCGGTCCGTTCAGCGAAGCTTCTCAGGTTGAAGTTCCTGCTGTTGATATCCGGCAAGTATCTCCTGCGGTTCATGAGGGTCGTGACAAAACCTTTTTCCTTTGCTTCGGCAACCGAATCCTCCATGTACTGCTTGACACCGGGGAAACTGGCCAGATAGCGGTCGATGAATTCCGCAGCTTCTTTTCGTGTGATGTTCAGGTTCTGGGAAAGTCCGTAATCACTGATCCCGTAAACGATCCCGAAATTGACAGCTTTCGCCGCACGCCGCATGTCCGGTGTCACATCCTGCGCTTCCACGTGGAACACATCGCCGGCCGTCCGGGTATGAATGTCCTCACCTTCACGGAATGCGTCAATCAGCTTCTCGTCTCCGGACATATGGGCAAGGACGCGAAGTTCGATCTGTGAATAGTCTGCAGCAAACATCACCCAGCCCGGTTCCGAGGGGACGAAAGCCTTGCGGATTTTCCGCCCTTCCTCGATGCGCACCGGAATGTTCTGCAGGTTCGGGTTGGTGGAGCTCAGCCTTCCTGTCTGTGTGAGAGCCTGCTGGTAATACGTATGAATCTTGCCGTCCGCATGAATCTCTTTCAGCAGCCCCTCGATGTAAGTGGACTGGAGCTTTCCAAGCTGGCGGTATTCAAGGATCAGGTCGATGATCTCATGCCGCCCGCTGAGCTTTTCAAGCACGTCCGCTGCAGTGGAATAGCCGGTTTTTGTCTTCTTGATCACCGGCAGGCCCATTTCCTCGAAAAGGATCACACCCAGTTGCTTGGTCGAGTTGATGTTGAACGTTTGACCGGCCAGGGCATAGATCTGTTCTTCAATGGCTTCAAGTTTGCCGGCGAGGTCTTCCCCGATTTCTTCAAGGATACCCCGCTCGGTTTTGACGCCGGTGGCTTCCATGCGTCCGAGGATCGTCGCAAGCGGAATCTCGAGTTCCCGGTACAGTTCGAATTGGTTGTTTTCCTTTAGGCGCCCTTCCACTGTCTCGCGGAGCCTGTGGACGGCAAGCGCCTTGCGGCTTGCATGTTCCGCAACGGTTTCCAGGTCAGGGACTGCCCGTTTGGCGCCTTTTCCGTAAATGGCCTGGTCTTCCGAAACCCCTGAAAACCCGAATTCCCTTGCCGCGGAAGACGCGTCGGTGAGCGACACGGAAGGATTGGCGATATAAGCGGCGAGCAGCAGGTCAAAAACGATGCCGTCCGCTTCGAGCTCCAGCCTCGCAAGCGCAGCCAGAGAGGCCTTTGCGTCGACGGTCAGTTTTTCCGACGAATCATCCGCAAGCCACTTTGCGAGCTGCGGGTCCGCTTTCAGATGATCTGAAGGGATATAGACGGTCTCTTTTCCGTCAGACAGCGCCACACCGAGAATATCCGCCGTGTGATAAAACTCATCGGACAGTTCGACATGGAAGGCTGTGCCGCTCTTGAGGAGGGATTCGGGCGCTTTCTCGGCGACCGTGAAACGGATCTCTTCCGCTTCCTCTGTCTCTGTTGCCGGCTGTGCCCCATCCGCCTTTTCGATGAGTGTCCGGAAATTCAGCTCACGGAACACCGGGATAACCTGCTCCATGTCCGGTCCCGGGTAGGTGATGTCTGACAGCCCGATCTCAATTGGGGACTCGGTGTTGATTGTGGCGAGCGCTTTGCTCATCCTGGCCAGTTCCTCATTCTCGACCAGCTTCTCTTTCAGCTTTTTCCCGCTGACTTCGTCAATGCCATTGTAGACGCCTTCGACAGAGCCAAACTGTTTCAGCAGCTTGATCGCGGTCTTTTCTCCCACACCGGGAACTCCCGGGATGTTATCGGATGCATCGCCCATCAGACCCTTCATATCGATGATCTGTTCAGGCGTCAGGCCATACTTTTCCTTCACATGATCCGGCGTATAGGCCTCGATGTCGGTCATTCCTTTTCGGGTGATCTGGACGGTCACCGCTTCATCAGCAAGCTGGGTCAGGTCCTTGTCACCGGTGATCACGACGGTCTCCACACCGCCGGCCGCAGCTTCACGGCTTAATGTGCCGATGATGTCATCCGCCTCAAAGGACTCCAGCTCGTACTGCCTGATGTTGTAGGCGTCGAGCATTTTTCGGAGATACGGGAACTGTTCGGACAGCTCGGGCGGCGTTTTCTGCCGGCCGCCCTTGTACTCCTTATACGTGCTGTGGCGGAACGTTGTTTTTCCGGCGTCCCACGCGACCAGCATATGGGTCGGCTGTTCATCTTTCAGGATCTTCTCCAGCATCATCGCAAAGCCGTACACCGCGTTGGTGTGCACGCCCTGGTCATTCGTCAGGAGCGGCAGGGCGAAAAACGCCCGGTAGGCCAGACTGTTCCCGTCCAGGAGCAGCACTTTCTGCTTGGTCATTCAGGTCAACCTCCATCCGCAAATAAAAAACGTCGTCTCCCTCCATCTTACCACAGGGGCAGGATGGAGCAGAAACGACGTGTTGGCGCTTATTCGGTGAAGCCGGAAAGGATCCTTGCATAAGGGGAATCGGATGGGATGACAATCATCGTCTCTTCACCGATCGTCTTCTTATACGATTCCAATGTACGGTAAAGCTCATAGAAATCAGGGTCTTTCGAGAAGGATTGGTTATAGATGCGTGCCGCTTCCGCCTCGCCTTCCGCCCGGATTACTTCAGCCTGTTTTTTCGCTTCGGCCAGAAGTTCCTGCACTTCCCGGTCCGTTTCGGCTTCAATGCGACGTTTTTCCGCATCCCCTTCCGACAGGTAGGTCTGGGCGGTCGATTCCCGCTCCGAGATCATCCGCGTATAGATGGACTGTTCGTTCTCAGGCGGCAGGTCGATCCGCTTCATCCGGACATCCGTCACCGCAATTCCGAAATTACCGGATTCCAGCAGTTCATTCACCCGTTCGGTGACTTTGTCGTTCAGGTTGCCCCGGGAGGAGTCCTCGTCGTTGACGATGCTTGTATAGTCAAGCTGCCCAAGCTCCGAACGGACAACGGAATAAATATATTCTTCCATCCGTGCCTCGGCATTGACGATATTCCTCGCGTTGTTGATCATCATTTTCGGGTCGGTAATGCGCCATACTGCATAGTTGTCGATGATCATGCGCTTTTTATCCTTTGTCGTGATTTCCGCTTCGGAGACGTTATAGGCCATCTGGTTTTTCGGAAGCATCGTCACGCTTTGCAGAAACGGAACCTTGAATTTCACACCAGGGTCCGAATCGATGCGGACGATCTCACCGAACTGACGGACAACGCGGTACTCGTTTTCCTTTACTACATACACATTTGCAAGAAGGATGAGCAGCACTGCGAAAATGGAAGTGAACACAATGGCCGGCTTGATGTACTTGCGCAGGTCTGCCGGCGGCTTCGGTTCCGAAGGATCATTCGTTTTCCTGGACCGTTTCTTTTTCCCGAAAGGAGTGATCTTGCTGCTGCCGCCTGATTTTTTGCGCGCCTGTTCCTGTCTCTGCCGCTCCAGGAACTTCTCTTCGATGCTCTTGAATGGGTTGTTGTCATTATTGGCCATCGTTTTTCCCTCCTTCCTCCTGGGTGTTCTGATCTGAGCTTTGAGGCACGGCCGGCTGAGGCGGCTGGATCGGCAGGTATTTCACTGTCCCTTCCCCGTCGTTCATGATATAGATCTTCGCGCCGGGGAGAACCTGCTCGAGGGTCTCAAGAACCAGCCGCTCCCTTGTGATGTCCTGATTGTTGCGGTACTCCTCGTACAGTTTGTTGAACACGGCCACATCACCGTGGGCCTGCTCGATCCGGGACGTTTTATCCCCCTGTGCCCTGGAGAGGATTGCGTCCCGCTCTCCCGTAGCCTCGTTCTTTTTCTGGTTTTCGTATTTTTTGGCCTGGTTGATCTTCGTGCTTTTCGTCTCCCGGGCATCTGTTACCGCGGTAAACGCCGAACGGACTTCCTCATTCGGAAGCTCGACATCCTGGAGCTTCACTCCCTGGATGGATATTCCGATGTCGTACTTATCGACGAGTGTACTGAGAAGGTCCCTTGTCTCCGCCTCGATTTCAGCCTTCCCGTCTGTGAGTGCATCGTCGATCGGCGAGGAACCGATGATCGACCGGATGGATGCCGCCGTGGCGTCATGCAACAATTCCCTCGGATCCTCTGCGTTGAACAGGTATTTCACAGGTTCTGTGATTTTCCACTGGACGACCAGGTCGGCAAGGACGATATACTCGTCGCCTGTGATCATCTTTGTCTCCTTGTCATAGGAGATGAGGTTTCCGTCCTCGTCCTGGTCATAGCCGAACGTCGTACTGAACGTCTCTTTGGACAGTTTCTCCACTCTCTGTACCGGCCATGGAAGTTTGAACTTCAGTCCCGACTCCGTTACCGTTTCATCCGCCTTTCCGAACGTAATGATGACGGCCTGTTCCCCTTCATCCACTGTGTACCAGGTCGTGAATGCGAGGACGACGAGGATCAGCCCTGCAAAGGCCATTCCGGCAATCGTCAATATGCGCTTAACGCTCATGTGGGATTCTCCTTTGTATTGGTCTATGTATAGTTCATATACGGCCATCAGCGCTCTGCGGTTTCATCATTTTTGGGATCCCGGCAAAAAATGGACACAAAAAACTCCCCTGCCCGCTTGTCTGTGCGTTAAGCGAGCAGGGGAGTGATCAGTTATCACTCAATGGAATGTTCACCGTGAAGGTCGATCCTTTGCCGGGCTCGCTCTTCACAGAGATTGTACCGCCGTGAAGCTCCACGAGATGCTTCACGATGGAAAGGCCAAGCCCGGTGCCGCCGGAATCCCGGCTCCTGGCACGGTCCACCCTGTAAAACCGTTCAAACAGCCTCGGCAATTCCTCAGCCGGGATGCCAATGCCCTGGTCAGTCACAGCGATGGACGCCATGCCCTCAGATACAGTCGCCGTGACCCCGATTGGAGTCCCGGGCTTTGAATAGCTCACGGCATTCGTCAGGAGATTGACCAGGACCTGGACGAGGCGCTCAGGGTCACCCTTGACACACAGATCCGGCGGGCATTCGGAGCGGATGGTCATCTCCCGGTTTTTCAGCCTGCCGGAGACGGAACGGATGGAGCGTTCGATGATATCCTGCACATTGACCGTCTGAAGCCTGAGTGAATACCCCTCTTTTTCGATCTTGGAGAGGTCCAGAAGATCTTCGATCAGCATCTCAAGTCTTCCGCTCTCGCCATGGATGATCTCCAGAAATTGCATGGCAGCCTCTTGGTCATGGATGGCCCCGTCCATCAGTGTCTCGGAAAAGCCCCGGATCGACGTGACCGGTGTCCTGAGCTCGTGGGACACATTGGCGACAAAGTCTTTCCTGACCCGCTCGAGGCGGATCAGTTCGGAAATGTCATGCATGACGACCACGATGCCGAGCCATCCCCCGTGTTTATCAATGACAGGCGCAGAATAAACCGCCATCGTGCGGTTTCCCGTATCCGTTTCGATATCGATCTGTTCGGATACCGGCTTTTCCCTGACGGAGACCACATCAATCAGCGTGACAAGTGCATCAGGAAGCCCGGCTGCCTTGTATGCGCTGCCGATCAGCCGGTTCTCTTCCTGCCCGATCTGATTGAGGAAAAATGAGTTGGCCATGGAAATATCGGAATTCCTTCCGATCATGAGCAGGCCGCTGCCCATGTTGGCAATCAGGGTTTCCAGCCGTTCGGCTTCCGTCTCCCTGATGGATTGCATCTCCTGAAGATTCCGCGCCAGTGCATTGACCGCGGTGACCAGGCCAATCTGGATGCCCGGGGCCGTCCATCCCGCCCTGGCGGAGTAATTGCCCTTCGCCAGTTCCATGGTGGTATCCGTCACCAGGTCGATCGGACGGATGTACCGCTCCGTCAGACGGTGGAAAACAATGACGGACACGATGAAGGCAACCGTAAAGGCGATGACGATCAGCCGGAGAAAGCGTGCAGGTGCCACCCCTGCTGCGTCATCGGCCATTCTCTGGCTGAGCTGCTCACGGTCTCCGCTGTCCATCTCGACCCCCATCTCAGCCAGATGCCGGACAACCGCCTCCGCCTCTGCCCTGCTTTCCTGATCCTGCAGGATGGGAAATGTCTGGCCCAGGACGATGGCAAGGCCTGTCAGTGTGATGGCCATGATGAAGATGAATGCCAGGAACAGCAGCCTCTGGAGCGATTTCATCCTTCCTGAGGGCCCTCGAATTTATAGCCGGTCCCCCGGATCGTCTTGATGAAGACCGGACGCCTCGTGTTTTCTTCAATCTTGTCACGGAGGTGGCTGATATGTACGTCAACAATTCTCGTATCCCCGGCAAAGTCATAGTTCCAGACCGCACTGAGAAGCTGGTCACGTGACATCACCCGGTTCCGGTTGGAAATCAGGTGGACGAGAAGTTCAAATTCTTTTGGAGTGAATTCCAGAGGCGTGCCATCCTTGTAGGCTTCAAAGCGTTCCGGATACACCTTCAGAGGGCCTGATTCGTACACCGGCTCCGCCTGCTCGTCGGTATCCTGCACAGGCGAGCGCTGTTCCGACCTGCGCAGCACCGCCTTGATCCGTGCCACGACTTCCCTCGGACTGAACGGTTTCGTCATATAGTCGTCGGCGCCAAGCTCCAAACCGAGGATTTTCTCCAGTTCATCCGACTTGGCGGTCAGCATGATGATCGGGGTGTCTACCCCCTTCTGTCGGAGGGTACGGCACACATCCATACCGTCCAGCTTCGGCAGCATCAGGTCCAGGACGATGAGGTCCGGACTTTCCGTCTCTGCCTTTTGCAGCCCCTCCTCTCCATCGGCGGCGGTGATTACATCATAACCAGCCTGTTTCAGGTTGTACTCAAGCAGTGTCAAAATAGGACGTTCATCATCCACGACCAGAATTCGTTTCACGTTCATCCATGCCTCCATCAGGCGCACCAAGCGCAGAAATTTCCGTATTGCCGCCGTCAACCGGCGCCATTCCGGCCACCAGCTCGCCGGCCATCACCGTGCGATTCTCCTCGTCTGCCGCCTCAACCCGGATCAGGACAGTGCGGGAAATGAGATCCACATTTCCGATTGTGAGATCAAAGGACACCGTCGACCCGTGCCAGGCGGCTTCCGGGAAACGGAATCGCTGTTCCAGCACTCTGGAACCCGGTCCGGGAAGATGCTTTGATACAGCCGAACTGACGATGCCCGTCAGCATCACAACAGGAACGACCGGCCTTTTGTAGCCGGCTGCCGCCGTGAAATCATGCTGGATGTAAAGCGGGTTGCTGTCATTGGTAAGCCCAAGGTACAGGAGCAGATCCCGGTCATCCATTTTCTCGACGATCTTCAGGGATTCCCCTTCAGTCAGCTCTTCTGCCGGACGGATCCGGACGCGGCGCCCGTTGAATAGCAATTCAATCTCCCCTTTGGCGGTGTAGTCTGCAGAAGACAGAAATGATCCGCCGCTCTGCTTACTTCCAATATTCTTATTATAGCATGGACGGCAACTGCAACGGTCCTTCAGAGCAAGAAAGAAGGGACATTGCAGAATGACAGGATGTCTGTCCTCTGCAATGCCCCATTGCGAACATCTTCGCACCTGAATCTATTTTGCGCTAATCCGTTACTTGTCCTCATTCCAGTACGTTCATCACATTCCTGACGGACTCGGCTGATTTTCCGAGGCTTTTCTTTTCATCTTCTGTCAGATCAAGCTCGATGATTTTCTCGATGCCGCCCGCCCCGAGCACGGCAGGCACGCCGATATAAAGGCCGTCCATCCCGTACTCGCCTTCCAGATAAGCGATGGCAGGTAGCACCCGTTTCTGGTCTTTCAGGATCGCTTCCGCCATCTCGGCAAGTGATGCGGCAGGCGCGTAGTAGGCTGACCCGTTGCCGAGCAGGTTGACGATCTCGGCGCCGCCTTTCCGTGTCCGGTCAACGATTTCATCGAGTCGTTCCGGCGGAAGGAGTGTTTCAAGCGGAATGCCGCCCGCATAGGAGTATCGGACAAGCGGCACCATATCATCGCCGTGCCCGCCCAGGACAAACCCTGTAACATCTTTGACTGATAGATTCAGCTCCTCGGCGACAAATGTCCGGAAACGTGCTGTGTCCAGTACACCGGACTGGCCGATGACCCGTTCTTTGGGGAGGCCGCTTTCCTTGAAAACCGTATACGTCATCGCGTCCACCGGATTTGTCAGCACGAGAATTGTGGTATCCGGGGAATACCGGGTGATTTCCGATGTGACGGCTTTCATGATTATCTGATTGGTCTTGACAAGATCATCGCGGCTCATGCCAGGTTTGCGTGCCATGCCTGCCGTGATGATGACCAAATCGGAGTCCTCCGTGTCCCGGTAGTCGGAAGTGCCGGTGATTTTCGCGTCAAATCCCAGCACGGGGGCGGATTCTGCCATATCGAGCGCCTTCCCCTTTGTCGGTTTTTCCATATCCGGAATATCGACGAGGACGACGTCTCCAAGTTCTTTCTGGGCAATCAGGAAAGCAGTGGTTGCGCCAGTGAAACCGGAACCGATCACCGAGATCTTGTTGCGTCTGATGGACATTTCGCTCACTCCTTTGTTTGGAAGGGTTGCTGCATGCAAAAAAGGGAGGAGCCTGGGCTCCTCCCTTTCGTATTCCCGATATTCGGAAGAAAATCCTTTTCCGATTACAGGTTCTTGATCAGTTCGTCGGCGAACTCGGAAGCCTTGACTTCTGTTGCGCCTTCCATCAGACGTGCAAAGTCGTAAGTGACGACTTTCGATGCGATTGTCTTCTCGATGGATTTCGTGATCAGGTTTGCTGCTTCGTTCCAGCCGAGGTGCTCGAGCATCATGACACCGGACAGGAGGACCGAGGACGGGTTGACTTTGTCGAGGCCTGCATACTTCGGTGCCGTGCCGTGTGTTGCTTCGAAGATCGCGTGGCCGGTCACATAGTTGATGTTCGCGCCCGGCGCGATGCCGATGCCGCCGACTTGCGCAGCAAGCGCGTCGGAGATGTAATCGCCGTTCAGGTTCATCGTCGCTACGACGTCGAACTCTTTCGGACGTGTCAGGATCTGCTGGAGGAAGATGTCGGCAATCGCATCTTTGATGATCAGTTTGCCTGCCGCTTCAGCATCGGACTGTGCTTTGTTGGCAGCATCCGTGCCTTGCTCTTCCTTGATCTTGTCGTACTCGTTCCAAGTGAAGACTTTATCGCCGAACTCTTGCTCAGCCACTTCGTAGCCCCAGTTCTTGAACGCGCCTTCCGTGAACTTCATGATGTTGCCCTTGTGTACGAGTGTGACAGACTTGCGGCCTTCTTTGAGTGCGTACTCGATCGCAGAGCGGACGAGGCGCTTCGTGCCTTCTTCGGAAACCGGCTTGATGCCGATACCGGAAGTTTCAGGGAAGCGGATGTTCTTGACGCCCATTTCGTTCTGGAGGAAGTCGATGACTTTGTTGACTTCTTCCGTACCCTGCTTGTATTCGATACCCGCATAGATATCTTCTGTGTTTTCACGGAAGATGACCATGTCTGTGTGTTCAGGATGCTTGACCGGCGAAGGAACACCTTCGAAGTAGCGGACAGGACGTACGCATGCGAACAGGTCGAGTTCCTGGCGCAGTGCTACGTTCAGGGAGCGGAAGCCGCCGCCGATCGGAGTTGTCAGAGGACCTTTGATCGCGATGAGGTACTCATCGATTGTCTTGAGTGTTTCTTCAGGAAGCCAGTTCCCAGTTTCGTTGAACGCCTTCTCGCCTGCAAGGACTTCTTTCCAGACGATCTGCTTTTTTCCGTCATATGCCTTCTCAACCGCTGCCTCGAGGACGCGGGAAGCTGCATTCCAGATGTCGGGGCCTGTACCGTCACCAATGATGAATGGAATGACGGGTGCGTCAGGTACATTCAGTTTACCGTTGGATACTGTGATCTTTTCACCGTTTGCCATGTTGAATTCCTCCTGATTCTATCTTTGTTCACAAGTAGGGGACGGCGGTTGCCGTCCCTAACATTGTACACTATTTCACATACAATTAGCGTTCGTTTACGGGAACGTAGGATTGCATGCCCGGGCCCGTGTAGTCTGCACGCGGGCGGATCAGGCGGTTATTCGCATATTGTTCGAGAATGTGCGCGATCCAGCCGGACATGCGGGACACCGCGAAGATCGGCGTGAACAGGTCGTGGTCGATGCCGAGCGAGTGGTAGACCGATGCCGAATAGAAGTCGACGTTCGGAGGCAGGTTCTTCTGTCCCGTCACAAGCTCTTCGATCTGTGTCGACATCTTGTAGAGGTCTTCCTGGCCCGTGAGGCCTGTCAGCTTCTCGGACATTTCGCGCAGGTGCTTCGCACGAGGGTCGCCCTTGCGGTAAACGCGGTGGCCGAAGCCCATGATCTTTTCTTTGTTGTCCAGTTTTTCCTGGATGTAGGATTCGACCTTATCAGGGGAGCCGATCTCGGTGAGCATCTTCATGACCTGCTCGTTGGCGCCGCCGTGGAGAGGGCCCTTAAGCGCACCGATCGCCGCAGTTACGCCGGAATAGATGTCGGAAAGAGTCGCGACACATACACGTGCAGTGAACGTGGATGCGTTCAGCTCGTGGTCCGCGTGGAGAACAAGCGCCTTGTTGAACGCTTCTTCCTCGATCGCTTCAGGCTCCTTGCCGTTGAGCATATAGAGGAAGTTCGCAGCGTAGCTGAGCTCCTTCTTCGGCGCAACCGGCTCTTCGCCTTTACGGATGCGGGAGAACGCAGTCACGATTGTCGCGACTTTTGCCTGGAGCTTGATCGCTTTCTCATAGTTGGCTTCGTCGGACATGTCTTCCGATTTGTCATCATACAATCCCAAGAGCGATACCGCTGTGCGGAGTGCAGCCATCGGATGTACGTTATCAATCGGATAAGTCTTGAAGTGGTCAAGCACTTCCTGAGGCACGGCCATGTTGTCGGCCAGCTGCTGCTTCAGTTCCGACAGCTCGTCCGCTTTAGGCAGACGCTTGTGCCAAAGAAGGTAAACGACTTCTTCAAAGCTTGCATGATTCGCGAGATCATCAATGTTATAACCGACGTATGTAAGTGTATCGTCGATGATGGAGCTGATGGAAGACTCGGTAGCCACTACCCCTTCAAGTCCGCGTGTTGCAGTCATATCAATCTCTCCTTTTTCCCTGTAATGCCTTTGCCCGGGCATAAAAAAAACCGGGTTCTGGCCATATGCAGCTTGTACAATCTGTTTAAACGCTTACAAGAACATTATAATCATTTCTTACATTTTTGTGAATGGAAATGCATGATTTTCTTTTGTGCTTGGCCAGAACAAGAAAAAAGAAGGGCGAAGCATTAAAAAAACCGGCCGAAAACAGGAGGGTGAAAAGGTGAAAACCGGCATCAAATTCCAAAGAGGGGTGAGAACTTACGGTCCGATTGCTGCCGGGGCGGCGCTCTGTTTTTTTCTGCCCCAGCTGTCATTGGCCATACTTGCGGGCTATATCGCATCTCCCGCCGTTTCGTTTATGAAGCAAAGGCTCCGCATCCCGCTTCCTGCCGCTGCTCTCCTGGCAGAACTGCTGATTCTGGCATCCGGCGCCTTTGCGCTCCTTTTCGCGCTTCAGCAAATCATCCTGACCCTGCCCGCCATCCGGGCCGCGCTTTCAACCATGGACTTCGAGCATCCGGTCGCTTCCGAATGGCTGGCATACGCAGAAACAGCCGTGTCCGCAGCGGGAGACAATCTGATCGATTCTTCGGCGGGCATGGTGCAGGCTGCATTCGGCCAGGTGTTTTCCTTTATCCTTTTCCTGCTCGCATTCTATTTTGCCCTCTATGAATCCGCGAGGGACCGTTTTTGGTTCCTCTCGGCCCTCCCCGCGGATGCCAGGAAAAAAGCAAAAGGAATGTTCCGTGAGGGCGGCAGCCTCTTTGGAACATTCCTCTTCGTGGAGCTCAGGCTGATTTTGCTGACGTTCGTCATCCTGAGCATCGGACTTGCGGCACTCGGCTTCGGCTCGCCGGTCGGCAGGGCTTTCCTGATCGCTTTGGCGGACAGCCTGCCGTTTCTGGGAATCGGGATCTTCCTGATCCCGATGGCGGCCTACTACCTTCTGAGCGGCAATGCCCTGCTTGGTGCTGCGCTGATCGTCCTCTACGTTTTCGTCATGCTGACCCGGCAAATCGCCGAATCCCGGATGTGGGCGGCCACATTCCAGCTCAGGCCGTCACACACATTCTTCATTACAGCAGCGTCAATTCTTCTGTTTGGGCTGGCAGGTATCGTGCTGAGCCCGATCCTGCTGTTCGTGGCAGCACGCATCAGAAAGATGCCTGCCTTCAGCGGATAATGACCACACTGCCGTTTTTCATCTTTTTCCGGATCTGGCGGTAAAGGAACGGTTTCAGCTTTTTCCTTACTCCCGGGATCAGCAGGAACAAGCCGATCACATCTGTAATAAAGCCCGGGAACAGAAGCATGAGGCCTCCGGCCAGAATAAAGAGTCCGTCAAGGGCTGCATCGCCCGGCGGATAACCTTCTGCCGCCTGTTTCCGGATGTCCTGCCAGGCCCGCAGCCCTTCCCGCTTTGCCAGGTAGGATCCGGCAGCGGCTGTCAGAAGGATCAGAAGGATCGTTTCAAACACTCCGATATGGCTTCCGGCATAGAGAAGAACCGCCAATTCGGTTGTCGGGACGACGATAAACAAAAGGAACAGCCATTTCAAATTGAAAAATCCTTTCGAAAGACGCCCTGCCGTTCCGGCCAGGGCGTCTTGGTTTCTTGATTTAATTATAGCACGGATGCATGGCCGTTGTAGACTACGCCGGCTTCGGCATCGATCGTCAGATCCTGTCCGTCCCCGATTTCGGTCATGGCGTTTTTCACGCCGATGATGACCGGGATTCCCACATTAAGGCCAACAACCGCCGCGTGACTGGTCAGGCCGCCTTCCTGGACGACCATGCCTGCGCACTGCTCGATTGCCGGCATCATGTCCCGGTCTGTCCCGTAGGTGACAAGGATCTTGCCTTTCATGTCACGTGCGAGCGCTTCTTCGGCATTCCGTACGACAGCGGCCTGTCCGAATGCAACCGCCTTGCCGATGCCCTGGCCTTTTGCCAGCAGATCCCCGATGACGTGGATCTTCATCAGGTTGGTCGTGCCCGCTTCACCGACCGGAACGCCTGCCGTGATGATGACGACATCCCCATGGGTGACGTACTTGTGTTTGATGCTTTCTTCAACCGATGTTTCCAGAATGGCGTCGATCGATTTGACGCGCTCTCCGACAATCGGATAAACACCCCAGACGAGCGTCAGCCTGCGCGAGCATTCGTCGGATGCCGTCACTGCGATGATCGGGCAGCCCGGGCGGTATTTCGCGATCATCTTCGCTGTCTGTCCGCTCTCCGTAGGCGCAATGACAGCCCTGACGTTCAGGTTGACCGCCGTGTAGGCGGCGGCCTGTCCGATTGCATCGGTCATATTGCCTTCCTTTTCGCGCCGTCTTGTTGAAATGACGGAGCGGTAATCCACGGCCGCTTCTGCGGTCTTTGCAATCCTGTCCATCGTACGGACAGATTCTGCCGGATACTGGCCGGCTGCCGTTTCACCGGACAGCATGATCGCATCGGATCCGTCCAGAATGGCATTTGCCACGTCGCTCGCCTCTGCCCGTGTCGGACGGGGGTTGCGCTGCATCGAATCGAGCATCTGCGTGGCAGTGATGACCGGCTTGCCGGCCTGGTTGCACTTTTCAATCATCCGCTTCTGGACAATCGGCACTTCTTCTGCCGGAATCTCCACACCGAGATCCCCGCGCGCGACCATCAGTCCGTCGGAGACTTCAAGGATGGCATCGAGATTGTCGACCCCTTCGCGGTTCTCGATCTTCGGAATGATCTGTACGTGACCGGCATCATTTTCCTCAAGCAGCTTCCGGATTTCCATGACATCGGACGCACGGCGGACAAATGACGCCGCGATAAAGTCCACCCCGTTTTTGATCCCGAAGAGGATGTCGGATGCATCTTTTTCAGTGATTCCCGGAAGCTGCACGGATACCCCGGGTACGTTGACGCCTTTTTTATCCTTCAGGGTCCCCGCATTCCGGATGACTGTCCGGATTCTGCCGGATTCGGGATCCGACTCCCTGACTTCCAGCTCGATCAGGCCGTCATCCAGTAAAATCGTAGATCCGGCGTGCACGTCCTCCGCCAGCTTTTCATACGTGACCGAGAAGCGCTCGGAGTTGCCGAGCACCTCGGTCATCATGATGTCGATTTCCTGCCCGTTTTCCAGTTCCACCGCTCCGCCATCCATCTTGTGGGTGCGGATTTCCGGGCCCTTTGTGTCCAGGAGGATGCCAACGACACGGTTCATCCTTCTGGCAGCCTCGCGGATATTGCCGATTCTCGCCAGGTGTTCTTTATGGTCACCGTGGGAGAAGTTGAGACGCGCGACGTTCATTCCCGCATCGATCAACTTTTCCAGCATCTCAGGCGTTTCACTCGCCGGCCCGATCGTACATACGATTTTTGTCTTCCTCACATCGCTCGCCCCAATCCTTTAAATCGATAGTTCTTTCGAAAGTTCGTAAAGGCCGTCTTCCATGCCTTCCCTTCTGCTGAATACTTCCGTTAAAGGATAGTCTATCACTGCGTGGTTTCGCATGCCAACGGCGACTCCCGCACGGCCTTCAAGAAGCACTTCGACAGCCCTCGCACCGAACTTTGAAGCGAGGACCCGGTCACGGCCGGTCGGGCTGCCGCCCCGCTGAATGTGGCCGAGCACCGACACACGGGTCTCGATCCCCTCGGCTTCCTTTAGCTTTTCCGCGAGATCCTGGGCCGTCATGACGCCCTCGGCGACAATCAGGATACTATGCTTTTTGCCCCTGCCGGTTCCCTGCCGGAGCCTCGTGATGATTTCATCGACATCGTGGGGCTTTTCGGGAATCAGGATCGACTCGGCACCTCCGGCAACACCTGCCCAGAGTGCCAGGTCGCCCGCATCGCGACCCATCACCTCGATGATGAAAGTCCGCTCATGGGACGTGGCGGTGTCCCGGATTTTGTCGATCGCGTCGATCACGGTGTTAAGCGCAGTGTCAAAGCCGAGTGTGTAGTCGGTGCCGTTGATATCGTTGTCGATCGTTCCCGGCACTCCGACACATGGGACCCCTTCCTGCGATAGGGCCTGGGCACCCCTGTATGAACCGTCGCCGCCGATGACAATCAGCCCTTCGATTCCGCGTTCACTCAGTTGGCGGACTCCTTCCGCCCGGCCTTCCGGTGTCTTGAATTCTGGGCATCGTGACGAGTGCAGCATGGTGCCGCCCTTCTGTATGATGTCCCCGACAGATCCCGCATCAAGGCGCTCGATCTTCCCTTCAATCAGCCCCTGATAGCCGTTATAGACACCAAAGACATCAAGACCTTCAAAAATCCCTTTCCGGACCACCGCCCGGATGGCGGCGTTCATGCCGGGGGCATCCCCGCCGCTTGTCAGTACCGCTATTTTCTTCATTCGGGCAACCTCCCGGTCAATCTTTAGTCTTCGCCTTCCTTGTATACCCCAATGTTGCGGAATTTACGGTACCGGTCTTCGATTACCTGGTCCGCGTCCATCGTGCAAAGGGTGTCCATGGAAGAACGGATTGCTTTCCCGATCGCATCGGCCTGTCCGGCAGCGTCACGGTGTGCGCCTCCCATCACTTCAGGGACAATTTCGTCGATGATCTCCATTTCCTTCAGGTCCGCAGCGGTGATTTTCATCGCTTCCGCGGCCTGCTGTGCAAGAGCGGCGTCTTTCCAGAGAATGGATGCCGCGCCTTCCGGCGAAATGACCGAATACGTCGAGTTCTCGAGCATGTGGATATGATTGGCCACACCGAGACCGAGCGCCCCGCCGCTTCCGCCCTCGCCGATCACGATACTGATCACCGGAACGCGGAGTCCTGCCATCTCGACCAGGTTTCGGGCAATTGCCTCACTCTGGCCGCGCTCTTCGGCGGCCTTGCCCGGATACGCGCCTTTCGTATCGATAAAGCAAATGATCGGACGGCCGAATTTCTCTGCCTGCTTCATCAGGCGCAGCGCCTTCCGGTAACCTTCAGGGTGCGGCATCCCGAAGTTTCTGCGGATATTCTCTTTTGTGTCCTTGCCGCGCTGGTGCCCGATCACGGTCACCGGCGTGCCGCCGAACGAAGCGATCCCTCCGACAATGGCAGCATCATCGCCGTAGGCACGGTCCCCGTGAAGCTCGATAAAGTCCTCGAACAAATACCCGATATAGTCCAGGGTCGTCGGGCGTTCAGGATGGCGCGCCACCTGGACACGGTCCCAGGCGGCCATATTGCCATAAACGTCGGCCTCCAATTTCTGCAGGCGCTCCTCAAGGCTGCGGATTTCATCCGCCATATCGACATGCGCATCATCCGTAATGTTTTTCAGTTCTTCAATCTTTTCTTTAAGCTTGATTACCGGCTCTTCAAAAGGCAGCGGCTTCACCATATCAGCGTGCCTCCTTCGTGTGGAATCGGATCAGTGTGGAGAGCGTCTTTTTCATCTCCGAACGGTGAACAACGGCATCCAGCTGTCCGTGCTCCATCAGGAATTCAGCTGTCTGGAAATCTTCCGGCAGCTTCTCACGCACGGTCTGCTCGATGACCCGCCGGCCGGCAAATCCGATCAGCGCCTTTGGCTCGGCCAGATTTATGTCACCGACAGAGGCGAAGCTTGCAGACACTCCGCCCGTCGTCGGGTGTGTCATGACTGAGATGAACAGGAGTCCGCGGTCCGCGTGACGGGAAAGCGCGACGCTCGTCTTGGCCATCTGCATGAGCGAGAGAACGCCCTCCTGCATCCGGGCACCCCCGCTTGCAGTAAAGATGATGAAAGGGACTCCTTCTTCTGTAGCTTTCTCGATCGCACGGGTGATTTTCTCGCCGACGACCGATCCCATGGATCCCATCCGGAAATGGGAATCCATGATCGCCACGGCGATGCGCTGGCCGTCGATCTCGCCGATGCCCGTGAGCACCGCTTCATTCAGGCCGGTTTTCTCCGCATCCGCATTCACTTTTTCTTCATACGAAGGGAAGCCGAGCGGATTGACGGTTTTCATGCCCTCATCCATCGGAATGAACGTATCCTCATCAAACAGGCAGTCCACCCGCTCGTATGCAGTCATTTTATAATGATGTCCGCAGTCGGGACAGACTTTATCACATTTCATCAGGTCCTTTGTCAGGACGATGGATTTGCATTCAGGACATTTTGTCATGAGTCCTTCAGGTACATCCTTTGCCGCCTCGGAAGGGACGGTCATGTACCGTTTTTTATTTTTCTTGAACATCTCTCGGATGATCGCCATCGGTATTCCCCCTTTGAGCGTGTACAATTTCGGTCCATCGGTCATAGGCCGCCACTGCTTTTTCGGTCTCGCCGCTCCGGATCAGCCGGAGCATGCCTGCGATTTCAGTCCGTTCATCTGCCTCTGCCTCTCCTGAATAGGGCTTCCCGGCATATTGGTAAAGCAGGTGCCAGATTTTAAGGGACAGGCGGTTGCCGGATGCGATCAGCACTTCCCGCACAATGTCTTCCCGAAGATAAGGGCCTCCGGATTCCACTGCGTCGATGAGACTGTCCCAAAGCGGCAGTTTGCGGATATCATCGTGTCCCGATGAGACACGGACCGCTTCCTTTTCATGGATCCGCATCGTTGCGCTTACGTCCTCGAGCGACTTCGGTTCCTGCATGATGAATGCCGCGAGCACTTCGACAAGCTGGTGTTTGCGGAAGTCGGACAGGAATGTGCCTTCTCCCTGCCGTGACTCGATCAGCCCGAGCAGCTCCAGGCTCCGCAGGGCTTCCCGGATCGTCGACCTTCCGGTTCCGAGCCGCTCGGCAAGCACCCGCTCGGAGGGAAGTTTATCTCCTGCCCGAATGTTTTCATTCCCGATAAGCGAGCGCAATTCCTGCACCACTTCAAGAAACATCTTGCGGGACGGTTTGGTTTCGGTCATGTCGCGCTCCTTGTTTTACCATTTAATTGAAAGTGGTCAGACCACTCGTACCCATACAGCATAACGGAATCGGAAAAACGAGTAAAGAAAAAACTGCACAGAAGATCTGTGCAGTCAGGGTGTCGACAAGTGAATGTATGGCTTTTTTGTCTGCAGTTTTTCTTTTTCATAAAATCCTCCGGAATTCCGCTGCGGGCCTTCCCTTACCGCGGGCGTTGCCTTAGCCGGCGCCAGTACGGAGACTGGCGTCTGTGCGCATCGCGTAGCGGAAGATCTCCTGCGAGCTAAAGCGCCAGCGTTGCGGAGCATTACGCAACACTTTTGGGCACAAAAGCGTAGCGTTGTGCCACATCCTGCGGGGTCTTCGGCTAACGCTTTTCCCGCAGGTGTCTCGGGCCCTTCGCACCAATCCATCCACATAATAGAAAAAATGATGTCGTTCCCACTCTAAAAGTAGAATCCTGGAACAAGGCGTGGCGTTTTTTGACTAATTGATAATTGCCTGTATCAGAAACCCATCGAAGGTTACCCTTCGATATTCTTCACGATCAGCTGCAGGCGGCCGTTGCGCATTTCGGCGTGGCCGGACAGGCGGATGCCGGCTTCTTCCGTGAGCAGGCGGTTGAAGGCTGCGTATTCTTTCGGGAACAGGGTGCATTCGACTTCTCCCGTGTCGTCCTGAAGTTTGAGGAACGCCATGGCCTCCCCTTTTTTTGTCCGGATGCGCTTGATCTCGGTGATGATGCCTGCGACCCGAACACGGCCGCTTCCGCCGCCGAGTGCGGCGATATCCGCAAATGACCCGCTCCGGTCTGTCTTCAGTCTCGCCGCCGGGTGTTCCGATATATAGAAGCCGAGTGCGTCCCGTTCGTACTGGAGTTTCAGGGCTTCGGGCAGCGTTCCGGCCTCGGAGTACTTTTGGCGGCCGAACGATGCCGCATCTCCGCCGAACAGATCGTCCTCTTCGGTCGGCCTCACCAAATTCGCATAGGTTTCCGCTGCTCCGATCGAGGCAAGCAGGACGGCCCTGTCCGGATGGAAGTCATCCAGCGCACCCGACCGTGCAAGCGGCTCGGCTGCCCCCCTTGTGAAATGCGCACCGGATAGGGCGACCGCCATGTCGAACAGGTCTTCCCACGGAGCGGAAAGCTTTCTGGCTTCCAGCAATCTTCTGATGAACGGGGCGGGAACCCCCTTGATGCCGGATAGGCCGTAGCGGATCGCGCCGTCCTCCACCCTGCATGCGTAGCCGCTCTTTTTTACGGACGGCGGCAGGATCTGGATGCCCTTCATGCGGATTTCGCTGACCAGCCTGGAAACCCGGTCCGCGTCACCCGCCGCCTGTGAAAGAAGTGCTGCATAGAAGTATGCGGGTTCATGCGTCTTCAGGTATGCCAGCCGGAATGAAATCAAAGAATAGGCGACGGCGTGGCTTTTCGGGAAACCGTAATCCGCGAACCTGACGATATAATCGTAAACCCTGACGGCTGACCCGCGGTCATATCCGCGGGATTCCGCTCCGCGTACAAAGTGCTCCCGTTCCCGCTCAAGCACATCCCTCTTTTTCTTGCTGACGGCCCGGCGGAGAATGTCCGCCTCCCCCATTGTGAATCCTGCCATTTGTACGGCGATCTGCATGATCTGTTCCTGGTAGACGATGATGCCGTACGTCTCCTCCAGGATCGGATCGATGTCAGGATGGATCGACGGAACACGTTCCCTGCCGTGCATCCTGCGCTCAAACACCGGTATATTGTCCATCGGGCCCGGCCTGTACAGCGCGTTGATCGCGTAGATGTCACGGAAACGCTCCGGTTTCAGCTTCCTGAGCGTATCCCGCATGCCCGGCGACTCGAACTGGAAGACCCCGGTCATGTCACCCGCCTGGAACAGCCGGATGGTAGCCGGATCATCCAGGGGGATTTTTCCGAAGTCCAGGTAAACATTCCGGTCGTACCGGATCATGGACCGGATCCGGTCCAGGAGCGTCAGGTTCCTCAGACCGAGAAAGTCCATCTTGAGAAGCCCGCGTTCCTCCACTTCTTTCATTGGCCACTGGGTCAGGTAGATTCCTTCCGAACCGCTGGTCAGGGGCACAGCATCCACAAGCGGCACCGGCGACAGGACGACCCCTGCTGCGTGTGTGGAGGCGTTTCTCGGAATGCCTTCAAGGGCGAGTGCCGCATTCAGCCATTTTTGCCTGTTCGGCGCCGCTTCTGCCCAGCGCGACAGAGGAGCGCCCGGAGCCGCCGCTTCCGCCAGTGTCATCCCGGGCCTTCCCGGAATCATCTTGGAGATTTCGCGCTGCTCCGCTTCCGGGAATCCGAAGACGCGTGCCGTGCTCCTCGCGGCAGCGCGTGCGGATAATGTCCCGAACGTGATGATCTGCGCCACATGGTCCCGACCATATTTCGCAGCGACATATTCAATCACCTCATGCCGGCGATGATCCGCAAAGTCCACATCGATATCCGGCATGCTGACCCGCTCGGGGTTCAGAAAGCGCTCGAAGATCAGGCCATAGGCGATTGGGTCAACATCAGTGATCCCGAGCGCGTAGGCAACCAGCGACCCGGCCGATGACCCGCGGCCGGGCCCTGTCAGAATTCCCTTCGCGGCTGCATAAGCGATGAAATCCGCAGTGATGAGAAAATAATCCGAGTAGCCCATCGATGAAATCACGTCCAGCTCATGATTCAGCCGTGCTGCATAAGTGTCCGGAACCGGACCCAGCCTTTTTCCGAGCCCCTCCAGGCAGTCCCTGCGAAGGCGCCCGTCAGCCGTCTCCCCTTCGCCAAGCGGGAACTTCGGCATGAGCCGCTCTGCTTCGGGTATTGTGTTGCCGCAGGACATCAGAAGCCCCGCAGTCGCTTCCAGCCACTCCGGATGATCAGAAAATCTTGCCAAAAGCTCATCCGGCATCGGCAGCCCGGCTTCAGGGAGATCTGCGAGGTCGTTTTCCGAAAGTTTTCCTCCCTCATCAATCAGACGGGCTACCCGGTATGCGAATGCATCCTCCCTGTCTATGTATCGGGCAACGGCCACTGCACAAACGGCGAGACCTTCTTTTTCCGCAAATCCGGTCCAAGTTTCCTCTTCGGCATGCCGGATCCCGCCCTGGCGGGATATGCCGACTAGTATCCGGTCCGGTCCCCCGGCATCAAGTACAGCTTGCATCGCCCCTGCCGGATCCCCGTTATCCATCGATGCAGGATCGGCCACAAGCAGGCCACCCCTGCTGTATGCCTTGAGCCAGGCCAGCGGAAGCGTATCCCGGTCCTTGACGGACAGCGCGCTGCTCATCTTGAGCAGGTTTTGGTAGCCTCCGTCGTCTTTCGCATAGATAAAGGCCGGCAGGACGCCGGCCTCCGTCTCGATCTGTACGGTCAGCCCGATGACGGGCCGGATGCCGGCCGATTTCACCGCCCGGGCAAACGGCAGGACGCCGTACAGTTTCGTATTGACGATCGCCGCCGCAACGGCTCCCCGTGCCTTGAGGGCTTCCGGGAGCATGCCGGGCCGGATGATGCTTTGCAGCGGATCATCCGATGTCATGATCTGCGCATATGCCATGTTCATCCCGATCCCTCCCTGTCAGTTGCCGCACAGTTCACGAAGTGCTTCTGCCGCCTGCTCCGCTTCCTTCCAGTCTGCGGCGGAAGCGCCGGCGGCAAGTGCATGGCCGCCCCCTCCGAACCGCCTGGCCAGATCATTGACAACCGGACCTTTGGAACGGAAGCGGAGGCGGATCTGGTCTTCCTCCTCGACCTGGAAGACCCAGGCGACCAGCCCCTTGACTGCGCCGGGAACCCCGACCAGTTTTGCGGTATCCGAGGCGGTGACACCGAATTCGTCCATCGTTTCCGAAGTAATTTTGACCACGCCTACCCCATTGTCCACTTTGAGGTTTTGCAGGATGTAACCGTTCAGCCTGAGGAGAGGCGCATCCATCTCGTACATCGCGTTATGGAGGGAGGGACGGTCAAAGCCGTGTGACACCAGCTCTGCCGCTGCCAGGAACGTTTCCGGGCCGGCCGACGGATGCAGGAACCTTCCCGTATCTCCGATAATGCCTGCGTATAGGAGCCGGGCGGCCCCGACGCTCATCCTCCAGCCCCGCGACTGCTCGCCTGCCTTGAACAGCCGGTAAATCAGCTCGCTTGTCGCACTGGCGTCAGGCTCCACCCATCTGATGGTGCCGTACCGGTCGTCATCGGGATGGTGGTCGATCTTGATGAGCTCGGCACCTTTGCCGTAGTGGCAGCCGTCAATCCTTTCCGTATTCGCCGTGTCTGTCACGATGACGAGCGCGCCCTCATAAAGCGGCACGGCCACTTCGTCCGGCCTTCCGAGATAATCCAGCGAAAAGTCATGATCGCCGGCAGCGAACACCTTCTTCCCCGGATAATTGTCCAGGATCAGCGTCTTGAGTCCCAGCTGGGAACCATATGCATCCGGATCCGGCCTTACATGGCGGTGGATGATGATGGTGTCGTAGCGCTCAATTGTGTCAATGATTTGTCGTTTCAACCCTATTCCCTCCATCGACCGGTCTTTTCCCTTCGCAATCCGGCAAAATTCGAGATACAATGAGGACAGTTTTGCTTGACCGGAGGGATTCAATGCTTAATCTGACTTTTCTCGCACTGATCATCTTTTCAGTGGTCGCCTATCTTTACTTTAAGACAAAGCAGTTCCGGACAACGCTTCAGGCGGAGCGCCAGTATCACCGCAGCAGCGCCTCGGCAGCACTCGGAGCATTCATCATGCTGTTCGGTGCGCATCAGCTGATCCTGTTTACCGGAGTGGTCACGTATATCGTAGCCGCAGCCTTCATCCTGCTCGGACTCTACGTTCTTGTCCACAATATTAAGGCGAGAAAACATTATGCCGGCTTCCTTGAGGAAGAGCGGCGGCTGAATGAAAAGTGATGCACAGACTGTGCATCACTTTTTTCATCGTTCAAATACCTGAAGCATCATCATGGCCTTGCCGACGATGGCCTCACCGCTGTATACGGTGAATTCCATCTTGGCAAAGTGCCGGCTCATGTCCAGCAGTTCCGGCCTGATGCGGACTTGGGAACCGAGCTGGACATGCTTCATGAAGTACACGGACATGCTCTCGATGACACTTTCCCCGCGCTTGCGCTTTTTCAGGAACTGATCGGCCGCTTCCGACAGCATAATCGTCAGCGCACCGTGGGAAAGTGAACCGAGAGGATTGGTCATCCTGGGTGTCACGGTGAAGAGCAGGGTGGATTCCGCCTCCGCGTCCTCTTCCATCTGCGACCGCACGAGGTCTTCGAATGTATCCCCCTGGTGCGGCTGCCGCTGTGCGACCTGGAGCGCCTTCAGCACATCCTGGCGGCTGATGACCCCCTCAAGCTTGTCTCCCGTGGAGACGACAGGCATCAGGTCAATCCCTTCCCAGATCATTCTGTGGGCCGCCGAGGCAACACTCATCTTCATCCCCGCGGAGATCGGTTTCGGTGTCATGACCCGTTCGATCGGGACCTCTCCGTCCATCCCGATCACGTCCTTTGCCGTGACGATGCCGACAAGCCGGCCGCTCCCGCTTGTCACCGGAAATGCGCCGTGAGAGGTTGTTTTGTTGCGCGCATGAAAATCGGACACATGATCGCCCGAATCGAGTGTGGCCGTCTGGCTGATCGGCACAATGATGTCCTCGACAAGGAGAATATCCTTTTCGATCAGCTGGTCATAGATCGCCCTGTTGATCATCGTCGCCACGGTGAACGTGTCATAGCTGGTCGAGATGATCGGAAGTTCCACTTCGTCGGCCAGCTTCTTCACCTCGTCGGAGGCATCAAACCCGCCCGTAATCAGGACGGCCGCTCCCGCGCGGATGGCATTTCCGTGCACCTTCAGGCGGTTCCCGACAATCAGCAAACTGCCCGGGTCGGTGTATCGCATCATGTCTTCCATCTGCATCGCGCCGATGACGAATTTCGTCAGTGTCTTGTGGAGGCCGTTCCGGCCGCCCAGGACCTGCCCGTCAACGATATTCACCACTTCTGCAAATGTCAGCCGCTCGATGTTCTCTTTTTTCTTCTGCTCGATCCGGATCGTCCCGACCCGTTCGATCGTATTGACGAGTTTCCGGTTTTCCGCTTCCTTGATGGCACGGTACGCCGTTCCCTCGGAGACATTCATCTCCTTGGCGACCTGGCGGACGGAGATTTTGTCGCCGACCGGCAGGCTCTCGATGTATTGTAAGATCTTCTCATGTTTTGTCGCCACGTCGTCACCTTTTCCCAGCTTCTGATGATTCCATCTTACCATAGTGGGCGTGCCTGAGTAGCAAAAAGAACCCCGGGTGAAGTGGGTCCGTCATGCGGCAGGTCCTGGTTGGGAAAGCAAAAAACGGAAGGCCCGGCGCCTCCCGCAACAGTTATGGTGGTCAGAGATCGATGGAGTCTCCCGCCTTCATGATCCTCACTTCGGTTCCTTCCACCTGATTTTTAAAGTCTTCCGGATCCTGCCTGATCGGAGGGAACGTATCATAGTGGATCGGCACCGCCACCTTCGGCTTCAGGAGGCCGACCGCATAAGCCGCGTCCTCGGGCCCCATAGTGAAGTTGTCCCCGATCGGCAAAAAGGCGATATCCGCCGGGTGGCGCTTCCCGATCAGTTCCAGGTCGGAGAACAGTCCCGTGTCACCAAGATGGTGGACCGTCTTTCCTTCAGCAGTGAACAGGATCCCGGCCGGCATGCCCGTGTAGATGATTTCCTGGCTGTCTTCTTTGATGAAAGAAGAGCCGTGGAACGCCTGGGTGAACTTTACTTTCCCGAAATCGAACTCATATGCGCCGCCGATGTGCATCGGGTGTGTGTTGACGCCCTGCCAGCCCAGCCAGACGGCCAGCTCATTCGGTGCGACGACAAGCGCGCCGGAACGCTTCGCGATGTCGACCGTGTCACCCACGTGATCGCCATGTCCATGTGTCAGAAGGATGACATCCGGATTCTCATCTTCTGGTTTCAGGTCCGTCAGTTCGTTGCCGGTAATGAACGGATCGATCAGGATTGTATGCCGCTCCGTCCGGATTTTGACGACCGAATGGCCGTGATAAGAAACTTTCATGAATACATGCCCCTTTCTGTTTGCTCCCGGGCATGTTTCGACAGGGTATGCGCCGAATCCTTCTTTTTGCTATGATGGATTCATTCAGAAAGGCTGGTGTTCGGAATGGAGAAAATAAAAGAAATCAGGACGTACATGAAGGAGAACGGGATCGACGCTGCACTGGTCACGACACCCGATAATGTGTTTTACCTTTCCGGATTCAAAAGCGAACCCCATGAGCGGCTGCTGGCCGTTGCGGTATTCCGCGATGCCGAGCCGTTCATCATTGCACCGAAAATGGAGCTGCCGGATGTAAAGGCGGCCGGATGGACGGGCGAAGCCGTGGGACACGAAGATACCGATGATGCATGGACGATTGTCGACCGGGCGATCCGCGGGCGCGGCATCACACCATCCCGGATTGCGATCGAGAAGTCCCACATGAATGTCGAACGCTATGAACGACTAAAAGAGATTTATCCGGAAGCCGCATTCACAGGGCTCGACAGCAAACTCAATGCCATGAGGAACATCAAGGACGGGGCCGAACTCGAGAAACTCCGCAAAGCGGCGGAACTCGCGGACTACGCCATTGAAGTCGGCTGCCGTGAAATCGCAGAAGGCAAGACAGAGCTGGAGATCCTTACGGCCATCGAGTTCGAGATGAAGAAAAAAGGCGTATCGCATATGTCATTCGATACGATGGTGCTGAGCGGCAAGAAGACGGCTTCTCCACATGGCACTCCGGGTGACCGGAAAATCCGGAAGGGAGACTTTATCCTGTTCGACCTTGGAGTTGTCTGGGAAGGCTACTGTTCCGACATCACCCGCACTGTGGCGTTCGGTGAGCCCACAGAAGAAATGCGCACCATCTATGAGACCGTGAAGCGCGCCGAGCAGGCTGCCGTCGATGCAGTCAAGCCCGGTGTTCGTGCGATGGACCTCGACAAGACGGCCCGGGATGTGATCACTGAAGCCGGCTACGGCGAGTACTTCACCCACCGCCTGGGCCATGGACTCGGAATTTCCGTCCATGAATTCCCTTCCCTGCACGGTTCGAATGAAATGGAACTCGAGGAAGGCATGGTCTTCACGATCGAACCGGGCATCTATCACCCGGACATCACCGGCGTCCGGATCGAGGATGATGTCGTCGTCACGGCCGACGGTGTGGAAGTGCTGACCAAATTCCCGAAAGAACTTCAAATCATCGGGTAACAGGATTTACAATTGACCGGTCCATACGAAAAGATAAACCGCCGAAAGGATTTTCCTTCGGCGGTTTTGCTGTGCATTATTGGAGCAGAGATTCGACCGGGACATATTCGCGGCCCTGATCATCTGCAACAGCTTTGTAGGTAATGTGCCCTTCAAGCGTGTTGAAGCCTTTGCGGAGTGCTTCGTTGTCAAGCGCCGCCTGTTTCCAGCCTTTGTTGGCGATC
This sequence comes from Bhargavaea cecembensis DSE10, assembly GCF_000348905.1. Taxonomy (GTDB): domain Bacteria; phylum Bacillota; class Bacilli; order Bacillales_A; family Planococcaceae; genus Bhargavaea; species Bhargavaea cecembensis. Next base: position 150,306 of record NZ_AOFT01000009.1, read on the forward strand.
TGGAGCGCATAAGGCACCGTGACATTCGTCAGTGCCATTGTGGACGTGCGGGGAACTGCCCCCGGCATATTGGCGACCGCATAGTGGACGACACCGTGTTTTTCATAGGTCGGATCGTCATGCGTCGTTACCCGGTCACTTGTCTCGAAGATACCGCCCTGGTCGATCGCAATATCAACGAGAACCGATCCCGGCTGCATCGCCTTGACCATTTCCTCGGTGACGAGCTTTGGCGCCTTTGCACCCGGGATCAGCACCGCACCAACGACGAGGTCCGCTTCCTTCACCGCTTCCGCAATGTTGAGCGGATTCGACATCAGTGTCTGGATGTCGTTGCCGAACTGGTCGTCAAGCTGGCGGAGCCGCTCGGGATTCAGATCGAGAACCGTCACTTGTGCACCCATTCCGACTGCAACGCGGGCAGCGTTCGCACCGGCCATGCCGCCTCCGATAACGGTGACTTTCCCGCGCTGGACACCGGGTACGCCGGACAGAAGGATCCCCTTGCCGCCGTGGATGCGCTCGAGGAACTGGGCACCGATCTGTGTCGCCATGCGGCCGGCAACTTCGCTCATCGGCGAGAGCAGCGGCAGCGAGCGGTTCGGCAGCTGGACCGTTTCATAGGCGATGCCGACAACCTTGTTTTCCAGCAGTGCCGCAGTGAGTTCTTCTTCCGGTGCAAGGTGGAGATAAGTAAAGAGGATCAGCCCTTCACGGAAGTATGGGTATTCGGATGCGACCGGCTCTTTTACTTTCATCACCATGTCCGCTTCCCATGCTTCACGTGCCGTCCCGACTATTGTCGCTCCCGCTTCGCGATAATCTTCATCAGTGAAGCCGGAGCCTTCTCCTGCTCCGTTTTCAATCAGCACTTCATGGCCCGCCAGATTGAGCGTCACCACACCCGCAGGCGTCATTGCCACACGGTTTTCATTGTTTTTGATTTCCTTTGGTACACCGATTCGCATTTCCTAAACCCTCCCGTATGTCTATCCTTGGTTGCTGGGCAGATGGTTGGCTTGTCCCCTGTTTCTGCAGTTCCATCATACCACTCTTTTTTCGGCACGGAAGTGCTTTTCTTCCGAAGCGACACAATTTTGCCACTGTTCCCGCCACTCTCTAGCAGGATTCGGCATTTCTGACGCCGAAAGAGAACAGTAGAAAAAGGAGGGAACGACATGACACTCAACTACAAACATATTCTTGTCGCGGTAGATGGTTCCAAGGAAGCCGAGTGGGCATTCAAGAAGTCGGTCGGCATCGCAAAGCGCAACAATGCCACTCTGAACCTGGTGAACATCATTGACACCCGCTCGTTTGCCGCGGTTGAGGCGTATGACCGCTCCATCGCTGATCGGGCCCATAAATTCGCGGACCAGCTCCTTTCCGACTACCGCAAAGAAGCTGAAGCGGCCGGCGTCAGGGATGTGAACCTCGTCGTGGAATACGGTTCGCCGAAAACGATGATCCCTCGTGATATTTCGAAAAAGGTCGAGGCGGATCTGATCGTCTGCGGAGCGACCGGACTCAATGCGGTCGAGCGCTTCCTGATCGGATCGATTTCGGAAACGATTGTCCGGAGCGCGAAGTGTGACGTGCTCGTTGTCCGGACAGAAGAACTGCCCGGTGAAGAACCGATTGCAGAATAAGCAAAAGGGATGTGCAGCCGAACGCTGCACATCCCTTTTTATCACGCTTTTTTATAGCCGTTCTGCTCCGCCCAGGCGTCGACCTTGCCGAAAAATGCCGAGACGGCATTTGCATTTTTCAGATCCGGCGCCTGCGCCAGCAGAACCTCCGGCTTTGGTCCGGTGCGGCCGTCCGGCTTCCTCAGGAGAAGCAGGCTCTTGGCATTCGCCCGATTCTTGAACAGGCCTTCAGGAAGTGCAATGACACCGAGGATTTCCGCTTCCCCCTTCAGGAAGGTATGGAGCTGTGTGGCAAATTCCGATTCGAACAGGTTGGCCGGGACGACGAAGATGCCGTGGCCGCCTTTTTTCAGGTGCCGGACAGATTGCTCGATGAACAGGTGATGGGAGTAGGAATGGCCTTCCTCCGCTCTCAGATTATAGTTCATCGCGTTTTCATCGTCCGGATAATAGCCTACCGGCAGGTCCGTGACCACCAGGTCTGCCGGGTCCACCATCAGGGGTCGCAGGGAATCCTGGTGATAAAGGGTCACCGGCTGTGCCAGCAGTTCCGCCGATGCGGCTGCGAGCTGGATCAGCAGATCATCGATTTCGGACCCGCTTGCGGCAGTGCGGCCGTCCATGAAGTTCATCACGGTATAGAGCAGGTTTCCTGTTCCGATTGCCGGGTCGAACAGCGTCACATACGGTTTGCCGCCGGACAGACGGTCGGCCAGGTAGCCGGCGATCAGCCCGATGGAATCAGGTGTCATCTGGTGGTTTGGCTGGGCGCTTTCCTTCATGCCCTTCAGCATGGCCAGCTGGAGTCCCTTGCGCACTTCTTCCTTTGACGGCTTTTCCGCTTCCGGACCGATCTTTCCGTCCGCCCATGCCCTCACCGTTTCAAGGACGGCTTCCAGATACATCGTGCCCTCTTTTTTCGAGATCCTTTCGGCGTGGCCGTCAATGAAATTAAAGATCCGTTCTGTATAGGTTTCCATGTTCATCCTCCACAAATATGAAACCCACTCGCCTGAGTGGGTTTCGTTTTGGTTATTCCGCCAGTTTCTTGACGGCGTCGATTGCTTTGTCGTAGTCCGGGTGGTCGGTGCCTTCCGGAACGTATTCGACATAGGCCACCTTGCCGTCTTTGCCGATCACGAAGACGCTCCGTGCCAGGAGGCGCAGCTCCTTCATGACAGCCCCATATGCTGTGCCGAACGACAGGTCCCGGTGATCGGAAAGGGTGTGGGCATTGTCCAGGCCTTCCGATGCTTTCCAGCGCGCCTGCGCGAATGGCAGGTCGACGGAGATTGTCAGGACCGCCACGTCATCCCCCAATTCGGTAACGGCTTCGTTGAAGCGCTTCGTCTGTGTTGAGCAGACGCCGGTGTCGATCGACGGGATGACGCTGATCAGCCGGATCTTCCCTTCCGTATCTTTCAGCGTGAACGGGGACAGGTCGTTTTGCAGGACCGTGAAGTCCGGCGCCTCGTCACCGACCTTGATTTCCGTTCCGAGGAGTGTAACCGGTTGTTGTTTGAATGTTACTTGTGCCATATTGCAACGCCTCCTTTTCCTTCAGTGTACTAGAGTGCGTGACCGTCTTGCAAACGGTTCGCATAAACGCGGGAAGAGGCAGCTTTTTGGTAGCGCTCTTCATGGATGACCAGCGTGTCCGCGATATAGTCGTGCAGCGCTTCCTTTTTCGGTGTGAACCCGACCACCAGGTACAGGACCACCAGTGTCTTCGAGAAATACCGGCCGACCCACTCGCGGAACAGGACCGTCTTCCAGTCCAGCGGACCGCCGTCCCTACGGATGACCCGGATTCCGGTGACCATTTTGCCGACCGTCTGTCCGAAGTATTTCGTCATGAGGATGAAATACAGGAAAAAGATTGCCGCAGTCAGCAGGTTGTACGGTGCATACCATGCGTCCGGTGCAATTTCAAGCCCCGCCAGCCGGAACAGCGGCCGTACTGCGAGCATGCTGAGAGAGCCCAGAACGATCAGGTCGATCAGATAAGACCAGAAGCGGATCCAGAATCCGGCGTAGGCATGCCGGAACTCCTCCGGTTCCGGGAAGGATCCGGGCAGACGGCCGGTTCCCTGAATTGGTTCCGTCATTTCGAATCCCTCCTCACTTTTCACCGTACAGGTACATCATGCGCGGCGAGTTGTAGTCGGACAGCACCTGTCCGATGATGCGGCTTTCCAGATCACCCTGGAAGAGCGACTGCATCTTCACCCCGAATAGTGAGCCGAAGCCCGCATCCATGCCATATTCAAACACCTGAGCTTTGTCCAGGTCATGATCCGCCCGGAGCCCGGCAATCGCATCTTCCAGCCGGCCGGTTTCGTCCGCAAGCTTGGCCTCTACTGCCTGCCCGCCGTTCATGATCCGGCCGTCTGCCCATTTCTTCACTTCTGCCTCGCTCATGCCGCGGCCTGCCTCGATGACGTCAACAAACCGCTCGTAGGAATCGTTCAGCATCGTCTGCAGCATGTTCCGCTCTTCTTCCGTCATATCCCGTGTCGGGCTCATGATGTCCTTGTACTCGCCCGATTTGATGGTGACGAAATCGATTCCGTGCTCTTCGGCGAATCCGCCGTAGTTGACACTTTCCATGATGACGCCGATCGAGCCGGTCAGGGTCTCTTTATGTACGAAGATCTTGTCCGCCGGCGCCGAAATGTAGTAGCCGCCCGATGCCGCCATGGATCCCATGCTGACGTAAACCGGGATATCCTTTTCTTCCTTGATTTCGACCAGCTTGTCATGGATATCGGACGATTCTACAACTCCTCCGCCCGGAGAGTTCACGTACAGGACCACGCCCTTGACGGAATTGTCCTCCCGGATCATCTCCAGCTGCTCCATGAATGCCTGATGGTTGTATCCGGTTGTCGCAAACAATGGGGAGGCTGCGCCCGTGTCCTGGATGATGCCGTCTACGCGCAGCAACGCGATCCGGTTCCTCGCATCCCCTTCCTCGACAACCTGCTCCATCTGTCCGCCTGCAGGTGCGAGCTGATCTTCCATCACGGATTGCCAGTTCATCGACATAATGGACGACACCGTGTTGATGCCCGCTGCGACGACGAACAGGAGAACGGCCGCTCCAAGGGCGATCCATCGTTTCATATTCATTGGTTACTACCTCCCTTTCCAACTCACTATACGGGCAAGGACCCCCGTCCGTTTCATTTTTCTTGTGCCGGCTTCATCTTTTTCATCATCCGGAACTTCGAAACGGTCACCAGGACCAGTCCGGACCAGATGAAGGAAAAGGCGATCAGCTCCACAACCCCGAATGCCTCGCCATAGACTATGACTCCCAGGAACAGCATCATGGTCGGCGCAATGTACTGGAGAAAGCCGAGCAGGTACAGCGGCATGCTCTGTGCTCCCCGGGCAAACAGGACGAGCGGGACGGCTGTCGCCGCTCCGGACAGGATAATGAGCATGACGGTGCCCATGTCAGCCTCGAAAAACACCAGCTGGCCGGAGGTCTCCGCCCAAATGAGATAGATGACAGCCGCCGGTGCGATAAATGCCGTCTCGATCGTCAATCCTCTCAGGGCATCGAGATGGATCGTCTTTTTGGCAAACCCGTAAATGGCAAACGTTCCTGCCAGGCCGAGCGCAAGCCATGGGAATGTCCCATGGGAAACGGTGATGATCAGGACTCCCGCCAGAGCCAGCACGACGGCTGCTTTCTCAGCAGAAGACAGCCGCTCTTTCAGGAAGATGATCCCGAGCAGGATGGATAGGAGCGGGTTGATGTAGTATCCGAGGCTGGTCTGGACGATATGGCCGTTATTGACCGCCCAGATAAACAGATACCAGTTGCCCGAAATGATGACGGAAGCGCCGAACAGGCTCCAGAATGCCCGCTGGTTTTTCCAGAGGGCCTTCAGGTCTTCTGCCAGCTGCTTTCCCTGTCCCAGAAGCAAAACCACCGCTCCGGTGGTGATTGACGCCCAGAAAATCCGCTGGGCAAGAACTTCTCCGCTCGGCACATGGCCGAGGGCTTTCCAATAAATCGGCAGCACTCCCCATATCAGGTAAGCGGAGGCCGCCCAGATGATGCCTGCTTTCTCCTTGCTTTCCAAGGACGGTCCCTCCTTTTTGCTCTGCATCGCAGGGCATGAACGGGTTGGGGCGGGTCCTGCCCGCTTATCCCCAAACCGGAAAAACCTCCCCAAAAAGCTCGGGGAGATTTCATCGCCGCCTTGCACGGTACCGAAAACCACCTGACAAAGCGGGTATGTGCAGCTCAGGATCAGCTCATGGCTTCCTGCTTGCGAAGTTCAACCCTCATGATTTTGCCGGATGCGGTCTTCGGCAGTTCCCCGATAAATTCCACGGCACGCGGATACTTATACGGAGCCGTGACGGTTTTGACATGCTCCTGCAGGTTCTTCACGAGTTCCTCCGATGCTTCCTCCGGGTTCCGGAGAACGATGTACGCCTTGACGATGCTGCCGCGATCCGGGTCCGGGCTGGCGACCACTGCGCATTCCTTTACGGCCGGGTGCTTGGTCAGTGCGTCTTCCACTTCAAACGGCCCGATGGTATAGCCGGAGGAGATGATGATGTCATCTGCACGGCCCTCAAACCAGAAATAGCCGTCCTCGTCCATCCTGGCACGGTCCCCCGTCACATAATAATCTCCGCGGAATTGCCGGCTCGTCCGCTCCGGATCGTTCAGGTATTCCTTGAACAGAGCCGGCGTGTCGACATGGACCGCAATATCCCCTGCCTCACCCGGTGCGCAAGGCTTGCCGTCATCATCAATGATGACGACCCGGTTTCCGGGCGTCGGCTTGCCCATCGAACCCGGGCGTGCCTCCATCCCCTTCATCGTTCCGACGAGCAGCGTATTTTCAGTCTGCCCGTATCCGTCCCTTACCTCCAGGTCGAATTCACGCCGGAAGGTCTCAATGACTTCGATGTTCAGGGGCTCACCTGCCGAAACGGCACTATGGAGCGATGAGAGGTCGTAGTCTGAAAGGTGATCCGTTTTTGCCATCAGCCGGTATTCAGTCGGCGTGCAGCACAGCACATTGACCCCGTATTGACCGATGAGGTCCAGGTACTTTTCAGGCTTAAACCGCCCGTCGTAGACAAATCCGGTCGAACCGCTGCCGAGTGTCGCCAGAAACGGTGACCAGATCCATTTCTGCCAGCCCGGGCTTGCAGTCGCCCAAACGGTGTCACCGTCCTCAATGCCGAGCCAGTTTGCAGCGGAAGTGCGGAGATGGGCGTAGCCCCAGCCATGGGTATGGACAACCCCTTTTGGTTTGCCTGTCGTCCCGGACGTGTAGGACAGGAACGCCATATCGCCGCTGCGTGTCTCCGGAGATTCAAATTTGTCAGAAGCGTTTTCCATTTCATCAAGAAGCGGAATTCCCTCCTCCGAGTCACCGACAATAAACAATTTGACGCCGTCCATATGGCCGGCTTCCTTGAACTGGTCCGCAAATGGAGCATAGGCGATGATCGCTTTGGCTCCGCTGTGCACAAGCCGGTAATCAATATCCGATGCACGGAGCATTTCAGAACTTGGAATGACGACAATGCCGGACTTCAGGGCAGCCACATAAGCCACATAAGCTTCGATCAGCCTGGGCATCATGACGATGACGACATCGCCTTTTCCGAGGCCGTGCGAGGCGAGCACGTTTGCACAGCGGTTTGCGCGGTCCATCAGTTCCCCGTACGACACTTCGCGCGTTTCCTGCCCGTTTGTCCAGATCAGCGCCTTGCGCGCCGGGTCATCAGCATATTTCTCAAATTCAGAAGCAAGGTTATACAGCTCCGGCGCCAGCAGATCTTCTCTGTTCATGCCCAGTCACCCCTTTTCTATATTCACTTCCGATTATACGCCTAACATTTCGGCGTTTCAAAATCGAATTTGTTTTCGGAAGATATCTCCAAAGGAGGCATGAGAATAGACCGGGGCGACGGAAGCACACTTTATGTAAAAGAACGGCACAAATTTAAAGACCGCCCGTCTTGGACGGGCGGCCTTCGCTTGCATTATTGTTGACCCTTCATTTGCTGCTGTGCCATCGAAACCAAACGCTTGGTGATTTCTCCGCCAACGGAACCGTTGGCACGCGATGTTGCGTCGGCACCCAGCTGAACTCCGAATTCCTGAGCAATTTCATACTTCATCTGGTCAAGCGCTTGGCGGACACCAGGTACGAGAAGCTGGTTCGAGTTGTTGTTGTCGTTTGCCATGGATGTATCACCTCCTTGTACTCATAGAATGTGCCGGAGGCGAATGATCATACGGCAGAATATCTGGAAATTAAATAGTACTCTCTTATGGAGAGTTTGATCCTGGCTCAGGACGAACGCTGGCGGCGTGCCTAATACATGCAAGTCGAGCGGATGACGGGGAGCTTGCTCCCCCGATTCAGCGGCGGACGGGTGANCACGTGGGCAACCTGCCTGTAAGGTCGGGATAACTCCGGGAAACCGGGGCTAATACCGGATGGTTCCTTCC